>CAVQQK010000007.1:0-596183 GCA_963714925.1 uncultured beta proteobacterium | reverse complement strand
GCCGAAGACATTGCGCGGCAGAATCGAATTGCGCGTTGACGTCGAGGCGCACCGGCTCGCCGAAAAATCCCAGGCGCTGCGTGCCTGCGACAATTGCCATCGTGGCGGCGCCGAGCCGTTCCAGAACGTCACCGTCTCGGTAGTCGGTCCTGACGGGAGGCCGTTGCGCTACAAGGCGCATAAGTCAGTGCTGAGTTCGCTGCTTTCGGTCGAGACCCTGCGCACCTTTTACGCCATCGGCGGCACGCGCACCGAGCTCCTCGACGGGCTCCTCCTATTGGCGCTGATCGGCGGGATTTCCGTGCCGATCGGTCACCAGATGATCAAGCGCATCGTGCAAAGCCGCGACAAAGCACGCGCCGCGGCGAGTTCACCCGGGAACGGCGGCACCGGCGGCACCGGCGGCGACCACGAGAACACCTAGACGGAGACGCGATCATGGAAAGGATTTACGTTCATCCTCGGCCCGTCAGGATCTGGCACATGATCAACGCAGCGGGGTTCGTGCTGATGATTCTCACCGGCACGCAGATCCGCTACGTGGGGTTGATCGACATTCTCGAGTTCAAGACTGCCGTCAACTGGCATAACTGGATCGGCTTCGTCCTCATCGGCAACTATTTCATCTGGCTGCTCTTTTATCTCTTCTCCGATAAGATCAAGGTCTACCATCCGGAGTTGAGCCCCACCAGACATTTCAGTAAGAGCTTTCGCCAGATGCAGTATTACGGTTACGGGATTTTCAGGGGCAACCCGAACCCGCATCAGATCAGCGCTTACAACAAATTCAACCCGATGCAGAGCATGACGTACCAGGTCGTCATGATGCTGCTCGCGCCGGTGGTGTTCGTCACCGGGATCCTGCTGTGGGACGTAACCCGTTTCCATGGGCCCGTAGAACTGCTCGGCGGCGTGCGCGTCATCGATACGGTGCACGTGCTGATCTACATCTTTTTGGTTTTCTTCATCTTTCTTCACGTCTACCTGGCCAGCCTCGGGCACACACCGTCGGCGCATTACAAGGCGATGTTCGTGACAGGCTACGAGGAGGTCCCTGACGAACATGCCGAGGACGAACCCGGGGCCAACACGCCCGCCGCCTAGGCGTGCAGCGGCGGAACTGCCTTCGGTCAGGACTCTGTCGAGTCGTCGAGATCCGATGTGGTTCCACGGATTCGGATCTGATACTTCTTCATGAGCGCCTGGAAATTGGCGCGCTGCATGCCGGTTTCTTCGGCGCTGCGCTTGCCGCTCCAGTTGTTGCGCCTGAGCGCTTCGAGAACGAAGCGCTTCTCGATTTCCTCAACGGACTTCTCCCGCGCAACTTTCTTCAGGCGCTTCAGTTCCTCGCTCGTGCGCGGCACCTCGATCGCGGACATGGACGGCGTGTCGATGATGTATGCGAGGTGCGCGCGGCGTATGACCTTGCCGCTGGCAAGGATCATTGCGCGGTGCACGGCGTTCTCCAGTTCCCGCACGTTGCCCGGCCAGTCATAGTGTGTGAGCGCGTTCATGGCGCCCTCGGAAAATTCCGTCACGTCCTTGCAGAGTTCGCTCCTGAACACGTTTAGGAAATGGAACGCCAGCGCGGGGATGTCCGCCTGGCGTTCCCGCAGCGGTGGCACTTCGATGGGGAAAATATTGATCCGGTAGTAGAGATCCTCGCGAAAGCTTCCCGCCGCCACCATCGCCTTGAGATCTTTGTTGGTGGCCGTGACCAGACGGATATTGGTGGTCTGGGTGCGCGTGTCACCGACTGCCCGAAACTCTCGTTCGTGCAGCACCCGCAGAAGTTTCGCCTGAGTCGAAAGAGAAATATTGCCGATCTCGTCGAGGAAAAGCGTTCCCCCGTCGGCGATTTCGAACATGCCGCGCTTGTTCGACATCGCGCCGGTGAACGATCCCTTGATATGCCCGAAGAGTTCGCTTTCGAGCAGGGTTTCGCTGAGCGAGTTGCAGTCAACCGCAACGAACGGCTTGTCTTTCCTCAGGCTGTTGTAGTGGACGGCGCGGGCGATCAATTCCTTGCCGGCGCCGCTCTCCCCGGTGATGAGCACCGTGCTGTTGGTGGGCGCGCACTGGGCAATCAGGCGGTAGACGCTCTGCATCGGCGGGCTCGAGCCGATGATGTTCTCGAAACGGTACTTGGAACTCACCTCGCTCTTGAGGCTGAGGTTTTCCTGCAGCAGCCTGCGCCGTTCCAGCGCGCGCGCCACCACCCGTTTGAGCTCGTCTGGTTCGAACGGTTTGGACAGATAGTCGAAGGCACCGAATTTCATTGCGCGCACGGCCACGTCGATCTGGGACAGCCCGGTGATCATGATGACGTCGAGTTCGGGGTGCGATTCCTTGACCCGCTGCAATACCTCGAGCCCGTCGAGCTCCGGCATCATGATGTCCAGGATCACGATGTCGTAATGGCTTTCCTCAATCCGACGCAGCGCGTCGCGGCCGTTGTTCACCGTCTCCAGTTCAAAATCGGCGCCATTGAGTATGCGCAGGCAGCTCTTGAGGACGATCTCTTCGTCGTCTACGACCAGGATCCGGGCGCTCATTGGGCAGGCCGCTCCCCGCACGTCCGGTTCTTTGCCAGCGCCTGTGCGATCAACTGAAGGATCTCGTCCGGTTCGAATGGCTTGGGTAGATAGCCGAAGGCGCCCAGTTCGCGCGCGCGCAAAGCCGTCTCGGATTGCGCGAGGCCGGTGAAGATAATCACTTCGCTGTCCGGGCGCGTATGCTTCACGTGCTTGAGCACGTCCAGGCCGTCGATCTGCGGCATCATGATATCCACGACGAGCACGTCGTAGGGCGTGTCGTCTATCTTCTTCAGCGCCTCGAGACCGCCCCTGGCCACGTCTACAACGTAATCGGTGTCGGCCAGGATTCGCAGGCAGCTCCTGACCACGATCTCCTCGTCGTCAACGATCAGAATGCGCGCGCTCATGTCAGATTCCTGCCACGCAGAAACTCGGCCGTTTCAGCATCGGGTTGTACCGGCAGATAGACGTGGAAGGTGGTTCCCTCGCCAACGGTGCTTTCGACCTCGATCAGGCCGCCGTGTGCCCTGACGATCCCGTGGCTCACCGACAGGCCGAGGCCGGTGCCCTTACCCACTTCCTTGGACGTGAAGAAGGGATCAAAGATCCGCTGCAGGTTCTTCGCGGGAATTCCGCAGCCGGTATCCATGACGGCAATTTCCACCATGCGCACGGGCTCGGCCAGCGGCTCCGCGCGTTTCGGCTCCGGCGCAATCCGGGTGCGCACGTCGATCGTGCCCTTTTTCTCGATCGCCTGCTGTGCGTTGACCAGCATGTTCATGACGACCTGCTTGATCTGGTCTGCATCGACCCACACCGGCGGCAGGCTGGTGTCGAGTTCTTTCCTGATCTCGATATCGCGCAGATGGGCGGGGCGCTCGATGAGACGTTCGGTCTCCTCGATGATCTGGTTGAGGTCGGAGAATTTTTTCTCCGGCTTCTTTTCGCGCGCGAAGTCGAGCAACCGGCGGATGATCGCGGCACAGCGCTTGGTTTCCTGAATGACGAGGTCCATATCCTCCGCATCGGGGCTGCCGTCCGGCATTTTCTTGCGCAGCAGAGTTGAAAATGTGAGTACGCCTGTCAGCGGATTATTCAATTCATGGGCGATGCCTGCCGCGAGCAGGCCGACGGAAGCGAGTTTCTCGCCGCGCGTAGCCTCGGCTTCCGCAACACGCAGTTGCTGTGTTCTCGTCCTCACTTTCTCTTCGAGCGTTTCAGCCCAGGTTTTGCGTTCCAGCTGTGAATCACGCAGCGCGGCGGTCATGCTGTTGAACGAAGTGGCCAACTGCCCCAGTTCGTCGGCGCTTCTGACCGGAATGGTGTGGTCGAGGTTTCCTGACGTGAGGCGCTTGGCGCCGGTTTCGAGGTCGCGCAACGGCAAGCGAACCAGTCTGTGTACCAGGAAGCTCACGCTCAACGCGGCAAGGATCACAAAGCCGAGAGACAACGCGACCAGGGTGATGGCGTTATCGCGCAGCGTCTGGTCCATGGTCTCCAGCGAGTATGCGACGTCCAGAACGCCGAGCACGGACTTGGCCTTGCTATGCTGGTGGCAGGCCGCGTTGTAACACGACGGCTCGTTGCGGATCACTTGCATGCTGGCGAGGAGGTGCCTGCCGTCGGCGTTCTCAAACACACGTGAGCGCTTGTTCTGGGGAATGCGCTCGAGCGGCTTCTCGCTCTGGTGACAGTGGAAGCAGGCTTCGGCTTTGCGGTCGACGATGACGCCGATTTCGGGCGGATAGGTCGAGTGAATGATGCGGCCGTCCTTGTTGAATATCCGCACGCGGTCGATCCGCTCCTGATTGACCACGTCGCGAATGATCCGCTCGACGTACGCGGGCTGGTTTTGCAGCATCGCGAAACGGGTACTCTTCGAGATCACCTCGGAGAGCTGGCTGACGTGGTTTGCCGCCTGGTCCAGGAGTTGATCGCGCTGATGACTGATCACGAGCACGATGAAAACCAGCATGACGACCGCGAGCGCCGCTGCTACGTAGACGCCCACTTTGAATTTAAGCGTTCCGGGCCGCATCTCGGCTTATGCTGTTCACTCTGTCGGGCAGCTGAACGGAGGTCTCACCGTTCCGCCACCGCAATTGGCGGCGCAAAACCCGAGGCATCTGGGCAGAGATCCCGGTCAACGCCACCAGTCAGTCAAGTTACGTTCAAGGGGCCGGGGCCCTATTGATGTCCATCAAACCGAGGGGTGCGAATCGAATCCTCCGCTGAGAAGCCACCGCAACAGGCGCCCCGGGGACCGAGTCAGCATGGCGCGACAGCGCTACTACGGCCCGGACGGCGACAAGGGCCCGTGGCTCATGTACGTCTCGGTGCCGCCGTTCGGGCGCCGCTCGCTCGAAGTCGAGACGGGCACCTGGCAATTCGTCGACTGACGCACCACCGCGGGGCAGCTCAGCGCGACGCGCGCGTAACGGCGTTCGCATCCAGATGATTCAGCGCGACAGCGAGGATGTCGAAGTTGCGCAGACGCGCTTTCCCGGGAATTCCGGCAGTCTTGCGATTGAAGAGCAGCGGCACGGTCTGCTCTGAAACACCGCCGTGCGACCGCAGCGGCGCGTCCAATCCTGAAAGGTCGTGGCGCGCGCGACTCGTGCCGAGCACCACGTGCTTGCCCGATACGACCACGAGGTCCCCCATGCGGTCGGGCGGCAACTCGAAGCGTGCGCAAGCTTCCGCATTCGTCAACACGAGATCGATGCCTTCGACCTCGGCGAGGCGTGCGCGGACCGAGTCTCGTTCGGTCGCATCCAGGTAGATCGTCGCAAACGACCCCAGCGCACCATGGTGCACGACGTAGGGGTCGGTGATGGGAAGGATCACGCGGGCGCGCCCGGCACCGATCCAGCCGTCGAGCAGGTCCTGCAGGTAGATGACGTTCGGCTGCCCGTCGGCACCGGTCTTCGCATTCATGCCGTGGTCCGCGGTCAGCGCGAGCACTGCGCCCTGCGCGTCGAGTTTCTCGAGGTAACCGTCCATCATCGCGAAGAACGCGTTCGCGCCCTCACTGCCCGGCGCGAACTTGTGCTGGATGTAATCGGTGGTCGAGAGGTACATGAGGTCGGGGCGGCGCGTCTGCATGATCTTCAGACCCGCGGCGAACACGAACTCCGACAGCGCGGCGCTGTAGACCGAGGGCACGGGCATGCCGACGAACGCGACCAGGTCGTCGATGCCGTTGGCCTCGAGCGTGGCCTCGGCGGCCTTTTCGGCGGAGAAGCAAATGCCCTTCAGCCGATGGCCGAGCAGCGTGCGCAGCTTGTCCTTCGCGGTCACCACCGCAACGCCTGCGCCACCCTCCGCGAAGGCGGCGAGCACGCTCGGCGCACGCAGGTACTTCGGATCGTTCATCATCACTTCGGCGTCGGCCTCGCGGTCGTAGAAGTAGTTGCCGCAGATGCCATGCACCGCGGGCGGCACGCCGGTCACGATCGACAGGTTGTTGGGATTGGTGAAGCTCGGTACGACGCAGTCGCCCTTGAAGAACGCGCCTTCGCGCAGCAAGCGCCCGAGGTAGGGGACGCGCCCGGCGGCGGCCGCGGCCTCGAGGTAGTCGACTTCGCAGCCGTCCACGCAGACGACGACCAGGGGTTCCGTCATCCAGCGGTAGCGGCGGCCATTCACGTCGACGGTTTTCATCGCACAGACTCCAACGGGTTACGCGCGACGCAGATTGAGCCACACGCCGCAGAAGATGATCGCCGCGCCGACATAAACGTAGACGGTGACGGTTTCATCGTAGAGCATCCAGGCCACCGCCGCCGCGAGCGGCAGGCGCAGAAAATCGATCGGCACCACCACGGTCGCGTCGCCGTAGGTCAGTGCACGCGACAGGCAGTAGTGCGACGTCAGCCCGACGAGGCCGATCACGAGCACCCAGGGCCACAGCGCGGCCGTAGGCCAGACCCAGCCGCTGCCGGTGACTGCGAGCGCGAGCGGAAGCTGTACCGCATTCATCCACAGCAGGATCGTCAATGGCCGGTCGGTCGCGACGAGGTCCTTGGTGAACGCGTAAGTGAGTGCATAGCCGAACGCCGCGCCGAGCGCAGCGAGCGACGCCGCGTCGATGACCGCGGCGCCCGGACGCAGGATGACGAGCACGCCCGCAAAGCCGAGCACGATCGCCGTCACGCGTGCCGCGTTCAGCCGCTCGCCGAGAAATAGCACCGCAAGCAGCGCGGTCCAGATCGGCGTGGTGAACTCGATTGCGAAGACTTCGGCGATCGGAATGTGCGCGATCGCGTAGAACCAGCCGAACTGGGCGCCGAAGTGAATCGTGTTGCGCACGATGTGCCGGCCCGGCTTGGCGGTCAACGCGAGCCGCCAGCCCTTGACCGCCAGCAGCGCCACGAGAATGGCCAGGCAGATGACGTTGCGGAATGCGACCGTCTGCGCAGGCCCCACCTCGGCCGAAAGTTCGCGGCCTGCGATGCCCATCATCAGGAAGGACAGGATGGTGGCGAGCATCCACGCCACCGCGCGCAGCTGGGACTTTTCCGGGGTCTGCATGGCAAGCGCGCAAGTCTAGCCGCGATCGGCGCGCGGCGCCGGGTGTAGCATCGGCGGCCTCAAGGAGAGTCGGCTCCAGTGATCTGGGACTATGTCATCGTCGGCGCCGGCTCGGCCGGCTGCGTGCTCGCCAACCGCTTGAGCGCGGACGCGGGCATGCGCGTGCTGCTGCTCGAGGCCGGCGGCGAAGCGCGCAGCCCGTGGTTCGCGATTCCGGCGGGCTTCCAGAAGCTGATCGACCACCCGGTCTACAACTGGCGCTTCGAGACCGAGCCCGAGGACGGCACGCACGGCCGGCGCATTCCCATTCCGCGCGGTCGCGTCGTCGGAGGCTCGAGCGCGATCAACGGCATGCTGCAGGTGCGCGGCCAGCGGCTCGACTACGACAGCTGGCACAGGAAAGGCAATCGCGGCTGGTCGTGGAACGAGGTGCTGCCTTACTTTCGGAAGGTCGAGCGCTTCGAGCGCGGCGGCGATGCGCTGCGCGGCGGCGACGGCCTGCTCAACATCGCCGACCTGCGCGAGCGGCACGCGCTGGTCGACGCGTTCATCGCCGCGGGCGTCGAGTGCGGCTACCCGCACAACCCGGACTACAACGGCAAGCGGCAGGACGGCGTCGGCTACTACCAGGTCACGCAGCGCAACGGCCGGCGCGTGAGCGCCGCGGACGCCTACCTCGACCCGGTGCGTGGGCGCACGAACTTCGAGCTGCGCACCGGCGTGCAGGTGCGGCGCGTTCTCATCGAAGGCCGGCGCGCGGTCGGCGTCGAGTTTGACCACGATGGCGCGACACAGACCGCGCGTGCGGCCCGGTCGGTCATCCTCAGCGCCGGCGCGGTGCAGTCGCCCCAGCTCCTCGAGCTCTCGGGCATCGGCGCGCCCGAGCTGCTGCGCGCGCACGGCATCGACGTGCGTCACGCGCTGCCCGGTGTCGGCGAGAACTACCGCGACCACTTTTGCGCGCGCCTCGCCTGGCGCGTGACGCGCCCGATCACCCTGAACGACGACACGCGCGGCTGGCGCCTGGTGCGCGAGGTGCTGAAGTATCTTCTGTTTCGGCGCGGCGCACTCACCTGGTCCGCCGGCATCGGCCATGGCTTCGTGCGC
Organism: uncultured beta proteobacterium; assembly: GCA_963714925.1. GTDB lineage: Bacteria > Pseudomonadota > Gammaproteobacteria > Burkholderiales > SG8-39 > SG8-39. Next base: position 588,006 of record CAVQQK010000007.1, on the reverse strand, counting down.
AGCCGCCCGGAGCTCGAGACCCCGGACTGCCAGCTCTTTTTCGCGCACGGAAGTTTCGATGCCAACACGCGCGAGTTCGAGCGCGAGCCCGGCATGACGATCGGCGTCTACCAGTGCCGGCCCGAAAGCCGGGGCAGCATCCACATCGGCTCGCGCGACCCTTTCGCGCCGCCGAAGATCCGGCCGAACTTCCTCGGGGACTCAGGCGATTGCGAGGCGCTCGTAGGCGGCATGCGCGTCGCACGGAGTATCGGCGAGGCCGCCGCGCTCGCGCCCTACCGCGGCGCGGAGATCAGGCCCGGCGCTGGGTGTCAGAGCGACGACGCGCTGATCGACTACGCGCGGCGCACCGGCTCGACGACCTACCACGTCATGGGCAGCTGCGCGATGGGGCCGGCGCAGGACCCGATGGCCGTGGTCGACGAGCGGCTCGCGGTGCGCGGCCTGTTGGGACTGCGCGTGGTCGACGCCTCGGTCATGCCGACCATGCCCTCGGGCAACATCAACGCCGCGGTGATGATGGTGGCGGAGAAGGGGGCGGATATGATTCGCGAGGATGTGGGAGCAGCTTAACCGTGTGGCGCTCTTGGTTCGTCCGCTTCCGGCCACAAGCAGACACTCGCGAAAGGTCACTTCAACCGGATAGCCCGAGGCGTTCGAGTCTCGCTCGGCTCCTCGAATGAAGGGGCGTGCGCACTAGGTTGCCGAGGGTGCGGCTAGCCGAACGCCAGCATCAGATGCAACCGTACGCTCCACGCCGAAGCGAAATCGATAAACTCCGCAGTGCTTTGTTTTCACTTAATCCGCGCCTTCGCACGTTGAAGCTCCGTTGCCCTGAGGAGAACGGCCTGCGGGATGGCGAGGTCGAGTTCCTGGGCAGCCGTCAGATTGATGACCAACTCGAAAGCGGCGGGTCGCTCCACGGGCAGGTCGGCCGGCTTCGAACCATGCATGATCTTGTCGACGAAGTAGGCGGCGCGCCTGTGCATTTCCCCGTAGTTTGGGCCATAGGACATCAACCCCCCCGCCTCTACCAGTTCTCGGTACGCGTGCACCCCGGGAAGACGCTCTTTGGCCGCGAAGGCCATGATGAGCGCCCGGTGGTGCAGGAACAGTCGATCCGCCAGTACGAGGAGTGCGTCCGGCCGCTCGGTGATGATTGTGGCAAACGCGTTCTGGATCTCTTCTCTATTGCGCACCCCGAGCGACAGCACTCTTACGCCAGTTGCCTTGGCCGCGGCCTGCACACGCTTCTCGGCGAGCACTTGGAGTGGGCTGACTGAATTCCAAAGCACCGCGACATGGGAGACGTTTGGAATCACTTCCTTGAGTAACTCCAGTCGTTTCGCGTCCATTTCCGTTGAGATCGACGTCAAGCCGGTAATGTTTCCACCGGGTTTGCTGAGGGACGGGACGATGCCCGTACCGACCGGGTCCCCGACCGCGACCATGACCAGAGGGGTCGACGTCGTCGCCTTCTTGACCGCAAGGGTGGCGGGCGTCCCGGCAGTCACGATCACCTGGACCTTCTGCGCGAGCAACTCAGCAATAAGTTTGGGGAGGCGACCGTACTTTCCTTCGGCCCACCGCCACTCGATTAGAAGGTTTTGGCCCTCAACGTATCCGAGTTCGCGCAAGCCCTCGCGGAACGGCCCGATGAGATTCGCCTCGAGGGCCTCGGTGGAGTTTCCAAGAAACCCAATCTTGAACAGGTAGGCTTGCTGCTGGGCTTGGGCAGCAAGCGGCGCGCCAAGTAAGGCAGCGAGCATCGCGCGTGCCACGATAAAGACCTGCGCACGTCTGACGAGGCCGATGCCGTTCTCCCCCTCGGGACAAGCCAGGGGGGACTCTACCCTTTCCGCTGACCAATGGAAGGGAATTAGGTGATTTTGCCGTGCGACTTATTCACGCAGCTCGACCGTCCGCTTTGGTCGAAAGCCGCCAGCCAGCGCATTGCACAAATCCATGCGCGCCCGCAACCGCCGACCCCGCAGCACGCCGACCTCGTTTCGCCTAATCTCAGCGCTCGGAACGTCCTGCACACCGACCGGCTTCGACGGCCCCCGCTCCCATGCCGAAACCATTCCTCATCTTGCAGCTGCGGCCCGAAGACGACACCTCCGCCAGCGAGTTCGCGGCGATTCTCAAGTACGGCCGGCTCGAAGCCCGGGACGTTCTGCGCCTGCGCATCGAGCATTCAGGCATCCCGGAGGATCTGCGTCTGGATGATTACTGCGCGGTGATCGTCGGCGGCAGCCCCTTCGACATCAGCACGCCGCGGGACCGGAAGTCCGCGATCCAGAAAACGATCGAGCGTGACTTCAACCGCTTGTTCGATGACATCGTTCCGCGCGATTTCCCGTTTCTGGGCGCGTGTTCCGGCAACGGCCTGCTCGGCGCGTACCTGGGAACCTCGATCTCCACCCGTTATGGCGAGCCCGTGGGGCCCGCGATGCTCGATCTTACCGAGGCCGGCAAGCGAGATCCCCTGCTCGCCGGATTTCCCGATCGAATCTCCGTACTGCTCGGACACAAGGAAGCCTGCGACGCGACCCCCGCGGGTACGACGCTCCTGATCACCGGGGAGAATTGCCCGGTGCAGATGTTCCGCGTCGGTCAGAACGTATACGCGACGCAGTTCCACCCCGAGGGCGACGCCGAAGGCTTCACGGTGCGGATCCACGCCTACAAGCACCACGGCTACTTCGAGCCCCACGAGGCCGAGCGCCTGATCGCGGCGGTTGGCGCGGAACAGACGCCGCACGCGCAGGAAATCCTGAAGCGATTCGTCGAGCGCTACGGCGCTTAGCGCACGCCGCGCCTCAGACGAGATTCACGCCGACGCCGCAGAGTTCGATCCGATCCTCTCCCCGGCGCAGCCCGCGCGCTTCGGCCGCCGCCACGATCGCGCGGCGGTCCTGCGGCAGGATGTCGATCGATGCGATGCCGGGGCCGCGCGCATCGCGCGGCTCGACGAAGCGCAGCATCGCATTGTCGAGCCCGATCTCGTGGCCGCGCGACGTTTCACGGCTCGGCAGATCGAGCACCCTGCTCCAGCGCTCGGCGAACGATCCCGGATTCTCGGCCTGGATGTCGATCGCCGTGAGCGCCTGGGTGCGCTCGGTGCGCAGATATTCGGTCCAGTCCGGCCCGGCCCAGCGCCAGTCGGCATGCTCGCGGTGGAAATGGCTGCCCGCATACATGGTGTCGATCGACAGGATCGCGCCCGGCACGTCGGCCGGGTGGTAATGCGTTGCGGTGGTCGTGTCGCTGTCGTGGCGCCAGATCTCGCGCACGCCGAGTGCGGCGATGCGCTCGCGCTCGTGCTGAGCGTCCGCACACTGCAGGATGATCATGTAGCCGCCGTCGCCGCCACGCCGTTCGAGATAGCGCCCGGCGGTCGTCCCTTCACGCATCGGCGCGACCACCTCGAGGAAATTGCCGTTGATCGGCAGCAGCGCGTTCTCGAGCCCGAATTTGCCCACACCCGGGTCGCGAAAGCAGACCGCCAACCCGAGCACCGCGCCGATCTCCTCGACCGCAGGCGCAAGATCGCGAGCAACGAATACGAACTGACGCAGTCGCATGCCCGCGACCTCAGTCGGCTCGCCTGCGGTAGAGGATGGTCGCCTCCATCTCCATCACCGTCTCGTCGCGCTGGTTCAGCACCTTGCGCGCGAACTTCACCACCCCGCGGTCGGGCTTCGAGCTTTCCTTCTTCTCGATCACGGTCTGCACCATGCGGATGGTGTCGCCATGCTTCGTCGGCACCAGGATGCGCCATTGGTCGATCTGCAACAGCGCCAACAGCGTGCCGTCGTTGATGCCGCTCGCGTACTGCAGCCCGCCCGCAATCCCGTACAACAGCGGCCCGTGCGCGATCACCTCGCCGAACGGTGTCGTCTTCGCGTATTCGAAGTTGGCATGAACCTCGTTGAAATCGCCCGTCAAACAGGCGAAGTTGACGATGTCGGTCGCCGTCACCGTGCGCGCCGGCGTCTCGAGCGCCTGCCCGACCTCGAAATCCTCGAAAAACATCCCACGCGCGCTCATCTCCCCTCCCCTACACCGGCTGCGCGCCGTAGATCAGCGTCGCATGGTTCGACATGATTCCGCCCTCGACGTGGACCAGCGCGACCTCGTGTCGTGCGACCTGGCGCGCGCCCTCGCCGCCGCGCAGCTGGCGCACTGCCTCGACGGTCTCGAACAGGCCGCCGGTGGCCCCGGCATGCGCATGGCTCAGCATGCCGCCGTGGGTATTGATCGGGAATCGCCCTTCGATCGAGGCGCGGCCGTCCTTCCACAGCTCGGCCGCCGCGCCGCGCTCGGCAAAACCGCATTCCTCCGCGAGCAGCATCGGCGTGATCGTGAAGCAGTCGTACAGTGCGGCGAAATCGATGTCCTTGGGCCCGACCCCGGCCATGGCGTACGCCGCCTGCGCCGCGCGCCGCGCGCCCGATTCGAGCAGCGAAGGCGCGGCAAGGATGTGCTCGTGGGTGAAATGTTCGCCGACGCCGAGCAGGTAGACCGGTTTGCGCGGCTGATCGGCTGCGCGCTCGGCACGCATCACCACGATCGCCCCGGCGGCATCCGAGATCAGGCAGCAGTCGAACATCCGCAGCGGATCGGCGATCGGCTTCGAGGCGAGCACCTGTTCCATCGTCAGCGGCGAGCGCATGTGCGCGTTCGGATGGCGGCAGGCCGCATCACGCTGCGTCACCGCGACCCGCGCCAGGTCCTCGGACGTGGCGCCGTATTCGTGCATGTAGCGGCGCGCGATCAGCGCGTAATAGGCGGGAATGAAGCCGCCGTAGGGAGACTCGTAGTAGGGATGCCCCCAGGCGGCGAGTGCGGCGACGGCGTTGTCGCGCCCCATGCCGCTCGCGCGGCTGTCGCCCGAGACCACGAGTACCGCCTCGGCACGCCCCGACATCACCGCGAGCGCGGCGTCGTGGATCATCACCCCGCTCGACCCGCCGCCCGCGGTCAGCTCGGCGCCGTAGCGCAGCTCGAACCCCATGAATTCGGCCAGCGCACCGTAGAACACCGGATAGGGCTCGGTCATCGTGTAGGCCGTGAGCAGTCCGTCGATGTCGCGGATGCCGAGCCCGGCATCCGCGATCGCGTGCCGGGCGGCCTCGGCACAGAGTTCCAGCGCCGATACGCCTGGGACTTTGCCGATTCTCGATTCGCCGACGCCGCCGACGATCGCCTGGCTGCGCAGCACGCTCATGCCTCCGCGCAGCGGCGAAACTGCGGCAGCTTGCGACCTTCGCCGCGGTCCTCGAACACCACTTCGACCGCATCGCCGATCGCGACTGCCCGCGCATCGCCGCCGACGACGTTGGTCATCATGCGCGGCCCCTCGTCAAGGTCAATCAGCGCGACGACGTAGGGCACCCGATCGCCGAACGCGGGCGTCGGTGCCCGGTGCACGATGCTGTAGCTGTGCACCCGGCCGCGGCCCGAGGCAGTGAACCAGCTATAGGTCTGCGCGCCGCAGGCGACACAGGCCGGGCGCGGGTAGAACCAGACCGTCGCACAGCGCTCGCAGCGTTGCAGCTCGAGGCGATCCTGCGCCGCGGCGTCGAAGAAGTGCGCGGCTTCGGTGGTGCGCGGGTCGGGAAATGGCAGTGCCATGGGCGGCAATCAGCGAAAGTAACGGTCGGGCGAAAAATCAGGCACATGCTCGCCCGTCGGCTTGAGGATCGCGCTCACCCGCGCGACCGTCGCGCCCTCGACCTCCATCGTGCCCTGTGTGAACAGCAGGCTGCGCGTCATCTTCAGCACCTGCACCCGACCTTCGAGCCAAGCGCCTTCGGGGACGGCACCGATGAAGTCCGTGGTGAGGTGCACGGTGACGAGAAAACGCCCGACGCGTTCCTGGATGTTGGCGCCGAGCAGCAGCAGCATGTCGGCCAGCGTCATCAGCATGCCTCCGTGGCACATGCCCATCGGGTTGCAGTGCTTCTTTTCGCAGCGAAAGCCAAGGATGAACGCCGTGTCCTCGAGTCGGCCGTACAGCGGGCCGTTGGCCTCGATGAACGGATTACGCGGCAAGTGGAGAGCGCGAAAGCCCTTCGGCGGCGGCGGATGACGCATTGGAAATTCGGCTCCTAGTGGTCGCGATCACCTGCGCCGCGTAGTCGACAGGCGCGCAGCAGCGGGCTGCGACGCAGCGACGCACTCCGCATGGCCCGCGCTAGCGCTTCGCGAGCTTGGTTTCGACGATGCGCGCGAACGCGCTCGCGCCGAGCGGCAGTGCCGCATCGTTGAAGTCGTAGCCCGGGTTGTGCACCTCGCACACGTTGTCGCCCGCGCCGACGCCGACGTTGAAGTAGCAGCCGGGCACCTTTTCGAGCATGAAAGAGAAATCTTCGGAGGCCATGATGAGCGGCGGATTGCGCTCGACGTTCTCGGCACCGACGACCTCGTCGCAGATGCCCGCCACGAACGCCGCCTCCGCTCCGTTGTTCACGGTCGGCGCGAAAATGACACGGAAGTCGACCGTTGCGGTGGCGCCGAAGCCCTCCGCCACGCCCTTCGCGATGCGCTTCATCGAACGCTCGACGAGCGCCATCGTCTCGCGCGAGAACGCCCGCACCGTGCCCGAGAGGCGCGCGGTCTGCGGAATCACGTTGTACGCATCGCCGCTGTGAATCTTGGTCACCGAGAGCACCGCGGTTTCGACCGGCGATGCATTGCGCGAGACGATGCTTTGCAACGCGGTGGTGAGGTGCGCGGCGACGAGCACCGAATCGACGCTCGATTCCGGACGCGCGCCGTGCGCGCCCTTGCCCGTGATGTCGATGTCGAAGAACCCGCCGCCCGCCATCATCGCGCCCGAGCGCACCGCGAACTTGCCGAGCGCAAGCCCCGGGCGGTTATGCATGCCGAACACCGCGTCGCAGGGGAACTTGTCGAACAGGCCGTCGGCGATCATGGCCTGCGCGCCGCCGATGCCCTCCTCGGCCGGCTGGAAGATGAAATGCACGGTGCCGTCGAAGTTACGCGTTTCGGCGAGATACTTTGCCGTCCCGAGCAGCATCGTCGTATGGCCGTCGTGACCGCAGGCGTGCATCTTGCCGTCACGCTTGGAGCGGTGATCGAAGCTGTTGGCCTCCTGGATCGGCAAGGCATCCATGTCGGCGCGCAGCCCGATCGACTTCTTCGCTCCGCCCACGCGCAATACGCCGACCACGCCGGTCTTGCCGATGCCGGTGTGCACGTCGCAACCGAAGGCGCGCAGCCGATCGGCCACCAGCCCCGCGGTGCGATTCTCCTCGAAACCGAGTTCCGGATGCGCGTGGATGTCGCGCCGCCAACCGGTCATTTCCTCATGCATGCGCGCGATGCGCTCGTCGACGGCCATAACTGTTCCTCGGTTGTGTGGCGCTGCGTCGCCGCGTCGCCGCATTGGCGTAGGGCGCTACTTTACCGCGCTCTCAAGCCAGGCGCGCACCGCGTTCACGTCGGCGAGCCGCCACTGCGCAGCGCTATCCCCAGGGCCGACCTTCACCCCATGCCCGCCGAGGCGTTGCACGGTGGCAAAGCCGAATTCGTCGGTCAGGTCGTCGCCGATGAAGATCGGCGTGCGCCCGGCGAACGGCGCTTCGGACATGAACGCTTCGATCGCCGTGCCCTTGTCATGGCCGCCGGGTTTGAGCTCGATGACCATCTTGCCTGCCTGAACCTCGAAGTCCTCGCCAAGGTCCGCGACGGCGCGCTCGACGAGCGTGCGCAGCTCGCGCTCGAACTCGGGGGCGAGGCGGTAGTGCAGCGCAAGGTTGTGGCCCTTGTTCTCGAACACGATGCCGGGATGGCGCGCCTTGAACGCGGCGAAGCGTTGGGCGACCTGGCGCAGATGCTCTTCGGGAAACGGCAGGCGATGCACGCGTCCCGCGCCGTCGCGTCGCTCGACGCCGTGCTGGCCGGCGGCCGGGAGGACAAGCGGGGCGAACAGGGCGTCGACGTCCGGTATCGCGCGACCGCTCACCAGCGCGAGCGCACCGCCGCTGCGGGCCCGCAGCTGGCCGAGCAGCACGCGCAGTGCGTCGTCCACGTAGACGCCGTCGGGCGTCTCGGCATGCGTGAGCAGCGTGCCGTCGATGTCGAGAAAAATCGCCCACTGCGCCGCCGGTGGTGGCGGCGCTGCACCGTCGGCCGCCGGCGCGGGCGGCGTCGCGCTCATCCGTGGGTGCCGGTCGGCAGCAGGCGCGTGCTGCGCGCACGCGAGAACACCCGCCGCCGGTGGCGCATGCGCGCCGCATCGAGCAGCATGCGCCCCGCCCAGCGGTAGACGTCGAACTGCTGGATCAGGTGCCGCATCGAGCGCATGCGCGCGCGCTGCTCCTCGGGATGCATCGCGAGCGCGACGTCCATGGCCCCGGCGCATTGCTGAATGTCGTAGGGATTGACGATCAGGGCCTCGACGAGCTCGCGCGCGGCCCCGGTGAATTCCGACAGCAGCAGCACGCCCTGTTCGTCGTCGCGCGCGGCGACGAACTCCTTGGCGACGAGGTTCATGCCATCGTGCAGACTCGAGACGTAGCACAGGTCGGCGGCGCGGTAGATTTCGCAGACCTGCTCGGCCGTGTGATGCTCGATCAGCAGGTGGATCGGCAGGTAGCCGGGCTGGCCGAAGCGGAGATTGATGCGCTGCGCGGCTGCGCGCACCCGGTGTTCTAGATTCTGGTACTCGTCGAGCGACGAGCGCGACGGCGCGGCGACCTGCATGAAGCTGAAACGCCCGACCCAGTGCGGCTTCATCTCGAGCAGGCGCTCGACCGCGAGGAAACGCTCAAGGATGCCCTTGGTGTAGTCGAGCCGGTCGATGCCGACGCCGATGCGATGGTCGGGCGGCAGGTCGAGCCGCGCGCGCACACGCACGCGGCATTCGTCCACCGAGGGCAGGTTTGCGAGTGCGGCCGGCGGCCATTCGATCGAGATCGGGTAGCGCCGCACCTCGGTCGGGTCGCCACCGTGGGTAATCGTGAACGTTTCGCGGTCGACCCGCGCCTCCAGGAACCGGTCGACGGTGTCGAAGAAATTATTGCAATGGAACTGCGTGTGGAAACCGAGGATCGACGACCCGAGCATGCCCTCGAGCACCTCCTCGCGCCACGGCAGGATGCCGAACACCTCCGGATTGGGCCAGGGGATGTGCCAGAAGGCGATGATCGTCGCGAGCGGCAGGCGCTCGCGGATCATGCGCGGCGCGAGCGCGAAGTGGTAGTCCTGCACCAGCACGATCGGGTCTTCGCTGCGCGCCTCGTCCACTACCACGTCGGCGAAACGCCGGTTGACCGCCTTGTAGTGCTCCCAGTCGTCGGCGCGGAACACCGGCCGCGCATGCGCGATATGACACAGCGGCCAGAGCCCCTCGTTGGCGAAGCCGTAGTAGTAGCCTTGCTCCTCCTCCTTGCTGAGCCACACGCGCCGGATCCGGTACGACGGCTTGTCGGGCGGCACCATGACGCGGTCGTACTGGTCGACCGACTCGCGGTCCGCTGTTCCCGCGCCGTGCGCGATCCAGGTCCCCGAGCAGGCGCGCATCACGGGTTCGAGCGCCGTCACCAGGCCGCTTGCCGGACGCTGGATCTCGATCACGTTGCCTTCGCGCCGCATATGCAGATAGGGCTCGCGGTTCGACACGATCAGGATCTCGTCGCCCTTCAGGTCATCGCGCAGGATGCGCCGCAGGGCATCGGGCCCCCACAGCGTATGCGCCTCGTCGCGCGCACTGCGCTCGGCTTCGAGGTCGCGCACCAGCGCCTTGAGATCGGCCTCGATCGGGCGCAGCTCGGGCACGCGGGTCCCCTCGTCGTCTCGCGCGGCGTCCGCGCCCGAGAGCAGCGCCTTGAAGCCGGCGACCCAGCCACGCCAGGACAGCTCGGCGATGATCACGGTGATCAGCGCGACCACCGCCGCGATCGCCGTGAAGAGGTAGACGATGTACATCCGCGTCTCCTCGCTGCGTCGCTGCACGAAGCTCATGTCGTGCATGACGACGAGCGATCCGAGCCGCTCGCCGTCGGCGTCTGCCACTGGCGTGACCGCGACGTGCACCGGCCCCTCGGCAACCTGCACCATGTGATTTTCCAGCGTCGCCGCCACCGCGGCGCAGTCGACGCGGCGCGGATAGCGGTCGGAGGCGTAGGCGAGCGTCCCGTCCGGCGCGCAGAAACCGAGTGCGAACACACGCTCGTCGCGCACCGCGCGCTCGAACAGGCCCACGACAAGACCGCCCGACGGCGCACGTACCAGATCGACCAACCGTTCGTTCAGGCCGCGCGCGATGAGCACGCCGCGATCATCGAGATCGCGCACGAACCACTGCAGCGCGAGGCGGTCGACCAGCGGCACGACCGCGTACGCGATCGCGGCAAGGGCGATACCCAGAGGCAGAATAAAGCGCAGGGAAAGCCGCATGGCCGAAAACCACTCCACCGCGAACCGTCGCGAAACCGTAAAACCGCGAACCGTTGCAACTTTTGCAACCGTTGCAACCGTTGCGGCGGACGTCGCACGCTGACGCCGGCGCGCTAGACCGGCAAGTGATGGATTTTACCCGTGCGGTTTCCGACTGGCTAGCCGAAACGCAGGGAAATGAGGCGCACGCACGAGACGTAAAGAGAAAGCGGCGAAAATTAAACTGCTTACGGCAACTACGCGCCGTTGGACAGCCGCTGCAACAGCCAGAACGTCAGCAGCGCGAGCGGCAGAATGATTGCGAAGAACACGACCTGGCGGTTCTCGAACCGCGCGCCGCGCCTGCGTTCGATCCAATCGAGCAGCCTGTCGGCCGCGAAGTACAGGCCGACCGCGATGACGGTGAAATAGACGAGTTCCATTCGGTTCGTGCGCTTCGCGTATTTTAGGTGTCCACTACGCTGTCGTCGCGCTGCGACGCGGGCCGTCGCAGCACGGCCGCAAAGGCGAGCACCAGAAACAGCGTTCCGCCGATCACCGCAATCAATCCGCCCAGCCCCATGACGCCCATCGCGATGACCGCCTCGATGCTGCGCAGCGCCTGGTCGGCGCCGGCCACCTTGCGCTGCACCCCGTAGCCGCCCGACCAGACCAGGCCCGCCACGTGCAGCAGTTGTCCGCCGGCGTAGAGCCAGAGTTGCCACACCGCGATGCGCGACGACACCGCGCCGAAGCCGAAGCGCGGCAGCAGCAGGTAAACCAGACCCATGAACGCCAGCGTCACGCCGACGATGCTGCCGTGGTAGTGCGCCGGGATCTTGACGTTCGAGCCGCTGATCATGAGCCCGATCACGCCACCGACGCCGAACAGCAGCAGCGAGGCGACGAGCGCGGTGCGCAGTACGCGCTCGGCGCCGGCGGGCTGCGCCGCGCGCGCGAGTCCCGCGAGCACGGCGAGCGCGAACGGCAGGATCGCCAGGCCGCCACCAAAGCGCATCAGCCAGGTGTGCAGCCGGTGATGCTCGACCGAGCCCACGTCGTAGGCAAGATAGATCACCGGCGTCAGAAACACCGACACCAGACCGATGCCGAACAGCAGCGTCGTGGTACGCGGCGTAAGCGGCAGCGGCGCGCCCCGGCCTCGGCAAGCCACAGCCAGGCGACGAACATGAGCAGCGTCCAGGTGAACTGCAGGACGTGCCCGCCACCCCAGAACACGAGCTCGTAGTACGCCTTGGCGTCGAGCGATTGCGGCACCTGCCAGAACGACCAGGCCAGGGCAACGAGCGCCATGCCCGTCGCCACCAGCGAGGTGTTCAAGCCGAAGCGCATCGCCCCGCCGGCATCGAGTCGCGTGCCAACCGGCGGCGCGGCGAACATGCCGCGTGCCACCGTGAGCGCGATGCCGAACGCAAACACGCACAGGCCGGTGAGGAACACCGGTTCGTCGAGTACGGGGACGTAGTTCGCCATCACCGGACGCCCCGCGCCGACGAAGGGCGCGAGCGCGATGATTGCCGCGCCGGCACAGGCGAGCGCCAACGCCGTCCACCCGAGCGCAGCCGCGCGCGGGGTGCGTTGAGCGACCAGAGCACGCCCGCGAAGGCGAGAAACCACACCAGCACCGAGAGGTCGACGTGCACCACGAGCGCAACGTGAAAGAAATCGACCAGCGGAAACACGTCCTTGATGCCCGGGGTGCGCGAGAGCACGAGCAGCACCGAGAACACACCGGACACCGCAAGCGAGGCCAGCGCAAGCAGCATCCATGCGGCAGAAAGACGGCAGCGTGCATCCGCCGGCACCGGCAACGCGTAATGCGCCGCACGCGCGCGCGGAATCGCGATTGCATCGAGCAGGGTGCGGCTATTCACGATCTCATCGCCTCATGGCACTCGGCTCGCATCGTCTCACGACAGCACGATCCCGCCGCGCGCGGGCTTGAAGTCGATGCTGAGCACCCCTCCCGGGGTGAGCTGCAGGATGGCGCGCCGCTCGACCACGCGTTCGGGTGCGCGCAGATCGTCCCGCACGCGCACCGTCAGCCGGCGCTCGCCCGCGGCGACCGGAATGCGGCGATACAGGGTCGAGGTGCCGTCGCGCGCGAGGCCCGAGGGCGCGAGCGTCTCGTCGATCAGCGTGCGGCCGTCGAGCTCGACCGTGATGCGCACCGCCGAGCGTGCGCGCGGACAGACCTCGGGCGCGCGCATGTTTGGCGCGCGTGCCGCCAACTCTGCAGCCGACAGGCGCCGGCAGGGCGCAAGCCGCGCGCCCGCGTGGGCGATGCTGACCTGGAGCAACGCGGCGCCCGCGGGGAGCGGCTCGAAGCGCGGTGCGTGCGAGAACAGCACCAGCAGGGCGCCGAATGCCACGTAGGCAAGGACGCCGCGCAGGATTGCGGCTGCGTCAGGCCTCGGCATGCGCGCGCGCCTCCCCGTCGCCCGTGGCCGGTCGTTCGCGCTTCGGCTGGCGCGCGGGCGCCGGCCCCATCGCCTCGAGCGCAGACCGCAGGGCGTCGCGCGCCGCAGCAAGCGCGGCCTCGTCGCCCGCCGCGAGCGCCACCATGCGCAGGCGCTCGCGCGGAACGCTTGCGCGCAGCACGGGCTGGCGTTCACCGGCGAGCCGCAGCGCGGTCAGTTCCGCACCCAGCCGGTACAGGCACTCGCCTTCGCGGCAGCTGACGAGCAACGCACCGTCCGCGCCGCTGCGCAGCGCGTACTCGATGAACGACGGCGGCAGCATGCCGATGCAGCGCATGTCGAGCAGCGCGGTGCGCGTGTCCTCGAGTGCCGCGACGTTTGCCGCGCTGGCGCAGCCGAAGACCATGATGCGCCCGCGCGCACCCAAGTTGCGCGCAAGCCGCTCGAGCGCCACCTCGAGTCGCGCGCGCTGCTGTTGGACGGTCGCATCCGGCATGTCGATGCCCGCGGCGAGCGCCTCGGTGCTGCGGAACGGCGTCGATGACGGGCAGGCGCCCGCGCACAGTCCACAGGCCGCGCAGCGGTCGGCCATGATCTCGACCTGGCGCCCGGTGCGCACGTTCGGCGCCGGGATGAGGAGCACCGCCTGGTAGGGACAGTCGATCGTGCAGCGCGCGCAGCCGTTGCAGTTCGCGGGATCGACCACCGCGGCGACCGGCTTCGGTCCCGATGCGAGCCAGGGCAGCGCGACGAGGAGCAGCGTCCCACCACCCGCGAGCACCCAGAGAAAGGCGGGTGACGTGGCATTCATCAGTGGGATCGCAAACAGCAGGAACCAGTCGAGCTCGATCGACGCGGGCAGCTGCAACGGATCCCAGGGCGGCTGTGAGACGGCGGGGCGCAGCAGTGCCGCGGCAACGAGCATCGCGAGGGCCGCCGCGACCATGACGCGCGGCGCGATCGTCTTCGGCTGGCCGATGCGCTGGACGTGGATCCACATCCCGGCGAGCAGCGCGAGCGGCAGCCCGATGTGCAGGAAAACGAACAGCGAAAACAGCCGATCGGGCACGCTGTCGGCGCCGATGAAGTTGCGCGCCATCGGCTCTGCGGTAAGCCCGGTCGCGTCGAACCATTCCGCGATCGCGAGCGCCGAGATCTGCGCGCGCGCGTCCCACACCAGCCAGTAGCCGACGATCCCCGAGGCGTACATGAGCCAGATCAGCGGCACGCCCGAGATCCAGGAGAAGGCGCGAAAGCGCCGGAAGCGGCCCGCCGCCCACTCGCGCAGCAGATGCAGCAGCGACGCGGCGACGAAGGCGTCGGAGGCATAGCGGTGCACGCTCCTCACGATGCCGCCGAACCACCATTGGTCTTCGCTCAGCGCGCCGACCGAGGCGTAGGCGCCGTCGACGCTGGTGTCGAAATAGATGAACAGGTAGATCCCGGTCGCCGCGAGCACCCAGAACAGAAAGAATGCGAGCGTGCCGAGGTTGCGCAGCGGATTCGCGTGCGCACCAAACGGCGCATCGAGCCAACGCGCCGCCACGACGAAGACCCGATCGAGGCCGGCCATGGCGGCCTGCGCAGTGGGCGCGCCCACCGTGCTAACTCCTGAACTCGAACCCGCCCCGGTTCGCGGCGAAATCGATCAGCAGAGTCGCGCCCGGCGCAAGCTCGAGCGTTTGTTCGTGCATGTGGGTGAAAGGGCCATCGGCGCGGTCGCGCAGCCGCGCGACGACGCGATGCCGGCCCGCGGGCAGCGGCAGCCGATGATAAAGGCTCGCCGCGCCGTCGCGCCTCAAGCCGGCCGGCGCAACGCTGCGGCGGAACACGACGCTGCCGTCGACCTCGAGTTCGACCGTGAGCGGGGCGCGCTCGCGCGGGCAGTCGAGCGCAGCGCGCATATTGGGCGCCAGCTTGGCGAGTTCCTCGGGCGTTCGCGTGCGGCACTCGAGCTTGCGTTGCGCGGCATGAATGATCGACAGCCGCACCAGCGCCTGGTCCGCAGCAATTACGTTGAAGCGGGGCGCGGTCGAAAAGTATCCGATCAATGCCATCAGCGGCAGGTACAGGAGCAGTTGGGCGAGGCCGCGCAGGAGTTTCATCAAGCCGTCCCGCCGAGCTTGACCAGCTCGCTCGTTTCGTTGCGGATGCGCGGCGCAAGGCGAAACGCATCCGAGAAGCAGTCGTCCTGCGAAAGGCCGCGCGCCTGGAACGCCGGGTAGGCCGCCTCGACCATGCCCGCCGAGCCGCAGGCGTAGACCTGATACTCGGCAAGTTTCGGGAAGTCCTCGAGAATCGCCTCATGCACGAGGCCGGTGCGCCCGCTCCAGTGATCCTCGGGGCGCGGCTCGGAGAGCACCGGGACGAAGCGGAAGTGGTCGTGTTCGCGCGCCCACTGCTCGGCGAGTTCGCGCAGGTACATGTCCTCGGGTCGGCGCGTGCCCCAATAGAGCATCATCTGGCGTTTCATGCCGCGCGCGAAGGCGTATTCGACCATGCTCTTCACCGGCGCGAATCCGGTCGAACCCGCGACGAAGATGATCGGCTTGTCCGAATCCTCGCGCAGAAAGAACGAACCGAGCGGCCCCTCGAATCTCACCCGGTCGCCCAACTGCATCGCCTCGAACACATGGGTCGTGTAGCGCCCGCCCGGAATGCGCCGGATCTGCAGTTCGATGCGATCGGTGACCTGCGGCGCCGTGGCAAACGAAAACGCGCGCGTCGCGCCGTCCTCGAGCAGGATGTTGATGTACTGCCCCGCGTAGAACTCGATTGGCTCGCGCGCCTCAAGCTTGAGCATCACCCGCATCACGTCGGGCGCGAGGCGTTCCATCGACTCGACCACCGCGCCGTGCACGCGCGCCGGCACCCCGCCCGGGGCGGCCGTCGGCAGGTACTCGATCTCGATGTCGGAGCGCGGCGTCGCGCTGCACAGCAGGAGCTTGCCGTCTGCGCGTTCGGCCTCGGTCAGGCGCTCGCGCTGGTAGACGCCATGCTCGACCGTGCCGTAGGTGATCGTCGCCTTGCACTTGCCGCAGCCGCCGTTGCGGCACTCGAACGGAAACGGCACGCCTTCGCGCAGGCCGGCGTCGAGGATCGTTTCGCCTTCGCGAATCGACAGGATCCGGTTGTCGGGATGCACCAGCATGTGATAGCCCTCGGCCGGGCCTTCGCGCCGGCGCGGCGGCAGCCAGGGCAGCACGAGAAACAGCAGCGTCGCGCCGAACATCAGCGCCCAGACCCCGCCGGGCGTCCAGCGATACAGCAGCGCGTAGACCGGCAGGTAGAACCAGTCGAAATCGAGCGCGACCACCGCGCTCGCCAGGTCGGCCTTCGCCTGGCTGACCGCGGGCTTGACGAACGAGAGCGCCACGAGGGCAAGCGTGAGGGTGATCGCGATCGGCAAGGGCGGCGCGGTCTTCGCCTGCGGCACGCGCTGCGTGTGGACCCAAAGCAGCGCGAGCACGGCGAGCGGAATGCCGAGGTGGATGAACGACAGCAGCGAGAACAGGCGATCGTTCACCGCCTCCGGAAAGATGAAGTTGCGCACCAGCGTGCCGTTGAACATCGGCATCCAGTCGAACCATTCGGCGGTCGCCACGACGACGAACTGCGCCATTTGATCCCAGGGCAGCATGTAGCCGTTGATCCCCGCGGCATAGACCAGCCAGAGCAGCGCGACACCCGACACCCACGAGAACCAGCGAAAGCTCCGGTAGCGATCGAACGTCCAGTGGCGCGCCATGTGCAGCAGCATGGTCAGCACCATGCCGTCCGAGGCGTAGCGGTGCACGCTGCGCAGAACGCCGCCGAAATACCACTGCGCCCGCGTCAGCCGCTCGACCGAATCGAACGCGCCATCGACGCTGGTTTCGAAAAAGACATACAGGTACAGCCCGCTCGCAACCACCAGCCACATCATGAAGTAGGAGATCGGACCGAGGTAATAGAGCGGATTCAGGCGGTCGCCGAAGGCGAGGTTGAACAGCGCCTCGACGCGCAGGAAAACCCATTGGCCCGCGGCTTGAATCCGCTTCAGCAATACCGACTCCTTATCCTGCCGCCCGGCGGCAACGAAAAACGAATGCTAGGGAAACCGCGTCCCCGCGGTCTTGACGTGCGTCAACGGTGAAACCGCGGCGCGGATCAGCCGCGCGCGTGCGGCGCCACGGGCGGGCGCCGTCGTCGGCGCCACTCGATGACGACGCTCGTGAAACCGATCAGCAGCACGCTCAGGCCGACCAGGATCTCGATCACCACGACGTAATTGACGCGGTATTTCCCGGCCGCGGGATCGTACACCGTGCACAGCAGCCTGATCTCGTCGAGCAAGCCTGACAGGCCGCGCGCGGGTCGCGGTGCATTCTGCGCGAGCTCGAGCAGCGGACCGACGAACTGCGGTGCCTCGAACGCATCGCCGTAGACCTGACGGTAGACGC
Organism: uncultured beta proteobacterium; assembly: GCA_963714925.1. Taxonomy (GTDB): domain Bacteria; phylum Pseudomonadota; class Gammaproteobacteria; order Burkholderiales; family SG8-39; genus SG8-39. The sequence continues at coordinate 570,713 of CAVQQK010000007.1, read as the reverse complement.
GCCCCTCGGCATCGACGATGCTCACCTGCAGCAGGTGATCGAATCCGGCCGCGGTGGCCTCGCTGCGGAAGCCGAAGTCGGCGAGCAGCGCGGCAAGCGAGGCCGCATCGGGTGAGAGGAAATGCCAGTTCGCCGCGCGCACGCCCTGCTTGCGCGCAAAATCGCCCATCGCCTCGGGCGAATCGAACGGCAGGTTGAAGCCGATCGTCGCGACGTTGAAGGTTCCGGGACCAAGCGTGCGCTCGGCCTGCTTGACCATCGACTCGAGGTGCTTGGTCGTGGTCGGGCAGATTTGGTAGCAGGCGGTGTAGATGAAGCTCACCACCAGCGGCTTGCCGCGGAACGTCGACAGGCGAAGCGTCTTGCCTTCGGTGTCGGTGAAGCGATAGTCGCCGATGGTGCGTCCGATCGCGGCCTGGCTGTCGCGCAGCGCGAGTTTTTCATCCAGCGCGGCCTGTGCGGGCCACGCGAGCAACAACGCAGCCCAGGCACCGAGCGCGCATGACCATGCGCCGAGGCGGGTCATCTGGGCCTGGCTGCGCGGGAGCTTCGGCCTGACGCCCCCGCCCCGCGTCATCGCAGCGCGACGTCCAGCATCGCGCCGCCCAGCACCAGAACGAGCTGGACGAGCGAGGCGCGAAACGCTGCGCGCGCGGTGTCCGGGCCGGGCGCCGCCGCGAGCGCATGGCTTTGCAGCAGGAACCAGGCACCGCCGGCGACCGCCGAAATGAGGTAGATCGGACCGAGACCGACTGCCGCGGGCGCGAGGGTGGCGATAATCAGCAGCCAGGCCCCGGTGAGCACCGCGTTCGCGGCGCGCGCATCGCCCACCACCACCGGCAGCATCGGTACACCGGCGGCCTCGTAATCGTCGCGGTAGGCGATCGCCAGGCTCCAGAAATGGGGTGGGGTCCAGAGGAACAGAATGACCGCGAGCGCAAGTGCAATCGGCCCCGGCACCGGCGAGACCGCCGCCGCGCCCGCGAGCACCGCAAAGCTGCCCGCGAGCCCCCCGATGACGATGTTCCACCAGGTACGGCGCTTGAGCCACACCGTGTACACCACGCCGTAGAAGAACGCGCCGAGAAAGACATGCGTGGCGGCGACCACGTTGGTCGCGAGCGCCGCGGCGAGCACCGCGGCGAGCGTCAGCGCGCCGATCGCCCACAGCCAGGCCGGGCCGTGCTTGAGGCGTCCGGTGACGAACGGCCGGTTGCGGGTACGGCGCATGCGCGCGTCGATGTCGCGCTCGACGTACTGGTTGAACGCGCCCGCCGCCGCCGAGGACATGAGCACCGCAAGCGCGAGCACCGCGACCTGCCAGCCGGCGAGCGCCGGGCCGCTTTCGACCGCCCAGCCGGCGAGCGCCGCGACCGCGATCGCGACCCCGATCCGCAGCTTGAACAGGTTCAGCAGTACACGCATGCGGGCGTCCCTACTTGAGCGGCCAGACCTCGGACAGGTACTTCCAGTTGACGAAGTAGTACAGCACGAACGAGCTGAGGAACACCAGAGCCAGGACGAACGTGCCTGGCGCCACCATGCCCCAGGTGCCGATGCCCGCGTGCGCCCCGGGCTGCTCGGGCGGCGTCAGCGGGACCGCGCCCACGCCCTCGCGCACGCCCACGCGTTTGAAGTCGGGCGCCTCGACCTTCTCGCCGAGGAACACTGACCATACCGTGATGATTACGTACAGCGCGCCACCCACCAGCGCGATCACGCCGCAGATGCCGGCGAGCGTCATCATCAGCCAGGCCGCACCGGGGAATTCGTGGACAAAGGGATTGCCGGCGAAGCTCATGTCCCAGTGCCGTCTCGGCACGCCGAGCGTGCCCGCCCCCATCAGGAACAGCGCGACCCCCACCATGCCGAGGCCGAAGATGTACACCTGCCAGGTCGCCAGGCTGCCGAACGCGACCTTGCGGCGGAACAGCACCGGAATCAGAAAATAGGTGAGCCCCATGAACGCGAGCGTGGTGCCGATGACGACGGTGGCGTGGAAATGCCCGGGCACGTAGAGCGTGTTGTGGATGATGAGGTTCAACTGCTCGGTGCCCATCATCACGCCCGAGATCCCGCCGAGGAAACCGAAGCCGAGGATCGACATGAAGATCGCGGCGAACGGCGCGTTACCCCAGGGCGCCTTGCGCAGCCATTCGAACAGGCCGTTGTTGTAGCCTTTCAGGCGCTGCGCAACCTCGATCGACCCGGGAACGGTGAGGCCGTGCACCATCGACGCGAGCACCGCGAGGTACATCGCGTAGCTGGTGTTGAAGATCTTCCAGTTCGACGTCAGCCCCGGGTCGGCGAGCAGGTGGTGCGCGCTCGCGAGCTGCAGAAAGAGGATGTAGAGCAGGAACGCGCCGCGGCTCACCTTCTCCGACATCGGCTTGGCGCCGAACACGATCGCCGCGCCCGCGTACCAGACCGCGACATGCGCCGCGACGTTGATCTGCTGCGACGAGTGGCCGAAGCCCCACCAGATGGTGCGGTACATGAGTGAGTCGATGTGCTCGATCAGCCCGAGCGACCAGAACAGTGTCGGGATCAGGATGATCGCGCCCGAAGCGATCGTGAACACCGCGATGATCGCCGCAGTGATCGCGCCAAAGGTGACCAGCGGCACCGAGCCGACGTAGGTGCGCTCGCTCTTCGCCACGACCAGCGTGCCGAAGAACACGAAGCAGGCGATCAGCGCGCCGACCGCGAACAGGATCAGGCCGAGGTAGAAGGTCGGGTGCGCGCCCATCGGTGCGTACGAGGTGAACATGACGCTCGAATCGCCGCGGATCACCGAGTAGTTGTTCATCAGCGCGCCGAGCACCATCAGCCAGAACGCGGCCCAGGCCATGCCCGGTGTCGCGATGCGGCATCGCAGCAGCGTGCTCGCGGCGAAATACAGCACCGCGATCTCGAAGAAGATGATCCAGAACACGAGCATGTTGAGCCCGTGGGCGGTGAGCACCTGGTAGAAGGAACTCGCATCGAGCAGGTGCACCGCCTGCCAGCGCGTCAGCACCACGCCGATCGCGAGGATGCCGCCGATCAGCAGGAAGACCACCGCCAGGACCGCGTTCCAGCGCATCAGCTTCTCGGCGGGCTCGTGGAACACCAGACCGGAGGACGGGCAGGTGCGGAAATTTCTGTTGACTGCCATGGCCGATCTCCCCTATTTCACGTACAGCTTGCTGGCCATCGTGTGATGGTTGATGCCGCAGTACTCGTTGCAGACGATCGAGTACGTGCCCTTCTTGGTCGGCGTCACCGTCAACACGTGGTCGTAGCCCGGGTGCACCTCGATGTTGATGTTCTCGGGCTGCAGCGAAAAGCCGTGCAGCCAGTCCATCGACATGAGGTGGATGCGGTACGACTTGCCCGCTTCCAGCTCGAGGATCGGGTACCAGCTCCACAGCCGCGCGACGAGGTAGACATCGCTGCCGGCGGGCGGCGCGACGACCGGCACCTTCAGATCGCCGCCTTCCTCGCGCACCTTGTACTGCGCGACCATCGCCTCGGTCTTTTTCATGAAAGCGGCCGGCGTCGTGCGATAGGCCTCGTTGGAGAGGTTCTGCTTACCGTACACATGCCAGTACGGCATCATGAAAAACATGATCAGGCACCAGATCAGCGCGATCACGATCCAGATCAGCTCGACGCGATCAAGGGGTTGCTTCCACCAGACCCGTTCGCTCGGTGGCAGGATGGCACTCATGGCGTTGTTCCTTTCGTTGTCCAGCGATGCGGGGCTATTTGCCGACCGGAATCGAGACGATCTCCATCACGCCCCAGACGATGTAGAGCACGGTCGGCATCGCAATGCCGATGAACAGCAGCAGGAACGGGTTGTCGAGCAACTGCTGCATCGCCGGAACCGGCTCCTCGTAGACTTCGTCCGGACCGGGGTTGCTGGTTTGCGTCGCGTCTGCCATGTTTTCCCCCATAATTCGCGCCGTTGTGCGCAGGCCCTTCCCCGCACATGGCGCGCACGTTACGCGCCGCGGTGCGCGCGCCGACTTGATTCGTATCAAGCTTTACCGGGCTGCCGCAGCGCAGCATCATGGGTCGCCCGCTTTTGCGCGATGGCGGGCGGCGCCTGTTGACGCAGATCAAACGAAGTGAGTCACACAATCAGGACGAGGACCCACGGACGATGACCCCGAGCGATCGACGCAACGTCGCTGCCTGGCTTCTGCTGTGCGCAGCCATGGTCCTCACCATGGTGGTGGTCGGTGGCATCACGCGCCTCACGCGCTCGGGACTGTCGATCGTCGAGTGGCAGCCGCTGATCGGCACGCTGCCGCCTCTCTCGCAGGCCGAGTGGGAGGACCTGTTCGCCAAGTACCAGCGCACGCCGGAATTCAAGCTGGTGAACTTCGATATCACTCTCGCCGGCTTCAAGTCGATCTTCTGGTGGGAATATTTCCACCGCCTGCTCGGGCGTTTGATCGGCCTCGTCTTCCTGCTGCCCTGGCTGTGGTTTCTGCTGCGCCGGCGGCTCGCGCCGCGCCTCGCCTGGCAGCTGGGTGGCATATTCGTCCTCGGCGCGTTGCAGGGCGCGCTCGGCTGGTACATGGTCGCGAGCGGCCTGATCGACAATCCGCGCGTCAGCCATTTCCGCCTCACCGCGCATCTCGGCGTCGCGCTCGCGATCTTCGCCGCCGAACTGTGGCTCGCACTGCGGCTGCTGTCTGCAAACGCCCCGCCGACCGGCCGCCTCGGGCGGCCGGCCCTCGCGCTCGCAGCGCTCGTCTTCCTGATGGCGCTGACTGGCGGTTTCGTCGCCGGCCTGCGCGCCGGCAGCGCCTACAACACGTTCCCGCTGATGAACGGCCACCTGGTGCCGCCCGAGATCCTGATGCTCGAGCCCTGGTGGCAAAACTTCCTCTACAACATGGCGACGGTGCAGTTCGTGCATCGCACGATCGCCTGGCTGCTCATCGTCCTCGTGCCCTGGCTGTGGTGGCGCACGCGGCGTGAGCCGCTGGGCGGCGAGGCACGCCTCGCAAGCGGCCTTCTCGTCGGCGCACTCGCGCTCCAGGTGACGCTCGGAATCGTGACGCTGATCAACGGCGTGCCGCTCGCGCCTGCCGCCGCGCACCAGGGCGGCGCGGTCGTGCTGCTCGGCGCGGCCCTCTGGGCGGCGCACGCCCTGCGTCATGCACCGTCGCGCGCCGCTACCGCGCCAGTGGACGATGCCCGCGTCGGCGCCTGACGGACGGCGCGCGTTTGCGGTCGCGACGGATGTCGCGCTCGCGCTGATGTTCGTCGTCGTCGCGGCCAGCGCCACGATCCGCTTTTCGCTCGCGGCCGATCCCGCCGCCGTGCTGCCCATCGCGCGCGGCGTGCACCGCGCCGCGGCCACCCTCACCGCCGTTGCGGTGCTCGTGCTGGCAATCCTGGCGCTGCGCCGCCCCGGACTGCGCGCGCCACTCGGTCTGCCCGCGGCGGCGGCGCTCGTCCTGACGCTTGCCCTGTCCGCGCTCGGCGTCGCCACTGGAACCATGCCACCGCCGCTGGCGCAGTTCGGCAACCTGTTCGGCGGCCTCGCCCTGCTCGGCTTGCTGGCCTGGCTCGCCGGCCGCGCGAGCGACAGAACGTCCCCCGCCTTGCCCAATCCGCAAAAACTCACGCGGCTCGCGCGCATCGCGCTGGTGCTCGGCGTCGTCCAGGCCGCGCTCGGCGCTGCGCTCGCGACGCTCTGGGATCCATCGACCGTGATCGCACTCAGCGCGCATGTGCTTACCGGATTCGCGACGGCCGCGCTCGCGTTCGCGCTCGGCATCCGGCTCGCCGGCGCCGGCATCCCCATCGGGCTCGGCCTGCTTGCGGCGGCGCTGCTTGCACCGCTCGCCGGAACGGTGTCTGCGCTGCTCGATCTCGCACCGGGCGCGGCGCTGGTTCATCCGCTGTTGGGCGCGGCGACGCTCGCGCTGATTGCACGATTCGACGGTCACTGCACGACGCGACAGCAACTGGCTTGACTCACATCAAGGCCCAACCAGGCCTTGCTCGGACAACGTGCCGATGTCCCGTTCGCGCCGTTCACCATGTCCAGCATCGCCACCGCGCTCACCGAACACCATCGCCAGTGCGACGCGTTGTTCGAGCGCGCGAGCGACGCGGCGCAGGCCGGCGACTGGGCGCAGTTGCGCGCGCGGCTCGCCGCGCTGAGTACCGGGCTCGGGCGCCACTTCGCGTTCGAGGAGGAGGCGTTATTCCCGGCATTCGAAGCTGCCACCGGGATGTGCGATGGGCCGACCGCGGTCATGCGCATGGAGCACGAGCACATTCGCAACCTTCTCGACGAGCTCGCCGCCGCCGCGCCCGAGCATGATCCCGATGGATTTTGCGCCGAACTCGACACGCTGTTCGTCATGCTCCAGCAGCACAACACGAAAGAGGAAGGCATCATCTACCCCGCCTGCGATCAACTCCCCGCAGTGGCACGCGACGCCCTGGCCGAGGAAGCCGCGGGGCTGCTCGCGCCCGGGTCGGACGTGCTCGACCTGCGGGCACTCGAGCCACCCGAGCCGTTCGTGCGCATCCTGCAACGCCTGCGCGAAGCGCCTGCCACGCCGCTGCGCGCTCGGATCCCGCGCGAGCCCGTTCCGCTCTACGAAGAACTCCAGGCCCGGGGCTACCGCTATGCGGCGCAGGCACTGGCGGACGGCAGCTTCGAGATCCTGATCGAGCCAAAGACCTGACGCTCCAAACGTCGCTGCGCGGCGGGCCCGCGCAGCGCGGTCGTGTGGAGTCGTGTGCGGTCTGCTATCTTCGCGCGCAATGCTTCAAGTCGCGACGCTCCAAGCCGACTCACTTGCCTGCGAGCGCGGCGGACGGCTCCTGTTCAAGGCGCTCGAGTTCACGCTCGCCCCGGGCACGCTGCTGCGCGTCGCCGGCCCGAACGGCTCGGGAAAAACGAGTCTGCTCAGAATCCTCTGCAGCCTCGCGCGCCCCGCGGCCGGGCGCGTACTGTGGTCAGGCGAGGACGCGCACGCGCTGGGCGAGGACTACACGCGGCGACTCGCCTATCTGGGACACCAAAGCGCACTCAAGGAAGACCTGACGCCGCGCGAAAACCTGCGCTTCGCACTGCGCCTCACGGGCCTCGCGCCGCCCGAAGCCGCGCTCGGCGAAGCACTCGCGCGCCTGGGGCTCGCCGGACGCGAAGACGTGCCCGCGCGTTACCTCTCGCAGGGGCAGAAGCGCCGCGCCGCGCTCGCACGGCTCGCGCTCGCGCAGGAGTTGCCGCTGTGGATCCTGGACGAACCGCTTGCCGCGCTCGACGTCGACGCGATCGAGACCGTCGTCGCACTCATCACGGCGCATCTCGACGCGGGCGGCATGACGGTGCTCACCACCCACCAGGAGATCGCGTTCGCCTCGGCATCGATCCTCCACGTGGTGCTCAGGGGCTAAGGCGCCGTGCGCTCCGCACTCTCCGCAACGATCGGCATCATCGAGCGCGACCTGCGCCTCGCGTTCCGGCGCAAGGGCGACGTGGCCCAGGTGCTCGTCTTCTTCGTCATCGTCGCCAGCCTGTTTCCCCTCGGCACCGGCGCCGAACCGAACCAGTTGCGTGCGATGGGCCCCGGCGTGGTGTGGGTCGCCGCGCTGCTGGCTGCCCTGCTCTCGCTCGGTCGCCTGTTTGCCGCCGATCATGCCGACGGCAGCCTGGAGCAACTGATGATTGCGGCGCATCCGCTCACCGCCACGGTGGTTGGCAAGACGCTCGCGCACTGGCTGACCACCGGACTGCCGCTCACCCTGCTTGCACCGCTAATCGGCGTGCAGTACGACCTGCCGGCGCCCGCGCTGGCGGCACTGGTGGCGTCGCTCGCGCTCGGCACGCCGGTACTCAGCCTGATCGGCGCGGTCGGGGCCGCGCTCACGCTCGGCGCGCGCGGGGCGGCGGTGCTGCTCGCCTTGCTCGTGCTGCCGCTCTACGTACCGGTGCTCGTGTTCGGCGCGGGGGCGGTCGGGGCGACGCTCATCGGCCTGCCGCACGGCGCGCACCTCTCGCTGTTGGGCGCGTTTCTTGCGTTTTCGATCGTGTTCGCGCCCTGGGCGACCTGCGCCGCGCTGCGCATCGCACTGGATTGAACGCTTGATTGAACGCAAATGCACCGCAGGTGTCATGACTTAGAATGCGTCCCGTTTCCCCACACACTGGATAGGGTTTGAGCACGAGCGAAATCGATCTTGGCGCGCGTTCGGTGCGCGGCGACTGGTGGCTGCGCTACGCGGCGCCGCAGGCGTTTTTCCCGATCGCGGGACGAATGATTCCGTATTTCGGGATTCTCGCCGTGCTGTTCACGCTCGGTGGCCTGTACCTCGGTTTCTTCGTCGCGCCGACGGATCATCAGCAAGGCGATGCCTACCGCATCATTTTCCTGCACGTGCCCGCGGCGTGGATGTCGATGTTCCTTTACGTCATATTGGCGCTGTGGGGCGCGGCCGGCTTCGTGCTCAATACGCGGCTCTCGGGCATGATGGCCTCGGCGATCGCCCCGACCGGCGCAATGTTCACCTTCCTCGCACTGTGGAGCGGCGCGCTCTGGGGCAAGCCGACCTGGGGCACCTGGTGGGTCTGGGACGCACGCCTGACCTCGGAACTGATCCTGCTGTTTCTCTATGTCGGGTTCATCGCCCTCAAGGCCTCGATCGACGATCCGCGCCGCGCCGATCGCGCCGGCGCCGTGCTGGCACTGGTGGGCGTGGTGAACGTGCCAATCATCTATTTTTCGGTGCAGTGGTGGAACACACTGCATCAAGGCGCGAGCGTGAGCATGACGAAGTCGCCCTCGATGGCGACGACGATGCTGTGGGGCATGTTGCTGATGGCGCTCGGCGCATGGATGTATTCGATCGCGGTGAGTCTGGCGCGGGTGCGATTGATCATCCGCGAGCGCGAGCGCGAATTGGCATGGATGCAGGAACTCGGAGAATGAAAGCGTGAACGCAATGAACTGGGGCAGCGTTGCTGCGTTTGTCGACATGGGCGGCTACGGCCTGTTCGTATGGGGTTCGTACGGCGTCGCGCTGTTGTGCATCGTGATCGAGCTGATCGCGCTCAAGCAGCGCGCACGCCGGCTCGGCGGCGACGCGAAGGACGCAGCGTGAAGCCGCGCCACAAGCGGCTCGTCGCAGTCGTGGTGGGTGTCGTGGCGCTCGCCGTGTCGGCGGCACTCGTACTGAACGCTTTTCGCTCCAACCTGGTGTTCTTCTTCAGCCCGAGCCAGATCGCCGCCAAGGAGGCGCCCATCGACAAAACCTTCCGCCTCGGCGGCATGGTGGAGACGGGCAGCCTCAAGCGCGCGGCGGACGGCCTCACGGTCAGCTTTGTCGTCACCGATACCGCCAAGACCGTTGCGGTACGCTACAAGGGCATCCTTCCCGATCTGTTCAAGGAGGGCAAAGGCGTCGTGGCGCAAGGCAGGCTCGACGCCGACGGCACGTTCCATGCGGAGAGCGTGCTTGCCAAGCACGACGAGAACTACATGGCGCCCGAGGCCGCCGAGGCGATCGCGAAGGCGCAGAAAGGGGAGTTGCCGCACAAATGATTCCAGAACTCGGCCATTTCGCCTTGATCCTCGCGCTGTGCATCGCGCTCGTGCAGGGCACCCTGCCCATCCTCGGCGCCGCGCGCGGCAACACCGCGCTGATGGCGCTTGCGCGCCCGGCGGCGCAGGGCCAGTTCGTGTTCGTGCTGATCGCCTTCGCCGCGCTCACCTGGTCGTTCGCGCAGAACGATTTTTCGGTGACCTACGTCGCGAACCACTCGAATTCGAAGCTGCCGCTCGCCTACCGCCTCTCGGGCGTGTGGGGCGGCCACGAAGGCTCGCTCCTGCTGTGGATGATGATGATGACGGTGTGGATGCTCGCGGTGAGCGTGCTCTCGAAAACGCTGCCCGACGCCATGGTCGCGCGCATCCTTGGCGTGCTGGGTCTCGTGGGCGTCGGCTTCTACACCTTCATGCTGTTTACCTCCAACCCCTTCGAGCGCCTGCTGCCCGCCGCCGCCGACGGGCGCGACCTCAACCCGCTGCTACAGGACCCGGGCATGGTGTTCCACCCGCCGATGCTGTACATGGGCTACGTCGGTTTTTCGGTCGCGTTCGCGTTCTCGATCGCGGCGCTCCTCGACGGCCGGCTCGATGCGGCCTGGGCGCGCTGGTCGCGCCCCTGGACGACTGCGGCGTGGATCTTCCTCACCCTCGGCATCGCGCTCGGCAGCTACTGGGCCTACTACGAGCTGGGTTGGGGCGGCTGGTGGTTCTGGGATCCGGTCGAGAACGCGTCCTTCATGCCGTGGCTGCTCGGCACCGCGCTGATCCATTCGCTCGCGGTCACCGAAAAGCGCGGCGCGTTCCGCGCCTGGACCGTGCTGCTCGCGATTCTCGCGTTTTCGTTTTCGCTGCTCGGCACCTTCCTCGTGCGCTCGGGCGTGCTCACCTCGGTACACGCCTTCGCCACCGATCCCAAGCGCGGCATCTTCATCCTCGGCTTCCTGGCGGTGGTCGTCGGCGGATCGCTCGCGCTGTTCGCCTGGCGTGCGCCCAAGATCGGCCTCGGCGGGCGCTTCGAACTGGTCTCGCGCGAGTCGATGCTGCTGGTCAACAACGTGGTGTTCTCGGTCGCAGCCGGCACAGTGATGCTCGGCACGCTGTATCCACTCGTCCTCGATGCGCTCGGTCTGGGCAAGATCTCGGTCGGCCCGCCCTACTTCGAAGCCGTCTTCGTGCCGCTGATGGTTCCCGCGGTGTTTCTCATGGCGCTCGGGCCGATCGCGCGCTGGAAGGAAGCGAAACTGCCCGAACTCGCGCGGCGATTGCGCTGGGCCGCAGGCGTCGCAGTCGCCACCGCAATCCTCCTGCCGCTCACGCTCGGTAGCTGGCGTCCGCTCGCCGCGCTCGGCTTCCTGCTCGCGGGATGGGTCATCGCTGCAAGCATCACCGGTTTCGTCATGCGGCTGCGTGCGCAGCCGGCATCCCTTTCCTTCGGCGGGCGGCTACGTGCGGTCTCGGGCGCGCATCTGGGCATGCTCGTCGCCCACGCCGGCATCGGCGTGTTCATCATCGGTGTGACCGCGGTCAAGAGCTTCGAAACCGAGCAGGACCTGCGCATGCGTCCGGGCGAAGTGGCCACGGTGGGCGGCTACCGGCTGCGCTTCGACGGGGTGCGAAAACGCGAAGGTCCCAATTACACCGCTGATCGAGGCACGCTGCAGCTCCTGCGCGAAGGCCGGCCGCCCGTGACGCTGCATCCCGAAAAGCGCGTCTATCAGTTGCAGGAATCGCCGATGACCGAATCGGCGATCGACTCGAACCTGAGGCGCGATCTGTATGTCGCACTCGGCGAGCCGCTCGCGAACGGTGCCTGGAGCGTGCGCCTCCATTACAAGCCGCTCATTATCTGGATCTGGCTCGGTTGCGTGGTGATGGCACTCGGTGGGCTGCTCGCCGCGCTCGACCGACGCTACCGCGTCGTCACGCGCCGGCGCGAGGCGCCCAGCCCGGCGGCGGCACCCTCAGGCGCGCGCACGCGCAAGCGGCGCTCAGCCGCAGCCGCGGCCGGGCACAGTCCGACTTGAGCGCATGAAAAAATTCCTCCTTCCGCTTGCGGTCTTCATCGTCGTCGTCGGCTTTCTCGGCTTTGGCCTGAAGCTCGATCCGCGCGAAGTGCCTTCGCCCCTGATCGGCAAGGCCGCACCGCCGTTCACGCTGCCCGTGCTGCACACGCCGGACAAGACGCTGTCGAATGCCGACATGAAGGGACAGGTGTGGATGCTCAACGTCTGGGCGTCGTGGTGCGTGAGCTGCCGCGAGGAGCACCCGGTGCTCGTCGACCTCGCCAAGCGCAAGCTGGTGCCGATCTACGGCCTCAACTACAAGGACAAGACAGACGACGCGAAGGCCTGGCTCAAGCGCTTCGGCGATCCCTACGTGCTCTCGCTGGTCGATGCGAAAGGACAGATCGGCATCGACTACGGCGTCTACGGCGTGCCGGAAACCTACGTCATCGACCGCGATGGGATCATCCGCTACAAAAAGATCGGCGTGGTGACGCCGGACACGGTGCGCGACAAGATCCTGCCGCTCCTGCGGCAGCTCAAGGGATGAGGGCCGCGCTCGCCGCGGCGCTTATTGCGCTGATGCTTCACGCCGTCGCGTCGGTCCAGGCGCAATCGCGCGAGGCAACGCCGATGGCGGCAGATCCGGTGATCGAGGCGCGCGTGATGAGCTTGGCGAACGAGCTGCGCTGTCTCGTATGCCAGAACCAGACCATCGCAGATTCGAACGCCGCGCTCGCCGTCGACCTGCGCAACCAGGTGCGCGACCAGGTGAAGGCCGGGCGCAGCGACGCGCAGATCATCGAGTATCTGGTCGCGCGCTACGGCGACTTCGTCCGCTACCGCCCGCCGGTCAAGCTGACGACCGTTCTGCTGTGGGCGGGTCCGTTCGTGCTGCTCGTCGGCGGGCTTGCCGGACTGACCCTGACGCTGCGGCGGCGCGCACGCGCACAGACCGCCGTGATCGGCGGCGACACGGATCAAGACGTTGGCGGGACGCGCGCGCGCGCCAGGGCCCTGCTCGACGCGGACGCTGACGGCGGCGGCAAGGACGGCGCATGACCACGTTCCTCGTGCTGGCCGCGCTACTCGCTGCACTCGCGCTCGGCTTCGTGCTCACGCCCTTGCTGCGCCGGCGCGCCGCGGTCTCGAGCGACGATCGCGCAGACTCGAACGCCGCCATTTATCGCGACCAGCTTGCCGAACTCGAGGCCGAGCGCGCCCAAGGCCTGGTCAACGCCGCGCGTTACGACGAGTCGCGCGTCGAGATCGAGCGCCGGCTGGCCGAGGATCTTGGCAGTGGGGACGCCGCTGCACGCGTGGCGAAGCTGCCGTGGCAAGGTCCGCGGCTCGCGCTGGTGCTCGCACTCCTGCTGCCGCTCGTGGCCGGGGGGCTCTACGCCCTGGTCGGCACGCCGGGCGCACTCGACCCGGCCGCCGGCGTGCGCGCCAGGCAAGCGGAGCATGACGTCACGTCCGAGCAATTCAACGCCATGGTCGCAAAACTCGCCGAACGCCTCGAGCGCGAGCCCGACAATCTCGAAGGCTGGATCATGCTCGCGCGCTCGCTCTCCGCGCTTGGCCGCTTCAACGAATCGGCGAAGGCCTATGCGAAGGTGGTCGCGCTCGGCGGCAAGAACGCCGACGTGCTGGCCGACTACGCCGACGTGCTCGCGATGGCCGCCGGCCGCAAGCTGGACGGCGAGCCCTACCGCATGGTGAAAGAGGCGCTCGCCCTCGACCCGAACCATGTCAAGTCGCTTGCGCTCGCCGGCACGGCCGAGTTCGCGCGCGGCAACTACGACGCCGCGATCGCGTACTGGGAACAACTGATGAAGATCTTGCCGGCCGATTCTCCGCTCGCCGAAGGCGTGCGCGGCGGGCTCGCGAGCGCACGCGAACGCGCAGGACGTCCGGCGGTTGCGGTCGCGCCCGCGACACCGACTGCGCCCACTGCGCCCACTGCGCCGACCGCATCCGCGACACCCGCCGGTGCCGAGGCGGTGCAGGGCATCGTAATGCTCGACGCCGCGCTCGCCGCCAACGTCAAACCCGAGGACGTCGTGTTCGTCATGGCGCGCCCGGCCGACGGGTCGCGCATGCCGCTTGCAGTGGCACGCGTCACGGTACGCGACCTGCCCTACGCGTTCAGGCTGGACGACAGCATGGCGATGGCGCCGAGGGCGAAGCTCTCGCTGCATCCGCGCGTCGTCGTCACCGCGCGCGTCTCGCGCACGGGCCAGCCGGCGCCCGCGAAGGGCGACCTCGAGGGCCGCAGCACGGCGATTGCGCCGGGCACCAGCGGCCTGAGCATCACGATCTCCAAAGTGCTCGAGTAGATCTCCACAAGAGGCGGGTCCTGGCCCGGCGGACGGCGTGCGATGTTGGCCCGTTGCGGCCCCAATGACAGGAGACTGAACGCTATGCCTATTTCCATCGCGCGCGTGATCGCCTGCCTCGCGCTCGCGCTTGGTACGGCCGCGCTACCGGCTGTGGCGCAGGGCAACGCCGCGCCGGCGAACGCCCAGTCGGAGATCTCGTTCGGCGCGCTGCACGGGCGCTGGGTTCGGCCCGACGGCGGCTATGTGATCACCATCAAGCGCATCGACGCCAGCGGCAAGCTCGACGCTGCCTACGCGAATCCGAAGCCACTGCCGTTTTCGAAGGCCGAGGCGTCACGCGACGGCAAGACCATCAAGGTCTTCCTCGAGCTGCGCGCCGGCGGCTACAACGGATCCACGTACGCGCTGAGCTACGATCCGGCGAGGGACATTCTCAAGGGCGTCTACTTCCAGGCGGTCGTGCAACAGAAGTTCGACGTCTATTTCCTGCGCGCCAAGTAGCGAGGTCACGGCGCAACAGGTAGACCGCATCCTCGAGCATGGGATTCACCGCATCTCAGTCGCGATACGACGGGTCGATCTTGTCGAGCTTCGCGAGCAGCGCCGGCCATTCGAGCACGCCGAAGCGCCGGCGCGTCTCGGGCAGGTACATCCGGTAGGACGCGTCCACCACCTTTTTCGACGGCATCTGCAATTCGGTGTTGCACGACAGCGCCGCGATCTGTACCTGGCAGGCGCGCTCGAGGCGGAAGATGCTGTTGAACGCCTCGGGGATGCTGGCGCCCACCACCAGCAGTCCGTGGTTCCGGAGGATCATGCCGGCGTGATCGCCGAGGTCGCGCACCAGGCGCGCCTGTTCCTCGAGGTTGACCGCCACGCCCTCGTAGTCGTGGTAGGCGATCCGGGCGAAACGCATCGAAGTCTGGGCGAGCGGCAGCAGGCCGCACTTCATCGCCGAGACCGCCATGCCGGCAACGGTGTGGGTGTGGATCACGCAGTCCACGTCGTGCCGCGCGCCGTGAATCGCGCTGTGGATGACGTAGCCGGCCTTGTTGACGCCGTACGTCGGTCGGATTGAAGAGCACCTTGCCCGCGAGATCCAGCTTGACGAAGCACGAGGCGTGCATCTGGTCATACAGCATGCCGTAGGGATTGATGAGGAAGCTGTCGTCCTCGCCCGGGACACGCGCGCTGATGTGGTTGGCGCTCATCTCGGTCATGCCATACAGGTCCACCAGCCGGTAGGCGGCCGCGAGATCGATGCGCGTTTCCCACTCCTCGCGGCTGACCTGCGCGCGAACCGACTTTCCCTTTTTCACCGATTGCAAAGCCATGATTGCTGCTTCCTCCGGATCCGTCGCTGGATTGCCCAAGGCTATTCCAACCCTGCCCACCGGGCAACGGCGCCTCAAGTTCTCGATCGTAGCGCGTCGTCAGCCCTGCGCGGGACGATCGCCAGCGCAGGCGCCCGGCCCCTACCGGCCATCAGCAGTCACAGCCCGCTTCGCTGGTCGCGGGCGAGGTACTATCCGCCAGCAATCCGGCCCAGGGAGGGGCTGGCGCAGCTGGACCGCAGCGGGATTGGTTTTCCCAGGCCGGTCCACGAACTCGCCGACAATTCCGAGGGCGAGTCCCGCTTCTAAGCCTGATGATGCGGGTTAACAGTCTCAATATGTGGAGAAACGGTTCATGTCGACTGATGCAATTCAAAAGCTCAAGAGCAACGTCAAGGGCGAAGTGATACTCCCGGACAGCCCGAACTATGACGACGTCAGAAAAATTTGGAATGCGATGATCGACCGCCGGCCGGCCGTAATCGTGCAGTGCGCGCACCCGGGCGATGCACGACATGCCATCCAATATGCGCGCGACAATGGCCTTGACATCGCCATCCGCGGCGCGGGACACAACATTGCTGGCAACGGCATGTGTGAAGGCGGCATGCTGATTGATCACTCGACCATGAAAAACGTGCGCGTCGATGCGGAAAAAAGGCGCGCATACGTGGAGCCTGGTGCGACGTTGGCCGACTTCGATGCGGCGGTACAGGCACACGGACTGTCAACACCCGTAGGCATCAATTCGACTACGGGGATTGCGGGTCTTACCCTTGGCGGCGGCTTCGGTTGGTTAACCCGTAAATATGGCATGACGATCGACAACCTCGTGTCGGCGAACGTCACACTCGCGAATGGCAAGGAGGTGCGCGCAAGCGCCGATGACAACGTCGATCTCTTCTGGGCAATCCGTGGTGGGGGCGGCAATTTCGGTGTTGTCACGCAATTCGAATTCGAGCTCCATCCGGTGGGGCCCGAAGTCCTCGCCGGACTGATGGTCTTCCCCATTGCGCAGGCGAAGGAAGTGTTGAAGAAGTATCGCGATTTCGTCGCGTCGGCACCGGAGGAACTCTGCGTGTGGGTCGTACTCCGCGCGGCGCCACCGCTGCCCTTCCTGCCCGAAGACGTACACGGCAAAGACGTTATCGTGCTGGCGATGTTTTACGCTGGCGACGTCGCCCAAGGCCAGAAGCTCATCGAGCCCATGCGCGGTTTCGGTGACGCCTATGGCGAACACGTCGGCGCCATGCCGTACGTGGGCTGGCAGCAGGCGTTCGACCCCCTGCTCACGCCCGGCGCGAGGAATTACTGGAAATCTCACAACCTGCAAACGCTCGGCGACGAAGCGATGGATTCGATCGTCAAGTACGCCGGCAAGCTCCCGTCACCGCAGTGTGAGATCTTCGTCGCACATATTTCGGGTGCGGCCAATCGCATACCGTCGGACGCCATGGCGTACGGGCACCGGGATGCCAAATTCGTGTTGAACGTGCATGGACGGTGGGATGAAGCGGCTCACGATAAAGCTTGCATCGGGTGGGCACGCGAGTTCTTTGATGCGTCCGCGCCGTACGCATCGGCAGGTGCGTACATCAACTTCATGACGGAAGACGAAACCGACCGTGTACAGGCCGCTTTTGGCGCGAACCACGCACGATTGGCAAACATCAAGAAGCAGTACGATCCGGACAACGTCTTTCACTTGAACCAGAACATCAAGCCGTGATCGACCCGCCGAACGTCACGCGCCCATGCCCAGACTGACGCCGATCAGAAAATTGGCGTCTTGCTGAGTGGCTGCTTGCTGAAATCTCGACCGACCGCTCAGGGTCGCCATCGGCCAATCACAGCTCCCCTCGAGCGGTCATTCACGAACGCCCTTCAGCCTTTCGCCGCCCAGGCCTCGACCTCGATCAGCATGTCGGGACTCGCGAGCCCGGCGACGATCAGCAGCGTGGACGCCGGGCGCACCGCGTCACCGAGCACCCGGGCGCGCGCCGCGCGATATTCACCGATCAAGCGCGAATCGGTGAGGAACACGGTGAGCTTCACCAGGTCCTGCTTGCGCATGCCGTTCTCGCGCAGGCAGGCAAGCACGTTGCGAAACGCCTGCTCGGCCTGGCGCCGGATGCCGCTCGCGAGCACGCCGTTCTTGTTCATGCCGACCTGACCCGCGACCGCGACCCAGCGCGCATTCGGCGCAACATTGACCGTATGGCTGTAGACGCCGACCGGGCGGTGAACGGATTTCGGATTGAGGGTCTTGTTCATGGGGTCTCCTGGTTTTTCGGTTTCGGCGTGCGCTAGCTTAGCCGGGTTCGCTCGCCGGATCGTCGATCGGCTTCGCCCAGCGCATCGTCTTGTAGTCGAAATCCCGCTCGATGGTGGGCTTGACGATCTGGAAATACGGCGAGACGTCGAAATCCCGCGGCGTATACAGGCTGTAGTGGCGGATGTGCTGCAGCTCGCCGATCAGGGTCTCGCCCTTGCCAGCGCCTTCGACGAAGACGCTGCTGACCAGCGGCAGGATCGGATAGCGCACAGCCTGGAAGGCCTGCGCGATCAGCGTCGAGCAGATTGCGCGCGTCGGATCGCCCGAGCCGAGCGCCAGCATGCGCCTGCGCCAGCGCACCGGTACCGGCGGCTGGGGCAGCAGGTAGCGTATGAGGTCCAGCACATTGCGCAAATCGTAATGCTTGCCCAGGCTGTCGATCATGTAGTCGACCACGGCGCGACGATCCTCCGGGGCCAGGCCGACCGCGCGACAGATACGCGTATTGACCGTCGCGTACTTGGCGAGGGGAACCGCAATCACGCCGCGCTGCAGGTCCGCTTCGATCAGCGCACCCGCGGGCGCGCCTGGCCGGATCTTCATGAGGGCATCACCAACGTACAGCGCCGCATGCGACCAGGTCGACTGGGTCAGGTACTTGATCGCCAGGCTGATGCGGCTCCTGCCCTCCACCAGCAGCACGTCACCCGGACGCAGACAGGCGTGCAGCGATGCAGGGTCGACCGCATCGAACGGCGGCGAATGCGAGAGCGGCTTCTCGAGAAAGCCGGCGAGCAGCAGGCCGATGCGGTTCATGCGCGCTGCCTCATCCGCGGTGTCATTGCGTCAGGCTCGTGCCACCGGGTCGCGGCGTCGCGCGAAAGCGCGCGCGAAACCCGGGCGTCATCCAGATGCTGTCGTCGGCGTCCACGATCAGTCCTTCGATCCGAGAGTTCTCGGTCATCCAGCGCATCCCGGCCGCCTTGCCGCGCACCATGATCGCCACCCCCAGGCCGTTCAGGTCCTCGAGCCGATCGCCGAACAACGTCACCCCGCGCGGTCCTTCGGCCGGGTAGCCGGTGCGCGGATCGAGGATGTGGTGGTAGCGCCGGCCGTCGCGCAGGAACGCGCGTTCGTAGTCGCCCGAGGTCACGACAAAGCCGCGCGCGACGCGCAATACGCCGAGCAATCGATCGGGCGCACGCGGATCGCGCACGCCGATCCGCCAGGGGCGCGCGCGGCTGCCGCCGATCACTTCGACATCGCCGCCGCCGTTCATCATGGCGCGCGCGATGCCGTATCGTTGCAGCACGTGCATGCCGGCGTTCACGATGTACAGCTTGGCGATGCCGCCAAGGTCGATGCGCATGCCGCGCTTGGCGAGAAACGCGGTCTGCGCATGCGCATCGAGCCCGAGCCTGGTCCAGCCCACCAACGGCAGCTGCGCAGCGATCTCGGCCGGCGACGGCATGCGCGGATCGTCGGCGCGGAACCGCCAGCCGCGGATCGACGCGACCGTGATGTCGAACGCGCCCTGAGATCGTTCGGACATCGCGCACGCCATCGCGAGCACCGCCATCAGCTCGGGCCGCACGCGCACCGCACGCACCCCGGCGGCGGCGTTGATGGCACTGACCACACTCTTCGGATCGTAGTGGTTCATCATGTCCGACAAGCGTTGCATTTCCCGGTAGGCCGCGTCGATCGCCGCGTGCAGATGCTGTTCGGCCTCGACGCCCCTGTCGACGGGATCTGCCGTCACCTCGACGACCGTGCCCATCAGGGGACGCGCTTCGCGTACCGGATCCGCCATGCTGCCAGCGGGGGCAAGGCATAGCCATAGCGCTGCCATCCACGCCAAACGCCGTTCAGGTCTCATTCGGGCCATTGCACGGATCATAGCGGCGCCACGACTTGATCCGGGTCAATGCAGCGTACGCCACCGTGCCTCAAATGACGGGATTGCCCTGTGGAGCACTCGCGCTTGCGTGGTTACGCCGTCGTTCTGACACTCGCCCTCGCGTTGATTGCGGCGCCGGCCGCGCGCGCCGCCACGCCGGCCGCACCGACGCAGGACATCGCATCGACCTACCCGCAGGCGAAAAGCTTCTTCCCCCAGGCGACCCGGTTCGGCGCGCTCGAGGGCGCGCCGCGCGCGGCGCCCGTGTTCCGCGACGACACCCTCCTCGGCTACGTCTTTCTCACCGCCGACCTGGTGCGCATTCCCGCGTATTCCGGGCAGCCGATCAACACGCTGGTCGGTTTCGATCTCGAGGGCCGAATCACCGGCATCGCGATCGTCGAGCACGAAGAGCCGATTCTCGCGGTCGGGGTGACCGAAGAACGGTTGCACGCGTTCGCCGACCAGTACCGCGGCAAGCGCGTGTTCGACCGCACGACGGTCGGCAGCGAACGCCGCGGCTACGTCGCGATCGATACGATTTCGGGGGCGACGATCACGGTCATGGTGCTCAACCAGACGATCATGAGCGCCGCGCGCAGAGTGGCGACCTCGCGCGGCCTCACGCCGGCGGGCGGGCGCCCGCCCGCGCAGGCGCCGCCGGCCGGCCCGGCGACGGAGACGTCGACTTCATCCGCGGCAGTCGCCGCAACGCAGATCCAGACCGCGCCGGACGAACCGCTGTGGATCGCGGTGTGGCAATCGCGCGTGTTCGAAATCGGCGTACTCGTCGTCGGCCTGCTAGCGCTGAACGGGATTCTGCTGTTCCAGGACGCGCTCGCGCGCCATCCGAACTTCCTCGTCCTCGTGCGCCGCGGGTTTCTGTTCTACACCGTGTTCTTCATCGGCTGGTACGCGCTCGCGCAGCTTTCGATCGTGCAGGTGTTCATCTTCACGCACGCTCTGATGACCGAATTTCGCTGGCAGACCTTCCTCATCGACCCGATGCTCTTCATTCTCTGGGGCTTCGTCGCGATGACACTGCTGTTGTGGGGACGCGGGGTGTACTGCGGCTGGCTCTGCCCCTTCGGGGCGCTGCAGGAGTTGATCAACCAGGGCGCACAAAAGTTGAAGTTCAAGCAGTTCGAGTTCCCTGACGTCGTTCACGAGCGGCTCCTGGGGGTGAAGGTCCTCGTGCTCGTGGGGCTGTTCGGGATCTCGCTGCAATCGATGGGCGATGCGCTGCGCTATGCGGAGATCGAACCGTTCAAGACCGCAATCACGCTGCGCTTCGACCGTGAATGGCCGTTCGTGCTCTATGCCGGTGGCCTGCTCGCGATCTCGGCGGTGAACCGCAAGTTCTTCTGCAAATACCTGTGCCCACTCGGCGCGGCACTCACCTTCCCGGGGCGCTTCCGGATCTTCGACTGGTGGCTGCGCCGGCGCAAGGAGTGCGGCCGCCCCTGCCAGACCTGCGCCAACGACTGCGAGGTGCGCGCGATCCGGCCCACCGGCGAGATCAACGCCAACGAGTGCCACTACTGCCTTGACTGCCAGGTGACCTACTACAGCGACCGCAAGTGCATGCCGCTCATCGAGCGCCGCGTCAAGCGCGAGAAGCGCCGTCGCACGGTCCCGATCGTGCCGGCGGAGGGCGCGACGCCCGCCGGACCGGCGCCCAGCGGGTCCTGAGGCGCCACAGGTTCCCGACCCCTGACGCCGGATCGGGGGCCGCTTGATCCAAGTTAAGTCGCCCCGCGGGCGAGCCCTCTAGATTCGATGGCGGGTCAAATTGTCTCCAGCAAAGGACTTCCAATGAGCACTCAGACGCTTCGCCTCAAGGCCATTCCCCTCGCCATCGCCGCATCGCTTGCGGTGGGCTCGGTCTACGCACAGTCGAAGGACAAGCCGATCCACCCCGGCACGCCGAAGGAAGAGATGATGTACAAGGGCGCCCCGGTGCCGATCAAGCCGGGCGACGCACCCGACGTGTCGAGCCCGAAGGCGCCGCCGCTGACCGGAGACGAGTTCGCGCGCGCCAAGCAGATCTATTTCGAACGCTGCGCGGGCTGCCACGGCGTGCTGCGCAAGGGCGCCACCGGCAAGCCGCTGACCCCCGACATCACCCAGAAGCGCGGCACCGACTACCTCAAGGTGTTCATCAACTACGGCTCGCCGGCCGGCATGCCGAACTGGGGCACCTCGGGCGAACTGTCCGAGAAGGACGTCGACATCATGGCGCGCTTCCTGCAGCACGAGCCGCCGGTGCCGCCGGAATTCGGCATGAAGGAGATGAAGGCGAGTTGGAAGCGTCATCGTGCCGCCCGAGAAGCGCCCGAAGAAGAAGATGAACAAGGTCAACCTCGCGAACCTGTTCTCGGTGACGCTGCGCGACACCGGCGAGGTGGCACTGATCGACGGCGACACGAAGGAGATCGTCAATATCGTCAAGACCGGCTACGCGGTGCACATCTCGCGCCTGTCCTCGTCGGGCCGCTACCTGTTCGTGATCGGGCGCGACGCCCAGGTCAACCTGATCGACCTGTGGATGGAGAAGCCCGACAACGTCGCGGTCATCAAGGTCGGGCTGGAAGCGCGCTCGGTCGACACCTCCAAGTACAAGGGCTGGGAGGACAAGTACGCGATCGCCGGCTCGTACTGGCCGCCGCAGTACACCATCATGAAGGGCGACACGCTCGAGCCGCTGAAGATCGTCTCGACGCGCGGCATGATCGTCGGCACGCAGGAGTACCACCCCGAGCCGCGCGTCGCGTCGATCGTCGCCATCGCACTTCAAGCCCGAGTTCGTGGTCAACGTCAAGGAAACCGGCAAGATGCTGATGGTCGACTACTCCGACCTCAACAACCTCAAGGTGACGACGATCGACGCCGCCCGCTTCCTGCACGACGGCGGCTGGGACTCGACCAAGCGCTATTTCCTGGTTGCGGCCAATCAGTCGAACAAGATCGCCGTGGTCGACGCCAAGGACGGCAAGCTGCTCCAAGCTGATCGACGTCGGCAAGATTCCGCACCCCGGGCGTGGCGCGAACTTCAAGGACCCGAAGTACGGTCGGGTCTGGGCTACGGGGCATCTCGGCGACGAGAACATCGCGGTGATCGGCACCGACCCGAAGAGCAAGAACGCGTGGAAAGTGGTGCGTATGTTGAAAGGTCAGGGCGGCGGTAACCTATTCATCAAGACCCACCCGAAGTCGACCAACCTCTACGTCGACACCCCGCTCAACCCGGATCCGAAGATCAGCCAGTCGGTTGCGGTGTTCGATCTGAAAAACCTCGACAAACCCTTCAAGGTGCTGCCGATCGCCGAATGGGCCGGGCTGGGTGAAGGACCCAAGCGCGTGGTGCAGCCCGAGTTCAACCGGGCGGGCAACGAGGTCTGGTTCTCGGTGTGGAGCGGCAAGGAGCAGGAATCGGCCATCGTGGTCGTCGACGACAAGACCCTGAAAGTGAAAAAAGTCATAAAAGACAAGCGTCTGATCACGCCGACGGGCAAGTTCAACGTTTACAATACGCAGCATGACGTCTATTGAGCCGGCGCCGCCCCGTCAACCGGGGCGGCACTTCGCGCGTTAGTAGACTGTTGAACGACATTGACTGAAAAAAGGAGTTTCGATGCATAAGCGCACTGTCCTCGCCACTGCCCTGACGCTCGGTCTGCTTGCCGCGCCCGTCGCGCAGGCCGACCTGGCGATGGCCAAGAAGTACAACTGCACCGCCTGCCACCAGGTCGACAAGAAAACCGTCGGCCCGGCGTACAAGGACGTGGCGAAGAAGTACAAGGGTCAGGCGGGTGCCACCGCGACGCTCGCCGCGAAGGTGAAGAAAGGTGGCTCCGGCGTCTGGGGTCCGGTGCCGATGCCGCCCAACGCGGCCGTTCCCGATGGCGACATCCAGAAACTGGTCGCCTGGATTCTGGCAATGTAACGTCGCAGCAACGGCGTCGAGAAAAGGCCGGGTTCTCCCGGCCTTTTTTTTGCACCCGCGAAGCAGTCTAGCGAAGTGCGATTCGTCCCAGCGCACGCGAGAGTCGCGCAAGCGGTAGCGGCAGCCGTGCCCAATCGACGGCGTCGAGCGCGTTCTTGGCGACCAACCCGAGATCGGTATCGCCCTCGATCACCAGCCGGCGCGAGAAGAACAGCGTGTCGGGATCCTCACGCCGCAACGCGAGCGCGATGAAATCGGCGACGCCGGCGCGGATCGTCACGTCGGCGGCACGCCCGCAGGGGGTGGATGCAATCTGAATCAACGAAATTGGAACTAGGGTGCGTCGCTGCCGCGCAGCCGCGCGAGATCGTTGATCCGTACCCGGCGCCCGTCCACCTCGATCAGCCCGCTCGCCGCGAGATCGTGCAGGATGCGCGAAAAATGCTCCGGCGTCATATTGAGGCGCGATGCGATCACGCTCTTGCCGGGCGACAGGCTCACCTCGACGGCGCCCTCGGACAGGCCGTCGGACACGTCGCTCAGCAGATAGCCGATCACCCGCTCCGCCCCCGAACGCAGCGTGTAGGCCTCGACGTCGCGCACCAGCCCGTGCAGCCTGCGTGACAGGCCCGAAAGCATGCGGCGCGCGAAACCGGGTTCGCGCGCGAGCTCCTCGAGCACGGTGCGCTTCGCCACATGCAACAGCATGCTGTCGGCGAGCGCCTGCGCAAACACGATGTAGGGTTTGTCGAGGAACATCAGCGCCTCGCCGAAGCTCGACCCCGGTCGGACGATCTCGACCACCTTCTCAACGCCCTGTGGCGAGGTGAAACCGAGCTTCACCTGCCCGAACACCACGACATGAAAGCCGACGCAGGGATCGCCGGTGCGGAACACGGTTTCGCCCTTGGCGACGTGTTGAACCTGGGTGCCGCCCGCCACGCGATCGAGCTCCACGGGGCTCATTTCGCTGAACATCGGCAGGTTGGCGAGAAACGCCTGCACCTTGATCGTGGGCTGGCGCCCGCGCCGTTGCTGCGGCAGGCCGTCGGTGGGGTCGTTCATGGCCTTTAGTGACTCGTGCCTTCGGAACGCGTGATTTTGTTATGCACGTTGTACTTGCCCGAGGGCTTGTTCATCGGCAGACGCTTGACTTCCTTCAGCGTCGCAGCATCGTACACCACGAGCGCGCCGTCCATCTCCCAGATGCTCGCCAGCGCGTAGCGTCCGTCGGCGGTGAATTCGATATGCGCAACCGTCTTGCCGGGGGCGGGCCGCAGATGCGCCACCACCTCGAGGCTGCGCTTGTCGATCACGGTCAGCGTGTCGCGCTGCGGGCTGTTGAACGAGTCGGTCCAGGCATAGGGCGTGTTCTCGTGGCTGCGCAGGAAGAACCCGGGACCCGGCGTTTCGATCTCCTTGATGACCTTCCAGGTTTGGGTGTCGATCACGCTGACCACCGCTGCCTTCAGATTCGGTGTCGCGAGCACGCGCCGGCCCTGCCATTGCCAGGTGATGCCCGAGCCCAGGTGCGGCAGCCCCGGCAGATCGATCGATTCGATCGCGCGCTTGACGTTCAGGTTCACCACCTGGCCGCGCTTCGCGCCACGCGCAGCGCCGACGAGGTTCGCGTAGCCAGCATCGAAGAAGAAATCGTCCAGATAGTCGTTTACCTGGATCGCGCGCACCGGGAAGGGGCCGGTCTCGGCCAGAGCCCTCCTTGCTGCGGTAGTCGTGCACCAGCCCCTTGTAGATCGGCTCGGCCCTGTCGCTGTAGGGGATCTCCCAGATCTCCTTCACATCCTTCAGCGCCGCGATGAAACTGCCGCGCGGTGCCGCATCGTAGACCGCCGACACGCGCGAGCTCTTGCCGTGCCGGTCGCGTACGGCGATCACCTTGAGCGGGGCGAGCGTCGCAGCATCGAGCGCAACCAGCGTGTGCGGCAGGGTGTTCGCAGCCATCACGAAGCGGCCATCCGAAGACACCGCGATGTTGCGCATATTGATGCCCGCGCGCACCTCGCTCACCATGCGCAGGTTGTAAAGGTCGTACTTCGACACCCAGCCATCGCGCGAGCCAAAGTAGACGAAGCGGCCGTCGGGCGAAAATTTCGGTCCGCCGTGCAGCGCGTAGCGCGTCGCGAAGCGCGTCAGCGGCTCGAACCGATCGCCGTCCAGGATCGTCGCGTGATGGTCACCGATCTCGACCACGACGAAGAGGTTCATCGGGTCGGCCGCATACTCCGGTCGCTCGGCGTCGGGCTTGGCGACCGGATGCACGACGCGGGAGGCGCGGATGTCGGCCATGCCCCAGCGCGGCGGCTCGGCGGGTGGCGTGGTGATGTAGTCGGCAAGCGCGCGGATCTCACCGGGCGAGAGTTTGGCGCTGAACCCCGGCATCTGCGTCGCCATGCGACCGTTGGCGATCACCGCGAGTGCGGCCTTGGGGCGCAGTCGCTGCAGGTTCTCGGGCAGGAGCGCCGGCCCGGTAAGGCCGAGACGCGTCGGACCGTGGCACACCGCGCAGTGTTGCGGCGTAAAGCGCCTGCGCCGCCTTGCATTGGTCGTCGGACGCGCCCGCCACGGACACCACGCCCGCCGCGAGCAGCATCGCACGCGCGAGGCTCAGGCCGGGCGCACCCACGTCACCGCCTTGCCGCGGTACGGGAGCACCGGCACGCGCTCATCGCCGCTGGTGACGCCGATTTCCTCGTCGCTGAGGTAACAACCGGGATCCTCTTCCCAGGCATCGCCGGTGAGTTGCAGCGCGCGTACGCGCGTGTTGCCGCCGCAGATGTCGAAAACGCGCAGGCCCGCAGCGCCCCTTCACCGTGCGCGGGCGCTGCCTTCAGTCCCGCCATGATCGGGTCGCTGCAGTCGGCCCAGATCTGCGAGAACGGGCGCTCGCGCACGTTGCCGAGCGAATAGTTCCACCACATCGTGTCGGGATGCACCTTGCCCAGGTTGTCGATGTTGGCGACGTTCACACCCGAGGCGTTGCCGCCCCACGCCGCAAGCTTGGCGCGGATGTGCGCCTCGCGCTCCGGGCTGGTTGCGACGCACCCAGAACAGGAGATAGGCCCCGTCCGCATCGTTATTGCCGGTGACGAACTCCTTTGCCAGACCACGCTGCTGGTAGTCCCAGGCCGTGTCGAAGAACAGGTCCATCGCGCGGCGCGTGGTCTGGAAGTGGGCGTCGCTGCCGCGATTCTTGTTGCCGCGCCCGGCGTAGTTGAGGTGCGAAAGATAGAACTTGTCGATGCGCTCGTCTTCGGCGAGCCGGAGCAGCGCGGGCAGGTCGGCGGCGTTGTCCTGGGTCACGGTGAAGCGCAGACCGACCTTGACGCCCCGATCGCGGCACAGGCGCAGGCCAGCGAGCGAGGCATCGAAGGCGCCGTGCCTTGCGCCGGAAGCGATCGTGCGTCGCCTGCATTCCGTCCAGGCTGATGCCGACATAGTCGAAGCCGAGCGCGGCGATGCGCTCGGCCATCGGCGCGTCGATCAGCGTGCCGTTGGTCGACAGGCCGACATAGAAGCCCAACGCCTTGGCGCGCGCGGCGACCTCGAACAGGTCCTTGCGCAGCAGCGGCTCGCCGCCGGAGAGGATCAGCACCGGCACGCGGAACGCCTTCAGGTCGTCCATCACGCGAGCGATCTCGTCGGTCGTCAGCTCGCCCGGAAAGTCGACGTCGGCCGAAATCGAGTAGCAGTGCTGGCAGGTCAGGTTGCAGCGCCGGATCAGGTTCCAGATGACGACCGGGCCCCGCCCCCCGAGCGGGGGTCCACAGCTGGATCGCGCCGGCCGGTGAGCGGCGTCGGCTGCGATAATTCCTGCATGAATCGCGAAACGCGAAACACCTTGGGCGTATCCGAACCAATCAATCGGGCCATGCTACGTGGCGAACGCCTGCTAGAGTTGACCTGCGTCAATTGCCCGGACCCGGGCCGCGCCTGAGGCGCGGCCGCCCTCCACCACCATGGCCGCGATCCGAAAGATCACCGTCACCACCGGCATCACCTGGATCGAGGTGGCGGACGCGGACCTGCGCCTGCTCTGCGGCTGCCCGGCCGACGTGGTCAAGCATCTGGCGCGGCGCGGCCTGATCCTGCCGATCGAAGTCGGCGGGGTCGCCTGCGAGAGCGGACCGAACGCAATCCTGCTGTCCGACCTCGCGATCCAGAACGGGCAGCCCTGCAATCGGGCCGAATTCCCGGTACTGCAGATGCTGTACCAGCAGGGCATGCTGGTCCCAGACCATCCGAACAACACCGGCCGGCGCCCGCGCATGATCGGCTCGCGCCATCAGGTCGAGACCCAGATGGCCTACCTCTACCGCGGCAACTACGGCCTCGACTCGATCGCCGAGTTGGGCGAGGCCGGCGTGCCGCCGGCGCAGGCCGAGGCCATCATGCGCATGAAGCTCGCCTTCGCCTTCGGCCGCATCCGTCCCGACCGAAGAATTGATCGAGCCGCTCGTTCTCGAGCACGACGCGATCGAAATCCACAACGGCGTTCAGCTGCGGCGGCTGCGCACCAACGTCTTCGAGATTGCCTATGCCGCGCGAGACGGTCGAGGTCGATCTCAACCTGGCGCCGGGCGAGCACTATCCCTGCCCGTACACGCTGGGCAACCACCTGCTCGAGCCCGACTATTTCGCGGTCGCGCACACCGGCGACGGCGACGGCTGGGACATGAACCGGCCGACGATGGGCAGCATCGTTTTCTTCCAGGGCCGCGTCTATCTGATCGACGCCGGCCCGAACGTCGAGTACGCCCTGACCGCGCTCGGCGTCGGCGTCAACGAAATCGACGGCATCTTCCATACCCACTGCCACGACGACCACCTGGTCGGGCTGACCGCCCTCATGTCGGGCGACCGGCGCATCGACTACTACGCGGTGCCGATGGTGCGCGCATCGGTGTTCAAGAAGCTTGCGACCGTCATGCAGTTCATCGGAGCACGAGTTCGGCAGCCTGTTCGACGTCCGCGACCTGGACCTCGACGTCTGGAACGACATCGATGGCCTCGAGGTGAGGCCGATCCTGTCGCCGCATCCGGTCGAGACCACGATCCTGTATTTCCGCGCGCTGTGGGAAGGCGGCTATCGTGTCTACGGCCATCTTGCGGATATCGCCTCGGCGAAAGTGATGGACGAGCTGCTCGCGCCGGCCGAAGCGCCCTACGGTCTGTCGGCCGAGCTGCGCGATCAGGCGCTCGCCGCGTACGGCATGCGCGCCGACGTCAAGAAGATCGACATCGGTGGCGGCCTGATTCACGGTGCAGGCGCAGGATTTCGAGGACGATCCCTCCGGACAAGCTCATCCTCGCGCACACCGCGCGCCGCCTGACCGACGCGGAACGTGCAATCGGCTCGGGCGCTCCGTTCGGCACCGTCGACGTGCTGATCGAAGGCACCTCCGACATCTTCCGGCGCCGCGCCTACGAATACCTGCGCAGCTACTTTACCGACGTGCCCAAGCACCGCATTCGCCACCTGCTCAACTGCGAGCATGTCGTCTTCAACCCCGAGGTGCTTCTCGTGCGCACGGGCGAGATGGTGTCGAACGTCTACGTCGTACTGAGCGGCTCGGTCGAGGTGCTGCGCCCGGGCGTCGCCGGTGCACGAGCCTGCTGTCGGCCGGGTCGATCCTCGGCGAGACCGTCGCGCTGCTCGACGTTCCGGCGGCCGAGTCCTACCGCGCGGTCAGCTTCGTGCGTGCGCTGCGTCTGCCGCGCGACCTGTACGTCGACTTCGTCACGCGCAGCGCGCTCTACCGCCAGATCGTGCAGTCGCACGAGAAGCGCGAGTTCCTGCGCAGCGTGCCGCTGTTCGCCGACGGTGTCTCGGGTATCACGCTAAACCGGCTGGTACGGGTCGCCGCGCCGCACGCGATGGCACGCGGCGAGTCGCGTGCCGCCGCCCGCCAATGAACTCATCGTGCTCGAAGCGGGTACGGCGCAGCTCGCGACGAGCGCGGGCTACCGCGAACGACTGAGCGCCGGCTCGCACTACGGCGCGGTCACGCTCGCCGGCGTTGCGGTCGACGGCGCCGATGTCGAAATGCTCGACGACGTTCGCGGCTACAGCCTGCCGCTCGATCAGGTGATCGAGTTGCCGGTGGTGCGCTGGAAGCTGCTCGAGACGCACCGGCGGCGATATATCGATCGCTAGACGTCGGCGCTCGACTCAGGCAATCGCCGAGGACTGTCGTCGAGACACGCTGCCATCAAAGGTGCGCTGACCGCGTTCGCCCGATGCCCTAGACCTGTCTGGCGGCGCGCGCCTGAAGCGCGGCGATGCGTTGCTCGATCGGTGGGTGCGTCGAGAACAGTGCGCCCCAGCCGCCGGGGCCGGCGCTGATGCCGGACGCCTTCATGGCCTGCGGCAGAGCGCCTGGCTGCAGGCCGCCGAGGCGCGCAAGCGCGTTCACCATCGGCAACGGCGAACCCAGCAGGTTCGCCGAGGCCGCATCGGCGCGGAACTCGCGCTGGCGCGAGAACCAGGCCACGATCATCGAGGCGAAGATGCCGAGCACGATCTGGGAGACGATCACGGTGACGAAAAAACCGATGCCCTGGCCGCGGTCGTTTTTCAGGATCACGCGGTCCACCACGTAGCCGATCACGCGCGACAGGAAGATGACGAAGGTATTGACCACGCCCTGAATGAGCGTGAGCGTCACCATGTCGCCGTTGGCGACGTGGCCGATCTCGTGGCCAAGGACGGCCTCGACTTCCTCGCGCGACATCGATTCGAGCAGTCCGGTGGATACCGCCACCAGCGCAGAATTGCGAAACGCGCCCGTGGCGAACGCATTCGGCGCGCCTTCGTACAGTGCGACTTCCGGCATCCCGATGCCGGCCTTCCCCGACAGGCGCTTGACCGTGTCCACCAACCAGTACTGGGTGGCGCCCTCGCTGCCGTCGATCACCGTTGCGCCGGTGGATCGCTTCGCCATCCATTTTGAAATCAACAGCGAGATGAAGGCGCCGCCGAAGCCGATCAGCGCCGAAAACAGGATTAGCGAGGTGAAGTTGATGCCTTCTGCCGTCAGCATGCGGTCGATGCCGAGCACGCGGGCAACGACGGTCAACAACAGGATGACCGCGAGGTTGGTAACGATCAGCAATGCGACTCTTTTCATGGTGTCATCAATTCCCGCTGGGGTTTACCGCGAAATTAGATGGGGGTCGTTCGCACAAGTTCAATGCCGGGACTACAGAATGCTGTGGTCGCCTTTGCCGGCGATCATGCGGGTCGGCGCGTGGGTATTGCCCTACGTTGGGCGGGGGCATTGTCGAAGCGCCCGCTCCAAGGCGTCGCGCCGCTGCGCTCAGCGCAGCCGCAGGCCGGTCTTCTTCAAAATGCGCGTGCTGTAGAGCACGTCGGCGGCGCGCAGCGCCGGACCGAGGAGCCGACGGATTTCACCCAGCTTGGCCTCAACTTCCTCGCGTGTGCGCGCATGCACCATTGCGAAGAGATTGTATGGCCAATCGGGCAGACGCCGCGGCCGGCGGTAGCAGTGGCTGACGAAGGCGAGCGCGCCGACCTGCGTGCCGAGGTCATCGACCGCGGAATCGTCGACGTCCCAGACCGACATGCCGTTCGCCTTGTACCCGAGCGCGTAATGGTTTGGCACCACGCCGATGCGTCTCAAGCGCCGGTCGGCGAGCATCGCGTCAAGCCGCCCGATGACCTGGGCCTCGGACACGCCCAGCGTCGCGGCGACCGCCGCATAGGGCTCCGACACCAGCGGCAGGCCGCCCTGCGTCGCGCGTACAAGACGCTCGTCGAGCGCCTCCTGCGCCGTCGTCATGCGGCAAACCTCAGATCGATGAAGTACTCCGCCTCGCGCGGGAACTCGAACACCGCGAGGCCGGTCTCGGCTTCGATCGCCGCCAGCACCCTGGGAATGTCCCCGCGCGCGCGCGTGGCGAGCACGAACCACATGTTGAAGGCGTGCTCGCGTTCGTAGTTGTGTGCGACCTCGGGATGGGCATTGACGAGCCCCGCAACGCGCTCGAAATCTTTGGCCGGCACCCGCAGCGCGCACAGCGAAAACGCGCCGCCGAGCCGCTCGGCGTCGTACAGCGGACCGAAGCGACTGAGGGTGCCGTCGGCGAGCAGCGCGCGAAGGCGCGCGATCAGGCCGTCCTCGTCGGTCCCCAGCCCGGCCGCCGCCGCGGCGAACGGCCGCGCGCAGAGCGGAAACCCGCCCTGCAACTGGTTGACGATCGCGCGGTCGAGCTCATCCATGCGTCGCCGCCCTCGCCCCGTTCGCGCCGTAGCGCGCGCCGCGCTGCGTGAAGCAGCGCCGGCTGAAGAGCACTTGGCGCGGGTACTGCGCCAGCCCCGCGGCCTGCGCGACGCGTTCAATCTCGGTTTCCACCTCGCCACGCGCCCGGCCGTGCAGCATGCAATACAGGTTGAACGGCCAGACCGGGCGTCGACGTTCGCGTCGGTAGCACAGCGTCACCTGCGGCAGCGCCGCGGCGCGCGTACCGGCCGCGCGCACCCGGTCGTCGGGCAGGTCCCAGACCACCATCGCGTTCGCGTCATAACCGAGCGGGCGGTGACGCAAGACCGCACCGAAACGCCGCGCGACGCCGTGCTCCAGCCAGCCGCGCAGGATTTCGATGACTTCGGACTCGGCAAGACCGGCGGCAGCACCGAGCGTCGCATACGGTGTTTCCACCATCGGGATGCCGTCCGCAAGCAGCTCGAGCAGGCGACGCTCATCACTTGAGAGCACAACCGATTCACGCGCCGCGGCCTGGCCCGAACCCGGACGCGGAACCGATCCGTCCTTCAGGTCGAAGCCGAGGTCGATGTGATACTCCTCGAGCAGCGGCAGGCGCAGCACATCGACTCCGCTCAGCGCTTCGATCCGCACCAGCGCGCGCTCGAGCCGCTCGGCGTCGGGCGCGGTCGCGACGAACCACAGATTGAACGCATGCTCGCGCTCGTAATTGTGGTTGACCTCGGGCTGCGCGCTCACCTGGCCCGCGACGCGTTCCAGGGCATCGGGCGCAACGCGCATCGCCGCCAGCGTGCTCGCCCCCACCCTGTTCGGCCGGAACACCATGCCGATGCGCGAAAGCACGTCCGACGCGACGAATGCGCGGTAGCGCTCGAGCACGCCGTCTGCGTCCAAACCCGCGTCTTCGGCGATGCGCGCGAACGGCCGTGGCTCGAGCGGAAAGCCGCGCTGCCAACGATTCAGCAGGTCGAAATCCGCGCCCTCGGACAGGTTCATGGTTCGATGCCTGCCGATCAGAATCCGGTCATCACGGCACGCGCCGTGAAAAAGATGCCGCTCGGCCGCTCGGCGGCGATGCGCGCACGTTCCGCGTAGCGCGCCGTGTCGTAGACGATCACGACGTTGTCGTCGCGCGACGAAATCCAGACCTGCTCGCCGCGCGGGGTGAATTCGAGATGCAGCACCGCGCGCCCGGGCCGCAATTCCTTGACCACGGCGAGCGAGGGCACGTCAATCACCTGCACCACGCCGTTGTTCGGAAACGCGAAGTTCACCCAGACCCGTCGCCCGCCGGGCTGCGCGACGGCGAACACGGGCTGGCCGTGCACCTTGACCCGGCCGGCCTCGCGCCAGGTTTCGGTATCGACCACCAGCACCTCATGGCGCCCGACCGCCGGCAGGAAGGCGAACCGCCCCGCCACCGCCCAGCCGCGCAGGTGCGGCATCTTGTACACCGGCAGCGGCGTCTCGCCACGGCCATAACCGGACAGGATCTTGCGCGCGCCCGCGTCGAGGTTCCACAGATCCACCAGCGCCAGCCCGTCCTCGCCATACAGGCCGGCGATGTAATGGCGGCCGTTGCGCGTGATAAAGCCGTCGTAGGGCTGGCGGCCGATGCCGGTGAGCTTCGTCACCTTCGGCGCGCGTGGGTCGGCCGCATCGACCACCCAGATCTCGCCTGCATCGAACAGGCTGAAGACGAACCTGTTGCCCGGCGCATCCGCGATGCCGACTACCTTGGATCGCCGCGTACCGTCGCCGTAGACGGTCGCGACTTCCGACAGCGGCTCGAGCGTGCGCGCATCGAAAATGCGGATGCCCCCGGGCTTGTAGTTCGCTGCAACGATCAACCGCCCATCCTGCGAAATGGCCCCGCCGATTGCATTGCCGGATTGCACGATGCGCTTGTCGACGCGCGCGGTGAGCAGATCGACCTTCGACAGGCCGCCGTCGCGCCCGAAGACGTAGGCATAGCGTCCGTCGCGTGAATAGACGACCGACGCATGCGACAGGTCGCCCAGCCCGTCGACGCGCCCGAGCACCGTGCGATCGCTGGTCTCGACCAGCATGATCCGCCCCGCGGCGCGTTCGACGATGACGCCCATGTCGCCGGTGCCGCGTAACCCGCCACCGGTGTCCCCTGGCTGCGCGCAGCCGACGACGAGCAGCGCACAGGCAATCGCGCCAAGCGGTTTCATTGCGGAAACCCCGTGCGCAGCATCTCGACGATCCACTGCGCCTCGGCTTCGCTCAGAAACGGGCGCCAGGGCGGCATCGCCGTACCCGGACGCCCGTTCAGGATGACGAAACGCAATTGCTCGGCGTCCTTGTCCGCGAGCGCTTCAGGCAGGAGCGGTGGACCGAGCCCGCCCTTCAACGTGAGGCCATGGCAGGACCCGCAGTCCTGGCGCACCATGTCGATCAGCACCGCGCGCCGCGCGCCCTCCGGTTCCGCGGCGAATGCGTGGACCGCATGGAGACCGGATAGCGCAAATGCGAAACCGGCGACGGCAGCGAACAGGCGAGGCAGCAGCATGCGCCCCACGATGCCGCAGCACGGAGGGATCGCACTTAACATAGATCAAAGCCGCGATCCCACGCGCGCCTTACGGTCTTGTCCGAAGCCAATGATTTCGCAATGAACGAACGCATCACACCCGCGGCCGACCGCCCCTATTTCGCGGCCTTTCTCGACCTGCGCGGCAAGCGCGGCATGGTCATCGGCGGAGGGCCAGTGGCCGCACTCAAGGCCGAGGTCCTGCTGCGCTCGGGCACGCAGGTGACGATCATCGCGCCCGAGCTGTGCGCCAGGCTCGCCGAGCTGACCCTGGTCGGCGCGCTGCGTCATGAGGCAAAACGATTCCAGCCGGGCGACCTCGTAGGCGCCGAAATCGCGATCGCGGCGACCGATGATTCGGCGACCAACGAAGCCGTGTCGGCCGCCGCGCGATCGCTGCGCATCCCGGTCAACGTCGCCGACAACGCCGCGCTGTCGTCATTCATCATGCCGTCGGTCATCGACCGGCCACCGCTGCAGATCGCGATCTCGACCGGCGGATCCTCGCCCGTGCTGGCGCGCAAGCTCCGCACCTTGATCGAATCGCTGCTGCCGTTCGCCTACGGACGCCTCGCGGCGCTCATCGGTCGTTTCCGCCCCGCGTCCAAGCAACGCTTTCCCGACCCCGAGGCGCGCCGCCGCTTCTGGGAAGACGTCGTCGACGGCCCGGTCGCCGATCTCGTGCTCGCCGGGCGCGAGCAGGCCGCAGGCGAGGCGCTCGAGGGCATGCTCGAGGCGGGTTCGCCGTACGACCTGCCGACCGGCGCGGTGTACCTGGTCGGCGGCGGTCCCGGTGACCCGGGGCTCCTCACGCTGCGCGCGCTGCAGGTCATGCAGCGCGCCAACATCGTGCTCTACGACCATCTCGTCGCGCCGGGCATCCTCGATCTCGCGCGACGCGACGCCGAGCGCATCTACGTCGGCAAGCAATCGAACAACCACGCCCTGCCGCAGCAGGACATCAACCTGCTCATGGTGCGCCTCGCGCAGGACGGCAAGCGCGTCGTGCGCCTGAAAGGTGGCGATCCCTACGTCTTCGGCCGCGGCGGTGAGGAAATCGAAACCCTTGCCGCGGCCGGCATACCGTTCGAGGTCGTGCCGGGAATCACTGCAGCCTGCGGCGCGGCGGCATACGCCGGCATTCCGCTCACCCATCGCGACTATGCGCATTCCTGCATATTCGTCACCGGCCATCTCAAGGACGGCAGTCTCGACCTGAACTGGGACGTGCTCGCACGCCCGAAGCAGACCGTCGCGATCTACATGGGCGTGCACGGCCTGCCGCAATTCAGCGCGCAACTCATTGCCCATGGGCTCGCTGCGGACACCCCGGCCGCGCTGGTCGAGAAGGCGACGCTGCCGAAGCAGCGTGTTATCGAAGGTACGCTTGCGACGCTGGCCGAACGGGCATCGCAGGCGAAGGCCAAGCCGCCGGCACTCGTCATCGTCGGCGAAGTGGTACGGCTGCGCAGCAAGCTTTCGTGGTTTGAAAGGGGTCAGACCCCTGTGGATAAGTCGGCACCGACGAAGATCGACGTCGGCGTTAGTGACTTATCCACAGGGGTCTGACCCCGATTTAAAAAGGCCCCAGAGCGCGCGAGGACATTCGACCGTGATCGGGCGTTGATCGGTCTCGACGGCGCACGATCCTGTTGCCGCACGACGACGCGGCACCCGCCATCCGGCCCTTGGCCAGCGAGACAATGGTCGAATCGTTCGCGTTGACGCAGTACCATGCGCCCCCGAACGAGTGCAGGACGGTCATCCGCGCAACGCGCGATCGATTGTGTGCATTCCAATCACCCACCACGAGAGAACCCCGATGATGACTCTAATCCGCATACTCACGAGCGCAGCGATTGTCATGTCCCTCGCAGCCGGCAACAGCTTTGGCGCCGACGACAAGGCGAAGAAGCAGGCGGAAATCCGCAAGGTTGCGCAGTTGAGCCTGCAGAAGTTCTACAACAGCGATCCATCGCTGAAAGCCCGGGTCGAGCAGGCGCCGGGCTACGGCGTATTCACGACCTACGGCCTGAGCTTCCTCATCGGCGGCGCCGGCGGCAAGGGCTTGGTGCACGAGCGTGCAACGAACAAGGACAGCTTCATGTCGATGGCGCAGGCGAGCGCCGGCGTGCAGATCGGCGCCTCGGAAAGCGAGACTCTGATCGTCTTCAAATCTGCCAAGGCGCTGCATGATTTCGTCGACAGCGGCTGGGAACTCGGTGCCGGCGGTGGTGCCGGCGCAGGCGCCCAGGGCAAGACCTCCGGCAGCGCGACCAGCGAGAGCGTGATCACCGGCGCGCTGTACTACACGCTGACCAAGACCGGTCTGCAGGCCGGCGGTGCGCTGGCGGGGACGAAGTTCTGGAAGGACGACGCGCTGAACTAAGCGCACGAGCGAGAGGAGCCTCTAGATGAAATAGGTCATGTTCCGTGGGACTCTACGGTGATCCCGATCTCGGTGAACAGCGAGTGGAACATCATCACGCGAACGATCGTGCCGCTGAGCGGCGGCGTCGGCAAGCTGCGGTGAACACGCAGCTCTCGACCTACTACAACGTCGTCAAGCCCGATTTCGGCGCCGACTGGCAGATCCGGGCGCAGGTGCAGTTCATGTTCCCGAAGTGAACGCCTGGCCCGGCGCCCACCGGGGGTCAGACCCCATTCCTGCCGACCCGCATCACGCCGCGTAACTCAGCACCGCGAAGAAGTGAAAGGCCGTACCGGCGACGACGAAGCTGTGCCATACCGCATGCGCGTACCGCAGCCGGGAATCCAGCATGAAGAACACGATACCCGCCGTGTATGCGAGTCCACCCGCCACAAGCAATGCGACGCCGGGCTGCGGCACGCGTTCGACCAGCGGCACGAACGCGATCAGCACGAGCCAACCCATGACGAGATAGAGCCCGGTCGAAAGCCAGGGATGCGACAGGCGTTCGAATGCCTTCAAGGTGACGCCCAAGACCGCGAGTGACCACACCAGCCCGAACAGCGTCCAGCCCCAGGCACCCCCCAATACGCCCAGCGTGAACGGGGTGTAGCTGCCCGCGATGAACACGTAGATTGCGCCGTGATCGAGCTTCAGGAAAACGCGCTTGGCTCGGCCTGGCGGCAAGGCGTGGTACAGGGTCGAGACCAGATACAGCAGCACCATCGTCGCTGCAAACACGCCCGCGCCGACGATGTTGGCGACGCCGAGATTTCGCACGGCGGCGAACAGGAACGGCACTACCACGATGGCTGCCAACAGCGCCACCCCATGGCTCACGCTGTTGGCGATTTCCTCGCCCAGGCTCTGCGGACGCTGAACCATGCGGTGCATTGTCACACGTCACCGGACCGACGCGGGCTTGCGCCGCCCACCTGCGCCAGCCCCCGCCCCGAGTCGTGCCGCAACGGATAGTGCTCCGCCGCGATCAGAGTTAGACTTTCCGGCAGGTTTGACGGGAGAGGTTGATGAAAACCATCAGACAGTTATTGGAAGGCAAGTCGGGCGGCCTGTGTACGATTGGCCCCGACGCAAGCGTTCTCGACGCGCTCAAGCTGATGGCAGAGAAGAACATCGGCGCGCTGCTGGTCGTGGAAAACGACAAGCTGGTTGGCATACTGTCCGAGCGCGATTACGCGCGCAAAGTCATCCTGCAGGGCAAGTCATCGCACGCTACACCGGTCAAGGAAATCATGACCGCGGGCGCAGTCTGCGTGCGACCCGACAATACGGTCGAGGAATGCATGGCGCTGATGACCGACAAGCGCATCCGCCACCTGCCGGTATTGGAGAACGAAAAGCTACTCGGCGTACTGTCGATCGGCGACCTGGTCAAGGAAACGATCGCCGAGCAGCAGCTCACGATCAAGCAACTCGAGTCTTACATCCACAGTTAGCCTGGGCCGACCCGTTGACCGCTGGCGGCGCGGCCTCACGCGGGCAAATGACCACTGAGGACCGCTCAGGTTGCAGCGAGATTTCCGGTCGCGTTGCGCCGGTCGTCGATCGAAACCGGTGCGAAGGCAAGCGGGAATGCGTTCGAGTCTGCCCCTACGGCGTTTTTACCGTTCAGGCGCTGGCCGACAGCGACCGCGCGAATCTGTCCCTACTGGGTCGGCTTAAAGCCTGGACGCATGGCGGGAAGCAGGCCTATGTGACGAATCCTCTGGCCTGCCATGCCTGCCAACTGTGTATCTCAGCCTGCCCGGAGAAAGCGCTCACGCTTTCGCCGATCGAGGGTTGACGCCGCTACGGTTCACGACGCGACGACGCTGAACGCGGCCCATGTTCACGGCCCGGTTGTCACGCGTCAACCCGCGGCATGCGCCCGCGCAGTGAGGGCGCGTCCCGCCCAACGCATGGTGTAGAGGTAGAGCAGGCCGAGGATCAGCAGGTTGATCACCCCCGCGATGGAAGCGTTCAGGAAGGCCTGCACGTAGTCGCCGTTTAAGTCGTAGAACAGCCCGCCCTGCCATCCCCCAAGCGCCATCCCGACCCAACCGAAGAACGCCACCAACCCGATCGACAGGCCGGTGTTGTGCGGCGGCGAAAATTCGCGCGCGCACAGGATCAGCGCGGTCATCACGCCGGCGTAGCCCAGCCCGAACAGTGCCGCCAGCACGTACAGCCCGGCGAGCGTGTGTACGTGCGGGAACCAGAGCGCGAGCACGGTCTGCGCCAGGGACACGATCACGTAGGCGCGCAGGTTGCCGATGCGATCGGCCACGCGCCCGGTGGCGATCCGCCCGGCAACGCCAAAGATCATCATCACCGTCAGCAGGCCGGCGGCCTCGCGCGGACCGAAGCCGAGATCGGAGCCGAGCGACACGACGTGAACGATCGGCGTCGCCATGCAGGTGCAGCAGAAGATCACCGCCAGGCAGACCAGCGCGACCAGCCAGTGGCGCGGAATGGCGTAGGGGTTGGGTTCGTCTGCGCCTTCGCCCGCCGCGGCCCAGCCCGATGCGCGCGGCGGATTGCGGATCAACAGCGCGAGCGGGATGAGCACCGCGAGATAAATCAGGCCCATGGTCTGATAGGCATCGCGCCAGCCCTGCTCGAGAATCAGATGGCGCGCGAGGAACGGCATCAGGCCCTGGCCCAGCGCGCCGCCGGCCGAGGTGAGACCGATCGCCAGGCCGCGGTTGCGCGTGAACCAGAAGGTCGTGACGTTGGTAAGCGGCGCCAGGATCGCGCCGAAGCCGAGCAGACCCATCAGCGCGTGGTACGCATACAGCTCGGCCGGCGTGTTCAGACCGGAGAGCAGGAAGAACGCAACGCCGGGCACGATCGATCCGACCAGCACCACGCGGCGCACCGACAGCCGGTCGGAAAAATGACCCATGACGATGCCGCCAAGGCCGGTCGCCACGGTGACCACCGAATACGCCGCGGCGAGCTCAGCGCGCGGCCATCCGAATTCGGCGGCGAGCGGCGTGAGGAACACCGAGATATTGACGATCGCGCCGAACGCCATGCCGATCATCACCGCGCAGGCGGCGAGGATCACCCAGGCGTAGGGCGGTTCGCGTTCGAGCACGGCGGCAGTCAAGGGGCGGGTAAAGGGCGGGTAAAGGGGTCAGACCCTTGTGGATAAGTCGCAACCGCCTCAGATGATCGACGGCCTGCGCGACTTATCCACAAGGGTCTGACCCCTTTTTTTGCTTCTTCCTAGGACTTGCGTTCTTCCGGCAGCCGCACGACGTTGTCGGCCGCCGGCTCGTCGAGCTCGGCCGACTCGATGCGCTGGAACTGCTGGCTGATCTTGCCGCCGGTGACCTGGATCTTCTCGACGTCCTCGTTCGCCTGGCGCACATGGCGCGCGAGGTCGCGCAGGCGCTCGTCGAAGCGGCCGAACTCGACCGCGAGGCGCGCCAGCGCCTCCTTGATGACGTGGATCTGCTTGCGCGTCTCGACGTCCTTCAGCACCGCGCGCGCGGTATTGAGCACCGCCATCAGCGTGGTCGGCGAGACGATCCACACGCGCTTCTGGTTCGCGTAGTCCACCACCTCGGCGTGGTAGGCGTGGATCTCGGCGAACACCGCCTCGGCCGGCACGAACATCACCGCGCCGTCGGAGGTTTCGTTCGGCACGATGTACTTCGTCGCAATGTCGTCGATGTGCTTGCGCACGTCGGCGCGGAACTGGCGCTGCGCGAGCGAGCGGTCGACCTCGTTCACGTCCGGCTCGAACATGCGGTGATAGTTCGTCAGCGGAAACTTGGAATCGACGCACACCAGGCCGGTCGGATCGGGCAGGCGCAGCACGCAGTCGACGCGCGCGCCGTTGGACAGCGTGTACTGCAACTCGAACGCCGCGGGCGGCATGACGTTGCGCACCAGCGCCTCGAGCTGCACCTCGCCGAAGGCGCCGCGCGACTGCTTGTTGCCGAGCAGCTCCTGCAGGCTGACCACGCTGCCGGTCAGCGTGTCGATCTTCTTCTGCGCCTCGTCGATCGTCGCCAGGCGCTGCATCACGTTGACGAAGGTCTCGTTGGTCTTCTTGAAGCCCTCGTCGAGCCGCTCGTTCACCTGCGTCGAGATCTGATCCAGGCGTCCGTCGATCTTGGCGTTCAGCTTCTCGCCGGTCTCGTTGAGGTTGGCGCCGATCGAAAGCTGCAGGGCGTGCAGCGTCTCGCGCGTCTGGCGCAGCTCGTCGCCCACCGCGTTGCGCAGCCGGTCGGTCGACTCGGCAAGGCTCGAGTTCAGGCGATCGGTCTGTCCGGCGAGGCCGCCGTGCAGGTCGGCGAGCATCGCGCGGTGCTTTTCCTCGAGCGACTTCTCCAGCGCATCGCCCGCGCGCGCGCCGCGCAGCAGCTGCCAGAGCACGACGCCGACCGCCAGCAGGGTGATGAGGGCGACGACGAGGGCCAGCTCAGCCATGGCGCATTCTACGTCTCCTCGCGCAGCGTCAGCGCCGGCGAGGCGCGCAGCACCTTGCGCGACGAGAGCCAGGCGTTGAGCGAAAGCAGCGCGAGGCCCGCGAGCGGCCCGACGACGACCAGCAGCGCGCTCGGCGGCAGGTCGAGCTCGAACACGCGGCGCGCCAGCAGCTGGCCGATCAGCGCCGCGCCGGCGGTGGCGAGCACGCCGGCCAGCAGCCCCATGGCGAGGAACTCGACGCGCTGGCTGCCGGTGACCTGCGCGGCGCGAGGCCCCGACCACGCGCATCACGCGCGGCCTCGCGCCGGCGCTCGTCCTCGGTGGCGACGAGCGCCGAATACAGCACCAGCACGCCCGGCGCCGAGCGCGAACAGGAACACGAACTGCACGGCGGTGATCAGCTGGTCGATCACCGCCTGCGCCTGGCGCACCGCGGCGCCGACGTCGACCACGGTCAGGTTGGGAAAGCGTGCGGCCAGGTCGTTCATCGCCTGCTCGCGCCCCGCTGCGAAGGCGGAACGCGGTGATGAAGCTGCCGGCATAGTCGGCGAGCAGCCCCGGCGGCGCGATGACGAAGAAGTTCACCTTCATCGAATCCCAGCGCAGGCGTGCGCAGCGAGGTGATGCGCGCGGTGAACGCATCGCTGCCCACGGCGAAGGTCAGCGTGTCGCCCAGCTTCCAGCCGAGCGTGCCGGCGATGCCCTCCTCGACCGAGACTTCCTGCGCCGCGCCGCCGTCCGACGTCCACCAGCGGCCCGCGGCGAGGCGGTTGTGCGACGGCAGCGCGTCGGCGTACGACAGGTTGAACGCGCGCTCGACCAGGCGCTTGGCGCGCTCGCCCTCGTAGGCGTCGCTGCTCACCGGCGCGCC
Organism: uncultured beta proteobacterium; assembly: GCA_963714925.1. Lineage (GTDB taxonomy): Bacteria > Pseudomonadota > Gammaproteobacteria > Burkholderiales > SG8-39 > SG8-39. The sequence goes on along the minus strand of CAVQQK010000007.1, from coordinate 528,778 downwards.
GTTCACCGCGGTCAGCCGGCCGCGCACCATCGGGTAGAGGTCGGGCACCGTGATGCCCTGCTCGGCGAAGTACGCCTTCACCGGCGCGAGCTGGTCGCGCTGGATGCCGAGCACGAAGCGGTTCGGCGCATCGGGCGGCGCCGCGCGCCGCCAGGCATCGACCAGGTCGTTGCGCGTGAACGAGAGCAGCAGCACCGCGGTCAGGCCGAGCGCCAGGCTGGCGACCTGGATCGCGTTGCTGCGCGCGTGGCGGCGCAGGTTGGCAAGTCCGTAGCGCAGCGCCGGGCGGCGCGCGCCGAGCCGGCGCGCCACCGCGCCGCTCGAGAGCAGCGTGAGCGCCGCCCAGGCGACGAGCGCGTAGAACGACCACGGCGGCGCCGAAACCGCCGACGATCGTCAGGCCGAGCCGTACGTCGCCCGCCTGCCAGACGAGCAGCACCGGCGAGCAGGCCGAGGCCGATGGCGTAGGTCGCGGCCGCGCTCGCCTTCGGCGCGCCGGCCTCGCGCCGCATGACGCGCAGCGCCGGCACGTTCTTCAGCTGCACCAGCGGCGGCAGCGCAAAGCCGAGCAGCAGCACCAGCCCGACGAGGAAGCCGCGCAGCGCGGGCACCAGCGTCGGCGCCGGCAGCTCGGCGCGCAGCAGGTCGGCGAGCGTGCCGGCGATCACGCCCTGCGCCGCGAAGCCGAGCGCGCTGCCCAGCGCGCAGGCCGCGAGGCCGAGGATCGAGAACTCGGCGGCGAACAGCGCCAGCAGCCGCCCCTGCGGCGCGCCGAGGCAGCGCATCACCGCGACGCCGTCGAGATGGCGCTCGACGAAGCGGCGCGTGCCGAGCGCGACGGCGACGCCGGCGAGTATCGCGGCGAGCAGCGCGGTCAGGCCGAGAAAGCGCTGCGCGCGATCGAGCGAGGCGCGCACGTTCGGCCGGCCGTTTTCCAGCGTGTCGATGCGCTGGCCGCGCTCGAGGCGCTGTCGCGGCCCAGGCTTCGAACGCCGTCGAGCGCCTCGCGCGCGCCCGCGGCGTAGAGGTAGTAGCGCGACCCGGCTGCCGGTGCTGCACCAGGCCGGTGGCCGCGACGTCGTCCAGGTGCATCATCAGGCGCGGCGCGATGTTGAAGAAGTTCGCGCTGCGCTCGGGCTCGAGCGTCAGCACCGCGGCGACGGTGAACTCGCTGCGCCCGAGACGCAGGCGCGCGCCGACCGGCGCGCCGAGCGCCGCGACCAGGCGCTCCTCGATCCAGACCGTGCCGCGCGCCGGGCCCTGCGGCAGCCGGCGCGTCGGGCGCGCCGAGCGCCGGCGCGGTGCGCAGCCGCCCGCGCAGCGGATAGCCGCGGGCTCACCGCCTTGACGCCGGCGAGCTGGCTGCGCGGCCCCGCGTCCTGTGCCTGCGGCGCCTCGGCCGCGCGCACCATGCTGATGAAGTTCCACGCCTCGGCGTCGCGCAGGCCGCGCGCGCGATCGCCCGGCGCATCGCCGGATCCCAGGCATGGTCCGAGACCAGCACCAGGTCCGCGCCGAGCAGCTGGTGCGCGTCGCGCACCAGCGCCTGGCTGACGCGGTCGGCGAAGAAGGCGACGCTGGTCACGCTCGCCACCGCGACCACCAGCGCCGCGGCGAGCACGCGCAGCTCGCCTGCGCGCCAGTCGCGCGCCAGCATGCGCAGCGCCAGTCGCGATGAAGCTGGCGAGGATGCGCCGGGCCCATCGTCGCCTTACCCGCCCTCGCACGCGATCCCGACCTACGCCGACGATGCGCGCCCGCGGCGAGGCGCACGATGCGCGCGCAGCGCTGCGGCGAGCTCTCGTCATGCGTCACCATGACCAGCGTCGTGCCGGCCTCGCGATTCATGCTCGAAGATCAGCTCGATGACGCGCGGCGCCCGAATCGCGCATCGAGACTGCCGGTGGGCTCGTCGGCGAGCAGCAGCTTCGGGCTGCACGACGAAGGCGCGCGCCAGCGCGACGCGCTGCTGCTCGCCGCCGGAAAGATGCTTCGGATAGTGGTCGCAGGCGCTCGCCGAGTCCGACGCGCTCGAGCACCGCGCGCTGCCGCGGCTTCGGCGCCCGCGTCGCCCGCGATCTCGAGCGGCAGCATCACGTTCTCGAGCGCAGTCAGCGCAGGCAGCAGCTGGAAGGACTGGAACACGAAGCCGACCGCGCGTCCGCGCAGCTCCGCGCGCGCGTCCTCGTCGAGCACGCCGAGGTCCGGCACCGTCGAGCTGCACCGTCCCGGTGCTCGGCGTGTCGAGGCCGGCGAGAATCGCGAGCAGCGTCGACTTGCCCGAGCCCGAGGCGCCGACGACCGCGACCGCCTCGCCCGCGCGTGACCACGAGATTCGATATCGCGCAAAATGACGAGGTCGCGATCACCGCTCTTCACCGTCTTGCCGATGCCGCGTGCCTCAAGCACCGTTTTCGTCTCGTTCGCTGATCATCGTCTGGCTGGCGTCCATCGTCGCCATCGCTGTGTTCCGCCGGCGCCGCATCGGCGGCGCCGAACATCCTGGTGTACGGGGACAGCCTTTCGTCTGCCTACGGGATCGCGCAGCCGCGCGGCTGGGTGGCGCTGCTCGAGGCGCGGCTGAAGCGCGAGCAGAAGCCGATTATAGCGTCGTCAATGCCAGCATCTCGGGCGAGACCACCCGAGGTGGACTCGCGCGGCTGCCGAAAGTTCTCGCGCAGCGCCAAGCCCGCGGTCGTCATTCTGGAGCTCGGTGCGAACGACGGACTGCGCGGCCTGCCGATTCGAGCAGATGAAGCGCAACCTCGCGGCGATGATCGAGCAGTCGCAGCGCGCCGGCGCCAAGGTGCTGCTCGTCGGCATGAAGCTGCCGCCGAACTGGGGTCCCGAATACACCGAGGCCTTCGAGCGCAGCCTACCCGGCGCTCGCCGCGGCGCACGACGCGCGCGCTGCTGAACCCATTCCTGTTCGATGGCCTGGAGGACGACCCACGCCACTTTCAGCCCGACCGCCTGCACCCGAACGAAGCGGCGCAGCCAATTCTCCTCGACACCGTCTGGGCAGAAGCTCGCGCCGCTGCTCTGAGCCGCGGTGGCGAAGCCAGGCGTAGAATCCGCCGCGATGCGCACCGGCGCCCGCACCTCGGTGGCGATGTCCGCCTCGGTTCTGTCGAGCCTTCGACGCGATCGTCGACGTGCGCTCGCCGGCCGAGTTCGCCGACGACCATCTGCCGGGCGCCGTCAACGTCCCGGTGCTCGACGACGCAGAGCGCGCGCGCGTCGGCACGCTCTACAAGCAGCGTCTCCCCCTTCGAGGCCAAGCGCATCGGCGCCGCCCTGGTCTCACGCAACATCGCCCGGCACATCGAAGGCCCATTCGTCGGCACGCGCGCAGCTGGCGCCCGCTGGTCGTACTGCTGGCGCGGCGGCAAACGCTCGGGTGCGACTGGCGCACGTGCTGCGCGAGATCGGCTGGGACGCGCGCACGCTCGAGGGCGGCTACAAGGCGTATCGCCGCCACGTAGTCGAGGCGCTCGAGCGGCTGCCGCAGCCGTTTCGTACTTCGCGTCGTGCACGGCGCGACCGGGCAGCGGCAAGAGCCGGCTGCTCGGCGCACTCGAGGCTGCCGGCGCCCAGGTGCTCGACCTCGAGGCGCTCGCCGCGCACCGCGGGTCCGTGCTCGGCGCACTCCCCGACCGACCGCAACCCTCGCAGAAAATGTTCGAAAGCCGCTTGCTCGCGACCCTTGGCGCGCTCGACCCCGGTCGACCCGTGTTCGTCGAGGGCGAAAGCCGCCGCATCGGCCAGGTCCAGCTGCCCACCGCGCTGATCGAATCGATGCGCGCCGCGGCCTGCGTGCGCCTCGACGCCGAGCCTCGAGACCCGCGTCGCGCTGCTGCTCGACGAGTACCGGCATTTCTTCGCCGACCTGCGCGCACTCAACGCGTCAGCTCGATTGCCTCGTCGACCTGCACTCGCGCCCGATCATCGACGCTGGAAGACGCTTGTCGCGCAGGGCGACTGGCGCTGCGTTGGTGACGCAACTGCTCGAGGAACATTACGATCCGGCCTACCGACGCTCGGCGTCGCGCAACTTTCCGCGCCTCGCGGATGCGGAGCCGTCACTGACGATCGCGAGCGCGGATGCGAGCGCCTTCGAACAGCTCGCGCGCACGCTGTTCGGCAGCCGAAAACGGGACGGCGGCACAGCCGCCGCCGTCCCGCTTGGCGCATGAACCTGGGTCGCCTGCTTGCCACACTGCTGCTCGTCGCCGGGGTCGCGCAGATGACGGTCCATGCGCGGGCTCAAAGCCAGAGTGAAGGTCTGCGCGACGCGCTCGCTGCGGGCGACCTGATCTGCGAATTCCGCGAAGGATGGCAGCGCAGCCTCATCGCGGACCTCGTCGGGGAACCCGATCCCGTCGCGTTGTTGCTGGTCTACGAGGGCGTCGCATCCGACCACGCTGCCGTCCTGTCGTCGCGCGTCCCCGGCCGCAAACCGGTCACCGTGCGCGCGACGGCGCGCAACGTGCATTTCATCGAGCGCGTGGGGCCGAGCGTGCGCGTCACCACGCTGACCGGTTGCGAACGCAGCACATGGAAGGACGGCGTCGAGCGCTGCGTGCGCTTTCCCGCGCAACACGCCTGGCACTTCGATACGCATGCGCTGGTCGAGCCCGATGCGTCGTTCGAGCGCCAGCCCGGTGGCGCCTCGGTCGGTGCCTGCGAGCCCTGGACGGTCGATTGAATCGCTGCGCCTGAGGCCCGCGTAGCGGCAGGTCGGCCTGACGGCCGTGCTCAGGCCATCCCGGCCAGCACCTTGAGGTGCCGGGTCACGCTCCGCGCCAGCGCGTCGAGCGCATAGCCGCCTTCGAGCGACGAGACGATGCGTCCCGCGGCGTGGCGCGCCGCAACCTCGACCAGCCGCTCAGTCACCCAGCCGTAGTCCGCATCCTGCAGGCGCAGCATCGCCATGTCGTCCTCGACGTGCGCGTCGAACCCGGCCGAGATCACGATCAACTCCGGGCGAAACGCGTCGAGCGCCGGCAGCCAGACGCTGTTCCACCGCCGCGCGAAACTGCTTCGCCGTCGGTGCCGGCCGCGAGCGGCACGTTCTTCATGTTCGGCGCCGCGTCGTCGGTCCCACTGTAGGGATAGAACGGATGCTGGAAGGTCGAGACCATGAGCACGTTGGCATCGCCGTCGAAGATGTCCTCGGTGCCGTTGCCGTGATGCACGTCGAAATCGACGATCGCAACGCGTTCCACGCCGTGCGCCGCGATCGCGTGCCGCGCGGCGACCGCGACGTTGTTGAAGATGCAAAACCCCATCGGCCGCGCGCGGCAGGCGTGGTGTCCCGGCGGACGCACGCTGCAGAACGCGTTGTCGGCCTCGCCCGTCATCACCAGGTCGGTCGCCAGCACCACGGCGCCCGCCGCGCGCAGCGCCGCGTTCAGGCTGTACGGGATTCATCGCCGTGTCCGGGATCGAGGTGCACGGTGCCGCTGCGTCGGCGCGACCTCGCGTATCGCGCGTACATATTCGATCGGATGCGCCACGCGCGAGCTGTTCATCCGTAGCGAGCGGCGCCTCATGGGCGACCAGAAACTGTGAAACACCCGAGGCGATCAGCTGGTCGTCGATCGCCGACAGGCGCGCCGGGCACTCCGGGTGATGCGCACCCATGTCGTGCTTGAGGCAGTCCGGCGTGTGAAATAAACGCGGTCGCCATCGCGCGGATGATGATAGCGCATCGAGCGTCACGATCGATCGCCCGATGCTGCGTACAATCGGCGATGCTGCTGAAGACCCAGCTGCGCGCGCGCGCCGACGCCGATCCTGGCCCGCGCGATCGACGCGATCGGCGGCATCGTGCTCGGCAAGGACAGCACAGGTCCGGCTCGCGCTCGCCTGCCTGCTCGCGCGCGGCCACCTGCTGATCGAGGACCTGCCGGGCGTCGGCAAGACCATGCTGGCGCACGCGCTCGCGCGCACCCTCGGCCTCGCCTTCCACCGCATCCAGTTCACCAGCGACATGCTGCCCGCCGACATCGTCGGCGTCGTCGGTCTACGACCGCGAGACGCGGCGGGCTTCAAGTTTCATCCCGGCCCGATCTTCGCGCAGGTGATCCTCGCCGACGAGGTCAACCGCGCGACGCCGAAGACGCAGTCCGCGCTGCTCGAGGCGATGGAGGAGCATCAGGTCACCACCGAAGGCGAGACGCGCGCCCTGCCCGAGCCGTTCTTCGTCATCGCCACGCAGAACCCGCTCGAGCAGGTCGGCACCTTTCCGCTGCCCGAATCGCAGCTCGATCGCTTCCTGATGCGCCTCGAGCTGGGCTACCCGGATCGCGACGCCGAGCGCGCGCTGCTCGGCGGCAGCGACCGGCGCGACATGCTCGCCACGCTCGAGCCCGTGATGACGCCCGCCGAACTGATCGAGCTGCAGGGCGAGGTCGAGCAGGTGCACGTCGCGCCGGCGCTGCTCGACTACGTGCAGGCGCTGGTCGAGCACACGCGGCGCGCGCCGGATTACGTCGCCGGCCTGTCGCCGCGCGCCGCGCTCGCGCTGCTGCACGCGGCGCGCGCCTGGGCCTACGTCGAAGGCCGCGACAAGGTGATTCCGGAAGACGTGCAGGCGGTGCTGCCCGGCGTGTCGCCACCCACCGGCTGCGCCGGCGCACGACAGCCAGCGCCGCGTCGATGTCGGCGCGCAGCTCGTCGCCGCGGTTCCGATTCCCTGAGCGTCCGCGCTAGACGAATCAGCCCGACCGTCGCCGCCGTGAGGCAGGTGGCGAGCAGCCCCGCGACGATCGACTTCATGCCGAGCGCGACGATCTCGCCGCGCCGCGCCGGGCACATCGTCGCCAGCCCGCCGATCATGATGCCGAGGCTGCCGAAATTGGCGAAGCCGCACAGTGCATAGGTCAGCAGCAGCCGGCTGCGCTCGGACAGCGCCTCGCTCTTGGCCAGCTGGACGTAGGCGACCAGCTCGTTCAGCACCGTCTTCACGCCGAGCAGCGCCCCGGCGGCCTGCGCCTCGGCCCACGGGATGCCGCACAGCCAGGCGAGCGGCGCGAGCAACCAGCCGAGCATGCGCTCGAGCGTCAACGGCGCGCCGCCGACTGCGGGCAGCCAGGCCGAGCAGCAGGTTGGCGAGCGTCACCAGCGCGACGAACACCACCAGCATGGCGACGATGTTGACCAGCAGCTGCGCGCCGTCGAGCGTGCCGCGCGTCACCGCATCGACGCTGCTCGTCGCCTCGCTCTTCAGCTCGATGCGGCCGCCGGTCGGCGCGCCCTCGGCCGGCACCATGAGCGCGGCGACCGCGATCGCCGCCGGCGCCGAGAGGATCGAGGCGACGAGCAGGTGCGCGACGACGCCCGGCACGCGCTCGCCGAGGATGGCTCGCGTAGAGAAAGAGCACCGTGCCGGCGATCGTCGCCATGCCCACGGCCATCAGCGCGAACAGCTCGCCGCGCGTGATGCGCGCGAGCCACGGTCGCACGAGCAGCGGCGCCTCGACCATGCCGACGAAGATGTTGGCCGCGGCGGACAGCCCGAGCACGCCGCCGACGCCGAGCGTGCGCTCGAGCAGCCAGGAGATCGCGCGCACGACGGCCGGCAGGACGCGCCAGTAAAACAGCAGCGCCGACAGCGCGCTCATCACCAGCACGATCGGCAGGGCCTGGAAGGCGAGGATGAAGCTCGCACCGGCGTACGGCTCGGCGAACGGCAGCGCGCCGCCGCCGAGATAGCCGAAGACGAAGGACGTGCCGGCGCGCGTCGCCGTCTGCAGCGCGAGCAGCAGGTCGTTCAGCGCGAGGAACGCGTCCTTGACGACGGGCAGCCTTGAGCAGCAGCAGCGCGAGAACGAGCTGCAGCGCGAGCGCGGTGAGCACCAGCCGCCAGACGATGCGCCCGCGCGCCTCGCTCGCCAGCCAGGCGAGCGCGATCAGCCCGGCGATGCCTGCGAGCGCATGCGCGGCCTCCCCCATCGTCTCAGGCCGCGAAAACCGATGCGATCGTGCGCTGGATGTCCTGCGGCCGCCGCGCGCGGATCGGCGGCGTCGCGCACCGGCCGGCCGACGACGATGTAGTCCGCGCCGTTGGCGAAGGCCTGCGCGACGTCGACGGTGCGCTTCTGGTCGTCGGCGGGCCGCTGTTCTCGGCGGCAGCGGGTCGGATGCCCGGCGTGACCAGCAGCAGCCGATCGCCGAAGGTCTGCCTTCAGTATGGCGCCTCCAGGCCCGAGGCGATCACGCCGTCGCAACCGGTTTCGAGCGCACCGCGCGCGCGTGCGAGCACCAGCGCCTCGACGCTCGCGGCCTCGACCCATTCGGCCAGGTCGCGCGCGTCGAAGCTGGTCAGCACGGTGACCGCGAGGATCTTCAGCGCGCCCTTGTCGCGCGCCGCGGCCTCCATCACCGAGCGATGGCCGTGCACGGTGACGAAGGTCGCGCCGCCGCCGGCGCAGGTTGGCGACCGCGCGATGCACCGTCTCCGGGATGTCATAGAGCTTCAGGTCGGCGAACACCTTGCAGCGGCGCGCGGCGCGAGCCACTCGACGAACTCGAAATACGCCGCGCGCGCTGAACAATTCGAGCCCGATCTTGTAGAAGCGCACCGCATCGCCCAGGCGCTCGACGAGCGCGCGCGCCTCGGCCGGTGTGGGCACATCGAGCGCGACGATGAGGCGCTCTTCGCGTGGTGGCGCGCTCATTCCGCGGCCTCGCGCTCGACGAGTCTCCTTGAGGTTCATCGACAGATCGCTTTCCACGTGTTTCCAGTGTTCGCCCAGGTGGCGCGGTACCGCGTCCCGAATCGCCGCTCGGCTGCATCACGAACGCGCGGTAAAGGTCGGCGATGCGGATCGAATCGGCCTCGCGCGCAAGCAGCCAGGCGTCGCGTTCGGTGCGTACGGTCCAGCCGAGCGTCGCGCAGCGCTCGAGCACCTGCTCGCAGCGATAGCGGCGTGCGCCGAATCCGACGTGCAAGGCGGGTCAGCGGCACGGTTTCTCCGCTGACCTGTGCGCGCGCGAGTCCCGTGAGGACCGCAAGTGCATCGTCCATATCGCGCCCGGGTGGCCGGCTGCGCTCGACGTCTTCGGCGCCGAACGCGGGCAGCATCGCGGTGATGGTTGCGCCGGCGATCACCACGAGCCACGACAGGTAGAGCCAGAGCAGGAAGATCGGCAGCGTCGCAAAGGCGCCGTAGATCAGCGTGTAGGTCGGGAACTTTGCAACGTAAAGCGCGAAACCGCGCTTGGTCAGCTCGAAGGCGACGCCCGCGCAGAACGCGCCGACCAGCGCGTGCCACAGCGCGATGCGCCGGTTGGGCACGACGAGATAGATCATCGTCAGCGCCGCCCAGGTGAACAGGAACGGCACCAGCCGCAGCACGTCCTGGGCAAACGCGCCCAGACGCAGCACCCCGAGCGAGGCACCGACGAGGAAGGTGGTGAGCGACAGGCTCATGCCGATCAGCACCGGGCCGAGCGTCAGCACGCCCCAGTACATCAGCACCTTCTGCGCGAGCGGACGCGGACGCTGGACGCGGAATACGCGGTTCATGCTTTCGTCCATGGTCAGCATGAGCATGATCGCGGTCACCACGAGGAAAACGAGACCGATCGCGGTCAGCTGGCCCGCCTTCGAGGTGAACTCGGTGATCTGCCCGGCGATCGCCTTCACGCCGCTCGCCTCGGGAAGGAAATTCTCGACCACGTAGGCTTCGAGCGCCTTGCTGCCCTCCTGGAACACCGGAAACGCGGTCGACAGCGACAACGCGACCGTCAACAGCGGTACGAGCGCAAGCAGCGTCGTAAAGGTGAGGCTGCCCGCGGTCTGCACGCCGTGATCGTCTATGAAGCGATGCACGAGCGCACCGGCGAAGCGCAGCAGCCGCTGGCCGAGCGGCGCGGACGTCGGCAGCATTGTCTGCGTTGTCTGCGTCGTCGGAGGATCGGTCTGCGTGGCGCTGTCGTTCATGGCTTTCGTCACTCCTCGTCTATGATACCGGCGCAATGACCGAACTTCTCGTCCTGTATTACAGTGCCGGTGGATCGGTGCGCCGCATGGCCGAACTCGTTGCCGACGGTATCGAGCGCGTACCCGGTGCGGGCGCGCGCCTGCGTACCGTCCCGCGCGTCGCGCCGATTGCGGAAATCGAAGGGCGCGCCGCCGAGCCGGCGGTGCCGGCCGCCGGCGCACCTTACTGCGAACTCGACCGACCTCGAACAGTGCGCCGGGCTTGCGCTCGGCAGTCCGGCGCGCTTCGGCAACATGGCCGCGCCGATGAAGCATTTTCTCGACGCCAGCACGCTCTTGTGGCAGGGCGGCGCGCTCGTCGGCAAGCCGGCCTGCGTGTTCACCTCGAGCGCGAGCCTGCACGGCGGCCAGGAGACGACGCTCATTTCGATGATGCTGCCGCTAATGCATCACGGCATGCTGATCGTCGGTCTGCCCTACACCCTCGCCGACCTGAACGCGACGCGCAGCGGCGGCACGCCCTATGGCGCGAGCCACTTCGCCGGCATCGCCGACGACGCGCCGGTGAGCGAGGCCGAGCGCAGGCTGTGTATCGAGCAGGGCCGGCGCCTGGCCGAGATCGCGCTCAAGCTCGCTAAATAGAGGCGCTCGCGATCTCGCCGTCGATGCCGAAAGCCTGGCGTGCGTAGTCGATCGCCGCGGTTTCATCGAAGCCCTTGCAGGTATAGAGCAGGATCGAAACGAAGCCTGCGCTCGACCAGTAATAAACCGAGATGCCGGAGTCGATGAGCGGCAGGAAGGCATCGAAGCCCTGGTTTTCGGGGCGACCCGTATCGCCGGGCGAGAAAATCACCGGCGCCGCGTAGGCGCGCAGCGCGAGATGCGCCGCGAGGCCGGTCATCGCCGCGGCCAGGGTTTCGCGCGTGACGGCCGAGGTGGTGTAGCCTTCGACGAGCAACCGCTGACGGAAAATCTGTGGCGCGAGATTCTTCACGCGATCCCCTCAAGACGCTCGACACGCTGCGCACGCTCAACAGGTTGCGCCTCGCGTCAACGGTGAGCCTGGTGCTGCTGGTGACGCTGTGCCTGCTTTGGGAGTTACGCCTGGCGCCGATTCGCCCGGGCGGCTCCTTCCTCGCATTCAAGGCGCTGCCGCTTGCGGTGCCGCTCTACGGCATCGTGCGTGGCGCGCGCTATACCTACCAGTGGACGAGTATGCTGGTGCTCGCCTACTTCGTCGAGGGGGTGATGCGCGCCTGGAGCGAACGCGGCCTCTCGCAACAACTCGCGTTCGCCGAAACTGCGCTCAGCGTCGTGCTGTTCGTTTGCGCGGTGGCGTACGCGCGGCTGAGCCAGCCCAGCGCGCGACTGAGGCGCCCGGCCGCCGAACCTCAGTTGTCGAAGCCCTCCGCACGGCCCGCCGGGTAGGCTTTTTCCCAGTTGCGGCCGTCGATCTGCCCGAGCGTCATCTCGGTCACCGTGCCCTCGTCCAGGCAGCGCGCATTGACGCTGTAGCCATCCGGATGCGAGCGCGGCTGGTAGAACGATTTGATTCCGCACACCGAGCAGAACAGGTGCTTTGCCTTCCCGGTGTTGAAGGTGTAGGTGGTCAGCACATCGGCGCCCGAATGCAGCGTGAACCGTTCCTTCGGCACGATCATGTGCAGATAGCCGGTCTTGCTGCACATCGAACAGTTGCAGTCGTTGACGTGGATGCGCGCCGGTGCACGCGCTTCGAAACGCACCCGCCCGCAATGGCATCCGCCGCTGATGCTCTGACCAGGTCCATGCGAAGACTCCTGTGATCGAACGACGCCCGCAGGGGCGTCAGGCAGGCTGATCTGCACAGCTCGATCACGAACAGGGGCAAGCACGCGCCCTGGAATGCTACCGGAGGGCCGCGTTCCCGATTGCAGCGCCGCCGGCTGCCGCGTAGAACCGCGTCGCGTGCGGATCGCCCTGGATCGATCATGCGGCGCGCGCCGAGCCGCGCAGCGGACGCCTTGGCGTCCTCGATCAGCGCGCGTCCGACGCCGCGGCCGATCGCCGCGGGCTCGACGAAGAGCGCGTCGAGCTCGACCTCGCCGGTCCGCGGCGGCGCGAGCGCGTAGAAGCCGACGATGGCACCGTCCTCCTGCGCAACGACGAAGCCGCCGCGCGCGACGTCCTGCGTGGCGTAGGTCAACTCGTCCCGGCAGGTCTCGCATGAACTCGGGCGAATAGCCCCAATAACGCCTTCGAACGCAACGCCAGCGCGCTGAGCAGCGCGGCTTCACCGGCAGCGCAGTCGCGCAGCCTCAGCCGTGGGGCGTAGCGTCGAATTCCATGCCGGGCTCGCGAGCACCACCGAGGTCTCGACCTGCCGTTCGGGGATATTCCAGAATCGGCGCAGCAGGCGCCCGGTCTCCTCGCGCGACAGCAGACGGAAGCCGTTCTTCTCGTAGAACGCGCACGCGCCCAGCGCGCATCGGCCCAGGTGCCGATGAGCAGCGGCTTTGCGCCGCAACTGCATGAGATGCGCGAGCAGCCGCGTGCCGACGCCCTGCCGGCGCGCCCGCGTGCGCACGTAGGCGTGGCGGATCAGGTCGACCTCGTCGCGGTGCCTGGATGCCCATCGCGCCGAGCAGTTCACCATCCGATTCCTCGCCCCAGAATTCGACGCCGTCGACGATCTCGCTGCGCAATTCTTCGAGCGGCATGTAGGGCTCGTGCCAGCGGTCGGCGGGAATGACGCCTTTGTAGGCCTGCGCCGCGTCGTTGATGATCTCGAACAGGGCCGGCGACGTCAGCGTCGGTGCAGCTGGCGGATCATCGGGTGCGGGCCGGGCGCGCAGCTGCCTTCCTTTTACGGGTCGCGCGTTTCGTCGTTTTCGTTGCGGCCTTCTTCGCGGGTTGACTGCCGCACGAATGCCACCGCCAGTTGCAGCCAGCGCCCGAGTCCCGCCGCGCTCGCGATGCCGGACGGATCGACGTAAATCATGCCCTTCAGCGGACGGCCGGTGAAATCCATCTCGCGCGCGTGCGGCCGCGCGAGCGCCTCCGCGTAACGCTCGGGCCCGACGCGCAGCATGAGTGTCGCGCCATTGATGCCGGCGCACATGTGGCCCTTGAGCAGAAAGCACAGCCCGCCGAACATGCGGCGTTCGCTCACGCCGCGCTGTGCGGCGAGGCGCGTGCGCACCCGCGCGGCGAGCGCCTCGTCGTAGGCCATTGCAGGCGCCCCGGCTTCAACCGGCGAGGATCTGCCAGGCGATCACGCCAACGGCGATCCACCCCACCGTCCACGACAGCGTGCGCGCCGCAAAGGGCACGCGCGAAGGTGTAGACCACCGCGTGCACCACGCGCGCCCAGAAATACACCACGCTGGCCGTGGCGATCGCCCCGCCGCTCATGCCGATCGCGTTGCGCGGTCAGCACCAGGGTCGCGAACAGCACGAGGTTTTCCACCGCGTTGTAATGCGCCTTGATGCAGGCGCTGCGCCCAGGGCGCGCCGGGCTTCGGATTCTCCGGGTAGCCGAGGCCTCCTTCGCGCCGCGCACGATGGTCCGGTCGATGATGTACGGGATCCACATCAGTCCGGTGAACACCGTCGTCCACACGAGATACAGCAGTTCCGTTTTCATGCCTGCCTCCTTTTCGGTGTCAGTCCGAAGAGAATACGCTCAGATCGAGGATCGCGGGCGCGCCCAGCCAGGCCGCGTGCGTGGTGTGGTCTTTCAGATCGTCACCGGTAAGACCGTGCACCAGGATGGTCAGTCCACCGCGGCTTGCCTCGAGCCAGGGCACGAGCGCGTCGAACTGCGCCGCGTCGAACGCAAGCTGACAACTCCAGTGCGGATGCGGGCCGACCCGCTTCTGGTGCACGCGCCCCACGGCGACGCCGAATTTCTCTCCCGCGCTGCGACACAGCGCCTCGGCCTGGGCGCGCGTGTCCTGGCCGAAGTACACATGCGCGTGGTACGCGGGGTAGACGTTGCGCGGCCGCACGACCGCCGCCGGTGGCGACCCGGCGCCGCTCATCGCGCGAGCAGCGCCACCACCATCGCAACCGACGACACGCCGATCGCCGCGGCGCACAGCAGCAGTACGCGGCGCATCCGCGCGTCGGCGATCGACGCCCCCTGTTCGAGCGCCGCCACCGTGCTCTGCAGCTGTGCAGCGAGCTCTTTCACGTGCACCGCGTTCTGCGACGCCGCGGCCTGCAGCTCGGTGATCTGCTGCTGCAGGAGCAGCGTCTTGGTTGGCGACCGTCTCGTCCGCTCTTCTTGGTGAAGACCGGCGCCGTCGTGGAAATGATCGTGGCGACATGCGGCAGCACCGCTTTAAGTGCCGGAATCAGCCATGGAACCATCGTCGTATCCTCAGTTCGAGTTGCCGTCGGCAGCGACAGTCCCGCCAGTTGCGCGTAGATCCGCGCCACCGACGCGTCGTCGTCCTGCGCCATGCCCGCCGCGGCGGCCATTTCGAACATCTGCAGTCCCATGCTCGCCATCGGAATCGGGAACTGGTTCGCGCGTGCGGTATCGAGCACGATGCCGAGATCCTTGGTGAAGATCGACACCGCGCTTTTCGGCGCGTAGTCGCCCGTCGAGAATGTGCGGCACGCGGTTCTCGAACATCCACGACGAGCCGGCGGCATGGGTGATGACGTCGTAGACCTGGCGCGGCTCGAGCCCGAGCCGGATGGCAAATGCCATCGCCTCGCAGGCCGTGGCGATATGCACGCCGGCGAGCAGCTGGTTGACCAGCTTCATCGCCGAGCCGGCGCCCGGGCGCATCGCCCAGGCGATAGACCTTCGCCGCGACCGCCTCGAGTGCGGGCGCGGCGGCGTCGAACGCGGCCGGTGCGCCCGAGCCCATGATCGTGATCTCGCCCGCCATGGCTTTGCGCCGGCCCGCCGCTGGTCGGCGTATCGAGGTAATGGCGGCCGAGCACCTGCGAGCCGGGCGCCGAGCGCCTTCGCGCGCGCTCCGGCGGCAGCGTCGCGCAGGACAGGAACACCGCGCCTGCGGCATGACCTCGGCGATGCCCTGCGCGCCGAACAGCACCGACTCGGTCTGCGCCGCATTCACCACGACGCAGAACACGCAGGCCACCTCCGTCGCGGCGTCGACCGCGCTCGCCGATGCGCGTCCGCCGCGCGCCTCGAACGCCGCGCGGCGTTCCGGCGCCAGGTCGACGCCGACCACGCTGTGTCCCGCCCTCTGCAGCGAGGCCGCCATGCCGAGTCCGATCGAGCCGAGCCCAATCACGCCGATACGCATCGCATTACGCTCCCTTTTTCCGTGTCACACGGATCTTCGCCACCCCGAGCACGCGCTTCAGCGACCCCGCGTCGCCCGCGGCCCGCGCACGGCCGCGCATCATCGCCGCTCCGGCGCAATCGCGCGGACGCCCGCCGCGAACCGAAAGTGCGTTGCCGAGTCCACCGGCCGGTGCCTGACCTGCGTGCTCGCCGGATCCTTGCCGAGGTAATTGCCGTCCTTCCAGTTCTTCGCCGGCCGGATCGGGCGCGGGACGAATCCACCACCACAGTTCGGGCAGACATTCGCGAGCAGCGTGTCGACGCAGCGTGCGCAGAAGGTGCACTCGTAGGAGCAGATGCGCGCCTCGATCGAGTCGGGCGGCAGCGCCTTGTTGCAGTGTTCGCAGCTCGGTCTGAGTTCAAGCATCGGGATCCTCGCGTACGGGCGTGGCGTTCACGATACGGGTTCCCTGTGGCGGCGGCAAACCCATGCCCGGACCGTGCGCAACGCTGAATCAAGGTTGGACTTGACCTTATACCTTACTGTAAGGTTTAAGCTTCTCTCCGGAGGCCTCAATGCAGCCTGTCACGATCGGGAAATTGGCGCGGGATGTCGGCATCGGCGCCGGTACCCTGCGCTACTACGAGCAGCTCGGGCTGCTCCCGCCGGCGCGGCGCACGGCGGCCGGCTACCGCGTATACGGCGCCGCGGCGGCCGCCCGGCTGCGCTTCATCCGCCGCGCGCAGGCGCTCGGCTTCTCGCTCGAGGAAGTCGCCGAACTGCTCGCGCTCAGCGATAACCCGCGCGCGCGTGCACGCGACGTCAAGCGCGTGACGCAGGCCAAGATCGCCGACATCACACAGCGCATCGACGCCCTCGAACGCATGAAGCAGGGGCTCGCCACGCTCGAGGCGCACTGCAGCGGCCACGGTCACACCGGAGAGTGCCCGATCCTCGCCGCACTCAATCAAGCGGACGCCTGAGGCGCGCCGGGAGCGCAGCGTGCAAACCGTCGAGATCGGCGATTCAGGGCATGACCTGTGCGAACTGCAGCGCGCGGGTCGAGCGCGTGCTGCGGCAAGCTGCCGGGCGTGACCGACGCGACGGTGAACCTCGCGACCGAGCGCGCGAGCGTGCGCTTCGAGGAGACGCGCTGCAAGCAGTGCGGCGATCGCCGCCGCCGTCACCGACGCCGGCTACACCCCGGTCAGCGCCGAACTGGAACTCGGCGTCGGCGGCATGACCTGTGCCAACTGCTCCAGCCGCGTCGAACGCGCGTTGCGCGAAACGCCGGGCGTGCTCGACGTGACCGTCAACCTCGCCACCGAGCGCGCATCGCTGCGCTACTTCCCGGCGAGCGTGACGCCCGAGGAACTTGCCCGCGCCATCGCAGAGGCGGGCTATACGCCACGGCTTCTGGATCGAGGACGACGGCGCCGACACGGAAGCGCGCACGCGCGAAGCCGATCTGCGCGCGCGTTTTCGTGACACGGTGATCGCGGCGGTTCTGTCGCTGCCGATCGTCGTACTGGCGATGGGCCCGATGGCAGCTGCCCGGCCTCGGGGAGATGCTCGCGCGGTTCGCGCCGACGCCGCGGTTCTGGGACTGGGTGCAGCTCGCGCTCGGCACGGCGGTCACGTTCGGGCCCGGGCGGCGATTCTTCAGCACCGGATGGGCCGCCTTTCGCCACCTCGCGCCCGACATGAACAGCCTGGTGATGACCGGCGTCGGCGCGGCGTATCTGTTCAGCGCGGTCGTCGTGGTCGCGCCCTGGCTGCTGCCGGCGGCGGCGCGCCACGTCTACTTCGAGTCGGCCGCGGTCGTCGTCACGCTGATCCTGATGGGCAAGTACCTCGAAGCCCTCGCCAAGGGCCGTACCGGCGCCGCGATCAAGAAGCTGATCGGCCTGCAGGCGAAGACCGCGCGCGTCCTGCGCGACGGCGTCGAGCAGGACGTTCCGATCGCCAGCGTCGCGCGCGGCGAACGGGTGATCGTACGGCCCGGCGAACGCGTGCCGGTGGACGGCGAAGTGCGCGAGGGCGAGAGCTATGTCGACGAATCGATGCTGACCGGCGAACCGATGCCGGTCGCGAAGCGCGCCGGCGACCGCGTCGTCGGCGGCACGGTGAACCAGCTTGGCGTACTGCGCGTCGAGGCACGCCAGGTCGGCAAGCAGACGATGCTCGCGCAGATCATTCGCATGGTCGAACAGGCGCAGGGCTCGAAGCTGCCGATCCAACGGCTCGCCGACCGGGTGGTGCGCGTGTTCACGCCGATCGTGCTCGCGATCGCCGCCGTCACCTTCGCGCTCTGGCTCGCCTTCGGCCCGCCGCCTGCGATCACGCTCGCACTGGTCAGCGCAGTGGCCGTACTGGTGGTCGCCTGCCCCTGCGCGATGGGGCTTGCGACACCCGCGGCGATCATGGTCGGCAGCGGCCGCGCCGCCGAACTCGGCGTGCTGTTTCGCAAGGGCGAAGCGCTCGAGGCGTTGAGCCACGTCGACAGCGTGGTGTTCGACAAGACCGGCACGCTCACCCTCGGCCGGCCGCAGCTCACGGCGCTCGAGACCGTGCCGGGTCGAGATGCCGCGGCGGCGCTGCGCTTTGCGGCCGGCGCCGACTCGGCGAGCGAGCATCCACTCGCCGCCGCACTCCTCGCCGCGGCGCGGGCGCGCGGCATCGACCCGCCGCGGGCGGAGAATTTCGAGGCGATCCCAGGCTATGGCGTGAAGGCGCGCGTCGATGGTCATGGCGTACTGCTCGGCGCCGAGCGGCTGCTCGTGCGCGAGGGCGTGCCCACCGATGCGCTCGACGCGCGCGCGACGGCGCTTGCCGAACGCGCGCAAACGCCGATTTACCTCGCGGTGGACGGTGCGGCCTGGGGCGTGCTCGGCGTCGCCGACCCGCTCAAGCCCGAATCGGTCGCGGTGATCGCAGCGCTGAAAGCGCGCGGGCTGCGCGTCGGCATGATCACCGGCGACAGTACGCACACGGCACAGGCCATTGCGCGCCAGGCAGGCCTGGATGAGGTCGAGGCCGAAGTGCTGCCCTCGGGCAAGGCCGAGGCGGTGCAGCGACTGCAGGCGCAAGGACGCAAGGTCGCGTTCGTGGGCGACGGCATCAACGACGCGCCGGCACTCGCCCAGGCCGAGGTCGGTGTCGCAGTTGCCACGGGCACCGACATCGCCATCGAGGCGGCCGACGTGACCCTCACGCGCGGCGATCTCGGCGGCCTGTTGAACGCGCTCGAGGTCGCGCGGCGCACGATGCGCACCATTCGCGTGAACCTGTTCTGGGCGTTCATCTACAACATCCTGCTCATCCCGCTCGCCGCAGGCGTGTTCTATCCGGCCTGGGGCCTGACGCTCAACCCGATGCTCGCCGGCCTCGCGATGGGCCTGTCGAGCGTATTCGTGGTGACCAACAGCCTGCGTCTGCGGGGTGTGCGTTCGGTAGGCGGACCGCCGTCGCGCGGCGGGACGCGGCCGCTCGAACCTGCTGCGCCTGGCGCTGCGCTGCCGGCGGCACACTGACAATCCAGGTTTCGAACCGCAATCAAGGAGAACGACGATGCAAGCCACCACCCTCAAGGTTACCGGCATGACCTGCAATCACTGCGTCATGGCCGTCACCAAGGCGCTCGGCACGGTCCCCGGCGTCGAGGCCGCCGACGTGAATCTGGAAAAAGCACAGGCCGTGGTCAAGGGCAGCGCGGACGTGCAGGCCCTGATCGCCGCGGTGAAGGACGAGGGCTTCGACGCAGCGCTGCAGCCTTGAGCAGCGTGCGCGCCTACGCGCAGCCCAGAATTCCGGCCAGGTCCAGAAAGTCGCGCGCGGTGACGTCGGCCTGGTACGGGGTTTCGTCGTAGGGGAGATCGTAGCGGTTCACGTAGGCCGCGCGATAGCCGGAGACGCGCGCACCCACCGCATCGAAGCTGTGGGCCGAGACCATCATCAGTTCGCAGGGCTCGGCCTGGAGCACGCGCGCGGCATAGCGGTAGACCTGCGGATTGGGCTTGAACACCCCGACGTCCTGCACCGAGATGACGGCATCGAAATCGCTCCCGATGCGGTTCCTCACCAGATCGGCGAGGAAGTCGCGCTCGCCGTTCGACAGGATCGCGAGCTTGAAGCGGCTGCGCAGCCGCTCGAGTCCCGGCAGCGCGTCAGGAAAAGGTTTCAGTTCCTGCCAACCTTCCATGATGCGCGCGACGTCCGCATCGACGAACGGCAGCTTCAACGACCGCAACGTGTACAGCAGTGCGCGGCGCGTCGAATCCAGGTAACCAAAATGGCCGGCCGAGAACTGGTTATCCTGGTACTGCTCGATGCGCTGACGGGCGCGCCAGCATCCCCACAGCGCGGCGGCCGTCATCTGCACGTCCCTGGACTTGAGGAATTCGCCGAGACGCGGGGCGTGGCTGCCGCCGAGATCGAGGATCGTGCCGAAGGCATCGAACGTCAGCGTGTGCACCCGGTCCAGTACGTTCATGTGCGCTCCTTCCTCGGATTCGAACGATGCCTCGCGCTGATCCATCGCCAGAGCCAGATCGCGGCCGCCACGACCACGAGGACGGCCCCCGCGAGTCCGGCGGCCATCGGAATGATTCCCGCCATCTCGTCGTAGGCGCGCCTGCCGTCCGGTGTCTCCAGTCCCCAGTACGCGAATCCGAATCCCGCGCAGGCGACGATCAGGAGATACACGGGAAGGTAGCGCATTCGGGTATCGGGGTATTGCCCAACGTTTGCGCCAGGCGGCACGCTGTGCGCGCTAGCGGCTTTCATCCTTGAATCCGACGCTCCAGTGCGTGCCGTCGCAAAACGGCTTGTTCTTGGATGCGCCGCAGCGGCATAAGCTGTAGTGCTCCGTCGATGCGCCCTGCGCCCAGGATTGCTCAAGCAACCGAGCGCCGCCCACGACTGCGTACGGACCATCCTTTGTCACCGTAATCGACGGCGCGCGCCCTGGATTCCCGCCCTCGACCCCGTCAAGGGTGTAACTCAGTGCCCCGGACGGACATCTACGGATGGTCTCGATGATCGCTTCGACTGCAGCACCCGCAGGATCGATCCAGGGCTCGCGCTTGTACTTGAACACCGAGGCAAGGCCATCGGTGCAGTGTCCCGCGTGGACACAGATCGATCGGTTGTCATGAATGGTGATTTTCGTGGCCTGGTAGTTCTCGCGCTTGTCGGCGCTCCGATCGGCGAGCTTGGCGCCAGAGAAGCCGTTCTTCTGATGCGCGCCATCGCAGAACGGCTTCGTGGCCGAGCCGCCACACCGACAGAGCGCCATGGCAGGCTTGGTTTCAATACGCTCCCCTCGCCAGTCTTTGAAATCTTCGAGGTTCCTGACGAGGTATGGGCCGTTCAGCCTGGCCTCGATCGTCGGTCGTTCGCTCATGTCTGATTCCCTTCGCTGTTACCCGAGAGTTGCCGCCAAACGTTCACGCCCACGGGCGCGCGCCCCTCTCAACCGTGGGGTTAGCTGGCAATTGTTTGACCATAAAGGCTGAATTCGAAGGGCACAACGCCGAGAACTCTTGCGTCTGCTGGATCGCCAGCGGCGCGGCCTCTCGCGGCACGCGTGTATAGCCCAAGCGTTCAAAGAAGCGCTCTGCCGTGGTCGTAAGGAGATAGATTTCTCTTGCTCCTTGCGACTTGGCATGCAGTTCGGCCTGTGACACAAGAGCAGCGCCGCAGCCTCGACCGCGACAGTCGGACCTGACGGCCAGCGATCGAAGTAGTGCCACAGAGTCATATAGCTCGAGTCCTACGATTCCGTCTGGGGCGCTAACGGACCCACACCCGAAAAAATGTTCCAACTGCGCGGTGGTTACGTCTGACGAAGGTAATCGCGCCTCCGCAAGAAGGCGCGTCACAGCCAATGCCGAGGGTCGCGGGAACAGGTTCATCATTGCCAGCCAACGTCCGGCATCTGCCGCGCGCGGCTTCTGGCGCGCCCCTTCCAACGCGTGGTTCGGCAAATCAGATTTTTCGACTGTCATAGGCCCAATGCAGTAACGCCTGCCTTTGTTTACGCCGGCAATTCAGGTCCGCGTTCGCACAATTCGCCTTGACCTGCGCGACATGCCTTTTCATGCCTTTCCACCGCTTGATCTGGCGCGCGTCATCGGGGCTGCGCCTGCCCATGTAGTACCTGCAATACCACTGAAACCACCCACGCGGATCTTCGCGATAGATCCAACCCCTCTTCTTCCATTCTGCCAACGGCTGCGAGGCGTTGACACCGAAGAAATTCAGTACCGGCACAGGGCGCTCGTGATTCAGTTTGGCCCGTACAAACCAGTCTTCGGGGAACTCGTCGGTACAGTCGGTCATGTATTTCCCGCCAAAAACACCCAACGCCAGCATCCGCTTAGGGGTTATCTCCGGACGGAAGTCAGCGTGAAAATTCTTGCCCATCGGTTCGGTCAAGAAATAGTGATAATTCCTCTGCATGAGGTCGTTTACGACGACTCTTCGGGCCTCTTTCATTCCCCTGTAGCCGAACGTTTCCGTTCACCGGCCCGCGGAAGCGGGCGAAGACCGCTGTAGCGGGTCCGGTGCAAGGGGTGGCTCGGCATCACCTCGCAACCGCGCGAGCTCACGCCAGCGCTTCTTGTCCCAGTAGCGCCGCGCTGCGCCCGAAGGTGATGGAAGGACAAACAGCGCAGTGTTGCCGATCTTGTCGTACATGAGCCCGTAGTCGACCGAATGTTCAATGAATTCCTCGGCCGCGCGCTTACTCGTGAACGCGAGAATGCGCGGGCGGTATCGGAGGATCTTGGCCCGTAGGCCATTGCGGTCAAAGTGCTTCTCAGCGAGGACACGGTCCGAGCCAGAGATGGTCTTGGCGAGATCTGTGAGTCCAAGACCATATCTCGCCATGCGCTTGTATTCCTCCGGCGCCATCTGCCTGGGCGTTAGGCCGACCTCGGCCAGCGTAGGCCAGAAGGCGTTGCCCGGGCCCGCGTAATACGCGCGACGACGAGCGGACGCCGAGCCGACTGCGGAGCCGCAGAACACGACCGCGAGACCTGCGGCGAGGACATCGGGTAGCACGCTCATCGTGACGCCAAACGACCGCGCTCAGCGGCGCGGACGGATCGCCAAGATAAGCAACCCACGCCTATCCGCCTCCGCTGCAGCACCGTGCTAGATGGCACGCCGTCGCAACTGAACATTGCGCCACACGGCCAGATCACGGGCTCACCCCACTTCCCACGACACCACGCATTCCGGCGAGAGCAGCCATTGCACTGTCAACTTCGCTTGCGCAAGAGCCTGATCCTGCGTGTCGAATACTTGCTTTGAGTATCGGTGGAGCGGAAACCATCTTCCTCCATCCTCAGGGTCTCGGCGGAACTCCTCGTATCCGAATGTACCGTCCCTGCGTACGAAAATATCGACACAGCGGTCTGTTGTCCGATTATGGAGCGAAGTTAGGACCTTGTTTTGCACTGCCTTTTGACTGCTATCTAACGTTCAACATCAGCTGCGGCGCGAAGCGTCGGAATCTTCCCCCGGTTTTGTTGACATCGGGTTTGTCATGCCAGTTGTTCGTACGCCACTGGAACGATCACGGCTTACTGCCAGTGATGATATGCGCCGGCGAATCGAACACAACCTGCCCCTCTTCAGTAACGAAACGCTGGAGAGCGGTCTCCGCTTCTGCGAGGATACGTTGTATTTGCCGCTCCTCCAGTACGACGCCCATCATCGGCAACCAACCCCTCAAATCTGCTTCAACCATGGTCCTTATGCTGGGAAATCGCGCCGTACCGGTTCGCGTTGTGACTACGGGTGAGGCGACACCTGCACTCTCAAACAACGCGACCAGCGCATTGTGATCGCCCAGTACAAATGGGGCCCGCAGGGCATCCGCTGCGCGCTGCCCCGCAATACGCTCGAGCAGCGCGACCTCGATGGGGTAGGCAGGTGAGTTTTCCAGCGCATCCCAGACGGCAACGGCCAATTGCCCCCCGGGCGCCAGTACCCTCAGCATCTCCCGCAGGGCTTGACGCCGATCCGTGAAAAACATTAGGCCAAACTGGCTAACGACCGCATCAAACGTCCGATCTGGATACGGTAGCGACTCGGCGGTGCCTTGCCGCCACGCCACCGTGGGTGTCAGCCGCTGCGCCACTGCCAGCATGCCAGGGCCGGGGTCTATTCCCGCAACCATGCCTGTTGCGCCAACGCGTGTCGCGGCCTCGCGCGCAAGCACGCCCGTGCCACACGCCACATCCAGAACTCGATCGCCCGACTTGATCTTGACGGCATCGAGTACGCACCCTGCCCACTGCTGGAAAAGGGCCGGTACATGCAGTGCCTCGTAGGCCTTTGCGGCTGTGATCTGATCTTCGAGAACGGGGTCAGTCACTGTCTGCCTCCTCTGCGCCGTCTAACGCTCCGGTTCAGCTGCGCGCGGCTTCATGTGCGTCGGCTGCACCAAGGGGTTAGGTACCGCTATTGACGAAAGTAACATCAGCGATCCAGTTGCGCTTCCTCCGTCCTAGGCGAGAGTCCTTTCCTTCACCATCGAAGCTTGCCGGTGCACGACGAAGTAGCGCGATATCAATGCCCTCGAACGCGTTGACGCTGACAACCGCGTAACGTTGGGCGTCAATCTGGCTGGTGACGACGGGTACTGCGCCGCATCGAGTGCAGATGTGGAACTCGGCGGTCTTGGTGCCGAATGCGTACTTGGAAACGAGTGATGGATCTTTGATCGTTACTGTCAGAGCGCCGCTTGGATTGGACGTCCACACGCCACCGTGCTTAATGCAAAACGAACAGTCACAAGCGCGAGCCGGAATTTCTGCGGGATCAGGCTCCCAGCTGAGGGAAAAGGAAATGTTCCCGCAGTGGCACTTGCCCTTGATCAACATGCGACACCCATTCTTACGGCAGCCAATGTTTGCGCTCAACCGCCTGCGGAGGCTGCAGGCCATGGCGGTTCGGCCGTAGTGAAGGGCTGGGCATGGGCTGTACGCACATTAGGAGCAGCGACGACGACCTCGGAGGCTACACCGCAAGATACGACGACAGCGCGAAAGCGGACGTTCCATGACTCCGTTGCAAGTAACCCGAGAACGCGGATTGGGCGACATCCTCCTACCCAACGAGGGCTTAGCGCGAACAGCTGCTGCCACAGCCCCATTGTCACACGGGATATCGGCGTGATGCCGTATGTGATTCCTGCCAGACACAGCAGACCATTGGGCCGCAGCACGCGCGCCGCCTCGGCGAGCCATTGCAACTGCTCCGACGCAGGCAAGAGGTCGAATACGTAGGTCGAGACAAATCGATCGACGGAGGCATCATCGACCGGGACTTTCGGCTGGCCCTCAATGACGGCGACGCGGGTTCGCGGTGCAAAGGGTGCGAGCCGCTTGCTCGCGAGTTCGACCATCGTGGAGCTGATATCCGTACCGAAGTACCGGGCCCCCGCGGGGAGATGATGTTCAAGAAGGTCAGAAGCGAAGCGCCCGGTTCCGCAACCAAGCTCGAAAACCGAGCGCGCGTGATCGAAAGCCGCATTCGCAACCAGCGCGCTGAGCGCCCTTTCCTCGTAGAAGGATTGCCTGTCCTGCTTGCTGCCGAAGCCGTCGTAGAAGGACTTGGCCTGATCATGGGTGAGCGTGCGCACCAACCTGTCCCCCATGGCTAACGTGTCGCTTCACCGGCGGCCCGTGGCCGTCCGGTGCAAGCGAGGGTTGGATTCCGATCAACCGCGATCTGGACGAAAACACACAGATCGACCTCGACTCGCACGGGAAGCTGTGTGCCATCACACTCGAGCACGCGAGCGAACGCCCCGACCTGCCGGAGCTCGACTATCAGGCGGCCTGAACCCGCCCTACGCCAGCCCGAAGCCCTGCGCGCGGACGAAGGCGCCGAAATCGGCCCGATGCGGCACCGCGTACTGGCGCGCCTTGTCTTCTGACCAGGCGTATGGCGTCACATAGCCGAAGCGCGCGGCGTCGCGCTGCTTCTCGCGCGGCGTCGGGCGTGCAGCTTCGCGCCGCCGGTCGTAGGCATCGAGCGCGGCGTCGAAGCCGCTGTCGTCGTAACGATCGACATGCACCGTGACCGCCGGCGGCAGGCGCATGCTGATCTCTGCGGTCTTCACCGGATAGCCAACGCATAACCCAGCGACCGGGAACACCCACTGCGGCAGTTCGAGCAGCTGCGCCAGCTCGCGCGCGCGGTCGCGCACCAGGCTGATCGGGCAGCAGCCCAGGCCTGAAGACTCCGCGGCGGTGATGAAGGCCTGCAGCACGATGCCGGCGTCGACCGCGGCGTTCATGAACATGTCGAGCGTGTCGTTCGGAAACGGCTTGTCGCGCAGGATCGCGATGCGGCGCGTGCGGCGGTTGTCGCCGCAGAAGATCATGAACTGCGGCGCGCCGGCGATCCAGGGCATCGACGAAAGCCAACTTTGAATCGTCGCGCGCCTTGCCGGGTCGACGACGCGCACGATGGAGGCCTGCTGCAGGTCGGACTTCGAGGGCGCCGAGAGCGCGGCGGCGAACAGGACCTGCATCAGGTCTTCGGGGACGGGCTTGCCCGCATAGTTGCGGCACACGCGGCGCGACAGCATCGCAGCGACGGTGCCCTCGGCGGGCAGCGACTTTCCTGCCTCGCTCTCGAGGCCGAAGCGGGCTTCGATCAGTCGAGCGAGGCTGGCGCGCATCGTTGCGCCCGCCTCAGGACTGCGCGGTGCGCCGCGCCACCGTGTAGCGCACGGGCTGTGCGCCCGCGGCCTCGGCATGCGGCGTCCCGGCCGGCACCGCGAAGGCTTCGCCCACGCGGTAGGTATGTGCATTGCCGCCGATCGTGATCGTGAATTCTCCCGCGGTGACCAGGATGTGGGCATCGAACGCATGCCTGTGCTCGGCGGCAATCGATCCGGCCTGCATCTCGCGCTCGAGAACCTCAAGATAGCCGTCGCGCTTCGCGTCGGCAAGGAACTGCGCTTCGGTCATTGCGTTTGCGTCCATTCTCAATAGGATTTGGGCAAGCCGAGCACGCGCTCGGCAATAAAGCACAGTATGAGCTGCGGCGAGACCGGCGCGATTCGCCCGATGAGCGATTCGCGCAGATAGCGTTCGACGTGATACTCCTTGGCATAGCCGAAGCCGCCATGGGTCATCACCGCCTGCTGGCAGGCATCGAATCCGGCCTCGCCCGCGAGGTACTTGGCCGCGTTCGCCTCGGCACCACAGGGCTGGCCCTGGTCGTAGAGCCAGGCCGCCTTCATCGTCATCAGGTTCGCCGCTTCGAGCGCCATCCAGTTCTGCGCCAGCGGATGCTGGATCGCCTGGTTCTGCCCGATCGGGCGATCGAACACGACCCGCTCCTTGGCGTACTGCGTCGCGCGCGCCAGCGCGCAGCGCCCCAGCCCGACCGATTCGGCGGCAATCAGGATGCGCTCCGGGTTCATGCCGTGCAGGATGTACTGGAAGCCGCGCCCCTCTTCGCCGATACGGTCGGCCACGGGCACCGGCAACGCGTCGAAGAACACCTGGTTCGAATCGACCGCCTTGCGGCCCATCTTTTCGATTTCCCTGCACCTCGATGTGGCTGCGATCGAAGTCGGTGTAGAACAGCGACAGCCCGTCGGAGGGTTTGGCCACGTCTTCGATCGGCGTGGTGCGCGCAAGGAGCAGCACCTTGTCGGCAATCTGCGCGGTCGAGATCCATACCTTCTGGCCGGAGACGAAGTAGCGGTCGCCCTTTTTTTCCGCCTTGGTCTTGATGCGCGTGGTGTTGAGGCCGGTGTTCGGCTCGGTGACCGCGAAGCAGGAGCGCTCCTTGCCTGCGATCAGCGGCGGCAGCATGCGCGCCTTTTGCTCCGCGCTGCCGAACACCACCACCGGGTTGAGGCCGAAGATATTCATGTGCACCGCCGAGGCGCCCGAAAATCCGGCGCCCGATTCGGCGATCGCCTGCATCATGACGGCCGCTTCGCCGATGCCCAGTCCTGCGCCGCCGACGGCCTCGGGCATTGCGATGCCGAGCCAGCCGTCGCGCGCGAGCGCTTCGTGCAACTCGACCGGATCGCCGCCTTCCTTGTCCTTCTTCAGCCAATAGTCGTCGCCGAACTGCGCGCAGAGCTTGGCGATCGCCTCGCGAATGCGCTGCTGCTCGGGCGTGGCCGCGAAATCCATGAGGCCTACTTCTTCTGCGTCAGCGCCGCAACCCCGATCACGATCAGGATCACCGGCCACCAGGTCGCGAAAATGGCGCGCAGGTGCCCGAAGGGCAGAAAGCCGAGGTTGTGCGCGAGCAGCACCACCCCGAGCACGATCAGGATCACCGGCCATACCGCGTTGCGATTCATCGATTCCTCTCCCGCAGCCTCAGGCGTGCTTGACGGTGCGCGCCGGGTTCTCCTCGTACGGCGGCGCGTAGATCACCATGACCCGCGCCGAATCGCTCGTCACGGTGAACCGGTGCGGCGCGTCGGGCGGAAAGAAGCAAGCCTCGCCCGGCAGCAGATCGAAGGCCTCGCCCGCCACCTCGACCCGCGCGCTGCCTTCGAGCAGGTAGCACGCCTGCTCGATCCCGGGATGCGCGTGCGGGAGGGCACCCTTGCCCATCTCCAGTTCGCCGATCAGCATCTCGACCTGCTTCGCGCCGACGGTCTCGGCGCCGATCATGCGGTAAGTTCCGCGTGCCGACGTGATTCGCCGGCGCATAGGGTTTCACGTCCGATTGGCGAACGTGGAATCGCGAAGTTCCCATCAGCATTGCTCCATCCTGCCGGGGCGCGGACGCTTCATCCGCGCGGTTCAATCCAATTATGCAGCGCGATCCCCCCGTCGACCGCGATCGTCGTACCCGTGACGTAGGCGCCAAAGCGCTCCGAGAGCAGCGCGAGCGCCATCGCCGCGACGTCCTGCGGCGTACCCATGCGACCCATCGGAATGCAGGCGAGCAGCCCCGGGTTCTGCGCGGCGTTGAAACCACCGCCCGGAATCGCGCCCGGCGCAATCGCGTTTACGCGCACGCCGTGCGGCGCGAGCGCGCGCGCGAGGTCCTTCATCAGCATGGTCTGGCCGGCCTTCGAGGCACTGTAGTGCGGCAGGTTGCGCGGCGATTCGGCGTGCAGCGACGTGATGTACAGCATCCGGCCCTTGACGCCCGCATCACGCATGTGCCGCCCGAGCGCCTGGCCGAGCAGGAATCCCGCGGTGAGGTTGACTTCGAGCATCGCACGCCAGGTCGCCTCGCTCACCTCGAGCGCGGTGTCCTCCTCGCGCCGGCGCGGGCTGGCGCTGTGCACCAAGATCGAGACCTTTCCGAGACGGCGAATCGCCTCGGCGGCGAGCGTCTGCGCCGCGCCGGGCTGTGCGAGGTCGCTGACCACAGCGTGGGCGTCACCGCCCGCGGTGCGGATCGCCTGCATCACGTCTTCGACCGCCGCGCCGACGTCCGCACCGACGACGCGCACGCCCTCGCGCGCCAGCGCTTCGGCGATTCCGCGCCCGATGCCGTTCGCAGCGCCCGTGACGAGTGCCGTGTCGCCCGTGAACAATGCTTCGCTCATGCCTCGCCGGCCTCCATCGCGCCAGCTGCCGCCGGCTGCGCCTCCGGCCTCCGCGCATCGCGCACCAGCAGCGTATAGGCCGTCGGAATCACGAACAGCGTGAGAACCGTGCCCACCGAAAGGCCGCCGACGACGACCCAGCCGATCGCCTGGCGTGCCTCCGCGCCCGCGCCCGACGCAAGTGCGAGCGGCAGTGCGCCGAGCACGGTCGCGAGCGAGGTCATCAGGATCGGCCGCAGGCGCAGGGTCGCGGACTCGATGACCGCCTCGAAGCGCCCGAGGCCCCGCGCGCGGAGCTGGTTGGCGAACTCGACGATCAGGATGCCGTTCTTGGTGATCAGCCCGATCAGCATCACCAGCCCGATCTGCGAGTACACGTTGAGCGAGCTGCCTGCGGCCCACAGCGCCGCCAGCGCGCCGAGCGCTGCGAGCGGCACCGTCAGCATGATGATGAAGGGTGACACGAAGCTCTCGAACTGCGCCGAGAACACCAGGTAGATGAACGCGAGAGCCAGCCCGAAGGTGAGCAGCAGCGCGGCGCCCGATTCCCGGAACTCGCGTGACTGGCCGTCCAGCGCGGTGCGCGCGCTCTTCGGCAGCACCCGGTCCGCCGCGGCCTCAAGCGCCTCGAGCGCCTCGCCGAGCGAATGGCCCGGCGCCACGTTGGCCGGTGAGCCGCAGTGCGCGCGCGCGGTCGAAGTGGTTGAGCTCCTTCGGGGCCACCGTCTCGCGCACCGTGACCAGATTGGAGAGCTGCACCAGCCGGCCGTCGCGTGAGCGCACGTAGATCGCAGTGAGGTCGGCCGGTGTATTGCGGTTCTGCGCCTCGAGCTGCACGACGACGTCGTACTGCTTGCCGTCGCGCTTGAAGCGCGTCACCTGTCGCCCGCCGAGCAGCGTCTCCAGCGTGCGGCCGATGGTGTCGATCTCGACGCCCGATGGCGGCCGCCTTTTCGCGGTCGATGTCCACCGCGAGCTGCGGCTTGTTCAGCTTGAGGTCGGTATCCGCGTTGATGATCGTCCCGCTCGCGCGCACCTCCGCGAGCAGCGCGTCGGCCTGCCTCCTCGAGCGTCTCGTAGCTGGGTCGCCTGCACCACGAACTGCACCGGCGGATCGCGGAAGCTCTGGCCGAGCGACGGCGGATCGATCGGGAACGCGATCACGCCCGGCAGCTGCGCGAAGAGCTTGGGGCGCAGCTGCGGCGGTGATGTCCTGCGTCGTGCGCGTGCGCTCCTCCCAGGGCTTCAGCTGGCTGAACGTGATGCCGAGGTTGACCGGGATTCGGCGGCTCGAGGCCGGGCGCGACGACCGCGAAGGTATTGACGATCTCCGGGATGTCGCCATAGAGCCGCTCGACCTCGCGGACGTTGCCGTCCGTGTATTCCATCGACGCGCCCTCCGGCGCGAGGATCCAGGACAGGAAGAACCCGCGGTCCTCCTGCGGCGAGAGCTCCTTCTTGAGCGCGACGTACGCCGTCGCCGCGCCGCCGAAGACCGCGAGGAACAGGACCCCGATGATCCAGCGCATGCGCGAGCGCGCGACCGAGCGCGCCGCGGTAGCCTGCGGTCATGGCCGTAGAAGAATCGCTCCA
The DNA here is from genome assembly GCA_963714925.1 of uncultured beta proteobacterium. GTDB lineage: Bacteria > Pseudomonadota > Gammaproteobacteria > Burkholderiales > SG8-39 > SG8-39. The sequence continues at coordinate 498,423 of CAVQQK010000007.1, read as the reverse complement.
TCGCCTGGTAGGCGCGGCCGTGCGTCTCGTGCGCCTTCAGGATCTTCGAGCACATCATCGGCGTGAGCGTCAGCGCGACGAAGCCCGAGACCGCGACCGCAGCCGCCACCGTCAGTGCGAACTCGGTGAACAGGCGCCCCGTGCGCCCCTGCAGGAAGGCGAGCGGCGCGAACACCGCGACCAGCGTGAGCGACATCGCCATCACCGCGAACGCGATCTCGCGCGAGCCGTCGATCGAGCCTGCGCGCGGCGTCTTGCCCTGCTCGATGTGGCGGTGGCAGTTCTCCAGCACCACGATCGCGTCGTCGACCACCAGGCCCACCGCGAGCACGACGCCGAGCAGCGTCAGCACGTTGATCGAGAAGCCGAGGACGTACAGGAAGAAGAACGCGCCGACGAGCGACACCGGAATGGTGACGAACGGGATCAGCGTCGAGCGCACCGAGCGCAGGAAGAGGAAGATCACCAGCACCACCAGCAGCACCGCCTCGCCGAGCACCTTGTAGACCGACTCGATCGAGCGCTCGATGAAGATCGACGAATCGAAGGCGACGCGCAGAGACATGCCCTCCGGCAGCGCCTCGCGCAGCGCGCTCGATCTCGCGCTTCACCGCGCGCGCCACCTCGAGCGTGTTGGCGGTCGACTGCTTGACCACGCCCAGCCCGACCGCCGGATTGCCGTTGACGCGCACCACCTTGCGCTCGTCGAGCGCGCCGAGGCGCGCGCTGCCCACGTCGCGCAGCCGCACCGGGTAGCCGCGGCTCTCGCTGATGATCATGTTGTTGAACTGGCCGACGTTGCGCAGGTCGGACTCGGAGAGCACCGTGAACTCGCGCTGCGCCGACTCGATGCGCCCGGCCGGGATCTCGACGTTCTGGCGCCGCAGCGCGTTCTCCACGTCCTGCACCGTGAGCGCGTAGGCCGCCAGCCGCTCGCGGTCGATCCACAGGCGCATCGCGTACTTGCGCTCGCCGCCGATGATCACCGAGGCGACCCCGGGCAGCGTCTTCAGTCGGTCGGCGACGTAGCGGTCGACGTAATCCGAGAGTTCGAGCGCGATCGTGGCGCTCGGAGAAGAACGCGAGCCACATGATCGCCTGCGCGTCGGCCTCGATCTTGGAGACGACCGACTCGTCCGCGTCCTCGGGCAGACGCGCGCGCACCCGCGCCACGCGGTCGCGCACGTCGTTCGCCGCCGCGTCGACGTCGCGCTCAGTGACGAACTCGATCGTGATCTGGCTCACCTCCTCGCGCGACACCGACTTCAGGGTCTTCACGCCCTCGATGCCCGAAAGCGAGTCCTCCAGCGGCTGCGTGACCTGCGACTCGATGACCTGCGGGCTCGCGCCCTTGTAGACCGTGCGCACCGAAACCACCGGGGTGTCGATCTTCGGGTACTCGCGCACCGTCAGGCGATCGAACGAGATCACGCCGACGAGCACGATCATCAGGCTCATCACCGTCGCGAAGACCGGGCGCTGGATGCAGATTTCGGGGAGGCGCATGGAGGCGCTTTAGATTCTCAAACTAGTGCTGTGTGCAATTCACTGTCGCGGCCGTTGTGCAAGACCCATAGTTCTCCCGACTTTGGACGACTTGGCCAGGCCTCAGACCACATGTGCTGCGTCGTCCAAATGGCCAAGTCATCCAAAGTCGGGAGACCGATTAATATCCAAAACCCTCGACGCGTTCGGCGAAAGCGCGAGTCGTTATCCCTTTATCCCTTCTTCCCCGGCACTTCCGCCTTCGGCTTGGGCGGCGCACCGCCGCCGATCACCGCCACCGCCGCGCCCGGGCGCAGACGGTGGTTGCCCTCGGTGACGACGAGGTCGCCCGCGGCGATGCCCGTCGACGATCTCGACCTCGCCGACCTTGCGCGCGCCGGTGCGCACGCGGACCTGCTCGGCCTTGCCGTCGACGACGCGGAACACGTAGCTGTCGCGACCGCGCGGCACGATGGCCTGCCTCCGGAATCCACACCGCCTGCTCGCGCACGCCGAGCTGCAGGCTGACGCGCGCGAACATCCCGGGTCGCAGCTGCAGCTCGGGATTGCCGACGCGCGCGCGCACCAGCACGGTTCGCGTCTGCTCGTCGATCGCGGGCTCGATGGCGTAAATCTGGCCGCTGAACTGCTTCTCGGGATAGGCGTCGACCGCGACCCGCAGCGGCTGCCCGGTGGCAAGCCGCGCGAGATAGATCTCCGGAACGCGAAAGTCGAGCTTGATGATGTCGATCTTGTCGAGCCGCGCGATGTCGGTGCCCGGCCGCGACGATATGCGCCTTCGCTCACCTGGCGCAGGCCCGCGACGCCGGTGAACGGCGCCGTCACCTGCGTCTTGGCGAGCTTCGCCTCGTCCTCGCGCTGCTTGGCGAGCGAGCGCGCGCAGTTCGAGCGCTGCTTCGTCGAGCGCCTGCGCGGCTGATGAACTTCTTCTTGTAGCAGGTCCTCCGCACGCGCGAGCCGCTGCGCGTCGAGCTTGGCCTGCGACTCGGAGGACGCGACGAGCGCGCGGTACTCGGCGTCGTCGAGCGCGCACGAGCAGCGCGCCGCGCTCGACGCGCTGGCCTTCGGCGAATGCGATCTCTGCGATGCGTCCCGCGATCTCCGGGCGGATCATCACCGACTCGTCGGCGCGCAGGCTGCCGACCGCGCGCGCGAGGTCCACCGCAGGCGCCGTGTGCGCCGCGCACCGCGCGCACGGGCGTGGGCGGTAGTCTTGGCCGCGGCGGGCTTTTCGCCGGCGCCTTGCCGGCGTCGACCGGCCTTGCGCTTGTCATCAGTCCGCAGCGTCGCTGGCGCAGGCGAGCGCCGCGAGCACCGCCCCTGCACAAGACGCCGGCGCAGGCCGGCAATCAGGGGCACTTGAAGCCCGCGCGCTCGACGGCTCGCTTGAATTCGGTCAGCCCCGCCTTGGCGGGATCGAACTGCACGCTGCGCGCTTGCCCTCCGCCAGCGACACGTCGACCTTCTCGACGCCGGCGACGCCGTTCAGCATGCGGGTCACGCTTTTCACGCAACCGTCGCAGTGCAGGCCTTCGACCTTGAACGCCACCGATTCCATCACTCGTCCTTCCCATGCTCCGTCCGCGTCCGCCGCAACGAACGCAAGGGTCAAATTCTGCCTGATCTTTCAATGCACAGGGACGTCCGGGGGGGCGAAAACAGACGAATCGACGCAAAGCCCCGCCGCCAGCCTCGAAACCGGGTGCGCAGGATGGATTTAGCCGCCCAACCAGACGAGCGGCCCGCGCGGATCGCGTGTCAGCGCGACCGTGACGACGTAGGCCGCCGACACCAGCGCGCCCAGCAGGCCGAGCAGGCGAACCGGTTTGGTTCGACCGCGCCGCAGCGCCACGGTTCCGAAGCCGATGTAGGCGGCGAGACCCAGCACCTTCGCGGTCAGCCAGGATTGCACGAACGGATACTCGCCGAGCAGCCAGACGAGCCACAGCGCGCTCGCCAGCAGCAGCGTATCGACTACGTGCGGCGCGATGCGCACGAAGCGCGCGTCGAGCCAGCGCGAGTCTGCAAGCATCAGCACGCCGCGCAGGCCGAAGCCCGCCAGGCTGACGACGACGCAGCCGACATGGATCGATTTCGCGACGAGACATGGCACTCGAGGGCATCGCACGGCACGCAGGATCGCCGCCCGGCGCGGCGCAGGCCGCTATTGTCGCCGCTTTGCGCCCGTCAGGCAGCGGCGGCGAGCGGCCGGCGTTCGAGCAGATGGTCGAACAAATCGCGCACCGGCCGGATCGCGGCACCGAACGGCAGGGCTTCCGAGCCGCGGAAGAACAGCCCGCGATCGGTGTCGCCGCGCAGGGCCGCGGCGAGGTGATGGTCGATGCAGAACTGGCCCGCGCGCGGCTGGCCATCGCGCAGCCCGCACTGCGCAAGGCAGTCCCAGGCCAGGGTGCAATTTCGGCGCACCTTGGCGCGACGCTGCAGTACCGCTTCCTTTTCCAGATAGGCCGCCAGCCAGGGCGTGCGCACCGCGCGCGCGGGCAGTCCCGCAACGCTCATGAAAACCGCGATGTCCTCGGGCCGCGCCTCGGCCAACACGCGCTTGAAATTCGCATGCGCGTCGCACTCCTCGGTCACCGCGAACGGCGTTCCGACCTGGACCGCATCCGCGCCCGCCGCACGCACCGCGGCGACGCGCGCCGGCGAATTGATGCCGCCGGCCGCGATCAGCGGGACGCGGTCGGCATCGAGCCCGGCGTCGTGCAGCACGCGCCGAATCTCGGGCAACACGCGCTCGAAGTCGAAGCGCGCATCGGTGACGTCTTCGATCCGCGCGGCGCCGAGATGTCCGCCCGCATAGCGCGGGTGCTCGACGACGATCGCATCGGGCGCGCGATCGCGCCGCAGCCAGCGCCGCACGATCAGCGTCGCGGCGCGCGCCTCGGACACGATCGGCACCAGCGCGACCTCGGGCCATTCTTCGCGTCAACTCCGGCAAGTCGAGCGCAAGTCCGGCGCCCACCACGATCGCGTCCGCGCCGCTCGCGCAGGACTGGCGCACGTAGTCCGCGTACTGCGAGACCGCGCGCATGACATTGACCGCAATGAGCCCGCCGCCACGCGACAGCTCGCGCGCGGCACGCAGCTCGCGGTCGAGCGCGACGAGGTTGGCGCGCTCGATCGCGCCGTCTTGTCCCGGCTGCGGCCGGTCGGCGCGCATCAGGTCGGGATGATGCCGGCGCAGGTCGACGCTCGAGATCGTGCCGACGCCGCCCTCGCGCGCCACGGTCCCGGCGAGGCGATGCGCCGAGACGCCGACGCCCATACCGCCCTGCACGAGCGGCGAGCGCCTCCTTGCCGCGAATCGACAGCATGTCCTGCATCCGGGGCATCCCGCAAGGAGTTCGAGTCGCTGCACAGTACCCGGCGCCGCGACCCCCGGTCTTTGACCTGGAATAAGCCGGCGCAGGACCCGGGCCTTTGACCTGAAATAAGTCCGATCGTGCCTCTCGCCCGAAAGAAGTTGATCCACCTCAATTTCCTCCCGGCGCGCGGGGCATACAACGCCGGTGGAAGCGACAGGAATCGGCATGGACATGCAATCGGATGCGCGGCGCGAGCCGGCGTCCTGGAAGGCGTGATCGCCAACCTGCCGATGTTTCGACCGCCCCGCGTCAGCAGCCTCACCGAACTGGCGCGCCACGCGCGATTCGCAGCACGTGCAGCGCGGCGCCGCCGTGTGCCGGCGCGGCGACCCGATGCCCGGCTTCTACGCCGTCGCCTACGGCATCGTGAAGCTCGCCCTGCGCACCGACGCCGGCGAGGAAAAGGTGCTGCGCCTGGTCGGCCCGGGCGAGACCTTCGGCGAAGCGGTGATGTTCCTCGAGAAGCCCTGCCCGGTCGACGCGTCGCGCTCGCCGACAGCCTGCTCGTGCTGCTGCCCGCCGAACCGGTGTTCGCGCTGCTCGAGCGCGACCCGCGCTTCGCGCGCAGCCTCATCGCGAGCCTGAGTCAGCGCATGCACGGCCTGGTGGCGGACGTCGAGTCCTCCAGCGCTGCGCGGCGGCCTGCAGCGCGTGGCGGCGTACCTCGAGGCGCATGCGGAAACCGGCGATCGACGGCATGGCGCGCGTGCAGCCTGCCCGTCCACCAAGACCGTGATCGCCTCGCACCTCGGCGTCACCAAGGAAACCTTCTCGCGCCTGCTGCGCGAGCTGGCCCAGCTCGACCTCATCACGGTGGCGCGTCGCGAGATCACCCTGCTCGAGCGGCGCCGGCTGGCCGAGCTCGCACGCCACGGACCCGAAGGCGCGCTAGCCGCGCAGCGTCGGCGTTTTCTCGCGCTTTGACCTGCGTCAACGACGGCGGCAGCCCCATGCTTACGCTTGGCGCATCGAGGCACGAACACTCTGCCGGCAGTGGCCGGCGCAGAAAGGAGAGGATTCCATGTACAAGCACATCCTGGTTCCGACCGACGGCTCGCGCTTGTCGGCCAAGGCCGTGAAGGTCGCGGCAGGGCTGGCGAAGAAGCTCGGCGCGAAGCTGACCGGCGTCTACGTGATTCCGCCCTACGTGCCGCCGATGTACGGCGAGGCGGCGATGTACGTGCCCGAGGTCACGCCAAAGCGCTACAAGGATCTCGCCGAGAAGGAGGCCAAGAAGGCGCTCGCCGGCGATCGAGATCGCGGCGCAGATCGCGGGCGTACCCTGCAAGACGACCTGGGTGACGAAGGACCAGGCCTGGGACGGCATCATCGCGCACCGCGCATCGAAGCAAGTGCGATCTCATCGTCATGGCCTCGCACGGCCGGCGCGGCCTCGCGGGACTGCTGCTCGGCAGCGAAACCACCAAGGTGCTCACCCACTCCAAGATACCGGTGCTCGTCTGTCGCTAGGCGGGAGGGGTTCGCCCATGACCCACTACCATTACCTGACGATCGAGCAGCGCGAACGGCTCGACGCGGAGATTCGCGCGCGCATCGATACCTTGCGCCGCGACATCGCGCAGGGCCTGCGCCAGTCGGCCGGCCGAGGCGATCGGCCTCGCCAATCACCTTGAGGAGACCGACGACGCACCGGTCGCCGACCTGGAGAGCGCACTCGAAATCGCGGCGCTCGAGCGCGAGGGCCGGGAATTGCGCGAGATGGAAACCGCACTCGAGCGCCTGCATACGCCGGACTACGGCGTGTGCGCGGACTGCGGCGTCGACATTCCCTACGCGCGCCTCGAGATCGACCCCGAGCGCGACGCGCTGCGTCAGCTGCCAGTCGCGCCTCGAGCACGCGCACGGCGCGACCGGCGCGGCAACGCTCTAGAACGGCGCGGGCCGGGTCAGTACCTGCCCGCGCCCTGTACGCAGCACGCAGCGCTCACCGCGTACGCGGCGCGGGCCGCCCTCGGCTACACTTGAGGGCATATGAAATACAAGGATTACTACAAGCTCCTCGGGCTCGAGCGCGGCGCGAGCGCCGACGACGTCAAGAAGGCCTACCGACGCCTTGCGCGCAAATACCATCCGGACGTCTCGAAGGAAAAGAACGCCGAAGAACGCTTCAAGGAAGTCGCCGAAGCCTACGAAACGCTCAAGGATGCCGAGCAAGCGAGCAGCCTACGACGGGCTCGGTGCGCACCGCCGCGGCAAGCACTTCCGCCCGCCGCCCGACTGGTTCGACCGTTTCCACATGCGCGGCGCCGGCACGTGGGCGGCATCGACCTCTCGGACCTGTTCGCCTCGTTCGGCGGCTTGGCGGCATGGCGGTGGGTGGCCGGCGGGGCACGCGGCTTTCAGGGCTTCGGCCGCCGACGCAGTGGTCCGCTGCGCGGCGAGGACGTCGAAGCCACCGTGCAGCTCGGACTCGAGGAAGCCGCGCGTGGCGTCGAAGTCGACGCTCGACGTCGGCCACGCAGCAGGTGCACGTGCGCATTCCGCACGGCGCGACCGACGGCCAGCGCATGCGCCTGCGCGGCAAGGGCGGACCCGGCGCGGCGGGCGGGCCCGCGGGCGACCTCTACCTCACGATCGCGCTGCGTCCGCACCCACGTTTCGCAGCGAGGGCCACGACCTGCAGCATCGACGTGCCGCTCGCGCCCTGGGAAGCCGCGCTCGGCGCCGAGGTCGAGATCCCGACGCTCGACGCGCGCGTCACGCTGAAGATCCCGCCAGGGTCGAAGTCCGGCCAGCGTCTGCGGCTCGCGGGCCACGGGCTGCCCAAGCCCGACGGCGGTGCCGGCGACCTCTATGCCGTGCTGAGCATCGCCGCTGCCGGCGACGCTTTCCGCGCGCGAGCGTGCGCTCTACGAGCAGCTGCGCGAGGCGTCGGGCTTCGATCCGCGCGCGCACCTCGGCTAGTTCACACGCCGATCGGCTAGAGACAGAGCACGCCGCTGCGAATACCCTCGGCAACGGTCGTCCGCGTTCGTCAGACCGAATACGCCGAAGCCGAGCACCAGCCGCCCGCCGCGAGGCGCACGCCGCGGCGCGCGGCGAAGGCGCGCAGCCGCGCCGCGGCCAGGCCCGCCGCGAGCAGATTGGGCAGCGTGCCCAGGCCGAAGGCGGCCATGGCGAGCGCGCCGCGCTCGGGACTGCCGGCGAGCACCGCCGACGGCGAGCGCAGCGTAGACGAGCCCGCAGGGAATCCAGCCCCAGACCAGCCCGGCGGCGAAACTCTGCGGCAGCGTGCGCGCCGGCAGCAGGCGCGCCGCGAGCGGCTGCAGCCGGCGCCACAGCGGCGCGCCGACGGCTTCGAGGCGCGCGAGCCAGGCGCTCGTACCGGCGAGGTACAGCCCGACCAGGATCAGCATCACGTTGGCGAGCACGTAGAGCGCGACCTGCCAGGCAAAGCACGCCGGCCATCGTCGCGCCGGCGCTGCCGAGCGTACCCGCGATCGCGCCGGCGAACGTGTAGCTCGCCAACGCGCCCCGCGTTGAAGGCGAGCTGGCGCGCAGCCTCACGCCACAGTCCGTGGTCGATCGGCGGCCGCAGCGCGACGGTGGTCTGACCACCGACGCTGCCGAAGGCGCCGACGATGCCCCCGCACATGCCGACGCAGTGCACGCCGGAGAGAAACCCGGTGACGAGCATCGCCGCGGGCAGCGCCCAGTACGACAACGGCGGCGCCGGCGACGCGGCCAAGGCGTCCAACTCAGATGACCTTCGAGTAGCGCTCGCGCTCGCGTGTGGCGCGCAGGTAGCGGTCGAACACCATGCACACCGCACGCACCAGCAGCCGGCCGCGCGGCGTGACCACGATCCAGTCCGGCTGCAGCTCGACCAGGCCCTCGTCCGGCGAGACGCGCAGGTCGTCCAGTTCGCGCGCGAAGTACTGCTCTGAAGTCGATCAGGTAGGCATCCTCGATCGACTCGATCGACAGCCGGAAATGGCAGGCCAGCGCCTGGATCACCGCGCGCCGCAGCAGGTCGTCCTGCGTCAGCTCGATGCCGCGCCACACCGGCAGGCGCCCCTCGTCGAGCGCGGCGTCGTACTCCTCGAGTGTCTTGTAGTTCTGGTAGTAGGTCGGCCCGATGCGGCTGATCGACGACACGCCGAAGCCGATCAGGTCGCATTCCGGATGCGTCGAGTAGCCCTGGAAGTTGCGCTGCAGCCGCCCCTGGCGCTGCGCCACCGCGAGTTCGTCGTCCGGCTTGGCGAAGTGGTCCATGCCGATGTACAGGTAGCCCGCGCGCGTCAGGCGGCCGATGGCGAGCGTCAGGATGTCGAGCTTGGTCTCGGGCGACGGCAGCTCGGCCTGGCGGATGCGGCGCTGCGGCCGGAACAGGCGCGGCAGGTGCGCGTAGTTGTAGAGCGCCATCGCGGTCGGGCGCCAGATCGAGCACCTTGTCGAGCGTGGCCGAGAAGCTCTCCAGCGTCTGCATCGGCAGGCCGTAGATCAGGTCGAGGTTCACCGAGCGAAAGCCATTGCGCGCGCGCTTCCTGGATCACGCGCCGCGTCACGTCCTCGCTTTGGATGCGGTGCACCGCCTGCTGGACTGCGGCGTCGAAGTCCTGCACCCCGATCGAGACGCGATTGAAGCCGAGACCGGCGAGGAAGGCCATGCGCCCGGCCTCGACGCGCCGCGGGTCGACCTCGATCGAGCACTCGCAATCGGGCTCGCGCTCGAACTGCGCGTCGCAGCATCGCGGACAGCTCGGCCATCTCTTCGCGGTTGAGGAAGGTCGGCGTGCCGCCGCCCCAGTGCAGCTGGCAGATGCGCCGGTCCTCGCCCAGCAGCGCGCCGACGCGGGCGATTTCCTCGCCGAGGCTCTTGATATACTTCGTCGATCTTCGCGTGGCCGCGCGTGACGATCTTGTTGCAGGCGCAGTAGTAGCACAGCGTGTTGCAGAACGGGATGTGCACGTACACCGACAGCGGCTGCGTGATGCCACCGATATTGCGCTTGGCGATCCAATGCCGGCAGTCCGCATTCGCCGAACGCCTCGACGAATCCGGTCCGCGGTCGGATACGACGTGTAGCGCGGGCCGCTGACGTCGTGTCGGCGGATCAGGACCGGATCGATGACCAGTTCGGAGGCGGGGTAGCTCATGGCACTGCAGTCCGGGGACCGATCGGAGCGGCCCGACAAGCCGACACCGTACGCGGCGACGTGCTGGCAGCGCTTGACCTGAGTCAAAGCGCCGGTGGCCGCCATTCCTGATTCCGAGAAACACGCCCGCCACTGCGGGCGCGTCGGGGCGCCGGCGCGCTGGGTCACGCCCACGACGGTGGCCGCCGCGCTCGGCGTGGCCTCGGCGCTGGTGCTGCTCAATCTGGCGCGCTGGTGGGCGGCGACCACAGCCCTGGCTGGTCGCGACGACGCCGTCTTCGACCTCGCCGTGCTCGTCGCTGGTGGCGGTGGTCTTCGTGCGCATCGGGCTGCGGGTCGACGCCGAGACCGCGCGCATGCGCGACGCGCTCGACGAGGCCACGACGCGCCTCGGCGCGATCGTCGAGACGGCGATGGACCCGATCATCACGGTCGACGAGGCACAGCGCATCGTGCTGTTCAACCAGCGCCGCCGAGCAGGCCTTCGGCTGCACGCGCAGCGCGGCGATCGGTGCGTCGCTCGAGCGGCTTCATCCCGCAGCGCTTTCGCGCCGCGCATCGCGCGCCATGTCGAGGACTTCGGGCGCACCGGCGTCACGACCGCCGGCGCATGGGCGAGCAGACCGTGCTCTGGGCGCTGCGCGCCGACGGCAGCGAATTTCCGATCGAAGCCTCGATCTCGCAGACCGTGCGCGGGCACGCGGCGCTATTTCACCGTGATCCTGCGCGACATCACGCGACGCAAGAATTTCGAGGATGCGCTGCGCCGCCAGCAGGAAGAGCTGCGCGAGCTCTCGGCGCGGGTGCTCGAGGCGCGCGAGGAGGAAAAGACGCTCATCGCGCGCGAACTGCACGACGAGCTCGGCCAGCTGCTCACCGCGCTGAAGATGGATCGTCGCCTGGCTGCGCGAGCGCCTGCCGGCCGACGTGCCCGAGACGGCGCAGAAAGCTCGAGCAGATGAACGCCGTGCTCGACCAGACCGTCGGTTCGGTACGGCGCATCTCCGCCGACCTGCGCCCGCTGATGCTCGACGATCTCGGCCTGGTCGACGCGGCGACCTGGCTGGTGGAAGACTTCGCGCAGCGCGCGGGCATCGAATGCGCGCTCGACATCGCGCCGGACGCGGACGTTCGAGGACCCTCGATCGCGGCGCAGCCACCGCGCTGTACCGGGCGCTGCAGGAGTCGCTCACCAACATCGCGCGCCACGCGGGCGCGCGGCAGGCGTGGATCGCCTTGCGCGTCGAGGGCGACGCCGCCTGCCTCGAAGTCGAGGACGACGGGCGCGGCATCGATGGCCGAGGACATCGCCAAACCGCGCTCGCTCGGCCTCAAAGGCATGCGCGAGCGCGCGCTCTACCTGGGCGGCAGCTTCGAAGTGTCGCGCGCGCCGCGCGGCGGCACGCAGCTGCGCTTGCGCGTGCCCCTGCGCCCCGCGGACGGAGCGCAGCGCATGATCCGCGTGCTCATCGCCGACGATCACAAGCTGGTGCGCGACGGCCTGAAGGGCATCCTCGCCGCGGCGCAGCGGCATCGAGGTCGCCGCCGAAGCCGCGAACGGCGACGAAGCGCTCGCCCTGGTGCGCGCCCGGGAATTCGACGTCGCGCTGCTCGACCTGTCGATGCCGGGCCTCGCCGGCATCGACCTCATCAAGCGGCTGCGCGCTGGAACGCCCGCAAGCTGCGCATCCTGGTGCTGTCGATGCACGGCGAGCAGCAGTACGCTGCGCGCGCGCTGAAGGCCGGCGCCGCGGGCTACCTCACCAAGGACGCCGCCGCCGAGCAGCTCGTCTCGGCGCTGCGCAAGGTCGCCGCCGGCGGCGTGGCGATCAGCGAGGCCACCGCGGCGAGCCTGCTGGCGAGCGCGCGCGGCGGCGACGGTCCGCCGCACAGCCGGCTCTCGGACCGCGAGTTCGAGGTCTTCCGCCTGCTCGCCGGCGGCCGCACGCCCACCGAGATCGCCGAGCAGCTGCACCTGTCGGTGAAGACCGTCAGCACCCACAAGGCACACCTGCAGCGAAAGCTCGGCCTGACGAGCACCGCCGAGCTGGTGCGCTACGCGCTCGAGCACGATCTCCTGTAAGGACGAGACCGGGGTCAGACCCCTGTGGATAACTCCCCGGGGTCTGACCCCTTTGACCCGCATTCGGAATATTCTGAGCCCCGAATCAGCCGCCGCCGATAGTTCGCCCGAGGGCCGCGGGGAGACTGGTGGCCATGGATCGCTAGCCATCCGTCCCCTGCCCGGCCGACGCCCGCGATGCGGGTGTTCCTGGTCGAGGACTCGCCGCTGGTCTGCGAGCGGCTGCAGGAGATGCTCGCCGGCATCGAGGGACGCGCGCGATCGGCATCGGCGGCGACGCGCCGACGAGGCCATCGACGGGCATCCTGCGCGACGCACCCAGACGTCGTCGTGCTCGACCTGCGCCTCGCGCAGGGCAGTGGCTTCGACGTGCTGCGCGCGCTGCACGCGCAGGCGCCGGCGATCGGCGTCTACATGCTGAGCAACTTCGCCGATGCGCCCTACCGGCGCCTCGCCGAGCGCCTCGGCGCGCGGGACTTCTTCGACAAGAGCACCGAATTCGAGCGCGTGCGCGACACGCTGGCCGCACGTGCGCTCGACACATTCAGGCCTAACCGCCAGCCCAACGCATTGACGCATTCAGCAGCAGCACCGTACGCCAGGAGAGGAGACGTCATGAGCACGTAGCCTACGCAGAACCCGGCCGATCTCGAAAGTCGTTCCACTGCGTAGCGCCGAGAACGTTGCGCACCACGCAAGTTCGAAGGTCACATGCTCGAGCTGCAACCTGCGCGAACTCTGCCTGCCGCAAGGGCTGGCGCCGAGGACATGGCGCGCGTCGAGTCAGATCGTCTACGCGCGGCGGCGCGTGCGGCGCGGCGAGGCGCTGTTCAACGCCGGCGACGAGTTCAATTCGGTCTACGCGGTGCGCAGCGGCTTCTTCAAGACCACGATCCTGAACGAGGACGGGCGCGAGCAGGTCACCGGCTTCAACATGCCGGGCGAGCTGATCGGCATGGACGGCATCGGCAGCGGCAGCTACCACGGCAACGCGGTCGCGCTCGAGGACTGCGAGGTCTGCGTGCTGCCCTTCTCGCTGATCGAGGAGCTCGGCCGCGAAATCCCGACGCTGCAGCGCCACCTGCACTGCGTGCTGTCGCGCGAAATCGTGCGCGACCACGGCGTGATGATGCTGCTCGGCTCGATGCGCGCCGAAGAGCGCCTCGCGGTCTTCCTGCTGAACCTGTCCAAGCGCTTCATGCGCCGCGGCTACTCGCCACTCGGACTTTCACCTGCGCATGACGCGCGAGGAAATCGGCAGCTACCTCGGGCTCAAGCTGGAGACGGTGAGCCGCCTGTTCTCCAAATTCCAGGAGGACGGCCTGATCGAAGTGCAGCAGAAGCACGTGCGCATCCGCGACATCGACGGCCTCGAGAAGGTGCTCGGCGGCAAGCACTGAGCAGCGCGATCCCCGGCATAGGCTGCACGCCTACTTCTCGAATTGGTAGTACGACTGGTCGAGGTACGCGGCGATATCGTCGAGGTCCTCGAGCGTAAAGGGTCGCCCGGTCAGCGCGGCGCGCTGCGCGACCTGCTTGCGCAACTCGGCGCGCGTGTGCACCATCGAGCGTTCGCGCGGGCGTTCGTGCAGGCGCACGTAGTGGCAGCCGCCGCAATGCGTCTCGTAGAGCACCTTACCGCGCGACGCGTCCGGTGTCTGCGCCGCCGCGAAGCCCACCGCCAACATCAGCATCGCGAACAAGCCGAAAGCGCGTCTCATACAGGATCCGTTCTCGTTTGGTCTGGTTCGCAGCGTGGGGCTGCGTCCGCCTTCTTCGGGGTCTCGCGGGCTTCAATCAGCGATTGATTTCGTTCGGCGTGCGCTGCAGGAAGCAGGTCAGCGCACTCGAGCTTGCAGCGAACGCCCAGCACAGGAAAAACCCGACCGTGTAGACCCCGAGGCGGCTGAGCGTCGTCGGTTCGCCGAACAGATAGAGTTCCTGTGGATCGAACACGGTGAAGAATATTACCTCGCCGATGCCGCCGATGATGAACGACGGCCACAAGATCCAGATCGCAGGCTTCATCCTTCGTCCTCCTCGCCTTCTGCCTCAGCGCTTGCCCACGGCCGCATCTGCCGCGCCCAGCGTGAACGGCTGCATCACGCCCGACCAGGTGCCGGCGATGCGCCAGACGCCTTGCGGATCCTCGATCGACAAGCGCCAGCGTCCGGGCGGCAGTGGCGGCAGATCCGCCTCGTAGCGGCCGTCGGACGCCTGCGCGAGCCGGATGCGCATGTCGTACCCGCGCGCGTTGCGTGTGCGAAGTGTACGAACAGCGCCGGCGGCTGCCCCGCGGCGCCTGCGCCGGCGAGGCGCAGCTGCAGGCGGCCCGCGGCTGGCGCGAGATGCGCGACGAGTCCAAGGCGCCGCGCCGCCTGCTCGCGCGCGATGACCTTGTTGATGGCGAGGCCCTGCTTGTAGTAATCCTCGGCCACCAGGCCGTCGGCGCTGCGAAACCGCCAGCCAGATCGTGATCGACCCCGGCGACGACGACGGCCGCCGGTCCTGACATCACGATCCAGGGCCAGGGCTCGCGGTACCAGGGGCGTGGATTCAGCATGGTCTCCGGCGTCATCGGATCATCTCACGATAAAAATGGACTTTCTCGCGCACTGCGACCTGCGCGTCGTCCGCGGCGCGCACGATGAACGCGATCGGATGCTTGCCGGCCGCCGACCTGTCCGGGCCGCACGCGCAGCTTCATCGGCACGAGACGGGAGGATGCCCCGCCAGCTCGAGTGTTCGGTCGCCGACGAGCATCAGGCTCGGCAGGCCCTCGACGCTGCAATTCGAAGCGACGCGGTGCCTCCTGCGTGTTCATGACCTGCAGCCGGTAGACGTTCTCGATCTGCCCGCCCTCGACCTCGCGCGCGATCGCCGCGCGGTCGCGGATGATGTCCACCTTGAGCGGAACGCGCAGCGTACAGCGCGACGCCGGCCGCAAAGATGATGCCCCACAGCACCGCGCTGTAGACGAGGATGCGCGGCCGGAACGCGCGCCGCCAGATCTGCGCGGACGCTGAACTTTTGCTCGAGCGCCGTGCTGCGTGGAGTAGCGGATCAGCCCGCGCGCGGTAGCCCATCTTGTCCATCACCTGGTCGCAGCCGTCGATGCAGGCCGCGCAGCCGATACATTCATATTGCAGGCCCGTCGCGGATGTCGATGCCGGTCGGGCAGACCTGCACGCAGATGCCGCAGTCGACGCAGTCGCCGAGCCCTTCGCGCGTAGCGCCCCTTGGCCCGCGCCCCGCGCGGCTCGCCGCGTTCGCCGTCGTAGGTGATGATCAGCGTGTCGCGGTCGAACATCGCGCTCTGGAAGCGCGCGTAGGGGCACATGTACTTGCAGACCTGCTCGCGCATCCAGCCGGCGTTGCCGTAGGTGGCGAAGCCGTAGAACAGGATCCAGAACGTCTCCCAGGGGCCGGCGGCGAGGTCGCAGGACCGACCCGCCAAGCTCGCGGATCGGCGTGAAGTAGCCGACGAAGGTGAATCCGGTCCACAGCGCGAGCGCAATCCAGACGCCGTGCTTGGCCACCTTGAGGCCGAGCTTCTTCGCGCCCCAGTCGGCGCGGTCGAGCCGGATGCGCCGGTTGCGGTCGCCCTCGATCCGGCGCTCGATCCAGAGGAAGATCTCGGTGTAGACGGTCTGCGGGCAGGCGTAGCCGCACCACAGCCGTCCCGCCACCGCGGTGAACAGGAACAGGCTCAAGCGCCGAGATCACCAGCAGGACGGTGAGGTAGATGACGTCCTGCGGCCAGAACACGAGGCCGAAGATGTAGAACTTGCGCTGCGCGATGTCGAACAGAATCGCCTGGCGTTCGTTCCAGGTCAGCCACGCGCCGCCGTAGAACACCAGCTGCGTGAGCCCAGACCAGCGCCCAGCGCCAGGCCGCGAACCAGCCGTGCACCGCGCGCGGATAGATCTTCGCCGCCGCGACGTAGAGCGGCTCGTTCATCATGGCGGCGCTCGCCATCACGGGCGCCGTCGGCGCCTGCGCGGGCGGCGCACCAACCGGTTTGTCGTTTTTCACCACGCTCAGGGAAGGCCCGCTCGCACCTTCCCGGTCGAATTACTGGTTCTGCGACAGAGAATAGACGTAACCCGCCAGCAGGTGGATCTTTTCCGGCGTGAGGATCGTCTTGTGCGTCGGCATCTGGTTCGTTGCGGCCCTTGACGATGGTCTCGATGATGACCGGCTCGGCCGCACTGTACAGCCAGATCTTGTCGGTCAGGTTGGGCGCGCCCATCGCTTGATTGCCCTTGCCTTCCGCGCCATGGCAGGCGACGCAGTTCTGCGCGAAGAGCGGCTTGCCGCGCGCGACACGGATGCTGTCGGCCGCCATCCCGGAGAGCGACATGACGTAGTGCGCGACGTCCTTGGTACCCTGCTCGCCCAGCACCGGCCCCCAAGGCGGCATCACGCCGGTCGCGACCCTCGGTGATCGAGGTCTTGATCGCCTCCGGCGTTCCGCCCCAGAGCCAGTCCTTGTCGGTCAGGTTCGGGAAACCGCGCGAGCCGCCGCCGTCCGAGGCATGGCACTGCGCGCAATGGTTGAGGAAAAGCTTCTGTCCGATCGCCATCGCCTCCGCGTTCTTCGGCGAGGGTCGGCACGTCCTGCGCCGCGAACTTGGCGTACAGCGGGCCGAACTTCGCTTCGACGCGCGCGTTCTCGGCCTCGAGCTGGCCGACTTGCGTCCAGCCGAGCACGCCCTTGAAGCTGCCCAGGCCCGGATAGAGCACGAGGTAGACGAGCGAAAACAACATCGTGAGGTAGAACAGCCACGACCACCAGCGCGGCAGCGGATGGTGGTACTCGGTGAGGGTCTCGTCCCAGACGTGGCCGGTGGTCGCGGTCGACCCGTCTTTTGGCCTCGATGCGGCGCACGCTCTGCAGCTTGAGAAAGACCGCGCAGGCGATGATCGAGACGAGCGAGATCAGCGCGATATAGATATCCCAAAAACCGCTCGTGAACTGGCTCATTGCTGCACTCCCTTGCGTTCCGCTGCGTATGCGTCTCGTCGAATGGGAGCATGGCGTCGCGTTCGAAGCGCGCGCGCCGCGACGGCGCGTAGGCCCACCAGACGATGCCGATGAAGGCGGCGAACGCCACCACCGTCACCAGGATTCTCAGGTACGTTGATGTCCATTGCGTCCCCTAGTACCACTCGCGCCTACTGCGCGGTCTTGCCCTGGCGTGCCGTGCCCAGCACCTGCAGGTAAGCGATCAAGGCGTCCATTTCGGTCTTGCCCTTGAGCGCCTCGCGTGCGCCGGCGATGTCCTCGTCGCTGTAAGGCACGCCGACCGCGCGCAGCGCACGCAGCTTCGCCTCGATGTCGGCGGCATTCGCCGTCCGTGCTCTGGAGCCACGGATAGCCGGGCATGTTCGATTCCGGCACCACGTCGCGCGGATTGATCAGATGGATGCGGTGCCACTCGTCCGAGTAGCGCGCCGCCGACGCGGTGCAGATCCGGCCCAGTGCGCTTCGAGCCCCACTGGAAGGGATGGTCGTAGACGAATTCGCCCGCGACCGAGTACGGCCCGTAGCGCTCGACCTCGGCGCGGAACGGCCGCACCATCTGCGAGTGGCAGTTGTAGCAGCCCTCGCGCATGTAGACGTCGCGCCCGGTGAGCTGCACCGGATCGTAGGGCTTGCAGGCCCTTGACCGGCTCGGTGACCGACTTCATGAAGGACAGCGGCACGATCTCGACCAGGCCGCCGACCGCGATGAGCAGGATGATCAGAACGATCATCAGCGCCTGGTTACGCTCGATCATGTCATGCGTGAGTTTCATGGCTCGCCCTTTCGCCTCAGGCATGCGCCACGGTCACGGGCGCCGGAATCGGCGCGTCGACCGCTTGGTTGCCAGCGATCGTCCGCACCATGTTGTAGAACATGATCAGCATGCCGCCGAGGTAGAGCACGCCGCCGAGGAGCCGGATCGCGTAGAACGGGTAGGTCGCCTTCACGCTTTCGACGAAGCTGTAGGTCAGCGTGCCGTCCTCACCCACCGCGCGCCACATCAGGCCCTGCATCACCCCCGCGATCCACATCGCAGCGATGTACAGCACGATGCCGATGGTCGCGATCCAGAAGTGCACGTTGATGAGCGGCGTCGAGTACATCTCGGTGCGGCCGAACAGGCGCGGGATCAGGTAGTACATCGATCCCATCGACACCAGGCCCACCCAGCCGAGCGCGCCGCTGTGCACGTGGCCGATGGTCCAGTCGGTGTAGTGCGACAGGGCGTTCACCGTCTTGATCGACATCATCGGACCTTCGAAGGTCGACATGCCGTAGAACGAGAGCGAAACGATGAGGAACTTGAGGATCGGGTCGGTGCGCAGTTTGTGCCAGGCGCCCGAGAGCGTCATGACGCCGTTGATCATCCCGCCCCAGGAGGGCGCAAGCAGGATGAGCGAAAACACCATCCCGAGCGACTGTGCCCACTCGGGTAGCGCCGTGTAGTGCAGATGGTGCGGCCCGGCCCACATGTAGGTGAAGATGAGGGCCCAGAAGTGCACCACCGACAGTCGGTAGGAATACACCGGCCGGTCCGCCTGTTTCGGAATGAAGTAGTACATCATGCCGAGGAACCCGGCAGTGAGAAAGAAGCCCACCGCATTGTGTCCGTACCACCACTGCACCATCGCGTCCTGGGCGCCGGCGTACGCCGAGTACGACTTCCAGAACGTCGCCGGCATCGCCGCGCTGTTGACGATATGCAGGACCGCGACGGTGATGATGAACGCGCCGAAAAACCAGTTGGCGACGTAGATGTGCTCGACCTTGCGCTTGTACAAGGTGCCGAAGAACACCACCGCGTAAGCCACCCAGACCAGCGCGATCAGGATGTCGATCGGCCACTCGAGCTCGGCATACTCCTTGCCCGAGGTAATGCCGAGCGGCAGGGTAATCGCGGCGAGCACGATGACCACCTGCCAGCCCCAGAACGTGAATGCCGCCAGTCCGTCCGAGAACAGGCGCGCATGGGCGGTGCGCTGCACGATGTAATACGACGACGCGAACAGCGCCGAGCCGCCGAACGCGAAGATCACCGCGTTGGTGTGCAGCGGCCGCAGCCTGCCGTAGGACAGCCACGGCACATCGAAGTTGAGCGCGGGCCAGAGCAGCTGCGCCGCGATGATCACGCCGACGAGCATCCCGACGACGCCCCAGACGACGGTCATCACCGCGAATTGCCGCACGACCTTGTAGTTGTAGGTGGACTCTGATGGCATGTGCGATGACTCTCCCTGTGTGCCCGTCCGCCGGTCAAGGGCGCGACTGGCACCGGTCGCCGAATCGCAGGCCGATACGGACGCCGCTGCCGATGCTAATTCGAGGGCGGGCAGGAACTTTGACCTAGATCAACCGCACTTTTGCGATGCCATCGAATACCGGATCCACGCTCTGCATTCCTGCGTCGCAACGGAATCGACAGGCGCCTGCGAACCCGGATTGACGAACATCTCGTGTATCGGATTGCCGCGCGAAGCAAGAAGGTAGACTGCTGGCTGCTCCGCCCAGCGCGACCATGCCTTTGACCACGACAACCGCCAGCGCCGCGCGCACCGTTTCCGCGCTTCCCGGTCCGCCAGGGATACCCTACTTCGGCAACGTGCTGCAGTTCCGGCCGGCGCGCATGCACCTGCAGCTCGAGGACTGGGCGCGGCGCTACGGCACGCCCTACCGCCTGCGGCTGATTGGCCGCAACATGCTCGTCGTCGCCGACGCGACGATGATCACCGAGGCGCTGCGCGCGCGCCCGTGGACGTTTCGCCGCGCGCGGCCGGTGCAATCGGTGTTTCGCGAGATGGGGATCGCCGGCGTGTTCTCCGCCGAGGGCGAGACCTGGGAGCGGCAACGGCGCCTGGTGATGCGCGCGTTCGACCCGGCACATCTCAAGCGCTACTTTCCGAGCCTCGTCACGGTGACCGCGCGCCTGCGCCGGCGCTGGGAGAAAGCCGCCGCAACCGGCGCGGTGCTCGACATCCAGGCCGAGCTCATGCGCTACACGGTCGACGTGACCGCCGGGCTCGCCTTCGGCGCCGACATCAACACCATCGACGGTGGCGAGAACGTCATCCAGCGCCACCTGGAGAACATCTTTCCGATGGTCAACCGGCGCACCACGGCGCCGTTCGCCTACTGGCGCCATGTGAGGCTGCCCGCCGACCGCGCGCTCGAGCGCGACCTCGCCGCCGCGCGCCATGCGGTCGAGGGCTTCATCGCGCAGGCGCGCGCGCGCCTCGCCGCGGACCCGGGGCTGCGCGAGCGCCCGGGGAACCTGATCGAAGCGCTGCTCGCCGCGCGCGACGCGCCCGGGTCCGAGTTCAGCGACGCCGACGTCTCGGGCAACGTGTTTACCGCGTTGCTCGCAGGCGAGGACACGACGGCGAACACGCTTGCCTGGCTGTGTTACTACCTCGGCGAGGAACCAGCGACGCAGGACGCGCTGCATGCCGAGGCCGCGACCACGCTCGGCGCGGCGCCGCAGGTCGACGCCTTCGAGCAACTCAATGCGCTGCCGTATACGGAGGCCGCAACGCGCGAAGCGATGCGCCTGCGGCCGGTCGCGCCCGTGCTTTCCTTCGAGGCGCTCGAGGACACGCAGCTCGGCGGGTACGCGCTTGGCGCAGGCGACATCGTCGGCGCGCTCATGCGCTTGCCGGGCATGGACCCGATGCTGCTCGATGCGCCCGGGACATTTCGGCCCGAGCGCTGGCTCGCCGAGGACGACGCGCGCCTCACCGCGGCGAAGAAGGCGCTGATGCCTTTCGGCGGCGGACCGCGCTTCTGTCCCGGGCGCTACCTGGCGCTCGCCGAGATCAAGATGGTCACCAGCATGCTGGCGCGCAACTTCCGCATCGTGCGCGAGCCGGGGGCGGTCGGCGAGCGCTACCAGCTCTCGATGATGCCGACCAACTTGCGCGTGCGCTTGCAGTCGCGCGCGGCATAATCTGGCGCATGAACCGGAAACTGCGCGGCAGTTTCACCCCTTCGCCCGCGCACTTCGCGCGGCTGCCGACGGTTTCGGGCAATATCGTCAACGGCGTCGGCGAAACCCAGCCGCGGCGCCCGACGCCGATCTTCTGGCACAAGCCGGAGATCGAAGCCCACGGCGCGCTGCAGGAATCCATCGTCGCGCGCTTCAATTCCGAGCCGGCGCTGCGCACGATCTACTGGGACCTCGCGGCGCGCGGCCCAAAGCAACTCCCGCCGGTCGCCGATCACATCCAGCAACGCGCACCGGCGGATTGGGCCACTGCGCTCAAAACCTTTGCGCTGGGACACGATGCCGAACTCGTCGGCATCGCGCGCCTCGACCCGCTCTGGGTGTACGACAGTTACCCCGTGCCGGCGCTGCCCTGGGTCGTGATCGTCGGCCGCGCCATGGAACACGCGCGCATCGACCAGGCCCCGGCAACGCCCGAGAACCTGGAAGCCGCGGCGGTCGTCGCCGAGGAGTACAACCACACCACGCGCGCCGCGCGCCTGCTTGCAGGCTGGGTGCGCGAGCAGGGTTTCGAGGCCGAGCCGCACGGCGGCCCTTGGGCGGGGCCGATCAATCTGCTGCCGGCCGCGGTGGCCTGTGGCCTCGGCGAGCTCGGCAAGCATGGCTCGCTCATCAACCGCAGCTTCGGTTCGTCGTTTCGCATCGCGTCGGTGCTCACCGACATGCCGCTCGTGGCCGATACGCCGGACGTGTTCGGTGCCGACACGTTCTGCACCCGCTGCAAGGTCTGCGTCGAGTCCTGCCCGCCCGATGCCATTTCCGAGGCGAAGCAGCGCGTGCGCGGGGTGACCAAGTGGAGCGTCGATTTCGACCGCTGCATTCCCTACTTCGACGCGACCTATGGCTGCGGAATCTGCGTCGCGGTCTGCCCCTGGAGCACGCCCGGACGCGCACCGGTGCTCGCCGAGCGCTGGGCGCGGCGTACGGGGAAGACGCCTGCCGGCGACGAAAGTCCTTGAGGCTGGATTTCGCGCGCCGCGCTCGGCGCGCGTGTGTTAACGACAGGTCACGACGATCTTGCTGTCCGACAATCCGTCGCCGTCGACGTCCGCCGGTGCCATCCAGCTGATCTGGCCATCCTTGTCGACGAGCGCGACGAGCCCCTCGACCGAATTCGGGTCGAAACCCGACGCGAGGAACGTGATCTGGTCGGTGCGGAAAATCACTTCGTCTTGCGTCGTCTTTACGTCCTGGGCGAGTGCCGGCAGGTTCCCGACGACACCGTAAATCGTCACCAGGTTCGCACCGGGCGGCAGAGCCGGCTGGCCAACCCCGATGCTGCCGCTTGGGCCGATCGTACCGAGCATCGCCGGCAAACCTCCGGCAAAAATGCCACTCTGCCCGTTCGCGATCCGACCCAACACGCCGTCGACCTCGTAGCCATAGTCGCTTGGCGCAAGATTCGGGAAGAACAGGTAGACCGTGTGCGCCGAGGTCGACTCGAGACGCGCGTAGGCGCCAGCGCCCGTACCCGTCGTGATCATCAGTTCGCCGCCGATAGACGCCGGATTGGCGAGCGAGCCGATATCCGGGTTGCCCTGAACGAGCGCGTAGGCATCGGCTCCGCTGCCGCCGGTGATCACCACGTTGTTGCCGACCAGCGCCGAGAGCGTGCCCGGGCCGTTTAGCAGCGTTGCGCTCGCGCCCGAGGCACTGCCGCCCTGGACGACGAGATCCCCGTCGATCTGCAGATTGGCGTTCGTCGCCGACGTGAGGCTCGCTGCCGTGCCGCCTGCGGAGATCGTCACGTTACCCGGCGTGTTGACCGACAGCGCACCGCCCGAGGTGGTGCCCTGTACGAGCACGCTTGGCCCGGCGAGCGTCAGCGTGTTGGTCGCCGCGAGGCTGCCGCCGGTCTGACTGAAGCCGTTCGTTACGCCGACGTTACCCGTAACGGACACCATCCCAGCCGATTGCGAGAATGCGCCAAAGTTGACGTTGCCCGTGTAGCTCAGCAGGCCATTGGCGATGTTCACTTGCGAGGCATTGAGCGTGCCGACGCCGCCGAGCGTGCCGCCATTGAGCGAGAGCAACGCGCCGGGCTGGATCGTCGACACATCGCCCGCCGTGCTGCCGAGGTTCAGCGTGCCGCCGGTGAGGTTCAAGCCCTCGTAACTCGTGAGCGATTTGATGGTTGTCGTGCCGGCCGCGTAGCTGATCATCTGTGTACCGGCGAGGTCCGGAATCGTCACGATCGCACCCGAGACTGGAGCGAAGCCCTTGTTCCAATTCGTGCTGGTGCCCCAGTCGCCGCTGCCTGCCGAGGTCCAGGTAAAGTTGACTGGCGGCGTGATCGTCAGCGCCGTACTGTTGCCGGGCGCTTGAATAAACGTGTAGTTGCCGTTGTTCGCCGTCAGTCCGCTGCCGTTAATCGCGTAGGCGCCTTCCGGTGATGTTTGAAGTGCGGGGCTCGTGAAGCTCAATCCGCCGGTCGTGGCGCTGGCGAGCGACTCGCCAGGGACAAATCCCGTAACCGAGCCGGAGAAGGACGGATTCGGATCGCCGCGTTCGCGGGAGGCCGCGTTGGCGAGGAAAGTCAACGTTGCGGGGTCCACCGTGTAGTCACCCACCACACCCGCAAACGTGTAGTTGCCCGCATCGGCCCCACCCAGGGCGCTCACGTTTTCGATCCCCGTGTGCGTTCCCGCAATCAGGTTGCCGCTGGTGCTCAGCAGCCCCGTGGTGTCGACCGCGATCGTGGCGTTCACCACGTCCGTGCCAACCACGTTGGTCAGGTTCGCCGCCCCAGGCGTCAACGCCGAACCGTAGGTCGAGCTCGCCGCGCCCACCGAACCGGTCAGCGCCAGCTTGTTCACCGTGTAGTCACCCACCACACCCGCAAACGTGTAGTTGCCCGCATCGGCCCCACCCAGGGCGCTCACGTTTTCGATCCCCGTGTGCGTTCCCGCAATCAGGTTGCCGCTGGTGCTCAGCAGCCCCGTGGTGTCGACCGCGATCGTGGCGTTCACCACGTCCGTGCCAACCACGTTGGTCAGGTTCGCCGCCCCAGGCGTCAACGCCGAACCGTAGGTCGAGCTCGCCGCGCCCACCGAACCGGTCAGCGCCAGCTTGTTCACCGTGTAGTCACCCACCACACCCGCAAACGTGTAGTTGCCCGCATCGGCCCCACCCAGGGCGCTCACGTTTTCGATCCCCGTGTGCGTTCCCGCAATCAGGTTGCCGCTGGTGCTCAGCAGCCCCGTGGTGTCGACCGCGATCGTGGCGTTCACCACGTCCGTGCCAACCACGTTGGTCAGGTTCGCCGCCCCAGGCGTCAACGCCGAACCGTAGGTCGAGCTCGCCGCGCCCACCGAACCGGTCAGCGCCAGCTTGTTCACCGTGTAGTCACCCACCACACCCGCAAACGTGTAGTTGCCCGCATCGGCCCCACCCAGGGCGCTCACGTTTTCGATCCCCGTGTGCGTTCCCGCAATCAGGTTGCCGCTGGTGCTCAGCAGCCCCGTGGTGTCGACCGCGATCGTGGCGTTCACCACGTCCGTGCCAACCACGTTGGTCAGGTTCGCCGCCCCAGGCGTCAACGCCGAACCGTAGGTCGAGCTCGCCGCGCCCACCGAACCGGTCAGCGCCAGCTTGTTCACCGTGTAGTCACCCACCACACCCGCAAACGTGTAGTTGCCCGCATCGGCCCCACCCAGGGCGCTCACGTTTTCGATCCCCGTGTGCGTTCCCGCAATCAGGTTGCCGCTGGTGCTCAGCAGCCCCGTGGTGTCGACCGCGATCGTGGCGTTCACCACGTCCGTGCCAACCACGTTGGTCAGGTTCGCCGCCCCAGGCGTCAACGCCGAACCGTAGGTCGAGCTCGCCGCGCCCACCGAACCGGTCAGCGCCAGCTTGTTCACCGTGTAGTCACCCACCACACCCGCAAACGTGTAGTTGCCCGCATCGGCCCCACCCAGGGCGCTCACGTTTTCGATCCCCGTGTGCGTTCCCGCAATCAGGTTGCCGCTGGTGCTCAGCAGCCCCGTGGTGTCGACCGCGATCGTGGCGTTCACCACGTCCGTGCCAACCACGTTGGTCAGGTTCGCCGCCCCAGGCGTCAACGCCGAACCGTAGGTCGAGCTCGCCGCGCCCACCGAACCGGTCAGCGCCAGCTTGTTCACCGTGTAGTCACCCACCACACCCGCAAACGTGTAGTTGCCCGCATCGGCCCCACCCAGGGCGCTCACGTTTTCGATCCCCGTGTGCGTTCCCGCAATCAGGTTGCCGCTGGTGCTCAGCAGCCCCGTGGTGTCGACCGCGATCGTGGCGTTCACCACGTCCGTGCCAACCACGTTGGTCAGGTTCGCCGCCCCAGGCGTCAACGCCGAACCGTAGGTCGAGCTCGCCGCGCCCACCGAACCGGTCAGCGCCAGCTTGTTCACCGTGTAGTCACCCACCACACCCGCAAACGTGTAGTTGCCCGCATCGGCCCCACCCAGGGCGCTCACGTTTTCGATCCCCGTGTGCGTTCCCGCAATCAGGTTGCCGCTGGTGCTCAGCAGCCCCGTGGTGTCGACCGCGATCGTGGCGTTCACCACGTCCGTGCCAACCACGTTGGTCAGGTTCGCCGCCCCAGGCGTCAACGCCGAACCGTAGGTCGAGCTCGCCGCGCCCACCGAACCGGTCAGCGCCAGCTTGTTCACCGTGTAGTCACCCACCACACCCGCAAACGTGTAGTTGCCCGCATCGGCCCCACCCAGGGCGCTCACGTTTTCGATCCCCGTGTGCGTTCCCGCAATCAGGTTGCCGCTGGTGCTCAGCAGCCCCGTGGTGTCGACCGCGATCGTGGCGTTCACCACGTCCGTGCCAACCACGTTGGTCAGGTTCGCCGCCCCAGGCGTCAACGCCGAACCGTAGGTCGAGCTCGCCGCGCCCACCGAACCGGTCAGCGCCAGCTTGTTCACCGTGTAGTCACCCACCACACCCGCAAACGTGTAGTTGCCCGCATCGGCCCCACCCAGGGCGCTCACGTTTTCGATCCCCGTGTGCGTTCCCGCAATCAGGTTGCCGCTGGTGCTCAGCAGCCCCGTGGTGTCGACCGCGATCGTGGCGTTCACCACGTCCGTGCCAACCACGTTGGTCAGGTTCGCCGCCCCAGGCGTCAACGCCGAACCGTAGGTCGAGCTCGCCGCGCCCACCGAACCGGTCAGCGCCAGCTTGTTCACCGTGTAGTCACCCACCACACCCGCAAACGTGTAGTTGCCCGCATCGGCCCCACCCAGGGCGCTCACGTTTTCGATCCCCGTGTGCGTTCCCGCAATCAGGTTGCCGCTGGTGCTCAGCAGCCCCGTGGTGTCGACCGCGATCGTGGCGTTCACCACGTCCGTGCCAACCACGTTGGTCAGGTTCGCCGCCCCAGGCGTCAACGCCGAACCGTAGGTCGAGCTCGCCGCGCCCACCGAACCGGTCAGCGCCAGCTTGTTCACCGTGTAGTCACCCACCACACCCGCAAACGTGTAGTTGCCCGCATCGGCCCCACCCAGGGCGCTCACGTTTTCGATCCCCGTGTGCGTTCCCGCAATCAGGTTGCCGCTGGTGCTCAGCAGCCCCGTGGTGTCGACCGCGATCGTGGCGTTCACCACGTCCGTGCCAACCACGTTGGTCAGGTTCGCCGCCCCAGGCGTCAACGCCGAACCGTAGGTCGAGCTCGCCGCGCCCACCGAACCGGTCAGCGCCAGCTTGTTCACCGTGTAGTCACCCACCACACCCGCAAACGTGTAGTTGCCCGCATCGGCCCCACCCAGGGCGCTCACGTTTTCGATCCCCGTGTGCGTTCCCGCAATCAGGTTGCCGCTGGTGCTCAGCAGCCCCGTGGTGTCGACCGCGATCGTGGCGTTCACCACGTCCGTGCCAACCACGTTGGTCAGGTTCGCCGCCCCAGGCGTCAACGCCGAACCGTAGGTCGAGCTCGCCGCGCCCACCGAACCGGTCAGCGCCAGCTTGTTCACCGTGTAGTCACCCACCACACCCGCAAACGTGTAGTTGCCCGCATCGGCCCCACCCAGGGCGCTCACGTTTTCGATCCCCGTGTGCGTTCCCGCAATCAGGTTGCCGCTGGTGCTCAGCAGCCCCGTGGTGTCGACCGCGATCGTGGCGTTCACCACGTCCGTGCCAACCACGTTGGTCAGGTTCGCCGCCCCAGGCGTCAACGCCGAACCGTAGGTCGAGCTCGCCGCGCCCACCGAACCGGTCAGCGCCAGCTTGTTCACCGTGTAGTCACCCACCACACCCGCAAACGTGTAGTTGCCCGCATCGGCCCCACCCAGGGCGCTCACGTTTTCGATCCCCGTGTGCGTTCCCGCAATCAGGTTGCCGCTGGTGCTCAGCAGCCCCGTGGTGTCGACCGCGATCGTGGCGTTCACCACGTCCGTGCCAACCACGTTGGTCAGGTTCGCCGCCCCAGGCGTCAACGCCGAACCGTAGGTCGAGCTCGCCGCGCCCACCGAACCGGTCAGCGCCAGCTTGTTCACCGTGTAGTCACCCACCACACCCGCAAACGTGTAGTTGCCCGCATCGGCCCCACCCAGGGCGCTCACGTTTTCGATCCCCGTGTGCGTTCCCGCAATCAGGTTGCCGCTGGTGCTCAGCAGCCCCGTGGTGTCGACCGCGATCGTGGCGTTCACCACGTCCGTGCCAACCACGTTGGTCAGGTTCGCCGCCCCAGGCGTCAACGCCGAACCGTAGGTCGAGCTCGCCGCGCCCACCGAACCGGTCAGCGCCAGCTTGTTCACCGTGTAGTCACCCACCACACCCGCAAACGTGTAGTTGCCCGCATCGGCCCCACCCAGGGCGCTCACGTTTTCGATCCCCGTGTGCGTTCCCGCAATCAGGTTGCCGCTGGTGCTCAGCAGCCCCGTGGTGTCGACCGCGATCGTGGCGTTCACCACGTCCGTGCCAACCACGTTGGTCAGGTTCGCCGCCCCAGGCGTCAACGCCGAACCGTAGGTCGAGCTCGCCGCGCCCACCGAACCGGTCAGCGCCAGCTTGTTCACCGTGTAGTCACCCACCACACCCGCAAACGTGTAGTTGCCCGCATCGGCCCCACCCAGGGCGCTCACGTTTTCGATCCCCGTGTGCGTTCCCGCAATCAGGTTGCCGCTGGTGCTCAGCAGCCCCGTGGTGTCGACCGCGATCGTGGCGTTCACCACGTCCGTGCCAACCACGTTGGTCAGGTTCGCCGCCCCAGGCGTCAACGCCGAACCGTAGGTCGAGCTCGCCGCGCCCACCGAACCGGTCAGCGCCAGCTTGTTCACCGTGTAGTCACCCACCACACCCGCAAACGTGTAGTTGCCCGCATCGGCCCCACCCAGGGCGCTCACGTTTTCGATCCCCGTGTGCGTTCCCGCAATCAGGTTGCCGCTGGTGCTCAGCAGCCCCGTGGTGTCGACCGCGATCGTGGCGTTCACCACGTCCGTGCCAACCACGTTGGTCAGGTTCGCCGCCCCAGGCGTCAACGCCGAACCGTAGGTCGAGCTCGCCGCGCCCACCGAACCGGTCAGCGCCAGCTTGTTCACCGTGTAGTCACCCACCACACCCGCAAACGTGTAGTTGCCCGCATCGGCCCCACCCAGGGCGCTCACGTTTTCGATCCCCGTGTGCGTTCCCGCAATCAGGTTGCCGCTGGTGCTCAGCAGCCCCGTGGTGTCGACCGCGATCGTGGCGTTCACCACGTCCGTGCCAACCACGTTGGTCAGGTTCGCCGCCCCAGGCGTCAACGCCGAACCGTAGGTCGAGCTCGCCGCGCCCACCGAACCGGTCAGCGCCAGCTTGTTCACCGTGTAGTCACCCACCACACCCGCAAACGTGTAGTTGCCCGCATCGGCCCCACCCAGGGCGCTCACGTTTTCGATCCCCGTGTGCGTTCCCGCAATCAGGTTGCCGCTGGTGCTCAGCAGCCCCGTGGTGTCGACCGCGATCGTGGCGTTCACCACGTCCGTGCCAACCACGTTGGTCAGGTTCGCCGCCCCAGGCGTCAACGCCGAACCGTAGGTCGAGCTCGCCGCGCCCACCGAACCGGTCAGCGCCAGCTTGTTCACCGTGTAGTCACCCACCACACCCGCAAACGTGTAGTTGCCCGCATCGGCCCCACCCAGGGCGCTCACGTTTTCGATCCCCGTGTGCGTTCCCGCAATCAGGTTGCCGCTGGTGCTCAGCAGCCCCGTGGTGTCGACCGCGATCGTGGCGTTCACCACGTCCGTGCCAACCACGTTGGTCAGGTTCGCCGCCCCAGGCGTCAACGCCGAACCGTAGGTCGAGCTCGCCGCGCCCACCGAACCGGTCAGCGCCAGCTTGTTCACCGTGTAGTCACCCACCACACCCGCAAACGTGTAGTTGCCCGCATCGGCCCCACCCAGGGCGCTCACGTTTTCGATCCCCGTGTGCGTTCCCGCAATCAGGTTGCCGCT
Source organism: uncultured beta proteobacterium (assembly GCA_963714925.1). Lineage (GTDB taxonomy): Bacteria > Pseudomonadota > Gammaproteobacteria > Burkholderiales > SG8-39 > SG8-39. Next base: position 468,894 of record CAVQQK010000007.1, on the reverse strand, counting down.
GGTGCTCAGCAGCCCCGTGGTGTCGACCGCGATCGTGGCGTTCACCACGTCCGTGCCAACCACGTTGGTCAGGTTCGCCGCCCCAGGCGTCAACGCCGAACCGTAGGTCGAGCTCGCCGCGCCCACCGAACCGGTCAGCGCCAGCTTGTTGACGGTCAGTGAGCCGCTTGTATAGCTAAAGGAATATCCAAGCCCGGAAGTGGCGGAGCCTGGGGTGATGTTGTGGGCGGTGCCCGCCGTCAACTGACCGGACGTGGACGTTGAACCGTCTACCGTAAAGGTTGGCCCGGTACTGATGGCGGCGCCAATCAGGTCACCGTCGATCAGACCCAACGAGCCAAACGTGAACGTAGGATTCGCATCGCCATAGGTCTTGCTCTTACCATCGGCGGTCAACGTCAACGTAGGCTGAATGCGGAAGTAGATCCGATTGCCCGAGGCAATTGGGTCACTTCCGTCGTCGACGTTGTAGCGCTTACCCGCCTCGACCAACCCGCCACGAGTGGTACCCGTCGGATTGCCAGAGTAGATACGCCAAGCACCCCCGGCGCCGGTGGTTATGGAAACCGAACCCGCGTTCTTGAAGTTACCACCCGTCCCTGTGGCATCAGGCGTCGCGGCAGCATCCGCGACGAGCGTGACAGCACTAGCGCTGGTGCTGGTGGTCCCAATGGCATTAGTGAGAGTCAAATCTCCGCTTTGGGTGCGAATATCAACCAGGCCAGTCGCACTAATACCCGTCGTTGCGTTGACCGAGCCAACGGAGAGTGCATTCGTATCGGTATAGCTCACGCTGCCGGTGTCAGCGGCCAACGTTGCAACGTTGTTGCCCGTGTTCGTCAGTACATAGCTGCCGCCACTGCCGAGAAGTTCGAGGGCGTTTGCAGCGATGGCCACCGTCTGGGTTACAGAACCCGTGCTCGAAAGAGTGACCTTACCGCCGGCGCTCACCGCGCCATTCAACGTGAGGTCGCCCGTCGCGAACAGACCGAGCGAGTCAACCGCGGTGAATCCCGCTGCGCCAGTCGTGAAGTTTCCGACCTTGTGCAACACGAGGTCGCTGAAGGTCGTCCCCAGAGTCCCACCGGCCGCGTTGTAATCGGTAGAAACGGTCAAGTCGCCGGTTCCGCCCACCGTCCCGGCAGACAGCGTCAGCGCCCCGACCGTCGCAGCACCGTCGATCGTCGCGGTACCGCTGTTAGTCAGCGTTCCACTCCCCAGATTGAAACTGCCCCCGCTCGCTACCTGGATGGAAGACCCAACCGTATTCGCAAGCGATACGTTTCCGGTACTGAAGACGCCGCTGCCACCGATGGAGAGAATGCCATCGTTAGTCGGGAAATTCGACGCGGCCAGCGAGCCGAGTGCACTCACGGTACCCGTATTCGCGAGGGACACGTTGATGGTATTCGACGTGCTCGCCAGCGCCGTGATTGTCCCGACGTTCGTGATCGAACCAGTAGTTCCGTCGATCGTGGCTGCGTTCAACGTGAGCATCCCGTTGTTATGAAACCCGCGGTTCAGCGTCAGGCTGTTGCCGCTCAGGGTTCCACTGTGGCCGCCCAGCAGAGTGAATTCGCCGCCACCATTGTCCAGCGTGCCGCCGCTCCATATTAGTGACCCGGCGGTTCCGGTGATCAGTACGCTACCTGCGCCGAGCAGGCTCCCGCCGGAGACGGTAAGCGTGTTGTGGAACTCCGAGATCTCGGCCAGAGTGAGCGATCCGCTTGAGATCGTCAGTGAACTTTCTGCGATCAGGGTCTTCGCGGCCGCGCCTGCCCCGGTTCCGATGACGACTATGTACCCGGTCGGAATGGTTACATCCGTGGTGGCGTCGGGAACGGTGTCATCACTCCAGTTGAGACTGCTAAACCAATCGCTGTTGCTGGCACCCCCATCCCAATAGACCGACGCCACGCCCGTGCAGTTACCCGTAGAGCAAGTTCCTGTCGTGAACGATCCGCTCGGACCGAGGGTGATAGACGATGCCGTAATGCTCAGATCGTTGCTGGACGTGTCCACCGGCTGATTGACGATCAGCGGACCGGTCGTGCTGATAACTGTGTCCTGAAACGTCGTCAGCGCCCGGCTGAGGACGATGCCGCCGCTCCCCGCGACCAGTTCAAATGAGCTGCCTGAATCCGCTGACAGCGTAATCGGACTGGCGTTGCTGTTGGTGATGGAATCGACGGTAAGCGTCAACGCGCCCGTGCCGAGTCCGTCGGTCCCCGCGGTCTTCGCCGTGCCCAGGACAAGAGCTCCGGCGGTTTTCAACGCACCGGTGTCGCTGCTGCTGAGCTGCGTATTTCCGCCCGCTCCAATGTAGAACGGAAGCGCGCCACTCGTTTGCGACAAAGCAACGTTGATCCCGCCCGAGCCTGCGTTGACGTCGGCATCGAGTTTAAATCCACCATCGGGAGAACTATTTCCACCGCCGACCAGCGTGATGTTTCCGCCCGTGCTGCTCACCGCGGCGGAAACATTTACTCGACCCGCGCCATCGAAAGCCGTGCCCGCATGCGGCGAGTCCGCGCCAAGGTGGATCTTTCCACCGGTAGTAGTCACCGTGGCATCGACGTTGACATCGTCGCCCGCCTGCGCCACAAAACCTGCGCCGGCGGTCGTCAGATTCACCGTGCCGGATATCGTGATCTTCCCGCTCGCCTGAAGCACAACGGTGGCGTCGGTCGGATAGGGGACAGCCGCAGTGACCGGTGCCCCGGTGACGAAGGATCCGGCGGAGGTGATGTTTCCGCCCGCTGCCGAGACATACACCAAACTGCCAGCCGTAATGGGACTGTTCAACGTGATGTTGCCGGTTCCACCGCCGGTCACGCCAGTGTGTGTCACCGTGACGTTCCCGCTGCCCGCGTTGACGGTACGCAGCGATATGTTCCCGGTCTTGCTATTCGCGACGCCCGTACCCGGGTTCATCGCGATCGTGATGTCACCGCCACCAGAAACGAGGGACGTACCCGCCGCCATCGTGATGGCGGCCGACCCGACGCTGCGGTCCGCAGCGACGCCGCCGGCCGCGGAATTTTCGTTCGCGGTCAGAGTGATCGACGCGTTGTTGGTCGTGATATTGGCATTGACCAGAATCGATCGACCCGCTTGAGCAGTCAACGATATCCCGGCGCCCGTGATCGATACCGCGTCGGTGAACGTGATGTCGGTATTCGCCTGTAGGATGACGTTGCTCGAGGCCGAGTTGATCGACGTTGGCGTGATGGTGGACGTGCCGCCGGTGTTGTTCGCAAAGAGGTTGTTCGTACCCGGGTTGAGCGCGCTTCCGCCCGAAGCGGCAACGACGATGAATTTGGGATCTAGCAGCCAGGTTCCGGTCATCCCCGCCGGCGCACGCGTATCGACCGTCCCGCCGACGTCGAGCCAGCCCCCCGAGGTCTCGACGAAGCCGCCGTTGCCCGCGCGCGCGCCCCCGCGCGCGCTGATCTCTCCGGCGAAGATGGTCGCGTCGGTCGACCAGACGATCACCGTGCCCCCTTCCCCCTCCACCTCCGCATCCGCTCGAATTCGCGTGTACAGATCAACGTACGTGTGCTTCGCCTGCGGCACATCGCCGCCGCCCTGGTAGTCGCCACCGACGCGAACCCGACCGCCACCAAACGCGCCGCTCGCATCGAGCACCGCGCCATGGGTTTCAACCTGCGGCGCGGTGAGCGTAATTTCGCCGCCCGTCGTCAGTCCGCGCGCAGAAACTGTTCCCGATATCAGCGCCTCGGTCTTCACCGCCTGAAGCGAAACCTCGCCGCCCGCCTGCGCGCCGTCGACGCGGATGATGCTGGACGCCATCGTCGTGATGCTGTCGGCTGCCTGGACGCGCACGACACCGCCGTCGCCCGCAGCGCCTACGGCGAGCAGGCTGCCCGCCCAATCGACCGTATCGACCTCGATGTCAATGCGCCCGCCGCGCGCACCACTCGCATCCAGCGCGCCCTCGCCGGCGAAAATTGCGCTGGTCACCTTGATCTCGGGTGCGACGATGATCGCCTCAGCCGCTATCTCGGTCTTCGCCTTGGGCGCTTTGATCTGTACCGATGCGCCGGCCTCGACCCGTCCTCCAATGCGCACGCTCGTCGGCGTCGCATCGGGACTCGTCGCAGCCAACTCAACCTTGCCGCCGGTGCCCTTGGCGCTCACCAGCGCGCCCGCGGGAATGTCGATGCCTTTTGCCGCCGCGAGCGTGATCGTGCCGCCCGCCTCGATGCCGTTCGCTTCGATCCTTCCCTGCGCGAGGATGGTGCCGGTGTCGGCCTGGATCGTGATGTCGCCGCCGGTCGTGCCGTTCGCTTCGACCGTCGAGCCGGGATCGAGTTGGACGTCCTTGGTCGCCTTGAACAGGATCTTGCCGCCCTTGCCGACGACGGCGCGGCTCGCGGAGACGCGTCCCGAGTTCTTGATCAGCGTGCCGTAGATGCCGATGCGGCCGCCCTCGGCGACCACCTGCCCCGCATTCACGGCTTCGTTGTCGGGCGCGGTGAACTCGACCCGGATGTTCGGCGTGCCGGCGTTTACGAGTTCGACGGTCTTGCCGGCGGCAATGATGACCTCGCCCTGCGGACTCTGGATCACGCCGTCAGGCTTGTTCTCAACCTTCGGCGCGATCAGGTAGACGTGACCGCCCTCGACGGTCTTGATCGTGCCCGCGTTTTCGACCTTGCCTTCGAGACCGGTACCCTTGAAGTTCAGCTTGCCGCTCACCCAATCGGCATCGCTGATGTTCAGCGAGGAGGCCGCGAAGCCCGCCACGTCGATCACGGCGCCCTTGCCGATGACGATGCCCGAAGGGTTGACCAGGAATACGCGACCGTTCGAAAGCAGCTTGCCGAGAATCACGGAAGGGTCCTGGCCGATGACGCGGTTGAGCACCGCGCTCGAGGCGTTTTGCTGCAGGAAGCGGGTGATCTCGTCCTTACGGATCGAAAACTGCTGCCAGTTGATGACCGCGCCAGGGGTATTGGCGATCGTCAGTGTCTGGCCGTTGGCCGTAATCGTCGCATTGCCGACCGTAATGCTGGCGCCCGTGGGGTTCGCGCTCGACGCGCCGCCCCAGGCCGACAGCGCGCCGGCGACCGCGAGCGAAACGAGCCGCGGGCGTAGACCGCGCCTCGTCGCTTGCGATTTACGGATCGACTGTATCGACAGGTCCACTCCGGCCCCTCGGTCCTCGTTCAAGGGTCACGAGAACAGGCCACCCTCTGCCAAATCTCGCGACCACGGCGCAATCGACGTTAGTCCTCGTCACTACTCGCGCCGAGGAACTGCCGCACGTAGGCGCGATTCGCACAACCTATTGCACTCGCGCATTCACGGCAGCTGGACCGCCATTTATACACTGAAACCTGCTGTTCATTAACGATTTTCTAGTGGAAGCACGGGCTCTCCTGCCTCCTCCTGACGGATGTTTACGATCCGTCCGGCAAGACGCCAGGAACAATCGATGGCGCGTCGCACCATCAAGATTGCGCGGGCTGCCCTTTTGGCGTCTGAAACCTGATCCGGAGGGCGCCTAGCGGCGCGGGTCGAGCACGAACGCACCCGCAATCTTTCCGGCGCGCAACCGATCGAGCGCCTCGTTCGCGCGTTCGAGCCCGAGCGTCTCGATCTGGGTCTCGATTGGAACGCGCGCAGCCACGGCGAGAAAGTCCTCGGCATCCCGGCGCGTCAAATTGGCGACCGAGCGCACGGTCCGCTCGCCCCACAGCAGCCGGTAGCGAAACGCCGGAATGTCACTCATGTGGATGCCGCCGCAAACCACGGTGCCGCCCTTGCGAACCGCTGCGAGCGCCGCGGGAACGAGCGCGCCGACCGGCGCAAAAATGAGCGCAGCATCGAGCGGCTCGGGCGCGCCCTCGTCCGAGCCGCCGGTCCAGTGCGCGCCGACCTTGCGCGCGAGCGCCTGCGCGGGTGCATCGCCCGGGCGCGTGAATGCATAGACGGTGCGCCCCTCGGCGCAGGCGACTTGCGCGACGATGTGCGCCGCTGCGCCGAAACCGTAAATGCCAATGCGGCGCGCGTCGCCCGCAAAGCGCAGCGATCGAAAGCCGATCAACCCCGCGCAGAGCAGCGGTGCCGCCGCCGCATCGTCGTAGCCTGCCGGAAGCGCGAAACAGAAACGCGCGTCGCACAATGCGTATTCCGCATACCCGCCGTCGAGGTGATAGCCGGTGAAGCGCGCGGCGTCGCATAGGTTCTCCTCGCCGCGCCGGCAGAATTCGCAGGCGCCGCAGGACCCGCCCAGCCACGGCACGCCCACCCGCTCGCCCACGCGATGGCCTTCGGCGCCGCGCCCGAGTGCTTCGATCGTGCCGACGATTTCATGTCCGGGTACGAGTGGCAGCTTCGGTTCGGTGAGCTCGCCATCGACGATATGCAGGTCGGTGCGGCACACGCCGCAGGCGTGCACCTTGAGCAGCACCTGCCCGGGACCGGGCTCGGGGACCGGCAGCACGTCGCAGCGCAGCGGTTCGTGCGCGGCGTGGAGGCGCATGGCGCGCATATTCATGGCGACCATGGGGTCAGACCCCTGTGGATAAGTCTGTCGACGGCTTATCGATTCACAATCTCCTCGAGAAAGACTTATCCACAGGGGTCTGACCCCGGTTTTGGTTTGGGGTCTGACCCCGCTTTGGCGAATCGTCGTCCATCAAAATCTCGTACCCCGGCCGCTCGAGATCGTCGAACTGCCCGCCCTCGAGCGCGCGCCAGAACAACCAGCCGATGACGAACACCAGCACGAGCGAGACGGGAACGAGGATGTAAACACTTTCCATGGTTCAGCCTGCAGCGAGTACCGGCGCCCTTTCGCCCTGCGGTGCACGCGCGCGAGTGGCGAGGGGGCGCATCGCGTTGATCACGACGATGAACGAGCTGGCGGTCATCCCGATCGCTGCTTCCCAGGGCCCGATCGATCCGAACGCCGCGAGCGGCAGCGCAATCGCATTGTAGGCCACGGCCCAGGCGAAGTTCTGGCGTATGAGGCGCATCGCGCGGCGCGCAACCGCAAGCGCATCGCCGATCGCCGACAGACGCAGCGTCGCCTCGCCGCCGAGCAGTACGAGATCGGCCTGCGCCTGTGCCGCATCGGCGCCACTGCTCATGGCAACCGAGACATCCGCGCGCGCCAGCACCGGCGCGTCGTTCAGTCCATCGCCGACCATCACCACGACGCGGCCCGCGCGCTGCAAGCGCTCGACGAACGCCGCTTTGTCCTGCGGCGTCGCGCCGCCAAGCACGGACGCGATGCCCAGCCGACGCGCGATCGCGTCGACCACGGCGGGATGATCGCCGCTCGCCAGATGCACCTGCAGGCCGCGCGCGGCGAGCTGCCCGACGAACGCCTGCGCCTCCGGGCGCAGCGCATCCTCGAGCAGGAATTGCGCGAGCCAGCCCTGCGCGTCAGCGAGAAACACCGGCGTTTGCTGCGCGGCGCCTTCGGCCGCAGCGGCCGGCGGCGCAGCCGTCTGGCGACCGGCGATCTCGCGGCAGTAGGCCTCGGTGCCGAGGCGCACGCGGCGATTCCCGATCGTCGCTTCGACGCCCTGGCCCGGCGCGTTGTGGCCATCGAACGCCCACTGCTGCGTTGGGCCTGCGAATGCGCGCGCGATCGGATGCCGACTCGAGATTTCCAGCGCGCGCGCGATTGCGAGGCAGTCGCCCTCGCTGAGCGAACCGAATGCCGTAATCGAGCGAATCGAAAACCGGCCCGCGGTCAGGGTGCCGGTCTTGTCCAGCACGACGTCGGTGGCGCGTTCGAGGCGTTCGATCGCGGCGCCGCGCGTGAGCGCCAGCCCGCGCGAGAGCAGAAATGCGTTCGCGCGCGTGAGCACGATCGGCGCCGCGAGCGCCAGCGCGCAGGGGCAGGTCGCAACCAGCACGGCCACCGCGACCCAGGTCGCGCGTGCCGGCGCACCGTAGACGCCCGCCCAAACGAGGAACGCGGCAATCGCCACCAGCAGGACGGCGGCCGTAAGCCGCGCGGCGAGCCGGTCGGCAGCCTCGACCAGCTTCGGCTTGCCGGCCGCAGCACGCTCGACGAGCCGCAATACCGCGGCGGCCTGCGTATCGGGTCCGGTGCGCGTGACCTGCATCACGATCGGCTGCTCGAGATTGATCGACCCGCCGATCAGCGCCGCACCCGGCGCCTTTGCGACCGGGCGCGATTCGCCGGTAAGCAGCGACTCGTCGGCGCTCGAAGCGCCGCGCGCCACGACGCCGTCTGCGGGGACGCGCTCGCCGGGCGCGACCAGCACGTAGTCCTGCGGTGCAATCGCATGCGCGGCCACACGTTGCGCGCTCGACGTGTCGTCGGGCGCGCCCAGTCGGGTCGCAAACGACGGCATCCAGCGCGCGAGTGGGTCGAGCGCACGCGTCGCGCGCTCACGCGCCGCGGCTTCGAGCGTGCGCGCGGCGAGCAGGAGAAACACCAGCATCGTAATCGTGTCGAAGTAGACCGCGCCCTGCCCCGCGAGCGTGGCCCAGAGACTGGCGGCAAAGCCCACCGCGATGCCGAGCGCGATCGGCGCATCGAGCGAGACGCTGCGCTGCTTCAGCGACTGCCACGCCCCCGCGAAGAACGGTCCGCTGGAAAAGAGCATCACCGGCAGCGTCAGCACGAGGCTCGCCCAGCGCATGAGCTGCTCGGTCGCGGGCGCGAGCGCGCCGTCACCGTTCAGGTAGGCCGGAAACGCGTACATCATCACCTGCATCGCACCAAAGCCGGCGACGAACAGGCGCCAGGTTGCGCGGCGCCGCGCGCGCCGCGCGAGTTCGTCCTGGCGCCGTGGCTCGTAGGGGTAGGCGTCGTAGCCGATGGCGCGCACCGCCTCGAGAATCTCCGACAGGCGCGTCATGGCCGGGTCCCAGGCCACTTGCGCACGGTGCGTGGCGTAGTTGATGTCGACGCGCAGCACGCCCGGCTGGCGGCGCAGCCATTGCTCCGAAAGCCACAGGCAGGCCGAACAGCGAATCCGATCGAGAATCAGGGAGACTTCGCGCCGTTCGGCGTCGGGGGCGGCGACGAACTGGCGCTGCGCTTCGGGGTCGTCGTAGACCTCGAGCGGCGGCAGGTTTTGCGGCAGGACCGCAGCGCCATCGCCCGGCTGCGGGGCGCTGCGTGTTGCGTAGTACTGCTCGAACCCGCTGGCAACAATCGTGCGCGCAACCGCTTCGCAACCCGCGCAGCAGAATTCGCGCGTCGCGCCCAGCACGGACGCGACGCGGCGTCCCGGTTCGAGCACCGGGAGCGCGCAGTGAAAGCACACAGCCGCGGACGCAGCGCCCGCGGCCGGTTCCTCGTGCAAGCGCTAGGCGATCGTGACGCGGCGCGCCGACTTGGCCGCTTTCTTGGGCAGCGTGAGATCCAGCACACCGTCCTTGTACTCGGCCTTGGTCCCTTGCGCGTCCACCTCCACGGGCAGGGTCATGCTGCGCGAAACCATGCCGTAGTACCGCTCGCTGTGCACAAGTTTTTCGCCTTCCTTCTTTTCCGCCTCGCGCTTGACTTCGGCGCGAATCGAAAGCTGACCGCCGTCGACATCGATCTGGATGTCCTCCTTCTTCACGCCCGGAATCTCGGCGTGGATCGTGTACGCCTTGTCGCTTTCCTTGACGTCGACCTTCATGTTGAGCTCGGCCTCGCCCGGCATTGCGACCGGCTTGACCCAGAATCCCTTCATCAGATCGCCGAACACGTCGTCCAGCATGCCGCTGGTTCCATACCGTTGAATGTTTGCCATGATGGCCTCCGTAGGTTCCCGTTGTGCTGAAGTAGTTGGGGACCGCAGTTCGAATTTAAAGGGCCGCCAACTTGTCGTTTTGACGCCGGTCAAAACCGCCTGCGGACCACCGGGCGAAACTGCGCCGCAGCACGACGCAGTGCCGGGCCCTGATAGCGCTACGCAATCTAAAGAATTGCCAGAATCGATTTGATCAATGGGGCGTTGCGCCCTAGGCTGGCGGTACTTCCCACCCTGAACGCACAAGGAGCACACGATGCAACTCAAGGGCAGCAAGACCGAAGAAAACCTCAAGGCCGCGTTTGCCGGCGAAAGCCAGGCCAACCGGCGCTACCTGTACTTCGCCGCCAAGGCCGACGTCGAAGGCCAGAACGACGTCTCGGCGCTGTTTCGCTCGACCGCCGAAGGCGAGACGGGCCATGCCCACGGCCACCTGGAGTACCTGGAGCAGGTGGGTGATCCGGCCACGGGGCTGCCGATCGGCAAGACGCGCGACAACCTGAAGGCGTCGGTGGCGGGCGAGACGCACGAGTACACCGACATGTACCCGGGCATGGCCAAGGCGGCGCGCGAGGAGAAGTTCGACGAGATTGCCGACTGGTTCGAGACGCTGGCCAAGGCCGAGCGCAGCCACGCCAACCGCTTCCAGAAGGCGCTCGACGCACTGAGCGATTGACCCCGCGATGACCGCACGCGAAGGCAGCCTGGAAGCGCCGACCCGCCATCCGCTCGACTGGCGCAACCCGGATTTCTACGACGCAGCGAAGCTCAATCGGGAGCTCGAGCGGGTCTTCGACATCTGTCACGGCTGCCGGCGCTGCGTGAATCTGTGCACGGCGTTCCCGACCCTGTTCGACCTGGTCGACGAGAGCTCGACCATGGAGGTCGACGGTGTCGACAAGCAGGACTACGGGAAGGTGGTCGACCAGTGCTACCTGTGCGACATGTGCTACATGACGAAGTGTCCGTACGTGCCGCCGCACGAGTGGAACGTCGACTTCCCGCATCTGATGCTGCGCGCCAAGGCAGTCAAGTTCAAGACGCGACGGCGCGCGCTTTCGCGACCGTCTGCTCAGCGCGACCGACGCGCTGGGCAAGCTCGCGACGATCCCGGTCGTCGTGCAGACGGTGAACGCGGCGAACAGGATGCCCCTCGCGCGTGGCGTGATGCAAGGCGTACTCGGCGTGGCGAAAGCACGTGAGCTGCCCGACTACGCGCGCCGCACCTTCCGCCCGAGCGCGGCATCCTCGCACGCGCAGAAGGTGACGGACGGAAAGAACACGCCCGGCAAGGTCGCCATCTTCTCGACCTGCTACGTGAACTACAACGAGCCCGGCATCGGCCACGACCTGCTCGCGATCCTCGAGCACAACGCGATCCCCTACGTCCTCGTCGAGAAGGAGGCCTGCTGCGGCATGCCGAAGCTCGAGCTGGGCGATCTGGAGACTGTCGCGAAGCACAAGGACATCAACATCCCGCCGCTCGCGAAGCTCGCGCGCGAGGGCTACGCGATCCTCACGCCGGTGCCGTCCTGCACGCTGATGTTCAAGCAGGAACTGCCGCTTATGTTTCCCGACGATGCCGACGTGAAGGCGGTGCAGGACGCGATGTTCGATCCGTTCGAGTACCTCGTGCTGCGTCAGCAAGGACGGCCTGCTGAAGACCGACTTCAAGGTTGCATTGGGCAAGGTGTCGTACCACATCCCCTGCCACTCGCGGGTGCAGAACATCGGCCAGAAGACGCGCGAAATGCTGGAGTCGATCCCCGGCACCGAGGTGAACACCGTCGAGCGCTGCGCCGGCCACGACGGCACCTGGGGCGTGAAGACCGAGTACTACGCGAACTCGATGAAGATCGGTCGTCCGGTGTTCCGCCAGATGGGGCAAAGCGCAGCCGGACTGGGTCAGCTCGGACTGCCCGATTGCGGGCCGCCACATCCTGCAGGGCATGCGCGAGGGCGAAGACGCCGAAACTGCGCACCAGGCGCGCCGCGCGCACCCGATCACGCTGCTGCGCACCGCCTACGGCATCTAGCGGCGGCCTGCGATACACTCGTTTTGTGTATAGCGCGCTGCAACCAGCGAACCATTCGGAGGAAACCATCCTGATGACGCAAAAGCCTCGATGGGACGCAGGGACCGGATTCCGCGGTGTGTTGAGGATCTTTGTCGCGGTCGTGAGCGTCGCGTTCGCCGCCCCCGTCGCCCAGGCTGCGTGCGCCGACGCGCCCGGACCGGGCGTGGACTGGTCGAAGTGCCAGAAGGCCCGCCTCATTCTGCGCGACGCGAATCTTTCGAACGGCCGTCTTGCGCGGACCGACTTCGGGCGCAGCGATCTGTCGGGTGCAAAACTCGTCGCCGCCGACCTCGAGCGCGCCTCGCTCGACAACGCGCGCCTCGTCGGCGCCGACCTGAGCCGCGCGAAATTGGTCAAGGTCAATGCCTACCGGGCAAACCTCGATCCGCGGTCCTGGTCAGCGCCGATCTGACGAAGGCCGAGATGCAGCGTGCAAGTCTTTCCAGGACCGACCTGACCGGCGCCAACCTCTCCAAGGCCGAGCTTGCGCGCGCCGACCTGCAGGGCGCGAAACTCGCGAACGCGCGCCTCGAGCGCGCCGAGCTCGCGCGCGCAGAATTGAACGGAGCGAACCTCGCCGGCGCGAATTTCAAGGGCGCGCACTTCTTCTTCACGCGCATCGAGGGCGTCGATCTGTCGCAAACGACGGGGCTCGTGCAGCGCCAGCTGGACGATGCCTGTGGCGACGCGAAAACGAAACTGCCCGCCGGCCTCAAGGCGCCGGCGTCCTGGCCCTGCGCAAAGGACGAATGAGCGGGTTGCGGCCCCGCCTCAGGCCGCGTTCGCCACGATGAAGCGCTTCACCGCCTCGGCGTCGGCCTCGATCACGTCGTAGCGCTGCGGCAGCGACTCCAGATCCTCGAAACCCACCGGCCGTGCGGGCGCGCTGCCGAGCGCCTCGCGGATCGTCTCGGCGAACTTCGCCGGCAGCGCAGTTTCCAGGCAAACGAGCGGTACCGCTGCGTCACGGTGCTCGAGCCCGACCTTGATGCCGTCGGCAGTGTGCGGATCGACCATCACGCCGTAACGTGCGTGAATCGCTCGAATCGTCGCGATGCGATCGGCGTGCGTACTGCGGCCCGACTCGAACCCGGTCTCCGCGATGTTGCGGAAGTACGGCGAGCGCGACAAGTCAAACATGCCGCTGCGGTCGAGCTCGGTCCAGAGCGCGCGCACCCGCACACCATCGCGCTCCAGCAGATCGTAGACGTAGCGCTCGAAGTTGGACGCCTTGGCGATGTCCATCGACGGGCTCGAGGTGGCTTGCACCTCGGTACCTGCGCGCACCCGATAGCGGCCGGATCGGAAAAATTCGTCCAGCACGTCGTTCTCGTTGGTGGCAAGAATCAGGCGCCGCAGCGGCAGGCCCATCGTGCGGGCGACATGGCCGGCGTAGATATTGCCGAAGTTTCCGGACGGCACGGCGACGTCGATCGGCTCGCCGTCAGCGCGCGTCGCACGAAAGTAGGCCCAGAAGTAGTACACCACCTGCGCCAACACGCGTGCCCAGTTGATCGAGTTCACGGCGCCGATGCGGTAGCGCGCCTTGAACGCTGCGTCGGCGTTGACCCGTTTCACGACGTCCTGGCAATCGTCGAATACGCCCCTGAGCGCCAGGTTGTGGATGTTCGCGTCCTGCAGCGCGTACATCTGCGCACGCTGGAACGCGCTCATGCGCTCGTGCGGCGACAGCATGAACACCTGGATGCCGCGCTTGCCGCGCAGCGCATGCTCCGCGGCAGAACCGGTGTCGCCCGAGGTGGCGCCGAGGATGTTGAGCGTCGTGGCACGCTCGGCGAGCACATGCTCGAACAGATTGCCGAGCAGCTGCATCGCCAGGTCCTTGAAGGCGAGCGTCGGACCGTTCGACAACCCGAGCAGGTGCAGTCCGGGCCCGAGCGTTTTCAGCGGCACGATCTCGTCGGCTCCGAACGCGTCGCTGTGTAGCTGCGCGCCACGATGTCTTTGAGAACCGCAGGCGAAATGTCGTCGATGAAGTGCGCGAGCACCGCGCAGGCGAGGCCGCGGTAGTCCAGCCTGCGCAGACCCGCGAGCTCGCTCGGCGTGAGCACCGGAATCGTCTCGGGCACCGCGAGTCCACCGTCGGCCGCGAGCCCCTCGAGCAGGACGTCGCAGAAGCGCTGCGCGGGTGCGCCGCCCCGGGTACTGACGTAACGCATCAGGCGAGGTCTGCGGGCGCGAACCGGGGGGGCGGGGTCGCGTCCCCGGCCCCCCTGCTCCGACCTGCGGTTGCTGTGATGCCGCAGGCATCACAGCAATTCTTCCAGGCGGATGCGGGTGACCTTGCCCACCACGGTGCGCAGTTTCTCGATGCGCGCGATCGCCGTGTCGACGTTCTTTTCCCGCGCCAGATGCGTGAGCATCACGATATCGACGCGCTCCTCGCCCTCGCCGGGCTCCTTCTGCACCATGGCGTCGATCGAGATCCGGTTGGTGGCGAGTATGCGCGTGATGTCGGCGAGGACGCCCGGCCGGTCGAGCACCTGAATGCGCAGGTAGTACGACGTCTCGACCTCGCCGATCGGCAGGATCGGCGTTTTCGACAACCGGTCGGGCTGAAACGCAAGGTGTGGCACGCGGTGCTCGGGGTCCGCGGTAATGAGGCGCGTCACATCGATCAGGTCGGCGACCACCGCGCTCGCCGTCGGCCGGCTGCCCGCGCCCGCGCCATAAAACAAGGTCGGGCCAACCGCGTCGCCCTTCACCAGGATCGCGTTCATCACGCCCTCGACGTTCGCGATGAGGCGCTTTTCCGGGATCAGCGTCGGATGCACGCGCAGCTCGATACCGCGCCGGGCACGGCGCGTGATGCCGAGCAGTTTGATGCGGTAACCGAGTTCCTCGGCATAGGTGATGTCTTCGCGCGTGAGCCGGGAAATCCCCTCGGTATAGACGCGCGAAAACTGCATCGGCACGCCGAAGGCGAGCGCCGACAGGATCGTCAGCTTGTGCGCGGCATCGACGCCCTCGACGTCGAAGGTCGGGTCGGCCTCGGCATAGCCGCGCGCCTGCGCATCGGCGAGCGCGGTCTCGAAGGCAAGGCCTTTTTCCCGCATCTCGGAGAGGATGAAGTTCGAGGTACCGTTGATGATCCCGGCGATCCACTCGATCCGATTCGCGGCGAGGCCTTCGCGCACCGCCTTGATGATCGGGATACCGCCGCCGACCGCGGCCTCGAAGGCGACCATCACACCGGCCTTCTGGGCGGCGGCGAAGATGCGATTGCCGTGCTTCGCGAGCAGCGCCTTGTTCGCCGTGACGACGTGCTTGCCGTGCGCGATCGCGTCGAGCACCAGGTCGCGCGCGATGCGCGTGCCGCCGATCAACTCGATCACGATATCGATGTCCGGTGCACGCGTGACGCGAAATGCGTCGGCCACCACCTCGGCCTCGCCCCGCACCAGGGCGCGCGCGCGGCGCACCGCCTTGTCGGCGACCCGCGTAATGCGGATCGCCCGGCCGGCACGGCGCCTGATCTCGCCTGCGTTGCGCGCGAGCACGTCCCAGGTTCCGCCGCCCACGGTGCCGATGCCCAGCAGGCCCACGTTGATCGGTCGCATCACGCCGCCCCTCTGATCAGCCCGTCCTTGCGAAACATGTCGCGCACACCACGTGCCGCCTGGCGCAGCCGATGATCGTTCTCGATCAATGCGATGCGCACATGGTCATCGCCATAGTCGCCGAAGCCGATGCCCGGCGCCACGGCCACCTTGGCATCATCGAGCAGCTTCTTGAAGAAATCGAGCGAGCGCAGCTGCGCATAGGCCTCGGGAATCTTGGCCCAGATGTACATCGACGCCTTCGGCACCTCGACGTTCCATCCCGCCTCCTGCAGGCCGCGCGCCATGATGTCGCGGCGTTTCTCGTAGGTCCGGCGGATCTCCTCGACGCAGTCCTGCGGCCCGTCGAGCGCAATGATCGAGGCGACCTGAATCGGCGTGAAGGATCCGTAGTCGAAATAGCTCTTGATGCGCGACAGCGCGTGCACCAGATCCGCATTGCCGACCATGTACCCGATGCGCCAGCCCGCCATGTTGTAGCTTTTCGACATCGTGAAGAACTCCACCGCCACCTCGCGCGCGCCCGGCACCTGCATGATCGAAGGCGCCTTCCAACCGTCGAAGGTAATGTCTGCGTAGGCCAGATCGTGCACCACCAGGATGTCGTGTTCGCGCGCGATCGCGATGACGCGTTCGAAGAATTCAAGCTCGACGCAGCGCGCTGTCGGGTTGGACGGGAATCCCAGAATCAGCATTTTCGGCTTCGGGATCAACTCGCGGATTGCGCGCTCGAGTTCGTCGAAGAAGTCGATGCCGTCGGTCATGCGCACCGAACGGATGTCGGCGCCGGCGATGATCGCGCCATAGATGTGGATCGGGTACGACGGATTGGGCACCAGCACCGTATCGCCACGCTCGAGCGTCGCCAGCATCAGGTGCGCGAGGCCCTCCTTCGATCCGATCGTGACGATGGCCTCCGAATCCGGATCGAGTTCGACGGCGTAGCGGCGCCGGTACCAGTCGCAGATCGCCCGGCGCAGGCGCGGGATGCCCTTGGAGACCGAATAGCCGTGCGTGTCCCCGCGCAGCGTGGCCTCGACCAGCTTGTCGACGATGTGGGGCGGCGTCGCACCGTCCGGGTTGCCCATCGACAGGTCGATGACGTCTTCGCCCCGGCGCCGCGCCGCCATCTTCAACTCGGCAGTGACGTTGAAAACGTAGGGCGGCAGGCGCTTGATACGTGCAAACTCTCGCATGGGGCGGGGGAGCAGTTGCGGCAGTGCGCAAAAACTGGAATTCTACGGGAGCGGGCGACCCCTCTCAATCTAGCGCCCTGCACCGTGTGCGTCTGAATCCCCATTTGAGGGCTCAATGAAACTCCAGCTGTCCCACCCAGCCGGCCCCGGCAACGTCATTTCGGGCTACGGCGACGACCACGTGCTGGTCAACGGCGAGCGCCACAGCGCAAGCCTCGTGCTCACCGTGCAATCGATCGTCCCCTGGAATGTGGCGACGTTCGACGCGCTCATGCAGGCGCACTTCGAGGCAATCGCTGTGCTCGCGCCGGAGCTCGTGCTGCTCGGTACCGGACGGCGCCTGCGCTTCCCGGCGGTAGAACTGACCGCGCCGCTGGTGCAGGCGGGGATCGGGCTCGAGGTGATGGACCTGCGTGCAGCCTGCCGCACCTACAACGTCCTCACTGCCGAGAACCGCAGGGTTGCCGCGGCGCTGCTGTTCGAGTGAGCGCGACCCGCTGATGTCCCGTCGCGCAAACCTGGCTGCGGTGCTCGTTCTCGTATTCGCGCTGGTCTGGTTCGCCGGGCTCGGCCAGCGCAAGCTGTTCAAGCCCGACGAGGGTCGTTACGGCGAGATCGCGCGCGAGATGGCGGTCAGCGGCGACTGGACCACACCACGCCTGAACGGCTTCAAGTATTTCGAAAAGCCACCCCTGCAATACTGGATGACCGCCGCGGCGTATGTCGCGTTCGGCACCCACGAGTGGACGACACGCCTGTGGGGCGCGCTGACCGGTTTTCTCGGCGTCCTTGTCGCGGCGTTCGCTGCGGGCCGCGCCTTCGGGCCGCTTGCCGGCCTGTATGCCGGCGCCGTTCTCGCGAGCAGCCTCCTGTACACCGCGCTTGGCCACATGACCACGCTCGACATGGGCGTGGCGTTTTTCCTCGCCCTCTCCGTATTCGCGGTCATGCTCGCCCAACTCGACGCCGCCAGCGCGCGCGCGCGCAGGGGCTGGATGCTCGCCGGCTGGGCCGCGATGGCGTTGGCGGTGCTCTCCAAGGGCCTGATCGGCGTCGTTTTGCCCGTCGGCGCGGTGGGGCTCTATGTCCTCTGGCAGCGCGACTGGGCGCTGATGCGTCGCCTGCACCTCGCCAGCGGGTGCACGCTGTTCCTGGCGATCACCGTGCCGTGGTTCGTCGCGGTATCGCTGGCAAACCCGGAGTTCGCGCATTTCTTCTTCGTGCGCGAGCATCTCCAGCGCTTCATGACCACGGTGCACGACCGCTACGCGCCGCCCTGGTTTTTCGTCCCGATCCTGATCGTCGGAATGTCGCCCTGGGTGTTGTCTCTCGGGTCCGCGCTGGTCGGCGCTGCGCGCGCCCCCGAACCGGCGCGCTTTCGGCCTGCACGATTTCTTCTGGTCTGGTGCGCGCTGGTGTTCGTCTTTTTTTCCGCGTCGAGCTCGAAGTTACCGCCCTACATCCTGCCGATGCTGCCGGCGCTGGCCGCGCTGATCGGCCGTGCGCTCGTGACCGCCTCGCGTCGCCTGCTCACGATTCAGGCAGGCCTCGCCACACTGGTGGGCGTGGCACTGATCCCGCTCGGGGTGTTCGTGCACCATGCGAAACTGGCAGGGCCAATGCTCGACGGGTTTCGACTCTGGCTCATTGGGGCGGGCGCGTTCGCCCTCGTACTCGGCCTGGTCTCCACCGTGCTCGCGCATCGCGGCCTGCGGTCGCAATCGGTGTTGGCGCTTGCCGCCGCCGGACTCGGCGCCGCGCAACTCGCGACCATCGGCCTGGGCGCGGTCTCGCCTGCGTACTCCGCGTATCATATCGTCGAGCGCGCGCGCCATGCGCTCGAGGCCGACGTGCCGTTTTTTGCCGTGGACGTCTACGATCACACACTGCCGTTCTATTTGGGTCGAACCGTCACAATGGTCGGCTTTCGTAACGAGCTGGGACCATCGATCGAGTGGGAGCCCGAAAAATTCGTCGCCGACATCCCCGCATTCGTCGAGCGCTGGCGGCATACGCCGCGCGCCTTCGCGATCTTCCGCCCGGAGACATTCGTCCGCGTGCGTAACGAACATGGCCTGACCGCTCGGGTGATCGCCTCCGACGCGCGCTTCGTCATCGTGGCCAAGCCATGAGCGCGGCAAGCTTCGCCCTCATTTTGGTCGGCGTTCTGTTGAACGCAGCGGCGCAGTTGCTGCTCAAGGCGGGGACCAACGCCGTGGGGACATTCGAGTTCGCGATCGGCAACGTCGTTCCGGTCGGCCTGCGTCTGATGCTGGAGCCGCACATTGCGGGCGGCATCGCTTGCTACGTGGTCAGCGTCGTCGTATGGATCATGGCGCTGTCGCGGGTCGAGGTGAGTGTCGCCTACCCGATGCTGTCGATCGGGTACATCGTCAACGCGCTCGCGGCCTGGTACCTGTTTGGGGAAGCCGTCACCGGAATTCGCTTCACCGGCATCGGCTTCATCGTCGTCGGCGTATTCCTGATCGCGCGCAGCTGATGCAGTTCCTCCCGTTCACGCGTCCGTCGATCGACGAGGAAACGATCCAGGGCGTCGCCGAGGTGCTGCGTTCGGGGTGGATCACTTCGGGTCCGCGCGTGCTCGAATTCGAGGCCGCGCTCTCGAGTCTGTGCGGCGGGCGTTCGGTGCGCGCATTCAGCTCCGGCACGGCCGCGCTGGAGGTCGCGCTGCGCCTGGCCGGCGTCGGCGCGGGCGACGAGGTGATTACGACGCCATTGTCCTGGGTCGCCACCGCAAATGTCGTGCTCGCGGTTGGCGCGCGGCCCGTATTCGTCGACATCGATCCGGTCACGCGCAACCTCGACCTGGCAGGCATTGAGGCTGCGGTGGGTCCCCGCACACGCGCGCTCCTGCCGGTGCATTTTGCCGGCCTGCCGATGGACATGGATCGGCTCGCGGCCATCGCACAGACGCATCGACTGCGCGTGATCGAAGACGCGGCGCAGGCGCTGGGCGCACATTGGGGCGGGCGCGCAATCGGGACCTTTGGCGATCTGGTGGTGTTCAGTTTTCATGCCAATAAGAACATCACGACCGCCGAGGGCGGTGCCCTCGTGTTGCCCGACCCGGCGCTCGCGCAGCAATGCGAGAAGCTGCGCCTGCAAGGCGTCGCGCGCAGCGGCGAGGACGGCATGGAGGTCGATATTCTCGGCGGAAAGTCCAACCTCACCGATGTCGCGGCGCGCATTGGCCTCGGTCAGTTGCCGCGGCTGACGGAATTCACCGCGCGCCGACGCACGTTGGCGCGCCGCTACTTCGAACACTGGGACCGTGCACTCGATTGCGAACTGCCGCCGGAAGACCTGGACGCCTCGAACTGGCACATGTTCCAAGTCGTACTCCCGCCCAGCACGACGCGCGCAGCATTCATTGCGGGCATGCGAAGCGAAGGCATCGGTATCGGCGTGCACTATCCGGCGATTCATCTGTTTGCGCTGTATCGCGCGCTCGGCTACGCCGAGGGCCAGTTTCCGCACGCCGAACGAATTGGCGCGCGCATCGTCACCCTGCCGCTGTTCCCGGCGATGGCGGACGGCGATGTCGAGCGCGTGTGCGCGGCCGCCCGCAAGCTGCTGTCATGAGCGCGCCGCGGGTCTCGGTGGTCGTCCCGGTATACAACGAGGGCCCGGGGCTGGAGGCGTTGTTCGCACGCCTGTATCCGGCCCTCGACGCACTCGGCCAGAGCTACGAGGTCATCTTCGTCGATGACGGCAGCAGCGACCGCTCGGTTGCGCTGCTGCGCGAGCAGTTCGCCCGGCGCCCGGAGGTTACGCGCGTGGTGATTCTGCGCGCCAACGTCGGGCAGCATATGGCCATCCTCGCCGCGTTCGAGCGCTGCCGCGGCGAGCGCGTGGTGACGCTCGACGCGGACCTGCAGAATCCTCCCGAGGAGATCGCCCGCCTGCTTGCCAGCATGGACGCGGGCCACGATTACGTCGGCGGCGTGCGCCAGGCGCGCAAGGATTCTCTGTTTCGCCGCTACGCGTCCCGTTTTCTGAATTGGATACGCGAGCGCACGACGCATATCCGCATTACCGATCAGGGATGCATGCTGCGCGGCTACAGCCGCGAGATCGTCGATGCCATCAACGACTGCCGGGAGGTGAGCACCTTCGTACCGGCGCTCGCCTACTCCTTCGCGCGCACACCGACCGAACTGAGCGTTGCTCACGAACCGCGAACCGCAGGCGTGTCGAAGTACCCCTTCTATCGCCTGGTGCGACTAAACTTCGACCTGATGACCGGATTTTCGCTGGTCCCGCTGCAGCTTTTTTCATTCGCCGGCATGATCGTCGCCGCGTTGTCCGTTGTGTTGTACCTGCTGGTCATTGCGCAGCGCCTGGCCGCGCCGGAAACGCACGACATCCTGTATCTCCTGTGGGACCGCGACGTCCTGCAGTTTTTTCTGATGGGCATGGTGCTGTTCGGCCTGGGATTGGTCGGAGAGTACGTTGGCCGCATCTACCTGCAGGTCCGCCACCGGCCACGCTATGTGATTCAGGCGGTGCTCGAGCGAGCGGCGGCGGACGCTGAGCCGCGCTAGCGCCGGCATCACCGCCCACCCGTGTCCGTCCGTGCCGTCGTATTCGCCTATCATGATGTGGGCGCGCGCTGCCTCGACGTGCTGGTCGAACAGGGGGTCGCCGTGCCGCTCGTCGTCACGCATCGGGACGCGCCGGGGGAGCGCATCTGGTTTGCGAGCGTCGCCGCACGCGCCGCAGGCTACGGACTCGAGACGGTCATGCCGGAGGCGCCGGACAGCCCCGCATTGGCCGCCCGGATCCGGGCGGCGGCGCCGGACTTCCTGTTCTCCTTTTACTATCGACGCATGCTGCCGTCCGAATTGCTCGCGATCCCGCTGCGGGGCGCCTTCAATATGCACGGCTCGCTGCTGCCGAAATACCGTGGACGCTCGCCGATCAACTGGGCGATCCTGCACGGCGAGCGTGAAACCGGCGCGACGCTGCACGAAATGACCGACAAGCCTGACGCCGGCCGCATCGTCGACCAGGCCGCCGTGCCGATCGACCCGAACGATTGCGCGGTGGACGTTTTTCGCCGGGTGACCGACGCCGCCGCCCTGGTCTTGCGCCGCAGCCTGCCGAGGCTCGTCGACGGCAGCGCAGCCTTGCGCCCACAGGATCTTGCCAGCGGCAGCTACTTCGGCGGGCGCAAGCCCGAGGATGGACGCATCGACTGGCGCCAGTCCGCGGCACGGATCCACGACCTGGTGCGCGCGGTCGCGCCCCCGTTTCCGGGCGCCTTCACCGTTTTGCCGGCGGGGCGGCTCTCGATACACCGCACCCGCCGTCTGCAACGTGCGCCCGGCGCAGCGGCCGCGCCCGGGCTGAGCGCGGCGATCGATGCGCCGCATGTGCGCGCCGACTGCGCCGACGGAGAATCGCTCGAACTCCTCGAACTCGCGCTCGATGGCGCACCGCTGAGTGCCGAGGCATTTCGCGCGCGCTTCGGTGGTGAACCCGTTTCCTTCCCTTTGAACTGATCCGCAATGTCCAAACAGGTCCTGATTCTCGGCGTGAACGGCTTTATCGGTCATCACCTTTCGGCTCGCATTCTCGCGACGACCGACTGGGAGGTCTATGGGATGGACGTGCGCAGCGACCGCGTCGAGACGCATCTCGAGCATAAACGCTTCCATTTTTTCGAGGGCGACATCACCATCAACCGGGAGTGGATCGAATACCACATCCGCAAGTGCGACACGGTGATCCCCCTGGTCGCCATCGCGACGCCGGCGCTCTACGTGAAACAGCCGCTGCGCGTGTTCGAGCTCGATTTCGAAGCCAATCTGCCGATCGTGCGGGCCTGCGTGGCACATGGCAAGCGACTGGTGTTTCCGTCCACCTCCGAGGTATACGGCATGTCGCAGGATCGCAAGTTCGACCCGGAGCGCTCGAATCTGGTCTACGGGCCGATTCGAAAGTCGCGCTGGATCTATGCCTGCAGCAAGCAGCTGATGGACCGGGTGATCTGCGCCTACGGCGAGGCGCACAAACTCAACTACACCCTGTTCCGGCCGTTCAACTGGATCGGCGCCGGACTGGATTCAATCGACACGCCAAAAGAGGGCAGTTCGCGGGTCGTCACCCAGTTCTTCGGTCAGATCGTGCGCGGTGAACGCATCCAGCTGGTCGACGGCGGGCGCCAGCGCCGCACCTTCACCTACATCGACGACGGCATCGATGCACTGATGCGCATCATCGCCAATCCGCGTCGGGTCGCGTCACGCAAGATCTACAACATCGGCAACCCGCGCAACAACCTCTCGGTACGCGAACTCGCGCAGACCATGCTCGAACTCGCGCTCGAGTATCCCGAATACCGTCCCACCGCGCGGCGGGTCAAGCTGGTGCGTACGAGCGCGCAGAAGTACTACGGCGAGGGTTACCAGGACGTGCAGCATCGCCTGCCGGATATCGCGGCGACCACGCGCGACCTGGGCTGGAAGCCGCGCACCGGGATGACGCAGGCCTTGCGTCATATCTACGACGCCTACCGCAGCCACCTCGCCGAGGCGCGTCACCTCGTCGATTGACTCGGGTGCGTCTCGCGCTGAAAGTCGACGTCGACACCTATCGCGGTACGCGCGACGGCGTACCGCGTCTGGTCAAGACACTGCGTCGGCACGGTGCCGGTGCGACCTTCTTGTTCAGCCTCGGCCCGGACCATACGGGGCGCGCGCTGCGGCGTGCGTTGCGGCCGGGCTTTTTCTCCAAGGTCAGCCGCACGTCGGTGCTGGAACACTATGGCCTGCGCACGCTGCTGTATGGAACGCTGCTGCCGGGGCCCGATATCGGGCTGCGCTGCGCGGAAACCATGCGTGCAGTGCGCGATGCCGACTTCGAGGTCGGCATTCACTGTTGGGACCACGTACGCTGGCAGGACGGGGTCGCCACGCAGAGCCCGTCCTGGACCGAACGCGAAATGCTGCGTGCGCATGAGCGCTTCGCGGAAATTTTCGGTACGCAGGCACGCGTGTGGGGCGCGGCGGGATGGCAAACGAACCTCGCCGCCGCGCGCATGCAGCAGCGCCTCGGCTTCGACTATGCGTCGGACACACGCGGACAGGCACCGTTCTACCCCGTGTGGAACGGCGAGCGCATCGCCTGCCCCCAACTGCCCACGACGCTGCCCACGCTCGACGAACTCATCGGCCTGGACGGCACCACCGCCGACAACGTCGCAGCGCGCATCCTCGTGCGCACCGAACAGCCGGCGCCGCACGGCCACGTCTTCACCTTGCATGCCGAACTCGAAGGCGGGCGGCTCGCACCGGCATTCGAACGCCTCATCGACGGTTGGACCGCGCAGGGATATCAACTGGTCTCGCTGCAGACGTACTTTGGCGCGCTGGACGCAGCGCGCCTGCCGCTGCACGCCGTGGTCGACGGCGAGGTCCCGGGACGCTCGGGCCGCGTCGCGCTTCAGGGCGACGCCGTTCGGGTGTGAGGCGTCGCGGCTAGCGCATCGCCGAATAGGCGGTCGGGGCGAGGAAGCTCGAATCGATCGAGGCGAGCAGCGGGCCGTCTCTCTCGCTCTCGGCGCGCTTCGCGAGCCACTCGGGATCGGCGCCAAACGCGTTCCAGCGCTGTTCGCGCTCTGCCATGTCCTTCCACTCGAGCAGGTAGTACAGGTCCTGGTTGCTGCCGCCGACGAGCACGGTCCAGAAACCGACCGGGCGGATGCCGTGCTTCTCGAACAGCTTGAGCGTCATCGTCTCGAAGCGCTTGTTGAGCGCCGGAAGCTTGCCCGGCACGCAGTGATAGATCCGCAGCTCATACATCATCTTCGCCACCTCTCACGGTTTCTGTTTTGTGGACCGCCGCGCCGGATTCTACGCGGTGCGCAGATCGCAGTCGGGTGGAAAAAGACCTTTCCTTTCATGGCCCTGAGCCGCCATCGCCCCGGCGCTTGCGGCTGCCATCCTTTTTGTGTTCAATGAAAACGTTGTGCCGCAATGCGCATAAGGTAATTGAACAGACCCACCAGCATGTTGGGCCAGCCTGTGGAGGACTTTTCGCTTCCGTCCACCGGCGCAACGACGTTCCGACTCTCGGGCGTGCGCGGCCGCACGCTGGTCTTGTACTTCTACCCCAAGGACAACACGCCGGGCTGCACCGCCGAGGGCGTGGACTTCCGCGACCGTTACGACGCGTTCCGTGCGGCCGGCTGCGAGGTGCGTCGGCGTTTCGCGCGACGCGATCAAATCGCACGAAAACTTCAAGACCAAAATGGCCTTCCCGTTCGCGCTGCTTGCGGATCGGGCGGAAGAACTGTGCAACCGCTTCGGCGTCATCAAGATGAAGAACCTGTATGGTAAGCAGGTCCGCGGCATCGAGCGCAGCACCTTCGTGATCGACGCACACGGGGTGCTCGTGCACGAATGGCGCGGCGTCAAGGTTCCTGGCCACGTTGAGGAGGTATTGCGCTTTGTTCAAGCCCGCTGATCCCGCCGACCGTTACCGACGCCGACATTGATTTTGCTCCCACCGCAACCGCCCGCCCCACGCCCCCCATGCCAAAACCCGCGCAGCCGAAAAAGAAGCGCATCGCAAAACTCTTCGTGCTCGACACCAACGTGCTGATGCACGACCCGACGAGCCTGTTCCGCTTCGAGGAGCACGACGTCTACGTGCCGATCGGCACGCTGGAGGAGCTCGACAACCACAAGAGGGGCATGTCGGACGTCGCGCGCAACGCGCGCCAGGCGAGCCGCTTCCTGGACGAGATCGTGTCGCGCGCCGACGGGCGACATCAAGGCGGGCATCGCTCTGGTGGCGAAGGCGGGCGAGCGTCCCAGCGGACGCCTGTACCTGCAGACCGAAGCCATCAACGGGCGAACTGCCGGCAACGCTGGCCATCGGCAAGACCGACAACCAGATCCTCGCGGTGGTGCGCGCACCTGCAGACGCGCGACCCCAAGCGCCAGGTGATCCTGGTGTCGAAGGACATCAACATGCGCATCAAGGCGCATGCGCTCGGGGCTGGCGGCGGAGGACTACACCAACGACAAGGTGCTCGAGGACAGCGACCTGCTGTACACCGGCGTGCGTGCGCTGCCGCCGGACTTCTGGGACGCGCACGCGCGCGACATGGAGTCCTGGAAGAAGGACGGCCATACCTACTACCGCGTGCGCGGCCCGCTGGTGCCGAAGCTGCTGCAGAACGAATTCGTCTACGACGAGTCGAGCGACCGACCGCTCTATGCGATCGTCAAGGAACGCAGCGGGTGGCAGCGCCGTACTCGAGACCCTGCGCGACTACACGCACGTGAAAAATGCGGTGTGGGGCATCACCGCGCGCAACCGGGAGCAGAACTTCGCGCTCAATCTGTTGATGAACCCGGCGATCGACTTCGTCACCCTGCTCGGTCAGGCCGGCACCGGCAAGACGCTGATGACCCTTGCCGCGGGGCTCACCCAGGTGCTCGACCAGAAACGTTACACCGAGATCATCATGACGCGCGTCACGGTCCCGATCGGCGAGGACATCGGCTTCCTGCCGGGCACCGAGGAAGAAAAAATGCAGCCCTGGATGGGTGCGCTCGAGGACAACCTCGACGTGCTCAACACCTCCGACGAGATCGGGCGGCGAATGGGGGCGCGCCGCGACGCGTGACCTCGTGCGCTCACGCATCAAGATCAAGTCGCTGAACTTCATGCGCGGCCGAACCTTCATCAACAAGTGGTTGATCATCGACGAGGCGCAGAACCTCACCCCGAAGCAGATGAGAACGCTGGTGACGCGCGCCGGCCCGGGCACCAAGGTCGTCTGCCTGGGCAACATTGCCCAGATCGACACGCCTTACCTGACCGAAGGCAGCTCGGGCCTCACCTACGTCGTCGATCGCATGAAGGGCTGGTTGCACGCGGCGCACGTCACCCTGGCGCGCGGCGAGCGTTCGCGCCTCGCGGACCACGCGGCCGAAGTACTCTAGCGGGATGCTGGCTAGAGCTTCTTGTGCGTGCCGTCGCAGAACGGCACGCCGCCGGTGCGCTTGCAGCCGCACAGCCACACCTTCTTCGCTTCGCTCACCGTGAACTTGTGCGGCGTGAACTCGCTGCCCTTGTGCGAGCCGTCGCAGAACGGCTGGCGCTTCGACGGCCGCAGGCGCACCACCAGTAGTCGCCGGGCGCGAGTTCCACGGCATAGGGCGACGTCTGGGCGATCGTCGGGATCGGGCATTGCGTTCTCCTCGGTAGCGCGGCTTCAGAACCGATCGACCCGGGCTCGGCGAAATTGCCGAAGCGCGTGTGCTGGCCGAGGAAGGTCAGCTCGACCTTGCCGATCGGGCCGTTGCGCTGCTTGCCGATGATCACCTCGGCGCGCCCCTTGGCCTCCGGCTTCTCCGGGAAGTACACCTCGTCGCGGTAGATGAACAGGATGACGTCGGCGTCCTGCTCGATCGCGCCCGATTCGCGCAGGTCCGACATCATCGGCCGCTTGTCGTTGCGCGACTCCGACCGCGCGCGAAAGCTGCGACAGCGCGACCACCGGCACGCTGCAGCTCCTTGGCGAGCGCCTTGAGCGAGCGCGAGATCTCTGAGATCTCCGTCGCGCGGTTCTCCCCGGCGCGCGGGTTGGCCGAGGACATGAGCTGCAGGTAGTCGACCACCACCAGCCCGAGCTTGCCGCCGAACTGGCGCCACAGGCGTCGCGCCCGGCGTGCGCAGCTCGAGCGCGTTCAGCGCGCGCGGTCTCGTCGATGTAGAGCGGCGCGTCGTGCAGCCGCCCCATCGCCTCGGACAGGTCGCTCCACTCCTGGTCGTTCAGCCGGCCGGTGCGCATCTTGTGCTGGTCGACGCGCGCGATCGAGCCGAGCATGCGCGTCGCGAGCTGTGCAGCACCCATTTCCATGCTGAACACCGCGACCGGCAGCAGGTTGTGCAGCGCCACGTGCTCGGCGATATTCAGCGCGAAGCGCCGTCTTGCCCATCGACGGGCGCCCGGCGACGATGATCAGATCGCCCGGCTGCAGTCCCGCGGTCTTCGAATCGAGGTCGGTGAAGCCGGTCGGGACGCCGGTGACGTCGGACGGGTTGTCGCGGTGGTACAGGAAATCGATGCGCTCGAGCACCCGCGCGAGCACCGGCTTGATCTCCTCGAGGCCCGTGCCGTGGCGCGCGCCCGTCTCGCCGATCTCGAGGATGCGTGTTTCGGCCTCGTCGAGCAGCTGGCCGACGTCCTTGCCCGAGTCGGGTTGAGCGCGCTTCTCGGCGATCTCGGTGGCGACCTGCGCGAGCCGCCGCTGCACCGCGCGCTCGCGCACCAGCTCCGCGTAGCGCCGGATGTTGAGCGCGCTCGGCGTGTTCTGCGCCAGCGCCGCGAGATAGGCCAGCCCGCCGGTGCGGTCCTTGTCCTCGCTCGCCTCGATCGACTCGGATACGGTGACCACGTCGGCCGGCTTGGCGGCCTCGATCAGCTTGGCGATGTGGCGCCAGATGCGCCGGTGGTCGTCGCGGTAGAAATCCTCTGCGCCGACACCAGGTCGGCGACGCGGTCGAAGGCCTGATTGTCGAGCAGCAGCGCGCCGAGCAGCGACTGCTCGGCTTCCACCGAGTGCGGCGGCACCTTCAGCGCGAGCAGCTGCGGATCGGTGCCTTCGTGACGCGACGCGCTACCGCTGTAGACCGCGGAATTCTGCTGTGCGAGCGCCATGTCGATTCCATGTTCCGGTGCGCCGGATGATCACCCGCAACGCCCTGAAAGACAAGGGCCGCATGCGCGGCCCTCTGTGAATTACCTGTGAGTAAGCTGTACGCAAGCTGTCGATAAATCAGCTTTCGCCGAGCACCGACACGGTGATCGTGGCAACGACGTCGGTGTGCAGCGCGATCGGGATCGGAAACTCGCCCACCTGCTTGAGCGGTCCCTGCGGCATGCGCACCTGCGAACGCTCCACTTCGATCACCCTGCTTGCCGAGCGCCTCGACGATGTCGATGTTGGTCACCGAGCCGAACAGCCGGCCGTCGACGCCCGCCTTCTGCGTGATCTGGATCGTCAGGCCTTCGAGCTGCGCCGCGCGCGCCTGCGCCGCGCCCAGCGCATCGGCCTGCGCCCGCTCGAGCTCCGCGCGTCGCGCCTCGAACACCGCGAGGTTTTCGCTGGCGTTGCCCGCTTGGCCTTGCCCTGCGGGATCAGGAAGTTGCGCGCGAAGCCGTCCTTCACCTTGACGACGTCGCCGAGGTTGCCGAGGTTGGCGACCTTTTCCATCAGAATCACCTGCATGGCGCCCTCCTCAGTGCAGTCGGTGTACGGCAGCAGCGCGAGAAAGCGCGCGCGCTTGATCGCCGTCGACAGCTGGCGCTGGTAGCCGGCCGAGGTGCCGGTGATGCGCGCCGGAATGATCTTGCCGTTCTCGTTGATGAAATCCCGCAGGATGTCGAGATCCTTGTAGTCGATCCACTCGATCTTCTCGGCCGTGAAGCGGCAGAACTTGCGGCGCCGGAACAGCGCCCGCTGACCGCTTGTCCCGCGGTCCGGCCGTCCCTTGCCCTTGCCCTTGCCCTTGCCCCTTCTCGGTGGTGGCATCGTCAATCTCCTTCCATAAATTCGAATTTCGTCACGTGCAACACGAGCCGCTTCGATCGCCGGCTCTTCGCACACAAAAATCCTTCGACCGCGAGCGGCGCATCCAGCGCGCAACCCGCGAGCAGCCGTGCCTGTCCTTCGAACGCCACCGCGTCGACCTCGGCGCGCACCGTCCGCAGCCCGCCGGCCTCGGTCCGCGTTCGATTCGTGCAGCATGCGGAATGCGATCACGTCGATGCCGGCCGGGGTCTGGCGCAGTGCGTCGCGCTCGATCAGCCGGCCGGTCGAGCCGAACGCGATTGTCGCGTGCTCGGAACGCGTCGTACTCGTTCAGGCCGCCGGGCCGCGCCGACTGCGCGGCCTCGGCCGCTGGCGCGGCGCCGCCGCGCCCGCGTCCGCCGTGCGCCTCGCCGCCACGCTCCATCAGCGACTTCGACTTCTCCTCCTTCATCATCGGCGAAGGTGTGGTCACCGCGCGCGTCATCTTGACAATCAGGTGGCGCAGCACCGCGTCGCTGAACTTGAACGAATGCTCGAGCTCGTCGACCGTCTCCTGGTCGCACTCGATGTTCATCAGCACGTAGTGCGCCTTGTGGATCTTCTCGAGCGGGAAGGCGAGCTGACGCCGGCCCCAGTCCTCGAGGCGATGTACCACGCCCTGGCGCGCGCTGACGACGCCCTTGTAGCGCTCGACCATCGCGGGCACCTGCTCGCTCTGGTCCGGATGGACGATGAATACGATTTCGTAATGTCGCATGCGGGCTCCTTATGGGTTAAGCCGCCCGTCATGCGATCACGGTACGGCAAGGTTTCGCGCCGCCGACCCGGATAGGCGACCCGGCTTCGCGAGTGCGCGTGACGTCAGAAAGCGGCGCGATTATATAGGAACAATTCACGGC
Organism: uncultured beta proteobacterium; assembly: GCA_963714925.1. Classification (GTDB taxonomy): domain Bacteria; phylum Pseudomonadota; class Gammaproteobacteria; order Burkholderiales; family SG8-39; genus SG8-39. The sequence continues at coordinate 438,807 of CAVQQK010000007.1, read as the reverse complement.
TCGGGCAAGCCCCGGCGGCGGCGCGATTCGAACAGCACCACCCCGGCGGCGACCGAGACGTTCAGACTGTCCACCGCGCCGCGCATCGGGATGCGCACCAGCAGATCGCAGCGCTCGCGCGTCAGGCGGCGCATGCCCTCGCCTTCGGCGCCCAGCACCCAGGCGATCGGCGCCGGCAGGTCGACCTGCGTACAGGTCCTCGCTCGCCTGCGCGTCGGCACCGACCACCCAGATGTTGCGCTCCTTCAGCTCGCGCCGAGCGTGCGCGCCAGATTGGTCACCATGAAGTAGGGCGTGATCTCAGCCGCGCCGCTCGCCACCTTCGACACCACGGCGCGTCACACCCGCCGCCCGGTCGCGCGGCGCGATCACCGCGTGCGCCCCGGCGGCGTTCGCCACGCGCAGGCAGGCGCCCAGATTGTGCGGATCGGTGACGCCGTCGAGCACGAGCAGCAGCGGCGGTTCTTCGAGCCTGCTCGAGCAGTCTCGTCGAGCGATTCGCGCGCCGGCTTCGCTTCGTCACCACGCGCGCCACCACGCCCTGGTGCCGCCCGCCGCCGTAGAAGCCGTCGAGGCGCTTCGGCCGGCACGCGCATCAGGCGCACGCCGGCGCGCTCGGCCAGACTCGCCAGGTCGCGCGCGCGCGCATCGCTCCGCGCCTCGTCGAGATAGATCTCGAGCACCGACGCCGGGTCGGCGCGCAGGCGCGCCGAGCACGGCGTGAAAACCGATACACCACGGTTCGTTCGAATCGCGGGCGCCGTGCACGCGCGCTTCCTTCGCATCGCGGGCGCCGTGCGAAGCCTGTGGCCACGTGAGCCACGTCGGCCACGCCCGCTCATGGGCCCCCGCTTCATGCCGGCACGAAGTCCATCTTGCGCGTCTCCAGGTCCACGCGCACCAGCTTCACCTGCATGCGGTCGGCGAGCCGGTAGCGCGTCGCCGTGCGTTCGCCGAGGAGCTGATGACGCGCAGCGTCGAACTGAAAATAGTCCCGCCCGAGCTCGGAAATGTGCACCAGGCCGTCGACGTAGTACTCGTCCAGCGTGACGAACAGGCCGAAGGGCACGACCCCGGTCACGGCCCCCGAAAACTCGCCGCCGACCTGGTCCTTCATGTAATCGCACTTCAGCCAGCTCTCGACGTCGCGGCTCGCGTCGTCGGCGCGCCGCTCGGTCTCCGAGCAGTGCCGCCCCAGCGCTTCCCAGTCGACGCCCTCGACTCGACCGCGCGCCAGGCAGGCCTTGATCGCACGGTGCGTGAGCAGGTCGGGATAGCGGCGAATCGGCGAGGTGAAGTGCACGTACGCGTCGAAGGCCAGACCGAAGTGTCCGGCGTTGTCCGGGCTGTACACCGCCTGCTTGAGCGAGCGCAGCACGAGCGTCTGCAGTAGCTGCAAAATCCGGGCGCGTGCGTATGCCTTCGAGCAGCTTCGCGTAGTCCTTCGGTTTCGGCGCATCGCCGCCGCCGCAGCTGCAGGCCGATCTCGCCGAGGAAGTCGCGCAGTGCAGCGACCTTCTCCGCCGTCGGCGCACTCATGCACGCGATAGAGCACGGGATGCGCGTGCTCGGTCGAGCATCTTGCCCGCGCAGACGTTCGCCGCCAGCATGCACTCCTCGATCAGGCGGTGCGCGTCGTTGCGCGCCTCGGGAACGATGCGCTCGATGCGCCCGCGCGCATCGAAGATCATGCGCGTCTCGACGGTTTCGAAGTCGATCGCGCCGCGCCGCAGGCGCGCTTCGATAAGCCGCTGAAACACCGCGTAAAGGATCTGTAAGCCCGGCGAACACCGGCTTCGCGTCCGGCCAGCGCCGCGTCGGCCTCGAGCATCTGCCACACCTCGGTGTAGGTCAGGCGTGCGCTGCGAGCAGATCACCGCCGGAAAGAACGCTGTAGCGTGCAATCTCGCCGCGCGGGGTGATCGCCATCTCGCACACCATGGCGAGGCGGTCGACCTCGGGATTGAGCGAGCACAGGTCGTTCGACAGGCGCTCGGGCAGCATCGGGATGACACGGCGCGGAAAGTAGACCGAAGTGCGCGCGCTCGCGTGCGTCGACGTCGAGCGGTGCGCCGTCGCGCACGTAATGGCTGACGTCCGCGATCGCCACCCAGTAGTCGGTAGCCCGCCCGTCGCGCTCGCAGAACACCGCGTCGTCGAAGTCCTTCGCCGTCTCGCCGTCGATCGTGACGAACGGCGAGCTCGCGCAGATCGCGCCGACCTTCGAGGTCCTCGTCGCGCACCGCCTCGGGCAGCGCGCGCGCCGCCGCGAGCGGTCTTCTTCGAAAATGCGTGCGGCAGATCGAACTTGCGCACCGCAATCTCGATCTCGATGCCCGGGGTCGGTGTCCTCGCCGATCACCTCGACGACGCGCCCGATCGGCTGCGCGTGCACCGAGGGCTGCGCAATCAGCTCGACCGTCACCACCTGACCCACGCGTGCGCGCACGCCGCCTTGCACCGGTGGCACGAGTACGTCCTGCGCGATGCGTCGATCCTCGGGCACGAGAAAGAGCACCCCGTGCTCGGTATGCAGGCGCCCGACGATGCTCCGCTTGGGGCGCGGGAAGACCTCGACGATCGTGCCCGACGGGCGGCCGCGCGCATCGCGACCCGCGACGCGTACCGTCGCCCGATCGCCGTGCAGGGCCTGGCGCATTTCGGCATGTGAAAGATAGATCGACGGGCCCGGTTCGTCCGGGGCAAGAAAGCCGTAGCCGTCGGGATGGCCGTCGATGCGTCCTGCGACGAGCGCGATACGCCGCGCGACGAGCACGCTGCCGGCCCGGTTGCGCAACAACGCGCCAGCCTGCAGCAGCGCATCGAGCGCGCCGTCGAGCCCGGCGCGTGCGTGTTGCGGAATGCGCAGCCGTTCGGCGAGCTCGTCGGGCATGAGTGGCGCACCCTCGTGCTCAAGCGCTTCCAGAATAGACTGCGTCAGGTCCTGCGCCACGCCGGGGCGCTCGCTGCGCGCGCGCCGACGCGACGCGGTGCGCTGGGCGGGTCGCGCGGTCGGCGCCGGCCGGGCAGACTTTGCGCGCGTCACAGGCCTCGACGGCGACGTACGCTCATCGCTCTTTTTCGTGCGACGTCGAAGATTGTCGCGTTTCTTTGACACTGCCAAGGGCTCCCTCTAGAATGCGCTCCCCTGCCGAGGTGGCGGAATTGGTAGACGCACTAGGTTCAGGTCCTAGCGCCCGCAAGGGTGTGGGGGTTCGAGTCCCTTCCTCGGCACCAGGCGTTCAAATTCGATCAATCGAACGGATGGCGTCGGACGATCGTTTCGTCGCGATCCGGGCCGGTCGAAATGAGATCGATCGGTACGCCGGTCAGCGCCTCGATCCGCGCCAGGTAATCGCGTGCGCCTTTCGGCAGCGCCTCGTGGCGCTTGACGCCGACGGTGCTTTCCTTCCAGCCGGGCATTTCCTCGTAGACCGGCTCGCAGCGCTCGAGCTCCTCGGCGCCGATCGGCAGGATATCGGTCATCTCGCCGTCGATCTCGTAGCCGACGCAGATCTTCACGCGCATCGACGCCGTCGAGCACGTCGAGCTTGGTGATGCACAGTCCGGAGACGCCGTTGAGCTGCGACCGAACGCTTCAGCGCCGCGGCGTCGAACCAGCCGGTGCGCCGCGCGCGCGCCCGGTGGTCGCGCCGAACTCCTGGCCGCGCGTCGCCAGGTAGCGCGCCGACATCGTCGAGTCAGCTCGGTCGGGAACGGCCCGCTGCCGACGCGCGTGGTGTAGGCCTTGGTGATGCCCAGCACGTAATGCAGCTGGTGCGGCCCGATGCCGGCGCCGGCGGCCGCCGCCCCGGCGACGCAGTTCGACGAGGTGACGAAGGGATAGGTGCCGTGGTCGATGTCGAGCAGGCTGCCCTGCGCGCCTTCGAACAGCAGGTTCTTGCCAGCGCGATTGGCGTGGTACAGCGCGCGCGGCACGTCGGCACCAGCGGTGTGAGGCGCGGCGCGAGCGCGAGCGCCTCGTCGAGCGTCTTTTGGAAGTCCACCGCCGGCTGCCTTGAAATAGTTCGTCAGCACGAAGTTGTGGAAGTCGAGCAATTCCTTCAGCTTCTCGGCAAAGCGCACCGGCTTGAACAGGTCCTGCAGCCGGATCGCACGCGCGCGCGACCTTGTCCTCGTAGGCCGGACCGATGCCGCGCCCGGTGGTGCCGATCTTCTGTGCGCCCTTGCGCCGCCTCGCGCGCCGCGTCGAGCGCGACGTGGTACGGCAGGATCAGCGGACAGGCTTCCGAGATGCACGAGCCGTGCCACCACGCCGGGAACGCCGGCCGCCTCAAGCTCGGTCCATCTCCTCGACCAGCGCCTGGGGCGAGACCACGACGCCGTTGCCGATGAAGCAATTGACGTCCTCGCGCAGGATGCCCGAGGGGATCAGGTGCAGCACCGTCTTTTTGCCGCCGATCACCAGCGTGTGCCCGGCATTGTGTCCGCCCTGGAAGCGCACCACCCCCTGGGCGCGGTCCGTCAGCCAGTCGACGATCTTGCCCTTGCCCTCGTCGCCCCACTGGGTGCCGATCACGACGACGTTCTTTGCCATTGCCGCGCCATGTCCTCTAGGCCTTCATCGTTCAGCGCACGCACCTGCCAGCGCCCGCCTGCTTGACGAGCGCGCGCGTGCAGCCGAGTTCGCGCCGATGGCGCGCGTGACCGGGAAGCTCTTCGATCGACGACCTCGCCCGCGCGGCGCAGTGCGGCGATCTTCGCCGCAAGCTTCGCGTCGCGACCCGCCAGCGGCGCAAGGATCAGCTGCGCGCCGCGCCGCCGGGGCCGCCGCGGCGGCCAGCGCGCGCAGGTCGATCGAAAACCCGGTCGCCGGGCGCGAGCGCCCGAACGCGCTGCCGACCTCGTCGTAGCGCCCGCCGCGCGCGATCGCGCCCGGCGACGCCGTCGCAATAGGCGTCGAACACGACGCCCGAGTGGTAGTGGTAGCCGCGCAGTTCGGCCAGGTCGAAGCTGGCTGCGGCAGCGTGCGTCGCATCCGCAAGCGCGCGCAGCGTCACCAGCGCCCGGCGCAGCGCCGGGATTTTCGGCAGCCGCCGCGCCGCGAGCGCCAGTACGTCACGCCCGCCGTACAGCTCGGGCAGGCAGCAGCAGCGCCTCGCGCGGCGTGGCGCCGAGCGCGCGCGTGAGCGCAGCGCAGCGCCGGAACGTCCTTTTTCTGCAACGCCTCGAACAGCTCCGCTTCGAGCTCGGGCCCGATCCGCGGCTGCCCGCACCAGCGCGCGGAACACCGCGACGTGGCCGACGTCGATGCGCGCGCCGCGCACGCCCGCCACCGCGAGCGCGCGGCACAGCAGGCGCTGGATCTCGAGATCGCTCTCGACGCCGGCGTGGCCGTAGATCTCCGCGCCGATCTGCAGCGGCTCGCGCGTCGCCGCGAGTGCCGGCCGGTCGCGCGTGCAGCACGCTGCCGCAGTAGCACAGCCGCGTCACGCCCTTGCGGTTGAGCAGGTGCGCGTCGATGCGCGCCACCTGCGGCGTGATGTCGGCGCGCACGCCCATCATGCGGCCCGAGAGCTGGTCGACCAGCTTGAAGGTACGCAGGTCGAGGTCGTGCCCGGTGCCGGTGAGCAGCGACTCGACGTACTCGAGCAGCGGCGGCATGACGAGCTCGTAGCCGCGGCCGCGAACATGGTCGAGCAGCGGCCCGGCGCAGCGCGCTCGATGCGCGCCGCCTCCTGCCGGCAGGATGTCCTCGATGTGTTCGGGCAGCAGCCAGCGCATCGAGATCGCCCTCAGCGCGCAAGCGCCAGCAGCAGCACGCCGACCAGCATCGACGCCAGGCCGACGAAGCGGATCTGCCCGTCGCTCAGCTGCATGATGCGGCGAAAGGTCTCGCGCCAGACGCTAGGCGCGAGAAAGGGAAGCGCGCCCTCGATGATGAGCATCAGGGCGAAGGCCATGAGTAACGTGGTGCCCATCGCTCATTTCTTTTGTCGCCGGCGATCGGCCCGCCGAGTCTCCGAGGTAGCGGAAGAAGTCCGAATTCGGCTCGATCAGCATCAGGTCCTTGTTGCCCCGAAAGGTGTCGCGATAGGCCTCCATGCTGCGGTAGAACCAGTAGAACTCGGCATTCTGGGAGAACGCCTTGCGCGTAGATCGCCGCGGCCTTCGCGTCGCCCTCGCCCTTGACGCGCTGCGCGTCGCGATAGGCGTTCGCCAGAATCACCTCGCGCTGCCGGTCGGCATCGGCACGAATGCGCTCGGCTTCCGCCGCGCCCTCGGAGCGCTGCTCGTTGGCGATGCGCTTGCGCTCGGCCTGCATGCGTCCGTAGACCGATTCGCTGACCTCCTGCGGCAAGTCGACGCGCTTCAGGCGCACGTCGACGATCTGCGACGCCGATGCGGCCGCAAGTCCTTGTCGGCCTTTGCGCGCACCTCGTCCATGATCTCGTCGCGCGCGCCGGAGACCACGTCATGCACCGTGCGCCGGCCGAACTCGGCCTGCAGCAGGTTCGAAATGGTCTGACGCAGGCGCGTCGCGGCGCGAAACTCGTCGCCCTGCACGCTGACATAGAACTGCGCGCACGTCGACGATGCGCCACTTGACGTAGGAGTCGACCAGCACCGGCTTCTTCTCGGAGGTGATGAAGCGCAGCGGCTCGGCGTCGTCGTAGGACAGGATGCGCATGTCGAAAAAGCGCACGTTCTGGATCATCGGCCACTTGAAGTTGCAGGCCCGGCTTGGTGATGACCTCCTTTACCTCGCCGAGCTGGAACACCATCGCGTTCTGGCGCTGATCGACCGTGAACAGCGCGCCGGAAATGACCAGCGCCACCGCGATCAACGCGGCGACGAGCGGACCGAGCGCCCTCATGGCCGTCCTCCCCGGCCGCGGCCGCGCAGACTGTCGCGCGAGCGGGGATCGCTGTCCGTGGTCGACGACGCATCGAGCGTCGGCGGCGGCGTCTCGCCGCTCGCCGTCGCGCCCGCGTCAGCGCCTGCGCGCTGCATCAGCTTGTCGAGCGGCAGGTAGAGCAGGTTTCCGCTGCCGCGGTAGTCCATCATGATCTTCGAGGTCGAGCCGAGCACCTGCTGCATGGTCTCGATGTAGATGCGCTCGCGCGTCACCGCCGGGCGCCTTGGCTGTACTCCGCGAGCACCTGCTCGAAGCGCGACGCCTCGCCCTCGGCGCTCGCGATCACGCGCTGCTGGTAGCCGCTCGGCCTCGGCGGTCAGACGTGAAGCCGCTGCCACGCGCCCTCGGAATCACGTCGTTGGCGTAGGCCTGGCCTTCGTTCTTCAGACGCTCGCGGTCCTGCCCCGCCTTGACCGCGTCATCGAAAGCCGCCTGCACCTGTTCGGGCGGCTGCGCCGCCTGGATCGTCACCGCGCTCATCAAGATGCCGGTGCCGTAGCGGTCGTGAATCTCCTGCATCAGGACGCGCGCCTTCTGCGCGATCTCTTCGCGCGATTCGTAGAGGATCGCGTCCATCTTGCTCTTGCCGATGATCTCGCGCATCGCGGTCTCGGCGACCTGCATCGCGGTGTCGTCCGGCCGGCGCGTGTTGAACAGATAGGCCTGCGGGTCATTCAGGATGTACTGGACCGCGAACTGCAGGTCGACGATGTTCTCGTCGTCGGTCAGCATCAGCGATTCCTTCAGCACCTTGGTGCCCACGCTGTTGCGATAGCCGATCTCCAGCGTGCGCACCGTCGACACGTTCACCACTTCATGCGCCTGAATCGGCCACGGCGCACGCCAGCTGCAGACCCGGGCCCCGCTGTTCGGAGTACTTGCCGAAGGTCAGCACCACGCCGCGCTGGCCCTCGACCACGATGAAGAAGCCGCTTGCGAGCCACACCGCAACCACGAGGCCGAGCAGCACCAGCGCCCCGCCGCCCATGCGTTTCGCCGATGGCGGCTCGGGCGGCCCGCCGAGGTCGCCGCCGCCACCGCGCCCACGTCCGAACAGGTCGTTCAGGCGACGGTTGAAATTACGCCAGAGCTCGTCTAGGTCGGGCGGACCTTGGTTTCCCTGAGGCCCGCGGGAACCGCCACGCCCCCAGTTTGGGTCGTTCAAAGCCATGACCAGCCAGAAAGTTAGTGCGGTTGCAGGAAGTGCGCTTGATCGGCCGCTGCGCCGTGTGCCGCGCCCTTTCGCTTCGCCGCCTCGGCAATCGCGCCGCGCAGCAATTCGAGTCCAGCGCCCGTGCGAGCGCTGACGCGAACACGTGAAATGCTACCACACTCGTCGCGCTCGAGCCCGGGCGCAAACGGCGTCAGATCGCATCTTGTTCCACACCCGCAACTGGGGTATTGCGTCAGCGCCGATCTCCTTCAGGACGACGTTCACCTGCGCGTCCTGCATCTCGCGCACCGACGACGCGGCGTCCACGACGTGCAGCAGGAGATCTGCCTGCACCGTCTCCTCGAGCGTTGCACGAAACGCGGCCACCAAGGTGTGCGGCAGATCGCGGATAAAGCCCACCGTGTCCGAGACCACCACGTTGCCGACGTCGGGCACCCAGATGCGGCGCGTCGTCGTGTCGAGCGTTGCGAACAGACGGTCGGCAGCGAACCCGCGCCCGCGCGTCAGGGCATTGAACAACGTCGTCTTGCCTGCATTCGTGTAGCCGACGAGCGAGACCGAGAACACGTCGCGCCGCACGCGGCCGCGGCGCTGCACCCGGCGGCGGCGGTGCAACTGCTCGAGCTTGCCACGCAGCAGCCGCACGCGCTTGCCGATGATGCGCCGGTCGAGCTCGATCTGTTTCTCGCCCGGTCCGCCGGTCTTGCCAAGCCCCCCGCGCTGACGCTCGAGGTGCGACCAGCCGCGCACCAGGCGCGTCGACCAGTACTCGAGCTGTGCCAGCTCGACCTGCAGCTTGCCCTCGGTGGTCTGCGCACGCTGCGCGAAGATGTCCAGAATGACGCTCGTGCGGTCCATGACGCGGCGTTTCAGCGCGCCCTCGAGATTGCGCTCCTGCGCGGGCGAGAGCGCATGGTTGAAGACGACGAACCGGGCGTTCAGATCCTCGGCCGCGCGTTCGATCTCCTCGGCCTTGCCGCGACCGACGAACAACTTCGGGTCCGGCTGGTCGCGCCGCCCCGCGACCACGCAGTGGCGCGTGACGCCGGCGCTCTCGACCAGGCGAACGAGCTCCTCGACACCCTCGGCGTAGTCGGGTCTCCCGAAATCCAGGCACACCAGAACCGCAGCCTGCGGATCCGCAGGCCGCGCGTCGCGCTCGAACGTCAGCGCGGGCGTTTCGTCGATCTTGGCGATGGTGCTGAGGGTGTCGATGGCGTCGATCGGGTCGAGCCGAGCACCTGCTCGGGGCGCGGCGGGCGCACCGTGTTGCGGCTCCGCGGGGCGGCGTGCTCAGCCGGCTTCCTTGTCCGCCGGCGCCAGATTGACCGGCCGCGAAGGCACGACGGTCGAAATCGCGTGCTTGTACACCATCTGCGTGACCGAATTGCGCAGCAGCACGACGTACTGGTCGAACGATTCGATCTGACCCTGGAGCTTGATGCCGTTGACCAGGTAGATCGACACCGGCACATGCTCCTTGCGCAGGGTATTCAGGAACGGGTCTTGTAACAGCTGCCCTTTGGTGCTCATGAGTGGTCTCGCAGTCGCGTGTCGCGATACTGTAATTGATTTTCCTAGGGTTTTCTAGGTTTTCCGAGCCCCGAGCCGCACCTCAGCGTACCGCGCCCGGAACCGGCGGCGTCGGCGGCGTCACATCGCCGCACTGCGCGCGATGGCGCAGCGCATGGTCCATCAGCACGCAGGCGAGCATCGCCTCGGCGATCGGCGTCGCACGAATGCCGACGCACGGGTCGTGTCGTCCCTCGGTTTCGACGCGCACGGCCTCCCCGCGCACATTCACCGTACGCCGCGGCACGCGGATCGAAGAGGTCGGCTTGAGCGCGATCGAGACCGTGACATCCTGCCCGCTCGAGATGCCGCCGAGCACGCCGCCGTTGTTGTTCGACAGGAACCCCTCCGGGGTCATCTCGTCGCCATGCGTGCTACCCGTCTGCGTGATCGCGGCGAATCCGGCGCCGATCTCGACGCCCTTGACCGCATTGATCGACATCATCGCGCGCCGCGATATCGGCATCCAGCCGGGCGTAGACCGGCTCACCCCAGCCCGGCGGAACGCCTTCGGCGACGACGTTGACACGCGCGCCACAGGAATCGCCCGCGCGGCGCAGTGCGTCCAGGTGCGCCTCGAGTTGCGGGATGCTGGCCGGGTCCGGCGCGAAGAAGGCGTTCGTTTCGACCGCGTCCCAGGCGCGAAACGGGATCACCAGCGGCCCGACCTGCGCCAGATACCCGCGGATGCGCACCCCGTAGCGCACGCTGAGCCACTTCTTGGCGATCGCGCCGGCGCCCACGCGCACCAGCGTTTCGCGCGCCGAGGCACGCCCGCCGCCGCGCGGATCGCGCACGCCGTACTTTTGCCAATAGGTGTAGTCCGCATGCCCCGGACGGAATTTTTCCGCAATCGCCGCGTAATCCTTCGAGCGCGCGTCCTCGTTGTGCACGAGAAATGCAATCGGTGTGCCGGTCGTGCGGCCCTCGAATACGCCTGAGAGGATCTCCACGGCATCGGATTCCTTGCGCTGGGTCACGTGGCGCGACTGTCCGGGCTTGCGCCGGTCGAGCTCGTGCTGCAGGTCCGCGGCGGACAACTCGAGTCCCGGCGGGCAGCCGTCGACGACGCCGCCGAGCGCAGGGCCATGCGACTCGCCAAAGGACGTCACGCAGAACAGCGTGCCAAAGCTGTTTCCAGACATGAAAATCAGCTTAGCACAGCGTTTCTTGCATGCATCGCACCGCGTGTTGCGCAGACTACGAAAAGAAGTCGCGCGTCTCGAACACGGCGCCCGAGAAGCCCTTGCCGTTCGAGCGCAGCGTGCGCTTGAGGACGAAATCGAACAGCAGCGGATTGTGGCCCCGAATCGCCTTCAGCACCTCGCCGGCATCCGGCGCGAGCAGCCCGCGCGAGACCAATTCGCGCACCGAAAAAATCGGCATCACGCCAGGCAAGGGGTAGTCCGATCCATTCAGCAAGCGCGGATGCCAGTCACCGCGCTCGAGCAGCGCGGCAAGCACCGGCGCGGCCCGATTGCTCTGCGTCACCGCGGACACATCGCCGAACAGGCCGCCCGCATAACGTGGGGTGTCCATCATGCGCGCAAACAGGCTGAAACTCGCCACGGCCGGTCCATTGGGCCCGCGGTCGAGGTCGCGGTCGTCACCGAGCGAGCTGCAATGTGCGACCACGACCCGCACCCCCTCGTCGAGCGCATGGCGCAGGCGCAGCGGATTGCCGAACGCCTGCGCCTCGGCGCCGAGCACCGCGCGCTCCTCGCCCGCATGCGAGATGAGCGGCATGCCGCGTCGCGCCAGGGCGCGATAGAACGGCGTGCAGCGCGGCGCGGAAGGGTCGATGCCCATCGCCGCCGGCAGCCACTTCACCGCGCGCGCGCCGTCGCGCGCCGCGCGCTCGAGCGCTTCGAGCGCGTCGGCCCGATAGGGATGGATCGACGCGACCCACTCGAACTCGGGATACGCGCGCGCGATATCGCGTGCATAGGCATTCGGCACGTAAAACCCGGTCTTGTCCCAGAGCACCGCGCCGCGTTCGTCGTACGTGCGCTCGAAAGCGAACAGCAGCAGGCGGGCGCCCGGACGCATCTCCGCCATCAGGTTGCGCATACGCGCGACGTAGGCTTTGTCGACGCTGCCGAACGGCGCAGCATGCACGCACCCCGCGTTCATGAAGAACAACCGCCGCGCGTACTGCGCCGGGTCAAGCAGGCTGTCCATGCCGGGGTGGACACGAATCCCGCTGCCCGCGTCCCCCGTGCCGATCAGGTGCACATGGCTGTCCCATACCTTGCCCGGGTCGATGCCGGCCCAGGCGGCGCGCACGAGCGCATGTTCGGCAAGCGCGCGCGGCAGCGCCCCGAGACAGGGATTCCACAGCCCCTGCTCCGGCCACAAACGCCACGCGGCGAGCCCCGCCACTCCCGCGACCGCCGCCACGCCACCCAATAACAAACGACGCCGGTTCACGCGCTACGCGATGACACGACCAATTGCGGCGCGCCTCGCGCCACGAGGGTATCGGGGAAAGGGGGTGCGGGGGAGAGGGTCTCCCGCTCCCCCGCGTCCGACCTGCCCGAAGGGGTACATCAAGAACCGACCCGGCTACGCCGGCCAGTTCTTGATGTACCCCTTCAGCATCTTGTTCTCGAAGTCCTGCTCCTCGAGCACCGCCTTGGCGACGTCGCGGAACGAGATGATGCCGAGCAGCTTGCCATCTTGCAGAACGGGCAGGTAGCGCGCGCCCGATTCGAGCATGATGCGGCGCAGGTCGTTGATCTCCATGTCCGGCGTCGCGGTGACTGGATCCGGCGTCATGATGTCTTTCACGCGCACGTCGCCGAGCGCCCCATTGCGCTTGGCGAGCGCCTGCAGCAGTTCATGAAACGTGAGGATGCCGACCATACGCTCCTGGTCGAGCACCAGAAGCGAGCCGAGGTTCTCCTCGGCCATGGTCTTCACCGCATCAGCAGCACCGTCTGATGGCTCGATGCTGAGCAGCCGACTTCCCTTGACGCGCAGGATCTCCTTGACTTGCATAGGCCCCTCCCTCGGCTCGCATCCCGCGCCAAAGTCTAGTCCAAAACGTGGCCAGCCAAAACGGGCGCCGCAAACGCCAGGGGTTCGTGTCGTCAGCGCGTCAAGCCTGGCGCCGTTCCGGCAGGCGAAACTCGCGCCGACAGCGCTCGTCGCAGCGCGGATGCTGGACGATGAAACCACGCATCACCATCTTGAGCGTCAATTCGCGCACCCGGTCCCCGCGCGCGGCGGCCGTGGCAATGTCATCGCGAATCATCCCCTTGACGCACAGTTCGCCATCAGGCGAACGGACCAGGTAGTTGCCCAGTTCCGTCGCGGCAATTTCCGGAATGTGCTCGTGCCGGGCGATCACGAGCACCTCATCCTCGGTCAGGCCGGACAGCGCGATACAATCTTCGAGGCTTAGCATCGTTCCTCCTTTCGGCGCATGGCGAGACGGGTGACTGCAGCGTTCGTTGGTATGAAACTGCGGCCACGCCTCCCCACCCTTGATCTAGCGCAAATATGAACCCGCAGGCCAACAAGGCGGTGCTCGTTACGGGCGGCGCGCAGGGCATCGGTCGGGCCACGGCGTTCCGCCTCGCCGCCGACGGCTGGCGTGTGGCAATCGCCGACAACGACGCGGATGCGCTCGCCGAGGCCCGCGCAGCGATCCACGGCGTGCACGCGCTGGCCTGCGACGTGTCCGACGAAACCGAGGTCTCGCATGCCGTCGAGGACGCGCTCGCGACCTTCGGCCGACTCGACGCGCTCGTCAACAACGCCGGTATCACAGGGGCGGCAAGCGGACCGCTCGAGGAACTGACGCTCACCGAATGGAACCGGCGCATCGGCACCAACCTGACCGGCGTGTTTCTCATGGCCAAACATTGCGCGCCGCGCCTACGCGCGGCGCGCGGCGCAATCGTAAACGTCGCCTCGACGCGCGCATTGCAGTCGGAGCCGAACACCGAGGCCTACAGCGCGTCCAAGGGCGGCGTGGTCGCGCTGACCCACGCCCTCGCGATGAGCCTTGGCCCCGAGGTGCGGGTCAACTGCGTGAGCCCAGGCTGGATCGATGCGCGTCACTGGCGCAAGGCGAGCCGGCGCGATACCACGCCGCTCAGCGCGGAAGATCACGCTCAACACCCGGTCGGGCGCGTCGGGCAACCAGAGGACGTCGCCGCGATGATCGCCTGGCTGCTTTCGGACGAAGCGGGGTTCGTGACGGGGCAGAACTTCGTGATCGACGGCGGGATGACGCGGAAGATGATTTACGTCGAGTGATGCGTCGACGCGGCCCAGCGCCTAGGTTGCGCTCGGCGATCGTTCGGTTCTAAAACGAACTCGTTGCGCCCAGTGGCTGATCGGTTCTAAAACAATCTCGTGATTTTGACTGAGTTGGCTGCGAGATTCATGCAGCCAACTCAGTCAAAATCACGAGACCATTTAAAGTCAAAACCACCACCGACCCCGATTTCGGCCTCAGAGCCCCAACGCCTCCACCACCAACCGCTGCAACTCGCCGCGCATCCGGGAGCGAACCCGCGCCGACGATTTGCTGCGCGCCAGATTCCTCATCTCCCAGGGATCGCGCGTCAGATCGTAAAGCTCGTCGAGCCGGCCGGTGCCATCGTCGCGGTTCACCCAGTGGATGTACTTGTAGCGATCGGTGCGCACCGCCTTGTAGGTCATGCCGACCAGCCAGGGCATTGCGTTCTCGGCCCAGTACTCGACGAGAAACGACTTGCGCCAGCCCGCGCGCTGGCCGTCGAACAGCGGCAGCAGCGAGCGTCCCTGGATCTGCGGACCCGGCCGCCCGCCGGCCAGCGCGATCATCGTCGGTGCGATGTCCTGGCAGATGACGAGATCGCGCACACGCGTGCCCGGCCTTCACCCGGCGCGGATAGCGCACGCACGAACGGCGAGCGGATGCCCGCCTCGTAGGCGAAGCGCCGCTCCGGGCCGAGGCCGTGCTCGCCGAAGAAGTAGCCGTTGTCGCCGAAGAACAGGATCAGCGTGTCGTCGAGCTGGCCGCTCGCCTCGAGCGCGTCGAAGATCTGCCCGACGCCCTCGTCGACCGAGGCCATCATGCGCGCGCGCTGGCGGATCTCCTCCTGCGTGCCGGCGCTGGATCGCGGCGAGCGCTGGCGCGCGACCGTTCGCTGCCGCGCAGGCGGAACACCTCGCGCCCAGGCCGGCTTGCCGCGCACGACCTCGGCCGGCGTACGCATGTTGGGCAGCTTCGGGAAAGCGTCGCGCCGCGATACAGGTCGCGATGGCGCGGCGCCGGGATGTAGCCGCCGAAGCGCGCCATGTCGAAACGTGCCGTCGGCCGCCTGGTGCGCGTCCGGATGCACCGCCTTGTGCGCGAGGAACAGCGACCAGGGCTTGCGCGCCACCCCGCGTGCCGCTTGCCGCGCGCCGCGAACGAAATCGACCGCGTGGCGGTTCAGGATGTCGGTGATGTAGCCGCGGTGCTGCGCGGTAGCGCCCGCCGTGGTTCAGGCGCGGATCGACGATGCTGCCGTGGCCGTCGAAGGACAGCCAGTGATCGTAGCCCGGGCGCGGCATGCCGTCGTTGCCCATGTGCCACTTGCCGATGTGCGCGGTCTCGTAGCCGAGCCTCTGCAGCTGCAGGTGGTAGTTCGGCAGGCCGTGGCTCATCGCGTCGCGCGCGACGTTGTCGATGACGCCGTGGCGGCTGGCGTACTGCCCGGTCATCACCGAAGCGCGGTTGGGCGAGCAGATCGGCGTCGTGTGGAACGCGCGCTCGAACAGCGCGCCTTCGCGCGCGATGCGGTCGATGTGCGGCGTTTTCATGTAGGGATGGCCGCCCGCGCCGAACTCGTCGTAGCGCAGGTCGTCCACCAGGATGACCAGCAGGTTGGGTCGCATGCCGCGAGTCCTTTCGGACCGCCAGGCCCCTTCGAGCCGGCAAGTTTAACCGCAAGCCGCCGCGAACCGACGCCGCCGCCGCGTTGCGTTTGCACGGCGCGCAGTCGTGGCACAATCCGCATCCATGACGGCACACGCGATCACGCTCCGGCTGGCGGTGACGCGCGACGCACGCGCGATCGCCGAAATGTCGCGCGACCTGGTCGAGTCGGGGCTCGGCTGGAAGTACGACGCCGGGCGCATCCTGCGCGCGATCGACGACCGCGACACCGTCACCCTGGTCGCCCGACACGGCGGCCGCGCAGAACGACGGGCTCGCCGGTTTCGCCATCATGGAATTCAGCGAGGAGCGCGCGCACCTCGTCCTGCTCGCGGTACGCGCGACCCACCGCCGCCACGGCATCGGCCGGCGCCTGCTCGACTGGCTGGTGGTCTCGGCGCAGCACCGCGGGCGTGCGCAGCCTGCACCTCGAGCTGCGCGCGAACAACGAAGCGGCGCGCGCGTTCTACCGTGCGATGGGCTTTTCGGAGACCATCCTCGTGCCCGGCTACTACCGCGGCCGCGAGTCGGCGCTGCGCATGATCCGCATGCTCGCGAAGCCGGTCGAGGCGCCCTACACCTGGCAGCCGCCGCGGTGAGCGCCGCAGCGGCGGGCCCGCGCCGGCGGCGGCGCAGGCCCGGCTGCCGACGCTGTTCATCTCGCACGGCTCGCCGCTGCACGCGCTCGAAGCCGGCGCGGCCGGCGCGAGCTGGATCCGGCTCGCCGCAGACGCTGCCGCGTCCGCGCGCGCTGCTCATCGTCTCGGCGCACTGGGAAACCGCGCAGCCCGCGCTCACCGCAGCGCGCAGCCGGAAACCATCCACGACTTCTACGGCTTTCCCGAGCCGCTGTACCGCCTCCGCTATGCCGCGCCCGGGGCGCCCGAGGTCGCGGCGCGGGCGCGTCGCGCTGCTCGAAGCGGCGGGCGTCGAGGTCGCATCGACCCGGACCGCGGCCTCGACCACGGCGCCTGGTCGCCGCTGCTGCACATGTACCCGGACGCCGGCATTCCGGTGCTGCAGCTTGCGGTTCAGCCCCGGCAGGACAGCGCGCATCACCTCGCGCTCGGCCGCGCGCTGCGTCCGCTCGCCGACGCAAGGCGTGCTGCTCGTCGGTTCGGGCCACATGACGCACAACCTGCGCGACCGCACGCCCGGGCGGCGAGGCGGCCGCGCCGCTCGCCTATGTGCGGCGTTCCGCGACTGGATCGACGCGCGCCTCGCCGGCGCGCGACCTCGACGCGCTGCTCGACTATCGCGCGCAGGCGCCGCAGGCGCGACCGCGCGCATCCGAGCGAGGAGCATTTCCTGCCGCTGTTCGTCGCGCTCGGCGCGGCGGCGGACGGCTACCGTGTCATGCGCGTCCACCAGGGCATCGAGTCCGGCGCGCTCGCCATGGACAGCTACTGCTTTCATTCGTCCTGAGCGCGAAGGCCTGCAGGGTTCGCGCAGCGGGCCCTCCGAAAACCGGAGACAAAAAGAGCCTTCGCTCCGGCGAAGGCGTACGCGAACCCTCCTAAGACCGGAGACCGGTAAAAACCGAATCGGCTTGCCGCATTGGATTGGGCGTCAAGCGTTCATCTGCCCCCAGAATCCGCGCGCAGTGATAACCTGCGCGCACCGGGCCCCCACTAAGCACCAATGAACGACCTCGGCAAAGCGATCACCAACGCCGCCGCGACGATTCTCGAGCGCCTGGTCACGTTCGTGCCGAGCGTGCTCGGCGCGGTGCTGCTGCTGTTCGCCGGCTGGGTGCTGGCGCGGCTGCTGCGCGCGGTGACCGCGCGCGGCGCGATGCTCATCGACACGCTGCTCGTGCGCACGCTGGCGCCGCGCACGGCCGAGAAGCTGCGCATGGGCCGCTCGGCGGTGGTGCTGGGCGCGATCGTCTACTGGCTGGTGCTGCTGTTCTTCGTCGCCGCCGCGCTGCACGTGCTCGGCCTGCAGGTGTTCACCGACTGGATCGGGCGCCTGATCGAGTACCTGCCGACCTTCGCCGCGGGCCTGCTGATCATCGCCGCCGGCTACGTGCTCTCCGGCTTCACCGCCGACCTGGTGCGCGCGGCGACGCCGCGCCTGCCGGCCGCGCAGCGCGAAGTGGTGGCGCGCGTCGTGCAGGGCAGCGTGCTGGTCGCCGCGATCCTGGTCGGCGCCGAGCAGATCGGCATTCGCATCACCTTTCTCGCGATCATCGCGGCGGCGGTGTTCCTCGCCGTCGCCGGCGGCGCGGCGATCGCCGCCAGCCTCGGCGCACGCAGCTACGTCGCGAACCTGATCGGCGGGCATTACCTGCGCCAGGCCTTCGAAGTCGGCCAGCGCGTGCGCGTCGCCGGGCACGAGGGCCGCATCCTCGAGCTGAACGCGACCGGCATGGTGCTGGAGACCGCGGACGGGCGCGTGACGCTGCCCGGCGGGCTGTACCACGACGAGCCGATCGTGCTGCTGACCAAGGACCGGCGGCGATGGCTGAGACCGAGCGCCTCACCCTCGCCTACATCGAGGCGCACCCGGGAGACGCCGCGCGCGTGCTCGAGCGCCTGCCGACCGCGCAGGCCACCGCCTTCTTCGCCGCGCTGCCGGCACGCGCGCTGGCGCCGACGCTCGGCGCGATGCTGCCGATCGCCGCCGGCCGCATCCTGGCCGAACTGGCGGACGACGCAGACCGTCGCGCTGCTCTCCGCGCTCGGCACGCAGCCGGCGTTCAGCGTGCTGCGTCACGTACCCGAGGGGCGCCGCACGCGGCTCGTCGCCGAGCCTGCCGACGATGACCGCGATCGCTTCGCGCCTGCTGCTCGGCTACCCGGACGATTCGGTCGGCGCCTGGACCGACCCCGACGTCGTCGCACTGCCCGGCGACACCGCGGTCGAGGACGTGCTGCTGCGCGTGCGCGCGATGCAGCGGTACGCTGGTCGAGGAGAGTGTACTCGTCGGTGTCGGCGAGCGCCTGCTCGGCAGCATCGACCTCGCGACGCTGCTGCGTGCGCCCGCGCAGGTCGCGCTCGAAACGATCACCCGCAAACCGACCGCAGTGCTGCCGGCGGCCTCGCCGCTCGGGCGGCGCGGCGACGCACCGCGGCTGGCAGCATTCCGCCGGGCTGCCGGTCGTCGAGGCGATGAGCGCCTGGTTGGCGTGCTGCGCCGTGCGACGCTGCTGCGTGCGCTCGCGCGCAACCGATCGCTGACGACGTCCGACCGAGCACGCCGACGATGGCTGGCGCGTGATCGCGAACGGCTACTGGCAGGCGATCTCCGGCGTCGTCGGCGCCGCCGTCGCCGCGCTGCCGACGATACCGCTCGGTCGAGGGGCGCGCGCGATGAATACTGACGCGCTGCCCGCGGTCGACGCGCTGCACCGCCGCTTCCTGTTCGACTACCCGTCGAAGCGGCGCGCCAGCTCGAGGCGATGGAACGTCGACGACGCGGTCGAGCTGCTCGCCTCGGTACCGCCGAACGCCGCCGCACGGACCTGGCAGGCGATGGCCGCCGGACGTCGCCGCGGCCGCGGTGCAGCGCGCGCCCGACGCCCTCGGCGTCATCTGCTCAGCGAAACCGACCCCTCGCAGGCCGCCGCAGTGCTCGCCCAGATCGAGAGCCGAGGCGGCACGCGGCTGCTCGGCCTGCTGGTTCGCGCAGATCGCCGCCGAGCTGCAGGCGCTGCTGCTGTACCCGGCCGACAGCGCCGGCCGCATCATGGATCCGCGCATCACGCCGGTGCGCGGCGACGCCACCGTCGGCGAGGCGCTCACGCGCCTGCGCAGCGTCCGGCGCAAGACGCTGCGCGAACTGTTCGTGGTCGACGGCGAGGGGCGGCTGAGCGGCCGCATCGAGATCCAGGAACTCGCGGTCGCCGAGGAGGACACGCCGCTGCGCGAGCTCACGCGCCCGTTGGTCGCGACGGTGCGCGACATCGATCCGCGCGAAGACGTTGCCGCGATTCTGCAGCACCATCCGATGTCACCGAACTGCCCGTGATCAATCAGGCGGGCCGCCTGGTCGGCGTCATCCGGCAGGCCGCCCTGGTCTCGGCGATCGAGGAGGAAACCAGCGTCGACATCCAGACGCATGGTCGGCGTCAGCGGCGACGAGCGTGCGACCTTCGACGTCCTTTTTCGCCGTGAAAAAGCGCCTGCCCTGGCTGCAGATCAACCTGCTCACCGCGTTTCTCGCCGCCGCCGTCGTTGGCCTGTTCGAAGGTCTGATCGCGCAGTTCACCGCGCTCGCGGTGCTGCTGCCGGTCGTCGCCGGCCAGTCGGGCAATGCGGGCGCGCAGGCCCTCGCGGTGACGATGCGCGGCCTCGCCCTGCGCGAGATCAGCCTGCGCCACTGGCCGCAGATGATCGGCAAGGAAGCCTGGGCGGGACTCACCAACGGCATCGCGGTTGCCGCAACCACCGCGCTCGGCGTCTATGTCTGGAGCCGATCGCTCGGCCTGGTGCTGGTCATCGTGATCGCGATGGTGTGTTCGATGGTCGTCGCAGGCCTGGCCGGCGCGCTGGTGCCGATTCTGCTGCAGCGCTTCGGGCAAGATCCGGCGACCGCGTCCTCGATTATTCTCACCACCGTGACCGACGTGTTCGGCTTTTTCACCTTCCTCGGAACGGCGACGCTGTTCGCCTCGATGCTCCCGAAGTGAGGCGACGCAGGGCGCGGCGCGAAGACCTCGGCCTGTCTGCAGCCGAGTTCGCGCGTGCTGCGACGGCTCGAGTCGCCGCAGAAGATCCAGGCCTTTCTTTACGCCCTGAAGCAGAATTTCGAGCGCGACGGCGACAGTTGCCGGTCCGTGCGCGTGGTGCTGCGCGAACGCAGCGCGCACTGCATCGAGGCGGCCATGCTGGCCGCGGCGGCGCTCTGGGTGCAGGGCGAGCCGCCGCTGCTGCTCGATCTGCGCGCCGAGCGGGACGTCGACCACGTTGTCGCGCTGTATCGACGCAACGGCTGCTGGGGCGCGCTGTCAAAAACCAACAGCGCAATCCTGCGCGATCGCGACCCCGTGTACCGCAGCCTGCGCGAACTCGCGATGTCGTACTTTCACGAGTACACCAACAAGCGCGGCCGCAAAACATTGCGCGAATACTCGCGTGCCTACGACCTGCGCAGCATGGACCCCGCGCTCTGGGTGAGTGGCGAGCAGGACGTCTGGGATCTGGTCGAGCGGCTCGACGCGCATCCACACACCCGGATCGCTCACGCGCGTCAGGTCAAGACGCTGTCGCGCCCCGACCCCTTTATGCGCAGAATCACGAGCATCCTTCAGCATCGCAAACCGCGGTGGCTGCTCGAGCGCCAGCAACGGCGCAGGCGCGCGAGGACCGGGTAATCTTTCGCTGTCAGGATTTACGTCGCCCGACGACTCACGGACAGTCCCGTCATTCGACGGTTTCGTAGGGAGCCTGCCATGAAACGCCGTCCATTCCTCGCTGCACTGCTTCGCCACACTGCCCCTCGCGGCGCTGAGCCGCCGCATCGCCGCCGCCCTGCCCGGAAACATGCAGGAGGTCCAGGCCCTGCAGGCCGACTGGCGCAGCCTGCTCGCCCCGGGCCGCACGGTGCCCGCGCCTACCGACAAGCTCGCGCTTTCGGCGGCGCAATGGAAACAGCGCCTGACGCCGGTGCAGTTCGATGTCCTGCGCGACGAAGGCACCGAGCGCGCCTTCTCCAGCCCGCTCGACCGCGAGAAGCGCGCCGGCGTGTTCGCCTGCGCGGGCTGCGGCCTGCCGTTATTCACCTCAGCGATGAAATTCGACAGCGGCACCGGCTGGCCGTCGTTCTTCACCACCATCCCGGGCGCGGTCGGCACCAAGACCGACCGCAAGCTCCTCTTCATGACGCGCACCGAGTATCACTGCATCCGCTGCGGTGGACATCACGGCCACGTCTTCGACGACGGGCCACCGCCGACGGGGCTGCGCTACTGCAACAACGGCGTGGCGCTCAGCTTCATTCCGAAGGGCTGACCGGGTCGAGCTCGCAGCGCCTGCGCCGAGCGGCGGCGCCGGGAAGTGGAAGCGCACCGGCCCGTCGGGTAGCGCACGCAGGAACTGGTTGAGGTAGGGATCCTTCGGAGGCGAGCACCGCCTGCGGCGTGCCTTCGCCGACCACCACACCGTCCGAGATCACGTACACGTAGTCGACCACCTTGAGCGACTCGCTCACGTCGTAGGTCACCACGATCGAGGTCGTGCCGAGCGCGTCGTTGAGCTGCCGGATCAGTGTCGCGATCACGTTGAGCGTGATCGGATCGAGGCCCGCGAAGGGTTCGTCGTACATCACCAGGCGCGGGTCGGTGCGCGATCGCGCGCGCGAGCGCCACGCGCCGCGTCATGCCACCCGACAGATCGCCCGGCATCATGGCGTGCGCGTTGCGCAGGCCCACCGCGTGCAACTTCATCAGCACGAGCGGGCGAATCAGTTCCTCGGGCAGGTCGTAATGCTCGCGGATCGGAAACGCGATGTTCTCGTAGACCGACAGATCGCTGAACAGGCCGCTCGCCTGGAACATCATGCCCATGCCGCGGCGTAGCGCGTAGAGTGCGTCCGCGTCGAGGTCGGGCACGTTCTCGCCGTGCACCGCCGATGCGGCCCCGCGCGGGGCGCAGCTGGCCGCCGATCAGCTTGAGCAGCGTCGACTTGCCGCAGCCGCTCGCGCCAAGAATCGCCACCACCTTGCCGCGCGGCACCGACGAGCGACAGCCCGTTGAAGACCGGCAGGTCGCCATAGCGGAAGTGCAAATCGTCGATCTCGACGACGGAATCGCGGCGTGTTCATCGAGCTCCGGCATTCGCGGCGCAAGTCTAGCGCAAGCCGCTCGAGCGCACCGTAGAATCGGACGATGACCGAGCGGCGCACCCCTACTCCGACGCTCACGCCCGACTGCGTGCTCGACGCGCTCGAGCAGGCGGGCTGGCCGGTTGATGGACGGCTGTTCGCGCTGAACAGCTATGAGAACCGCGTCTATCAGATCGGTCTGGACGACGGCGCGAGCGTCGTCGCCAAGTTCTACCGACCGGGTCGCTGGCGCGACGACGAGATCGCCGAGGAGCACGCCTTCGCGCTCGAGCTCGCCGCACGTGAAATTCCAATGGTCGCGCCGCTCGTGCGCGACGGCAAGACGCTGTTCGAGCACGCCGGATTCCGTTTCGCGGTCGCCCCGCGCATGCGGCGGGCGCGCGCCCGAACTCGACGACCCCGAGGTGCTCGAATGGATCGGGCGTTTCCTCGGCCGGATTCACGCGGTCGGCAAGACGCAGCCGTTTCGTGCGCGCCCTGCGCTCGATCCACAGACCTTCGGCCACGAGCCGCGCGATTTCTTGCTCGAAAGCGACCTCCTCCCGCCCGAGTCGCGCGCCGCCTGGTCGAGCATCGCCGCGCTCGCGCTCGACGCGATCGAGCGTTTCTGGGACGCAGACCGCGAGGCGTCGCAGCGATCCGTCTGCACGGCGACTGCCATCCGGGCAACATCCTGTGGACGCCGCTCGACGATCGCGCGGGTACGCGCGGCGGTCCCCATTTCGTCGATCTCGACGACTGCCGCAGCGGCCCCGCGGTGCAGGACCTGTGGATGCTGCTCTCCGGCGAGCGCGACGCGATGCAGCGCCAACTCGCCGCCGTGCTGCGTGGCTATGAGGATTTCTGCGAATTCGACGCGCGCGAATTGCTGCTCATCGAACCCTTGCGCACGCTGCGCCTGCTGCACTACTCGGCGTGGATCGCGCGGCGCTGGGACGACCCTGCCTTTCCGGTGGCCTTCCCCTGGTTCGGCACGCCGCGCTACTGGCAGGATCGGATCCTGGAACTGCGCGAGCAGGTCGCGGCGATGGATGAGCCGCCGCTCGAGCGACCCTGAGGCTAGAACCCGACGTTGCGCGCGCCCTTCAGCTTGAGCATCTCGCGCGCATCGTCGGGGCTTGCGACCGCCAGGCCGAGCTCCTCGAGCACGCGCCGCACCTTGGCGACCTGCTCGGCGTTCGACTGCGCGAGGCGCCCGCGGTCCGAGCCACAGGCTGTCCTCGAGCCCGACGCGCACGTTGCCACCCATGACCGCGGATAGTGTCGCGGTCTGCATCTGATTGCGCCCCGCGCCGAGCACCGACCAGTAGTAGGCATCGCCGAACAGACGGTCCGCGGTGCGCTTCATGTGCAGCACGTCCTCGGGGTGCGCGCCGATTCCGCCGCGAATACCGAACACCGACTGGATGAACAACGGCGGCTTGACCAGCTTGCGATCGAGAAAGTGCGCCGCCGTGTACAGGTGCCCGATGTCGTAGCACTCGATCTCGAAACGCGTATCGTTCGCCGCGCAGGACTCGAGGATGTAGGCAATGTCCCTGAACGCTGTTCTTGAAGATACGATCGTCGCTGCCTTCCAGATACGGCTTTTCCCAGTCGTACTTGAAGTCCTTGTAGCGCTTGAGCATCTCGTACAGGCCGAAATTCATCGAGCCCATGTTGAGCGAGGCGACCTCGGGCTTGAGTTCGAGTGCAGGGCGCAGCCGATCTTCGATCGTCATCGTCGCGGCACCGCCGGTGGTGAGATTGATCACGGCGTCGCAGGCGACCGCGATCTGCGGCAGAAACTCGTGGAACAGGTCCGGGTCCTGCGACGGGCTGCCGTCCTGAGGATTGCGCGCGTGCAGGTGCACGATCGCAGCGCCCGCCTCGGCCGCGCCGATTGCCGCCTTGGCGACCTCCTGCGGCGCGATCGGCAGATGCGGCGACATCGTCGGGGTGTGAATCGAACCGGTTACCGCGCAGGTGATGATGACTTTGCCTTGGGGTGCGGACATGCGCCTTGTCTCCTAGGAAGCGGAATCGTTGTCCTGTCGAAATTTTGCGCTTGTGCGCGGCGAGCGCCATCAGGCGCCGGTCGCGCCACGCGGCGCGCGCGGCGAGCTGGTCCGGCGCCGAGCAGGCTGCGCCGCTCGGTCTCGAGGCGTTTGAGCGCCGCGGCATCCCAGTCGCGCGGCGTCTGCGCGCGGTTCATCTCGACCATGGTCGCGCCGTAGCGCGCGGCGTAGTCGGCCACGCCGCCGGGCGCGTTCAGGTCGATCGTCTCCATCGGCCCCATGAACGACCAGCGCAGACCCAGTCCGTCCCGCACCGTCTTGTCGATGTCCTCGGCCGAGGCGACGCCGTCCTCGTACAGGCGCACCGCCTCGCAGACCAGTGCGGCCTGCAGGCGGTTGAGTATGAAGCCCGGAATCTCGCGTCGCACGATCACCGGGACCTGCCCGGCGCCGCATGCAGTGCACGGGCGCGCTCGAGCGCCGCGGCGTCGGTCCACGGCGCCGGGCAGAGTTCGACCACCGGCACCACGTGCGGCGGATTGACCGGATGTGCGACCAGGCAGCGCGCACGCCCGGCGAGCGTTTCGGAAAACGCCGATGCGGGATGAACGAGGTCGAGCTGGCCAGAACGCAATCCGGCGCTGCGCAGTCGATCCATCTCGGCGAAAATTTCCCGTTTCGCCTCGACCGTCTCGCGCACGTTCTCCTGCACGTAGGCGACGCCGTGCAGTGCATCGGCGAGCGAACCCGCGCGCGTACGCGTGCGCGCACCGCGCGGCGGCTTCGTCGATGAGCCCGTAGCCGTGCATCTCGCTCGAGCGTGCGCTCGATCCACTCGAGCGCGGTGCGCGTCGCGCCCGGCGCGGTGTCGGTCAGTGTCACCGCGTGGCCGGCGCGCGCGAAGACGATCGCCCAGGCGCGCCCGATGAGTCCGGCGCCAACGATCGCGATGCGTTGCGCCGGCGCTGCCTCAGGTTTCTCGTCGCCATGAAGCGACCTCGCGAATGAAGCGCGCAGTGTAGCCGAGTACGCCGATCCGAGCCTTGCGCAGCTGCATGCTAGGATCGTTTCGCATGTCCGCCATCGCAGCTCGCATCGCTCGAACGCATCAAGGATCGCTATGGCGCGGGCGCCGGCGGCCGCGAAGCGTGTGCTGCTCGAACGCCTCGCGCGAACGCACCTGCAAAGCGCGCGCCAGGTCATGCGCCTGCACGAAGTGCTGTGCTTCCTGCGCGCCTATCCGGACGACGCCCGCCTGCGCGCGCAGGTGCTGCGCATGCTGTCGGCCTTCTCGCGTCGTCGCGACCTGCGCGCGCATCGCCACGCGCTCGAGAACAGCGGCATCGCCGGCACCACGATCCGCCACGCCTACTTCTGGCCGATGCTGCGCTGGGTTGCGCGCCGCTGGCCGGCGCAGCGTCAGCATCGACCGTGACGACGCGGTCGCCGCGCGACGCATCGAAGCGACGCTCGCAGTACTGCTCACCTCGGCCGAGTCCGAATGGGTGCGCGAGCGCCGCCCCCGGGCTTCGACGCGCTCGACCGCCTGCGCCCGAAGAAGGCGACCGACGCAGACCTTCTTCATGCACCTGATCGACGCGCTTCCCGGCGACGGCCGCACGCGCGAAGCCTTCCACGACGCGATCGAACCGGTCTACGCGCTCGCCCCGGCACGCGAGCACGCCCTCGCGCACGCTCGCGCATCACGCGACGGGCCCGTTCGTCTATCAACGCACGCCCCTGCGCCGCGTGCGGCCCGACCTGCGCGCCGAGATCCGCCGCGCACCGCAGCGCGTGCGAACGGTGAGCGCGCGCGAAGGCGAGACCCTGATCGCGCTCGCGCGCGCCGCGATGCTCACGCGCGAGCGCGACCTCGACGCCTTTGCCTACGGCGATGCGCGCGACGCTGCGCATCGTGCACGAGTCCGGAGGACTTGCGTTCGCGCTGAACGGCGTCATTCCCGAGCGACGCGCCCCGATCGCCGCTGTATTCGGCGCGCTCACGCTGCAGAACGGTGTGCCGATCGGCTACATCCAGCTCGATGTCGCCGGGCGTTCGGTCGCGATCTCGTTCAACAGCTTTGCCACCTTCCGTGGCGCGAAGCGGCCCATGTGTTCGGACGCATGCTCGCAATGGCGCACCACGTGCTCGGTGCCGACGTCTTCACCATCGAGCCCTACCAGCTTGGCGAAGACAACGACGAGGGTATCGAATCCGGTGCCTGGTGGTTCTACCGCAAGCTCGGCTTCGCCCCGCGCGCCGCTGCTGCCCGCGCACTGGCGCGACGCGAGGCGCAGCGCATCGCCGCGCGCCCCGGCAGCCGCACGAACGAAGCGACCTTGCGCCGCCTGGCCGGGTGGCACCTGTTCTTCGAACTCGATCCGCGCGCCCCTGCCCGCGACCGCCGCTTGCCGAAATCGGCGAACGCGTCTCGAGCACGCTCGCCGCGCGCGGCGCAGACCGTGCCGCCGCGATCCAGGCCTGCATCGATGAGGCGTGCGCGAAAACCGGGCTGCGCTCGCTCGCCGGATGGCGCATCGAAGAAAAGCGCGCCTGGCGGCGCTGGGCGCCGCTCATCGTTTCACTACCCGGCATTGCGCGCTGGCCGCGCGCAGACAGCGTGCGCTGGTCGAGATCGTGCGCGCCAAGGCGGCCGCAAGCGAGTACGACTACATCCGCCGCTTCAACGCGCACCCGCGCCTCGCGCGTGCACTGCTCGGTCAGAACGCCTAGCGTGCTTGGACGGTCTCCGCATCAGGTTCCGGAAATGTAGCGCTGAAAGAAAAGCGTCAGCCCGAAACCCGCGAGCGCGAAACCGGCGAAGGCAATCGACCCGGTCCCCGCAATCAGGACCGCATCGAGCAGCGAGATGCCCGCGATCAGGCTGACCACGGCGCGCGGAATATCGCCCTTGCGGCGTCGGCGCAGGAACCATAGCGCCACCAGGACCCAGGCGGTAAACAACAGCCAGAACCACAGCACCGCGCCCTGCATCGTGCCGAGCCAGACGCCGTAGGCGACCGGCGCGGCAAGGAATATCAGCGGCCAGAGGTTCTCGACCTTTGCGAGATTCTCCTGCTTCGCGATGTACGTCAGGCCGATCAGGTAGCACAGCATCAGCCCACAACCGATCCAGACCTCCAACGCCAGCGTGCTCGCGTAGCACAGGCCCGCCGCGACATACACCAGCACCCGGCACAGGCCCATGAAGACCGGGCTGAGGGGATTGTTCTTGTGGAAGGCGTCATAGAAGGTGATCGCCGCCGCGAGCGCGAGGCCGCCGAGTACCGGCCAGACACCGGTACGCGGCACGAAGCCGAATCCGACCCAGGCCAGCAACGCGACTCCGCCCGCCATCGCACCGAAACCCCAGGCGAACACCGCGCCGCGGCTGATCTCGCCCGAGGGGATCGGGCGCTCGGGCCGCTCGCGCGCATCGATGGCGGCATCGAAGGCATCGTTCAGAAACATGCCGCCGACGTAGAGGAGCGAGAACGCAAGCAACATCACCACGAACTCGACACCGAAACCACTCGCGCCGGCCAGCACGGCGCCGGCGAGCGTGTTCGTCCAGACGGTCGGCAGATTCGATACCCGCCCGAGCTTGAGCGCGGTGAGCGGCGTCACTGCTCGAGCTGCGTCTTGACCCAGTTCAGCTCGCGCGCGATTGCCGAGCTCAATCCCACGTTCCGGTAGGACGCGGGCAGCACGTCCCAGGTGTAGGTTTCGACTTCCAGGTGCTGGCTGATTGGTTCTGCGCGATGCAGGGCGAGGATCTCGGTCAGGAAGGACTGGGTGGTTCCGAAATGCGCCAACTCCGCCAGGAAGATCGGCACGTGGAAATGCACCCGCCATTCGGCGCCCGCCGCCCGCGACGATTCGGCGAGGGCCTGCGGCAAGTCGACGTAGCGGCGCAACGAACCATTGGCCCGCTCGACGACTTGATGCAAGTAGACCGGTTCGTCGAATTCGGCGAGGTGCCGGGCGCTCTGCGCATCGACCGTGGCGATCTTGAGTGCAGAGCTGAGCTGCAGCTTGGCAATCAGGATGCCGTTGGCGCGCAATCGGGCAATGCTCGCTTTCGGATCTTCGAATTCGACTGCCGCATGGCAGACGTCGTAGCACAGGCCGATGTGGGCGCGCATCGCGCTTTCCGCCTCTGCCAACGAAAGCCCGGCGAGCGCCGCCAGACGGCCGATCCCCGGCTTCGCGAACAGCCGGTCGTTGAAGAATTCGACCGCCTCCTCGATTGTCTCGAGATAGCAGTAGGGCTCGGGCTCGAGCGCGAGCGATATCTGCTTGCCGCTGCGCTGCGCGATCCTGACGAGGTGGGCGACATGGCGAATCAGATGCTCGGTGATCGCTTCGATGCGGCCCTTCGCCCAGGGCTTGAAGGTGCACGGCACCGTGCTGACGCTCCCCGCCTGGCCCTCGGGCAGGAGAACGCTCAGCAGGTCCGCGAGCTGGTCGGTATAGGTTTGGCGGACCGGGTCGCTCCAGTCGGGCTTGTAGGCGTCTTCCTTGACCGTGCGGCCGTGGAACGCGCCGTAGGGAAAGCCGTTCAGCGTAAAGACGTAGTAGCCACCGTCGGCCAGAAAGCGCCGCAGTTCGGCGAGCGCGCCGCGGTCGCGCAGTCCGCTCGCGGCCGCGTTGCCCAGGCGCAGGCCGACACCCAGCGCCTGCGCGCCGGCGACCGTCGCCTTG
Organism: uncultured beta proteobacterium; assembly: GCA_963714925.1. GTDB lineage: Bacteria > Pseudomonadota > Gammaproteobacteria > Burkholderiales > SG8-39 > SG8-39. The sequence continues at coordinate 409,773 of CAVQQK010000007.1, read as the reverse complement.
ATCTCTGGCAGGTGGCGCGCGAGGCTCGCCATCACTTCATCCAGCGGCTCGCCCGCGTGGATGTTGGTGCAATACGTCAGGTGACCATGGTTGGCCGCAAGACGCATCAGGCGCTCGCGCGATCCCTGAGCCAGGCGAGGGCCTGACCCATGCGCGCGTGGTCGATCTCGTGCACCTCGACGCCGACGCCGAGCCCGGCGAGCAGGGTGATCGTCAGCTCACCGCCCAGGTGCTCGCGGAATTCACGCAAGCCCTCGAGAATGACGAGTTCGCCGCTCGTGCCGTTCTTGAGCAACGCCGGATGCCACAGGTCGAACCCCAGGTACTCCAGCAGTGCGCAGATGCGCAGTTCTTCACCTTCGGCAAGCAGCCCCATCAGCACCGCGTATCGCGCGTCGAGGGCCATGCCGATCGCCACGGCCTCGCCGTGGCGAACGTGATTGCGGGTCACGCTCTCCAGCTTGTGTGCCGACCAATGTCCGTAGTCGAGCGGGCGCGCGCTGCCGGATTCGAAGGGATCGCCGCCCTGGCTGATCTGGCGCATGTGCAATTCGGCGCAGCGCCGGATCATGGTCGCCATTGCGGCGCGGTCGAACGTGGCAAGGTCGTCCGCGTTGCGCTCGATCCAGGCGAAGAACTCCGCATCGCGTATGAGCGCGACTTTCACCGCCTCGGCCATCCCGGCGATCTTGTCCCGATCGGGGAGCGCGACGATGAAGTTCAGATCGTTCAGCACCGCGAACGGCGGCGCGAAGGTACCGACGAAATTTTTTACGCCATGCAGGTTGACACCGTTCTTGACGCCGACGCCGGAGTCGTTCTGCGCGAGCACCGTGGTCGGGATCCGGATGTGGCGCACGCCGCGATGGGTAGTCGCCGCGACCAGACCGATTGCGTCGAGCACCGCGCCGCCGCCGATCGCGACGACATATGAATGGCGGTCGATGTGCCAGTCGAACAGCGTTTGTTGGACGCTTTCGACGAAATGCAGGTCCGACTTGATCTTCTCGCCGCCCGGCACGGCCACAGGGTCGCACACCAGGTCGAGTGCAGCGGCGTGGCGACGCATATAGTCCGCGATCGACGTCAATAGCGCCGGCTGCGCAGCGACCAATCCGTCGTCGATGAACACGATGATCCGATGCCGCTTACCGGGCTCCAGCCGGCATACCGCGTCGCGCAGCGCCGGGTTGTCCGCGTCGAACAGGCCTTCGGTAAAGACCACGGGAAACGCATACGGCACGGAAAAGCGCTGCCAGTGCGTGGTCGCCGGAATCTGCTCGTGTCGCGCCTGTGCTGTCATGGCCAATGTGCGGAGTCGTAATTCCCGGTATCCGAATCGTGTCGCTGTCGACGGTTGAATTTTGTCCGATGCCAGCGCGTTTAGGAAATAAAATGTCCGTGTTCTGAAAGATGCTATTTGATCCTCAGAGCCGATTCCTGCAGATCATTTCGAGGGTCCTTCGCTATGCGTGCCATACACATCCTGCTCGGTCTGCTGATGCTCACGTTCGTTGCGGTGCAATACAACGACCCCGACGGCCCGCTCTGGATGGCGATCTACCTGATCCCGGCCACCTGGGCGCTGCTTGCCGCGTTCCGACTGCCCATCGTTCGCTCGTCCGCCGGGAAATCACTGCTCTGGGCCTCCGCCGTTGCGGGACTGGCCGGTGTCATCTATTACTGGCCGACGATGCCGGACTTCTGGCGCAAGGACGTCTGGTGGGTCGAGGAAACCGCGCGCGAGGGCATGGGGATGATGATCACGTTCGCAGTCCTGATCGTCGTGCTGTTCAGCGCGCATCGCAAGGCCGCGGGTCCATGACGACGCGACCAAGTCCGCTCAGGGCCAAAAGTCGTCGCTCTTGATGTAGGCGACCACGCTCCTGCGCTGCGCGAGCGAGAACACCGCCTTCCACGAGGGCATCTTGCCAAATCCGTTGGTCACCCGATCGAAGATGAACTCCGGCTCGAGCTGCCCCGGGTTCAGCTTGGGTGCCTTGCCCGGATAGGCCTTCGCGCCGTGGCAGTGCCGGCACTGCGCGTGCCAGACCTTCTCGCCCGCGGCGATGTTCTTCGGGTCGGTGAGAAAGGCTTTGTCGAATTTCGGAACCGTTTCCGCGGCGTTTGCCTGCTTCGCAACGACCACGTCCTTGGTCCCATCGCCCGCAGGAATCGCCGAGGCCGACGCGATAGCGAGCACACAAGCCAGCGCCAGATTTGTTCGGTACGTCATATTCCAATTGCCCGGTGTGGGCGTCGTTCGAGACGAAAAAGCAGGGACTCGCCGCCGCCGTGCGAACACGGCGATGACGAATCCCTTTGAAGCGGTCTTACTGCGCCGGGACGATCTTGTAGATCGTGTCGAGCGAGCCGTTCGGGCCCGTCGTGATCGAGGTCAGCGCATAGACCTCGCCGGCGTTGTCCTGCGCGAAGGCGAGCACGTAGGGCTTCTTGCCCGCCATGCCGACGACCTCAGCGACTTCCATCGACCATTTGCCGTCCTTCTCGCTCGCCGATGAAGATCTGGCCGTCCATCTCGGCGAAGGACTTGCTCCAGTCGCCGAAAATGTACTTGCCCTTCCAGCCGGCATGCGTGCCCTGGTACACGTAACCGCCGGTCACCGAAATGCCCTTGCAACCCTGCGGCTTGGCGGTGCAGTTGTTGTACTCGATGATCGCCGGGGTGATGCCGGACTTGTCGCAGCTCGCCGGATGGTCATCGGGCTTGGTGTAGTCGAAGCAGCGCATCATGCCTTCGACCCTGCGCCAGCCCATGTTCTGGCCCTTGCCGATGACCTTGACGGTTTCGTAGCTGTTTTGCTGCACGTCGCCGCAGAACAGCTTCCCGCTGCCGGTGTCGAACGAGCAACGCCACGGGTTGCGCAGGCCGGACGCCCAGATCTCGGGTTTGACATCCTTCTTGCCGACGAAGGGGTTGTCGGCCGGGATCCCGTAGGGCTTGCTGCCCGTGCGCGCGTCGACATCGATGCGCAGCATCTTGCCCAGGGTCGTCGTCATGTCCTGGCCATTGCCCATCGTGACGTTATGGCCGATGCCCCAGTCGTTGGCGTAGCCGCCGTCGCCCATCGAGACGTAGAGCATGCCGTCGGGGCCGAAGCCGATCCAATGGCCGTTATGGTTGAACTGTGGCCAGGGGTCGGTCATGATCCGGCGCGCCGTGCTCGGGTCCGCGGTGTTCGGATCCGTTTTCGACACCGTGTACTCCTCGACGACGTTGCTGTGGTCGTACCACAGCATCTGGCCGAGGTCGGCCTGGAAATCCAGGTGCGCGCTGTACGCGATGTAGAACTTGCCGTTTTCCTTGAACTTCGGATGGAACGCGATGCCGAGCAGGCCACGCTCATCGAAATCGTGGAACAGGGCCGGAATCTTGGCGCGAATGTCGAGGAAGGGTGTCGGTCGCAGCTTGCCCTTGTCCAGGATTCGGACGCGTCCGAACTGCTCGATGATGAACATCCGGCTGTCGCCGGCGGGCTGCACCATCGCAAGCGGTGCGTTGACGCCCGTGACCAACGGTTCCAGCTTGACCTTCGGGCCTGCGGCGAGCGCCGGCCCGCTCGATACCGCGAGCAGCGCGGCCGCGGATAGTGCGCCGGCAATTTTGACTGCGTTCATACTGTCCTCCTCGGTGATAGTGAAACTCGCATGACGTACGCACCGCTTCTTCTATGGCGTTTGCGTCGCATACAGGTCGCGCGATCAGCGTCGCGGAAAACCAAACCCCGCGACGCGCAATGCCTCCCCCCTAAAAATCATAACGCGCTTGTCAGTCGGCGGAAACTGAAAATTTCAGCGGTCGGAAGAAATACTGAAACGCCCGACACGCCGGTTGCGTCGCACAAAAATCCACATCGCGAAATTCCGCGACCCAGCGTCGCCGCACGGGGACGCGCGCGGCCTACTTAATTATCAGATCGTCCATTGTGCGCCGGCTCGTCAGCTTCTCGACGCGCGGCTCGCGTCCGCCACGGAGAATCGAATTGCCTTCGTACACGGTGCGCTGGTCGATCGCCGCCGGGTCGAGCCAGTCGGCTTCCTTCATCTGGCCGCTCTGCCCGTAGGCGTCGAGCGCGTTCTGGTAGCAGGCGAGGCGCACCTGCTTCTTCGGCGATGCCGCTTTGCAGCGCGAGTTTCGCCGTCTTGGCCACGCCGAGCGGCTCGGAGATGCCCCAATCGCAGGCGGTGTCGACGATCATCTGCTCGGCGCCGTACTGGCGCAGGATCTCGACCATGCGCGCATTGCCCATCTTGGTGCTCGGATAGATCGAGAACGCCGCCCAGTAGCCGCGATCGAGCGTCTCCTCGACGGTCTCCTCGTTGTTGTGGTCGACGACCACCTTGCGCCGGATCGAGCCCGTGCTCCTCGCAGACGTCCATCGACCGCGTCGTGCCGCGCTTCTTGTCGCGGTGCGGCGTGTGGATCATCACCGGAAGCTCGAGCTCCTTGGCGAGCTCGAGCTGCAGCCGGAAGTACTTGTCCTCGAGGGCCGTCTGCTCGTCGTAGCCGATCTCGCCGATGGCGACGACGCCCTCCTTGAGCGCAAAGCGCGGAATGATTTCCATCACGCCCTCGGCCAGCGCCTCGTTGTTGGCCTCCTTCGAGTTGAGGCCGATGGTGCAGTAATGGCGGATGCCGAACTGGCCGGCGCGAAAGCGCTCGAAGCCGACGATCGACGATAGGTAATCGAGATAGGAGCCGACGTAGGTGCGCGGCTGGCCGACCCAGAACGCCGGCTCGATCACCGCAACGACGCCGGCGGCCGCCATCGCCTCGTAGTCGTCGGTGGTGCGCGAGATCATGTGCGCATGCGGGTCGATGAACATCATGGCTGAACTCCCATTCGAATCGGGCGACCATCGCGCGTCGGCGCGTCGAAGTGTAACCAATGCAGTAACCGGCGTTCACTGCAGTATCGCCCAGGTCAGTTTCTTGCTGGAAATCTCGGCGCTGAGCGCGGGCACCCCGGTGAGCAATTTTGCCGCGTTCGCGTTCGGGCAAGCCGCCAGCGCGAGCGCTGCAGCCCGGCGCTCGATGTCTTCGCCGCTCGACAGGACGCGCGCGAGGTCCTTGATCGCCGCCTCGTCGGCGAACGGCCCGACGCAGCGCCAGAGTTCGAACGGCACCGGGCGACCCGCAGCCCAGCGCTCGTGGGCGTAGTCGCACAGGATGTGCGCAAGCTCGGCATTGGCGCGCGCATCGAGCCCGTCGATCGGCGCCAGCGGGCTGCCGACGAACAGTGCCTTCAGCACCATATGATTCCAGCGGTGCTCGTCGAAGACCTTTCGCGGATAGGGATTGCGGTGGGCGATGGCCTCGAACACCCCGCGAATGTTGGTGCGCAGGCCTTCGCCGACCTGCGCCTCGAGTGTCTCGGGATCCGGATAGAGCGGCAGGCCGCGATAGAGGGCGATCGCCTCGGCTACGTCGGCGGTCCGGCACAGCGCCTGGAAGCGTTCCGCAAACGGCTTGTCGCCGCGCGGCAGGCCGCTCAAGAGCAGGATGCGCGCCGCATCGTCACGCTCCAGCCGCGCGGATCCCACCCGGAAAGCGCCGCATCGGCGGCCGCAGATCGGGCGCCGACAATTCCAGATCGGCTTTGCCGAGGCGCCGCGGCACCATGCCGAGCGCGATGTGCAGCGTCGTGTCATCGGTTTCACGCGCGAGCGCGGTATGCTGCGCGTCGAGCCAGGCCTTTTGCGCCTCGCTCAATTGACGCCGCAGCCAGTCGCGAAGTAGCGTGCGGGCGGCATCGCTCATTGCGTTTCCATCGGTTTTCTCGTTCGTCGCGTTGCGTAAACCGGTAAACCAGCAAACCACGTTGTGAAGAGATCAATGTGCCGAGGTCCAGACGATCACGCAACCCGACGACGGCGCAACGCGCCCGCAAGACCTGCAACGCACATGAATCCGACTCTGGTCATTCTGGTTGTTGGATTGTCGCCGGCGCTGGTCGGCGCGCACACGCCGAATCTGCAGCGCCTCGCCAAACGCGGCGGCACTGCGTGCCGCTGACGCACCGTGACGCCGGCGGTGACCTGCACGGTCCAATCGACGCTCGTCACGGGACGCCTGCCGAGCGGCCACGGCGCCGTCGCCAACGGCTGGTATTTCCGCGATCTGTCGGAGGTCTGGCTCTGGCGCCAGTCGAACCGGCTGATCGACGGCGAGAAGATCTGGGACGCGGCCAAGATGCGCGACCGCGACTTCACCTGCGCCAAGATGTTCTGGTGGTACAACATGTACTCGAGCGCCGACTGGAGCGCGACGCCGCGGCCGATGTATCCGGCCGACGGGCGCAAGATTCCGGACCACTACGCGCATCCCGCCGCACTGCACGACGAACTCGATGCCAAGCTCGGCCCGTTCCCGCTGTTCAAGTTCTGGGGCCCGCTGGCCGACATCACGTCGAGCGAGTGGATCGCCAAGGCGACGCTGCACGTCATGGCGACGCGCAACCCGACCCTGACGCTCGACCTACCTGCCGCACCTCGACTACAACCTGCAGCGTCTCGGGCCCGAACCTCGGCGCATCCACGGATCCAGCAGGATCTGCAGCGAAATCGACGAGGTCTGCGGCGACCTGATCGACGACGCCGAAGCCAGCGGGCGCGAGGTGATCGTCGTGTCCGAGTACGGCATCACCCCGGTGAGCGATGCCGTGCACATCAATCGGGCGCTCCGCGAGGCCGGGCTGATTGCCGTGCGCGCCGAGGAATTCGGCCGCGAGATCCTCGATGCGGGCGCCTGCGCCGCCTTCGCGCTGGCCGACCACCAGATCGCCCATGTCTATGTCAACGACCGCAGCCGGATCGGCGCGGTGCGCGCGCTGCTCGAGCGCCTCGACGGCGTCGAGCGGGTGCTGGACGAAGACGGCAAGCGGGCCGCCGGCCTCGATCACCCGCGCTCGGGCGAGCTGGTGGCGATCTCGAAGGCCGGCACGCTGGTTCAGCTACTACTACTGGCTGGACGACGCCCGCGCGCCCGACTTCGCGCGCACCGTCGACATTCATCGCAAGCCCGGCTACGACCCGGTCGAACTGTTCGTCGACCCGGAGATCCGCTTGCCGATGCTGGCGACCGGGCTGGCGCCTCGCCAAGCGCAAGCTCGGCCTGCGCACGCCTGCTCGACGTGATTTCGCTCAAGGCAACCGACGCGGTCAAGGGTTCGCACGGCCGGCTGACCGACGACGCTGCGCACGGCCCCCTCGTGATCAGCTCACGCGCGGACCTGCTGCCCCCGGGCGCGGTCGAGGCGACCGGCTTCAAGCAACTCGTGCTCGAGCACCTGTTTTCCTGAAGCCGCGTCTAGATCGTGTAGCGCACGTCGGCGCAGACCGACAGCGCCTGCCCGGTGATGTGCCTGCCCGCGTCGGTGGCGAGAAACAGCGCCATGTTGGCGATGTCCTGGGCGCTGACGAATTCGCGCAGGCTCACGCTGTCGAAGATGCGCCGGCGCATCTCGTCTTCGCTGATGGCGAGCCCCTTGGCCTTGTCGTGGATCACGCGCTCGATGCGCTCGCCCTCGACGTAGCCGGGCTGGATACAGTTAACGCGCACCTTGTCGGCGCCCGCCTCGACTGCCAGGCTCTTGGTAAAGCCGACCACGGCCCATTTCGCCGCCGCGTAGGGTGTACGCATGGCGAAGCCGAGGCGCCCCGCGACCGACGACAGGTTGACGATGCTGCCGCCGCCCGCCGCCTTGATGAGCGGCATCGCCTTGCGCGTGCAATAGAACATGCCGTTCAGGTCGATGGCGATGCAGCGGTCCCAGTCGGCGATCGCCATGTCCTCGACCTTCGCGGTCGGCCCGGCGATGCCGGCGTTGTTGACCAGCACGTCGAGCCCGCCGAGCACCTTCACGGTGTCCTCGAACAGGCGATCGACGTCGGCGGGCTTGGCCACGTCGGCGACGCTCTGGGTCACCCTCGGGCATCTGCTGTTTCGATTCCGCGAGCGCAGCCTGGTCGATGTCGCAGATGTGCACCCGTGCGCCGTGCGCAACGAAGGTCTGCGCAATCGCGCGGCCGATGCCCGCGGCGCCCGCGGTGACGAGGACGCGCATGTCTTTGGCGGAGGTATCCATCGGCCCGGCTCAGGCGCGCTGCAAGGCGTCGGCCGCGCGTGCGAGGCAGGCACGCGCTTCCTTCGCGACCTCCTGCAGTACGACATCCTTGGCGAAGTCGCCGATCTTGAGGAAGGCATTTGGATCGCCGATGCGCACGACCGACGTCTTGTCGTCCTTCGCCTCCACCGTCACGTTGCAGGGCAGCATCAAACCGACCTGCCCGTCGTGCGACAGCGCCTTGTGCGCGAGCGGCGGGTTACACGCGCCGAGGATCGCGTACGGACGGAAATCGGCGTTGATCTTCTCCTTCAGCGTCTGCTTGACGTCGATGCGCGTAAGAATGCCGAAGCCCTCGGCTTTCAGCGCGGCGGTGGTTTTTTCGATCGCCTGCTCGTAGGTGACGGGGAGCGTGACTTCGAACGCGAGTTGCTGGCTCATGCGTGGAGACTCCTGTAAAAGACGTGCGAAAAGTACAAGGATGAAAAAGAAAGGTACATGGATTCTGAGCGTTTGAACGACGATCGGTTCGGCATCCTGCGCAGGCTCGCCGCCGCAGCGCCCGACGCGGCGCTCGCCGGTCTTTACCTGTGGTGCTGGATCGATCCTTTAGCTTGGCGCAAGACGCTGGTCGCCGAGTTGATGCTGGTCATGACGGTGGAATTCCTGGTCGTCCACTCGGGGCCCTTTTTCGGCATCCTGGTCTCGGGCGACGCGGTGACGACAGGAGCGCGCGACGCGGCTGAAGATCCTGCTCGGCCTGGGCGGCGTCTACCTGCTGTTTGCCGGCGGCATGTCGCGGCGTTCGAGTCCTGGGGGCCGGTTCTGCTGTTCGTGTGGCTGATCGGCGCGAAGCTCGTCGCGATCGTGCTCGGACGCAGCACCGAAGTCCGCGAGCAGATGCCGCCAGATGGCGCTCTGGGCGCTGTCGGTGATCTTCTACCTCGGCGCCGTATTCGCCACGCTGCTGCTACCGGTACCCAAGTTCGGCGTTGTGCGGCACGGCCACTTCTATGGCGTCCCGGGCGCGGGCGAGTGGGTCAGCCACCCCAACATCGTGCATCGCGGCGGGATTCCTCTACTTCGGCGCGCTCGCCGCCGTGAAGCTGCTCGAAAATCCCGCCTGGTGGCAGAAATGGCCGCCGCGCAGCCGGCTCAGTCGCGCAAATCGTCGAGCGCCGCGTCGAGGTGAGCGCGCTCGGCCCAGGTGCGCAGCGTCCAGCGGCCGGCGGCGTAGCTCGAAGCGGTTGATTGCCGCGTTCGGAATCTCGAAGTCGCGCGCCGAGCGCAGCCCGCGCGCAGTGGCCGCGCGTAGCAGCATTTCAAGCACACCGCCGTGGGTGAAGACCAGCACCGTCGCGGCCGGTGACGCTCCGCGATGGCGCGCACGCATGCCATCGAACGCGCATTGAAGGCCTGCAGGCTCTCGCCGGTGCCGAAATCGAAATCCAGTTCCTTGGCGCGGAAGCGCTCGAACTCGGCCGGGAAGCGCTCGGCGCATTCGACGTAGGTCAGCGTCTCGAATTGGCCGTAGTGCCGCTCGCGCAGGCCGGCGTCGAGCGCCGCGTCGAGCCCGAGCACGCGCGCAGTGGGCTGCGCAGTTTCGCGCACGCGCAGGAGGTCACTCGAGTACATCGCGTCGAAGCGCTCGGCGCCGAGCACCGGCACCAGCGCCTCGGCTTGCGCGCGCCCGACGTCGTTCAGCGGCACGTCGGTCTGCCCCTGGACGCGGCCTTCGGCGTTCCACGCGGTTTCGCCGTGGCGTACCAGCACGAGGGTGGTGGTCGTCGGACTCATGCCAGCGCTTCAGGGTTGAGCACGCGGATCGGCTTGCCGTCGAGCCAGGCTTCGACGTTCTCTATCGTGTCAGCATAAAAGACGCGGAACACGTCCTCGCTCACGTAGCCGAGGTGGGGCGAGAGCGTCACGTTGTCGAGCCCGCGCAGCGGGTGATCGGTGGGCAGTGGCTCGGTCGCGTAGACGTCGAGCGCGGCATGGCCGAGGCGCCCGCTGTGCAGCGCGGCGAGCAGCGCCGCCTCGTCGACGATCGGCCCGCGCGAGGTGTTCACCAGGATCGCGCCCGGTTTCATCCGCGCCAACTCGGCCGCGCCGAGCAGGCCACGCGTGCGCTCTGAGAGCACCAGGTGGATACTCACCACGTCCGCGGTCGCGAGCAGTTCGTCTTTCGTCACCTGGCGCGCGCCCGCCTCGGCCGCGCGCTCGGGCGTGAGGTTCTGGCTCCAGGCCACGACGTCCATTCCGAACGCCGCGCCATAGCCTGCAAGGCGCCCGCCGAGCTTGCCCAGACCGAGCAGCCCCAGGCGTTTGCCCTCCAGGATCGTCCCGCCGGCGATGCCGTCGTGCCAGCGCCCGGCGCGCATGCCGCGCTCGGCCTTCGCGAAGTCGCGCGCCGCGGCAAGCACGAGCAACCAGGCGTACTCGGCGGTGGGCGCGGTCGAGTTTCCGGTGCCGGTATTGCTCACCGGGATGCGGCGCGCGGTGCAGGCGGCGGCATCGAGGCTCGGTGCACGCAGTCCGGTGAGCGCGATGAACTTCAGCTTCGGCAGCCGCTCGATCAGCGCACGCGGGAATGGCGTGCGCTCGCGCATCAGGCACAGGACGTCGAACGGCGCGAGCTTCGCGGCCGCCTCGTCTGCGGAGGCGAACGCATCGTGGAACACCGTGATGTCGACGCCGCGCTTTTTAAGGCGATCCCAGTCAGCGAGCCGGAGCGCGAGGCGCTGGTAGTCGTCGAGGATGGCGAGTTTCATGCGTGCTGCTCCGGTGCGCTTCGATGCGCGAAGCCGCGCATTTTAAACGCCTTACACTTCGGTTTCGAGAACGCATCACGAAAGGAAACGCCGTGTCGATCGATCCATTCGCGCGCAAGCGCGTGGGCAACAGCAGCCTCAGCGTGCCCGCCTTCGGCCTCGGCACCGTGTTTCTCGCCGATCCCGATACGCTGATGAGCGAAGCCGAGGCCCAGGCCACGCTCGATACCGCCTGGGACGCGGGCCTGCGCTATTTCGACACCGCCCCCTGGTACGGCAACACCCTTGCCGAGCATCGCCTCGGCCAGGCGTTGTGGCGCAAGCCGCGTGGCGAGTTCGTCATCACCACCAAGATCGGGCGCGTGTTCCGCCGCCCGAAAGACCCGGCACACTTCGATTTTCCGCGCTGGAAGGGCGGGCTGCATTTCGAGCTGCGCTTCGACTACGGCTACGACGCGGTCATGCGCTCCTACGAGGACAGCCTGCAGCGCCTCGGCCTCAATACGGTCGACGCGCTCGCGATTCACGACCTCGACCTGCGCTTTCACCAGAACGAGGCAACGGTCAAGCACTACCTCGATCAGCTCGACGCCGGGGGCGGGTTCAAGGCGCTCGAGGAACTCAAGCGCGCGGGCGAAATCAAGGCGATCGGCGCCGGCATCAACCACCTCGGCATGATCCCGCGGTTTCTCGAACGCTTCGCGATGGACTATTTCCTCGTCGCAATGCCCTACACCCTGCTCGACCAGGACGCGCTCGAATCCGAGCTGCCGATGTGCCTCAAGCACGAGGTCAGCGTCGTCATCGGTGCGGTGTTCGCCTCGGGCGTGCTTGCGACCGGCGCCACAGGCGGCGCCCTCTACCGCTACAGCGCCGCCCAGCCCGAGGTGCTCGAGCGGGTGCGCAGGATCGAGGCCGTTTGCACGCGCCACCAGGTACCGCTTGCCGCCGCCGCGCTGCAGTTCCCCTTGTTTCATCCCGCGGTGGTGGCGGTAATTCCCGGTGCGAACGCGCCGTCGCAGATCACCGACAACCTCGCCCACCTGCGGCGCGACATTCCCGCCGCGTTCTGGGCCGAACTCAAGGCCGAAAAGCTCCTGCACCCGGAAGCACCGACGGGTTAGGCACCTGGTCTGGCGTTGCGCTACTGCCCCCAGCCGGGCACCAGCACTGCGAGCACCCCCAGCACCACGAACAACGCCGCCGCTACCCAGCGCATCACCCTCATGTCCACGCGCCGGGTGAGCGCCTCGCCGATCCACACCGCCGGCACGTTGGCGATCATCATGCCGAGGGTCGTACCGAGAACCACGACGACGAGCGCGTCGTAACGCGCGGCGAGCGCCACGGTCGCAAGCTGCGTCTTGTCGCCCATCTCGACCAGAAAGAACACGATCAGCGTGGTCAGAAACACCCCCGTGCCGTGCAACGGCCGATCGCTCTCGAGCGAATCCGGCTTCAGCGCCCAGAGTGCAAAGACGAAAAACGACAACCCAACGATCCAGCGCAAAGTTTCGGGCGCCACCAGGCGCGCAAGCCACACGCCGACGGTACCCGCCAAGAAATGATTGGCGAGCGTCGCGACCAAGATCCCGAGAATGATCGGTCCACGGCGCTTGAGCTTCGCCGCAAGCACGAAGGACAGCAGCTGCGTCTTGTCGCCCATCTCGGCGAGCGCGACGACAGTCGTCGACAGGAGCAGCGCTTCGATCGACGCTGCCACCTAGTTGAGCGCGCGTTCCACCGCCGCATCCATCCGCCGCGCAAGGCGCGCCTGATCGCCCTTGTGGCTGCCCTCGCGCCGTGCGTTCATCAGCACGGCGTAGTTCACCCCAGAAGGCAGCTGGCGTACCATCGCCGAGGTGCCCGGCAGGCTGCCGAAGAAGGTCCAGTTGCCGCGCGTGCCGGGCCTGCGCGGCGCGCCGCCAATCCAGTAGTGCTGCAGGAACTGCACCAGCGCTGGCGCCGAGGCAACCAGGCCGCCGGCCGAATCGCCCGCCACGGTATTGAACGCGCCGGCGCCGTTTGGGTAGTCCACCTCGCGTGCGTCGCGCGTCGCGTTGATCGTCTGGCCCAGCCGCACGTCGCGGATGCCGTAGGGCCCGAGCAGCTGCTGGCGCACGTAGTCGATGTAGGTCGTCCCGGCGCCGCGCGCGATCACGCGCCCGAGTACGACATAGCCGAAGTTCGAGTAGACCTTGCGCGTGCCGGGCTCGTACTGCAGCGGCTCGCGCAGCATGTAGCGCACGACATCGTCCGCGCTTGGCGGTCGATCGAGATGCATGCGACGCGCGATCGCGTCGACCCTGAACAGGGGATCGACGCGTTGATGCGCGTCCCAGCCGCCGCGATGGTTGATCAGGTGCCGCACGCGGATGCGCGTCCAACGCCGATCGGCGGGCACGTCGTCGAACGCGAGGCGCGCCAGCACCCCATCGTCGGCGCGCAGTCGACCGTCATCGATCAGTTTGCGCGCCGCGGCCGCGGTGATCGGCTTGCTCACGCTCGCGATTCGCATCAGCGCATCGGGCTCGACCGGGCGCGTGCGCGCCGTGTCGGCCCAGCCAAAGCCACGCGCATAAACGAGCGCGTCGCCACGCCCGACCGCAACGGTGGCGGCCGGCGCGCCGATGCGCTGCATGTGCATGCGCACGATCTGCTCGAGCGGCTCGAAGCCATCCACCGGCCCGCCGCTGAGCGGCACCTCGGGCGCACCCGCAGCCGAAAAACAGACCATGAGTGCCGCCGCGCCGAGACCCGAACGGCCGAGCAGCGTGACCATCGGGCTTACAGCGCGCCAACCGCCTCGAGCGCGCGCCGAACTTCTCCGCGCCCTTCGGGTGAGAGCGGCGTCTGCGGCGGCAGCGGATCGCCGACCGCGTAGCCCTGCAGCGCGAGCCCGCCCTTGATGCAGGCGGCGAGGTTGTGCCTGGCGAACGCCTGATTGAGGTCCCAGAGCTTGCGCTGCAGCGCCATCGCCTCGGGCCAGGCGCCAGTGCGGCACAGTTCGTAGAGCGCGACGCTCTGGCGCGCGACCAGGCAGGCCGGCCCCGCCATCCAGCCCACGCCGCCGATCAGCATGACCGCCGCCGGGATGTGCGCCGAGGCGGCGAAGACCTGCATGCGATCGCCGACGCGATTGAGGATCGAAAGCAGGCGCCCGGTGTTGGTCGAGGCGTCCTTGATGGCGACGATGTTCTCCACCCGTGAGAGGCGGTCGATCGCCGCCAGGCTGAGGTCGGCGCGCTGGAAATTCGGGTTGGTGTACAGCACGACGGGCAGCGACACGGCATCGGCGATCGCCTCGAAGTAGGCGACCACGCCGTCGTCGCTGAGCGGGAAATAGGCTTCGAGGACGGCGAGGATGCCGTCGCAGCCGAGGGCCTGCATCTCGCGCGCCTGGAATTTCGCATCCGCGATCGTCGTCGACGCCACGCCGGCAACCACCGGCACCCGGCCCTTCGCCGCCTGCACCACGACCTCGACGACGCGCCGCTTCTGCGCCCAGGACAGGTAGGCGAACTCGCCGGTCGAGCCGAGCGGGGTCAGGCCGTGCACGCCCTGCGCGATCAGGTCGTCGCAGAGTTTCGCCAGCACCGCGCCATCCACCTCGCCGCCCGCATCGATCGGCGAGACGAGATAGGGAAACACGCCATGCAGCGTTGCGGCCGGGGCGCCGCTCATTTGCGGTCGGGGTAGCTCACCGCCATCCCGGCGCGCACGTCTTGCTGGATGCCGTACTGGGAGAACGGATAGCGAAAGCCGTTCTTCGCCAGCGCCTCCATGCCCGCGATCGCCCGCGCGAGCTGCTCCGGCGGCAGCGCCATCAGCATCTCGTCGTCCAGCACGCCGCCATAGCGCCGCTCGGCGAAGCAGGGAATCGACAGGCTCGGCTCGCGCGTTTTCAGCGCGCGGCCCCAGGAATCGGCGCAGGAGGATTCGCCCACCACGCTCCAGTCGAAGCGCTTGTAGCCCGACCACTGCAGGCCGTTGACGAAGTAGATCATCGCGCCCGGCGTGGCGTAGAACAGCGCGATGTCGGGCGGGTCGAGCCGCCCGCTGGCGAGCGGCGAGACCGCGACCGCCGCGTATGTCCCCAGCGGCACGACGTTCATCGCCGCCTGGTGGCGACCCGCGTCCTCGAGCGTCGCGAACCACACGCCTTTCATGTGCTGGCCCGAACGCCACTTGTCATCCTGCCCGCCGAGGCCGACCACCGAGCGGCACTGATCGCCAACGAGGTCCTGGGTCGTCACACCGACCGTCCAACCGAGGCGCGCGGCCTGCGCGACGATCTGGTCCATGGTGTGCACCGAACCCGGGACGGCGGATCTTGGGAATCGCCTCCATCGCTTCGACCGATTCGAACAATTTCATGCCGAAGGGAATCGCGCGCAGGCGCAGCAGGCGCTCGAGCGTCGCGGCGATTTTCGGCAGATCGGTCCCGCGCAGATCAGTGGACTGGGTTTGCGGTGGCTTGCATGGCTAACCTCATGCGGAGTGTTCGGAGTGTTTGATTCGAGAATCACGATGCCTTGGGATCCGTCAATCGCTGTATGACGCGCACGCCCGCCTGAGGCAGGCGTGCGCACTAACCAAAGTCGAATCCGTAGCGCTCGACGAAATGCTCGGCAGGGACGGCGGGCCCCTTGAATAGTCCCTGGGCGTAATCGCAGTTCAGCGCCTTCAGGCGCTCGGCCAGCGCCGGGTCGGCGACACCGGTCGCGCAGACCTCGAACCGCAGCTTGTGCGCGAGATCGATCATCGCGCGCACGACGTGTTCGTGCTGTGGCACGGCACCCAGGTCCGGCGCTTCGGACAGGTCGAGCTTCAATTCCCGGAACGGCAGCAGTGCCAGCCCGAGCAGCGCCTCGACGCCGAGCGCGACATCGTCGATCGCCAACATCACGCCAAGCGCGTTCAACCGGTCGAGCGCCTCGCGCGCCTGCGGCATGATCGTGCAGCACCGCGACGTCCGAGATCTCGAGCACCAGACGGCTCGGGCGCAGGCTCCAGGTACGCAGCGCACGCTCGACGAGGTCCGGCACCATCGGCCAGAGCAGGACGCGCGCCGAAAGGTTCACGGCGATGCGCAGGTCGAGGCCCGCGGCATAGCGGAATTCAGAGCAGTTACGCAGCGCCCGATTGAGGAGCGATCCAGTGAGCGTTTCGACAGCCCCCGCGAAATCGGCGGTGGCGTACATCCTCGCCGCAGGAATCGCGCGCATCACCTCGGGCACATCGGGCATCGCCAGAAATGCTTCGATTCCCATCACCCGATCGGAGCGCAGCTCGACCTGCGGCTGAAACAGCAGCTCGAGTTTTTCGTCGGCGATCGCAGTGCGCAGACGGTGCCGATCCAGGAAGCGCACCGTATCGCGCGCCGCGCGCGCCGCATCGTGCAGTGCAATTCGCCCAGGCAGGTCACGCGCGAAACGCGACGCACCCTTCGCATACTGCAGCAGCAGCTCGGCTTGGTCGCCATGCTCGGGAAACAGCGCGACACCGATCGTCGGCTGCGCATAAACCTCGTCGTCTGCGGCCCAGAGCAAGGCGCCCGCGGCGCGCATCACCTTCTCGGCAGCGAGCAGCGCCATGTCGATGCCGTGGACCGGGGACAGCACGCAGGCTAGGTCGTCGCGCCCGACGCTTGCAAGAAAGTCCTCGCTGCGCAGTACACCCTCGCGAAGATTCGCTGCAATGTGCGACCGGATCGCGTTGCCGACGCCGAATCCCCACACCGCGTCAGCGCGGTCGACCAGGCCGCAATCGATCACCAGCACCGCGACCCCTTCGCCGCCCGCGCGTGCAGCCTTGACGCGGGCATCGAGCCGCTCGAGAAAATTGCTGAGAACCGCAGTGGCCAGGTCGTCAGGCTGCACTGTGGCACCGGATTCGCTCAAAGGAAGAGTTCCTTCGGATCGATCTTGACCGTGCCCGAATCGAGCGTACGCCGGATGCGGTAGGGCTCGTCGGCGGTCGCCATCGGCTCACGCATCAGATCGAGCACCAGGTGCGGATTGATCGGATCGCCCTTCGCATTCTGCACCAGCATCACGCGTGGCTGCAGGCGGCGCACCAGGTTCTGCGAAATGACGACGCCGACCTCGCCGGTCTGCATCTCGACGACGCTGCCAACCGGGAACGCGCCCAAGCACTGGATGAACTGCTCGACCAGCCCGGGGGGAAACTTCTCGCCGCGATTCTTGAACAGTACGCCGAGCGCTGCCGACGGGGCCATGTTTACGCCCCAGGGCTCGGGCGCAACCAGCATGTCGAAGGCATCGACCAGTCCGGCGATCGAACCGAGCAGCGAGATCGCATTGCCGCGTAAGCCGCGCGGATAGCCACTGCCATCGAAGCGCTCGTGGTGCAGCGAGGCGAGCCCGGGGAAGTCGGGCGGCAGGCCGGATGTCTTGCTGAGGATCTCGACCGATTGGTTGACGTGCGTGCGGTAGAGCGTTTCTTCATCGGGCAGTGAACGGCGTGGTCTTGTTGAGCAGCGCCTCGGGCAGGCGCAGCTTGCCGACGTCCTGCAGCAACCCGAGCAGGCTGAGCGTCTCGAGTTGCTCGTGCGAGTACTGAAGGAAGCGCCCGAACACGGTCATCATGACCGACACCTCAACCGCGCGACCAAGCGAGCCACCACCCTTTTCCTGCAACTTGGCGAGCAGGGTCATCGCGTCCGGGTTGCGCTCCACGCTTTCGGTGATCTGGGTCGAAGCTTGCTGCGTGCGCTCGCTGTCGATGACACCCTTCGTCGGCACCGTGCGCGCTGATCTCGGTCACGACGACCGTCGATCGCTGGTAGGCTTTCTCGGCGCGCGGCAGTTCGACCTCGACCGTCGTCATGTTCGCGTACACGGTCGTGCCGCGCACCGCCGCCGCGGCGCGCGCGTTGGCTTCCTCGTCGGCCTTGCGGTCGACCTTCTCCGGGTCGACGTAGACCTTCTTGCAGTACTTCTTCAGTGCCTCGAGCTGCTTTTCACTGCGCAGCACGAAACCCTGGAACATGAACGGCGTATCGGTCCACGGACGATCGAGCCGCGCCACGTACATGCCGAAGCGCAACTCGTCGACGGAAATCTCGCGGTATGCCATGACGCAGTGAGAGGGAACGGGTGGAAACGACCCCTCAATTCTCGTTCCATGCCGCCCATCAGGCAAGCCCGGTCGTCCTGCATCAACGGGCAAACCAGGCTATGACGTGAGCACACAGACGAGACCCCCGCGCCTGGGAGCGCCCCCTCCACGCAGCACGCCCTCGCACGACTGTCCAGCGGAGCGCCCGCACATCGCCGCGGCGAGGTCATCGTCCGGCCCCCTGGCGCCACCTTCACTCAAAGGAAGAGCTCCTTTGGATCGATCGTGACTTGGCTCGAATCGAGCGTGAGCCGAATTCTGTACGGTTCGCCTGCCCTTGCCATCGGCTCCTTCATCAGATCGAGCACCAAGTTTGGATTGATCGGATTGCCCTTCGCGTCCCGCACCAGCATCACGCGCGGCTGCAGACGCCGCACCAGGTTCTGCGAGATGACCACGCCGATCTCGCCGGTCTGCATCTCGACCACGCTGCCGACGGGAAACGCGCCCATGCACTGAATGAACTGCTCGACCAGTCCGGGCGGAAACTTTACGCCGCGCTGCTTGAATAGCACGCCGAACGCGACGGACGGCGAGATCTGCTCGCCCCAGGGCGCGGGCGCGATCAGCATATCGTACGCGTCGATCAGACCCGGCGATCGACCCGAGCAGCGCGATTGAATTGCCGCGCAGGCCGCGCGGATAGCCACTACCGTCGTAGCGCTCGTGATGCAGCGAAGCGAGACCCGAGAAGTCCGGCGGTAGCCCGGGGGTCTGGCTGAGGATCTCGACCGAATGGTTGACGTGGTTGCGGTAGAGCGCCTCTTCTTCGGTCGTGAACTGCGTGGTCTTTTCGAGCAGCCCCGCGGGCAGACGCAGCTTGCCGACATCCTGCAGCAACCCAAGCGCACTGAGCACCATCAATTGCTCGCGCGAATACTGCAGAAAGCGTCCGAACACGGCCATCATGACCGACACTTCGACCGCGCGGTTGAGCACACCGCCGCCCTTTTCCTGCATCTTGGCGAGCAGCGTAATCGCGTCCGGATTGCGCTCCACGCTTTCGGTGATCTGGGCCGAGGCCTGGCGAGCACGCGCACTGTCGATCGCGCCACCCTGCTGTCGCACCGCTCGACTGATTTCGGCGACGACGGCCGTGGAGCGCCGGAAGGCGCGCGCGGCACGCGGCAACTCAACCTCGACGCTCGCCGTCGCCTTGTAGACCATGTTTCCCCGGATTTTTACCGCGGGCTCGACGCGCGGCGGCGGGGCCGGCGACGGTGGCGCCTGCCACGACGGCTCCGCGCTCCGGTCGTACTTTTCCGGATCGATGAACACCGTTTTGCAGAACTTCTTCAGCGCCTCGAATTGCTTTTCCGTGCGCAGCACGAAGCCCTGGAACATGAACGGGGTGTCGGTCCACGGGCGGTCGAGCTTCGTCACATACATCCCGAAGCGCAGCTCTCGAACGGGGATTTCCCTGAAGTCCATGGCCGCTAGTACGGAGGCGACAGGCAATTCTCGTTCGCCAGAGACGGCCGGGCAAGTTGCCTCGCGCCCCACACGGAACGCTGCAAAGGGTGCTCGGGCACGTTGGCACGACGATTTTGCATCCCGGCGCCTATATCCATGCCCCGGTAGGCCGGATGCAGCGCCTAGGCCCCGAGCCCGAGGCGCCGGTTCGCGAAAACCAGGCGATCGACGACGTTGCGCACCAGCGCGCGCATCAACTGGAGCTGCGCGCCGAGGCTCATCTCGTCGAGCGTCGCCGACTCGAACTCGGCAAGCAGCAGATCGGTCGCCGCCTCGACGGTCGCCTGGCGCGGCTCGGTACCACCGCGGATGTAGGCCATTTCGCCGAAGCATTCGCCCGCGTCGATCAGGGCCAGTAGCCGGCCTTTCAAGGTGACTTTGCCCTCGCCTTCCGCGAGGAAATAGAAGCTCGACCCGGCCTCGTTCTCCCGCACCACGGCGTCGCCCTTCGCGACGCGCGACCAGCGCGCCGCTTCGGCGAGCTCCCAAATCTCGGCGTCGCTCAGGTTGGCGAGCATTTCGACCCGCTTGAGCGAGAGGAAACGCTCGCTGTCCGGGATCGCGCCCGCGGGCAGCACCAGGCGCACCGCGTTCGACAGTTCGCGCGCGAACGCGGCCCAGGTCTCGTAGCGCTGCGCCGGCTTCTTTGCCAGCGCGCGTAGTACGACGCCATCGATCTCGGGCGGCAGGTCCTTGCGCAGGACGCTCGGCGGCACCGGTTCCTCGTTCAGGATTTTCGCCACCAGTTGATCGAGCCGGTCAGCGCTGAACGGGCGCTGACCGGTCAGCAGTTCGTAGAGCACCACAGCGAGGCTGTACATGTCGCCGTGAAAGCTCGCTTTCTCGCCTTCGATCTGCTCGGGCGGAACGTAGTACGGCGAGCCCATGATCGCGGTCTGCACGACCTGACTTCTGCGCAGGACGGCGGCGCCGAAATCGGAGATCTTCACATCCGTGCCGCCGGACATCATGAGGTTCGCCGGCTTGATGTCGCGGTGCACGATGCCTTCCTGGAACGCGTAGTCGAGCGCGCCACAGCACTTGAAGCCGATCTGCAGCACGTCCGCGACCGGCAGCAGCGTCTCTGGCGAGACGTGCAACGTCAGATCCCCACCGGTCACCAGCTCCATGGCGATGTGGCCCGAATCCTCCTGCACCACGGCGTTCAGGATCTGGGCGATATGCGGATGTTTGAGCTTGCCGGCGAGCGAGGCCTCGTTCAGGAATTGGGAGCGGTGGACGGCCCCGAACTCGGGGTCACGGAATACTTCGGGCTCGATCGTCTTCAGCGCCACCCGCTCGCCCGTGAAGGTGTCGACCGCCAGGTAGACCGTGCCGGTTGCGCCCTTGCCGAGCAGCTTTTCGACGTCGTACTTGCCGACCTGAAGGCTCAGGTCGAGCTCGAAGCCGCCGTCGACTACACTCTCGCTCATCCTGTCACCACACCCTGCCCGTGATCATGTTCGGATGGTACCCGAGCGCGACGCCTCGGCGGGCCGTCAGGGGGCGCGGCGGGATCACGGTCGCATCAGTGCGCGCGGCGGCCCGGTCAACTCGAGCAGGTGCAGCCCGCCGCCCCCGCGATCGACGATGTAGATGGTGCCGCGCGCGTCGACCTCGACGTTGTTGGTCACCGGCGTGCCGGCCGGAATGTAGTACCCGACCTCGCGCGGGCGCCGTGGGTCGCGAATGTCGACCGCGCGTACGCCCGCTGCGAACCACGAAAAGAACAGCAGGCGCCGCGCGAATACAGGCGGCTGCGCTTCGTTTGAGGCGTGCGCGCCGAAGCGCAGCCCGCGCCGGCAGAAATCGCCTTCAGGCACATCGAACCAGGCGACGTGCATCGGCCGCGCCTCGTCGGTCACGTCGATCACCCAGACTTTCTGGCGCGCCTCGATGCAGCCGTGGGCGATCGCTTCGTTTACGACGAAAACGTAGTCGCGCACGCCCTCGCGCAGGCCCACCCCGAGCACCGGAAGCGCGGTATGCGCGCCGTATTCCGCGGGGAAATCGAAGCGCCCGACCTGTGGCGCGAGAAGGTTTTCCTCGCTTGGCGCGGTCGCACCGCCGAGGAGCTTCGCGCGGTCGACGATCTGCAGAACACCGCCGCGGTTCACGCCGTAGCCGAAGTAGACGCGGTCGCGCCCGGGCGCCGCGGAAATCGGCCCATGCAGGCCGACCGGCGCCGGGCCGCGCGCACCGGGCTGCTGACCCGGCAGACCGAAATCGCGGATGTGGCGCGGACGCTGCGGGTCGGACAGATCGAAGACCTGCGTGATGCGCGTGCTGCGCCAGCCGGAAACGCCCGACACGAGGTAGGCGATCCCCGAATCGCATTCCCACCAGCTCTTGTGGGTGTCGCGCAGGCCGTCGACCACGGTGATCACGAAGCGCGGTGCCTCGGGTGCGGTCACGTCCCACAGTTCGTGCGCGCTGTGCCCGCGCGTGCGCAGCAGATACCAGTGTCCGGGCTCGCCCCCGGGCAGGGCGTCGCCGCCGCACACCCTCGCCATCTGTGCGCCACCGCCGCCCGCGGCAGGCAGGTGCGCGAGCAGGCGCGGCGCGCGCGGATCGCTGACGTCGAGGATCGAGGTGCCGTTTGGCTCGCGTTGGCCGGTCAGCGCGTTCAGCGCTTCGCCAGCGTGGTGTCCAACGTACGCGATCCAGCGCCCGGCCTGCGCCTGGATGACCGGCTGGTAGGCGCTGCGGCCCTGCAGCGGATGATGCGCGACAAGCGCCATGTTCCGCGCGCGCGCGCCGTCCCCCGCCTGAGCGCCGCCGGTGGCGAGGGCGGCAAGGGCGACGCAGCTTGCCCAAAATCGTAAGCGCTGAAACATTTGGCAATACTTCCTTTCAGCATCCGGCGATCGCAGGCCCGAGACTGTGCATGCGGGCAACGGGCTCGCGACAGCAGGACGCACAGGAGGTTGTCATGAACACGCTTAAAAGATCAATCGCCGCCATTGGACTGGGTGCCGCGCTCGCGTTTTCCGCGCCTGCCACGCTGCTCGCCGGCGGACCGCAGCACGCGCGCCCCGCGGCCTATCACGTCCAGCACGTCGGGCATGGGGACTACCGGCCTTACCGTGGTCCGCGTGCGCGCCATCCGAATCGCCATTGGCGCCAGCATCATCGGCATTGGCGTCATCGCCATGGCCGGCCGCATTACGAGCCGGCGGTGAGTGACACATCAAGCGACCCGTCGATCATCATCAGCCCAACCATTCAATTCGGCGGCGGGGGTGGCGTGTACAGCGATGGCGGCAGTGCCGCGCCGTCCTCCACGCTCGGTACCGTCGTCGGCGCCGTCGCCGGTGCGGCAGTCGGCAGCCAAATCGGCAAGGGCCGCGGCAACACCGCGGCCATCGCGATCGGCTCGGTGGTCGGTGGTCACCTCGGCGGGCGGATCGGGGCGCAGTAACGAACGCGCGTGGCGCGGGGCCGGCAGCCTGGCCCCCAGCCTAACCCTGGTGGTAGGCGACGAGTTCGCGGCGCTCGCTCTTGATCACCTTGCCGCTCTTGCTTTTCTTGCGCAGCGCCTCGTGCGCGATCATCTGGCGCACTTTGTCCGGCGCCATCCAGTAGCGCGCCTCAATCTGGATCGCACCCTTCGGCCCATAGGCGAGTCCCTCGACCTCCACCTTGAAGCAATCGAAGCTGCCCGCCGGCACGGTGATCGTTTCCCGCGCCGTGACACGCAGCCGGAAATCGGACTCTTCGCGACCATTGGGCCGCTCGGTGACCCAGCGCGTCGTCCATTTCTTGCCGAGCGCGAATTCCGCCGGGATGTTCTGGTTGCCGCTGATGCGATTGCGCCGCACGCGCCGCACATTGCCGAGCAGGTCGGACACGCGTTTGCCGCCGTTGTAGATGACCTTCCTGTCGGTTACCTTGGTGACCTTGAGCCTGCGCGTGTCCCCTTCGACGCCGGTGTACAGGTCGAGGATGCGGTAGGTATAACGATCGCCCACCTGGTGCCCGGTATCCATGCGCGACGAGCCCTTGGTGTAGGGATTGTCCGCGGCCTGCACGATTTCGATCCGGCGCTCGCCGGCGCGCGCGAGCACCTGGTCGAGGCGCAGTTGCACCAGCTCGGAAAAGCGCCCGCTCGGATAGTGCTTCAGGTAATCAATGAGCGGTGCCGGCTCGCTCGCGTCCTGGATGCGCTCGTAGAGTGCGCGCTCTTCCTCGAAGCGCGCGCGCGCCTCGTCCTCGTTCAGCTTTCGGATCTCGGCAGGCGGGTGGAAATAAAAGTCCTCCTCGAGCGAGGTACTCTCCCAGGGAATCTGCAGTCCGTTCGATTTCCTGCGCACCGCAAGCCGCACGCGTTTGAATACGTCCTCGATCCTCGCATCCGGGACCTGGATCTCACGCAGGAGATTCTCGGTGTACAGGCCGTTCGTGCCGGCGCCGTCGCTCGCGACGTTGCCGGGCGCGGTCGCGTAGGCGAGCAGCGTCCCCGGCGGCGCGTCGAGTTGCGACAGACCCTTTTGCGGCACGCGAAAGTCGCGCCCGAAGGGATTCTCGCGACAGGCGTCCAGGATGATCACGTTCATCGGGTTGGCCGCGCGGGTGATCCCTTCGAGCAGGCCGTTGACGTCGACCGCACTCGCCGTGACCTCTTCCATACGAGCAATCGACGCATCGACCGGCACCAGGTAGTTGCGCCAGGAAAACTGCATGCCGTGCCCGGCAAAGTAAAACAGGCCCACCGCCTGTTCGCTCGCGAGCTGGCCGACGAAGGCCTCGATCGCCTGCGTCATCTGCGCGCGCGGCGCATCGAGCTGCAGATCGACGCGAAAATCCGCACGCTCCAACGCCGCGGCCATACCGCGCGCGTCGTGTACCGGGTTCTCGAGCGCCGCCGCGCGACGGTAGCTCGCGTTGCCGATCACCAGCGCAAGGCGCGGTGCGCCGATCGCCGACGGCCCGCTCTCGCGCCGGGTAAGCGCAAACAGTGCGTCGTAGGGCAGTGCGCCGAGCACGCTACCCGCGGTGGCCCCGAGTACGAAGCGGCGCCGCGCAAAATTCCAGTTCGAAGTCACCCGAGTCTCCGTCAGTGCGCACCCACGCACCGGACACGTGGTCAATTATGTTCCGGATTGCCCTGCCCGTGGTGCGGCGCGGCGCGCGCGAATCGGCGTCCTTCGGGCTAGACTGCAACGATGGCCACACCCGCGATCGCCGACATCACCCACGTCATCCAGCTCGCGGTCGCGCCAGTGTTCATGCTGACCGCAGTTGGCACGATCATCGCCGCGCTCAGCATCCGGCTAGGGCGCGCGACGGACCGACGCCGCGCCCTCGAACGCGAGATGGTTGATCTCCACGAGGACGACGGCGGCACGGCGAGCGCGGAGCTCGCGGTGATCGCCCGGCGCATCCGCTGCGCGTACTACGCGATCGTGTTTGCCGTGCTCGCAGGCCTGTTCATCTGCCTGCTGATCGCGAGTGCCTTCCTCGGCGCCTTCGTCGCGGTCAACCTCGCGCGGCTGGTCGGCGGCCTGTTCGTGCTCGCGATGCTCGCGCTGATCGGCTGTCTGTTGATGTTTCTGCGCGAGATCTTCCTTGCGGTCTCGACGCGGCGTTACGTCCCGCGCCGCGCGCCGCCCCGCCCGACCGACGGCTGACCGGCTAGGCCTGCGCGTCGGGATCGAGCGGATAGATCGGCCGGCGCACGCGCCGAAAGTCGAGCCGCGCGTAGTCCGACGTACACACGCCGACGCCCGCGCATTCGACCGTCGCCTTGGCGAGCGGCCCGAGTCCGGCGCGCCAGTGGACGCGGCTCTTCAGCATCAGGTAGCGCTTCTTCGCCGGGTCGATGCCAAGGAGGCGGAACGGCGCGATATCGTAGGGCTCGGTGTGACGCGAGATCACCGCGATTTCGACCTTGCCGGTGTCGAGCACGGCCGACAGTCCCATGTCGCCCTTCGCGCCCTTGGCCATCGGACCTTCATTCTGGTACAGCCCGTCGACCAGCGTCTTCACCTTGCCGCTGACCTGGCGCGGCGTGCCCTTGAGTCCCAGCGAGGGCATGTCCATCTTGCCGCCGAGCGCAAGCGTGACGTTCGCGCCGACGCCTGCCGCTTTCATTTTCTCGACCGCGCCCGGGTCGAAGATCGCGAACGCGGCGACGTCCGCGAGCCCCGCATCCAGGATGCCGCCGAGCACGGTCATCGTGTCCATCGTCCCGCCCGAGGCGCAGTTGTCGTAGTGATCGAGCAGCACGATCGGCCCGCCCTGCATCTGCTGTGCACGGGCAAGCGAGTCCGCCAGCGGTTCGATCTTGTAGACGAACGCGGCGCGGTCCGTCCAAGCCTGGTCGAGCAACGCGTTGCAGAACTGCTGCGCCTTCGCCGCGTCGCCATCGGTGACCACGACCGCGGACGAGCCCGCGTAGGGAATGTCGGCATGCGGGAAGCCGACGAAAAAAGTTGCCGCCAGCGCACCTTGCTTTTCCATCTCCTTGGCCCGGTTCTGGAGTGCGAAGTTCGGCCCGTCGAGGCTCGACTGGCGCATGACGTGCGGCAGCATCGGGCGGTGCCCGCAGACCATCACCGGATTCGACTTTCCTTCAAGCAGCGCGAGTACTGGACGCCCGGCGCGCAACCCCGTGTCATACATGTCGACATGCGGGTAGGTCTGATAGCCGGCGAGCACGGTCGCGTTCTCATACATGGTGGGGAAAAGGTTGGTATGCATGTCGAGCGCGACGCCGACCGGCAGATTCGGCGCGAGCGCGCGGATGCGGCGCAGCAGTTCGCCTTCGCCGTCGTCGTGCGCTTCGGTCACCATCGCCCCGTGCAAATCGAGCAGCACGGCGTCGCAGCCCTGTGCAACCGCATCGAGGATGCGCGTGACCATCCATTCGTAGGCCGTGGTTTCGACCGGACCGCTCGGCGAGGCGTCACCCGCAACCGGCAGCACGACCTGCGCGCCCGCTTTCTGGGCGAGATCGATGAACGCGCCGATCGCGGTGCCGGTGCCCTTGAATGCGGCGCGGATCGCCTCGCCTTCGAGCGGCGTCGCTTGCCCGCGCGCGAAGCGGCGCAGGTCCGTCGGCACCGGCGAGAAGGTGTTGGTTTCGTGTTTCATCTGCGCGATGACGAGACGCATATCGACCCTCAATTCCAGCCCGAAAGAACAATCTTACCGATCATGCGTCCGGTTTCGACGCGCGCGTGCGCCGCGCGCAGGTTCGCGGCGTTGATCGGCGCGAGGCGCTCGGTCGCCGTGCCGCGCAGCTGACCGGCGTCGATCCAGGCCGCGACGCGCCCGAGCAGGCGGTGCTGCTCGATCATGTCCGGCGTGCCGAAGACCGAGCGCGCAAACATCGCTTCCCAGGAAAAACGCGCGCATTTGCGCATGATCGACTTGAGGTCGACCGGCGCCTGATTGCCTACGATCGAGCAGATTGCGCCCTGCGGCGCGATCAGGTCGCCAAGCTGCGGCCAGTAACGGTCGATATCGGCGCACAGCAGTACGCGCTCGACGTCGGAGCGGCCGATGGCCTTGAGGCCCTCGGCCAGCGGGGCGCGATGATCGATCACCGCCGTGGCGCCGAGCGATGCGGCACCATTCGATACTTTCCGGGCGTGACGCAGTGGCGATGACCTCGAGGCCGAGCAGGCGCCCGATCTGGATCGCCATCGAACCCACCCCGCCCGCGCCGGCGACGACCAGCAGCGTCTTGCCGCGGTCGACGCCCGCGGCATCGACCCCGAGCCGATCGACGATCGCCTCATACGCGGTGATCGCAGTAAGCGGCACCGCCGCCGCATCCGCCCACTCGAGCGTGGCGGGCTTCGCACCGACGATGCGTTCGTCGACGAGGTGCAATTGGGCCGTGCTGCCGGGGCGTCCGATCGCACCGGCGTAATACACCGCATCGCCCGGGCGAAACAGCGACACCTCGGGACCGATCGCGTCGACCGTGCCGGCCGCGTCCCAGCCGAGGATCGCCTCACCACCGCGGCCGGTCGCACCGCCGTAGCGCTGCATGCGCACCTTGGTATCGACCGGATTGACCGACACCGCCTCGACCCGCACCCGGATGTCGTGTCCCGCGGGCGGACCCGGATCGGGCAGCTCGGCGTCGACGAAGCAGCCCGGATCGGACGTCGGCAGTGCGCGCGGCGAGACGACCGCTTTCAGTGCGCGCTCCCGAGCGCCTGCCGCATCGCAGCGAGCCCGGCCTGCTGCACCGACCACATGCGCCCACCCACCAGGCCGCCGTCGACCACGAGATTGTGGCCGTTGATGAAGCTCGATTGGTCCGAAGCGAGAAACACCGCCGCGTTCGCGATGTCGTCGGTAATGCCGGCGCGCGGTATCGGCTGCAGCTTCGCAAGCCCCGCTTTCACGGTCTCGCTCGTTTTTTCGGCTGCCTCGGTCGACAGTCCGAAGGCCTTGCCAAAAATACCGGTGGCGATCCCCCCAGGCGAGATGCAGTTCACGCGCACGTTCTGCTCACCAAGCTGCATCGCGACACAGTTCGACAGGTGCACCACTGCGGCCTTCGCCGCAGAGTAGGTCATCGAGCTCGACAGTCCCGCACGCACCGCGGCGACGCTACCGTTATTGATGATGCTGCCCGCGCCCTGCTTCACCATCACCGGCGCGACGTGTTTCATACCGAGCATGACGCTGCGCACCAGGGTGGCCAGCGCGGCGTCGAAGCCGTCGACCGGGATCGATTCGATGCCGCCCTGCGGCGCCGGCCCGCCGGCGTTATTGAACAGACAGTCGATCCGGCCCCAGGTCTCGACGCAGGCGGCAATCAGCCGTTCGACGTCGGCTTCGCGCGTGACGTCGGCCTGCATGTAACGGCAGCGGTCGACGCCGATCGAATTTTCGAGGGACGCGCCAAGCGCAGCGCGCCGGCCGCAGAACAGCACCCGCGCGCCCTCTTCGACGAAACGCTCGACCGAGCGCCGGCCGATGCCGCTCGTCGCGCCCGTGACGATTGCGACCTTGCCTTCGAGACTCCCCATTGCCCTCTCCCAAAAAAAACCGGCGTGCACAACCGTGCACGCCGGCGATTCTAGGCGAAGGCGAGGGAAACGGGACGCGCGGGTCTCAGCCCCGCTTGCCGCGGTGCGCCTTGCGCTGCGCGCGCCGCTCGTCGAGCTTCTTGCGCTGCTCGGGGTTCAGTACCGCCAGCACCTTGTGCGCCGATTCGACGCGCATCAGCGCCATCTGCGACATCGCCTTGGCGAACGCGTCGGCCGAGGCCTGCGCCTTGGCGGCGTCGTAGTTCGGCGCCATTGCCAATTCGCGCAGGTCCTTGCGCGCCGCGTGCACCGCTTTCATCTGCGTGCGCATGGCTGGTTTTTGCGCATGGCGGATCTCGAAGATCTTGTCGCGCTGGGCTTCGGTCAGGTCGAGCCCGCGCAGCATGCGCATCGCGCCACCCTGCCGACCGCCACCGTGCCGGCCGCCACGGTGCATCTCGCCGCCGCGCCAGTCGCCAGCGCTCGATACGCGCCGCATGTCGTCGGCCGAGGCGGTTGTGGGAACGCCGAGCACGAGGCTGCTTGCGAGCAGGCATGCGCCGAGGATGGGACTAAGTGCTTTCATGGTCATCTCCTTGTCTTCGTGTCGGATGTGCGACGAATCGAGTATCCGCCCGAGCTGTAATACGGCTGTGACCGGAGGGTAAAGTAAAGTAAAGACCCTGGACGAGGATAGATTCGGCGTCGCCAGGGGCGTCGCTGGCGAAAAAGAGCAAAGTACGAATGCTCACATTTATCGTAACCGCGTTTTACCTGGCAGGAATTGCTGCGGCGATCGACGCCGTGATGAGGACAAGGACTGCGCAAGGCGCAGGTATACGTCTCTGAGTCCGAGGGTGCGGCGCGTTCGCCGCGCCGGTGAGGAGCAGTATCCATCGAGGCTGTAAGCCGACCGTGAGCGTTGCGTAAAGTTAGGTAAATGGTAAGCGAAACGTCTCCCACCAGGATCACCCGCCGTCGACCGGGCGCGCCGGGTCGACCCGATGGGCAGCGCGCGGCGTCATTCTGCTACCCTTCGGACCGATTCCAGATAGACGAGACCGCGTGTCCTTCGAAGAACGCCTCGGCGCGCTGACGCCCGAGATCCTGCGCGGCATTCGGCGCGGACTCGAAAAGGAAAGCCTGCGCGTGCAGCCTGACGGCCGGCTTGCCGCCACGCCGCACCCGGCCGCGCTCGGCTCGGCGCTCACCCATCCGCACATCACGACCGATTTCAGCGAAGCGCAACTCGAACTGATCACCGGCGTGCATACCAGCGTCGAGGCCTGCCTCGAGGAGCTGACCCAGATCCACCAGTTCGTTGCGCGCGCGATCGGCGACGAACGCCTGTGGTGCGCGAGCATGCCCTGCCGCCTGCCCGCCGAGAAGGACATTCCACTCGGGCGCTACGGTGACTCGAACGTCGGCACCGCGAAGACGGTCTACCGGCGCGGGCTCGCCTACCGGTACGGCCGCCACATGCAGACCATCTCGGGCATCCATTACAACCTCTCGATGCCCGAGACCGCCTGGCCCGCGCTGCAGAAAGCCGACGCACGCGGCGGCTCGCCCGATGCGCACCGCAACGACGCCTACTTCGCGCTGATTCGCAACTTCCGGCGTCACGCCTGGCTGCCCCTGGTTCTCATCGGTGCTTCGCCCGCGGTGTGCGCGAGCTTCGTCGCCGGGCGCAGGCATGCGCTGCAGACACTCGCCAACGGCACGCTCTACCTGCCCTACGGCACGACGCTGCGCATGGGACCACTCGGCTACCAGAGCGCCGCACAGTCGAACCTCGCCGTGAGCTATAACGACCTGAAGAGTTACGCGCACTCGCTGCACGGCGCACTCACCCAGCCCTACCCGCCTTACGAAAAGATCGGCATCAAAGTCGGCGACGAATATCGCCAACTCAGCACCGCGCTGCTGCAGATCGAAAACGAGTTCTACGGCACGATCCGTCCCAAGCAGCCGATCGAGTCCGGTGAACGCCCGCTGCACGCGCTCGGCGCGCGCGGCGTGGCCTACGTCGAGGCACGCCTGGTCGATCTCGATCCGACCAGCCCGATCGGCATCCGTGCCGACACCATGCGCCTGCTCGAGATCTTCCTGCTCTACTGCCTGCTCGCCGACAGCCCGCCCGACACGCCGGCCGAGGCGGCCGAACTCGCCCACAATCAGCACACCGCAGCCGAGCGCGGGCGTGCGCCCGACGTGCGACCTCATGCGTGGCGGCGAGGAAGTACGCCTGGTCGACTGGGGTCGCGAGGTGCTCGCCGCATGCGCGCCAATCGCCGCAGCACTCGATGCGGCGCACGGCGGCAGCGCGTACCGCGCAGCGCTCAGCGAGGCGCAGGCGATGCTCGCCGACCTTGCACGCACGCCCTCGGCGCGCGTGCTCGCCGAACTCGAAGCCTCCGCGGGAAAGTCGTATTCCGATCTGGGTCTTGCCCAGTCGCACGCGCATCGTGCGACGCTGCTCGCGCAGCCGCTCGATCACGCGGTCGCGGCGCGTTATGCGCAGATGGCCGAGCAATCGCACGCCGATCAGCGCGCGATCGAAGCCGCCGACGACCTGCCCTTCGAGGACTACCGCCGCAACTACCTCGACCAGGAGTTGATGGGCGGCGCGTTCCTGCGGGCCTAGCCGGGGCTCAGCTCAGCCGAGTTCCTCGACCGCACGCCAGGCCTGGTCGATCGCGGCCTGGGCGTAGGCCTCCCAGGCGGCATCCGAATTCGCGATCGTCACCTGCCCGAAGCGGCGGCGCGCGAGCGCCGGAATCTTCTCGTCGTCGCCCGGCGCTCGCACAGCGTGTTGTCAGCATAGGCGTAGCCGTGGCCCAGCGGTTGACGGTGATCGCGCGGATATCGCGCGTCGCGTCGAAGCCGCCGGGTTTGCGCATCGCATCGAGCTGGGTGCGGATCCCGGTTTCATCAGACATCGAACGGCGTCGCGAGGAGCTTGGCGCGTCCCGCACGCGCCTGATCACGCGCGTTCATTCCAGAGAAGGCTGTGTAGGGCACGTGTACGAGGTGGAGGCACATCGGCTCGCTCGGCTTGACCGGGCTGCGGTAGCCGCCCAGGTGCACCGGATAGTCGAGCTTGACGCGCGAGTGAAACGCCATTGGCGAATAGACCTCGTGCACGCCGAGCTTGACGAAGGACCTCCAGTTCGAAATCACCACTTTGGTGTAGACGAGTGGTGCCTTGACACAGGCGCGCAGCGCCGCGCGCTGGGCGAGCGGCATGTCCTGCACCAGGTGCCCGGCCATCATGTTGTAGCAGGCGAGTACCACCTGCTTGCCGCTGACGCGGTGCAGCGCGCCTCGATTCAGGTAGCCGACCGAAACCGGCCCATCCACGTTCTCGACGCAGACCGCGGTGCTGTTGAGGCGCACCCGAACTGCGGTCCCTGCAAGGTCGAGGCGTGCGTAGTCGAGTGGCGCGAGCACGATGTCGTCCATCGTATGCCCCGGCGCCGCTGCGGGGACGAGCGTGCGCACGAGCAAGCGCGCGAGCGACGCGTTGCCATCGGGGAAGTGGTAGATGTAGGGCTCGTTCATCTCTGCTTCGGCCTCGGCCGAAGGCGCATCGAGGCCGAGCGCGTCGAAGCCCGGATAGCGCAGCGCACGCGCATCGGCCGCGGAAATCGAATCGACGCCAAGTGCGAAAAAATCGAGGCTGCGGCCCTGAAGAAGTTCGCCGCCGCTTCGCTCAGTCCTACATTCTTAAGCAGAAAATCTCGATAGCTCGTTTTCTCGAGGTGCGCTTCCTTCTGCGCCTTCGTCATGCCGGCGAGGTGGTCGCGCGGTGCGGTGTACAGCGCGATCAGCTCGGCGCGCGAAGATTCCGGGAGTGGAAAACCGGCGATGAATTCGCGAATCGGCTTCGCGTTGTGCTGCCCGGGCGGGATGTCGTCGGCCACGGTGGGCGTCGGATCTCCCGCGACCAGCACGTCGCGGCCGAAGTGCTCGCGGTCGAAAAACACGCCGCGCGACAGGCCGAGCGACGGGTAGAGCTTGCGATCGAAGGCCTGCGCAAAGCGCTCGATATCGATGCCGAGGCCGATCAGCAGGTTCTTGGCCACGGGACTGAAGAGCGCTTTGGGTGACTGGAGCGACTCGCTTCCACCGTAACTGACGAGCAGGCGGCGGCCGACCCTGAACTCGTTTCGCTTCGCATGTCCCCCGAAATCGTCATGGTTGTCGAGGATCAACACCTTCGCCTTCGGGTGCTTGGCGCGATAAAACCGGGCCGCAGCAAGACCGCTGATCCCGGCGCCGACCACGACGAGGTCGTATCGCTCCTCGACGGGCTGACGCAGCGCGCTGAAGGATTTCTGCCCCCATCCAAGGCTGTGCGCGTCCTCGAAGGCGCCAGGGTGGTCGCCCCGCAGGCCGGTGAGCGCCGGGGGATAGCCGGCTGTGCCCGTCGCGCCCAGAACGTCCGCCGGCGCAATTCCGCGGCCAACGCAAGTGCAGTCCCGTTCACGAAATCGCGCCGCGTGATCACAGCCCTACGACCCGTCTCGCCGCGCGTCGGTCCCGGGCGCCACCTGGTCGGGCGGAGGGGCTTCCCGCCGCCTGCCGCAACGTCTCGAGCAACGTCTTCAGCGCCGCCCACTCGGTCGCGCCGGGCGTCTTGCCCGCGTCGCACAAGGGATCGAGGAAGTGCTCGCCCGCGCGCGCCGCGTCGGTCACCGCGGGCAGGCCGAAGGTCTTGGCCGAGCCGGCGATCGTATGCAGCTCGCGGCGCAGGTCCTGCAGTTTCTGATTTCGCCCGGCCTCGCCCTGCCCCGCGGCAAGCTCGGCGTGCAGCGCGTCGAGGGCGTCGAGGCGCGGGCCAAGCTTGGTTCGGTATTCGACGGCGAGCGCGGCGAGCGCGGCGGCCAGGTCCTCGGCATCGCTCATGCGGCGCCCCCCGCCAGCGCGCTCACTCGTTGCGGATGCTTCCGCCGGCGTTGGGCCACGCGTCTTTGCCCTCGCCCGCCGGCCTGAGCACGGTCTTCACCGCGGTCATCAGGACCTCGATCTCGAACGGTTTGGTGATGTAGCCGTCCGCGCCGAGCTGCAGACCCTTCAGCACCGACTCGCGTGTCGCCTTCGCGGTCAGCATGATCACCAGTACGGACTTGAGACCTGGGTGCGGGTGGGTGCGGAGCCGGCCGAGCACCTCGAACCCGTCGATGTCGGGCAACACCACGTCGAGCAGCACGAGGTCGGGCGGGGCCGGATCGCGGAACGCTGTGACAATTTCGTCGCGGTTGCCCGCCGAGCGCGTCGCAAAGCCTTCGAGCTTGAACACCGTACTCAGCAGCTTGACGAGTACCGTGTCATCGTCGATCACCAGCATGGTGGGCTTGCGTCCCGCGGTCAGTATGCGCCTGACCTTGCGCGGCGCACGATGCGCACGAAGTAACCCTTGTCGTTCAGCGAGGCTTGACGCCGTCGCTTGCGCCTCCGGCATCCTTTTCCTGCCGAGCCGCCTGCGGAGCATCGTGAGCGGTTGCGTGACGCTGAAAAAGTCGCCCGCATCGATGCTGTCGGCGCCAACGCGGCTCGCGAGGTCG
The DNA here is from genome assembly GCA_963714925.1 of uncultured beta proteobacterium. Classification (GTDB taxonomy): domain Bacteria; phylum Pseudomonadota; class Gammaproteobacteria; order Burkholderiales; family SG8-39; genus SG8-39. The sequence goes on along the minus strand of CAVQQK010000007.1, from coordinate 375,736 downwards.
ATCAATCCGCCGAGGTAGTACTTAGCAAGCGTGGCGCGCACCGCCTCGGGCGACTGGTCCTTGGCACTGCGTACGATCTGGGCCACACTCGCCTTGGCGTCGACCAGCACCAGGAGTTCGAGCTGCGCGGCAGAAAGCGACGTCCCCGCCTCGCGCAGCTCCGCGCCACCACGATCCGTCAGCGCATAGACCGCGTCCTCCCCGACCTCGAACGTCCCTTCGGAATCAGCCATACGAATCAATTGTATCGACGGCCTGCGATGCGCGGCCAGATATTTATCGATTCGTCCATCGAGCCAATACGGGCGGAAATCCGCGCCCACGGCACCCCACTCGCCGGGCCGCACCCACTCACCACTCGCATTCCGCGGTGCTCAGCCGCGAACCACCCCCGCATCCACCCCGCGACTGGGCTATCCTGCCGCTCCTCCTATGAAGATCTTCCACGGCTGGCGCATGGTCGCCGCCGGCTGCGGGCTCCAGTTTCTGCAGGCCGGCCTCCTGCACCAAGGCTTCGGCGCCTACCTCGCGGTGCTGAACGACGAGCGCGGCTGGTCGAAGACCGCCTTGTCAGGCGCCGCCGCGCTGCAGCCGATGGAGGCCGCGATCCTCGGCCCGGTGCTCGGCTGGCTGATGGACCGCTTCGGCCCGCAGGGAATGATCCGCATCGGCATCGTCACCTTCGGGCTGGGTTTCATGCTGCTCAGCAGAATCGACACGCTCGCGGGGTTTTACGCCGCGTTCGTCGTCATCGCGCTGGGTTCGAGCCTCGCCGGCTTCTTTCCGCTGAACGTCGCGATCATCCACTGGTTCGAGAAGAAGCGCGCGCGCGCGCTGTCGTCGCTCTCGCTCGGTCTCGCGCTCGGCGGTCTGTTCGTTCCCGCGGTGGCCTATTCGATGCAGACCTGGGGCTGGCGCCCGACCGCCTTCGTCTCGGGGATCGTCGTGATCGTGCTCGGCTTTCCGCTCGCGCGCGTGTTCCGCCGCCGGCCCGAAGACACCGGCGAGACCGTCGATGGGTTACCGCCTGCGCCACCGCCGGGTCCTGCCGCAGGCACTGACGCCACCGCGTTCGCGCAGCCTGCGGGCAAGCGCGAATTCACCGCGCGCGAGGCGCTGCGCACCCCCGCGTTCTGGTTGCTCTCGCTCGGCCACGGCTTCGCGCTGCTCGTCGTCTTCGCGGTCAACGTGCACGCCATCGCCCACATGAAGGAAAGCCTCGGCTTCACCCTGTCCCAGGCCGCGTACGTCATCACCCTGGTCACCGTGTCGCAGCTCGGCGGGATCATGCTCGGCTGGTGGATCGGCGACCGCTACGACAAGCGCTTCATCGCGGCGGCCTGCATGCTGGGCCACGCCGCGGGGCTGCTGATGCTGACCTACGCCGGCGGCGCCGGCATGCTGGTCGCCTTCGCCGTCCTGCACGGCGGGGCCTGGGGGGTGCGCGGGCCGTTCATGCAGGCGATCCGCGCCGACTACTTCGGCCGCCGCGCGATCGGCATGATCCTCGGCCTGTCCTCGCTCGTCATCGTCGTCGGTCAGATCGGCGGGCCGCTCATTGCCGGGCTGCTCGCCGATCTGACCGGCGACTACCGCGCCGGGTTCACGGTGATCGCCGGACTCGCCGCGATGGGGTCGTTGTTTTTCCTGCTCGCCAGGCGCCCAAGCTGACCGCACAGGCGTAGAGTTCGCGCGCATGGTCAAGCGCCTGCTCCTGAAAACCGTCGCCGCACAGGGAGACGAGGCAGCGCCGCTTGCCTGGGCCACGGCCTACGGCTTTTGCATCATGCTCGCCTACTACATGCTGCGCGCGGTACGCGACGAGATCAGCGCCGCCGACCGCGGCAACCTGCAATACCTGTGGACCGCGGTGTTCGTCGTGATGCTGGTCGTCGTGCCGCTGTATTCCTGGATCAGCTCGCGCTGGGCACGCGGCGTGTTCGTACCGCTCATCAACCGCTTCTTCATCGCCAACCTGGTCCTGTTCTACCTTGCGCTGGTCGTGCTGCCCGAGTCGACGCGCCCGTGGATCGACCGCGTGTTCTACGTCTGGGCGAGCGTGTTTGCACTGTTCGCGGTCACCGTGTTCTGGGGGTTCATGGCCGATTGCTTCACCAATGAACAGGCCCGACGCCTGTTCGGCTTCATCGCCGTGGGCAGCTCGCTCGGCGCGATCGCAGGCAGCGCGCTCACCGCGGTGCTCGCGCAGCAGTTGCCGCCGTTCAGCCTGCTGCTGCTCGCCTGCCTGCCGCTGGAAGCGGCCTGCTGGTGCGCGCGCGTCCTGCACCGGCGCTTTGGCGGCAGCACGGATCCCACGCGCGTCGAGAACCGCCCGCTCGCGGGCGGCAGCTGGAGCGGCATCGCGACCGTGTTCCGCTCGCCCTACCTGATGGGCATCGCGGGCTACATCCTGCTGATGACCTACGCCTCGACCGTGCTGTACTTCCTGCAGGCCGACCTGATTCGCGCCGCGCTCGCCGATCGCGCAGCGCGCACCGCCCTGTTCGCGCAGATCGACCTGTGGGCGAACGCGATCACGCTCGTGCTGCAGATCTGGTTCGCCGCACGCGTCATCCGCTGGGCCGGGGTCGGCGCGACGCTCGCACTGCTGCCGGTCGTCACCGCCGCCGGGTTCCTGTGGCTCGGCGCGATGCCGCAGCTCACGGCGCTGATCGCGTTGCAGGTCGCCTACCGCGCGCTGCGCTACGGCCTTGCCAAGCCGACCCGCGAAGTACTGTTTACCGTGCTCGGGCGCGAAGAGAAGTACAAATCCAAGGCCTTTCTCGATGCCGCCATCTACCGTGGCGGCGACCTCGCGAGCGGCTGGATCTTTACCGGCCTGCGGGCGGCGGGTCTGTCGCTCGGCGCGATCGCGCTCGCCGCGGCGCCCGTCGCCGCGCTCTGGGCCGTACTCGCGATCTGGCTCGGCCGGCGCCAGGACCAGGCAGCGAAATCGACACCCCCCACTCTCGAACAAGGAGCAGCACCATGACGATCACGCGACGCGACGTTCTCAAACTCGGTGCGAGCGCGGCGGCCGGCATCGTCGGCGCGGGCGCACAGAATGCGCGCGCCCAAGCCGCCGTGCTCATCACGCGCCCCATTCCCTCGAGCGACGAGCGCCTGCCCGTGGTCGGCATCGGCACCAATCGCTACCGCACCGGCTCGGCGGCCGAGATTGCGCCGCTGCGCGAGACGCTGAAGACCTTCGCTGCCGCGGGCGGCAAGCTGATCGACACCGCGCCGATGTACGGCTCGTCCGAAGTCGTCCTCGGTCAGCTCATCGCCGAACTCGGCATCCGCGACACGCTCTTCCTCGCGACCAAGGTCTACGCCAACGGGCACGATTCGGGCATCGAGGAAATGAACGATTCGTTCAAGCGACTGCGCACCGGCAAGATCGACCTGGTCCAGGTCCATAACCTCTCGGACACCGCGACCCAGCTTGCCACCATGCGCGAAGGCAAGGCCGCCGGGCGCTACCGCTATGTTGGCGTCACCACCTCGCGGGATTCGCAGTACGACGAGATGGAGGGAGTGCTGAAAAAAGAACGGCTCGATTTCGTCCAGGTCGACTATTCAATCGACAACCGCACCGCGGCCGAACGCATCCTGCCGATCGCGCTCGATCGCGGCGTCGCCGTGCTCATCAACCTGCCGCTCGGTCGCGCGCGACTGTTTTCCGCGGTGCGCGGCAAGCCGCTTCCCGCCTGGGCCGCCGAGATCGACTGCACGAGCTGGGCGCAGTTCTTCCTCAAGTACGTCATCGGCCACCCGGTGGTGACCTGCGCGATTCCGGGCACCCGCAAGCCGCAACACGTGATCGACAACCTCGGCGCCGCGCGCGGGCGGCTGCCCGATCAGGCGACGCGCCGGAAAATGGAGCAGTTCTTCGAGGCGCTCTAGCGCGGCGCGGCGCCGTCCGGCGCAAGCGTGAACGCAGACGACGTCTCGTTGTAGATCTTCTTCGGACCGACGCGCACCTGGAGCAGGAGCCGCGCCTGGCAGCCGCCCCGGCAGGCCTGCGCCATCGCGGGCACCACGAGAATCTGCGCATCGAACGTTGCGACCGGGGTTTCCGCCGTCAGCGTGCCGGCGACGTTCAAGTCGTAGGCCGGCACCCAGTCCGTGCGCCGCGTCGCATCGAGCGGCGCAACCGCAATCCCGAGCGCCCGGTACTGCACGCTCGCCTGATCCGCACGTTTCTCCAGGCGCAGCTGTTCGAGCGCAACGCGCAGCTGCGCGCCCTGCGCTGCGCTGCGCACGCGCTGCGCCCCGATGAGCACGAAGCGCGCGTCCGGCGCCGGCAAAACCTCGACGCCGGAAAATCCACGCGCGATGCGCACTGCGGTCGCGTAGTCCGCACCGCCGGCCGGACGCGTCGCGTCGTGCAGCCAGGCGAATACGGGTTTCGGCAACCAGGGTCCGAGCACGGCGACGCCACGCGGCAGGAACGGCGTCGCGAACCACGCCAGCAACACGAGCGCCACCGCGACCGCGGCGATCGTCGTGAACCCGCCGCCTGCTCCTGTACCTGCGCCTTCACCGACCGGCGGCGCGCGTAACGACCGCTTGGCGCCCGGCGCGACGATCGGCGGCAGCGCAAGCGCCGGCGAGGCGGCCGACGACGCGGCCGCCGCGACGGGAGCGAGCTTGAAGTAGGCGCGCATCAGACCCGCGTGTGGCGAGGTTCGATCGTCCGCGATCGCGCGCAGACAGTCGTACACGTCCTCGGCCGGCGCACCAAGGCTCGAGAGCTTCGCGTGCACCTGGTCCGGTGCAAGGCCGGCGGCGAACGCCGCGAGCGCGAACTTGCGCAACCGCTCGACCTGCCCCGGACTCGACGCCCCGCGCGCAAGCGTGGCGAGCACCGCGTCGGCGACGATCCGGATCGCGCGCGCCCTCACGCCGCGCGCGAATTCGATCGCGCCTTCGTCGGAGATGATATGCACACCCTGCCCCGGCTCCGCGCGGACCTCGTCGACGGCATCGACCGCGAGCACCGTTTCGCGCTGCACGCGGCCGGCAAACACGAGCCGTGCGCGCACGCCCGTCGCATCGACTTCGAGCGTCGAGACGAGCTTCGACCCGAACACGATTCCGGCAATCCCGAGCGCAAGGCACGGCATCCCGGCGAACAGCGCAACGCGCAGCTGTGCGCTTGCCTGCGCGAGGTCGATCTCGCGATACGCCGCCAGAGCCGCCACGCCGATCAGAATGCCAATCGCACCGTAGAGGGCCGCGATCCCGCCGAAACCCCGCTCGAAGGCGTAGCCATCGGCACGCGGCAGCGCGCGCAGCGGTGCGACGACAAGCGGCGCGGCGGGCGCCAATGGCACGCGCAGCTTGCCCTCGGCGGCGAGCGCGACGACGGACGTGGCAGCGCCCGCATCACGCGCCTCGCTACCGGCGGACGTGGCGACGAGCACCGGCGCGCCGAGCTGCCGCGCAATGCGCACGATCCGCGCGCGCCGTCCCGCCGGGCTGCGCGCGCGGTGGAGCACCACGTCGCGCGCCGCGTCGCGCAGGTGTTTCAGCACGATCAGGTAGCAAACGCCGCCGCGCCCACCGGCGCGCGGCGCCGTCCGCGCGAGCAGGCCGCGATAGGCGTCGTGCGGTTCGCGCCAGGTCTTCGTTCCACGCAGGCTGCGGTACGCGCAGGTCACCGTGTCTCGATCGAGCGTGATGTCGACGCGGGTGACGATCGAATTCAGGCCACGCAGAAAAAGCCACAGTCCAAGCACCGCGAGTGCAAGCGCGATGAGGATCGGCACAGTGCCGTTCGCCCGCGCGCCGGAATGCTGCGCCCAGCCGAGCAGCCCCGCGGCGCCGAGCAAAACGAAGCCGAAACACGCGAGGGCCACGCCACGGCCAACGCGGCGCTCGGTCACGCGCAGCGGAAGATCGTCACCCGCGTTCGACAGTTCGACTCCGCTACGCCCCATGCTTCCGCTGCGCGGGCGCCGCCCGCTCAATGCGCATCACGCTCGTCCGTATACCAGTCCGGTTTCACCGGGTAATGCGGCCCGTCGTAGATCTCGACCACCACCGTGTCCTCATGCGCGAGCGTCGGACCGTGCACGTTGCCTTTCGGGTTGGCGTAGAAGCAGCCCGGCGTGAGCACGGTCCCGGTGGCGGTGTACTCGTACTTTCCCTCGAGGCAGAACATGAACTGGTTCGAGGCGTGCGAATGCGGCGCGGGGATGCGCGCGCCCTGGTCGAACCTGATGAGCGCGACCGACGCGCCTGTCGCCGCGTCGCGCCAGAGCATTTTCTCGTGTACGCCCTTGAGCGATTTCGCGCGCCACGGCATGTCGCGGCTCTGGATCAACAGCTCTTCGAGGGGCGGCTGGGCGGTCATGGCGGTCTCCCTGCAACGACGTTCAGTTTCGCTAGGCCGCCTTGAGGTAGGCGAAACCAAGGCTTTGCAACTCCGCGATACGCACCACGCCCGAGCGCACCGCGTTCACGTTGGGGATGATGCGCGCCTTGGGCAGGCCGATCGCGTCAATCGTGAGCGTGCAGTACTCGAGCTTCACCTTGTGCAGGTCACGCAGCTGCTTGAGGCGTTGCATGAGGTCCGCGCGCTGCAGGCGGAATTCCGCGTCCTCGGCGAACGGCGTCTTGGCGAGCGGGTCATCGGTGACGAAGCGGATGCCGCCAGCGAGGAACACGACGCGCACGTCGTAGTCGATGAGGTCGGCCTGGTAGGTGGTCACCATGTTGTTGACGTTCTGGATCATCGCGGAGAGGCGCCGCGGATCGGCGAAATCGACATGCCAGACCGACCTTCGGATCCTTGGCATTCGATTGTGCATTCGCCTTGCCTGCGGCCGTGGCCAGACCGAAGAGCGCCAACACCGGGCCGGCGGTGAGCAGCATGCGTCTGAAAGGTTTCATGGGCGCGACCTCCGTTACCTAGGCATCGAATCGATCCGCGCAGTGTAAATGGCACGGGCGGCGGCGTGCACGCGCCGCACAGGCCTAGCGCCGGCGCGCCCGCGCCCGCGCGTTTACCACCAGCGCGATCGCATGGTGCAGCTGGGTGAATTCGCCCGCGGCCATCTTCTGCATCATCTCGACCTCCACCTCCGGGAACACGGTGCCAAGATGGGCGACGAGGAACGCGCGCTGCAGGCCGTTCGCCGCGGCGATCGCGCCCAGTTCGTCCGCCGGCTCGAGCTTGCCCGCCGGAAGGCCCGTGGCGTTCGAGACCGCATCCAGCACTTCGCGGATAACCGGAATCGATATTTCCTTGACGCCCGATTCGGCGTAGTAGGCGCGGTAGAACGCGTCCGGGGAGCGGTCCTCGCGCGTGGTGACGTCGAGCGGTTTGAACGCCGGGTGGCCGGCACGCCGGTTGCGGAAGAACACCGCGACGATTGCGGCGATGACCAGCGCGGCGACGAGGTATTTCATGCGCGCTCAGAGCACCTCGAAGACTTCGTAGACCGGCCCGCTGGCTTCGCGCCGGCCGGTCGCCACCGAGATGATGCGGTTCAGCCAGTCGTATTTCGGCGACGCGGTTTCGAACACCGGTGTGGTGCGAAAGTAGTAGCTCGATGGATCGACCGCTTCGCCCTTGGCCAGGCGCGCCATCACGTCGGCCGGACCGTGGCGCAGGCCGTGGTAGGTCATGTAGATCAGTTGCTGGTCGTCGGTTTCGAGCGTGACGCGCACGTCGAGCACCGTCGCGCCGTCGGGACGCAGGAGAAGCCAGTCGCCCCCGGGCGTGGGCTGGATCGTTCCCTGCAGGCGCTCGCCTTTGAACGTACCGCCGGTGACGGTCGCGATGCGGCGACTGCCATTGGGCGTGGCGCCAAGGTCGACGATTTTTGGAACGACGGCGGTGAGCGTGAACAGGTGGCGGGTTTGAATCATCGTGAATGCTCCTTGCGTGGTGTTGCCGTAGTGGCGGCGTCGAGGTTCATCGCCTGTGCCCTGCCGCGCGCCGTGCGGGGACGATGATAGTCCGTTGCGTCAAACGGCGTCCTATGCCTCGCGACTGCGGGCGCAGCCGCGGTGCGAGCGACACCGTTTACCCGAGCGCCGCGTGGGCCGGCCGCCAGTCGAGCGCGCGCAGGCGCGCATTCGAGACGCGAAACGAACGCAACCGCTCCGCACCGCCAGCCACCGGCATCGCGACCCCCGCGCGCGCCGCAGCCCAGGCGTAGATCTCGGTGAGGCGCAGCGGCCGGTCGTCGCAGGCGATGTACGCCGCGCGCGGCTGGCCGCGCGCGAGCACCATGACGAGCGCCGCGGCGTAGTCGTCCACGTGCACCGGCGAGAGCCAGGCGCTGCCGTCGCCCGGTATGCAAAATCCGGCGGTCCTCACCTCCTCCAGCCACTGCTCGGGGCGACCCGACGCCGGTCCGTAGAACAGGCCGCCGCGCACCACGCGCACGTCGAGCGGCCCGGCGCGCGCGAGCGCCTCCAGATCGAACGCGGAGGCGATCCGGCCGTAGCCCTCGAGCGGGTCGTCCTCGCCCTGCGGCCGATCGTCCGCCGCGCAATGCAGCATCGCCACGCTTTGCTGCACGACGAGCGGCGTGCCGGTCTGCGCGCAGGCGGCGAGCAGGTTCGCCGTACCCTCGCGCCGGATGCGGTCGTTCTGCGTCCAGTCGCCGCACCCGCCCGGTTTCGGGATCGACGTCGCGAGGTTGACCGCCGCGTCGCAGCCGGCAACGAGCGCGACGAGCGCGCCGGGATCAAGAATGTCGACGCGGCGCGTGACGAGCGCAAGACCCGCCGCGCCCGCCGCGCGCTGGAACGCTCGGCCGGCGACGCCGTTCGCGCCGAGGAGCGCGACGCGCACCGCTAGCGCGCCCCGCTCTGCGCGCGCAGCGTCGCGCGAGAGACCCGCGGACCCTCAGACCGCATCAATGACATTGCCCGTAGGACATCGTGGCCGTTCCGCGGGAATAGTGCCTGAAGCTATAGCGACCGTCCGACGAAATCTTCAGATAACCAGGCCGTGGATGCAACCAGACGATGACGCTGTCGCCGTCCGCTGCCCATTCGATCGGGCCCGACCGAGGCGCCATTGGGGGGTCGCTACGGTCTGGCGTCTGTTGCAACCACGCCTGATCGGCGTTGATCGTTACGTCGAACGCAACGGCCGGGATGTTCGAACGGCCGCTGCAACTCACGTGGATGTTCTCGCAAAAAAATTTCAGGGCGGGTTCACAGCGTGCGGCACCGCCGCGGGCGAGTGTTGCGGTCACGGACGGCGGTGCGGCAAGCGCAGGCCACGCCTGCGCCGACATCGATAGAACAACGACGAACAATGATCGAGCGGCAGGCACTTTTCCTGGCGCAGGATTTCTGGGCCACCGGCGCAGCGGAAACGGTGGCGCCATTGGGTCGGATCCGAATTTCCTCATCCAAATCAACTCTTACGCCATTGACGCCCGGTGCACCCTGCCGGCGAATGTCCCGCCGCGCCACTTGTTCACGGCACGACGATGTGTCACCGTCCTCGGTGTTCGCATCCGCGGGAGCACACGGGCGACATGCTACGGGATACGGCTTCCTCTACCCACATGGCGCAGGCCCCGCCGAGCGAGGTGTTCGCCGCCATCGCGGCGGCCCTCGATGCGCGCGTCGTCGGCCAGCAGGCGCTGACACAGCGGCTGCTCATCGCCCTGCTGTGCGACGGGCACGTTCTCGTCGAGGGCGTGCCGGGGCTCGCCAAGACGACCGCGGTGAAGACGCTCGCTGAGCTGCTCGAGGCGGACTTCCATCGCATCCAGTTCACCCCTGACCTGCTGCCGGCCGACCTCACCGGCACCGAGGTGTTCCGCGCCGAGACCGGAACGTTCGAGTTCCGGCCCGGCCCGGTTTTCAGGAGCCTGGTGCTCGCCGACGAGATCAACCGCGCGCCCGCCAAGGTGCAATCGGCGCTGCTTGAGGCGATGGAAGAGCGCCAGGTCAGCGTCGGCCGTGCGACTTTCGCGTTGCCCGAGCTGTTCATGGTCATGGCGACGCAGAACCCGATCGAGCAGGACGGCACCTATCCGCTGCCCGAGTCGCAGCTTGACCGCTTCCTCATCCACGTCCAGGTCGGTTATCCCGCGCCCGAGACCGAACACGTGATCCTGCAACTCGCGCGCGACGAGGCGATGCGCGCCTCGTCCAGCACCGGCCAGGGGCCGCGCGCGCCGGCGGTGGCGATCGCGTCCTCGGCGCAGGTGTTCGCCGCGCGGCGCGAGGTGCTCGCGCTGCATATGGTGGGCGCGCTCGAGCAGTTCATCGTCGAGCTGGTGCTGGCGACGCGCGACCCCGACGCCTACGACGCGGCCCTCGGGCCGCTGGTGCGTCTCGGCGCGAGCCCGCGCGCCACTATTGGGCTCGACCGCGCCGCGCGCGCGCACGCCTGGCTCGCCGGGCGCAGCTACGTCTCGCCCGAGGACATCCATGCGGTCGCGCCCGACGTGCTGCGCCACCGGCTGATCCTGAGCTACCAGGCCCGTGCCGACGGCGTCGGCGGCGACGAGGTGATCGCCCGCCTGCTCGCGCGGGTGCCGGTGCCGTGATCCGCATCGGCGCCGGGCTGCCGCGGCAGGTGCCGCGCGGCGTGCGCCCGATGCTGGACGCACTGCTTGGCCTGCGCCGCTACGGTGCCGAGATGCGCAGGCTGCTCGCGATCGAGGCGCAATGCCACGCAGGGCCGCGTGCCCCTGCGGCGCACAGCCAGGGCATGGACTACGCCGAGTCGCGGCGCTATTCGCCGGGCGACGACGTGCGACGCATTGACTGGCGCGTCACGGCGCGCACCGGGCGCGCGCACACGAAACTGTTCGAGCTCGAGCGTGGCAACGAGGTCTACTGCATCGTCGATCAGCGCGCGTCGATGCACTTCGGCACGCGCGCCGCGTTCAAGTCGGTCGTCGCCGCGCAGGTCGCGGCGCTCGCCGGTTGGGCGGCGGCCGAGGGCGGCGATCGCTTCGGCGCGCTGATCGCCGGCGCACAGACCGCGCACATCCGCGTCGGCGCGGCGGAGGGTTCGACGCCGGCGCTATGCGCGGCGCTCGTCGCCGCCGCATCCCACAACGCGGCGTTTGCCGCGGGCGCGTCCGCCGACGCCGCACTCGATCATCTCGCCGCGCGCGCGGCCGACGAAGCCGCCATCGGCACGCGCTTTGTCGTCGTGTCCGACTTCGCGGACCCCGACGAAGTCGTCGCGCGCGCAGTGCGGATGCTGCAGGCGCGTGGCGACGTCGTCCTGGTATGGGTGTTCGATCCCATGGAAGTCCGCCTGCCGCCGCCGGCGCGCTATCCGCTGACCGACGGACGCGAGCACCTCGTGCTCGACACCGCGCAGGCGAGCGTACGCGCGGCGCACGCGCATGACGTTGCGTTGCGACGCGCGCAACTTGCGCGCTTCGCAACGCAACCCGGCATCCGCTGCCATGCGGTGAGAACGGGCGAGGCATTGTTCAGCGCGCTCGAGCGGCCATTTGCCGAGGGCGCGCCGTCGTTCGCGGCGCCTGCGCGGTTCTCGACCGCGCACCGCTTCGGGGTACCGGGATGATCCCGGCGGTCGACCTCGTCGCGCGGCTGCGCGACCTGCATCCGCCACCCGCGCCGTCGTGGTGGCCGCTGGCCCCGGGCTGGTGGGCCGCGCTGCTGCTCGCCGTGGCGCTCGCGGTGATCGCGATTCGATACGCGCCGCCGTGGTGGCGCCGTGTGAGGGTGCGGCAGCGCCTGATGGCGACGTTTGAGGCCATCGCGCGTCGCCATCGTGCGGGCGCACCCGCCGATACGACGATCGCGGAGATCTCGTCGCTGCTTCGCCTCGCCGCGCTCGCCCGGTATCCGGATCGCGACGTGGCGGGGCTGCACGGCGGCGACTGGATCGCGTTCCTTGACGCTTGCGCGCGCGCGCCGGGCCGCTTCGAGGCGGTGCGCGAGGCGCTCACGGTCGCACCCTACGGGCCGCCCGGCGCGTGCGTCGATGCCGCGCCGCTTCTGCGCGCGGCGCGCGGCTGGCTGCGCGCAGTGATCTAAGGCAATCCGATGCTCCAGTTCGCCTGGCCTCTCGTTGCACTTGCGATCGTCCTGCCCTGGCTGGTGGCGCGCTTCGCGCCGCGCGCGGCGCCGGTCGCGGCGCCGCTACGCGTGCCGTTCCTGCACGCGGCGCGTGCGTGGTCGCGGGCCGGCGCGGGAACGCGCCCGCGCGCGCGCGTCTGGCTCGCACTCGCGGCGTGGACTGCACTGGTCGGGGCGGCATGCCGGCCGCAGTGGATCGGCGAACCCGTCGGCGTACCGGCGAGCGGGCGCAGTGTTCTTCTCGCGCTCGACGTGTCGGCGAGCATGCGCAACACCGCCGTGGGTTCCGAAATCGGGCTCGACGTCATGCGCCGCACCGCGCGGGCGTTCGTCGCCAGCCGCGCGGGCGACCGCATCGGCCTCATCGTATTCGGCTCGAAGGCCTACGTGCAGTCGCCGCTGACCTTCGACCTCGTCGCGGTCGCCGGCATGGTGGACGAAGCGTTCATCGGCCTCGCCGGCGAGGGCACCGCGCTCGGCGACGCGATTGCGCTCGGCGTCGCGCGGCTGCGCGCGATGCGGCGCGAGGCGCGCGTGATGATCCTGCTCACCGACGGCTCGAGCACCGACGGCGTTATGACGGTGCGCGACGCCGTGCGCCTCGCGCGCCACCACGGCGTGCGCGTCTACGCCATCGGCATCGGCGCGATCGCGGCAGGCGGCGTGCAGCGTCGCGGCGAAGGGTTGGATGAACCCGTGCTGAAGCATGTCGCCGCGCGGACGGGGGGTCGCTACTTCCACGCCGGCGACGGTGGCGCGCTGGAACGCATCTACGAGGCGCTCGAGCGCTACGAGCCGACGGCAATCGACGAGCGGCACTACCGGCCGAGCGCCGAACTCTACGCCTGGCCGCTCAGCCTCGCGCTCGCGTTGGCGCTGGCGGCGCTCGCCGCCGGTCCGCGCGCGGCGCGCCCCGCGGAATCGCGTCCATGACCGAATCGCTCGACTGGCTGCGCCCCGGTTGGCTGCTCGCATTGCCGGCCGGGTTCGTGCTGATGGTGCTGTGGTGGCGCGCACGGGCGGGCGCAGGTCTGTGGCGCCGGCTCGTCGACCCGGCGTTGCTCGCGCAACTCGTCGGCCGCGCGCCCGCCTCGAGCGCGCGGTTCGCACTCGGCATTGCCGCAATGGCGCTCGCCCTGGTCTGCGTCGCACTCGCGGGACCGACCTGGCGTGCGCAACCTGCCGCGCTCTATCGCGACCTGAGCGCGCGCATCGTCGTCCTCGACTTGTCGCCTTCGATGGACGCGATCGACGTGGTGCCGAGTCGCCTCGAACGTGCGCGCGCGGCGATCGTCATCATGCTGCGCGAGTCCTCGGACGCGCAGCTCGGCCTGGTGGTCTTCGGCGCGGACGCGTTCACGGTTGCCCCGCTCATGAACGACGCGTCGGCGCTGGTCCATCTGCTCGGCAGTCTCGGCACCGGAACGCTGCCGCGCGCAGGCAGCCGCCCCGACCTCGGGCTCGACATGGCACGCGCGCTGCTTGACCGGGCGGGCGTGGTGGCGGGCGACGTCATTCTCGTCGGCGACAGCGCCGGTGACGCGCGCACCGTCGAGGCGGCGGGTGCGCTGGAGAAAGCGGGATTCCCACTCTCGGTGCTCGCCGTCGGCACCCCCCACGGCGGGCCGGTGCGGCTTGCGACCGGCGCATTCGCGCGTACCAAAGCGGACGACATCCTGATCTCGAAACCGGACCTTGCCGCGCTCGAGCGTGTCGCGCACGCCGGGGGCGGGCGGTTCCATCTGCTCGGTGCCGGCGACGCGGGCGAACCGAGCAACGCAGCGCGGCAGTTCGCGCGCAGTGCGCGAGCCTGGGCCGCGATGCCTAGGGCATCCGAGTCCTACGGGACGCCGACGCGCGGATCGAGGCTGCGTCAGGACGACGGCGCATGGTTCGTGCTGCTCGCGCTGCCGTTCGCCGCGCTCCTGTTTCGCCGCGGCTGGCTCCTGGGGATCGTGGCGCTTGCCCTCACCATCACCTTGCCGCCGCCCCCGGCACATGCATTCGACTGGTCGGACCTGTGGCGCCGCGGCGACCAGCAGGCGGCCGCGGAATTCGCCAGCGGACAGTTCGGCGAACAGGCGCGGCTCCTCTCGACGCTCGGCCCGGAATCGCCCTGGTACGCGATGCTGCTCTACCGCGGCGGCCGCTTCGCGGAGGCGGCCGCGCAGTTCGCCGGACACGACACGGCGGACGCACACTACAACCGCGGCAATGCGCTCGCACTCGACGGTCAGCTCGAGGCAGCGCTCGCCGCCTACGGCGCCGCGCTCGAGCGCAGTCCCGCCATGCGCGACGCGCGCTTCAACCGCGCGCTGGTGCGCGAGGCGCTGGCGAAGCGGCGCGCGCAGGCGAAGCGGTCGCGAGGCGCGGATGCACCTTTGCCGTCCACCACAGGTCCGGGCACCGGACAGGCCGAGCACGACCGCGGGTCGAACGCGGGACCGAACGCGGCGCAACGCGACAGGCAATCGGGCACGGGCACCGGGTCGGGGCAGGCACAACCCCGCGCCGACCTGGCGCAACCGCAGCGCCAGGCCGAGCGTTCGGCGCGGCGGCCGGACGACGCGCTCGACGAACCAGAGCTGCGGCGCCTCGAGGGCCTGCTCGCGCAGGTGCCGGACGACCCTGGATCGCTGCTCGCGAACCGGTTCGCGTGGCAGCTGCGCCTGCGCGGGAACTGGCACCACGATACCGGGGCGCGCTGGTGAGCAGCGCGTGCATCCGTTGGACGATGATGGCACTGCTCGCGGCGCTGAGCGCCTGCGCCACGTCGGCGCGCGCCGAACTGCCGGACCTCGTCATCGAGGCCGAGATTCTGCCCAAGCGGGTCTACGTCGGTGCCGAGGCGCGGCTGCGGTTGCGGCTGTTTCGCGCGCCCGGCGTCACCCATGGCGTGCTGCTCCCGCCCGCACTCGGCGACGCGGCAGACCTGTCGCTCGTCGGGCCGATCCTGACCTATGCCGCCGAGCGCGCAGGCGTCCTCTACGACGTGCTTGAACGCACGCACGTCATCGTGCCGCGCCGGGCCGGGAACCTCGTCGTGCCGGGCGCCGAATTCCAGGGCGCGTTGCGCTATGCCGAAGTGTTCGGTCGCACTGCCGCGATCAGGCCGCGCAGCGTGCGCGGACCGCAACGGGTGCTCGAGGTGCGTCCGATACCTGCCGGGGCCGGCACGCCGTGGCTGCCGGCGCGCCGCCTGACGCTCGAGGAGTCGTGGTCGCGTGACCTGGACACGTTGTCCGCCGGCACGCCGGTGACGCGCACCCTGGTGCTTCGTGCCGAGGGCATCGCGGCCGAGCGCCTGCCGCGCCTGGAAATGGCCGCGCACCCGGCGCTGCTCGTGCACCATGACCAGCCCGAACTCTCCACCGACTATCTGGCCGCCGGCGTGACCGGTCGCAGGGTGCAGCGGATCGTGCTGATGCCGATCGGCGAAGCCGACGTTGCGCTGCCCGAACTCCGCGTGCGCTGGTGGGACGTCGGCGCAGATGCGCCGCGCGACGCAACGCTCCCGGGCCGCAGGCTTCGGCTGCAGCCCCTGATCGCGCCCGTCGCCGTGATACGCGAGGCGCCCGCGCGGGTTTCCGTGCCTGCCCTGTTGCAATTGCTATTGGCGTTGCTCGTGAGCGTCGTCGCATCGGCGCTGTGGTGGCATTGGCACACGCGCGCGCAGCGTGCGGCCCGCGCGCAGCTGCGCGCGGCGTGCCGGAACAACGACGCGCGCGGTGCACGCGATGCGCTGATCGCATGGGGCACGGCGGCAGGCGTGCCGGGGCGGATCCCGCAACGGATCGGCGCCGGCTGGCCGGATGCGCGCGCGCAGCTCGGCGCGCTGGATGCGGCGCTCTATGGCGGCAGCGCGTGGGACGGGACGGCGTTCTGGCAGCGTGTGCGGCCTCGGCTGCGCAAGCCCGCCGCCCCGCGCCACGGTGTGCGCGTGTCGCCGCTGCCACCGCTGTTCAAGTTGCAGGCGCAAGAAGGTGCCCAGCCGAGGCGCTTCTGATATTCTGAACCCGCTGATCGAGGAGAAACCCATGGACCACGTGCGCTACATCGATCGCACGACCGCGTACTACCGCAGCCAGGGCTACGAGAAATCCTACGCCTGGGCACAACACGACGCGGTGCCGTTCACTCCGCTGTCGAAACCGCTTGCGCGAAGCCGGGTCGGGCTGCTCTCGACCAGCGAGATCGCGATCCGGTTCGATCCCGCAACCGAGCAGAACCCGATCGTCGAGCAGGGCTTCCGCGCGGTCTACGAGCTGCCGGCCGACGTGCCGACCGAGAAGCTCTACAGTCGCACCGCGAGCTTCGATCGCTACGCGACTCACCTCGAGGACGTGAACGCCTTCTTTCCCGTCGACCGCCTGCGCGAGGCGGTTGCGCGCGGACGCATCGGCTCGATCCCGCCGCGCCTCTACGGCGCCTACAACAACTACAGCCAGCGCAAGGTGCTCGAGGAAGAGGCGCCCAAGGCGCTCGCGCTCGCGCGCAGCGATGAAATCGACGCCGCGCTCCTGGTGCCTGTCTGACCGGTCTGCCATCAGACCGTGAGTCTGATCGCGCGCTACCTGGAAGCGCACGGCATCCCGACCGTGGTGATCGGGACCGCGCGCGACATCGTCGAAACCTGCGGCGTGCCGCGGTTCCTGTTCGTCGACTTTCCGCTCGGCAGTCCCTGCGGCGAACCCTGGAACGTCGCGCAGCAAGGCGAGATCTTCGAGATGGCGCTCGAACTGCTCGAGTCGGCGCAGGCACCGCGCGCCACGCGCGAAGCGGGCCTGGCGTGGAGCAAGGGCGAAGAGTGGAAGTCGCTCGTCTTCACCGAGGAGCAGCCCTACCAGAGCGCCGAGGTCCAGCAGGCCTGGCTCGAGCGCAAGGAAAAGTACCGCCAGCTGCGGGCCAAGGGCAAGCTGTGAAACCACGCGAGGTGACCGTCTACTCGACGCCGTTCTGCGCGCCCTGCGAAAGCCTCAAGCGCTTTCTCGCGGCGCGCGAGGTCGCGTTTCAGCGTGCGCGACCTGATGATGGACGAGGAAGCCCAGGCCCGGCTCGAAGCGGCCGGAATCCGCTCGACGCCGGCGCTGGAGATCGACGGCGCGATTTACGCGGGAGAGCAACTCGAGCCGCAGCGGCTGGAGGCGATGCTCGGGCTCGATGCCTTCGGCGTCGGTGTGTCCTAAGCGGCAGCCAATTCCGCGCCGTCGTTGCCCGCGAGGTAATCGTCGTAGCTGCCGTGGAAGTCGACCACCGTTGCCGCGTCGCCCGCTGCCTTGCCGGGCCTGAGCTCGAGGATGCGCGTGGCGAGCGAGGAAACGAACTCGCGGTCGTGCGAAACGAAGATGAGCGTCCCGGGGTAGTTGTCGAGCGCCGTGTTGAGCGACTCGATCGACTCCATGTCGAGGTGGTTGGTCGGCTCGTCGAGCAGCATCACGTTGGGCATCTGCAGCACCAGCTTGCCGATGATCATGCGCTGCCCCTCGCCGCCGGAGATCACCTTGAGCGACTTCTTCTGGTCGTCGCCCGAGAACAATAGCTGGCCGAGCGTCGCGCGAACGATCTGCTCGTCCTGCGCCTTGTCTTTACGGCGCCAGCGGCTCATCCAGTCGGCGAGCGGCTCATCATTCTTGAATTCATCCGCCGGATCCTGCGGCCAATAGCCCGTGCGCGCCTTCTCCGCCCACTTCACCGTGCCGGCAGCGGCGTCGAGATCACCCGCAAGACAGCGCAGGAGCGTGGTCTTGCCGATGCCGTTCGGGCCGATGATCGCCACCTTCTCGCCCGCCGCGATCGTGAGGTCGAGCTTTTCGAAAAGATTTTTTCCCTTCTCGTAGCCTTTCGCCAGCCCCTTCACCTCCAGCGCGAGGCGATGCAGCTTTTCCTTTGGATCGACGAGGAGGCGGATGTACGGGTACTGCCGGCTGGAGGGCTTCACGTCCTCCACCTTCAGTTTCTCGATCTGCTTCTGGCGCGAAGTCGCCTGGCGCGCCTTGGCCTTGTGGGCGCGGAAGCGCCGCACGAACTCCTCCAGGTCGGCGATCCGGTCCTTGGCCTTGGCGTTGTCTTTCTGCAGCTGCTGCTTCGCCAGGGTGGACGCTTCCATGTAGTCGTCGTAGTTGCCCGGGTAGACCTTGATGCCGCCGTAGTCCACGTCCGCCATGTGCGTGCAGACGCTGGACAGGAAGTGGCGATCGTGCGAGATGATGATCATCGTGCTCGCGCGCTGGTTGAGCACGTCTTCCAGCCAGCGGATGCTGTTGATGTCCAGGTTGTTGGTCGGCTCGTCGAGCAGCAGGATGTCCGGGTCGCCGAAGAGCGCCTGCGCGAGCAGTACTCTGAGTTTCCAGCCCGGCGCCACAGCGCTCATCGGCCCCTCGTGCTGCGCCGTTTCCACGCCGAGGCCGAGGAGCAGCTCGCCTGCTCGTGCTTCTGCGGTGTAGCCGCCGTACTCCGCGTACTTGTGCTCCAGGTCCGCCGCGCGGAGAAATTCCTTTTCGTCCGCGTCCGGATTGGCGTAGATCGCGTCACGCTCGCGCATCGCGTCCCACATCTCGGCGTGACCCTGCAGGACCACGTCCAGCACCCGTTCTGATTCGTAGGCGAACTGGTCCTGGCGCAGGCGTCCGACCCGCTCGTTGGCGTCGATCGCGATCGTGCCGGCGCTCGGCTCGAGCTCGCCGCCGAGGATCTTCATGAAGGTGGACTTGCCGCAGCCATTGGCACCGATCAGGCCATAGCGGTTGCCACCGCCGAATTTGACGGAGACGTCCGAGAACAGGGGCTTGGCCCCGAATTGGATGGCGATGCCGGAGGCGACGATCACTTGAGGGTTCCAGAAACAAAAAAGCCGGCCTCAGCCAGCTTGGATTGGGACTAACGGCGAGGCCGGATTGTACCAGCCTCGCCTCCGCGAGACGTTACAGCGGCTTTATGTTGTCCGCGGCCGGACCCTTCTGTCCTTCCGTAACGTCGAAAGAGACTTTCTGGCCCTCTTTCAGCGATTTGAAGCCCGAAGCCTGGATCGCGCTGTGATGGGCGAACAGATCCTTGCCGCCGTCATCCGGCGTAATGAACCCGAAGCCCTTGGCGTCGTTGAACCACTTCACTGTACCTGTAGGCATATTTCCATTTCCTGAGTTGGCGCGAGGCTGTCCGAGACTGCTCCGGGCACGATGATTAAAGGAGAGAAGCGACGCCGATTCTACGCCCCTACGCCGCCCGATGGTATAGGGTCAAGGCAACTGCCTGGCGCCCGAGGTTCCCCCGGCAGCAGGTCGATCGCGTTGTCCGCGTCGCGGCGGGTCTCGCCGGCGGTGCACCTGTAGCAGGCGCGCGGCGCGCGTTATACCCTCCGGACATGCAAAAACCGTTGCACGAACTTTCCGCGGCCGAGGCCGCGCGGAGGATCGAATCGCGCGAGCTGAGCGCCGAAGCGCTCGCCGCGGCCTGCTTCGAGCGCATCGCCGAGCGCGACGACGCGGTGCGCGCATGGGCGTTCATCCACGCCAGGCAAACGCTCGCCGAGGCGCGCGAGCTCGACCGCATGCCGCGCAAGAGCCGCCTGCACGGCGTGCCTTTCGGCATCAAGGACATCATCGACACCGAGAACCTGCCGACCGAATACGGTTCGCCGATCTACAGCGGCCACCGTCCCGGGGCCGACGCGGCCTGCGTCGCGCTGCTGCGCCGCGCGGGCTGCCTGATCCTCGGCAAGACCGTCACCACCGAGTTCGCCAACAACCACCCCTCGCCGACGCGTAACCCACACGACCCCGCGCACACGCCGGGCGGCTCCTCCAGCGGCTCCGCGGCCGCGGTGGCCGATTGCATGGTGCCGCTTGCTTTGGGAACCCAGACCGGCGGCTCGGTCATCCGCCCCGCCGCCTACTGCGGCGCGTTCGCCATCAAGCCGAGCTTCGGCAGCATCAATCGCCAGGGGATGAAGTTCGACGCCGAATCGCTCGACACGATCGGGATTTTTTCTAGATCCGTGGAAGACCTCGCGCTCGCGCTCGAGGTCCTGTCCGGTCGTCCTGTTCCGGACTTCGCTTCGTTTACCGGCAAGCCGCGCATCGGCCTGTGCCGTACCCCGCGCTGGCAGGACGCCGACGCCGTAACGCAAGCGAACCTCGAGCAGGCGGCGCGGGTGCTGTCGAAGGCCGGTGCCGCGGTGAGCGACTTCGAGCTGCCTGCCGGCAGCGACCAGCTCTTCGACCGGCACCACGTCATCATGGACTTCGAAACCGCCCGCGCCCTTGCCTGGGAGTACATGACCTTCCCCGACCAGATCAGCACGACCTTGAAGCCGCGCCTCGACGCGGCATGGCAAGTGACGCGCGCCGACTACGACGCCGTGCGCGAGACTGCTCGCCAATGCCGGCGTGCCTTGGCGGACCGGATGCGCGAAGTCGATTTCCTGCTCACGCCCAGCACGCCGAGCGAAGCGCCACGCTCGCACGAGAGCACCGGCAATCCGGTGTTCAATCGGGCGTGGACTTTGTTTGGAGTTCCGTGCGTGACGGTGCCTTTTGGGAAGGGGGCGCACGGGTTGCCGCTCGGCGTGCAACTTGTCGGGCCTTTCGATGGGGACAGCACGCTACTTGGCTGGGCGCATTGGACTGCTGAGGCGTTGCGCGCTAGCGGCTGACCCCTGCCGAATGCCGGCTTACGGAAGGCGCTGGCACACGATTCGCGAGCCATGGTGGATGTGGTACTGGTCGCGCCAGCCACGATCAAACAAACTGGTTCTTCAACGCGCCTTCTCCCCGCCACAGACGCTCAAGATTCTCCAGCAGCAAATCAATCACGTTGTCCTCATACCGCCGCGTCTCCCCCGCGGTGTGCGGCGTGATCACCACGTTGGGCACGTTCCACAACGCGGATTCCGCCGCCAGCGGCTCCTGCCACACGCAGTCCAGCGCCGCGCCGGCAAGACCGCCACGCCCAAGCACCTCAACCAGCGCAGGCTCGTTCACCACCTTGCCGCGCGCGACGTTCACCAAATAGGCCGAGGGCTTCATCGCCGCGAGCGCCTTTGCATCGATCAGATTCTCGGTCGCAGCAGTAAGCGGACAGGTCAACGCAACAAAATCCGCCTCCGGCAAGACGCCAAGCAACCCCGCCTCCCCGACCACCCGGTCAGCCGCGCCCGCCCCCTTGGACACATCACGCCGCGTACCGATGACGTTCATGTCGAACGCCTTGGCCAGCTGAGCCAGACGCGCGCCGATACGCCCCAGGCCCACGATCACCAACGTCTTCCCTCCCAACTCATCCTCGCGCCGCGCGATCTCGCCGATCATGCCGCGCCACTTCTTCGCCGCCTGGTTGTCGCGCGCCTCGGGAATCTTCCTCGCCAGCGCCAAAATCAGCGCGATGGCGTGCTCGGCGACCGCGCGCTCGTTCGCGCCCTGCGCGCTGGCCACCCGGATGCCAGCGCCGCCCAGCGCCTCGCGCGAATACTGGTCGGTGCCGGCGCTGATCGACTGGATCAAGGCAAGCCGCGGCGCCAGGGGAATCAGTTCGTTCTTCCACAAGCCCGAGCACAGCAGGACATCCACTTCCGCGATGCGCGCCCTGAGTTCGTCCGCACTGCGCACCTCGAACCAGTTGAGTCCGGTATTGCGCAGCGCAAAGCGCTCGCCCATGCGGTAGGCGACGTGCGCGAAGCAGATGTTGAGTTTGTCCCTGGCGGGAAGGGGCCGGAGCTTCATGGCTTCCTCATGCGCGTCGCGCTCATTTCAGCGCCCGGGTCAGAAACGGCAGACTCACATCCATCCGGTAGTCGATGTCGGAGTGGCTGCCGTCGAATTCCTCGTAGCGGTGGCGGATGCCGGCTTGCGCAAGGCGCGCCGACAAAATGCGCGAGCCGTAGTGGATCTGGTACTGATCGCGCCAGCCGCAGTCGATGTAGATGCCGCGCAATGACTTCAAATTGGCCCGGCTCTTCGTGACCAGGTTGATCGGGTCGTGGCGCCGCCAATTCCGCCAGCGTGCCTCGATCAACGCCCCCGACTCTGCATTGAACGGAATCCGAAAACCGAGCGGCGCGCGCGGGTCGGGATCGTAAGTCGCCGCCATGCACAAATTCATGACGCAATGGACCTCGCGCCCCGAAAGACTTTCCTTCTTCCACGCCTGCGCAAGAAAACGCTTGATGCGCCCGTCATCCAGGCCCTTGTCCAGGCCTTTGCGGGCGGCTTCGCGCCGCGCGTCGTAGATACCGGCCTTGCGCTTCGGCAGCCGATACTTCGCGAGCTCGTTCAGCGTGTTCGGCCAGTCGTTCGCATAGACGACGTCGAAATACGCGTCGCCCGAATGGCAGGCCACGGCGCCCCAGTATTTCGCGTACTTCATGCCGTGGATGATCGACCCATAGCCGCCGGACGATTTGCCGAAGCAGCCGCGATGCGCCCGGTCCGCGCGCGTGCGGAACTCGCGGTCGACGAACGGAATGATCTCGCGCGTGAGGTAGTCCGCGTAATTCCCGATCGCGGAAGAGTTCACGTACTGGTTGCCGCCGAGCGCGGTGAAGCAATCCGGAAACACGATGATCGCAGGCCCCATCTTCTGCTCGCGGATGAGCCGCGCAGCGCGCTCCGGGACGTTGTCGCTGAAGGGCTTCCAATTGGTATGCGCCAACCCCGAGCCGGTGAAGCCGACGAGGTCGTAGAGCACCGGGAAGCGGTTCTTGCGCCCCGCGTCGTACTGCGGCGGCAGCCACACGCCAACCTTGCGAACGTGCGGATCACCGAGCCGATTGCCCTTCAGGATCCGCGAGCTGTGCTCGAGGATGACAAGGCTGCCCGATGGGCCCTTGAAGCGTTTCAGAGTCATGGTTGCTTATATCGAAGGTTAGGGGGCAGGTTTGCCAGAACGCGCCGGTTGCGTCAACGCGAAGCGAAGGCGCAGCGTTCATCGGAAATGCCTGTCACGGCTCGCGCATTGCCCCTCGCCGAACGCATTCAAACCGTTCGCGGATACAAGGTCATGCTCGACGCCGACCTCGCGGAGCTGTACGACGTTCCGACCAAAGCGCTGTTGCAGGCGGTGAAGCGGAACGCGGCCCGGTTCCCGTCCGACTTCATGTTTTTCCTTACGGAACAAGAGGCTGCAGACTTGAGGTCACAAATTGTGACCTCAAGATCTCGGCCCCGAAACTGGGGAGGCCGGCGTAGCGCGCCCCACGCCTTCACCGAACAGGGCGTCGCCATGCTCTCCTCGGTTCTCAAAAGCGAACGGGCAGTCCAAGTCAATGTCGAGATCATGCGCGCCTTCGTCCGGCTGCGCGGCCTGATCGGACACAACCGGGTTCTGGCGCGGCGGCTGGACGACCTGGAATCAAGATACGACCGCCAATTCAAGGTCGTATTCGACGCGATACGCGAGCTGATGACACCTCCGCCGCCCGCGCCGAAACGACGCATCGGGTTCGTCTCTGACGACTGAGCAGCGCTACCACGCCCGCCACCCCTTCTGCAGCGGGAAATAGAGCCCCCGCCCCGCCCCACCCAGCGCTTCCGCGTACGCATCGAGCTGCGCTGCATAGCGTTCCCGCTGCGCGTCGAGAAACGCCTCCAGGCCCGCGCCCTCGTGCGCACTCGTCTTGTAGTCCACCACCCACTTCTTTCCTTCCGTGTCTTCGAAAAAACGGTCGATACGAAAACTGCGCGCGCGATTGCGCAGCCGATACTCATTGCGCGCCATCGGCTGCGGCCCGAGCAGCCAGCGTCCGCGCTCATCGACAAGAACATTCTTCAATGCAGCCACCACGAGCGCCACGGCGGAATCCAGCTCATCGGGCGCAACACCGCGGCGGCGCAAGTCGCTCCCGAATCCGGCGCGCAGCGCATCGACCCGGTTCGCGTCCCAGCCGCGCAGTGCGTCCTCGGCGATCCGCTGCAGCCAGGCATGAACCACGATCCCCGCCAGGCGCACGCGCTCCTTCGCCCAATCGAACGGCGGCCCCTCCTCCTGCCGCCCCTCCACGATCGCCTGCCACGCCACCGCCGGCGGAATCTCGGGCATCTGAAAATCCGCCGGCAACCGCCGCAGCGCCCCCACCGGCATCGGCGCCCTCGCATCGCTCGCCCCCGCCACCGCCGCAGGCAACCGCACGGCATCCCCCAGCACCCCCCAGGCCAGACCCAGCAGCGAACGCCGCGCAGGCATCTTCACCACCCCGTCCGCATCGACCTTGACGCAGCCCAGCAGGTGCAGGCGCGACTGCGCCCGCGTTGCCGCGACATAAAACAAGCGCCCCGCCTCGATGTCCTCCGCCTCCCGATCCAGGTCGCGCACATATTGGTACAGGGGTTCCTTGTCGCCCCCGGTCTCGTCGATCGGCGCGAGCAACAGCCGCCCCCCCGCAAGTGCGCGCCACGCAAACAACGGCTTGCGCCCCGAGCGCGGCCCACGATCCAGCCCGGGCACGATGACGGTGTCGAACTCCAGGCCCTTGGCCTTGTGCACGGTCATGATCTCGACCGCCTCCGGCCCGGCCTCGACATCGGGCAGCGCGTACAGCGTGCCGAGGCTCTCGGACAAGGCGCCGAAGTCGGTGAGTTCGCCCGCCGCCTCCAGGCGCTCGAGTTCGTCAAGGAAGATTTCGGCGTCTTCCAGATCGGTGGCATCCCCGACGCAGGCCGGGCCGCCCAACGCGAGCCAGACGCCTTCCACCCGATCGCGCAGCGTGCCGCGCAGCCGGTTATCCAGCGCAGGCTTGAGGACGGAGACGACCTGCGCAAGGCGCGGAAGGTCCTGAATGCGTTCCCACACCGTCTTGTCGCGATGGGGCTCGAAGAATGAAGACAGTTCATCGAGCGTAAGCCCGCACCAGGGCGCACGCAGAATCGAAAGCCAGGCGACGCGATCGGCGAGATGGGTCAGTGCGCGGGTCAGCGCATAGAGGTCCTGCACCACCTGCTTTTCCCCCAACCGCTCGATCTCCACCGCGCGAAAGCGGATGCCGGCGGCCTTCAGCGCCGGGACGATGGCATCGAGGTGGCTGCGGTTGCGCACCAGGATCGCCGTCTTGCCGCGCGCCTCCGCAAGAATCTCGACCACGCGCCGCGCTTCGCCTTCACGCTCGGCGAAAAGATCGAGCGTCGGCGCACCCGCCAGGTCCGCGGGCTCGAACGGCACCGACGGCGCGTACGGCACCGCGCCCGCATCCTCGTCCTCGGCCGCAGGCAGCACGCGCGGAAACACCTGATTCACCCATTCGACGATCGCGCCCTGCGAGCGGAAATTGGTGGCAAGCGTCAGGCGATCGAGCGCCACGCCCGGCAGGCCGTGATTGCGCGCGTGCAGGAACAGCCCGACCTGCGCATCGCGAAAGCGGTAGATCGACTGCATCGGATCACCGACGACGAACACCGTCCTCCCGTCGCCTGCCTCCCAACCCGCCGTCAGGCGCTCGAGCAGGCCCCACTGCGAGTTGGACGTGTCCTGGAATTCGTCCACCAGCAAGTGTTTCACGCGCACGTCGAGCGACAGCAGAAGGTCGGTGGGCTCCTCGGCTGTGCCCAACGCCGCGAGCGCGCCATGCGCAATCTGCGTGAAATCCACCTCGCCCCGCTCGCCGAACAACGTCATCAACTGCGCCACGGCGGGATTGAGCAGCGCCAGGATCGCTTCCAGCGCCTCCCACTGCGTCGCCGAATACGCAGCCGGGGGCGCACTGAGCAGCGCCGCGAGCGCGTCCTCCAGCCCTGCGATGGCGACGAGTTCCGGCGGTGCGGCCGGGCGCTTGCGCCACTTGCCTTCCTTGGTGAGCACCTTCGCGGCGAGTTCCGGCGTCGCCGTCGGAGTCAGCGCCTGCGCTCGGGCGACGAGCCGCGCGCGCTCCGCCGCAAGCGCCGCCTCCAGTTCCGCGCGCGTCGGCGCGGCGCCGGTCTTCCGCAGCCACTGGTCGCGCCGCGCGAGCATCCCGGCAAGCAGGCTCGTCGCGTCCGCGACGTTGTTGTCCAGGTGCGCGAGGAGCCGCGCCACCGGCGCAGTGAACTCCAACAGCGTGCGCGACGCCGCCTCGCGGTACAGCTCGGACGCATCCTCGGCGATGCCCGGCTGGGCGCCGAACTTGGCGAGCACCGGCATCTGTGCCGTGAGCGAGGCGCACAGCGCGTCGATGGTCTGGATGCGAAGCCGCGGCGCGAGCTCGGCCGACACCTTCTCGGTGACGCGCTTGCGCATCTCGGCCGCCGCCTTCTTGGTGAACGTGATGGCGACGATCTCTTCCGGCTGCTGCACGGTGTCAAGCAGCTTGAGGAAACGATCCACCAGCAGCGATGTCTTGCCCGAGCCCGCCGGCGCCTGCACGATGAACGAGCGCCGGACATCGAGTGCTACTTCGCGCTGCTTCTGATCGGAAATCGGGCGCGCGTCAGCCATCGCGGTCAACCGCTGTGCGGTTCACCCGTTTCATCCCCAACGAGGGGGTTCGGGCGATGAAGTTTCGCGAGGTCCTGGAGATCCTGCGCCGCGATGGCTGGTACCTGTTCGCGACGCGAGGAAGCCATCGCCAGTTCAAGCACCCCATAAAACCCGGCCGTGTTACGGTGCCAGGGAAACCGCGTAATGATTTACCGCCGGGGCTGTTGAACAGTAACCTTAAACATTCCGGTCTTAAGTAATAGGTATTCCGATGCGCTACGCGATCGTGATCGAGAAGGGCGAAGGCAACTACGGGGCTTACGTTCCCGACCTGCCGGGCTGTGTCGCGACAGGCGACACGGTCGAAGAGGTCGAGCGTGAAATCCAGGAAGCAATCGAGTTTCACCTCGAAGGCATGCGCGAGGACGGCCTGCCGATCCCCGAGCCGAGCAGCCGCGTCGAATACGTGGACGTCGCAGCCTAGCCTCATTCCGATTCCCCGCCCTCATCGCCGAGGGCATCGATGCGCTCATACACGCGGCATAGCGGCTGCAGGTCGCAGGTGCGGCAGGTCTGTAGCAGATTCTTGGGATCGACGCGGGCGTCGCCCGCGGCGAACCCGGCACCGAGGGCCTCCAGTTCCTTCTTCCACCCCTCGCGCAAGGCGTTCCAGTCCTTCGCCGCAGTCACTTTCGGAATCCGGTCCTTGCGATCGGCAAAACCCATGTAGCGCATCTCGCCGGTCTTCAGCTTCGCGAACGCGACCGCGGCGATGTCCTCCCGGGCACTCAGCGCGTAGAGCGGCAGTTGCGGGTCGTGCGGGCGCTCGCCCTGCCAGTCGTTGGGCGTGGGCTTGCCCGCCTTGTAGTCGATCAACGCGTGAGCACCCGCTTCGAGCCGGTCCATGCGGTCGATGCGGCCGTTCAATTCGAGGCCCGCGACCGCGAGCCTGCGCTTGTCCTCCATCGCGACGACGCTGAACGCGGGGCGCGCGCGCTCGACATCGAGCCACTCGCGCGCGAGCTTCGCCAGGCGTTTGCGCTCGAGCGCGGCGAACGGTTCCTCGAGTTCGGCGTCGGCCACCGCCGCGGCGGCCGCCTGCTCGATCGCCGGCGCGCAGTCGTGCGCGAGACGTTCGCTGTCCTTCAGTTCACCCCACAACACTTTCATCAACGTATGCAGGAGGCGTCCGCGCGTTCGCGCATCCGGCCCGTCGGCGGGTTCCTCCAACGCCTCCGCCGCCAGGCGATGGCGCGCAAAGGCGCGAAACGGGCACGCGGCCTGGTCCGACAGGATCCGGGTTCCGCCTCTGGGCGTTTTCGTGGCGAGCGCGGGCGCCGCGCCGTCTGCCACCGTCTCGAGCCGCCGCGCGGCGAAGATGACATCGCGGACCTTCGGATAGATTTTCGTCGCACTCGATTCGGACGACGCGATAGGCAGGTCGCCGATCAGCGGCGACGCGATCAGGTCGCGGTCCTCTTCGTGTGCCGGGTGGGAGACCACCACCTCTTCGGCGGCCGACAACCACCCCGCGGTGATTCGCTTCGCGCGCTCGAGCGTCGCCTCGGGCGAGGCCTCGGGAATGCCCGCCGTGCGCTGCAGCGCCGGCGCCAGGAACGGGTTGGGTCTGGCGTGCAGCGGCCAGGCCTCGTCGGTGAGGCCGCTCACCCAGAGGCAATCGAACTCGAGCCCGGCGGATTCGAACACGCCCAGCACCTGGATCGGCGCGGCCGGCGACTCGGGCTGGAACAGCGTGTCCGCGCACAGGCGCCGCAGTTGCGCGAGCGCCTGCGCGAATGACATGCGTGGCGCGACGCGCTCGAGCTTGGCGAAGGCCGCAAGCGTCTCGTTGAACTTCGCCCGGGTCTGGAATTCGTCCGAGTCCAGGCTGCGCCCGGGAAAGCCCACGGCTTCAAGCAGTGCCGTGAACTGCCGTCCCCAGTCGTGCGGCGAGCGCTCGCCGGCGGGCGCTTCGCGCACCTTGGCGAAGAGCGCCTCGAGCCGCTGGCGCAGCACCGGGCAGCGCTCGACCAGGCCGATGAGTTTGCCGAGCTTGACCCGCGCCGGTGCCTGCTTGCGCAGTGCGGCATCGAGCAGCGCACGCTGCGCCATTTCCGGCTCCGCGCCGGCCATGAAGGGCGAGCGCAGGAGCTTCGAGGCCTGCTCGAAGCGCACCTCGCCCGCGGCGAGATCGAGGATCGAGAGCGCCGCCTGCGCGAGCGGACACTCCGTGAGGGGCACGCCGAGCGATACGTTGAAGGGCAGCGCCCCGCGCTCGATCCCCGGCAGATTGAACGCCGGCTGCATGACGCGCGAGAACACGCGCAGCACTTCGCGGCGGCGCTGCCCCAGATCGGGAACGACCACGCCGATGCGCCGCACGCCGGATTCGAGCCGCGCGCGCGCCCACTGCGCGGCAGCATCCAGCTCCCCGCGTGCCGACAGGAACACCCTGCGGCCTGGCTTCGATTCGCGACGCCTGGGTTCGCACTGTCGCACCTCGATGCCGTGCGCTGCGCAGGCAGCGAAGAAATCGCGCGCCTGCGGCGTCACCACATCAAAGGCGTAGGCGACGAGGCACTTCGGTTTCCGAAGCGCGGCCTCGTTCAGGCGCGGCGCGACGCGATCGGGCAGCCGTGCGGCGTCGATATTGCCGTCGCGTTCGCAGCGCTTGGTGTACTCGCGCGACCACTCGGCGAAGGCCGTCGCGTCCTCGTTGCCCGGGAAACTTCCCAGTGCCCCGGCGATGCGCCAGGCCTGCGCCAGCGCCCAGGCGGTGCCGCAGTCGGCAGCCGCCTGCGGCACCGCAAGCAGGCCCTCGCCCCAGCGGCTGTTCCGAATCGCGGCCTCCCACAGCGCCTGCGCCTGCGCGCCGGTGAGGAGCAGCGGCAGCGCAAGTTCGGAAACCAGCGCGTCCTCATACAACCGCTCGACGAACGCATGAAACGGCAGGACATCGGCCGTCTCCCACACGACCGTGCCGACGGCGATCCGCCCGGCGTCGAATTCGCCCGCGAATTCCTGCGCGAGGCGCCGGTTTGGCGTCACGACCGTGATGCCCGCGGCATGGCCGGCCGCGAGGCGCTCGAACAGATCCGATTTTTCGATCGCCGCGCCGCTCACCGAGTCCATGCGTGAGTGTAGCGGTGCAAGGGGCTCGCCTCATGAGCCGTTGGGCCAGTGGGCCGGTGGGCCGTTGGGCCAGTGGGCCGGTGGGCCGGTGGGCCGGTGGGCCGGTGGGCCGCCGAGCAGCTAACATCATCTCCGTCATTCAGGAATCCAGGGAGACCGACATGCTCATCATGGTGATCACCACGCCGCGCGCCGATCCACCCTCGACGATGACGCGCCGCCGGCTGAAACTGTGGCGCTGGATCGCGCCCAAGCTCAAGTCGCGCCTCTGCCATTGGGTCTACGCCCGGCCCGGGCGCGGCGCAGTGTCGCTGTTCGACGTAAGTTCGCACGAGCAGCTGCATGCGCTGCTGAACGAATGGGCCGAAATCATCCCGGCCACCTTCGAGCTCTACCCGTTGATCGATGCCGCTGCCGCGCAGCACTACCTCGGAAACAAGAAACAGCAGGCGAAGGCGCGGCGTTCGCGGCCGGCCCCATGATCTGAGGAACGGCCGCGCAACGCGCCTAGTGCGACATCAGCACCGGGACCGTCATCGCCTGGATGAGGGTACGGGTCGCGCCGCCGAGCACGAGCTCGCGCATGCGCGAGTGCCCGTAGGCACCCATCACGATGAGGTCGGCGTCGACGTCCGCCGCACGCGACAGGATCTGCGACCCGATATCGAGCCCTTCGGCATGCTGCTGCGCGACCTGCACCCGCACGCCGTGGCGCGCGAGCGTGAGGCCGATGTCGGCGCCCGGCACCTCACCGTGCTCGGCGCCTTTTCTCGGATTGAAGGCAACCACCTGCACGGCGTCCGCCTGCTGCAGGAACGGCAGCGCATCGTGCACCGCACGTGCGGATTCGCGACTTGAATTCCAGGCCACGAGCACGCGCTTGCCGAGTGTTTTGAACTTGCCTGCGTAGGGAATCATCAGCACCGGGCGGCCCGCCGAAAGCACGATCTCCTCGGCGAAATCGGGCGTCGTACCCGGATCGCGCTTCGAGTCGGGATCGTACTGACCGACGATCACGAGGTCGGCGTAGCGGGCGGACAGGCGCGTGGCTTCGAGTGCGTCGTCCTCGCTCGGACGCCATTCGACCGCGCTGCGACCGGCACGGTTCACCGCGGCGCGAAATGCGGCTTCGGCCTTGCGCGCGGCCTCGACGCGCATTCGCCGTCCCGCCTCCTCGACCGCCGCCCCCGCCTCGGCGAGCGCATACGACGGATAGCGCGGGGCAGAGAGCGCAAACAGCCCCACCAGGTGCGCGTCGAAGGTCTGCGCACAGCCGAGCGCCAAATCGAGCCGGACCGAACAGCGCGCGCCGTTGTCCAGATGGACCAGTATCGTCTTGTATCCCATGGTCGTTCCTTCGTCGTGGGCGCCGCGCAGCGTGCAGGCCTCAGCGCCCGGTGGTCACGGTCCATCCTAGGATCGGTGCCACGCGCGGCGTTGAGCCAGATCAATTCGTGTTGAGCTAGGCCGCGTCGCGCGCCGCTCTACGCGATATGGAAGCGTTGCGGCGCGACCTGCCGCTCAGCGCTCGAGAAGCTGCTTCTTGTCGACGACCTTGGTCCAGTCGTCCGCGTCTTCGGGCGCGGGTTTGCGCTCGATGATCGGCGGCCAGTTCGGCGCGAGGTCGCGATTCAGGGCGATGAATTCCTGTTGCGCATCGGGCACGTCGTCCTCGGCGAAGATCGCTTCGACCGGACACTCGGGCACGCACAGCGTGCAGTCGATGCATTCGTCCGGGTCGATGACCAGCATATTCGGGCCCTCGCGAAAACAGTCGACCGGACAGACGTCGACGCAATCGGTGTACTTGCACTTGATGCAGGATTCGGTGACAACGTAGGTCATGGGTGGTGCTCAGTAAAAAAGGTCAACAAAATCCGTAGCTTGTCTCTAGGCTGCGCGTGCCGGTTGCGTTCCGGAGGGTCGCCCTCATAATGACGCATGCAGGCGGACCGGGCATCATCCGGCGCCGGGACCCAAAGGCTAGACTAAGTCTGCCCGGCAGACCAACCACGCGACTCGAAAAGTCAGGGTCGGCCCAACCCGTCGGCATTTCCAAAATTTCCCCTCGAGGAGCCATGAGTAGTCCAAACATTAATCCAGTTACCGACGACACCTTCGAGCCCGAAGTGCTCAAATCCGACCTGCCCGTGCTGGTGGATTACTGGGCCGAGTGGTGCGGACCCTGCAAGTCGATCGCGCCGATCCTGGACGAGGTCGCGCAGGAGTACGGCGGCCGCCTCAAGATCGCGAAAATGAACGTCGACGAGAACCAGCAAGTGCCGGCCAAGTTCGGCATCCGGGGCATCCCGACGCTGATGCTGTTCAAGAACGGCAATCTCGAGGCGACGAAGGTCGGTGCACTGTCGAAGTCCCAGCTCACGGCTTTTCTTGACAGCAATATCTAACCACCTTACCCTCCGCCCCAATTAGAATGACCGCGCCGGCAGGAACCGGTGCGGCAAAGATTCCCGGCGCCAGATACGCGGCGCACCCCCAGACAAAATGTTGTAGCCGGGCTGTAGCTGGTAGCCGGCTACAGCCGCAAGGCGGGAGGCTGTCGGCCACCCTGCACGTTGCACGTTGCACGCTTCACCCTAACCCCAACACCCTGCGTGGGTCCGCACTCTGCGTGACACCGCCCCCGAACTCCAGAATTCCGATTCACAAATCCAGAATGCACACCCGCCCAACGCGTTACACGATTGACCTCAATTGAACGATTTGCACACACCGTCCGATCCACACGACTCGCGCGTCGCGCCCGATTCCGATTCGAGCCCCCCGCCTGAGCCACCGGCTTCCTCACCATCTGCGTTACCGCCCATGCATTTGTCCGAACTGAAGACCCTCCACGTCACCGAGCTGCTCGAACGGGCAGCCACCCATGGCATCGACGCCGCAAACCGGATGAGGAAGCAGGACCTCATCTTTGCGCTGCTCAAGGATCACGCCAAAAAGGGCGAGTCGATTTTCGGCGACGGGACACTCGAGGTACTGCCGGACGGCTTCGGCTTTCTGCGCTCGCCCGACACCTCCTACCTCGCGAGCACCGACGACATTTACGTCAGTCCATCGCAGATTCGCCGCTTCAACCTGCACACGGGCGACTCGATCGAGGGCGAGATCCGCACCCCGAAAGACGGCGAGCGCTACTTCGCCCTGGTCAAGGTCGACCAGGTAAACGGCACGTCGCCCGAATCGTCGAAAAGCAAGATCCTGTTCGAGAACCTGACCCCGCTGCATCCCGACGAGGCGTTCAAGCTCGAGCGTGACATCAAGGCCGAGGAGAATCTTACCGGGCGGATCATCGACATCGTCGCGCCGATCGGAAAAGGCCAGCGTGGACTCATCGTCAGCCCGCCCAAGGCCGGCAAGACGGTCATGCTGCAGCACATCGCGCACGCGATCGTCGCGAATCACCCGGATGTGGCCCTCATCGTAATGCTGATCGACGAGCGGCCCGAGGAAGTGACCGAGATGTCGCGCTCGGTACGCGGCGAGGTGGTCGCCTCGACATTCGACGAGCCGGCGCAGCGTCACGTGCAGGTCGCCGAGATGGTAATCGAAAAGGCAAAGCGCCTGGTCGAACACAAGCGCGATGTCGTCATCCTGCTGGATTCGATCACCCGTCTCGCGCGTGCCTACAACAGTGTTGTGCCCGCCTCGGGCAAGGTGCTCACCGGCGGCGTCGACGCCAACGCGCTGCAAAAGCCCAAGCGCTTTTTCGGCGCCGCGCGCAACGTCGAGGAAGGCGGCAGCCTGACGATCATCGCCACCGCGCTCATCGACACCGGCAGCCGGATGGACGATGTGATCTACGAGGAATTCAAAGGCACCGGCAACATGGAGATCCATCTCGACCGGCGCATGCACGAAAAGCGCATCTACCCGGCGATCAACGTAAACCGCTCGGGCACGCGGCGCGAGGAATTGCTGATCGATGGGCCGATCCTGCAGAAAGTCTGGGTGCTGAGGAAGCTCCTCTACCCCATGGACGAGCTCGAGGCGGCCGAATTCCTCATCGACAAGCTGCGCGTGGCGAAGAATAACAACGACTTCTTCGACAGCATGCGGCGTGGCTAAGGGCGGCTGCGTGAGCACCCACCCGTTGAATAACGCCTTGATTCGCGTATAATTCGCGGCTTTTCACCCGCCCCATTTCTTCCCAGGGCTGATCGCACATGAAACCCGGCATCCATCCCGCATACCACCCGGTGATCTTCCTCGACACCGCGTCCAACCACGCCATCCTGAGCTGCTCTACGATCGACACCAAGGAACGCGAAACCATGAAATGGGAGGACGGCAACGAGTACCCGGTCGTCAAGGTCGAGGTCTCGTCCGAGTCGCACTCGTTTTATACGGGCAAGCAGAAAATCGTCGACACCGCGGGACGTGTCGAGCGCTTCAAGCGCAAGTACACGCGCTCGAAGAAATCCGCCGAACCAACCGCCTGAGCGGCCACGGCGGTCAGCGCAAGGGCGGCGGTTGCCGCCCTTTTTTTTGCCGATCCCGAGCCCTTAGAATCGCCGCATGCTCCCCCGTCTGACGCTACCGCTGTCGAAGACGATGCTGGCGCTGCTGGTCATCGTCTTTGCGACGACCGGGCTGTTGACGCACGACCCGTGGAAATCGCTTGACGCGATCAGCATCGAGATCGCGCACCAGATGGCGACGCATGGCCACTGGCTGGTACCCCATCTCGCGGGTGAGCCCTGGATGGCGCAGTCGCCGCTGTATCACTGGGTCGCTGCCCTGCTCGCGATGCTGCTCGAGCCGCTGCTCCCGTTTCACGCCGCGGCGCGCCTGGCGAGTGCAGTGTTCATGCTCGCGGCGCTCGCCGGCGTGTACTCCGCGGCACGCGCCTGGTACCGGCCCGAGGCGGCGGATTCCGCCGACCGGCAGGCGCGGCGCGCGCCCGCGGCCGCCGCGTTGCTCCTGCTCGTCGGTTCGGTCGGCCTGTTCCTGCACGCGCACGAGGCCACCCCCGAACTCGCGGCGATGGCCGCGGTCGCCGGCGTACTCGCTGCGACACCCCACGCGCTCGAGCGGCCGCTACGCGCCGGGCTCGGCGCCGGGCTCGGCCTCGGCGCCGGCGTCCTGGCCATCGGACCGGTCCTGCCGGTGTTGCTCTTCGGTGCGCTGGTCTCGACTGCACTCGCCTGCCCCGACTGGCGCAACGCGCGCGCAGCGCAGTTTCTCGGCGTGACGGTCGTGGCTGCCGTGGCCGTTGCCGCGGCCTGGCTCGTACCGCTCATGGCGCGCGACGCGGGGCTCGCCGCGCAATGGTGGCGCGAATCGACCATGTCCCAGGGCGAATTCCTCGAAAACCTGCGTTACTTCCTGGTGGTGCTGAGCTGGTCGGCGTTGCCGGCCTGGCCGCTCGCGCTTTGGGCGCTGTGGCTGCACCGCCGAAGGCTACGCACGGCGGCAATCTTCTTCTCGGCGGCGGCCAGCCTGCTGCTTTTCGCCGCCATTGCCGCCGCCGGGCCACCACGGCGCGAGCTCGATATCATCGTCATGCTGCCGGCGCTCGCCCTGCTCGCCACGCCGGGGGCGCTTTCGCTGCGCCGCGGCGCGGCGGCAGCGCTCGACTGGTACGCGATCATGACCTTCAGTTTCTTCAGCGTGCTGGTCTGGGTCGGCTACAGCGCGCTGGTGCTGGGCGTGCCGCGCAAGCTGGCGGAGAACGCGAGCAAGATGGCGCCCGGCTTCGTCGAGCGCTTCGACGTCTTCAGCGTCGGCGGCGCACTGCTGTTCTCGCTGGCCTGGATCATGTTCCTGCGTCCACTACCACGCTCGGCGACACGCGGGGTGACGCGCTGGGCGGCCGGCATGACGCTGCTGTGGGGAACGTTCGCCACGCTTTACATGCCGTGGGCCGATTACCAGAAGAGTTATCGCGCGGTCGCACTGCAGCTGAATTCGCGCGTCCCGCCGGGCACGACCTGCATCGCAGGGCGTTTCCTCGGCGACACGCAGCGCGCCGCGTTCAGCTACCACGTTGGTCTGGTCACGCGACCCTACGATCCCACGCAGCCCGACGCCTGCCCGCTGGTCCTCGTACAGGGCAGCCCCGAGCACGACCTCGATCATCCCGGTGCGCGCTGGGATAAGCTTGCGGACGTCGGCCGGCCGGGCGACCGCTCTGAGCGCTATCGCCTTTACCGCCTCGTCAGATAGGCCAGTCATTCCGCTCCCCGTTCGTGCATGATGCCGTGACGCGATGAACACGCATTCGCCAACCGAATGCCCCGCGTGGGGCGCACTCAGCACACTCGCCGCCGGATGGAACGGCGCGCAGCTGAAGGCGGTGCTCGCCACCGATCCGGGGCGCGCTTCGGCGCTCGCCGCCGAAGCGCCCGGCGTACGGCTCGATCTCGCCCGCCAGCGGCTCGACGCGGTGGTGCTGGCGACGCTCGTGCAGCTCGCCGCGGAGCGCGACCTTCCTGCCTGGCGTGCGGCGCTGCTCGCGGGCGACGTCGTCAACGACACGGAGAACCGACCCGCCTGGCACACCGCGCTGCGCGCCGGCGCTGCCGCGCCGCCCAAGGTACGCGCGGCGCTCGAGCAGATGGGCGCGCTCGCCACGCGCCTGCGCAGCGGCGCCTGGCGCGGCGCCACGGGCCGCCCGATCGAGCGCATCGTGAACCTCGGTACCGGCGGTTCAGACCTCGGGCCGCGCTTCGTGGTCGATGCACTCGCCGAGACCGCAACGCCGGCGCTGCGCATCGGCTTCGTGGCAAACGTCGATCCGCTCGACCTCGACCGTGCCCTGCGCGATGCCGACCCGGAAACGACGCTGTTCGTCGTCGTATCGAAGACCTTCACCACGCAGGAGACGATGGAAAACGCGCGCGCCGCGAAGGCCTGGCTCGCGCGCGGCCTGCCGCCCGGCGCGCCGCTCGAGCCGCACCTCGTCGCGGTGAGCGCCAACGTGGATGCCGCGCGGGCCTTCGGCGCGTCCGAGGTGCTGCCGATGTGGGACTGGGTCGGCGGGCGCTACTCGCTGTGGTCGCCCGTGGGCTTCAGCGCGATGGCCGCAATCGGCGCCGACGCCTTCGCCGAGCTGCTTGCCGGCGCCGGCGAGATCGACCATCACTTCGCCCACGCCGCATTCAAGCGCAACGTGCCGGTGCTGATGGCGCTGGCGGGCGTATGGAATATCAATTTTCTCGGCGCTGCGACGCTGGCCGTGCTGCCCTACTCGACCGCGCTGCGTCTGCTGCCCGCCTATCTGCAGCAGCTCGAGATGGAATCGAACGGCAAGCGCGTCGACCGCGCCGGCCGCGTGGTCGACTACGCGACCGCGCCCGTGATCTGGGGCGCCGAAGGCAGCGTCGGACAGCATTCCTTTCACCAACTGCTGCATCAGGGCACGCAAGTCGTGCCCGCCGATTTCATCGTGTTCGCAGACGCGCCTGGCGATCCGCGTCGGCGCGCGATCCTTGCCGCGCACGCCGAGGCCCAGGCCGAGGCGCTCGCGCGCGGGCTGGACGACCCGACGCTGCCGGCCTATCGGCGTTACCCTGGCAGCCGGCCCTCGAGCATGCTGCGCCTCGAGCGGCTCGATGCACGCAACCTCGGCCGGCTGATCGCGCTGTACGAGCACAAAGTGTTCGTGCAGGGCGTGATCTGGAACATCAACAG
This sequence comes from uncultured beta proteobacterium, assembly GCA_963714925.1. Lineage (GTDB taxonomy): Bacteria > Pseudomonadota > Gammaproteobacteria > Burkholderiales > SG8-39 > SG8-39. The sequence continues at coordinate 338,524 of CAVQQK010000007.1, read as the reverse complement.
CTACGATCAGTGGGGCGTGGAACTGGGCAAGCAGCTCGCCAGGGAACTGCTGAGCAAGAGCGCAGCACCCCGATCCTGATGGCCCGACTGACGCAATGGCTGACTTTCTGAACGCCTGAACGCCCGAACGCACGGAGGACATATGGACCAGGAAACCTTCAACCTCAGCATCCGCAAGTTCCTCAAGATGGTGGGGGTGAACTCGCAACGCGAGATCGAGCAAACCGTCGGCAAAGCGCTCGCAAGCGGCGCGCTCAAGGGCAGCGAGACAATACCCGCGCGCGTGACGTTGGAAGTGCCCTCGCTCGGGCTGAAGGTGCCGTTCGACGGCGACATCAAGCTAAAATAGGCGCATCCGGACGAACGCAGTTCGTCGGTGCGCCTGCGGGCGCTGGAACGCACGCGCTGCGGCGTTCAGCGCCCGCCTCTGAGGAGGATCCGCCGCAATGAACAAACCCCGCGAATTCGACCAGACCGTCGTTACCGAGCTGGCGACGCTGCTCGGCGATCGCGTCACGACCTCGTCCGGCATCCGCGAGCATCACGGCAAGGACGAATCGTACTTTCCCTACGCCGCGCCCGACGCCGTCGTGTTTCCGCACACGACCGAGGAGGTCCGCGACGTGGTGAACATCTGCCGCCGCCATCGCGTGCCGATGATCCCCTATGGCGTGGGGACCTCGCTCGAAGGCCATATTCTCGCGGTGAACGGCGGCGTGACGATCGATCTGTCGCAGATGAACCAGATCCTGGCGGTGAACGAACAGGATCTCGATGCCGTGGTGCAGGCGGGCGTGACGCGCAAGCAGCTGAACGAATACATCAAGCACACGGGGCTGTTCTTCGCGGTGGACCCGGGCGCCGACGCCACCCTCGGCGGGATGGCCGCAACCCGCGCCTCGGGCACCAATGCCGTGCGCTACGGCACCATGCGCGAGAACGTGATCTCGCTGAAGGTGGTTCTGGCCGACGGGCGCATCATCCAGACCTCGCGCCGACCCAAGAAATCGGCCGCCGGCTACGACCTGACGCGGCTCTTCGTTGGCTCGGAGGGCACGCTCGGCATCATTACCGAGGTGACGGTGCGCCTGTACCCCGTGCAGGAGGCGATGTCGGCCGCGGTCTGCGCCTTCGATTCGGTCGACGGCTGCACCAAGACCGTGATCGAGAGCATCCAGGCGGGCATCCCGGTGGCGCGCTGCGACATCGTGTGCGAGAAGACGATCGCGGCAATCAACGCGTATAAGAAGACCGATTACCGCGTTGCGCCGACGGTGTTTTTCGAGTTCCACGGCACGGCGGCCTCGGTGATCGAGCAGGCCGAGGCGGTGCAGGCGATCGCCAAGGAAAACGGCGGCATGGATTTCCAGTGGGCCACGCGGCCCGAGGATCGCAACCGGCTGTGGGACGCGCGCCATGACGCCTATTTCGCCTGCCTGCAACTGCGGCCCGGCTCACGCGCGGTGTCGACCGACGTGTGCGTGCCGATTTCGCGCCTGGCCGAGTGCGTGAGCGAGACCATGGAAGACGCGAAGAATTATTTTGCGCCGGTTCCACTGCTTGGACATATCGGCGACGGCAACTTCCATCTCATGCTGTTGGTCGACCCGGAAAAGCCGGAGGAGACGGAGATTGCCAAAGCGTTCAACCGGCGCCTGGTCCAGCGCGCGCTCGCGATGGAGGGCACTTGCACTGGCGAGCACGGCATCGGACTGGGCAAGCAGGCGTCGCTTCGCGCCGAGCTTGGTGACGACGTGATCGACGTGATGCGCGACATCAAGCGCCTGTTCGATCCGGAAAACCTGCTGAACCCCGGCAAAGTGGTGCCCATGTCATGAGCGCGACAAGTCCAGAAAAGCGACTCAAGCAACTCGGAATCGACCTCGGTTCGGTGTCCTCGCCGGTGGCGAACTACGTCAATGCGGTACGCACCGGAAATCTGCTTTACCTATCGGGCAAGGGCCCGCGCCCGGTCGACGGCCAGCGACCGAGCGGCAAGGTCGGCCGGGACTACACGGCCGAGCAGGCCTATCAGCACGCGCGCAGCGTTGGCCTCGACCTGCTTGCCGTGATGCGCACCGAACTCGGCAGCCTCGACCGCGTCAGGCGCGTGGTCAAGCTTCTCGGAATGGTCAATGCCGTGGCGGACTTCACCGACCATCCGAAGGTGATCAACGGCTGCTCGGACCTGATGGTCGAAGTGCTCGGCGAGCGCGGGCGACACGCACGCTCCGCAGTCGGCATGGGTTCTCTCCCGATGGGCATCCCGGTCGAGATCGAGGTCATCATCGAGGTTGCGCCGGCGGCGGTGAAGCGCCCAGCGCCCAAGGCGAAGCGCGCGAAGGCGGCGCGCGAAGGCCAAGCAGCGCCGGCGCTAGGCGCGCGCCTCAGATCGACATCGCGGTGCGGCGGTAGTAGCGCAGCTCCTCGATTGATTCGTGAATGTCGGCCAGCGCCTCGTGCCGGCCGTGCTTTAGAAAGCCCTTGGCCAGGTCCGGACGCCAGCGCCGCACCAGCTCCTTGAGCGTCGACACATCGAGATTGCGGTAATGGAAATGTGCCTCCAGCTTCGGCATCCAGCGCGCGAGAAAGCGCCGGTCCTGGCAGATCGAGTTGCCGCACATCGGCGAGACCCCCGCCGGGACGTGCGCCGCGACGAAGGCCAGCGCGCGGCGCTCCACCTCGGCTTCGTCGAGCGTCGCGGCACGCACGCGCTCGGTCAGCCCGGTTTTGCCATGCACGCTCCGGTTCCAGTTGTCCATCGCCTCGAGCACCGCGTCGGGCTGGCGCACGACGAACGCCGGGCTCTCGGCGAGGATCGTGAGTTGCGCGTCGGTGATCAGGATGGCGAGCTCGATGATGCGGTCGGAATCCGGCAACAGCCCCGTCATCTCCAAGTCGATCCAGATGAGATTGTTCTGGTCCTGCGCCACCGCGCCCCTTCTTCTTTATGCGCTTGAAATAGCGCGCTATTCTCTCACAGCACCATGAATCCGACGCTCTTCGGAACGGTTTTTCTCTCCGCACTCGCACTCGCCAGCGCGACGCGCCTGTGGCTGATCTGGCGCCAGATCCGCCATGTGCGCGCGCACCGCACGCGGGTGCCCTCGGCCTTCGCGCAGACGGTCTCGCTCGCCGCCCACCAGAAGGCGGCCGACTATACGATCGCGAAGAGCCGCCTCGGCGCAGTCGATCTGCTGGTCGGGGCGCTGGTGCTCGTCGCGCTCACGCTCGGTGGCGGGCTGCAGGCGCTGCTCGATCTGTGGTCGCGCGTGTTCGCGCCCGATGGCGTTGCCCACGGCACTGCCTTCATCGCGAGCCTGGTCGTGCTGCTCTCACTCATCGAGCTGCCGGTGACCCTGTATCGGACCTTCGTCACGGAGGCACGCTTTGGCTTCAACCGCATGACCCTCCGTCTGTTCGTCGCCGACCTTGCGCGCAACGCGGCACTCGGCGTCCTGCTTGGCGTGCCACTCGTCATGCTCGTGCTGTGGCTGATGGCGCGCGCGGGTCCGCTGTGGTGGCTCGCGGTATGGGCAACCTGGGCGGGCTTCAACCTGCTCATGCTGCTCGTCTACCCGAGCTTCATCGCACCATTGTTCAACAGCTTCAAGCCGCTCGGCGACGCCGAGCTTGCCGCGCGCGTCGACGCGTTGCTCGCGCGCTGCGGCTTCACGGCCAAGGGGCTGTTCGTGATGGACGGCTCGAAACGCTCGAGCCACGGCAACGCCTATTTCACCGGCTTCGGCGCGGCCAAGCGCATCGTGTTCTTCGACACGCTGCTGGCGCGGCTGGCCCCGGCCGAGGTGGAGGCGGTGCTCGCGCACGAGCTCGGCCATTTCCGGCGCCATCACGTCTGGAAGCGCGTGGCGCTGCTGTTTGCATTCTCGCTCGGCCTGCTCTGGCTGCTCGGTCAGCTCGTCGACGCCGATTGGTTCTACACCGGGCTCGGCGTCACCCGCCCGGGGGCCGCGGTCGCGCTCATACTGTTCGTGATGGTCGTGCCGGTGTTCAGCTTTTTCCTGCAGCCGCTCGCCAGCCTGCTGTCGCGCCGGCACGAGTTCGAGGCCGATGCCTATGCCGCGGCGAACGCAAGCGCGGCCGACCTTGTCGCCGCACTGGTCAAGCTCTACAAGGACAATGCCGCGACGCTGACGCCGGACCCGGTGCACTCGGCGTTCTACGATTCGCATCCATCAGCTGCGACGCGGGTCGCGCGATTGCTGGCGGCGACGGCTTGACGGTGCGCCCGAAGCGCCATTGCGCGGCGTCCGGCAGCGAACGGCAGACGGGAGGCGGCGAATGAACGACCTGGCCAAGAAACACTGTGCGCCCTGCGAAGGCGGCGTCGCGCCCTATGCGCCGGATGAGGCGCGCGCGTTGCTCGCGCAACTGAAGGGCTGGATCATCGAGGATCGCAGGCTGGTGAAGCTCTACCCATTCAGCAACTATTATCAGACCATGGCGTTCGTGAATGCCCTGGCTTGGATTTCCCACCGCGAGGATCACCACCCGGACTTGGCGGTCGGCTACAACCAGTGCCGCGTCAGCTATTCGACGCACGCGATCGACGGCCTGTCGGAGAACGACTTCATCTGTGCCGCGAAATGCGACGCCTTGTTCGCGCTTTGAGCACGCGGTAGCGGGCGCAGTGAGCGACAGCGAAGGCGAAGGCGCGCGCTGGGGCGATGTGCTCGCCGGATTCGGGCGCGACACGCTGGTGCGGACCGCCGCCGGCGAGTCGGTTCAGGCACACACGCGCAACCGGCGACTCCAGGCGGTGTGCGGCGACCGCGTCGAGCTTGCGCCCTCTGGCACAGGACGGGCAATCATCGTCGCCGTCGCGCCGCGGCAAACGACCTTCGCCCGCTCCAGCGCGCACCGCACCAAGGTGCTGGCAGCCAACGTGACGCAGGTCATGGTCCTGGTCGCCTGCGAGCCGACCTTTTCCGACGAGCTGATGTGCCGCGTCCTGATCGCGGCTGAGCACGCCGGGCTGCCCGCACTCATCGCGCTCAACAAGATCGACCTCGTCGAGCGACGCGCGGCGGCACGCGCCTTGCTCGAACCATTTCGCAGTGTGGGGACGCCGGTGATCGAATTCTCCGCGCACCGCGATCCGGAGCCGCTGCGTGGCGCCTTGCACGGGCAACGCAGTGTGATTGTCGGCCAGTCGGGAATGGGCAAGTCGACGCTGGTCAAGGCCCTCGTGCCCGAGGCCGTCGTTCGCATTCAGGAGATCTCGCGCTTCCTCGACGCCGGGCGGCAGACGACGACCGCCGCACGCATGTACGCGCTCGACTCGGCGAGCGCGATCGTCGATACGCCCGGGGTCTCGGAGTTCGGCTTGAGCAGCCTGTCGGCGGCGCAGATCGCCGCGGCATTTCGCGACTTCGCGCCGTTCGCCGGCGCGTGCCGCTTCCAGGACTGCCGCCATCTGGCGGAGCCCGACTGTGCGCTCGACGCCGCCGTCACGTCGGCACGCCTGCATCCGCGGCGCCTCGCCCTGTATCGGCGCATCGTTCAACGCGAAGGACTGGCGTGAAACGCGTCTTCAGCTCGCACGACCTGATCGGGGTCCACCACGCGCGCAATCTGCTCGACGCCGCGGGTATCCGCGCCGTGGTACGCAATGAACTGCTGTCCTCGGCGATGGGCGAGCTGCCGCCCGCCGAATGTCAGGCTGAACTTTGGGTCATCGACCCTACAGACGCCGCGCGCGCCGAGCAAATTCTGCGCGACGGTCGGCCGCCATCGGCACCGGGTATGCCGACGCCAACCCGCTGGCGTTGCCCCGCCTGCGGCGAGCCGGCGGAGGCGCAGTTCACACAATGCTGGCGCTGTGGCGCAACGCGCGACATCGACGATGATGGCAGTGACGCGCCACCCGCGCCACACGCGCCACTCAACCGATGAGATGCCCGAGGCTGAGCAGCAGCAGTACGAACACCCACACGACGAGCGCGCGCCAGAGCAGACCCACGGTGGCATCGAGGAAGCGCCCGTCGGCCTGATCGCCCAGACCAAGATCCGGGCGCGGCACGATGCCCTCGGGCGTCTGAACCGGCATACCGAGGCGAACGCCCATTGCACCAGCGCCCGCGGCAAGCAGCACGCCGTCGTTTGGCGCAAGCCAGGCGCGCGCCTGCGTGCGCCAGCAGTAAACCGCGTCCTCGAAATCCCCGACCACGGCGAAGGCGGCCGCGCTCAGACGCACCGCCGGCCAATCGAGCAGAAATATCGCGCGCCGCGCGGTGGCGCCGAAGCGGTCGCTCGCGCCCCAACGCTTCGCCAGATACACCGCGAGGCGATACAGGATCGCCCCACTCGGTCCGGGCAGCAGCACGTACCACAGCAGCACCCCAAAGACATGCCGGTGCGCGGCGAGCAAGGCCTCTTCGATGCTGAGCCGGATCACTTCCTCACGGTCGCGTGCCGGCACGGTTTCACCGCGCCACGCGCCGATCAGGTCGCGCGCACGATCGATGTCGCCAGTCTTCACCGCAGACTGAATCACGGTAAAGCTGTGGCTGAATTGGCGGAAACCGAGCGTCAGATAGAGCACGCCGACGTCGAACACGAAGCCGAGCAACGGGCTCCAGTCCGAGAGCAACGCGTGCAGCCCGATCACAATGACGACCGCCGGCACGACGCCAAGCAGCCACGCGATCGCGCCCTGCGACGAACCGCCGGCGTCGAAGCTGCGCTCGAGTCCGTTTGCGGTGCGCGCAAGCGCGGCCCGAAGCCCCTTGCGCTCGCCGACCGGGCGCCATTGCTCGAGCAGCAGCGCCACGATGATTGCTAGAACGCTCATGATCGATTCGCCGGAAGTCGGTCGAAGATAGCACACCTGGATTGCTCGGACGTTCGGACGTAACGGATGGATCGGGTTGTCGTCCGGGCGCCGGCCGCGCCGGGCATGCGCAAACCGCTGATCGCTTCTAGAATGCCGCGGTGAAGATCACCCCGCCCGTTGGCTACGACACGATCGTTCCGCTGCGCCGCGACCATCGCGTCCTGCTGCCCTCAGGGAGCACGCCGGCGTTCTGCCGCACGTTAAACGCGATCGCGGTCTCGGCCGCGGAGTTTCCGGTGGCGGGGCGCGACTATCCGCTCGTGTTCGCGAGCCTCGACCAGGGGCAGACCTTCGCGCCCGTCGCCGTGCTCGGACTCGCGCAGGGCACCAACCTGTATCTCGACGCCGCGGGCGACTGGGACCCGTCGACCTACGTACCCGCCTTCGTACGCCGTTACCCGTTCTGCATTTCGAAGCTGTACGTCGACGGCGCGCCCGCTGGCGAGCGCGTGGTCTGCGTGGCGCAGGCCTACCTGGACAATGCGGGCATCGCGCTGTTCGACACGCGCGGCAATGCCACGCTGCGCTGGCGGGGCCTCGAACGCCTGCTCGCCGATTACGAAGCGGACCTCGATCGCACGGCCGATCTGTGCGCGGCGCTTGCGCGCTTGCAGCTGCTCGCGCCGTTCAGCATGCAGGTGCTCGGCGGCAAGAAGAAGGTCGAGCAGCGCATGGGCGGGATGTACCGCGTCGAGGAGTCGCGGCTACGCGAACTGCGGCCCGCGAACCACAAGGCGCTCGTCGGCAAGGGTTATATGGGCGCGATCTACGCGCATCTGCATTCGCTGGAGAACTTCACGCGTCTATACGCGCGCCAACTTCGCGCGCAACCGCGCCCGGTCAACCGTCCGCGGCGACCAGCTGGCGGTACAAATTGACGAGCATCGCGGCAGTCGCGCCCCAGATGTAGTGCTCGCCATAGGGCATGGCGAAATAGCTCACCATGCGGCCCTCGAACGCGCGCTTGTGACGTTGATGGTTGCGCGGGTCGAGCAGGAACGACAGCGGCACCTCGAATACCGCATCTACCTCGTGGGCGTCGGCCTGCAGCGAGAACGGCGGCGCGACGACCCCCACCACGGGCGTGATGCGGTAGCCGGTCCGGGTGTGGTATTCCGACAGCGTCCCGATCAGCTCGATGCGGTCGGGCGCAAGCCCGATTTCCTCCTGCGTCTCGCGTAGCGCGGTCGCCTCGGGCCCCGCATCCTGCGGTTCGACACGCCCGCCGGGGAAACTGACCTGCCCGGAGTGCGTCCGCAGATGCGCGGTGCGCCGGGTGAGCAGCACGGTCAGCGATTCGCGGCGCGCCACGATGGGCACGAGTACCGACGCAGGCGTGAGCGTTGCGCGTTCGGCGGCCGCACCGAGGTCTCCCGCCAGCGGGCGCGCCGCCGGCATCGAAGCCGCAAGCCGGCGGCGGATTTCGTCCAGATCGAGCTCGACCGCAGCAGTCGCGTCCGCCGCCCCGCGGTGAATCAGGGTCGCGCGCATGCCCGCTCCCAATTGCCTCCGGGGCCGGCGCGCCGCACCGCTCAGGGAATGAGAATCATCTGCCCGGTGGTCTTGCGGCCCTCGAGATCGCTGTGCGCCTTTGCGGCGTCGGCCAGCTTGTAGCGCGCCGTGATGTCGACCTTGACCTTGCCCGAGAGGACGATGTCGAACACTTCCTTCGCCGTCGCCTCGAGATCCTCGCGCGATGCAATGTAGTTGACCAGCGTCGGACGCGTCACGTAGAGCGAACCCTTCTGTGCGAGCAGCCCGAGATTGAGCGGCGGCACCGGCCCCGAAGCGTTGCCGAACAAGACCAACAGCCCGCGCGGCTGCAGGCAGTCGAGCGAACCCTCCCAGGTGGTCTTGCCGACCGAGTCATAGACCACCGGCACCCGCTTGCCGCCGGTGATCTCCTTGACGCGCTCGACAAAGTTTTCCGTGTTGTACAGGATCGTGTGATCGCAGCCGTGCGCCTTGGCGAGCGCCGCTTTCTCCTTCGAACCGACGGTACCGATCACCGTCGCGCCGAGCGCCTTCAGCCATTGGCATGCGAACAGCCCAACGCCGCCCGCAGCCGCATGGAACAGCACGGTTTCGCCCGACTTCACGGTATGGGTGCGCCGAATGAGGTATTGCGTCGTCATGCCCTTGAGCATGAGCGTCGCGGCCTGCTCGTCGCTGATGCCCTCGGGGATCTTCACCATCCGATCCGCAGGCACGTTGCGCGCCTCGCAGTACGCACCGACCAAGCCGGTGTAGGCGATCCGGTCGCCCTGCTTGAGTCCGGTGACGCCCGATCCGAGCGCCTCGACCACGCCCGCGCCCTCGTTGCCGGCGACCGTGGGCAGCTGCATGGGGTACAGGCCCGAGCGCTGGTAGGTGTCGATGAAATTGACGCCGATTGCCGTGTGGCGGATGCGGATCTGACCTGCACCCGGTTCGCCAACCTCCACATCGTCGTTCTGCAGGACCTCAGGTCCGCCCGTCTTGTGAAACCGTACCGCTTTTACCATTGCATTCTCCTTGGCTGCGTCATCTATTGACTCCGGATTGTCGTCTATTTTCGTCTACACCATCGGCATCGACCGGCCGTGGTCGCGTACGCCGTGCGCCCCATACGCATCGCATCGCCGCCAATGCACCGATTCCTATTTCGGTGCGTCTGCGGCGGGCGGTCGCGTGACTTCGTCGTTCTCGTTCTTCTTCGCCTCCGTCGCGGCGGACGCCCCGCTGTGCATCGCCTGCTGCAGCACCGTCCAGGGCCACAGCATTGCCTGCGTCGCGCCATCGGCCGCGGCGGGCTCGCCCGGCCCCGTCATGCCACCCGGCAGCGTGCCTGCCGAGCGCATGGCGTCGAGCGCTGTTTTCTGCATCTCCAGGCCCGAGATCGACAGTCGCACCATGTTCAGGTTCAGCGTCAGCCAACCCTCGATGGAGCGCAGATCGGAGATACGCTTCTCGATCTCCTGAGGATCAAGCGTCGGCATCGCCATCCCCGGCACCGGCAGACCGAGCGGCCCCCAGAGTCTACGGAACATCTCGAACGGGTCCTGCGGGAGTTTCGCATCCGCCATACCACCTCCGTTCAGTCGTCCTCAAAGAATGCGCATACCTCGTCGCCACGGCTCATCGTGTCCTGGTAGCCGAGGTCGATCAGCGCGCGGCAATAACCCTCCTCGAATAGCAGGTAGCTTGCGAGGTTCGAGCCCGACCGGCTAAGCGCGCCGGTGGGGCGCAGGACGAAGCGTATCGTACGCGGGAGCTCATGCAGAAAGCGCACTGCGATCCGCTCGAGCGGCTGGGAGGGGGCGATAAACAGGACTTTCACCGGGCGCAGCCCAACCTTGCCCGAGGTCAGCGCCTCGGGCGGCACCACACTGAGTGTACGGTTGATGCGCTCAAGGCGCTCGAGATCGACCATCAGCGTGTCGAGAAAGATGCTGTTCAGCGCATGACCCGCGATCTGGGCGAGCGACGGATAGACGTTCGAGCGGGCGCGCGCCATGTCCGGGTTCTCGCGACCCGTGCCAACGATGAACACGCGGTCGGCACCCAGGTGCAGCGCAGGGCTTACCGGCGCAATCTGGCGCATCGACCCGTCGCCGAAGTACTCGCGGTGCACCTTGATCGCCGGGAAGATGAACGGTAGCGCGGCCGAGGCGAGCAAGTAATCGCGCTTGAGCGTGACCGAGGCACCGATACGCTGCTTACGCTCCCAGCCCTCGACGCCCGGACCACCCTGAAAGAACGATACGCTCTGCCCGGTGGTGTAGCCCGAGGCCGTGACGCACACCGCGTACAGCGCCCCAGCGTCGATATGCGTCTGGATGCGCTCGAAGCGCAGCAGGTGGTCAATCGTTTTGCTCAACGGTGCGTTGTCGAGCAGAGAGATTGGATTGCGGCGCGTCAGGAGCATCATCGACGCCAGCCAGCGCGCGCCGCTGCCCATGATGTGTGCGACGTCGGTGCAATAGATGTGCTCGCAACGCATGTTCTGCCAGACGTCGACCAGATTTGCCACCCCGGTACTGAACGCGTCCGCCTGGACTGCGAGACTGACCGCATTGATTGCGCCGGCCGAGGTGCCGCAGAGGATCGGAAACGGATTCGCCGCGGGCGCACCGAGCAGCTCGCGTACGGCCTTGAGCACGCCGACCTGGTAGGCCGCGCGCGCGCCGCCGCCTGTGAGCACCAGCCCCGCGCGCGCACGGCGTTGCACGCCGCCCTGCACGCGGTCGAAGGGTCCGGCGGGGTCGGTCATGTCCGCGTCCACGGCGTCTAGAACAGGCTGCTCTGTTCCTGCCCGCGCGGCGCGTTGACGTCGACCACGGTAAGCGCTGTCATGTTGACGATGCGCCGCACCGTCGCCGAGGGCGTCAGGATGTGCACCGGCCGCGCAGCGCCCAGCAGAATCGGTCCGATCGTGATGTTGTCGCCCGCGGCGACCTTGAGCAGGTTGTAGGCAATGTTCGCCGCATCGAGCGTCGGCATGATCAGCAGATTCGCCTCGCCCTTGAGCAGCGAGTTCGGGAACAGCTTGAGGCGGATCTCCTCGGAAAGTGCGGCATCGCCATGCATTTCCCCATCGGCCTCGAGCTCGGGCGCGCGCTCGGCGAGCAACTGCCGAACCTGCTGCATCTTGCGCGCTGACGGTATATCAACCGAACCGAAATTCGACGCCGAGAGTAGTGCCACCTTCGGCTCCAGGCCGATGCGGCGGATTTCCTCGGCGGCGAGCAGCGTCATCTCGGCCAGGTGTTCTGCGTCCGGCTCGGGCGTGATGTAGGTATCGCAGATGAAGATCGTGCGCTTCGGCAGCAGGAGCGCATTCATCGCCGCGAAGTGGCGCACCCCGGGACGCAAGCCGATCACCTGGTCGATGTAATTGAGGTGCAGGGCGTGCTGACCGAAGGTGCCGCAGAGCATTCCGTCGGCATCGCCCATGTGGATCAGCATCGCGCCAATCAGCGTATGGCGACGGCGCATCTCGAGACCCGCGTACTCGGGCGACACGCCCTTGCGCTGCGTGAGCCGGTGGTAGGCCATCCAGTACGCCCGGTAGCGCGGATCCGACGCCGGATTGACGATCTGGACATCGCGCCCCGCGCGCATGCGCAGGCCGAGGTGCTCGAGCCGCTGCGCGATCACGGCTGGGCGCCCGATCAGGGTCGGCAGTGCGAGACCCTCGTCTACCACGACCTGGACCGCGCGCAGCACACGTTCGTCCTCACCCTCGGCGTACACGACCCGGCGCGGCGCCGAGGTCGCCGCCGAAAACAACGGCTTCATGAACAGGCCCGAGTGGTAGACGAACTTCGCCAGTGACGCGCGGTAGGCCTCGACGTCTTCGAGCGGGCGCGTCGCCACACCCGAGGCCATCGCCGCCTGTGCCACCGCCGGCGCGATCCGCACGATCAACCGGGGATCGAACGGTTTCGGGATCAGGTAGTCCGGGCCGAAACTGAGCGATTCAATGCCATAGGCGAGCGCCACCTGCTCCGAGGTCTCGGCCTGGGCCAGATCGGCGATCGCATGCACCGCTGCGCGTTCCATCTCCATGGTGATGCTCGTCGCGCCGACGTCGAGCGCGCCGCGAAAGATGAATGGAAAACACAGGACGTTGTTCACCTGGTTGGGATAGTCCGAACGCCCGGTCGCAATAATGCAGTCGGGGCGCACCGCCTTCGCCGCCTCGGGCTGGATCTCCGGATCGGGATTGGCGAGCGCCAGGATGAGCGGTCGCGCGGCCATCCGATCAACCATGTCCGCCTTCAGCACGCCCCCCGCCGACAGTCCGAGGAAGACGTCGGCGCCGTCGATCGCCTGCGCCAGCGTGCGGGCGGGTGTTTCGCGTGCAAAGCGCGCCTTGTCGGCGTCCATGTCCTCGCTGCGTCCCCGGTAGACCACACCGTGAATGTCGGTCGCGGTGATGTGCTCGAGCGGCAAGCCCATGCGCACGAGCAGATCGAGGCAGGCCAGCGCGGCCGCGCCGGCGCCGGAGGTCACCAGCTTCACCGACTCGAGCGTCTTGCCGACGACCTTGAGGCCGTTCAGCAGCGCGGCGGTGACGATGATTGCAGTGCCGTGCTGGTCGTCGTGGAAGACCGGGATCGTGAGCCGCTCGCGCAGCTTGCGCTCAACGATGAAGCATTCCGGCGCCTTGATGTCTTCTAGGTTGATGCCCCCGAACGTGGGTTCGAGCGCGGCGATAATCTCGACCAGGCGGTCGGGGTCCTGCTCGTCAATCTCAATGTCGAAGCAATCGATACCAGCAAACTTCTTGAACAGCACCGCCTTGCCTTCCATGACCGGCTTGGCGGCGAGCGGACCGATGGCACCAAGCCCGAGCACCGCGCTGCCGTTCGTGATCACGCCGATCAGATTCGCGCGCGCGGTGAGTTGCATGGCCTGGGTCGGGTCAGCGCGGATCTCCTCGCACGCAGCAGCCACGCCGGGTGAGTAGGCAAGCGCCAGGTCACGCTGATTGGTCAGCGACTTGGTCGGCACAATCGAAATCTTGCCCGGCGGCGACAGCCGGTGATATTCAAGGGCGGATTTTCTGAACTGCTCGTCCACGGTGGTCTCCCGGTAGTCGGCGCCACCTCGAGCCACGGTGCGTCGCCCGCGCCGCGTGCCACAGAGGCCGCGTCGGTCTCGCGCGATACCCGGTTCGCTGGGGCAAAAAATTATAGCGTAGCGTCCTGCATTCTCACCCAGCATCACGCGTCACTGGCCGGCAAGCGCACCGACCGGCGAACCTATAATGCCGGCATCATGGTCAAACCTGACCGATCCGTCTCCCCGATGAATTCGCGCAGCGCCCCGACGGGCGCGCGCGAAGTCGCACAACGCATCGCTGAAATCGGTCCGTTCGAGGTCATGGAGATTCTGTCTCGCGCGCACGCGCTGGAGGCGCTCGGGCGGCACGTCGTGCACATGGAAATTGGTGAACCCGATTTCACCGCGCCGGCGCCGGTCGTCGAAGCCGGGATGCGTGCGCTGCAGGCGGGCATGACCGCCTATACCGGCGCGCTTGGCATCCCCGCGCTGCGCGAAGCAATCGCATTGCACTACAAACAGCAGCTCGGCGCGGATGTCGCGCCCGCGCGCATCGCCGTTACCGCGGGCGCCTCGGGCGCGCTGCTCCTGACGATGGCGCTGTATGTCGATCGGGACGACGAGGTGCTGGTCCCGGATCCGGGCTACCCAGGCTACCGTCACATCGTTCGTGCCTTCGAGGGCCGGCCGCGTGCGCTGGACGTGGACGGTGACACGGGATTTCAGCCGAGCCTCGAGCGCGTCGCGCGCGCCTGGGGCCCGCGCACGGTGGGCCTGGTGCTGGGTTCGCCCGCCAACCCCTCCGGCACGCTGATCGCCGAAGCTGAACTGCGCCGAATTGCCGAATTCGTCGCCGATCGCGGGGGCGTGCTGATCGTCGATGAGATCTATCAGGGATTGGTGTATGAACGGTCGCCCACGACCGCGGCCGGGCTTCCCGGCGAAGTCGTACTGGTCAACAGCTTTTCAAAGTATTTCTGCATGACGGGCTGGCGCCTGGGCTGGGCGGTCCTGCCCGAGCACCGCGTGCGCGGCTTCGAGAAGCTTGCGCAGCATCTGTTCATCTGCCCGCCGAGCGCCGCACAGCACGCCGCGCTGGCCGCGTTTACGCCGGAATCGCTCACCGTGCTGGAGGCACGCCGCGCAGAGTTCGAGCGACGCCGCAATTTTCTCGTTCCTGCGCTGGAGGCGACCGGACTGCGGGTCCTGGTGCGGCCCGAAGGTGCGTTCTATGTCTACGCGGATTGTTCCGCGCTGAGCGCGGATGCGCGCCAGTTCGCGCGCGATTTACTGGAGCGCGAAGCCGTCGCCGCAACCCCGGGTGCGGACTTCGGTGCAAACCGAACCCAGCAGTTCCTGCGCTTCGCCTATACCCGTGCGCTGCCCGAACTCGAGGACGGTGCGCGCCGCCTTGCCCGCTTCTGCGCCGGCGCGACACCGCGTGAACCTAGGGCCCCGGTCGACCCTGCACCCAGCGCCTAGGGCTCAGGCTTCGCGCCCCGAACGCGCGAGCACCTTGCGCAGTCGCGCGCGCTCTGCAAATACCTTGCTCGCGTAGCGCGTATCGGAATCGTCGGACGCGCCGGCGTACATCTGAAGCGCTGTTTTCATGTCCCCGTACCGGCGATCGTACTCGCGCAGGATCTGCGCCCCGACGCGGATATTCACGACGGGCTCGAACAGAGCCGCTTCACCCCCGTGGTCGGCGAGCTTTTCGGGATGGAACTTGGCGATGATCTGCATCAGGCCCTTGGCGCCGACCACGCTCTCAGCGATCGGGTTGTAGCGCGACTCGGTCGCCATGACGGCGAGCACGATCAGGGGGTCGACCGAATAGTCCTCGCCCGCCCGATAGGCCGTATCGACGAAACCCGATATGACTTCGTCCGCCACCCGGTAGCGCTTGGCGATGTATTGCGTCACGGCCAGGCGCTCATCGCGCGTCGCATCCGTCGCGGCCGCGGCGCGGATCAGCCCGGCATCGGCGGTCATCCCGAAGCCGGCCTTGAGGAATGGGTCCAACCCGCGTGCAGCGGCCGCGTCGGCGAGCGAAGCGAGGGGAATCGCGGTCCGACCAGGCGGCGTGATCAAGGCCGACCGGACCTCCGACTTCCAGGCGAGCGCGTCCATTCGATGGAGGAGCATCTCGCGCGCCTGCGGCAACGCGACGGCGAGCGCGATGCCGACGCCGAGCAGGGCAAAGACGCTGCGCGCGAGAATGAAGAACCGGCCCAGGGTCGGTCGTGTAGAAGACGCCCCGGCGAGGGTCGACGCCACTGTCATTGCCTGCCTCCTGATGATCTTGCCGCTTCATATTGCGGCGTTGCAACACGGAGACAGTCTAACCAAAATACTTTAAACGTCAATATGTTCTATTTGTACTACGTATAACATTGCTGCATCGCACTATACAAATTCGTGCGTTTCGACAGCTGCGTGTTGGACCTGGAGGTGTGCCCGGTAGAATAGTGGGACTCGAGCCCGGTCGACCCCTCGACCGGACTCAAGGTAAGCGGTGCGACCCAACCTTGATGGCTTGGTTTCCGCCTGCAGACCAAGGTGGTCCGCACCGCTTCAAGGGCCAGGCAAGCGACTTCTGCTTGCCACGTCCCGACGGTTCCCGGTTACGGCCGAGAGCCCGTTGGAAACGGCCAGGCGGCAGCTGGATTCAGCGCAGTTCTCGCGCTGGGGGTCCCAGCCGTTGACGGCGGTGTTGCTCTGACCGTCGTCATCGATGCCGCTGGCTTGGCCTTCGCTTTTGCGGGTTTCTTTTTAGCCGCTTTCTTCTTCTTGGCAGCCTTTATGCCTTTCTTGGCTGCTTTTTTCTTTTTCTTGGCGGCTTTCTTTTTACCCGTGGCCTTTTTTTTTACGGCCTTTTTTTTAGCTGCTTTCTTTTTGGGTGCAGCTTTCTTCTTCTTCTTTTTGGCAGCTTTCTTCGCTTTTTTCGCTTTCTTCGCTTTTTTCTTCGTTGCCATGCTATTTCCTTTTAGGAAGTTGGACAAAAGAAGCCCGGCCGTACAAGCCCGAACTATTCAACCGCCGGCCGGGCTTCCCCGGCATCGGCGTGCTGAATTCTTGGCGCCTCACTCGCGCCCACTCCGCGCAAGCAGATCCTGATACAGGATGTCCGGATCAAGCCGGATCCCGCCTTCCCAGGTCACTGTTGCGGTCTGCGGATCTACACTCACTTTTTCAAATTCACGCACGTCACGCCAAAGCCTGAAGGCTCCGATCTCCAGCAAGTTCCCCAAGAATACGCTGCCTTCAAGGCCGTCGTCGAATTGGAGCCAGATTTTGTAATCGTCCTCTGCCTTGCAGGCAGTCACCCGATGCATCGTATCCGACTCCTTTTGCATAGTGCTTGGGCGAAACCGGGATCATTCCCAGCTCAGCGCGCCTCCGGTCTGATACTCGATCACCCGGGTTTCGAAGAAATTTCGTTCCTTCTTCAGGTCGATCATTTCGCTCATCCACGGGAAGGGATTGATCGCCCCCGCGAATAGCGGTTCGAGGCCGATCTGCTGGCATCGCCGATTTGCGATGAACCGCAGGTATTCCTTGAACATGGGTGCATTCAGCCCGAGCACGCCGCGCGGCATCGTGTCTTCGGCGTAGCGATACTCCAGCTCGACCCCGCGACGGAACAGTTCGTGCAGCTCCTCACGGAACGCTGCGGTCCAGAGCTGCGGGTTCTCGAGCTTGATCTGGTTGACGAGATCGATACCAAAATTGCAGTGCATCGACTCGTCGCGCAGGATGTACATGTACTGCTCGGACGCGCCCGTCATCTTGTTCTGACGCCCGAGCGACAGGATCTGGGCAAACCCGACGTAGAAGAACAAACCTTCCATCAAGCATGAGAACACGATCAGGCTCTTGAGCAGGCTCTGGTCGTTCGCGGTCGTGCCGGTCCGGAACGCCGGATCGGTCAGGGTTTCGATGAACGGGATCAGAAACTCGTCCTTGTCCCGGATCGAGGGAATTTCGTTGTAGGCGTTGAAGATCTCGCTCTCGTCGAGATCCAGGCTTTCGACGATATATTGGTAGGCGTGGGTGTGGATCGCCTCCTCGAAGGCCTGGCGCAGCAGGTACTGGCGGCACTCCGGGGCCGTGATGTGGCGGTAGGTACCGAGCACGATGTTGTTGGCCGCGAGGGAATCCGCGGTGACAAAAAATCCGAGATTGCGCCGCACGATTCGACGCTCGTCATCGGTGAGCCCGTTCGGATCCTTCCACAGGGCAATGTCGCGGCTCATGTTGATTTCCTGCGGCATCCAGTGATTCGCGCAGGCCGCGAGATACTTGTCCCAGGCCCAGCGATACTTGATGGGCACGAGCTGGTTGACGTCCGCGGTCGAGTTGATGACGCGCTTGTCCTCGACCCGGATACGCTTGAAGGCGTTACCGGCGGAAAACCGCTCCTCGGCCCCGCCGGCGCCAGAGACGAAGCCGCTCGTCGGCTGCACGGTCAATCCCGGAAGGGCGCCGCCCGCACGTTCGTCATCAAAGCTCAACATCGCGTCTTTTCCTCCCTGCGGCGCGCCTACTGGCACGCCTCGCAATCCGGATCGTCGAGACTGCAGACCGCGGGCGCATCAGCCGCGACGCCCGAGGATCCTTCAGACATCGGCACCGCGTTCAGCTGTCCGGAGCGCACCGTCGATTTCTCCGCGTGCGTCGCCCCCATTGAGCGCAGGTAGTAGGTCGTCTTGAGACCCCGCATCCAGGCCAGTTTGTACGTCTCGTCGAGTTTGCGGCCCGAGGCACCCGCCATATAGATGTTCAGCGACTGGGCCTGATCGATCCACTTCTGCCGGCGCGCCGCCGCCTCGACCAGCCACTGCGGCTCGATCTCGAAGGCCGTCGCGTACAAGCGGCGCAACTCCGCCGGCGCCCGATCGATGCGCCCGAGGTTGCCGTCGAAGTACTTCAGGTCCGAGATCATTACTTCGTCCCACAGACCGAGCTGCTTGAGGTCTGAGACGAGGTTCTCGTTCACGATGGTGAACTCACCCGACAAGTTCGACTTCACGTAAAGGTTCTGATAGGTGGGCTCGATTGAGGCCGAGACACCGATGATATTGGCGATGGTCGCAGTCGGCGCAATCGCGACGCAGTTCGAATTGCGCATGCCGTGCGTTGCAATACGCTCGCGCAGCGTCTCCCAGTCGAGGGTCGAGGAGCGGTCGATTTCGACATAGCCGCCCCGCTCCGCGGCCAGCAGGTCCAGCGTGTCCTGTGGCAGAACGCCGCCATCCCACAGTGAGCCGTCGAACGATCCGTAGCGTCCGCGCTCTTCGGCCAACTCGGTTGATGCCCAGTAGGCGCAGTACGCGGCCATCTCCATCGAACGGTCGGCGAACTCGACAGCCGCCTTCGACGCGTACGGAATCCGCATCCGGTAGAGGCAGTCCTGGAAGCCCATGATGCCCATGCCGACCGGCCGGTGGCGCAGATTCGAATTGCGCGCTTTTTCGACCGCGTAGTAGTTGATGTCGATGACGTTGTCGAGCATCCGCATCGCAGTGCCGATCGTGCGGCGCAGCTTCTCGAAGTCGAGCCCCTCATCCGTCATGTGCGCGACGAGGTTCACCGAACCCAGGTTGCAGACCGCAATCTCGTCGTCGGAGGTGTTAAGCGTGATCTCGGTGCACAGATTGCTGCTATGCACCACACCGACGTGCTGCTGTGGGCTGCGCAGGTTGCAGGGATCCTTGAACGTGATCCACGGGTGACCGGTCTCGAACAGCATCGACAGCATCTTGCGCCACAGATGCATGGCGGGAATCCGCTTGTGCACCGTGATCTCGCCCCGCGCCGCGGCGTCCTCGTAGCGCAGATAGGCCACCTCGAACGCGCGACCGTACTTGTCGTGCAGGTCCGGTACGTCCGACGGGCTGAACAGGGTCCATTCGGCGTTGTCCATGACACGTTTCATGAACAGGTCAGGTACCCAGTTCGCCGTATTCATGTCGTGCGTGCGTCGGCGGTCGTCGCCGGTGTTCTTGCGCAGTTCGAGAAACTCCTCGATATCCAGGTGCCAGGACTCCAGATAGGCGCACACGGCGCCCTTGCGCTTGCCGCCCTGGTTCACCGCAACCGCGGTGTCATTGACGACCTTGAGAAACGGCACCACCCCCTGCGACCGGCCGTTGGTCCCCTTGATGTGTGAGCCGAGCGCACGCACCGGGGTCCAATCGTTGCCCAGCCCGCCGGCGTATTTGGCGAGCAGCGCGTTTTCCTTAATGGCGTCGTAGATTCCCTCGAGGTCGTCGGCGACCGTCGTCAGATAGCACGAGGACAATTGCGCGCGCAGCGTCCCGGAGTTGAACAGGGTCGGCGTCGAACTCATGAAGTCGAACGACGACAGGACCTCGTAGAACTCGATTGCGCGCGCCTCCCGGTCAGCCTCGTTCAACGCGAGACCCATCGCGACCCGCATGAAGAACGCCTGCGGCAACTCGATACGCTCACCGCGCGAGTGCAGGAAGTAACGGTCATACAAGGTCTGCAGTCCGAGGTAGCCGAACTGCAGATCGCGCTCGGCCTTGAGCGCCTGGCCCAATCGTTCCAGGTCGAAGCGCGCGAGATCGGGGGTGAGCAACTCGGCGGCGATGCCGCGCTCGATGAACTGGGGAAAGTACACCGCGTAGCGGCTCGCCATGTCCGCCTGCGCGACCTCCTCACCAAGCACCTCGCGCCGGACGTTGTTCAGCAGCAGGCGCGCCGTCACGTAGCTGTAGGCGGGATCGCGCTCGATCTGGGCGCGCGCCGCGAGAATGGCCGACTTGTAGACCTCCTCCATCGGCACCCCGTCGTACAGGTCGCGGCAGGTCGCCTCCAGGATTCCGTCCGCTGAGACGTCGTCACCCAGCCCCTGACAGGCCGCCTCCGTCAGCGTGCGCAAGGCATCGAGGTCGAGCGGTCGGCGTTCACCGCGATCCACCACGTGCAACGGCGTCTCGGCATCCTGCCGTGCGCGCGCCGCACGCGCCTCGGCCCGCGCCTGCGCGCGGCTCTCGCGGTACAGCACGTAGGCGCGCGCGACGTCGTGCTCGCCCGAGCGCATCAGCGCGAGCTCGACCTGGTCTTGAATGTCCTCGATATGAAACGTTCCGCCGTTCGGCTGGCGCCGAACGAGCGCGCCGACCACGGTGTCGGTCAGACCACCCACCAACTCGCGGATCCGCGCCGAGGCCGCACCCTGGCTGCCATTGACCGCGAGGAAGGCCTTCGTCACGGCGACCACGATCTTGCTCGGCTCGAACCCGACGACGGCGCCGTTGCGTCGAATCACCTTGCAGTCCGCGGTCGCACCCCGCTGCGCTGCCGCGGAATCGAGAACGCGGGCGCTTACCACCCCACCGACCGCCGCGTTCTCCTGGGCAATCTGCATTCCAGTCTCCCGTCCCATCAACGTCCAGTGAACCGGTCTGTTCCTCTTATGGGCCACGGCGCGAAACCATTCAGAACACGACGGGCCGCAGCACTTCGAGCGTAACCACTAAATCTAGTGCTTACCCCCTAATTTCGAACTAAGTCTAGTGCGCGCAATTTAGCATGGCAAGCGAAAATTGCAAGCGGGGGAGACGTGCAGATGCGCGTGTGTGTGAACTACCACACACTAGACGATGCCCGACGCGCGTCTAGCGCAGGTCGCCGCGCGCGAGTGCGTGCAGCACGCGCGACCAGTCGAAGCGCGGGCCGGGATCTGACTTGCGCTGCGGCGCAACGTCGCAATGACCCGCAACGTCGCGCAGCGGAAACCGGCGCCGCAACTGCGCCGCGAGCGCAACGAAGCCACCGTATTGGGCGGCGCAAAAATCGCTGCGTGCGTCGCCTTCGAACTCGACTCCGATGGAAAAATCGTTGCACTGCGTGCGACCACGCCAGCATGAGGCGCCGGCATGCCAGGCGCGCTGATCGACCGCCACGAACTGCACGAGTTCGCCATCGCGCCGCAGCAAAAAGTGCGCCGACACCCTCAGGTCGGCAAGTGCGCCGAATGCCGAATGGGCGTCCGGGTCGAGCCGGTTGGTGAACAGGCGCTCGATGGCGTCGCCGCCGAAGATGCCAGGCGGCAGGCTAATCGCGTGCAGCACCATCAGCGTGACGGCCGTGCCGGTCGGCCGCGCGTCGAAGTTGGGGGAGTCGACACGACGCGCACCCGCCAGGAAGCCATGCGCCTGGGCCCCGCTCACAGCCTCACCCGGTCAGCCCGGGGGCTCCGTTGCGGGGTCGCGAATGCCGAGCCGCTGCATCCGATAGCGCAGTTGCCGGAACGTGATGCCGAGACGCTTGGCGGCCGCGCTTCGGTTGAAGCCGGTTTCGCTCAACGCCCGGAGAATGAGGTCGCGCTCGACGCCGTCGAGATGCGCCGGCAGCGGCAGCGCCCGCGCGGACTCATCCGCCTGCGCCGCGTCTTTCGCGTCCGGCGCCTCGTCAGGCGTGCGCGACCGCAGACGCAAATCTGCGGGTCCGATCGCATTTCCCTGCAACAGCGTCGTCGCACGCTCAAGAATGTTCTCGAGTTCGCGGATGTTCCCCGGAAAGTCGTACGTCATGAGTTCCTCGAGCGCCGCGGGCGTGAGCTGTGGCGGCGTCCCGCCGTCCTGTGCGGCAATGCGCTCGAGAATGCTCTGCGCGACGACCGGAACATCCTCCGGACGTTCGCGCAGCGGCGGCATGCGCAGCTCGATCACATTTAGCCGAAAGTACAGATCCTGACGGAACCTTCCGCCTGCGACACCCGCGGACAGATCTTGGTGCGTCGCAGACAGGATGCGCACGTCCACCGCGTCTTCGGTGGTCGATCCGACTTTGCGAACGCATTTCTCCTGAATCGCGCGCAGCAGCTTCACCTGCATCGGCAAGGGTAGCTCCGCCACCTCGTCCAGAAACAGGGTTCCGCCATCCGCAGCCTGGAAGAATCCCTCGCGATCTTGATCCGCACCCGTAAATGCGCCCTTGCGATAACCGAAAAACTCGCTTTCCATGAGATTCTCTGGGATCGCGCCGCAATTCACGGCGACAAAGGATCGGTCGCGCCGTGCACCGTTTTCGTGGATGAGGCGCGCGGCAAGCTCTTTGCCACTACCCGACTCTCCCGTGAGCAGCACGGGGGCCTGGGTCCGCGCGAGCCGCCCGATCATGTCGCGCACCTGCTCGAGCGCCGCGCTCGCGCCGAGCAGGCGATGCCCCTTGGCCGGCGCCAACGCCCGGTCCGGCAGCGACAGGGCGGATCGCACCATCGCACGCAACTGCTCGAGCCCGACCGGCTTGGAGACGTAGTCGAAGGCGCCCGCCTTCAACGCCGCCACCGCATTCTCGGTGTTGCCATGGGCGGTAATGACGGCCACCGGCAGATCGACGCCAAGCCCCGCGATATGCTGCACCAGTTCGAGTCCCTCGCCGTCTGGCAACCGCATGTCGGTCAGGCAGAGGTCGAAATGCTGGTCGCGCAGCTGCGCCTTGGCGTCCGCGACCGACCCGGCCGACGTGACGCCCAACCCCATCTTGACCAGCGTCAGCTCGAGCAATTCGCGGATATCGGGCTCATCATCGACGACGAGGACCCGGCTTACCGCGTCGGCGCGACGCTGGTCCGGCGTCATGCGGTCCGCGCCTCCCGGCAGCGAATCCGGAAATGCGCGCCCGGACCGTCATCAACGTACTCGAGCAACGCCCGGTTCGCGGCGGAGAGTTCGCGTGCAAGGTAAAGACCCAGACCCGTCCCCTTGCTATCCGTGGTGAAGAACGGTTCGAACAGCTTGCCCTGGTCGATTTCGGGAACCCCAGGGCCTGCGTCGATGACGTTCAATTCTACTTGATCGGCATAACCACCCAGGACGATCTGGATGCTGCGCGGCACCGCCGGCGAATAGCGCACCGCATTGCGCAACAGGTTCCACAACACCTGCCGCAGGTGCTCGCGATCGAAATTTACCCAGCAATCGCGTTGCGATTCGAAAACGAAACGCTCCGGCGTCACCCCTTCGTTTGCCACGTACTCCTCGAGGAACTCCACCAGCCAGGTGTTCAAGTGGACCTGCTCGGTGGCGATGCGGTCGCGCCGGTTGAGCTGAAGCACGTCAGCGACCAGGCGCTCGAGCCGTCGCGTGTTGTCGTTGATGATCCGGCCCAGCCGCATTCGATCGTGCTCACGCTTTTCCTCGGCCAGGAGTTCCGCGGCATGGCTGATCGCCGAGAGTGGATTGCGGATCTCGTGCGCGATGTTGGCGGTCAGGCGTCCGAGCGCGGCGAGCTTGAGCTGCTGTGCCTGCTCGCGCGATCGCGACAGGTCCTCGACCGAAAGCACGCTGACGTCGTCCTCGGTGCCCGCGTCGAGCACCCGCAGGCGCACCTCGCGGCCCCGCAACGTAACGTCCATGGTGTTCAACGCGTCGCCCCCACTTGCCCGCCAGTTCTGCCAGATCGTGGCGAAGCGGGGTACGAGGCGCACCAGGTCTGCGCCGCGCAGCGCGTCGATCGCGAGAAGACGCTGTGCCTGTGGGTTGTGCTGTACGACGCGACCGTCGCGATCGAGAACGACCACGCCGTCGTGCATTTCCTCGATTACCATCTGGTTGACTCGAACCTGCGTTTCAAGCGCGCGTCCGCGCTGACGCGCAAGGCGCTCGTTCGCCGCGACCCGCTGCGCGAGCCAGTTCGTTACGCCGGCGCTGGCAAAGCAGCCGATGGCCAGCAGCCCGGGCTGCAGATAGTTGGCCGTCGGCGCATCGTTTACCAGCGTCCAGTAACTTTGCTCGAGAAGCAGGCCAATGGCGGCCATCGCTGCGTACAGATACGTCAGCCGGCGCGGCGCCAGCAGCGCGGCACCAATGAGGGAAATCAGGAGCATCACGCCAAGGCCGCTGCGCAATCCGCCGCTCGCGTGCATGAGGAGCGTGATCGCGACGATGTCGAGCGAGATGTGCAGTGAAAGTTGGAGGTTGAACCGGTCGCGCAGATTGCGCAGCACGCCGTGGAACACGAGCCCGAATGCCAGATAGCCCATGCAGATGGCGCGAAACCGGGCGATGCCGTACGAACCGAGATTGAGCGACTCTTCGTAATACAGCGAGGCAACAAGAAACACCCCGGCGACCGCGATGCGATACAGGTTGAAGTAGCGCAGCGAGATCCAAAATGATTCGGGCGTCGGCTCGCGACGCGGGGGCGAGGCAGGGCGTGCGGCCTGCGCCGCATCTGCACTCGGTGGCGCGTTCACGCCCCCGCCTCGCCGTCGCCCTGGCGGGCGTGCTCGCGGCTGCAGAAATAGCGGCCATCCCGCGTTTGCGCGTCGATCCGCGGCACGTGCACGCCGCAGTGCGCGCAGCGCACCAGCGCGTCGACCGCAACGTCCTTTGGGTCACGCCCATCGCCCGCCGAGCGGCCGGAATCGACATTGAATGCGCGCCGCACAAGCCAGACCAGGCCCGCAATACTCAGCGCCAAAAGGATGACCCGCAACATGACGCCGGATTATGCGCGCACCGGCGCCGTCTTTGCCGCACGGATCATGCCTCGACGGCCCCAGATACGCGACGCACGTGACGTACGCGACCTACAACACGGCGGATTGGTCGGGGTGAGAGGATTCGAACCTCCGACTCCTGCGTCCCGAACGCAGTACTCTACCAGGCTGAGCTACACCCCGAAATGATGACGCGCCGAAATGGTTCTACTGTCGGCGCGTAACTGAAAAGGCGGCCAATTCTAGCAAAGAATCCTTTGCGCTCGACGCCGGGACCGCGTCGAGCGCAGCGCAGGCGAGGTCGGCCTCACGCTGGGCCACCGCACGCGCACCGTCCAGCGCACCGCTGGCCTGGATCGCCTCCAGCACCTTTGAAAAATCGTCTCGGTTACCCGCGATGATCGCGTTGCGCACGAGCTCGGCTGCCGGCGGCACCCCCTCGCGCATAACGCGGATGAGCGGCAGCGTCGGCTTGCCCTCGGCAAGGTCATCGCCAAGGCTCTTGCCGATGGTGTCCGGGTCCCCCGAATAGTCGAGCACGTCGTCGATCAGTTGAAACGCCGTTCCCAGATGCATGCCGTAGCGCGCGAGGCCTTCCTCGACCGCCTGCGGTGCCGCGCCCAGTACCCCCCCCAGGCGCGCAGCCGCCTCGAACAACTTGGCCGTCTTGCGACGTACCACCTCGAGGTAGCGCGTCTCATCGACTTCGGGGTCGTGGCAGTTCATCAACTGCAGCACTTCGCCTTCGGCGATGGTGTTGGTCGCGTCCGCGAGCACCCGCATCACCCGCATATTGTCGACACCGACCATCATCTGGAAGGCCCGCGAGTACAGGAAATCGCCCACCAGCACCGCTGCCGCGTTGCCGAAGGCGGCGTTCGCCGTCACGCGCCCGCGCCGCATCCCCGACGCATCCACCACATCGTCGTGCAACAGGGTCGCGGTATGGATGAACTCGACCACCGCGGCGAGCTCGAAGCGCGCCTCGCCGCGCGCGCCCGTGGCCGCCCCCGCGAGCAGGAGCAGCGCCGGACGCAGGCGCTTGCCGCCCCCGTCCACGATGTGTGCAGCCACCTCCTGCACGAGCCGCACATCGGACGCAAGCCGCGCCCGGATGACGGCCTCGACACGCGCCATCTCGGCCGCAATTGGGGAAAGGACGGGGGGGAGATCCATCGCTGGGGGTCGGCCAGAGCAGCGGCCCAAACCGGGCGCGAAGCTTAGCACAGCGTATTTTGCGTATTTTGACTCGGCAGAGGGGAATCGTTTAAAATTTCGGGTTCTTACGGGCAGATATCAGATCACGGACGGCCTATGTACGCAGTCATCAAAACCGGCGGCAAACAGTATCGAGTGGAGCCCGGTGGCCAACTCCGTGTCGAGACGCTTGTGGCGGACGTCGGGGCGGCAGTGTCCTTCGGCGAGGTGCTCATGATCAGCGAGGGTAACGCCGTCCGGTTGGGTGCGCCAACGCTCGCGGGCGCGCAGGTCAAGGCGACGGTACTCGCGCACGGCCGTGGCGATAAGGTGAAGATCTTCAAGATGCGCCGTCGCAAGCATTTCCAGAAGCACCAAGGGCATCGGCAGAATTTTACGGAAGTCCGGATTGACGAAATTGTCGCGGCCTAGGTCGGCCTAGGTCGACCGGGCACATCCGAATAACCGTATAACCGCTTTAAACGACACGCGAGACAGGGCATGGCACACAAAAAGGCAGGCGGCAGTTCGCGCAACGGCCGCGATTCAAATTCCAAGCGGCTTGGCGTCAAGGCGTTCGGTGGCCAGCAGGTCAATGCGGGGCAGATTCTCGTGCGGCAGCGCGGGACCCGGGTCCACGCCGGACGCAATGTCGGTATGGGGCGTGACCACACGCTCTTTGCGAAGGCACCCGGACGGGTCCACTATCGCGTCGCCGGCCCCGCAAGCAAGAAGACGGTGAGCATTCTGGCCTGAGCGCCCCCGCCCGTATGGCACACGCAAGGCCCTATCGCCCGCGGTAGGGCCTTTTTCTTTTGAGGTACGCGCCGTGAAGTTCATCGACGAAGCCAAGATTCAGGTCCATGCCGGCAACGGCGGCGACGGCGTCGCCAGCTTCCGACGCGAAAAGTTCGTGCCGCGCGGCGGACCCGATGGCGGCGACGGCGGACGCGGCGGCAGCATCTGGGCCGTGGCCGACCGCAACATCAACACCTTGATCGACTACCGCTACGCACGCATCCATCGCGCGCAGCACGGCGAAAAAGGCAGAGGCTCAGACTGCTACGGCAAGGCGGGTAGCGACCTCGCATTGCGCATGCCGATCGGCACCCTCATCCGCGACGCCGCGACTGGCGATCTGATCGGTGACCTCAGCACCAACGGCGAGCGCATTGTGATCGCCAAGGGCGGCGGTGGTGGGCTGGGCAACATCCACTTCAAATCGAGCATCAACCGGACGCCGCGCAAGTTCACGCGCGGACGGCCCGGCGAGCAGCGTGAGCTCGCCCTGGAACTGCGCGTACTCGCGGACGTCGGATTGCTCGGGCTGCCGAACGCGGGAAAATCCACCTTGCTGCGCGCCGTGTCGGCCGCGCGACCCAAGGTGGCTGACTATCCCTTCACGACCCTGAATCCCTCGCTTGGCGTGGTCCGGCTCGGCCATGAGTCCAGCTTCGTAATCGCCGACATTCCGGGGCTGATCCGCGGCGCCTCCGACGGCGCCGGGCTGGGCCACCAGTTCCTGCGTCATCTGGCGCGAACGCAGCTGCTCCTGCATCTGGTCGACATCGCCCCCCTTGAGACCGGTGTCGATCCGGCACAGGACGTTCGCGCGCTCGCCCTCGAGCTGAAGAAGTATGATGCGGCGCTCTACCGGAAAACCCGCTGGCTGGTGTT
This sequence comes from uncultured beta proteobacterium, assembly GCA_963714925.1. GTDB lineage: Bacteria > Pseudomonadota > Gammaproteobacteria > Burkholderiales > SG8-39 > SG8-39. Next base: position 310,769 of record CAVQQK010000007.1, on the reverse strand, counting down.
CAACAAGACCGATCTGGTGGACGACGCCGATGCACGCATTAGCCGCGTGCTGCGCACACTGCGCTGGAAGCGCCCGTGGTTCAAGGTCTCGGCACTCACCGGCGATGGCTGCCGCGCACTGTGCGCGGCCGTGCAGCGCTTCCTCCACGAAGGCGCGGCGCGCGCGCGCCGCGCCGCCTGAGTCGCCACCGCCATGCCGGGGTCGGTTGCAAGCGCGAGGACCCTGGTCATCAAGGTCGGATCGTCACTCCTTACGACCGAGGGGCGTGGTCTCGACGTCGAGGCAATCGCGCGCCTGGCAGCGCAGATCGCCGGCTTGCGCAAACTGGGTAAACGGGCAGTGTTGGTATCGAGCGGCGCGATCGCCGAAGGCCTGCAACGCCTCGGCCTGCCGCGCCGCGTGCACGCGCTGCACGAATTGCAGGCCGCGGCGGCAGTGGGTCAGATGGGATTGGTGCAGTGCTACGAGACCTGCTTTCGCGAGCACGGACTCGCGACGGCGCAGATTCTGCTGACCCATGCGGACCTGGCCGATCGTCAGCGCTACCTGAACGCGCGCTCGACGCTGCGCACCCTGCTCGACCTCGGTGTCATTCCGGTGATCAACGAGAACGACACTGTGGTCACCGACGAGATCAAATTCGGCGACAACGATACGCTCGGTGCGCTGGTGACGAACCTGGTCGAAGCGGACGCGCTCGTTATCCTCACTGACCAGGCCGGGGTGTACGAAGCGGATCCACGCCGTCAGCCGGGCGCCAAGCTCATCGCGCGCGCGCGCGCGGGCGATCCACAACTGGAAGCGATGGCCGGCGGCACCGGGTCACGGCTGGCCAAGGGCGGCATGCTCACCAAAGTGCTTGCCGCGAAGCGCGCCGCGCGCAGCGGCGCGCATACCGTGATCGCCTCCGGGCACGAGCGCGACGTGCTGATGCGCCTCGCGCAGGGCGAGGCGCTGGGCACGCTGCTCGAGGCAGCGACGGCGCCAGTGGCCGCCCGCAAGCAATGGCTCGCGGATCATCTGAGCGTCGCCGGGCAACTGCAGCTTGACGCCGGCGCCGTGACAGCGCTGGTGCGCGACGGCAAGAGTCTGCTCCCGATCGGTGTCGTCGCGGTAGACGGAGACTTCGAGCGCGGCGAAGCCGTGGCCTGCCTCGATCCGGCGCGGCGCGAAGTCGCGCGCGGTCTGGTCAACTATTCGGCGACGGAGAGCCGCTCTATCATGCGCCGACCGTCGAGCGAGATCGAGGCGCGCCTCGGCTACATAGACGAACCCGAACTGATCCATCGCGACAACCTCGTACTGCTGTAGAAGGCGGCGGGCGGTGGAGCGTCAGGGGCGATCGCTTTCGTCGAGGAAGGAATTGCGACCGCGCTTGAGCCCGTCGATGCCATCGGCGACGGTCAGGATTGGCGCGCCTGCCGGACAGAAATAGTCCCCCAGCAGCGCGTAGCGCCAGCGGGCAACGCTTTTCCGCTCGATTGGCCGCCATCCGGTCGTCCGCTTCGACCAGCTGCGGTTCGCGTGTCCCGTCGCGTAGATTCGGTAGGCGCTCGAGTTGCAATGAATGCCCTCGTAGGTCACGTTGTCGACACCCTGCGGGCTGCGCGCGACCAGCGTGTACCGCACGACCCCGTCGGACCGGATGGAAAGCGACCTGCGGTCGATGAAGAACTTGAAATTGCTCGCCGAAGTGACGAAGAAGCCGACGAGGTCCTCTTCGTTCGGATACGCAGGCAACTTGACCGGCTCGCTGTCCTGCGTTCGATCGTGGGTTGAACTCGGTACGTGGTGATCGGGATCGACCACCTCGATCTGAGCCCAGGCCGTCATCCAGATAAAGGCGAGGCCCGTGGCAAGTAGGCGCGCCGCGATGCCGCGACGCGCATCGGCCTCAAGCAAGATCTTCGGCCAGCGCCGCACGCGAGTTTGCAGGAACCGGATCCAGGCATGCTTGGTACGCGGGGTGGTCGATGCCCGCCGCCAGGCCGACGCCGTACTGCAAGGCCCTGCGCATTTCGGCGGTCAATTCGAAGCGCAGGAAATGTACGGCCGAGGTCTTTTCCTCGGTTTCGCGCTGCCAGGTCTTCGTCCGCGATCGCGGACACGCGATCGCAGCCCTCGACCTGGATCCAGACGCCGGTCTCGATACCTTTCAGTTGCGCGAGCATGCGCTGGCGCTCCTCGATATCGGTATATTCAATCAACATCGTCGCCTTCCAATTTGACCCGTCCGGGATCAACGGGTTGTAGGCATCGAGCTCCTGCTGAATGCCCTCATCCTCGAAGATGCGCTCGATGCGCAGCATCTCCTGGACCTGGTAGCGGATCGTCAATTCGTCCTCGAACAGCAGCGTCACGTGCTCGCCCAAGCGAAGGGTGCGGTTCTTCTTGTGCTTGATGACACGCGCGCGGAAGTCCTTGCGCGCCTTGGCATAGGCCTCGAGCGAGAGCAGGCTGTCCCTGGCAATCTGAGTCATATCGACGCGTGGTTCCTCGATTCAATGACATACCGCGTGAAAACGGATCCACGCATCGTTGTTCTTCAATCGCTGAGTGCGTCGAGCGCCTTCTGGAAGCGGTTGGCGTGGCTGCGCTCGGCCTTGGCCAGCGTCTCGAACCAGTCGGCAATCTCGTCGAACTTCTCCTCGCGCGCCGCCTTGGCCATGCCCGGGTACATGTCGGTGTACTCGTGCGTCTCGCCCGCCACCGACGCCTTCAGGTTGTCGCGCGTCTTGCCGATCGGCAGCCCCGTGGCCGGATCACCCACCTGCTCCAGGTACTCCAGGTGGCCGTGGGCATGGCCCGTCTCGCCTTCGGCGGTCGAGCGAAACAGCGCCGAGACGTCGTTCTGGCCTTCGACGTCGGCCTTGGCGGCGAAGTACAGGTAGCGCCGGTTGGCCTGGCTTTCGCCGGCAAACGCGGCCTTGAGGTTTTCTTCGGTCTTGCTGCCCTTGAGTTGCATCGTGTGCTCCTTGTGCGTTCAGGATGGGAAGTGCCGTCAGCCTAGGGCGCAACGCCCCATTGATCAAATCGATTCTCGCAATCCCGTCTATTGTGTGTCGCTATCGCAACCTGACCGGCCCCGCACCGCTACCCCGAGATCGCCGCGTTGCCGCGTGCGCGCAGACGCCGGTCGGCATTCAGATGGCGCCGCAACTCGTTTAGCGCCTGTCGGTACACCTCGCGTTTGAACTCGATCACGGTCTCCAGCGGTACCCAGTAGTCGTGCCAGCGCCAGGCATCGAACTCCGGGTGCCCGCTGGCGCGCAATTGCACGTCGCTATCACGGCCGACGAGCCGCAGCAGGAACCAGATCTGCTTTTGTCCGCGATAGGTGCCGCGCCAGTCGCGCCGAATCCACTGATTCGGCACCTCGTAGCGCAGCCACTCACGCGTACGCCCAAGGATGCGCACGTGATCCGGACGCAATCCGACTTCCTCCTCGAGCTCCCGATACATCGCCTGTGCCGGTGATTCGCCGTGCTTGATGCCGCCCTGGGGAAACTGCCAAGCGTGTTGGTTGACCCGCTTTCCCCAAAACACATCGTTGCGTGCATTGATCAGAACGATGCCGACATTCGGTCGATAGCCTTCCTTGTCGAGCATGGCCACACCGCCATCAGTTAGAATTTGAGTCGATTTTTCCACACCCACCACTCAATGACAACGCTGCGCGGTCCGCCCATCGCTGGGCCCCGCGCCCGCCATGCGCGCGTCCAGATTCTTCATCGGAACACTGAAAGAAGCGCCTTCGGAGGCGGAGCTCGTCAGCCACCAGCTCATGCTGCGCGCCGGGATCATCCGGCGTCTCGGTTCGGGTTTGTACTCGTGGATGCCGCTGGGACTGCGCATCCTGCGCAAAGTCGAGGCGATCGTACGCGCGGAGATGAACCGCGCCGGCGCGCTCGAAGTGCAGCTGCCGTGCGTGATTCCCGCGGAGTTGTGGCTGGAGACCGGCCGCTGGGAGGCCTTCGGCCCCCAACTGCTCAAGATCAAGGACCGGCACGAGCGGGATTTTCTATTCGGCCCCACGCATGAAGAAGTGATCACAGACATCGCGCGACGCGAAATCCGCAGCTACCGCCAGCTGCCGGTACATTTCTACCAAATTCACACCAAGTTCCGCGACGAGATTCGACCGCGTTTCGGCGTCATGCGCGCGCGCGAGTTTGTCATGAAGGATGGCTACTCGTTTCATGCCGACCGCGACGACCTGGTACGCGAGTACCACAACATGCATGACACCTACACGCGCATCTTCACCCGCCTCGGCCTGCGGTTCCGTTCGGTCGCCGCCGATCCAGGCGCAATCGGCGGTACGGGGTCGCATGAGTTTCACGTGCTGGCCGATTCCGGCGAGGACGCAATCGCCTACTGTCCCGACTCGGACTATGCGGCGAACATCGAACTGGCCGAAGCCGTCGCGCCGGGCGCGGCGGGCGCAACGACGACGATCGACGCCGGGCCCGCTGCGCCCCTGGAGAAGGTTTCCACGCCCGGGGCAACCCGCTGCGAGGATGTCGCAACGCTGCTCCGCGTCGATATTCAGCGCACCGTTAAGGCGCTCGCGGTCATGCAGGGCGCGGTGTTTCACCTCCTCTTGATACGTGGCGACCACAGCCTGAACGAACTCAAGGCGGGCAAGGCGCTCGGGCGCGCAGCGTTTCGTTTCGCGACCGACGCCGAGATTGAGCAGCACATGGGGTGCAAACCAGGGTTCATCGGCCCCGTGGGCCTGCCGCCCGCGATTCGGGTGATCGCGGACCGCAGCGTCGCGGCAATGCAGGCGTTCGTGTGCGGCGCGAACGAACCGGATGCGCATCTGCAGCATGTCGAATGGGGGCGCGACCTGCCCGATCCCGTCGCGGTCGCCGACCTGCGCAACGTGGTCGAGGGCGACGCCAGCCCGGACGGCAAGGGCACGCTGAGGATTCAACGTGGTGTCGAAGTCGGCCACATTTTTCAGCTCGGCTCGAAATATTCGGAGGCGATGAAGGCCACTTTTCTCGATGAGAGCGGAGCAACGCGGCCGATGGAGATGGGGTGCTACGGCATCGGCGTGACACGGATCGTCGCGGCGGCGATCGAGCAAAACCACGATGCACGTGGAATTGCGTTTCCGCAGCCGCTGGCGCCGTTCGAGGCCTGCCTCGTGCCGATCGGATACCACAAGAGCGCGGCGGTCCGGGAGGCGGCCGACCGGCTGTATGAGGCGCTGGTTGCGGCGGGAATCGATACGCTGCTCGATGACCGCGCGGAGCGTCCCGGCGTGCTGTTCGCCGACATGGATCTGATCGGCGTCCCGCTGCGGGTGGTGCTCGGCGAGCGCGGCTTGCGCGATGGGGTGGCGGAGCTCAAAGCCCGTCCCGATGCGGATGCACGGAATGTTCCGCTCGCAAGCGTGGCGTCGGTCATCAAGGAGCGCGTCGCCGGCGCATGATGCGGGCGACACACGGCGCCATCGCGATCGCGGCGCTCCTCGCCTGGGGCGGGGCGATCGGCGGCGCGCAGAAATACGAGCCGCTCGCGGACAGAATGCGCTTGTCGCTCACGACCGCGGTCAGCGATCGCGCGCCGCCGGTGTTTCGGTTTCAGCACGCGGAGGACGGTCATCGCTGGACGTTCGAAATGTCCAAACGCCTGGCGCGCCGAATTCCAGACCGCGCGCGTCGCATCGCACTGCTCAAGACGGTGCAGTACGAAGCGACCCGCGCGGGACTCGATCCGCAGCTCGTGCTGGGCGTCATCGAGGTGGAAAGCGCGTTTCGAAAGTACGCGGCGTCCTCGGCTGGCGCGCGCGGCTACATGCAGGTCATGCCCTTCTGGACCAAGCTCCTCAAGCGCTCGCGCGACAATCTGTTTCATCTGCGCACGAACATACGTTATGGCTGCGTGATTCTGCGCCACTACCTTGACATCGAAAAAGGCGACTATTTTCGCGCGCTCGGCCGCTACAACGGCAGCCTCGGACAGGCGGCGTATCCGAACAAAGTCCTGCGCGCATGGCGCGGTCGCTGGCACTATGACGGTCCGCGAAACTAGGCGCCCGCGGACCCTGTCCACCCCGCGTTGCATCCCGCAACCGAAGCCACGGCCGGGACCCGCGCAGTGACCGCGCGCCCGCGCATTGCGAATTGGTTCTACGGCTTTACGCCGCCAGAGCGCGGCACCATCGTGCTGCGCCACCGGCGCGTCTACATCGTGCCGACGCGCCTGGGCTGGATGTTTGGCGCAACGCTCGGGTTGCTGCTGGTGGGTTCGATCAATTACGCGCTGTCGCTCGGGTTTGCGTTGACCTTTCTGCTCGCGGGCATGGGGCTCGCCGGTATGGTTCATACGGCGCGCAATCTGGCGCGACTGGCGGTGAGCGTCGGGCGCGTCGAGCCTGTGTTTGCCGGAGAGTCCGCCCAGTTCAAGCTCTATCTGGACGCCCGTGCCCCCTTTGATCGGCCGGCGATCATGCTGCGCCACATCGGCTCGGGCGCGCAGCAGGTGACCGACGTCCTGGCGGCAAGCGCGACCGAGGTCGTCCTTGCGGTGCCGGCGGCGCAGCGCGGCTGGCTCGCCCTTGGGCGCGTCATGCTCGAGACCCGCTATCCGCTGGGTCTGTTCCGCGCCTGGAGTTATGTCGAAACCGAAACGCAGGCGCTCGTGTATCCGCGCCCGGAGTATTCGGTTCTGCCGGTGCCGCGCGCCGACGCAAACGCGGGCGCAGGGCGGGCGCAGGCGCACGGCAACGAGGACTTTTCGGGGCTGCGCAGCTACCAGCGCTCAGACTCGCCGCGCCACGTCGCCTGGAAAGCGGTCGCGCGCGGCGGCGCCATGCTGACCAAGCAGTTCTCGGGCGAGGCGACGGCCGAACTCTGGCTCGACTGGGACGATCTGCCGAACGGCCTGCCGACGGAGGCACGCCTCTCTCGGCTCACCGCCTGGGTGCTGGCGGCCGAGTCCGCCGGCGCGCGCTACGGCCTGCGCCTGCCTGGCGCGGAAGTCCTCCCCGATTGCGGCGACAGCCATCGCGCCGAGTGCCTGCAGGCACTCGCACTGCATCCTGGCGCGGCGCCGTGACCCCGTGAGCGTTCCGCATCCGCTTGCCCCCGAAGCCCGCCTCGTAAGCGGGCGCGATGTCGCCTGGCTGGCGGCCTCCATGGTCATCGTGATCGCGCCGCACGCACTACGCGCGCCATGGTGGTTGACGCTGCTTACGCTGTGCCTCTACGGATGGCGTGTTGTTATCACGATCAATGCGGCGCCCCTGCCGTCACGCTGGTTGCTACTCGCAGTCGCGGTCATTGCAATGCTCGGGGTGCGCGCGGAGTACGGATTTTTCTTTGGTCGCGCGCAGGGCATTGTCATGCTCGTGCTGTTCTCGGGATTGAAGCTGCTGGAGATGCGTACCCATCGCGACGCGACCGTCGGCGTCTTTCTATGCTACTTCCTGCTCGTCACCGGCTTTCTGTATTCGCAGACGATCCCGGTCGCGATCGGCATGTGCGTCGCGATCGCCGTGGTCACGACCACGCTCGTCGGATTCAACGCGCCGGGTCGCGGCTGGCGCCGGGACCTGCGTGCCGCCGCCCTGCTGCTTGCCCACGCCGTGCCGGCGGCGCTGCTGCTATTCCTGCTGTTTCCGCGCGTCCAGGGCCCGCTGTGGGGTCTGCCGCAGGACGCGAATACCGGTATCAGCGGCCTGTCCGACAGCATGACACCCGGCAATTTCGCGCGCCTCGCACTGTCCGATGCAATCGCACTGCGCGCCGAATTCGATGGCAAACCACCGCCGCAACCGTTGCGCTACTGGCGCGGCCCCGTGCTGTGGGATTTCGACGGCCAAACCTGGCGCATGGGGCCAATCGATCTCGCCCAATTTGTCGCCCCCGCAGGCGGGCGCGAACTCTACAAGTACAGCGTCGTACTCGAACCGCACGACCGCAAATGGCTCTTCGCTCTGGAGACGGTCTCGCGCCTGCCGCCACGTGCGCGCTACACCGCGGATGGGCAAGTGCTTGCACGGCGCGACGTGCGCCGCAGGCTGCGCTACGACGTCGCGTCAATCGCCGACCCGCCACCGGTCGCCGACGCATCCGCCAGCACGCTCAATCGTGCGTTGCGCCTGCCTTCCGGCTCGAATCCGCGCGCGGCGGCGCTCGCCGAATCGTGGCGCCGCACGTCGACGGACGACGCACAACTGCTTGCCCGAGCAATCGCCTATCTGCGCGATAACCGCTTCGCCTATACGCTGGAGCCGCCACTGATGGGCAGGCACGCGGTCGACGAGTTCCTGTTCTCGGCCAAGGCGGGGTTCTGCGAGCACTTTGCGTCGGCCTTCGTGTTCATGATGCGCGCCGCCGGCGTGCCGGCGCGTGTGGTCACGGGCTATCAGGGCGGTGACCTCAATCCGATCGACCGCATCATCACGGTGCGTCAGTCCGACGCCCATGCCTGGGCAGAAGTCTATCTGCGTAACCGCGGCTGGATTCGGGTTGACCCGACGGCGGCCGCGGTACCCGGACGCATCGGATCCGGACTCGCACGCGCGCTCCCCGAGGGCGCGGGACTGCCGCTTTTGATGCGCCCGCAGTTCGAGTGGCTGCGCAACATGCGCTATCGCTGGGAAGCACTCGCGCACCAGTGGAACGTCTGGGTGCTCGCCTACAACCCGGAGCGACAGCGTGACCTGATGGCCTACATCGGCATGCGCGACGCGGACTGGCGCAAACTGACGGCGGTTCTATTTACGCTGCTTGGCGGGTTCACGGTCGTGCTGTTGCTCTGGTCGCTGCGCAACATGGCGCGCCGCGATAGAATCCAGAGCGCCTGGCTCACGTTCTGCCGTAAGCTCGACGCGCACGGCGTCACGCGCTCGCCGCAGGAAGGCCCGCGCGACTTCGCCGAGCGCGCAGCGCGTCATCTGCCGCGCGCCGGCGGGGCGATTCGCGCGATCGCCGATCACTACATTGCGGTGCGCTATGGTGCGGGCGCCGACGCACGTCAGATCAATGAACTGTGTCAGCAGATCCGGAGCTTGCGCCTCGCATGAGTACACGCCTGTGGTTCTCACTCGCCGCACTATGCTTTAGCTGCGCGACACTCGCGGCGCCCGGGTCCTTCGATGCACGGACCGACGTCCGCGAATTCATCGACGACATGGTGGGACGTCATGGATTTGTTGCCGACGAGCTCGAGTTTTTGTTCAGCCGCGCTCGCAGCCGCCAGGCAATCCTGCGCGCGATCACGCCGCGCAAAACGCCACAAGCCCGTTCGTGGAAAACCTACCGGGCGCGATTCGTCAATGAGACACGGATCAACGGCGGTACGGCATTCTGGTCACGTCACCGAAAGGTTCTTGCCCGCGCCTCGCGGGAGCACGGCGTGCCGGCCGAGATCATCGTCGCAATCATCGGCGTCGAAACCTTGTACGGTCGCCAGACCGGAAACTTTCGTGTCGTGGATTCCCTTGCCACGCTCGCCTTCGACTATCCACCGCGCGCGGCGTTCTTCCGCTCCGAACTCGAGCAGTACCTCCTGCTGGCACGTGACGAGAAATTCGACGTGTTCAGCGTAAAAGGTTCGTATGCGGGGGCGATTGGTATCCCGCAATTCATGCCGGGCAGTATTCGCCGCTACGGCGTCGACTACGACGGCAGCGCATCCATCGATCTGCGCCGGAGCGCGGCGGACGCCATAGGCAGCGTCGCGAACTATCTCCGCGCGCACGGCTGGCGTCGCGACGAAGCAGTCTGGGCCCCGGCGCGCGTCGCCGGCGAATCACACCGGGCGCTGCTGGATGCCGGCATTCGACCCAGCATCCGGCTGGCTGACCTGGGCCGCTATCATACCGAGACGCCCGCCACGCTTCCCCCGGACACCCAGATCGCGTTGATCGCGCTGGAAAGCCCGAACGCGGAAACCGAGTATCGTTTGGGCTTCGAAAACTTCTACGTACTGACGCGCTACAACCGCAGCAGTCTGTACGCCTCGGCCGTGGCGGACCTCGCCGCAGCGCTACGCATGGCGCACGGCGGGCGGCGACGTTAGCCCCACAGAGGGCACCGCGCAGGCGGATCTCAGGACCGCGGCTGCGGCAAGTACTTCATCGGGTCAACCGGCTTGCCGGATTTCCGAATTTCGAAGTGCAGCTTCGGCCGGTCGCTGTCGGTCGCGCCGAGTTCAGCAATGCGCTCACCGCGCGCGACCGACTGGCCTTCTTTAACCAGAATCGATCGGTTGTGCGCATAGACGCTGTTGTAGCCGTCCTCGTGTTTGATGACGATGAGTTTGCCGTAGCCGCGAATACCGGTGCCGGTATACATGACGCGTCCCGCCGCAGCCGCGACGACCGGATCGCCTGGCTGACCGCCGATATCGACGCCCTTGCTATTGGGTTCGGCAAAACCGTTCAACACCTTGCCCTTCGCGGGCCAGACGAAACCGAGCGCACCCTGTGGCGCACTCGGCGCCGGCCGCGCCGCGGTCGTGGCCACGGTGGAGGTCGGCGTCGAGGTCGCAGTGGACGGCGCAGCGGCGCCAGACGTGACCGCCCCGGTCTCGCCCGATAGCATGGCGACGTTTTCCTTCGAATAGGGCAGGCGCAGTGCTTTGGGCGACGTCTTGGTGCTGCCGTCGCCGCCCCCTTGCGCGGCAAGCGTGCCCGAATCGAGCGGTCGCGTTTCGACGCCACCTTTCTCGCGTGCGTTGCCGATCTCGACGCCGGTAGCCGCTGTTGCGCCCGCCTGCGTGCCCGCCGATGACGGGCTGAGTCGCAGCGACTGTCCCACGCGTATGCGCGATGCATCGTTCAGCCCGTTCCAGCGCGCGAGTTCCCGATAGTCAACGCCATGCTCGAGCGCAATGCTGTAAAGGGTCTCGCCTTGTTTGACAACGTGCGTGCCGCGCGCCATGCCGGCGGTCGTCGAAGATTTTGCCGCCGGCCACGCGCCGTGGTCGACGACCGGAGCCGACGTGGGGCGGCTCGCGCACGCGGCAACCAGCATCGCGGCCCCAATCACCGCAAGGCGTCCGCTTGCTCTCGCTACGCTCATGTCTTTCCGCTCTCCAATGGAACAAAACGCACCAACTCGAGCTCGGTCTCCTCGAACCCCCGTCCGACGCGCTCGATCAGCGCGAGGAACTGATCGTCTCCCCCCCCCGCGCCGCCTCAGCGGCAGGACCATTCTGCCATCCTGCGCCAGTTGTCGTAAGAGGGCCTCGGGAACCTCATCTGCCGCTGCGGCCAGTATGATCGAATCGTAGGGGGCGGCCTGTTCAAGGCCAAATCGGCCATCGGCGTGCACCAAGCGCAGGTTCGACAGCTTCAAACCCAACAGGTTTCGCCGCGCACGCTCGTGCAGTTCACGGATCCGCTCGACGGAGTAGACCTCAGCTGCGACGGCCGCAAGGACGGCGGCCTGGTACCCGCAGCCAGTGCCCACCTCAAGAACCCTGCCTGGCTCGCGTGGCCCGTGCCGTCCGGTCAGGAGCACTTCAATCATCCGCGCCACAACATAGGGTCGGGATATCGTCTGCCCGAAATTGATCGGCAATGCCGTGTCTTCATAGGCGCGGTGTGCGAGCGCCTCTTCGACGAACAGATGGCGCGGGACCGTTGCCATCGCCGCAAGGACCCGCGCATCCTGCACGCCCTGCTCACGCAGTCGCACCACCATGCGTGCGCGCGTGCGCAGCGAGGTCATGCCGACGCCGGACAGCTCGCCGGGCGCGCGCAGGCTCATCCCAGCAACCAATCCCGGATGTGTCCGAGCTGCGCATGATTGGTGAGATCCACCTGCAACGGTGTCACCGACGCGCGCGCATGCTCGATCGCACGAAAATCCGTGCCGAGCCCTGCGTCGGCCGCGCCACCGGCCGGACCGATCCAGTAGCCCGTGTCGCCGCGCGGCGTGTCGACGCGCACCACGGGTTCGGCCTTATGGCGCCGCCCGAGACGCGTGGCTTCGATGCCCTCCAGGGCCGCGAGCGGGATGTCCGGTACGTTCACATTCAGCAGCACCGGTGCACCGACCGGTACGCGCGCAAACCGCTTCGCCACCTCGAGGGCGACATGCGCGGCGGTCTCCAAATGATCGCCCCGCTTGCCGACCAGCGAGACCGCGAGCGATGGAATGCCGAGCAGAAAGCCCTCGGTCGCCGCCGCAACGGTCCCGGAGTAAATCGTGTCGTCACCCATGTTCGCCCCGAGATTGATGCCTGAGACCACCATGTCGGGAACAAAGGTGAGCAGTCCGGTGACCGCCAAATGCACGCAGTCCGTCGGTGTGCCGTTGACGAAGTAAAAGCCGTTTGCGGCCTGCCGGACAATCAGCGGACGATCCAGTGTCAGCGAGTTGGACGCACCCGAGCGATCGCGTTCGGGTGCGACGACCGTCACGTCGCCGACCGTACGCAGCGCATCGGCCAGAACCGAAATGCCAGGCGAGAAATACCCGTCGTCGTTGGAAACCAGGATTCGCAAGAGAGCCGCCCCGGAGCGTGCGATGTTCGCTACCGCCTGCGCCGGACGGTCCGGCGCCGCCGGCACGCGAGACGGAATGCGCCGCGAAGCGGCGCCGATGGTACCACGCAGCCCGACCGCGTACTGCGATAAACCCCGTCCGACACTTTGCTAGAGTACGTGGCATGGTGATCGCTGCTGCACGTTGGGTCGGCCGCATCACGCTCGTGCTCACTGTGGTCGCGACAGCGCTCTGGGGAAGTCTTGCGCTGCACTATGCCGGACCGGGCGCCGAACCGTTACGCGACGGCCTCGCCGCCGGCTTCGCGCTCGCCGGCGCGGCAACCCTGCTGAGTCTTGCACTCCGCCGCCGGCGCCCGCGCCTGCATCGCGCCGCGCTAAGCGCGTATGCAGCCGCGTTTCTCGCGCTCATTCTCTGGTGGCAGACGATCGAGCCGTCGAACGATCGCGGCTGGCGCGCGGAGGAAGCGGTGCTGCCCTACGCCACGATCGAGGGCGACCGAGTCACCGTTCATAACATCCGCAACTTCGACTACCGGACCGAAACCGACTTTACGCCGGCCTACCTGGACCGGCGTTTCGACCTGCGTCGACTCGAGGCGGTCGACTTGGTCGCGGTGTACTGGATAGGGCCGGAAATTGCACACATCTACCTGAGCTTCGTATTCTCGGACCAGCCGCCGCTCGCAATCTCGATCGAGGCGCGCAAAGAGCGCGGTGAGGGCTATTCCTCGATTGCCGGATTTTTCAAGCAGTACGAGCTGTTCTACGTCGTCGCCGACGAGCGCGACGTCACCCGGGTGCGCACGAACTATCGCAAGGATCCGCCCGAGGACGTCTATCTCTATCGCCTGCACGGCACGCCCGAGAATCGCCGGCGAATTTTTTTGGAGTACCTGCGCAAGATCAATGTGCTACGCGCGCAGCCCGAGTTTTACAACACGCTGACGACGAACTGCACCACGGTGATCTGGCAGCACAGCCTGGTGAATCCCAACCACCTGCCGTTTTCCTGGAAGATCATTGTGAGCGGCTACCTGCCCGAATACCTGTACGAGCAGGGTGCGCTCGGATCGTCGCTCGCGTTCGGCACGCTGCAGCGTCGCAGCCGGATCAACGCGGCCGCCCAGGCCGCCGACGCGGCGCCGGACTTTTCGCGCCGCATTCGCGCCGGCTTGCCTTCGATCGAAGGCAGGCGTACGAGTGTGAATCCGCCGCGCTAGTTTCGCGTCCGGACGTGAATGTCCTTCACGCCCGGAACCGTCACCGCCACTTCGACCGCAGCGAGCTTCGCGTCGGTCGTACCTGAGTCGCCGGTCAAGGTGATCTCGCCAGCATCGCTGCTCACCTCGAGCTTCGTGTCCCGGGTCTCTGGTGCACGGCGCAGCGCGGCCTTGACGCGTGCCGCAAGCGCCCGATCTTCGAGTAGCGTGCGCGCAGCATCGGTATCGGCAAACTCCGCGGACCGCACCAGCGCAAGCACTTCGTCCACGCACTCGTCGATCCCCACCCGCTGGGTGTTGAGGACCAGATCGTAGTGCTCGGGTTCGGTCCAGTTCAAACCGAAGTGCCGTTTCATGATTGCGGTGTGTGACTCGTCGTTGGCGCGAATTTCCTCGGTGATCGCGCCCTCGTCTTCGGTGTCGAGTCGCTCCATCATGCGTTGCTTGCGCAGACCCAAGGGCGCGCAGACCCGAACCCGCACCGCGTTGGGAACGTCGCGCAGCAGATGCGTCGCGCCCCAACCGCGGATGATCGCGCCGCCGTTATGCAACGCGAGGTCGTAGACTTCGTCGGCCGAAAAGATCGCGAGGCTGGTCTTGTCTGCCGTCAGGCGCTCGAGGAGCCCGGCACTGCCATCCAGTAGCCGGACTACGTGACTCTTACGCACCCGCATGCGATCGGCCAGATGATCGATGACTTCGTGGTAGATCACCGGCAGGTCCAATGCGCGTCCCAGGCCAGTGGCCACGTCCTTGCCGAGCGTGCCCATTTCGCGGGTAATCGCTACAATCGTCATGAGCCCCTCCTCCGATGGTCTCGTGAACTGGTCGGGGCGGCGAGATTTGAACTCGCGACCACCTGCCCCCCAGGCAGGTACGCTACCAGGCTGCGCTACGCCCCGAACCGATGGATTCTAGCAGAGCGGCCTCAGCCGCTGAGTGCGTCCAGGACGTCCTGAAGTTCGCGCTTTACTGCAGGCAGGTCGACGCCGGCCGCAGGCTTGCGCCCGTTACGCGGTCCGTCCTCGGCCACACCATTTGTCAAGGTGCTGTCGAGGCGGTTGCGCGCGCCGCTGATCGTAAACCCCTCTTCGTAGAGCAGTTCTCGAATCCTGCGGATCAGCAACACCTCATGGTGTTGGTAATAGCGCCGGTTGCCGCGCCGTTTGACGGGTTTGAGCTGCGTGAATTCCTGCTCCCAATAGCGCAGCACGTGCGGCTTGACGCCGCAGAGCTCGCTCACTTCACCGATGGTGAAGTAGCGCTTCGCCGGAATCGGCGGTAAATCAACCTTCTTGCGGTTCTGCTCCATGGCGCGCCTTCTCCACCATGGCCTTCAACTTCTGGCTTGCGTGGAATGTGACGACGCGGCGAGCACTGATCGGAATCTCCTCGCCCGTCTTTGGGTTGCGCCCCGGGCGCTGCGGCTTGTCGCGCAACTGGAAATTTCCAAAGCCGGAGAGCTTCACACTTTCCCCCCGCTCGAGCGCCCCCCGGATTTCCTCAAAGAATGCCTCGACCATGTCCTTGGCTTCGCGCTTGTTTAGACCCACCTTTTCGAACAACAGGTCAGCCAGTTCCGCCTTCGTCAAAGTCATTGTCGCTCCCCGCGCCTACAAACCCGAATTCTTTTTTAGGATCTTAGGGTTGCCGAGAATTTACGGGACAGGAGGGCAACGATTGAGTCGCGTGCCTCGTCTGCCTCGGCATCCGTGAGGGTGCGTTCAGTATCTTGCATAACTACCCGAAACGCAAGGCTTTTTCTCCCTGCCGGAAGGTTCGTGCCCTGGTAGAGGTCGAAAACCTCGACCTGTCGGACGATTTTCGGCGTTTCGGTCCAAATCGCATCCATCAGGGCCTGCGTCGATACCTCGGCATCAACGAGGACCGCAATGTCCCGGACCACCCCGGGGAAGCGAGAGGGGACCTCGGCCTTCGGCAGCGGCACCGACGCCAGGCCCTCGGCCTCCAGTTCCGCGAGGACGACCGGGCTCGGCAGTTCGTATTTCCGCTGCCACCGGGGATGCAGCTCGCCGATCCAACCAACAGGCACGCCGTCGCGCAGAATGCGCGCGGCTCGACCCGGGTGGAGTGCAGGGTGGACCGCCGCCTCGTAACGGACCGCCACCGGCGCGAACAGCGCGTCGACGTCAGCCTTGACGTCGAAAAAATCGACCACCCGCGTCGACTCGCCCCATTGTTCCTCACGCGCGGGTCCGAACGCTGCAAGGCCGACACGCACGGGCTGGCGCAATCCGGCCACCACCAGCGCGCCATCGGCGGCGGCGGGATCGCGCAGGAACACGCGCCCGACCTCGAATACGCGAATGCGTGGGACCTTGCGCGCGAGGTTGTAACGCACGTTTTCGATCAACGAGCCCATCAACGACGAGCGCATCACCGACTGCGGACTCGCAATCGGATTGAGCAACCGGATCGAATCGACGCAGCCCGCGAAATCGGTCTCCCAGGCCGGTTCAACGAAGCTGAAATTAATCACTTCGTAGTAATCGCAGGCCGCCAGGCGTTCGCGCACCGCATGCAGCGAGCGTCGTCCCTCGGGCTGGGCGCTCATGCGCGCGGCAGCACGCGGCGGATGCGCCGGAATGCGGTCGAATCCGTGAACTCGGGCAACCTCCTCGATCAGGTCTTCCTCGATCTCGAGGTCGAACCGGTAGGAAGGCGGCGTGACGACGAAGGCCTCGCCCTCCCACTCGAAGGGCAGCCTCAGTCGCCGAAAGACATCGGCCATCTCGTCGCCCGAAATGGGCACGCCGATCACCTTCTGTGCGCGTGCCACGCGCATCCGCACGGGTCGCCGCTCCGGCAGTACCGTCACCGTGTCGTCGATCGGCCCCGGCTCGCCGCCGCAGACGTCCAGCACGAGCCGCGTAATGTGTTCGATGTGCTCGACCGTCGTCGCGTAGTCCACGCCGCGTTCAAACCGGTGCGCGGCCTCAGTCGAGAAGTTGTAGCGCCGCGCGCGACCCGCGACGGCCTGCGGCCACCAGAAGGCCGCTTCGATGTAGATCGTGCGTGTCGCGTCCGAGACGGCGGTGGCCGCCCCTCCCATGATTCCGGCAAGCGCCTCGACGCCGGCGGCGTCCGCGATCACTCCGACGGTTTCGTCCACCTCGACGCTCTGTCCGTTCAGCAGTTCGACACGCTCGCCCTGCTTCCCCCAGCGCACGTCAAGCACGCCGCCACGCACCTTATCGAAATCGAAAATGTGCGAGGGTCGCCCGAGCTCCAGCATGACGTAGTTCGAGATATCAACCAGCGCAGAAATCGGACGTTGTCCTGCGCGCGCAAGGCGCTGCTTCATCCAATCAGGCGTCGGCGCCTGGGCATTCACGTTGCAGATCACGCGCCCCGAAAACCGTCCGCACAGATCAGGCGCGAGGACGCGCACCGGCAACCGCGCATCGTTTTGCGCCGGAACGGGCTCGATCGTCGGCGATTCGAGCAACGCCCCGGTCAGCGCAGCGACCTCGCGCGCAACACCAAGCACCGACAGGCAATCGGCGCGGTTCGGCGTGAGCTTGATGTCGAAAACCTGGTCCTCGAGCGCGAGCACATCGCGCACATCGTGACCGAGCGGTGCATCGGCGGCGAGTTCGATGATTCCCGAGTGGTCATCCGACAGACCGAGTTCGCGCGCCGAGCACAGCATGCCCTGACTTTCGACGCCGCGCACCTTCGTCGCACGGATCTCGACCGGATTGCCGTCGTCGCCCGGCAGCCGCGCACCGATTCGTGCGAGCGCCACCCGCATGCCCGCGCGCACATTGGGTGCACCACAGACGATCGCGAGCGGCGCACTGTCCGTCGCGTCCGCCACGACTGAACACAATGCAAGCTTGTCGGCATTCGGATGCTTCTCGACCATGCGTAGCTGTCCGACGACCACCCCGGAGAACTTCGGCGCGATCGGCTCGCAGGACTCGACCTCGAGCCCGGACATGGTCAGCAGATGCGCGAGCGCCGCCGTTTCCTGCGACGGGTTCGCCATGCTACGCAGCCAGCTCTCGGGAACGCGCATGTCGGACTAGGCGAATTGCCTTAGGAAGCGCAGATCACCGTCGAAGAACAGCCGCAGATCGTCGATCCCGTAGCGCAGCATGGTCAGGCGCTCGAGGCCCGAGCCGAACGCGAAGCCAATGTAACGCTCGGGATCAAGGCCGAAATTGCGGATGACGCTTGGATGCACCTGGCCCGAACCCGAGATCTCCAGCCAGCGGCCTTCGAGCGGGCCGGCGTCGAACCGCATGTCGATTTCCGCCGAGGGTTCGGTGAACGGGAAGAACGACGGGCGAAAGCGCACCTCGAGCTCGTCGGTCTCGAAGAACCGTCGCAGGAAGTCGGCGTACACGCCTTTGAGATCGGCGAAGCTGATGTCCTCGTCGATCCACAGGCCCTCCACCTGATGGAACATCGGCGAATGCGTCGCATCCGAATCGACGCGATAGGTCCGACCGGGTGCGATCACCTTGATCGGCGGGCGGTGCATGCGCGCGTAGCGCACCTGCATCGGGCTGGTGTGCGTACGCAAAAGCAGCGGGGTACCCTGGGCGTCGTTCAGGTCGACGTAGAAGGTATCGTGCATCGACCGCGCCGGATGGTTCTCGGGTTGGTTGAGTGCGGTGAAGTTGTACCAGTCGCTTTCGATCTCGGGGCCATCGGCCACATCGAATCCGATGGAGCGAAAAATAGCCTCGGCGCGTTCCCAGCTGCGGATGACCGGATGAATACCGCCACGCCCTCGACCGCGGCCCGGCAGCGTCACATCGAGTGACTCCTCCGCGAGCCGCGCCGCGAGTTTTTCATCGGCGAGCGCGCCGCGGCGCAACTCGAGTGCGGTCTCGAGCCGTACCTTGGCCTCGTTGATGGCCCGACCCGCGCCACGCCGCGCCTCGGGCGCAAGCGTGCCGAGCGATTTCAGAAGCGTGGTGAGTTCACCGCTCTTGCCGAGAAAGCGCGCCTTCGCGTTCTCAAGCGCGGCCGGGTCCCGCGCAGCGCTGAATGCCGCGATGGCCCGATCGATGATGCCGTCGACGTGTTCCATCCTGCAAGGCGAAAGCGGGGGCGGCGCCTGCGCCCAATCCTGTCCGCAAGCCCGCGCTCAGTGCGAAAGGCTCGCCTTCGCCTGGCTCGCGATCTCCGCAAATGCGGGCTTGTCTTTGACCGCGAGGTCGGCCAGCACCTTTCGATCGACCTCGATCTGGGCACGCTTGAGCCCTGCCATGAAGGTGCTGTACGTCATTCCCAGTTCCCGCACCGCCGCGTTGATGCGCGTGATCCAGAGCGCACGAAACTCGCGCTTGCGCACGCGCCGGTCGCGATAGGCATACTGCCCGGCCTTCATGACCGCTTGTTTGGCGATGCGGTAGACGTTCTTGCGACGCCCGCGGAATCCCTTCGCCTGACGCAGAACTTTCTTGTGGCGTGCGCGCGCCGTGACGCCGCGTTTAACGCGTGGCATGGCGGCCTCCTTACGCGGCGTACGGCAGCATGGAGCGCACCTGCCGTACATTCGTTTGATCGACCGACGACGTTCCGCGCAATTGACGCTTACGCTTCTGCGATTTCTTCGTCAGGATGTGCCGCACATACGCGTGCGAGCGCTTGATCTTCCCGCTCGAGCGAATCTTGAATCGCTTGGCGGCGCCCCTCTTCGTTTTTGCCTTTGGCATCTTGCCGTACTCCATCTTTTAATATGACGCCGGGCGGCCTGCAACGCAGACACTTGAAGCCCGGGCACCACTTGTCGGCAGCAACGCGTTCTGCGTCGCCGCCGCAACTTCAGGCCGCTTCGGTCGGCTTGGTCGCCGGCTCGGCCATCGGCTCGACCACCGCGTCAGCCACCGGCTCGGTCACCGATTTGGGGACCTTTTTGACCACCGGCTTTTCCGACCGACTGGTCGCGGCCTTCTTGGGCTTGACGACCAGCACCTTCTTCTTGGGCGCAATCACCATCACCATCTGGCGCCCTTCCATCTTCGGAAACTGCTCAACCACGCCAATCTCTTCGAGATCGGCCTTCACGCGCTCCAGGACACGTTTTCCGAACTCCTGGTGCGCCATCTCTCGACCCCGAAATCGCAACGTCACCTTGGCCTTGTCACCCGCCTCGAGAAACTCGGTCAGCTTGCCCAACTTGATCCGGTAATCGCCCGAGTCGGTCCGTGGGCGAAACTTGATCTCCTTGAGCTGGATCTGCTTCTGCTTGAGCTTGGCCTCGTGCGCCTTCTTCTGCTCACGGTAACGGAATTTCCCGAAATCCATGAGCTTGCACACCGGCGGAACCGCGAGCGGCGCGATTTCCACCAGATCGACGTCCCGCTCTTCGGCTGCCTGTAGCGCATCCGCCACTTGCACGATTCCGAGTTGCTCGCCGTCTTCAGCCACCAAGCGCACTTCCGGCGCGGTGATCTCCCGATTGATACGTTGCGCTTTATCAGGTGTGATGAGTGCGTTCTCCTCTTCAGCCGGCGCTTTCGGTCACCGGACACACCGTGCGGGATCCGCCCGCAAAAAATCAGGCCGTGCTAAGCGCCTCTGCCTCACTCTGGAGGCGTGCGATGAAGTCATCCAGCGCCATCGGCCCGAGATCTTCACCGCCACGCGCACGCACGGCCACAGTTCCCGCCTGCTTCTCCTTATCCCCGACCACTAACTGATAAGGGAGCTTTCGCAGGCTATGTTCCCGGATTTTATAAGAAATTTTCTCGTTCCGCAAATCTGCGCCGGCGCGCCAGCCGAGCACGCGCAGGCGCTCAGCGACCCCCTCGGCATAGTCCGCCTGGTGCTCGGAAATGCTCATCACCACGACCTGTGACGGGGCGAGCCACAGGGGGAAGGCGCCAGCGAAATTCTCGATCAGGATGCCGATGAAGCGCTCCATCGAACCGACAATCGCCCGGTGCAGCATGACGGGGGTGCGCCGGCTGTTGTCCTCCGCGACATACTCGGCCCCAAGCCGTTCGGGCATGAAAAAGTCCACCTGCATCGTGCCGCACTGCCAGACGCGACCGATGGCGTCCTTCAGCGAATACTCGATCTTCGGCCCGTAGAACGCACCTTCGCCCGGCGAGATCGTGAACTCGACGCCTGAGCGCCGCAGCGCATCCATCAGCGCGGCCTCGGCCCTCTCCCATTCCGCGTCCGAGCCGATGCGCTTGTCAGGACGGGTCGCCACCTTGTAGATGATGTCGACGAAGCCAAAGTCGTGGTAGACGTTCTGTAGCAACGCGGTAAACGCGACGCATTCGTCGAGAATCTGTGCCTCGGTGCAGAAGATATGCCCGTCGTCTTGCGTGAATCCGCGCGCGCGCATCAGTCCGTGCAGCGCCCCGGAGGGCTCGTTGCGGTGGCAAACGCCGAATTCGCCAAGTCGAAACGGCAAATCGCGGTAGCTTTTAACGCCCTGGTTGAATACCTGGATATGACCCGGGCAGTTCATCGGCTTGACCGCGTAATCGCGGTTCTCCGACGCCGTAGTGAACATGTTTTCGCGATAGTTCTCCCAGTGCCCAGTGCGCTCCCAGAGGCGCTTGTCGAGGATCATCGGGCAGCGCACTTCGAGGTAGCCGTTGTCGCGATAGACGCGGCGCATGTACTGCTCCACCACCTGCCACAGCGTCCAGCCTTTCGGATGCCAGAACACCAGCCCCGGCGCCTCGTCTTGCATGTGGAACAGATCGAGTTGACGGCCAAGCTTGCGGTGGTCGCGCTTTTCGGCCTCCTCGAGCATGTGAAGGTAGGCGTCCTGGTCTTCCTTCTTCGCCCAGGCAGTGCCGTAGATCCGCTGCAGCATCTCGTTCGCAGAGTCGCCGCGCCAGTAGGCGCCGGCCACGCGCATCAGCTTGAAGACTTTGAGCTTGCCCGTCGACGGTACGTGTGGGCCGCGGCACAAGTCGATGAAATCGCCCTGTCCATACAGCGAGATGGGCTCGTCGGTCGGAATCGAGGCGATGATCTCGGCCTTATAGACCTCGCCCCGATCGCGGAAGAATTTCACCGCATCATCGCGCGGCATGAGCGTGCGCACCACCCCGAGGTCGCGCTTCGCGATTTCCGCCATGCGCCTTTCGATCGCACCGAGATCCTCGGGCGTGAATGGGCGCTTATAGGAAAAATCGTAGTAAAAGCCGTTCTCGATTACCGGGCCGATCGTCACCTGCGCGTCCGGAAACAACTCCTTCACCGCATGGGCAAGCAAATGCGCGCTCGAATGACGCAGGATCTCCAGGCCCTCGGGATCGCGCTCGGTGACGATCGCGACCTCGGCATCGACGTCGATCACGCGACTCGTATCGACCAGCTTTCCGTTCACGCGGCCGGCGAGCGCCGCACGCGCGAGACCCGCCCCGATCGACTGCGCGACCTCGGCAACGGCCACGGGACCCGAGAAGCTCTTAACCGACCCGTCAGGAAGCTTGATGTCTGGCACGGCGCTCAAAAAGGCAAACCGCGCGCTGGATTGGATGCAAGCTGCAAGCGCCCGGTCCAACGCGCGGAGTACCAGGCGGTGCCGACGGCAACCGCCTGAAGCTGGTAGGCGCGATTGGACTCGAACCAACGACCCCTACCATGTCAAGGTAGTGCTCTAACCAGCTGAGCTACGCGCCTAGAGGGGGCGGATTCTAGCCGATCCGTCGGGTTGGCCTCAACGGCGTTATCCGCCGTCGCCCTGGTCACATGCCGCCAGACGCCCCCGGCGTGCGCCAGACGCCTCCGGCGTACACTGGGCGC
Organism: uncultured beta proteobacterium; assembly: GCA_963714925.1. Lineage (GTDB taxonomy): Bacteria > Pseudomonadota > Gammaproteobacteria > Burkholderiales > SG8-39 > SG8-39. Next base: position 288,316 of record CAVQQK010000007.1, on the reverse strand, counting down.
GCGACGTTACGAAGGACGATCGATGGAACTCATCCTCTGGCGCCATGCCGAGGCGGAAGAGGGCCAGCCGGACCTCGAGCGCAAGCTCACGGCAAAGGGTCGTCGGCAGGCGCAGCATGTCGCCGCGTGGCTCCTGCAACGCCTGCCCTCCAAGTTCACGCTCCTCTCGAGTCCGGCGGTGCGCGCCCGCCAGACCGCGGACGCGCTCGATAGTCAGTGCAAGACGGATGCGCGACTCACGCCCGGTGGCTTGGTCGCCGACGTACTCGATGCCGCCAACTGGCCGCGCAGCAAGGGTGCCGTGGTCGTCGTCGGGCACCAGCCCACGCTTGGCTGCGTCGCCGCCTTCCTCGTGGGCGGGAGCCCGATCGAATGGAGCGTCAAGAAAGGCGGCCTGTGGTGGTTGACCTACAGGGTGCGAAACGGCGAATCGCAGGTCGTCGTGAGGGCGGTCACGGCGCCGGATATGGTGTAGGGGGGGGGGGCGTCAGCGTAGGTGGCCGCACATTGCGAAGCACGACGCGGCGTTAGGTCTTTAATGGTCTCCGCTTTTTGACTGACTTGCCGCGCGATTCATGCGGCAAGTCAGTCAAAAAGCGGAGATTGATTTTCGCTCGCGAATCGCGGTGGTTTGTCGTGGGTCGATTTTCGCTTGCGAACCACCGTGGCTGATCGCAGGTCGTTTTTCGCTGGCGCACGTCCGTGGGCCAGCGCAGCCGGACGGCGCCCCTACCTCCGCCCCAACGCCGCAATTTTCTTGTCCGACAATCCGCTGACGACGAGTTTCATGTCAACCGCCTTCCACTCGCGGGCCTCGGATTCGAGCGCGTCGGCAGTCAGTGGATTCTCGTCGAGCCAGGCCTGCGGCAATTCGAGCTGAAACCCGCCAGCGTCGGCAGCAACCCGCAGGAACGGCAGCTTCATGTCCATTCGCCGCCGCAGGATCGTCGATGCGAGGCGCAACGCAAACACGAGCCACCAGTCCGAGCCGTCGAGACCCGAGTCCTGAATCTTGGCGAGCTTGCCGCGGTGGGCGAGCACGACGCGCGCGAGGCGCTGTTGTTCCATGCGCGAGAAGCCGGGCATGTCGGCATTGGACAGCATGTACGCCGAGTGTTTGTGGTAGGCCGCGTGTGCGATCGACAGGCCGACTTCGGCGAGGCGCGCGGCCCAGTCGAGCATCATCCGATCCGGGTCGTCGTCGTCGGGTCGCGCAACCGCCATCGCACCGTAAATCGCCAGTGCGAGTTTGCGCACGCGTTCGGCCTGGCTCGTATCGAGCTGATAGCGGCGCATGAACTGAGTGACCGTGGCCTCGCGCATGTCACGGTGTTGCACGCGGCCGAGCAGGTCGTAGAGCACGCCGTGGCGCAACGCCCCATCCGAGACGCGCATCTGCTCGATGCCCAATTCGTCCAGCGCCGCGAGCATGATCGCCACGCCCCCTGGCAGGACGAGCGCCCGGTTGGGGCGCAGCCCGGCGATCCGGTTCGGGTCCGCGGTGCCCTGCTTGATGAGAAGGCTGCGTAGTCGGTCCAGCCCCTCGCGCGTCAGGCCTTCCGCCGCGAAGCCGTTCTCGACCAGGATATTCTCGATCGAGCGGGCCGTACCCGACGAACCCACCGCCTCCTGCCAGCCCAGCGCCCGGTAGGCCCGTACCATCGTCGCCAATTCCTGGCGTGCGGCAAGCTCGGCCGCTTTCATGCAGCCTTTGTCGATCTGCCCATCGGCGAAATAACGCAGGCTGTAGCTCACGCAGCCCATGTAGAGGCTGTCGGTAAGTTCCGGCTCGAATCCGGTGCCAATGACGAACTCGGTTGAGCCACCGCCGATGTCCATGACCAGACGCTTATGCCGCGCGGGCGGCAGGGCGTGGGCCACGCCGACGTAGATCAGGCGTGCTTCCTCGCGTCCGGCGATGACCTCGATCGGAAAGCCAAGCGCCTCGCGCGCCTCGCGCAGGAAGGCGGGCGCGTTCTTTGCCACGCGCAGGGTGTTGGTGCCCACTGCGCGTACCGCCTGACGCGGAAAGCCCTCGAGGCGTTCGCGAAAACGGCGCAATGCCTCGAGCGCACGCGCTTGCGTCGCGCGGTCGATGCGCTTGTCGGCGGTCAGGCCCGCCCCCAGCCGCACGACATCGCGCAGGACGTCGAGCGGGTAGATCTGGCCATCCACGACACGCCCGATCTGGAGGTGAAAGCTGTTCGAGCCGAGGTCGACCGCGGCGAGCGTCTCGTGTTTAGGCATCGCAGGCGCGACTGTAGGCCGCGGCGCGCAGAACGGCAATCGCGACGCAGATTCGGTGGCACCACGGCGCGTGGATGGAACGACGACCCAATCGGGCGGCGCGCCACAGCGGTACACTTGGCGTAATGCCCGCCCCCGCATCACGCTCGGCCGGCGCGAAGAAGGCGCCGCCGCCTGCCGCACACTTTTTCAACCGCGAACTCGGCATGCTGGAGTTCAACCGGCGCGTGCTTGCGCAGGCCGCGGACGAATCGGTGCCGCTGCTCGAGCGGCTCGCCTTTCTCACCATCGTTTCGTCCAACCTTGACGAATTCTTCGAGATTCGCGTCGCCGGACTCAAGGAGCAGATCAAGCTCGAGATCCCGGAGCCGGGTCCGGACGGACGGGGGCCGCAGGAAGTCTTCGGCGACGTCACTGTTCAGGCGCATGCACTCGTCGCCGAACAGTACCAGTTGCTGAACGAGGTGTTGCTGCCTGCGTTTGCAGCCCGGGGCATACATTTCCCGCGTCGCACCGACTGGAACCCGGCGCAGCGCCAGTGGGTACGCGACTACTTTTCCCGCGAAGTGCTTCCGGTGCTGACGCCGATCGGCCTCGACCCGGCGCACCCGTTCCCGCGCGTGTTAAACAAGAGCCTCAACTTCGCGGTTGAACTCGCAGGCAAGGACGCGTTCGGACGCAGCTCGGGTGCTGCGATCGTGCAGGCCCCGCGCGTGCTGCCGCGCATCATCCGCTTACCGAAAGAAATCTCAGAGGGTGAGTACGCCTTCACATTCCTGTCCTCGATTCTGCACGCGCACGTGCAGACTCTGTTCGCCGGCATGAAGGTGCTCGGCTGCTACCAGTTCCGCGTCACGCGCAATTCCGATCTCTTCGTCGACGAAGAGGAGATCAAGAACCTGCGCATCGCACTGCAAGGCGAGCTGCTGCACCGCCACTTCGGCGACGCGGTACGGCTCGAGGTCGCGGACAACTGCTCATCCGCGATGGTCGAGTTCCTGCTGCAGCAATTCAGTCTCGACGCCGTGGACCTCTACCGGGTCGACGGCCCGGTGAACCTGTACCGACTGCGCGAAGTACCGCGCCAGGTCGACCGGCCGGATCTGAAATATCCGCCGTTCCAGCCGGGATTGCCGACGGCATTCCAGACCCACGGCAATCAGTTCGAGACGTTTGCACGCGAAGACGTGCTGCTGCATCACCCGTATCAGTCGTTTACGCCGGTGCTCGATTTCATCCGCGCCACGGCAAACGACCCTCAGGTCATCGCGATCAAGCAGACCGTCTACCGCACCGGGACCGACTCGGAACTCATGGAAATCCTGATCGACGCCGCGCGGCGGGGCAAGGAGGTGACCGTGGTGGTGGAACTCATGGCGCGCTTCGATGAGGAGGCCAATCTCAACTGGGCTGCGCGGCTCGACGAGGCCGGCGCGCATGTCATTTATGGCGTGGTGGGCCATAAGACACATGCCAAGATGTCGCTCATCGTGCGCCGCGAGGAAACGCCGCAAGGCAGCGTGCTCAAGAGATACGTGCATCTCGCCACTGGCAACTACCATCCGCGGACCGCGCGCCTGTACACCGATTTCGGACTTTTCACGGCAAACGAGGCGCTGTGCTCGGACGTGAACGAGGTTTTCAAGCAGCTCACCGGATTGGGCCGCGCGAGCAAGCTGGCCCATGTCTGGCAATCGCCGTTCACCCTGCACCGGAGCATCGTCGCGGCGATCGGGCGCGAGGCGGCGAATGCTCAAGCGGGCCGGCCGGCGCGCATCATCGCGAAGATGAACGCACTGCTCGAACCCGCGATTATCGAGGCGCTCTATTCGGCCTCGCAGGCCGGCGTCAGCGTCGATCTCATCGTGCGCGGCATCTGCGCGCTCAAGCCCGGCATCGAAGGGCTGTCGGACAACATCCGTGTGCGCTCGATCATCGGACGCTTTCTCGAGCACACGCGCGTATTCTGCTTCCATAGCGACGGCGCCGACGACGTGTATCTCGCGAGCGCCGACTGGATGGACCGCAACTTCTTCCGCCGTATCGAGCTGTGCTTTCCGGTGCTCGACCCTACGCTCAAGCAACGCGTCATTCGCGAAGGCCTGCAGCCCTACCTGGACGACAACTGCCAGGCCTGGGAGATGCGGCCGGACGGATCCTACGAGCTGGCCAAGCCGCGCCGTGGGCGGCGGCGCTCGGCGCAGGAGGAATTGCTGTCCGTCTTGGGTACGCCGTCGGCGGTGGCGGCGACCGCGTCCTAGCGCGACTCAGCGTCCTATCGGGCCGCCGTCGGAGCGCTGGATCACGATCGTCGCGGAGCGCGGCCGCGCACCCGCACGCCCGTCTGGCCACCGGCTGAAGCGATCCGGATTCGCGGGATCGGCGCGCGCATCGGGCACCTCGCCCGGGTGCTGAATGTTCAGAAAGAACGTCCCGCCGTCGGGCGTCTGGGTCAGGCCCGTGATTTCGCAGTTACGCGGCCCGACCAGGAAGCGGCGTACCTCGCCGGTGACGGGATCGGCGGCCAGTAGCTGATTGGCGCCGAGTCCGGCGAACGATGCGCGCGCCATGCGCGATCCCGATACGTCGGTCATGATCCAGAGCAGTCCGCGGCTATCGAAATGCAGCCCGTCGGGGCCGCCGAATGCCAGGCCCGTGGTGCCGCGCTGCGCCGGATCGGGCTGCGCGGGGTCGCCCGCGAGCAGAAACACCGACCAATCGAAGGCCTCCGCCGCAGCGTCCCCGTCACGTTCGCGCCAGCGCAGGATGTGGCCGTAGATGTTGGGCGCACGCGGATTCGCCGCATCGGCGCCCGGGAATCCAGTCCGGCCGCGGCGCGAGTTGTTGGTGAGCGTTGCATACACCTCGCCGCTGCGGGGCTGCACCGCGATCCACTCCGGCCGATCCATCTTGGTCGCGCCGACCCGATCGGCGGCCTGCCGGGTTCGCACCAGAACTTCGCCCTGGTCCGCGAAGCCGCTTGATGCGTCCAGGCCGTTGCGCCCGTGCGCGAGCGCGATCCATCGTCCACGCCCGTTCGCATCGAAGCGCGCGACGAAAAGCGTTCCGGCGTCGAGCAACGTCCGGTTCGCCGCCTCCGTTTTTGGATCGAAGCGTCCGCGCGAGACGAACTTGTAGATGTACTCGAAGCGCTCATCATCGCCGGAATACACCACAACGCGGTTGTCGGCAGCGAGCGTAACCGTTGCGCTCTCGTGCTTGAAGCGCCCGAGCGCAGTGCGCTTCACCGGCGTCGACGCCGCGTCGTAGGGGTCGACTTCGACCACCCAGCCGAAGCGATTCGGTTCGTTGGGATGGCGCGCGGCGTCGAAGCGTTCGTCGTGCTCGTGCCAGCGATAACCCTGGCCGCCCTTGCGGATTCCGTAGCGCCGCTCGGCCGGTGTCGGCGTGCCGCCATGATGAAAGAATTCGTTGAAATTCTCTTCGCAGGCGAGGTAGGTACCCCAGGGCGTCCAACCCATGGCACAGTTGTTGAGCGTGCCGAGCACCTCGCGTGCGCCCGGGTCCCCCCGAGTGCGCAGCAGCGTATGTCCGGCCGCGGGTCCCGCGACCGCGATCGGCGAACGCGCCGTGATGCGCCGCGCGAAGGGCGACGGCCGTACCACCTGCCATGTGTCCGCCTGACGCCGAACCTCGATCACCGACAGGCCGAGCGCGTTCTGCGCTTTGAGCACCTTCTCCCACGACCAGGTCCTCATGCCGTCCGTATGCAGCAGGCCGTCGTCGGTGTACTCGTGGTTGATCACCAGCAGACCGTGGTCCGAGGTGCTAGAGCCCTTGGGCAGCGGGAAGAAGTGCATCCCGTCGTGATGCATTCCGGCCTGCAACGCCTGCTCGGCCGCGCTGTTCGACGCGTCGGGCTTGAATGGCGCCGCGGCTGCGCCGACGATCCCGGTTTCGTCACCCCAGCGATAGAGCACGCGCACACGGTAGCCTGGCGCCACGTGCACGGCGTCGTCGGCGAATACGGGAATCGACGTGAATCCAGGACCGCTCGCACCGGGCGTCGCGGCGGACGCCGCGGCACCATTCGTCGTACTGGCAAACGATCCCGAGAGCAGAAACGCCGCAAGCGCACCCTTCACGACCACGCGCCGCGTCGGATCGGTCGGACGCCCGATGAGCAGGTCGGATAGCTGCGGATTGCGCGAACGGTTGGATCGGGTCATGGCGTCGCGCAACGTCCAAGCGGAACGGCATGCGCGTTCGCCGAGATGATAGCGGGGCTCGTTGGATGGCGCGACCGGCATGCTACAGTCCGCCGCGCCATGGACAGTCCGCACAAGGGCGCGACGGGCCTGCAACGACTCATCAACGCAACGCGCTATTCGCTCGCCGGCCTCGGCGAGGCCGTGCGGCGCGAAACCGCGTTCCAGCAGGAGCTGCTCCTTGCCGCGCTGCTCGTGCCGCTCGCCCTGTGGTGGGGCGACGACGGTACCGAGCGCGCCCTGATGATCGGCAGCCTGGTGCTGGTCCTGATCGTCGAACTCGTCAATTCCGCGATCGAGGCCACGGTCGATCGCGTGTCATTGGACGCACACCCGCTCGCGAAGCGCGCCAAGGATCTCGGCAGCGCGGCCGTGATGCTGGCGCTCGGGAACGTGGGGCTCGTCTGGTTGCTCGTGCTGCTCGACTAGCCAGCGTAGACGCGGAGCCACGCCCGGCCGGGGCGACCCACCGCTGACGCTACTGCTTGTACCCCTCGAATCCAATGAAGAGCCCGACCACGTCGCCGACGGCCGGCACCCCGTATTTCATGCCGAAGTCCGTGCGCTTGAACGATCCTGATGCATCGCCGCCGCACATCGGCTTCTTGTTGAACGGATGCGCCTTGCATACCCAGCGCTCGATTTTGAGCGTAACCGGTTTGCTGACGCCGAGCAGCGTGAGCTGGCCCTCGACTTCGGCGGGCGCATCCCCATTGAACGTAACCGCCGTCGACTTGTACGACATCTTGGGAAACTCCGCGACGTTGAAAAAGTCGGCAGTTCGCAGGTGCTCGTCGCGCGAGCGTTTGCGGGTGCCCCGATCGTGGTCTCCGGTCGTCACCGATGCCGCGTCGATGACGAGCTCGACCGCCCCGGTCTTGGCCGCGGTGTCGACCGTGAACTTTCCACTCGTTTTTGTGAACTGGCCCCGAATGGCCGATACGCCGACATGGTCGACGGTGAAATTCGGATAAGTGTGATACGGATCGAGAACGTATGTTTCGGGTGCCGCCGTGGCCGCGAGCGGTGCGGCCAGAACGAGGGCGCCGAGCAGGGCATGCTTTCTCATTGCAACTCCTTTGTGGGGCGAGGTGGAACATCGAACTCTGATGCGGCGTTAACTCGTTGCGCCACTCGCCGTCCAGGCGAGCGCCCAGCAGCCTGCCGCCGGCACCAGAGCGTAGAACACCGCAATCACGGCTTGTATTCCAGGATGGCTGCGATCCGGCAGCGGCAGGCGCACGGCAAGCGGCACCAGCCCGAGCGCGGCGGCCGCGGTCCACGGCAACTGGGCAAGCAGCACGGCCGCGCAGGCGAGCAGCGCTGCGCCCACCGACACGGTCAGTGCCAGGCTCGCGCCGGCCCGGACGCGCCGCCCGAGCAGCATCACGAGCAGGAGGAAACCGCCCGCGGCGGCACCCAGCGCGATCCCGTACTGTCCGATCAAAGCGGAGGCACCGAGCACCGCGCCGATGCCCACGCCCACGCCCAGCCCCACCCCAGCGGCCCCCGCGCGTACCGCATCGTTTTGCAGCGGCATCGCCGCGGCGACCGTCCAACCGACGAGTGCCACCACCCCCGCACCGATGCGCAAGCCATGGGTAGCGGGCTGCTGGACCAGCACGGACCAAAAAACCCACAGTGCCGCGGCGCCGAACAACGCACCCAGTACGGGGCCCGCCACGCGCGTCGGTTTGAACGCGAAATCGGCGATCACGCCGAGGAACGGCGCGACCGTGGCAAGCACGACGAGCTTGCGCGTCGCCGTCAGCGTCGAAAACGAGAAGTTGCCGATCAGGTAGACCGCGGTCAAAAAGCCGGCTGCGGCCGCGAGCCCGGACAACCGTAGCGGCAGCAGCAGCGCGGCGACCGCCAAGCCGACCGCGAGTGGGGCAACGGCGGCTTGCACCGCCGGATGGGCCAGCAATTCCTCCAAGCCCGATCTCCTTTGTGCGACTCGCCGACGCGGTGCGCGCTCAGGCAGCCGAGGCCGCCGTGGACTTCGCGGCCTGCCAGCGCTCGAGTTTTACTTTCGCGCCGTTTGACGACGGATCCATCGCCTTGTCGTGGCCCGGTTTTTTCGCCGTCAGTTCGATGACGTAGCCATTCGGGTCGCGGAAGTAGATCGAGTCGATAAAGCCGTGATCCGAGATGCCGCGCGTTTCGATACCCGCTGCCTTGCCCTTCTCGAACATCGAATGCAAGGTCTGCATATCGACCTCGACCGCGATGTGCAGGTCGTAGTCATGCTGGTTCTTGAACTCGAACGGCATGTCGGGCGCCTCGAAAAACGCCAGATAGGAGCCGTCGTCGAGCTCGTAGAAAGTGTGCAGCGTATCGGTCTTGCGACCGCTCTTGGACTCCTTGATCTCCAGCGTCTCGGCCAGGCGCATGCCGAGGAAATCCTCGTAGAACATGCGCGTCGCTTCCGAATCGCGGCAGCGGTAGGCGTTGTGATGCAGTTTTCGGATCATGCGATGTCTCCCGAAGCGATTGAACCCCTCAAACCGCGACGAAGGGCTGTTCCTTAACCGACGTCGCGAAGCCGTCAATGACCTCGTGCACCTTGGGCCAGCTCTTCAAGGCCTTCATGTTGCCCAGCCAGCGCGTAACGTTCGGATAGGCCGAGTAGTCGCAGCGGATCGCCTCGCCGAGCGCGATCATTTCGGCGCCGAGGTAGTCGGCGATCGTCACCCGGTCGCCGCAGAGAAATTTACTCTTCGGCCCGATCAGCTTTTCGTCGAGGATCTTGAGCCAGGCCTGGGTGCGCGCCTTGCCCCATTCCAGGGTACCCGCCTGAACCGCGTCGCTCGAGCGCTTGTGATGCGGGAAGAGCTGCGGATAGACCACGCCGTAGGCGAGGTCCTTGTAACAATTGGAATTGAACCAGTCCATCATCTCGTTTACGCGCGCGCGCGCCTTCAAGTCCTTCGGATAGGCGGGCGAGCCAGCCTTGTCGGCGAGGTATTTCACGATCGCCGAGCTCTCGGTCAACCTGAAGTCGCCGTCTTCGAGCACGGGGACAAGATTGTTGGGGTTTATCGCGGTGTACGCGGGCTGGAGATGCGCCCCGGTAAGCAGATCGACCACCTCGTAATCCAGGTCGACGCCCTCTTCAGCCGCAAACATCATTACGATGCGGCTCGTCGTCGACACCGGATGGTAATAGAGCTTCATGTCTGGACCTCCCTATGGGCCTGGAATCCGGCAGGTTCGCAGGGGGAGCACAAGTAACACAATCCCCCAGCGAGCGAAAGTGCACGCCCCCCCGGTTGCGATCGGCTAGCCGCGCGCGACGCGAATGACCCCGTTGACTTCGCGGATTACGCCGAAGGCCCGCTTCAACTGGTCGAGATCGCTCACGTCGAAGGTGAAGTTCATGAACGCAAGGTCGTCGCGGCTTTGCGTACGCACGGCCGTCACGTTGACGTGCTCGCGCGCGAGCGCGTCGCCGATGTCACGCAGCAAGCCGGGGCGATCCGTCGCCGACACCCGAACCTCGACGGTATAACTTCCACTGCTGCCGCCCCACTGCGCTTCGATCATGCGCTCGGGCTGGCGCTCGGCGAGGCGCTTCGCGCTGTCGCAGTCCTCACGGTGCACCGTAACGCCCTTGCCCCGCGTGACGAATCCGCGGATCGGGTCCGGCGGCACGGGCTTGCAGCAGCGCGCGAGCTGGGTGAGCAGGCGATCCATGCCGACCACGAGCACGCCGCTGTCCGCGCCGCCGCGCGCGGCCTGGCGTTTGACGCGCCTGGGTGCGACCGAGGCGGGCAGCGCCGGCGCCTCGCGCTGGGGCGCAACGCCTTTCAGTTCGCGCAACGCGATCTGAAGCTGACGCATGTTCATCTCATCGCGGCCGACCGCCGCGAACAGTTCATCCGGCTTCTCGAAGCCGAGCTTGGTCGCGACCGTGTCCAGACTCGCCTGGGTGGCGCCTTCGCGCTTCAGCTCGCGTTCCACGCTCGCGCGACCGCTCGCAATCGTCTGCGCGAGTGCCTGCGCGTTGAACCACTGCCGGATCTTCTGCCGCGCGCGCGGACTCCGTGCGAACCCGCGCTCGGCACTGGCCCAATCGCGCGACGGCCCGCCGCTTTTCGCCGCGACAATGTCCACGCGTTGTCCGCTCTTCAGCGCCGTGTCGAGCGCTACGATTTTGCCGTCCACCTTCGCGCCGCGGCAGCGGTGGCCGAGATCGGTATGCAGCGCATAGGCGAAGTCGACGGGGGTCGAACCGACCGGCAGATCGATGACCTTGCCCTGCGGCGTCAGCACGTACAGCGTGTCGTCCAGCCGCGCCTCGCGCGTCTTGGCCGCCCACTGCGCGCCGTCAGCGACCTCGTCGCGCCACGCAAGCAATTGTCGAAGCAGTGCGATCTTGTCGTCGAACGCGCCAACGTTGCGCGCCGCGCCCTTCGCTTCCTTGTAGCGCCAATGCGCGGCGACACCGAATTCGGCGTGCCGATGCATCTCCTCGGTGCGAATCTGCACTTCGAGCGTACGGCGGTCGGGCCCGATCACCGCTGTATGCAACGATTGGTACTGATTGCCTTTCGGGCGCGATACGTAGTCGTCGAATTCCTTCGGAATCGGCTCCCACAGGTTGTGCACCGCGCCGAGCGCGGCGTAGCAGTCCTGCACGTTGGGCACGATCACGCGCAGCGCGCGCACGTCGTAAACCTCCTCGAAATCGAGGCCCTTCGTGCGCATCTTGTTGCCGATCGAATAGATGTGCTTCGGTCGGCCAGCGATTTCTGCGTGCACCTTGGCGGCATCAAGGGCGGCACGCAATTGGGTCATTGCGTTCTGGATGTACTGCTCGCGCTCGAACCGCTTTTCGTCGAGCATCCGCGCGATCCGCTGGTACAGCTCGGGTTCGAGAAAACGGAACGAAAGGTCTTCGAGTTCCCATTTCAGCTGCCACACGCCGAGCCGATTGGCGAGCGGCGCATAGATATCGAGCGTTTCGCGCGCGTAGTCCGCCCGCTCGTCCGAGGGATGTTTCGAGAACCAGCGCAGCGTCTGCGTTCGGCTGGCGAGCCGGATCAGCACGACCCGGATGTCCTCGACCATTCCGAGCACCATCTTGCGCAGGGTCTCGCTTTGTTCCTCCCGTTGACTGCGTCCAGCGCGTTTGCCGCTGCCCCGTCCGCCGGGCCGGGTCAGCAGGCGCAGCTGGTAGAGCCGCTCGACGCCGGCGGCCAGCGCAGCGATTTCGTCGCCAAAGGCAGTGTGCAGCGCCTCGGCGTCCTGCACATACTTGGGCGCGGCGAACAGCACGCCGGCCACACGCCCCACCGCATCCAGGCCGACCGCCGCCAGATTCGCACCAAGCCCGAGCGCGTGCTGCCACACCGGTTCGCCGGTCGAGAGCGTCTGTCCCGCGTACAGGGGTTCGGCGAATTCGAGCGCGCGCGCAACGAGCGCCCGTTCCTCGGCCCCGAGCCCCTCGGCCAGCGGCTCGAGCGCGTCGCTGCCATTCTGCGGACGAAGCTGGACGACCGAAACCATCCGGTTATTCTAGCGGCCACGCATGCGATGGTGGATCGAATGGAAGCGTCGCCGGGTGCTCAAACGGCATCGGATCGACGAAGCGCTATGGCGCCAGATCGTGCTCGGACTCCCGTTCCTCGGCGAGCTCGACCGCGAGGACGCCGCACAGCTGCGCGAACTGACGCTGCTGTTCGTGGTCGAGAAGGCTTTTTCCGGTGCGCGTGGCCTCGTGCTGACCGATCTCATGCGGGCGTCGATCGCAGCGCAGGCCTGCCTGCTGATCCTCAATCTTGGCCTCGACTGGTACGACGGATGGATGGGCATCGTGGTTTATCCGGGCGACTTTCGCGTCCGGCGCAGCGAAGTCGACGACGCGGGCGTGGTGCACGAATGGGACGACGCGCTGGCCGGCGAAGCCATGCCCGACGGCCCGGTCGTCTTGTCCTGGGACACCGCGGCGAACGCCACCGACATGAACGTGGTGATCCACGAATTTGCGCACAAGCTCGACATGCGAAACGGCGTTGCCGACGGGCGCCCGCCACTGCACGCGGATATGGATCCACGCAGCTGGCACGCCGCGTTTCAGGTCGCTTACGACGGATTCCGCGATGCGCTGGAGCGCGGCCGCGACACCTGGCTCGACCCCTATGCGGCCGAGCACCCGGCGGAGTTCTTTGCCGTCATGAGCGAAGCCTTTTTCGAACGGCCGCAGGAGACGCGCCGCCGGTATCCTGACGTGTACGAGCAACTCACGCGCTTCTATCGGCAGAATCCGGTAGGTCGTCTGGGATTCTGACGTCGAATGACCCTCGACAAGGACAACGGTGCGCACGCGGTCGACCGTCCGCAGCGCCGTCGCGAGTACGCGGTAGACCTGGCGGCCTTCCTGCTCGCGTTTGGCTTCGCGATTGCCTACCGCTGGACGCCCGAAGACATCGTATTCGGCCTATGGGTTTCGAGCCTCGTCGCGGGCGGGACGGTCGTTTCCCTGCCCTGGCTGCTCGGATTCCTGTTTCCGGAATTCGCCCAGATTCCGGTCGAGCAGCGCCGATTCCAGTATGGCGTAGCCCGCGCCATCGTGTTCTGCGTGATGCTGGGTACGTTCGTGGCTTTTCACTTCGGCTATCTCGCCGCGCTGGATACGGTCGTCCGCGCGCCGGGACCGGCAACGCAAGTCATGATGCAAAGCACCAGCGGGCTAGTCGCGGCGCTGGGCGAAGCGCTGCGCTGCGTCGCGGAGTTGCTCGGACTCTACTGGCCCATCGTTGCGGGTTCGGTGGTCGTGGCACTGCAGAAATTTTGGAGCGACGTACGCACGATGGACGACGACGTGATACTCGGCCCCTGGAAACTCGTCGCGCGCCTGCACATCCTGATCTTCGTATTCTTCTTGCTGCACGGCCTTGGCGTGCGCTCGGCACTCGCGGCCGTGGCGTTCATCATTCTTTATTTTCCGATCGACCGTCCGCTCTGGCGCCGCTTGCAGAAGCGCGGCACGCGATGAAAACGCTGTTGATCGTCTTTCACACGCACGGCGTCAAGACCGCACAGATGGCCGATGCCGTCGAGCGCGGCGCGCGCGCTGCGCTGCGCGAAGCCGAGGCCGAGGACGCCGTGCAGGTGGTCGTCAAGCGCTGCGCCGACGCCGGCCCCGAGGATCTGCTCGCTGCAGATGCGCTCATTCTGGGCACGCCGGAAAACTTCGGCTACATGTCGGGTCTGATGAAGGATTTCCTCGAGCGCGTGTTCTACCCCTGCGAAGGCAAGGTCGAAGGACGATCCTATGCGCTGTTCGTCGGCGCGGGGCAGGACGGAACCGGTGCGCGAACCTCGGTCGAGCGTATCGTCACGGGGCTGCGCTTGCGCAAGGCGCAGGAGGCGGTCATCTGCGTCAAGGATCTCACGCCGGTGATCCTCGAGCAGTGCGAGACTCTGGGTGCAACGTTTGCTGCGGGTCTTGCGATTGGAACGCTGTAATTCGCGTTCGCCGCCCGGAACGCGCGACACGCGACACGCGACACGCAGTCCGCTATACGGCGAGCGTCGAGCCCTCTGCGGGCGCCTCGCATTCGACGGACGACCCCAGGCGCGCCAGCGCGTCGCCTGTCTCTTGAAGTTTCAGGTCGATGTCGTCGTCGTTCTGGTCCGGATCATGATGATACAGATGCAGGCGCTTCACCTGGGCGCGTGCGGCAAGGTCGGCGACCTGGCTTACGCAGGAATGTCCCCAGTCGACCTTTGACGGGTATTCGTGGTCGCGGTAGGTCGTGTCCGTGATCAGCACGTCCGCGCCGTGGACGAATTCGGCGAGTTGCTCGACGTAGCGGGCGTCGTGCCGCGCGTCGTCCGGCAGGTAGAGTTCGTTGTCGGTGATGTAACAGACACGCCGACCATGCGCACTCAGCCGGTAGCCGAGGCAGTTGCCCGGGTGCTTGAGCAGCATCGTATCGATGCAGACCGCGCCGAACTCGAGGCGCTCTTCACGCAGGTCGCGAAACGACAGGCGCGCGCCGAACTCGCGCACCGTCACCGGGAAATACACGCTTTCCATCTGCGCGGTGACCACGCGCTCGATCGTCAAATCGCCCTGGTACGGGCCGTAGACATCGATCTGGTTGCCGCGCACGTAGAGCGGCGCGAAGAACGGAATCGTATTGATATGGTCCCAGTGCGGGTGCGAGATGAAAATCCGCGCCGAGAAGCGCTCGGTGGGATTCTTCATCACATGGTCCGAGAGCACTTTCACGCCCGAGCCGCAATCAAATACGAACAGTGGCTCCCCGCCGACATCGATCGAGACGCAGGGCGTATTGCCGCCGTAGCGCAGGGTCTCCGGGCCGGGCACCGGGAGCGTGCCGTGCACACCCCAGTAGGTCACTTCAACGTGGCTGGTGACGATCTCCATGATCGCAGCGAGCAGCGCGTCGCGGTCGATTGGCTTCTGGATGTAACCGTCGGCGCCCAGCTCCTTCGCGCGTCTGTGGTCGAAGTCGTAGGATTTCACCGACAGCACGACGATTTTGATGCCAGCGAGGTCCGGGCGGCTGCGCAATTCGCGCATGAACTCGAAGCCGTCCATCTCGGGCATCATCAGATCGGTGATCACGCAGTCCGGTCGGCTGCCCGGAATCTGCTTCAACGCATCGCGACTTGAGCGGCATACGGCGACCGAATGCCCCCCCGCGCTCAGGATCTTCTCCACGAGCACCAGGATGTCCGGATCGTCATCGACGACGAAGAAGTGCATGCGTGACCGTGCGAGGCAACGGTGAGAGCAAGTGTATCAGTCAGCCGAAGCCCGATGGTGTCCGCGAACCGAGACGGCCGTGCGGCATGATCGGTGCGAGAATCGATCACTCCCGACGTCCAGCACACAGGACATGCGCCGCGCCGACCTCGGAAATCGCAGCTTGATCGCACTCGTCGCCGGTACCGTACTCGCGATCATTGCCTGGTTCATGCTGCGTGGCCCGCTCGGGCCCGCCTGGCGCACGCCCGGCAGCCCGCCGCTCTACCTGACCGGTGTCGTGGGCACGTTGCTCCTGCTGGTGCCGGCGGCGTTTGCATTCGCGAAGCGCAGCGGCCACAGCGCGCACCCGGTCGCCTGGTTCAATGCCCACGTCGTCTGCGCCTGCATCGGCGCGGCGCTGATCGCGGTCCATTGCGCCGGACATCTCGGCCGCGCACCCACCCTCCTGCTCGCGGCGCTCGTTGCACTCGCCGTGCTTGGCGTATGGGCGAGGGTACGCGCGGCACGGCGCATGGCGCAGACCTTCGGCTCGAAGGTACCCGCCTTCGGTCGGCCGGACGAGCCCACGCGTACACGTCTGCGCCAGATCATCGAGCGCAAGCGCAGGTTGCTGCCGGCACTCGAACCGGGCGCGAATGAAGGCACGTTTTCGGTGAACCTGCCGCAGCTGCTGCGCAGCCCCCGGGGGGCGCTCGCCTATCGTTCGCTTGAGCGTGAAGAGGCACGCCTGCTCGGTACGCGTCGCGCGGTCCCGGGCGCGCAAGCCTGGTGGCGCCCGCTCCACCTCCTGCTCGCCTGGATCTTCGTCGCGGGCATCGCCATCCACGTGGTCACGGTGACGTTCTTCGCCGGCTACGTGGCCGACTACGGATCGATCGGCTGGTGGCACCTGACCGCGTGGTGACCGGGTGATGCAATGACGACATCCCTGACGACCCCTGCAACGACGCGCCTTGCGCTGCTAATCGATACCGAGCGCTGTACGGGCTGCAAGAGTTGCGAGGTGGCGTGCAAGCAGGAGCATCGGCTGGGGCCGGGCGAGTACCGCAACAAGGTGCTGTGGCTCGGCGAACGCGATCCCGCGGGACTGTCGTTTCTCACGCTCGCCTGCCAGCACTGCGAGCGGCCGGCCTGCCTGCGCGCCTGCCCGGTCAATCCGAAGGCGATCGAGAAGGATGCGCAGACCGGTGTCGTGCGCGTGGTCGAATCACGCTGTACCGGCTGCGGCGAATGCGTGATTGCCTGCCCCTACAGCGCAATGGGCTTCGATGCCGGCGGCCATCACGCGGTCAAGTGCGACCTCTGCGAGGACCGCCGTGCGCGCGGCGAGACGACCGCCTGCGCGAGCGTGTGTCCGACGCGCGCGATCCGCTTCGGGCCGCGCGACGCGTTGATCGCAGAGGCACAAAGCGACGGTCGCATGCTGCGCGACAACGACGACTTTCTTCTGGGACCCGCGACCGTCTATCTCGAGCGGATCGCCGGCGCGGCGCCGACCGCTTCCGCCGTGTCACCACAACGCCCGGCGTTCATGGACGCGCCCGTCGCGCAGGCCGTCCTGCAGCGGGGCCGCCCGGCGTTCCCCTATGGCGAGACGCGGGCCGACACGACGTCGGACCGCAGTATCCCGGGCGGCTGCAATATCTGCTTCAACTGCTGCAGCACCACCTTCCACTTCCACGGCGAGCGGCTCGTACGCATAACCGGCAACGACGACGACCCGATTTTGCAGGGACGCGTCTGCCCGAAGTCGCAACTCACACTGCAGCTCTATGACAGTCCGCACCGCCTGCGCAGGCCTCAGAAACGCGTCGGCGCACGCGGCGAAGGCCGCTTCGAGCCCATCGGCTGGGACCAGGCGCTCGATGAGATCGCCGAGCGCCTGCAGGCGGTGCGCGCAGCGCACGGGCCGGAGGCGCTGGCGCTGTTCATCGGCACTCGCACCGGGATGCTCGACTATCTCGGCACGACGCGGCTGTTCGCGCAGCTCTGGGGCACGCCGAATCACGAGGGCACCGACCCGTTCTGCGCGAGCGCCAAGAACGTCGCCTACGAACTGACCCAGGGTCGGATCGGCAGCGGCAACAGCTATACCGAGCGCGACCTCGGCACGGCCCAGCTGTATGTCTACTTCGGCGACAACCAGGCCGAGACGCGTCCGGTCTACTTCGGCCTCATCAACGGCTGGCGGCTGCAGAACGCCGCGAAGATGGTCGTCGTCGATCCCCGCCTGACCGTCACCGCGTCGAAGGCGGACGCCTGGCTCGCGATCCGGCCCGGGACCGACATGGCACTCGGGCTCGCGCTGTGCCATCACATTCTTACCGAGCGCCTGCATGACGCGCGCTTCTGTACCGACTGGCTGCTCGGCTTCGACGAATGGCGCCGCTTCATTCTCGCGCATGGGTATTCCCCTGTGTGGGCAGAACCGATCACCGGTCTCGACGCGGACACGATTCGACGGCTCGCCGCGGAAATTGCCGCGGCCGACGGCTGTGTCATCTTCGCCAGTCGCGGCATCAACCAGCATTCCAACGGCACGCAGACCAACCGCGTATTGATGTTTCTCGCCGCGATCACCGGCAACTGGGGTCGGCGCGGCGGCGCGTACTTCAACATGAGCGCCGCCACGCCGATTGCGCCGAACGTGCCGCCCGAGCGGCGCGTGACGCCTACGCGTCCGCGCGTGCGCCGCAGCCCGACGGGATGGACCGATGCAATGCGCCATGGCAAGCCCTACCCGATCCGCGCCCTCATCGCCTGCAACAATCCAATGGCGCAATGGCCTGGTCAGCACGCGGCACGCGAGGCCTTCGAAGCACTCGACCTGCTGGTGCATATCGAACTCTTCGCGAACGAAACCTCGGCCTATGCCGACTACGTCCTGCCCGCGGCGACCGGCATCGAGAAAGGGGAAATCGGGCGCGCCAACGACGACCGGCGCATCGTCTGGATCGACAAGATGATCGAGCCGCCGGGCGAGGCGAAGGCGGATGCCTGGATCTGGATCGAGTTGGGCAAGCGCCTCGGCTTCGCCGACGTGCTGAAGGAGGCGTACAAGGACCCGCGCGTGTTCTGGGACGAAGTGTGCATCGACAACGATCATCTGCGCGGGGTGACGCAAAAGCGCCTGCATTCGGTGCCCTGGCGCTGGGTGCGCCAACCGGTCGCGAGCGAAGACGCCCCCGAGATCGAGACGCTCTACCTCGAGGGCACGAGCGCGCCGGCGGCACCACCGGGGCGGCGCTTCCCGACGCCGAGCGGCAAGCTCGAATTCTGGACCGAGGCGCTGGAAGAGAAATTTGCGACGCTCGGCCTGTCGGCCCTGCCCGAGTTCTATTCCGAGCGCGAGCAACTCGTCGACCTGCCCTACATGGAGTTGATCGACGCCGATTCCGACGCAGGCGTCATTTCGCCATTCTGCCGTCCGGACACCGCCAGTTCGCGTGGGCGCATCCAACCACCGACGTCCACGAGTCCTGGCGCCCTGCTGCGCGCGCAAGGCTTCGACACCGAGCTCATCACCGGACGCCCGTCCGCGGCGCATTTCCACAGCCTGACGCACTACTTCTGGCAGGCGCAGGAGATGTGGCCCGATCTGTACTGTCAGATTCATCCGCAGAAGGCCGCCGAGCTCGGCATCGAAGATGGCGCGCGCGTGCGCGTCGAGACCGCGCACGGCGCGATCGACGCCGTGGCCTGGGTGCAGGCCGGCATCCGCGAGTCCGCCGTGTTCATCCCCATCGGCTGGGGCGAGCGCCAGCCCTACCATCCCTGGCGCTCGGTCAACTTCCTGACCGACAAGAACCAGCGCGACCCGATATCCGACCAGACGAATCTGAAAAGCCTGCTTTGCCGCGTGAGGCCGGTTTAATGGGGTCAGTTTTCGGGGTCAGACCCCATTTAGATGAACGAAAGACGTCGATGATCCAAAAAGGGGTCTGACCCCGAAAACTAACCCCGATCAGGAGGAACTCACCATGAACGACATCCGCGCACTGACCTTCGACACCGGCGGCACGATCCTCGACTGGCATCGCGGGATTCACGACGCACTCGCCGCGGCCGGCAAACGCCGCGGCGTTTCGGCCGACTGGGTGGCGATCACCAACGACTATCGCAAGCGCTCGCTGCAGACCATGGTCAACACCGTCGGCACGCGCTACAACATCGACGACGTGCACCGCAGCGTCCTCGAGGCCGTGCTGCGCGAGAACACGCTCGACGCGCTGACCGCCGAGGATCGCGACGCGGTCTGGCGCAGCTGGCACGCGCTGAAATGCTGGCCCGACTTCCCCGCCGCGCTCGAGCGGCTGCGCAAGAAGTACCTGGTCGTCTCCTTCACCATCCTCAGCACGGCACTCGCGGTCGACATCTCGCGCGCAAACGCCATCACCTGGGACGCGATCCTGTCCTGCGAAATGTGGGGCGTCTACAAGACGCGGCCTGAGGCCTACCAGACCGCCGCCAAGCTTCTCCAGATCCCGACCGAGAACCTGTTGATGGTCGCCTGCCACAACTTCGATCTCGATGCGGCGAAAAAGGAGGGCTACAAGACGGCCTTCGTGCGCCGCCCCGACGAGTGGGGCCCTCCGGGACCGCCGGATCCGACGCCGAATCCGATCCACGACATCGTGGTCGATGACTTTGGTGCTTTAGCCCAGCGGCTTGGCTGTTAGACGCGGCCAAGGGGTCAGACCCCGGAACAAAAAAGGCCGCCGGAATCCGGCGGCCTTTTTACGTCACCCGGCGAGCTGCTATCTCTTCGGGCAAATCACTTCACTCACGCCTGCCCACTTCTTGCCATCGAACTTCGCGAGCCGCGCGCACTCGATCGGATAGAAATCGGTCGGCGACGTGTCGATCGTGACACCCGGCATGAGCAGCGGCACCTTGAGGCCCTTCAGATTCGAAGCGACCTTCATGACGTTGGCCCGCGTGAGGTTATCCCCGGCACGCTTGAGCACCTCGTGCATCGTGGCCGCCACCGCGTAGCCGTAGGCGTTGAAGCTGCTGTTCTTGTCGCCGTCCGGGTAGTACTTGTCCATCCACGCATTCCAGGCCTTGAAGTCCGCGTCGTTCGCCCACTGCGGATCGGTCGGGTCTTTGATGTACTGCGTTGTGATCAGTCCGACTGACTTGTCGAGGCCCGCGGGCTTGAGCACCCCGCCGACCGAGGTCGACACGTTGTTGAGGAAGTGCAGCGGCTGCCAGCCCAGGTCGTGCACCTTGCGGATGGCCTGCGCGGCGAACTTCGGCGTCGTGATGTTGAAGAACGTGTCGGCGCCGCTCGCCTTCAGCTTGATGATCTGCGGCTCTATGGTCGGATCGGCCGTTTCGTACGGCTCCTTCGCCACGACCATGGTCTTCGCCTTGCTGCCGAGCCCCTCGAGGAAGCCATTGAGATAATCCTTACCGTAATCGTCATTCTGGTAAAGGATCGCGACTTTCGCATTGGGCTTGTTGTTCAGGAGATAGGTGGCGTAGATCTTCGCCTCACCGGGGTAGGCCGGCTGCCAACCCATGGTCCAGGGGAACTTCTTCGGCTGGCCCCACTTGCCCGCGCCGGTGGCGACGAACAGATGCGGCACCTTCTTCGCGTTCATGTACTTGTGGATCGCCGAGTTCGTCGGCGTACCGAGCGACTGGAAGATCAGCAGCACCTTCTCCTGCTCGACGAGCTTGCGGATCTGCTCGACGGTCTTCGGCGGGCTGTAGCCGTCATCCATGCTGACAAAGTTGATCTTGCGCCCGTTGATACCGCCCTCGGCGTTCACCATCTTCCAGTACGCGGCAATGGACTTCCCGATCGTGCCGTAGGCTGACGCGGGCCCGCTGTAGGGGTTGGTGTTGCCGATCTTGATTTCGGTGTCGCTCGCGCCCGGGCCGTACTTGCCCGCTGCGCCGGCCGGTCCGTAGGCAAGTGCAATCGCCACGGCTGCGGCCGAGACGACAAAGCTTTTGCGATTCAGCATGTTTCCTCCTCGTTTGGATCGTTTGGCGCTCTACAGCACCCGAAAATGACGCATCGGCGCGGCGTATTAACTCGTCTTCCACCCCCGCATGAGGCGAGCATACCCCATTCTGAGAAATCCCCAAATTCCAAGAGGCATGAAATACATGCATAGAATCAACAACGCGCCGTACACCGCCCAGGGGGCGGCTTTGGAAATGTTCTCGGCAAGATTGGGTATGAACACAATGACGATGCCGCCGAAGATCGCGCCCGGTATTGAACCGATCCCCCCGATCACCATGCCGACCAGGATCGCGACCGAAAGGAAGAACGTGAAGCTGTCTGGGGCGACGAACTGAATCGCGATCGCACCGAGCGCCCCTGCAACCCCGGTGTAGAGCGCGCTGACGCCGAAGGTGAGCGACTTGTAGAGCGCCGTGTTGATCCCCATCGCACGCGCCGCGATCGGATTGTCGCGAATTGCCTTCATCGCGCGCCCGCTGCGTCCGCGCAGCAGGTTCCACGCGCACACAAACAGGATCACCAGGATGACGAGGCTGAAGTAGTAGAGCCAGTTGTCTTGCGACATCTGCAGCCCGAAGGGCGCGTCCGGCTTGGTGATCACGACGCCCTGCACGCCGCCAGTCCATTTTTCGAAATGGTCGTACTTCAGCATCTGCGGCGTCGCGATTGCGAGCGCAAACGTGGCGAGCGCGAGATACAGGCCTTCGAGGCGCAGGGCAGGCAATCCAAACAGAAAGCCTGCCACCAGGCAGATCGTTCCCGCGGCAGGAATCGTCCAGTAGTAGGCGATCCCGAACTGATCCATCATGATCGCCGCGGTGTACGCGCCAATCGCGTAGAACGCGCTGTGCCCGAGCGAGAACTGGCCGTTGAAGCCGGTCAGGATGTTGAGGCCGAGCACCGCGATCGAGTACACCAACACCAGCGTGAACTGAAATGTGCGGTAGTCGCTTACGAGTAGCGGCAGCGCACAACCTAACAGGAGCGCGGCGACGATGCCTACCATCTGCATCGGCGACAACTTGGCCCCGCTCGCAAGCGCAGCCAGCGATCTCGCGTTGGCGTTCGTTGGGGTGCTCATCGTTCTAGACCCTCTTCACAACGATGTAGCCAAACAAGCCGCTCGGCCTGAAGACCAGCACCGCGACGATCAGCACGAGCGCAAACGAAAGCTTCAGCTCGCTGCCGATGAACGGCACGTAGCCGCCGACCAAGGTCTCCAGCACCCCGACCGCGAACCCGCCGAATACGGCGCCCGCCGGATTGGTGATGCCGCCGAGCAGCGCTCCCGCAAATCCGTAGAGCAGGATGCTGCCCATCATATTCGGTTCGAGAAACACGATCGGCGCGACCATCATGCCGGCCACGGCGCCGATCGCCGCCGCAAGCCCCCAGCCAAGCGCGAGCATCCAGCCGACGCGAATGCCGACCAGACGGGCCGATGCCGGGTCCTGCGCGGCCGCGCGCATCGCCAGACCGACCGGCGTGAAGCGGAAAAACAGGAACACCGCAAAGAGCACCACCAGCGTCACGCCGATCACACCGAGATCGTGCGTGCCGACGAACGTGTTGCCGAACAGCGGCTCCTTGGGGAACGGGCTCGGGAACGGCTTGATCGTGTACTCCCAGATCCAGCCCGCGAGCGAATTGAAGATCGCCAGCAGGCCGATGAACACGATCACCTCGTTCAGCACCGAGGTGCCTTCGACCGGGCGCACGATGATGCGCTCGACCAGCACCCCGCCGACGAAGGAAATCGCCATCGTGAGGAGAAACGTCCACCAGTACGGCACGCCCAGCGTGATCAGCGTGTAGGCGATGTAGGTCGAGAACATCGCCATCTCGCCTTGCGCGAAATTCAGATGGTCGGTCGCCTGGTAGATCATCACCACCGCGAGCGCCATGCAGGCGTACACGCCGCCGAAGGCGAGGCCGGAAAACGTCTGCTGCAGGAAAAGTTCCACGCGCCTGTCCCCTAGTAGCCGAGATACGCCTTGCGCACCGACTCGTCCCGCTCGATGTCCTTCGCGGTGCCGCTGATCACGATGCGCCCGGTCTCGAGCAGATAGGCATGGTCCGCGATCGCAAGGGCGAGCGAAGCATTCTGCTCGACCACCAGCAGGCTGACTTTGCGCTCCTTGTTGATCGCGCCGAGGATGTCGAACAACTCCTCGGTCAGGTTCGGCGCGAGGCCGAAGGACGGTTCGTCCAGAAGCATCAGGCGCGGGCGCATCATCAGCGCACGCCCGACCGCGAGCATCTGCTGCTCGCCGCCCGAGAGCGTCCCCGCCTGCTGGGCGTGCCGCTCCTTGAGCCGCGGAAAGTACTGAAACACCCGGTCCAGATCTTCTGAAACGCCGGCGGGGTCCTTGCGTGTGTACGCGCCGAGCCGCAAGTTCTCCTCGGTCGACAGGCGCACGAAGGTGCCGCGACCCTCGGGTACGTGCGCAATGCCATGGCGCACGATCGATTCGGTCGCGCGGCCCTGGATCGTGGCGCCGGCGAATGCGATCTCGCCCCGCGTACGCACCATGCCGCAGAGCGCGCGCAGCGTCGTGGTCTTGCCCGCGCCGTTGGCGCCGAGGATGGTCGTGATACCGCCTTCCTCGAGGCTGAAATCGAGCCCGCGCAACACCTGGGTCTGGCCGTAGAACGCCTCGAGCTTGGCGACTTCGAGCAGCGCCATCAGTGCTTGGTCCCGAGATAGGCGTGGATGACTTCCGGATCCTGGCGCACCTCGGCCGGTGCGCCCTCAGAAATCTTGCGCCCGAAATTGAGCACGACGACCTGCTCCGAGATCGCCATCACGAGGCTCATGTGGTGCTCGACCAGCAGCACCGTGAGCTGCTTGTCGTCGCGAATCTTCTGGAACAGCCGGCCAAGCTCGTCGACTTCTTCGTGGTTCAGGCCGCCGGCGGGCTCGTCGAGCAGCAGCAGCTTCGGGTCGTTCGCCAGCGCGCGCGCCAACTCGACCCGCTTCTGCGTGCCGAAGGGCAGTCCACCCGTCGGCAGGTGGGCAACGTCGGTCAGTTCGAGATACTCGAGCAGCGCCCAGGCTTTCTGTTCGAGCCGCGCCTCGTCGCGTCGCACCCAGGGCAGGCGCAGCGCGTTCGACAGAAAATCCGTCGCGCTGCTGGAATGCGCGCCCACCTTGACGTTGTCGAGCACCGTCAGGCGGTGAAACAGCGCGAGGTTCTGGAACGTGCGCCCGATGCCGAGGTGCGCCATCCGGTGCGAAGGCGTCGACAGGATCGTGCTGCCGTCGAACAGGATGTCCCCCGAACTCGGCACATAAAGCCGGCTCAGGCAATTGAACAAGGTCGTCTTGCCGGCACCGTTCGGTCCGATCAACCCGAGGATGCCGCCACGCGGCACGTCGAACGACACGCCGTCGAGCGCGACGATGCCGCCGAAGTTGACCGAAACATCTCGGACTTCGAGGATGCTGCTCATGCTGCCTCCGTCCCGAGGATCGAGACCCCGCGCGAAGCGTACCAAAGAATGGGGTCAGACCCCTGTGGATAACTGAATCACCCAGTTATCCACAGGGGTCTGACCCCTTTTTCGTTCGGTGCTTCCTCACCGCTTCCAACACCGCGGTGTAGTACTCGTCCGTCAATCCCAGTTGCGCGGTTTCCTCGAGCAACCGGATCGTGGTACCGGCGCCCTGCAGCTCGAGGCCGGCGGCATGCGCCAGGTCCATCGCATAGCGCACGTCCTTCAGCATGTAGCTGACCGGGAACGCCTGCTTCGGATGATGCTCGGGCAAAAGGGACTTCATGCCGTGATTGCGCAACGCGAAGCTGTCGGCCGAGCTTTTCGCCAGCGTCTCGAACAGCACCTTCGGATCGACCACGGCGCTCGCCTTGGCCACCGCGAGCGCTTCGGCAAGCGCCACCACGGTCTGCGCGAGCACCATGTTGTTGAGCAGTTTCACCGCCTGGCCCGCGCCCGGCGCGCCGCAATGCGTGACGTCACTTGCCATGCAGCGCAGGAGCGGCTCGATCCGCGCGAACACCTCGCGCGCGGCGCCAACCATCAGGCTGAGCGTGCCCTCGATCGCCGCCTGGCGCGTGCGCGCGACCGGTGAATCGGCGAAATCGACGCCTTGCTCGGCGCAGCGACGCGCGAGTTCCTGCGCCAGCGTGACCGGCGCCGTGCTGCAATCGATGAGCGTCTGCCCCGTCCGTGCATGCGCAAGTACGCCGTCGGCACCGAGGCACACGGCGCGCACCTCGGGCTCGCCGGGCAGCGAAAGAAAAATCGTCTCCGCCCGCTCGACGAGCGCGCCGATGCTGCCTGCCGTCTCGACGCCGGCGGCGGCAAGCCGCGCTAGCGGCGCGGGCCGCGCGTCGAAGGCCAGCACCGATCGGCCCGACTTGCGCGCCAGGTTGCGGCACATTGGCTCGCCCATCACGCCGAGGCCGATGAATCCGAGCACGGCGGCGTCGCTCATTCAGCCACGCGCCCGCGCCGGCAGCACGCCGCGCAGCTTCTCGCGCCCGACACGCAGCGTCTTTTCGGTCGTCGCCCAGTCGATGCAGGCGTCGGTGATCGACACCCCGTAGCGCAGCTGTTCGCGCGGCGCGAGCGCCTGGTTTCCGGCCTCAATATTCGATTCGAGCATCGCGCCGACCAGCGAGCGATTGCCCTCGAGCACCTGGTGCACGAGATCGGCGAAGACCAGGGGTTGGCGCGCCGGGTCCTTGGACGAATTGCCGTGGCTGCAATCGACCATGATGTTCTGCGCGAGACCGGACGCGGCGAGCTCTTCTTCGGCGAGCGCGACCGAAACCGAGTCGTAGTTCGGCGCCGCGCCGCCGCGCAGCACGATGTGCGCGTGGCGATTGCCGCGCGTTTCGGTCAAGGCGCAGCGCCCCGACGGGTCGATGCCGAGGAAGGCATGCGGCTGCGAGACCGATTGCAGCGCGTTGATCGCAATCGCCCGATTACCGTCGGTGCCATTCTTGATGCCAACCGGCATCGACAGGCCGCTCGCCATCTCGCGGTGGGTCTGCGACTCGGTGGTGCGCGCGCCGATCGCGCTCCACGCGATCAGGTCGGAAAGGTACTGCGGCGTGATCGGATCGAGCGCCTCGGTCGCGCAGGGCAGGCCCATTGCGTTCAGGTCGAGGAGCAGGCCGCGCGCGATGCGCAGACCCTTCTCGATGTGAAAGCTGTCGTCAAGATCCGGATCGTTGATCAGGCCTTTCCAGCCGACGGTGGTGCGCGGCTTCTCGAAATACACGCGCATGACGACGAGCAGCGTGTCGGCGAGTTCGGCGGCGAGGCCCGCCAGCCGCCGGCCGTAGTCATGCGCCGCCTCCGGATCGTGAATCGAACAGGGGCCGACGACGACGAACAGGCGCGGATCGCGCCGCTCGAGGATCGCCTTGATCGCGTCACGCCCATCGAGCACGGTGCGCCGCGCGGCGTCCGCCATCGGCAGTGCGTCGCGCAGGGCCTCGGGCGCAATGAGCGGCGTCTGCGCAGTGACGTTTAGGTCGTCGACGCGCGGTGTGCGGAACATGAGCGCGAGTGTAACGGTCCGAAGCAAGTCCGTGCGGCTCAGCCTCGCATCAGCAGCTCACGCAGCGGCTCGAACACCCCACGCCAGAAACTGTCCGGCACCCAGAGCAGCAGCGCGGTGAGCACCGCGTAGCGCGTGAACTTTCCCGCTGCCTGCCACAGGAGCACCGGGCGCCAGGGCAACTTGACCCAGCCTGCAACCGCGGTGAGCGGGTCGCCGACGACGGGCAGGAAGGCGAAAAAGCAGGCCTTCGGACCGAGGCGCTCGAGCCAGGCGAGCGCGCGCGGCGTATGGCGCTGTTTCGCGAACGCCTCGTGCGCACCGTAGCCCAGCCAGTAGTTCACCATGCCGCCGAGCGTATTGCCGACCGTCGCCACGCACACCACAACCCAGAACATCTCCGGGCGCAGTTTTGCGTAGCCGAAGACAAAGGGCTCGGACCCCATCGGCAACAGCGTCGCCGAGACCAGCGCAACGACGAACACGGTCGGCAGTCCGACCTTCGGCAGCGCAGCGGCCGCGAGCAGCCAGGCGAGGAAGGCGTCCACGGCGACTAGCCTGGCAGCCCGCGCGGGCGCGCGGGCGGGGGGGACTGGACAGCGCTGGCGCGTACCGCACGCATCACGCGCAGCCCGTAGAGGACCCCATTCCAGCCGAGCGCAACGGCGAGCGCGAGCAACAGCGCCGGCGCCGCACTCATCCGCGCCGCCGCGAGATGCAGGACGGCAAGGGCAATCCCGAAGCCGAGCAGGCCCTTCAGGCCATTCACCAGCACCGCTGCGGTAAACGGCCCGCCGCAGCGCGGCTGCAGGATCACGATCAAACTCGTAAATACCACGGGGTAGGTCGCCAGCACGCCAGTGGCGGCAGGGCCGAGCGAGTCGCTTGCCGCCGTGGTCAGGAGGACGACCATGGCAACCAGCAGCGCCCGCAACACAAGGTCGTAGCGCGCACGCGGGATTGGCGGCGCCTCGGCGACGACGGCATAGCGCCGCAGCCCGCGAATCGCCACAGAGAAAGCCCCCGCGTAGAGCAGGCAGACCTCGACGAAACTCCAGTCGCGCAGCTGAAGCAGGAGCGCGGCCGCCATCCAGGCGACGGTCGCGATCAGCAACGACCACACGGTACCGAAGCGCTGCGCAGCGATCGCGTGCGCCGCCACGAACGCAATGATGGCAGCCGTGCTGGCGACGCTCATGCGCGCGCTGTCGGACACGAAGTGTGCGCCGTGGTCGATGGCGAGAAACACATACAACGGACCGGTCGAGACCGGCAGCGTCGCGATCATTCCGCCAACGAACGGCCCGGCGCGCTCGGTCGCGCGCGAGGCGGCAACGACGATCGCGACCGCGGCCGCGATCTTCGCCGCAAGCAGCAGCCCGCTCAGCTCAATCCCCGGCGGCGAGGAAATCGCGCACGATGTCGATCTGGTCGTCGTGCATCAGCGTCGGCGCATGTCCGACGCCCGGATTTCGACGCGCGCGGCTTTCGGTCCGCGCGTCGTCATCTGTTCGCAGGTCGCACGGGTGAGCAAGTCGGATTCGGCGCCGCGAATCACCAGCGTCGGACAGCGGATGGCGTCGTAGATCTCCCAGAATTCGAGGTCCTTCTCGGGCAGGTGCGCGCGGAACGGCTCGCCGAGCCGCGGGTCGTAATGCAGGCGATAGCTGCCGTCCGCGTTCTCGCGCACGTAATTTTCGGTGAGCAGGCGCCATTCCGCATCCGTGTGGGCGCCGAAGGGCTGGGAAATCGCGCGCACCATCACCTCGGCCTCCTCGATCGAGCGCAGCGTCGGCGCGACGCCGACATAGGTCGCAATCCGCTCGAGCGAGATGCGCGTCACGACGGGTCCCGCATCGTTTAGGACAAGTCGCGCCACCGGCGCGGCCTTTTGCGCCGCGAGGAACATGCCGATCAGCCCGCCCATCGACGTGCCCACCCAGTGCACCCGCGCAACATCGAGGCGCGCGACCAGCGTCACCATGTCGGCGAGGTACTGCGGCAATACGTAGTGCATCGGGTCGGCGAGGCAATCGGAGTCGCCGCGACCGACGACATCCGGGCACACGACCCGGAACTGATTGCATAGCGTACGCGCCAGCGCGTCGAAGTCTCGCGCGCTGCGCGTCAGTCCGTGCACGCACACGACCACGTTCGGATTGCGTGGATCACCCCACTCGAGGTACGCCATCCGGTGCAAACCCGCGGGTGACAGGCATTGCACCGAGCGCTTGCGAAATTCCGTGTCCGTCGTCATTGCATCGTCTCCCACGCATTGCGCAGTTGCCCGAGCAGGGCGCGCGCCTCGGGCGCAAGTCCGTCGAACTGCCGTCCGGGACCGAGCGCCAGTATGCGCTCGGCCTTGAGGTTCGCGCCCTGTACCGGCCAGCCATGGTTGGAATAGCGCTGGCGCTCGAGCGTGGTCTCCTGCTCTGCGGCCTCGTCGAACCACAACCAGTCACCCGCGAAGCGAAATGCGAGATCTTCGAGTTCGGCGAGCAGCACATCGTCGATCGCTGCGTCGAGCGGCACGACGCGATCGCCCTCCAGACGCCGCGTCCAGCGCGTCCCGGCGTCTTCGGCAAGACGCAACAACCCGGCGTCGAATTCAAAATAGGCGTGACGCGATCCGTCGGCGCAATAGCCGAGCCAGGCGGCATCGCGTTTGACGCAGACCATCGCGAACGCGAGTTCTCCACGTTGACCGATATCGATTGCGACGCCCAGCGTGCTCGGCTCAAGCGGCACGCTCTGCTGCTCGACGAGGCGTCCGTTTTCGATCACGGCCCGCCCGCCCACGCCCTGCCCCGCGTTCTCCCATTCGGCCTCGACGCGCAGCTCGGGGAATTCGGCCGAGGCCGACGCGAACGCCGGAAAGGGAATGCCCTCCTGCGTCTCGAACCGATATTCGAGCACGCCGTCGACGTGATGCTCGGTGTAGTCGGAGCGCGGCGCATCGGGGTCGCGCACCATCAGCGCGCGGACCCGCTCGCCGAATTCGACGAGTCGGCCGGTGCCGGTAACGCGGACCACTGCCGTAAGCACGTTGTCGAAGGAAATGGAAATGTGCTGGTTGAAAGAGTCGGTGCGCGGCGCACACTGCAACATGAACCCAAGGCACACGCAATGCGAATCGCCAGCGCGATTTTAACTGGGCGGTACCGCGTGCCAATAGCGGCCTGCGTCAAGGCGCGCGGCACGCAGCTCGACTCCATCGGGCGCAAGGCGAACCGCCAAACCGCCGTGCAGGTCGGTACGCAACACGGCCGCGCCGAGCGCGCGATAGCGTTCGAGGACGCGGCGATGGGGGTGGCCGAAGCGACTGCGATAGCCGACCGGAATCAAGGCCCAGCGCGGCGCCACCGCCGCGACGAAGTCCACGCTCGACGACGTTCGGCTGCCATGGTGCGGTACGAGCAGAACGTCGGCGCGCAGCGCGTCGGTCGGCCCGGCCGCCGCAATAAGCGCCGCCTCGGCACTGCGCTCGATGTCCCCGGTCAGCAGCATCCTGCGCGCGCCTGCGCTGACCTGCAGGACGCAACTGCGGTTGTTCGCGCGGCCGCGCGCAGGGGCATCGATCCGCGAAGCCAGCGGATAGAGCAGCCGAAACCGGACGCCATCCCAGGTCCAGGCCTGACCACGGGCACAGGGCACCCGCGCCGCCGCCAGGACCAGTGCCGGGTGTGAATCATCGAGCGAGGCGCGCACGCGATCGGTCTCGATCGCCTGCATCACCGTCAGGGCGCCGCCGACATGGTCGCGATCGGCATGGGTCAGCATCACGACATCGAGTCGCGCGAGTCCCTGGGCACGCAGAAACGGCAACACCACGCGCCCGCCGCTGTCGGCCTCGGGTCCGTAGCGCGGCCCGGCGTCGTAGAGCAGCGCATGGCCTGCGGTGCGCACGACCACCGCCAGGCCCTGCCCGACATCGAGCGTGTGGATCCACGCCTCGCCGGACGCCGGCCCCGGCGGGGACCAGGCGAAGGCCGGCAGCAACAACGCGATGCCACCGGCGCGCCACGGCACGCCGCGCGGCGCCAGCAGCCAGGCGACGCCGCCCAGCGCGACGCACACGCGCCACAGCGGCGGCGCGGCGTGCGGCCTGAACGCACCCGGCAGCGTGTCGCACCATTCCAGAAATTCGAGCAGGCGTTCGACGAGCCACGCGCCTGCGTGCATCAGCGCGTCCACTGGGAGCGCGGCCGCGGCGAGGGCAATCGGCGTGACGACGACCGAGATGAGTGGAATCGCCACCGCGTTCGCGACCGGCCCGATCACTGACAGCTGCGAAAACAGCAGCAGCACGGCAGGTGCGAGACCCAGCGTGATGGCCCACTGGATCCGGGCCCACTGCCAAAGCCGCGGCTCGGCTGCGCTCCAGCCCGCGCTGACGTAAAAAATGAGCGCCACCGCGCCAAACGAAAGCCAGAATCCCGGCGCGAGCGGGGCCCAGGGATCCGCGATCACGACTGCGAGCAGCGCCAGCGCGAGCGTTCGCCCGGGCGAAGCAATCCGCCCGCTCCACAACGCAGCCGCGACAACGCTCACCATGAAGAAGCTGCGCTGCGCGGGTACGGCGAAACCCGCGAGCAAGGTATAACCGAGGGCGGCCAGGATGGCAGCCACTGCGGCGGCCTTGCGCGCAGGAAGCGCGAGCGCCGCGCGCGGCACACGCCGCCAGCCGGAGGCGACCAGCCAGGCCGCAAGACCCGACACCAGCGTCACGTGCAAGCCGGAGATGCTCATCAGATGCGTGACCCCGGTACGCTGAAACAGTCGCCACTCTTCGTTCGCGATCGCGTGCTGGTCCCCGACGGCAAGGGCGGCCAGTATCCCGGCGGCCGGCCGCGCGCCGAGCACACGCCTGAAGCGGTCGCGTACCGCGGCGCGCGCCTGCGCGATGCGATCGAGCGCGCTGTTACGCACGCCGAGCCGCAGGTTCCCGGCGTAGCTGTCATGCGTCGCGCGCGGTCCACGGGGTGTGCGCGGTGGCGAACGCACATAACCGGTTGCGCCGAGGCCGTGTTGGAGCAGCCAGGCTTCGTAGTCGAATCCGCCCGGATTGAGCAAACCATGCGGGCGTTTGAGCCGCACCGTCAGCCGCCAACGCTCGCCCGGCTGCGGCGGCGCGAAACCTTCGCCCGCGGGCGGCGCGGCGCGATACCAGGCAAGCCGGATGCGCTGCGGCAGGCGCACGCCACCCGGTGCGCGCTCGGGCTCGAAATCGAAGCGGATCACGCGCTCGGCGAGCGCGGGCAGACCCGACACCACGCCGACGACGGCGAGATCCCGCCCCTCGAGTTCGGGGGCGAGCCGATCGTCGATACGCGACTGCGCCTGGCCGGCGGCCCAGAGGAATCCCGCCACGGCTGCAATCGGAATCGCGGCCACCCGCGCCCACGCGGTCCGCTCGGTCCGGCGGAGCGCCGTCCACAGGAACACGGCAACGACCACGGGCAAGGCCCAGCGCCACGCCGACGCGGGGAGCGTCGACTGCTGCTGCAACAGTGCCACGCCGAGTACGAATCCGAGGGCCGCCGGCATCATCTCCCAGTCTCAAACGCGGCCGCCCGCGCCTCGGATGACGCGCAGGCCGCCGGTCGAGCGGTTCGATTCGCCACCCGCCGGTGTTAGCATCGACGCTTGAGGGAGACAGTTTTTGGCGACGCTACATCCCAACGCAAAGCCGGGCACGCCCCCACCGGCCACGGCCCCGGAGCGCACCATCGTCGACGAGCGCGCGCTCGAGGCCTTGAAGCACGCGCTGTTCGCGACCCGCGAAGCCCTCGAGCAAAGCCGCGCCGAGAAGGAGGCCGAGGTACAACAGGCGATCACGGCGTCCGCCGATGAGGTTGCCCAGCTGCACGCGACCGTGGGCGAGCTGCGCCAGGTGCTTGAGCGCGCCGAGGGCGAGCGCGAGAAAGCGGTCGCGGACGCCGTGCAACACGCCGCGGCCGAGATCAAGGATCTGCGTGCCACGGTGGACAGCCTGCGGGAGGGTATCGAGCGCGCGCAGACGGAACGCGACGCGGCGATTCAGCAAGCGCTCGCGTCGTTCAACGAGGAGAGCGCGCAGCTCAAGCACGCGGCCACCGCGCTGCGCGAAGTCATGGAGCGCGAGCAGGCCGAACACGCCGAGCGCGAGCAGGCGCTCGAGCGCCAACACCAGAGTGAACGCGCGCAGCTGCAGGCCACCGTGCAGGACCTGCGCGCGCAACTGGAGCAACGCCATGAAGGATGAGCGGGCGCAGCTGACGCAGCTCACGCCCACGGCCCCGGCGGAACGTAAACGCGCCCGCAAACGCAGTGCGCCGGCCGGGCTCGATGGCACGCGGCGCCTGCGCCACGTCGAGCTGATGCTCGACATCACGCGCAAGATGGCCGCGATGGACTCGCTCGACGAAGTCCTCTATGCCCTGATCGCGCTCACGTCGAACGAAATCGGCGCCGAACGCGGGTCGCTGTTCCTGAACGACGAGATCACCGGCGAACTCTACTCGCGGGTCGCGCAGGGCAACGTCAACCGGGAAATCCGGCTGCTCAACACGAGCGGTATCGCCGGGCATGTCTTTCAAAGCGGGGACGTGCTGATCATTCACGACGCCTACGCCGACCCGCGCTTCAACCGGTCGATCGACGAGCAGACGGGCTATGTCACGCAGAGCATTCTGTGTGTGCCGATCCGCACCGTGAAAGGCGAAGTCATCGGGGTCGCCCAGGCGCTCAACAAGGCGAAGGGCAAGTTCGGGCGCGCCGATGCGCGGCTGCTGGAGGAAATGACCACGCAGGGCGCGATCGCGCTGCAGACCGCGCAATACATCGAGCGCATGAACGGAATCCGCAAGCAGGAGCTCGAGTTCCTCGACATGGTCTCGGAGATGACCGCCGACATCAAGATCGGGTCGCTGCTGCAGAAGGTCATGAGCGAGGCGACACGGATGCTCGATGCCGAGCGTTCGACCCTGTTCCTGAACGACGAGAAGACGAACGAGCTCTGGTCCGAGGTCGGCCAGGGACTTGCTGCGACGCAGATCCGCCTGCCGAACCACCTCGGCATCGCAGGCGTGGTGTTCACCTCGGGCAAGGCGATCAACATCCCCTATGCCTACGCCGACCTGCGCTTCAATCCGGCGTTCGACAAGAAGACCGGGTTCTTCACGCGCTCGATTCTGTGCGTGCCGGTGGTCAACCAGCAGGGCAAGACGATCGGCGTGACCCAGGTGCTCAACAAGCGTACGGGTCCGTTCAACGCGGAGGACGAGCAGCGCCTGAAGGCCTTTACCGCTCAGGTCTCGATCGCACTGGAGAACGCGAAGCTGTTCGCCGATGTCCAGGCGATGAAGAATTACAACGAGAGCATGCTCGAATCGATGACCAACGGCGTCATCACGCTCGACGAGGCGCGCAAGGTCGTGACCTGCAACGCTGCCGGGCACCGCATCCTACGCGCCGGCCCGGGCGAGCTCGCAGGTCGCCCCGCCGATGCGATCTTCAGCGACGCGAACGCCTGGGTGCTCGATCGGATCAAACGCGTCGAGGAAACGCTGGCGCTCGAAACCTCGATGGACGCGGTGCTCGAAATCGAGCGCGAGCCGGTGTCGGTCAATCTCACCGTGATGCCGCTGCGCGGGGAGCAGAAGGCGCTCGGCACGATGCTGCTGATCGAGGATATCAGCTCTGAAAAGCGCATGAAGGCCACCATGTCGCGCTACATGGATGCGTCGATCGCCGACCAGCTGATGTCCACGGGCGCTGACCTGCTCGGCGGGCAGGCGATCACCGCGACGGTGCTGTTTTCCGACATTCGCGGCTTCACCTCCGTCACCGAGAAGCTCGGTGCGGCCGCGACCGTCGGCCTGCTGAACGAGTACTTCACGCTGATGGTCGAGTGCATCCAGGCGCACGGCGGGATGCTCGACAAGTTCATCGGCGACGCGATCATGGCCGGATTCGGCGTGCCGGTGCCGCACGAGGACGACGAAGACCGCGCGGTGCGCGCTGCAATCGGCATGATCCGCATTCTCACGCAGTGGAATGAGGCGCGCACGGCGGAGGGCAAGCTGCCGGTCAATATCGGCATCGGCCTGAACACCGACAGCCTCATCGCGGGGAACATCGGCTCGCCCAAACGCATGGACTTCACCATGATCGGCGACGGCGTCAATCTCGCCTCGCGGCTCGAGAGCGCCTGCAAGACCTACGGCACGCAGATACTGGTGAGTGACAACACCTTCCGCAAACTGCGCGGAACCTACCGCAGCCGGATCGTCGACAATGTCATCGTCAAGGGCAAGACCCAGCCCGTCGCCGTACACGAGATCCTCGACTATCACAGCGAATCGAGCTTCGCGAAGCTGCCCGAGTTCCTCCAGCTCTACCGCCTGGCATCGGACCAGTACCGCGGACGCCGCTTCAAGGAGGCGGCGGGTTCCTTCGAGGAGGCCATGCGCTTGCGTGTGGACGACAAGGTGTGCGCGATCTACATCGACCGCGCGCGCCACTACCAGAACGCGCCGCCACCCGAGGACTGGGACGGGGCCTGGACGCTGACCGAGAAGTAGCCGCTGCCGGGAGGCGTCAGCCTTTCTCTGCAACGAGCAGTTTGCGCGCCGCGGCGAGTTCCTTCTTCTTTTCCGGCCCGACCTTCGGATAGTGCAGGTTGAGGCCTTCCATCGCCTCGACGATCGCCGCCGCGACCACCAACCGGCTGAACCACTTGTTGTCGGCCGGCACCACGTACCACGGCGCGTGCGGCGCCGCGGTATGCCGAATCAAATCCTCGTAGGCCTTCATGTACGCGTTCCAGTAGCCGCGTTCACGCGCATCCGCGCTCGAGTACTTCCAGTTCTTGTCCGGGTTGTCGAGCCGCTCCATGAAGCGCTTCTTCTGCTCCCGGCGCGACAGATTGAGGAAGAACTTGAGGATCAGGTAGCCGTTGCGCGCGAGATAGCGCTCGATATTGACGATGTCCTCGAAGCGCTCCGCCCAGATTTTCTTCGTCATGACTTGCGCGGGCAGCTTCTGCTTGGCGAGCAGCGCCTCGTGCACCCGGACGACGAGCACTTCCTCATAGTAGCTGCGGTTGAAGATGCCGATGCGGCCACGCTCGGGCAGCGCCTTCATGCAGCGCCACATGAAGTCGTGGTCCAGATCCTCGCTCGAGGGTGCCTTGAACGAGGTGACCTGCACGCCCTGCGGATTGACGCCGGACATCACGTGCTTGATCGCGCCGTCCTTGCCGGCGGCGTCCATCGCCTGGAACGCGAGCAGCACGCTCCAGCGATCCTGCGCGTACAGCTTGTCCTGTTCCTCGGCGAGCCACTCGACGCCCCGCGCGAGCAGTTCCTTGGCTTCGCTCTTCTGCTCCGACCGAAAGTCGTGCGTGTCGCCCGGATCGTGGTCCTTGAGCCGGAAGTCCTTGCCGCGCGTGACGCGGTAGGGCTTGAGAAACTTTCGCAGTCGCTTGATTCGGACTTTGGCCATCGATGGTTTCCCGACAAATTTGTCCTGCGATACGCAGCGCTACGCGCCGGAGACGGCGTGGAGTAGACCCTCGCGCAGTTCCAGAATGCGCCCCGCACGCGCCGCAAGGGCCGCATCGTGCGTCACGATCACGAACGCCGTGCCGCGCGAGGCCGACAGCGCGAGCATCGCCTCGAACACCTCGTCGGCGGTGTGCGTGTCGAGATTGCCCGTCGGCTCGTCGGCCAGCACCGCCGCGGGCTTGGTGACGAGCGCGCGCGCGAACGCGCAGCGCTGGCGCTCGCCGCCCGAGAGCTCCGAGGGCCGATGCGCGACGCGCGCGCCGAGCCCGATCTCCTCGAGCACCGCGCGCGCACGCGCCAGCGCGGCGCCGCGCGCCATGCGCCGGATGAAGAGCGGCATCGCAACGTTTTCCTCAGCGGTGAATTCTGGCAGCAGGTGATGGAATTGGTAGACGAAGCCGACCTTCTCGTTGCGCGCCCGGCCCCGCTCGGCTTCATTCATCGCACTGAAGGGTCGGCCCTCGAGCAGCACCTCACCCGCGCTCGGCGCGTCTAGCCCACCGAGCAGATGCAGCAGCGTCGATTTTCCAGATCCCGACTTGCCCATGATCGCGACGCGCTCGCCCGATCCCACCGCGAAGTCAACGCCGAGCAGCACCTGCACGGCCTGCGGGCCCTGGTAGGTCTTGCGCAAGCCCCGGCAGGCGAGCACCGGCACTGCGTCACTCATAGCGCAGTGCCTCCGCGGGGTTTACCCGCGACGCGCGCCAACTCGGATAGAGCGTCGCGACAAACGAGAGCACGAGCGACACCAGACCAATCGGCACGACGTCATTCAGCTGGACGTCGGAGGGCAGATCGGCGATGTAGTAGACGTCCTTGGCGAGAAACTTGAAGCCCAGCAGCTGCTCGATCGCCGGCACCACGGTGTCGACGTTCAGGCCGACGACGACGCCGAGCACAACCCCCGCCAGGGTGCCGATGACGCCGATCAAGACGCCCTGCACCATGAAGATCTGCATGATCGAGCGCGGCGCGGCGCCGAGTGTGCGCAGGATCGCGATGTCCGCATGCTTGTCGGTGACCAGCATCACGAGCGTCGAAACGATGTTGAATGCTGCCACCGCGACGATCAGCGTGAGGATGATGAACATCATGCGCTTCTCGATCGCCACGGCACGGAAAAAGTTCGCGTGGCTGCGCGTCCAGTCGACCGCGTAGCTGCCGGCCACAAGGCGCCGCGTCATGTCGCGCGCGACGGCACGCGCGGCAAACAGGTCGTCGAGCTTGAGTCGCAGGCCGGACACGCGGTCATCCATCTGGTAGAGCTTTTGCGCATCTGCGAGATGGATCAGGGCGAGCCCCGAGTCGTATTCGTACATCCCGATCTCGAACAGACCGGCGACCGTGAACTGCTTGAGGCGCGGGATGACGCCGGCGGGCGTCACCAGCCCCTGCGGGGCGATCAGCGTGACCTTGTCGCCCGGCAGCACGCCCAGCATGCGCGCCAGATCGACGCCAAGCACGACGCGGAAGGCACCCGGCTTGAGCGCCTCGAGCGTGCCGCTGCGCATGTGCCCGCCGAGGTCGGACACCTTCAGTTCGCGCTGCGGCAGGATGCCGCGCACGATCGCGCCTCGAACCGTGCTGCCGCGCGAGAACATGCCCTGCGCATTGATGAAGGGCGCGCTCTCGATCACACGCGGATGTTGCGCCGCGACCGCTGCCACCCCCTCCCAGTTCGCAAGCCGCTCGCCGTCGCCGAAGACCTGCACGTGCGACACCACCGCGAGAATGCGCGCGCGCAACTCGTCCTGGAAACCGTTCATCACCGATAGCACGACGATCAACGCGGCCACGCCAAGCGCGATGCCCGCCATCGAGGTGGCGGAAATGAAACTGATGAAATGGTTACGGCGCTTGGCGCGCGTATAGCGCAGGCCGACCAGGAGTTCGTAGCGCACGCGGATTCCAGCGAGAGGGTCCGGCACGAAGTTTACAATGGCTGCGATGACGGCCGACGAACGCGCCACGCTGCAGCGCCTTCTGCGGGGCACGCGCATTGCGCACCTCGGCACGCTGCGTGCTGCGGCGCCGATGGTGTCGATGACGCTATTCCTCCCTGCGGCGGATTTCTCGCTATTCCACGTCCACGTCAGCCGCCTGGCCTGGCATACGCAGGACATGGAAAAGGATCCGCGCGTGGCGCTCTCGATCGCGCAGGACGACGACGGGCGTGCCGACCCCTTCACCCTCGCGCGCGTCACGCTGCGCGGCACGGCGACACGGCTGCCGAATGACGGTGCCGCGTTCGATGCGCTGAAGCGCGCATGGCTCGCGCGCTATCCCGAATCGACGATCAACTTCGAACTGGCCGACTTTGCGTTCTGGGCGATCCGTCCGAATGACGCGCGTTACGTCGCCGGGTTCGGGCGCATCCACAATCTGTCGGCGCAGGCGCTCGCCGACGCCGGCGTATGACCGCGGCCGAGCGCCCGCGGCTGGGCATCCCGCTGACGCTGATCGCGATCGACGTCCTCGGCGCGACTGCCGCCGGGCTCGGCATCTACGGCCTCGCGGCCGACACGCCGCCGGCCTTCGCGCCCGCGCTTGGTGAGCCGGCCAAGGCCTGGCTGCTCGTCGCACTCGGCGCCGCGATGATGGGCTACGCCGTGGTCGAGATCCTGCGCCGCGCAGCGAAATCTGCGCGCCGGCGCTGAGCCGATGGTCGAAACCGTCGCACTCATGGTCGCACTGGTTGGATCGCCCATCGGCGAAATGCGCGTCACGACGCCCGACTGCGCGGTGCGGATCGAGCAGCACGCCGACGTGGGGCAGCGACCCTTCTTCCGGTTGCGGCCAGACTGTCCGCTGTCGCGCGCTTCGACCGTGACCGCGGTCGCCACGCTGCGCGCGAGCGCGGCGCAGGCGCCCGCGATCAGCGTCGGTTTTGGCCGCATCGTGCGCTATCCCTGGCTTTCAGCCCTGCTCGCGCGTGAAGCCTCGAGCGCTCCTGGCTGGAACGCGACGCGTGGGCGTCCGCAGCAAGGCCACGCGAACGCCTTCGTCGCCCGGTTGCTCAAGCGCAGCCCCGAATTCAGGTCCCTGTTCGGCGCCTGGACACTGCGCTCCGTATCGGTCGAGAAGGTGCTGGTCAAACCCGCAGCCGAACTCGACCTGCCCGCGGGCGCGCCGTTCTCCGCGACCGCGCGCTTCCCCTTCGACGCGCAGTTGTGGGTGCAGCTCGAACGCCGGTGAAGGTCGTCGGCGTCGATTTCACTTCGG
Source organism: uncultured beta proteobacterium (assembly GCA_963714925.1). Classification (GTDB taxonomy): domain Bacteria; phylum Pseudomonadota; class Gammaproteobacteria; order Burkholderiales; family SG8-39; genus SG8-39. The sequence goes on along the minus strand of CAVQQK010000007.1, from coordinate 248,811 downwards.
CGCCGCGCAAGGCGAAGCCGATTGTCGTCGCCCACGGTGTGGCGACCGGGAAACGCCTGCGCATCGACGCGCTCGAATCACTTACCGAGTTTGACGCCTTTGAACACCTCCTCGACCGGCTTGGACCCTGGGTCGGTGGGTTCGATTTCCCCTTTGGGCTGCCGCTGGAACTCGTCGCCGATCTGCGGTGGCCGCGAGAATGGACAGCGCTCGTCGCGTTCTGCGCTGCGCTCTCGCGCACGGAGTTTCGCGGCATTCTCGAGGGCTACCGCGCGTCGCGCCCGCCCGGGCGCAAGTACGCGCATCGCGCAACCGACCTTCCCGCCGGTTCGTCGAGCCCGATGAAACTCGTCAACCCGCCGGTCGCGCTCATGTTCCACGAGGGCGCGCCGCGGCTCGCGGCTGCGGGACTGCACGTTCCAGGTCTTGCGCAGGGCGATCGCAGGCGCATCGCGCTCGAAGCCTATCCTGGGCTGCTCGCGCGTTCGATCACGCGCGCGTCCTACAAGAACGACAGCCGCGCGAAGCAAACGCCGGAGCGACGCGCAGCACGGCGCACGATCGTCGCCGCGCTCGAAGCGGGTGCGCCGCGACTCGATATTCGCGTCTCATTCGCTCGACCGGCGCTGCGCAAACAACTCGTTGACGATGCGAGCGGCGATGCGCTCGACGCAGTATTGTGCACAGTACAGGCGGCATGGGCCGCAACGCAGCCGAACTACGGGATGCCTAAGCGCGTGCCGCAGCCGGAAGGTTGGATCGTGTCGGCTACACTCGAACCGAGCCGCCGACGGCGCGCTTGATTCGTCGATCACCCCCGGGGGAACGACCATGCAACTGAACAGCGATCTCGATCCACGCGGGCTGCCGATCCGCGACGGCCTCGCGCGCGAGCTCGAGCGCGCCTGGTCGCGCCTTGCCGCGCCCGGGACCTGGTGGACCGGCGCCGAGCGCCTTGCGATTGCGGCCGAAGTACGCAACGCGAAAACCTGCGCGCTGTGCCGGCGGCGCAAGGAAGCGCTTTCCCCATACACGGTACCCGGATCGCACGACGGCCTCGGCGTACTGCCTGAGCCGGTGGTGGAAATCGTCCACCGAATCGCGACCGATGCGGGCCGGCTGAAGCGCAGCTGGGTGAACGAACGCTTTGCGGCAGGCATCAGCGAGGAGGAATACGTCGAGGCTGTCGGCGTCGTCGCCCTCATCACGGCGCTCGACAGCTTCGATCTCGCCCTTGGTCTTGAACTGCGCCCATTGCCAGCGCCGCTGCCAGGCGAGCCCCAGCGGCGCCGCCCGGCGGGTGCCAGGCGCGACCTCGCCTGGGTATCCATGGTCGCGCCGCAAGACCTGACGCCCGATGATCCCGATCCTTATGCAGTGCACGGCGCGAAGAACATCCATTGGGCGCTCAGCCTGGTGCCGCAGGAGGTGTTCAACTTCTTCGACCTGGACGTCGAGTTGTATCTGAAGGACCACGAGATCCGCGCCTTCGGTACGGCGCACCGCGCGCTGACCCACCCCCAGATCGAACTTCTCGCGGGCAGGGTTTCGGCGCTGAACGGCTGCTACTACTGAACCGTCAGCCATTCGGCGCTGCTCCGTGCGAGCGGCCAACATGCTGGCGACGAGGTGGAACTCGACGCGGTGCTCTCGGGTGACGGCGGCCGCGTGGCTGTGCCCAACGCGGCCGAGTTGCTCGAGTTCGGCGAGGCAATGCTGGGTGAGGACCGGGATCGGCAGACGCTCGCCCGCGGGACAATCTACCGGACGCTGGGCCCTGCCGGACTGATCGACGCCGCGGCGATCGTTGCCTCCTTCAACGCGGTGGTGAAGATTGCGGACGCAACCGGGATCCCGCTCGAGGACGACAAGGCAGCAGCGACGCAGGATCTGCGCGAGGCCCTCGGACTCGAGCGCTTCAACAAAAACGCCGCGTCAGGCTGACACGCGCCTTTAGCGCCCGAGCACGTTCGGCCAGTTGGCGTCCGCCCTGCGCAGGTAGCCCGGCACGTCCTGCTTCCAGTCTTCCTGTACCCCGAGGCTGTAATTGAGATAGAGCTTGCCATCCACGATGCTCCAGGCCTCGGGCTCGATCTTGACCGCGTAGCCTTGCGCGACGCCGTAGGCGCAGTAGCCGCCGTACTGCGGCGCGTACTTCTCCGGCATGGCGGCGAAGCGGTCGCGGTTCTCGGCGCTCGCGAACCGCCAGTTCGCGCCGCGCCACTGATACGTGTACTGCTTGGAACCCTGGACTGGCTTGCCCTGGATGAAATAGGCGACCGGGTCGTAACCCCGGATCGCGCCGGCACCGTCGGAAAAGATCGGGGGCATTTCCGCCGCGACGGAACCAGCAAACAGCAGGAACACCGAAACCAGCACGCTGCGCATGGTCACTCTCCTCATGGACATGGCACTTCGTCGTCGAAGCGGCCAAAACCTTTCCACGGTCCGCGATCAGATCATCCGGAAGAGTCGCCACGGATCGGGCACGCCTTTGAACGTCCGAGGCCCGAGATCCTCGAACTGGAGGCCCGATCCCACGACGAGATCCCTCACGGTCGACGAGACCAGTAGCTGATCGGGTTCGGCCGCGGCGGCCACGCGCGCGCCGAGGTGCACCGCGATGCCGCTGTACTTCTCTCCCAGCACTTCACACTCACCCGTATGGACGCCGACGCGCAAACGCAGGCCGAGCGCCCGCACCGCCTCGGCCAGCGCCGCACCGCAACGCACGGCCCGCGCCGGGCCATCGAACGCGGCGAATAACCCATCGCCCGCGTTGTCCAGCAGGCGTCCGCGGAAGTGCTTGAGCTTGGCGTCCGCCAGCGCATAGAAGCGCGCGAGTAACGCCTTCCATTCCCGGTCGCCAAGCTCGGTGGCGCGAACGGTCGAATCGACAATGTCGCAGAACAGGATCGTCGTCAGCACCCGATCGATTTCGGGCGCCGCCCGCTCACCAGTGAGGAATTCGCGCGCCTCGCCCAGTATGGCGTCGATGTCGCCCATCATGGGCATGTGGTCCTCGCCGGGCAGTTCGACGTACTTCGCGCCGGCAATCTGCTCGGCGAGGTAACGCGCATGTTTCACGCTCACCGGCTGATCACCGACGCGGTGCAGGATCAGCGTCGGTACGCGGATCGACGGCAGCACGTGACGCACGTCGGTCTGGGTCAGCATCGTGAACAGTTTCAGTGCGGTGCCCGGGCTCATCGCGAGACGCTCGAGCCGCGCGAGGCGGCGCATTTGGGCAGGCTCCGACGCCCGGCTCGGTGCGAAGTAACGTGATAGCTCGCCCGTGCCCCAGTTCGATTCGACCGTCGCGAGCCACTTCTCGTTCACCTTCGGCGGAAAGCCGGGCGGATAGTCCTCCGCCCGAGTAAACCGCGCGAAGGTGCCATAGAGGATCAGCGCCGCCACCCGCGCGGGATAGGTCGCGGCAAACAGCATTGCCATCGGCCCGCCTTCGGATACACCCCAGATCACCGCACGTTCCCACCCCGCCGCGTCGAGCACGGCGCGCACGTCGTCCATGCGCTCCTCGAAGGTCGGCGGGTCGGGGACGGGGTCCGACAGACCCGTTCCGCGCCGATCGAGCAGGATCACACGCGCGAACTGCGCGAGCTTTTGAGCGAACTGCGCGAATTCGGGAAGCGTCCAGATGTTCTCGACGTTCGACGCCCAGCCCGGAATGAAGACCAGGTCGACGGCGCCCTCCCCAAAGACCTGGTAGGCGATATTGAGCGCACCGCTCTTTGCGTAGCACGTCTCGATTTGGCTCGCGTTTAGCATGCGTCGCATTAGATCACGACACGGACCGGTGCTGCCCGACGCCCCGGCTACTCCATGTCGAGCGGCCAGATCGGCCGGCGCACGTTGCGGTAGGGAAATTTCTTCGGATCGGGCGAGGTGATTCCCGCCGCGTCGACCACCAGTATCTCGCGCGCGATCGGCGCGAACGCGGCGCGGAAATGATGCGCGGACTTGACCGCGAGGACCCGCTTTGCCGCGGGATCGATGCCCTGCGAGGCGAAAAACTGACGGTCGTAGACTTGAAACCGGTTTGACGCGACCACGACGTCGATGCCACCGATGCGTAGCACCGCGCTCGGTCCCATGGACGCTGAAATCCCGCGCTGCATCGGCCCCTCGTAGACGAAGCGGCCGTCGCTTAGCGAAACGACCCGGGCCGCGATGTCGAACCCTGGCGCAAGTTGGGGATCGTGCTTGCCGCCCAGGCGAAGTCGTATTTCAGCACCCTTTCCCGCGCGATGCGCGATCGCTGCGGTCTCGGCATCCGCGATCAGCGCAAATGCGGCGTTCTCGAGCCGCGCGTCGACCATCGCCTCGAGCAGCGCGGTCGAATCGCCGTAGCTGCCGCCGCCCGGGTTGTCGCTGAAGTCCGCCAGCACGATCGGTCGACCATCGAATTCCACTTGCGCACAGCGCGCAATCGCATCAAACGTACTGAGGTGCGTGATCGATTTTTCGTGCCGCGTTTTCCAGACGCTCGCGATCATCTGATCGGCAATCGCCGCGGCGCGCCCATCCGTACCCGCGACCTGCGTGTCGTAGCTGACCGCGACCGACGGACCCACGTCGCGGATATCGGCCCACGGAAAACCCGCCTGGACATTGACCACCAGGATTCCGGACTCCTGCATGTGGCGCTCGGCACGCGCAAGCAGTTCGACCATCGGCCCGGACTGGCTGCGCCCGTGGTCTGCACCGTCGAGCTGTGGGCCGCGCCGCACAAGCGTGCGCGGCTGGATTTCGCCGCGCAGTACGCGCGCCATCAGCGCTGCCGCCTCGGTGCCGCGCGCAGCCATGTCGATGTGGGGGTAACTGCGGTAGGTCACGAACGCATTGGCGTGCCGCGCCATGGCGTCGGTCACGTTGGCATGCAGGTCGAGCGTCGCGACGACGGGCAGCGCCGGACCCACCCGGGCCCGAATCTCGCCCAGCAGATCCCCCTCGCCGTCCTCCGTGGTCTCGGTCACCATCGCGCCGTGCAGCGCGAGCAGGATGCCGTCGAACGGGCCTTTCTGCTCCAGGGTATTCAGGATTGTCTGCTTGAGATGCGTCCAGCAGTCTGCGGTGAGCTTTCCCGACGGCGTGGCGTCCGCGGCCACGCTGAACGTCAACGCCCAGCCTTCGCGCTCGGCCACCTCGAGAACACCGGCCAGCTCGATGTTGGTGCCGCGCACCGCGCCCGGTATCGCGTCGCCGTAGCGCAGCATCCGATTGGCGTAGGCCTGCAGATCGGTCGGCAGGTTCGAAAACGTGTTCGTTTCGTGCTTCGCTTGCGCGATCAGGATGCGCTTCGCCATGGTGTGGCCTCGGTCTGCGGCCGATTAGATCACAGGGTCTGTTGTAAGCTCGCGGCCTTGCCGAAACCGATTGACCGTGCCTGTCATGACCCCGCACTCAGACGCCCTTGCAACGCTGCTCGCCGAACGGTACAGCTGCCGCGGTTATCTTCCGCAGCCCGTGCCGCGCGAGACGATCGACAAGATCCTTGCACTCGCCCAGCGCACGCCCTCCTGGTGCAACTCGCAGCCGTGGAAGGTCGTCATTACCTCGGGTGCAGCGACCGAGCGCTTTCGCAACGCCTTGTTTGCCTACGCGACGACGCACGACGCGACGCCTGACTATCCGTTCCCGCGCGAATACCGCGGGGTCTACCTCGAGCGGCGGCGCGAATGCGGCTTCCAGCTCTACGCCGCGGTCGGCGTGCAGCGCGGCGACCGGGAGGGCGGGAACCGCCAGACGATGGAGAACTTCCACCTGTTCGGCGCGCCGCACGCGGCGATCGTGACCACGGAGGAGGCGCTCGGGGTCTACGGCGCGATCGACTGCGGCGCCTACGTCAACAACTTCGCGCTCGCCGCCAAGAGCCTCGGCGTCGCCTCCATCGCGCAGGCCGCGCTCGCGCGCCATCCGCAGTTCACGCGCGAGTTCTTCGGCTTGGCCGAGGACCGCCAGATCGTGTGCGGAATTTCATTCGGCTTCGAGGACCCGAAGCACCCGGCGAACCGGTTCCGCACCACGCGCGCCGCGCTCGATGCCGTTGCGGAGTGGCACGACGCCTGACGCCGCCTGCGCTCAGAGGCTGCTGCGGCGGATGCGCGCGTCGCTGCGCTTGAGCACCTCGGGTCGCAGTTGCGTGCCGAGCCCGGGCCCAGGCGGCGCGCTGATCATGCCATTTTCGAGCGGCGGCAGCTGGGTGACGAGTTCACCGTACCAGCTGCTGTAGAACGCGCGCACCACCTCTTGCACCAGCGTGTTGGTGCAATTCAGAGACAGGTGCACCGACGCGGTGAGCAGCACCGGTCCGGTGCAATCATGCGGCGCCACCGGCAGTTGGTAGGCCTCGGCCATGGTGGCAATCTTCTTGCCTTCCGACAGCCCCCCACACCAGCCGACGTCGAACATGCAGACCGACACCGCGCGCTTCTCGAACAGGTCGCGGAATGCCCAGCGCGTAGCAAGCGTCTCGCTCGCGGTCACCCAGACATCGGTGCGCCGCGCGTACTCGGCGATCGCATCCAGGTTGTCCATCTTGATCGGATCCTCGAACCAGTAGGGGTCGAACGGTTCGAGCGCCTTTGCGATCTTGATCGCGGCCGGCAGGTTCCACAGCGAATGGAACTCGACGTGAATGTTCATCTTGTCGCCGACCGCCTTGCGGATCTTCTCGAACGGCACCAGCGCCTGCTTGAGTTCGGCGGCCGTGATGTCCGTGCCATTGCTCGCCTCGGCAAAGGCGTCGAACGGCCAGATCTTCATGCCGGTATAGCCTTCGTCGAGCAACGACAGCGCAAGCTCGTCGGCGTAGCGCATGAAGCCGACCAGGTCTTCGTAGGGTTGGTAGCGGCCGCTGTCACCCGGCAGGCCGAAGTTCGCCGTGCCCTGCTCGGATTTGGCGCGCACATACGCATAGCCCGCGCAGGTGTTGTAGGTACGCACGCGCTCGCGCGAAGCGCCGCCGAGCAACTGGCAGATCGGCTGCCCCGTGACCTGTCCCAGGATGTCCCACAGCGCGATGTCAACCGCCGAGGCGGCGCGCATCTCGGCGCCCACACTCTTGAAGCCGAGGTAGTTGTAGAGCATGTGACGGCTGTGGCGGTCGATTGCGCCCGGGTCCTGCCCAAGCAGATAGGGCGCGATCGTCTGATGCAGATGCGCGATCACCGGCTCCACGGCATAGAAGGTCTCGCCCAGCCCGACGATGCCAGAATCGGTGTGCACCTGCACCCAGAGCACGTTCGGATAGGCCTCGAGGTTGATGGTCTCGATCGCAGTGATTTTCATGCGCGGCGTTCTCGCGTTGACGGCGAGGCCCGAGTGTAGCCGGCGGCCGGCCGCGCGCCCCTATAATCGGCGCGCCATGACGACCGAACCGAACGATGCCGCCGACGCCAAGGACGAACAATTGCGCGAGGACCGGCGCCTGCTCGGGCGGCTGCTCGGTGAGGTGATTCGCGAGCAGGTCGGCGACGCGATGTTCGAGCGGATCGAGTCCATCCGTCAGACTGCGGTGAACTTCAGGCGCTCGGAGGACGATCCCGACGTCGACACCGCTCGCGTCCAGGTCGAGCTCGAAAACCAGCTCGATGCACTCGATATCGAGCAGACGCTGCACGTCGTGCGCGCATTCAGCTATTTTTCCCATCTGCTCAACATCGCGGAGGACGCGCAGCAACATCGCCGCCGCCGCGCGCATGCCGCCGCGCACGCGCCACCTCGACCGGGAAGCTTTTCGCACGCGCTGGAGCGCGTCGCCCAGGCGGGCGTATCGCCCGAGGCCCTGCGCGCCTGGTTCGCGCGCGCGCGCGTGAGCCCCGTGCTCACTGCGCACCCGACCGAGGTTCAGCGCCAAAGCATTCTCGACTGCGAGCGCGAGATCGCACGCCTGATCGAACTGCCGCAGGACGCCGCGCGCGATGACGCACTGCACGCGGAGATACTGCGCCTCTGGCTGACGTCGATGCTGCGACTCGCGAAGCTCGACGTACAGGATGAAATCTCGAACGGGCTCGCCTATTTCGAGACGACGTTCTTCACTGTGGTGCCGCAGGTCTACGCCGAGCTGGAGGCCGCGCTCGAGGCCCGATTCGGCGCCGGCACTGCGATTTCGCTGCCCGCGTTCCTGTCGATCGGCACCTGGATCGGCGGCGACCGTGACGGCAATCCCACCGTCACCGCAGCAGTGCTGGAACACGCGCTGACCGAGCAGGTGCGGCGCGTATTCGCCTTCTACCTGGACCGGATCGACGCCCTCGGCAAGGCGCTGTCGGTATCGACCCGCATCAAGGCCGCACCGCCCGAGATCGTCGCGCTCGCCGAAAGCTCGGGCGACGACTCTCCCTACCGCTCGGACGAACCGTATCGCCGCGCCTTCAGCGCGATTTACGCGCGCCTCGCGGCGAGCGCCGAGTCCTTGGTCGGAATGCAGCCGCGCACGCCGCCGATTGTCATTCAGCCCGCCTATCCCGGTCCCGAGGCGTTCGCGGCGGATCTCGACGCGATCGCGCGTGCGCTCGAGGCGCAGGGCGCAGGCCGCCTCGCGCAGGGCGCGCTGCGTGACCTGCGCCGGCAGGCAAGCGTATTTGGTTTTCACCTCGCGCCGATCGACCTGCGCCAGGACGCGGGCGAACACGAACGCGTCGTTGCGGAACTGCTCGGGCACGCGGGGGTCGAGGCAGGCTATTGCGAGCTCGACGAAGCCGCACGCGTCGCGCTCCTCGCGCAGGAGCTGGCGGGACCACGTCCGCTGCGCTTGCCGTATCTCGAGTACTCCCCGCTCGTGCGCAGCGAGCTCGCGATTTTTGCGACCGCCGCCGACGGCCTGATGCGCTTCGGGGCGGGCGCGATCCCGCACACGGTGATCTCGCATTGCACCTCGGTGTCCGACCTGCTCGAAGTCGGGGTACTGCTGCGCGAAGCGGGCCTGCTCCGACCGGGCGACCCGCCGCGGCTGGCCGTCGACATCGTCCCGCTGTTCGAATCGATCGCCGACCTCGAGCATGCGCACGTGGTGCTCGATACCGCCCTGCGCCAGCCGGTCTACCGTGCCTGGGTCGCCGCCCGCGGGAACGAACAGGAAATCATGCTCGGCTACTCCGACAGCAACAAGGACGGCGGCTTCCTGACTTCCAACTGGTCGCTGCACAAGGCGTCGATCGCGCTCGTCGACGTCGCGCAGCGCCACGGCGTGCGACTGCGCCTGTTCCACGGCCGCGGCGGCACGATCGGCCGCGGCGGCGGTCCGAGCCATGATGCGATCCTCGCGCAACCCGCAGGCAGTGTCGATGGCGCGCTGCGCCTGACCGAGCAGGGCGAAGTGATCGCGAGCAAGTACGCCGATCCGGAATCGGGCCGGCGCAACCTCGAGATCCTCGTGGCCTCGGTCATCGAGGCGAGCCTCGCCGAGCGGCCGCGCAGCGATGCCGAACGCGAACACGACGCGCGAGTGATGGAGTCGTTGTCTGCGCGCGCGCTGCAGGCCTACCGCGCGCTGGTGCACGAGACGCCGGGTTTCCTCGAGTACTTCCGTGCCTCCACGCCGATCGCCGAGATCGCCGACCTGAACATCGGCAGCCGTCCCGCGGCGCGCAAGGGTTCGGCGCGACTCGAGGACCTGCGCGCGATTCCCTGGGTCTTCAGCTGGAGCCAGTGCCGCGTGATGCTGCCCGGCTGGTACGGCTTCGGTGCCGCGGTCGAAATCTGGATCGAACGTGAGGGCGGCTCGCTCGAGGTGCTGCGCGCGATGTACGCGCGCTGGCCGTTCTTCCGTACGTTGCTCTCCAACATCGACATGGTGCTCGCAAAGACCGACCTCGGTATCGCGGCGCGCTATGCCGAGCTCGTGCCCGACCGGACGCTGCGCGCGCGGGTCTTCGGTCAGATCGCGGCGGAATGGCAGCGTACGCGCACCGGGCTGCGCGCGATTACAGGACGCGGAGAGTTCCTCGAGGACAATCCGACGCTCGCGCGCTCGATTCGCAACCGCTTCCCCTACCTCGACCCGCTCAATCACCTGCAGATCGAGCTGCTCAAACGCTACCGCGCGGGCGACACCGACGAGCGCACCAAGCGCGCAATCCACCTCACGATCAACGGGGTGGCGGCAGGCCTGCGCAACAGCGGCTAGGCCGGCGGCTCGCGGTCGGCGCCCGGGCGCCGCCGCGCGTTCGCGCCGGGAACTGGACAACCGCATTGGACACGTTGTACAACGTCGGGCGAAGGCCGTGGAGGATAACCCTTACACACCTTATAGGAGGAGTCCGATGTTCGATCGCAGACAGTTCACGCGGCTTGCCGCGGCGCTTGCCGCCAGCTTCGCCGCCCTTTCCAGCCAGGCGGCCGATCCGGTGCGCGTCGCCTTCATCGACCCGCTGTCCGGACCATTCGCCGCGGTCGGAGCGAGCGGCCTGAAGCAGTTCCAGTTCACCGCCGACGAGATCAACGCTGCCGGCGGCGTGCTGGGCGGCAGGAAGCTCGAGGTCATCGGCTTCGACAACAAGATTTCGCCCAAGGAAAGCCTGATTCAGCTCAAGCGCGTGATCGGCGAGAACATCCAGTTCATCGTGCAGGGCAACTCGTCGGGCGTCGCGAACGCGCTCACCGATGCGGTGGCCAAGCACAACGAGCGCGAGCCCGGCAAGCGCGTGCTGTACCTCAACTACTCGGCGGTCGACCCCAGCCTGACGAACGAGAAGTGCAATTACTGGCACTTCCGCTTCGACGCGAATGCGGACATGAAGATGAACGCACTGACCGACGTCATCGCCGCAGACAAGAACATGAAGGCGATCTACCTCATCGGGCAGGACTATTCGTTCGGCAAGGCGGTCGCCGCCGCCGCAGTGCTCTATCTTGGCCAGAAGCGGCCGGACATCAAGATCGTCGGCAACGAGCTGCATCCGATCGGCAAGGTGAAGGACTTTTCGCCCTACATCGCCAAGATCAAGGCCTCCGGCGCGCAAGCGGTGATCACCGGGAACTGGGGCGCGGACATGCTCGGCCTCGCCAAGGCGGCAAACGACGCCGGCCTCGAGATCCCGTTCTACACGTACTATGCGGCCGCCAACGGGATCACCAAGGCCATCGGCGCAGGCGGCGTCGGCAAGGTGCGTCTGATCGGCGAAGGCACCACCAATCCGCCGCTCACGGACACCTGGCGCGACGTCCTCAAGCGCTTCAGGGCGAAGTACCCGGACGACCGGGACTTCACCCAAACCCGCATTGCGAACACGGTCCATATGCTCGCCGCGGCGATCAACAAGGCAAAGAGCACCGAACCCGCCAAAGTGGCGGCTGCCCTCGAAGGCATGACCTACACCACCTACTGGGGCGACGTGGTGACGATGCGGGCATCCGACCACCAGCTGCAGATGCCGATCCGCATCGTCGTGCACACGGACAAGGACATCGAGTTCGACATTGACCACTCTGGTTTCGGCCTGCTGAACGAATCGACGGTTAGCGCGGCGAAAGCGTCGACCCCGACGACCTGCAAGATGCAGCGCCCGTAAGTCGTCGCCCGCGCGCAACCGAAACCATCCCTGAAACGCATCCGGCCGCCCCGCGTGGGCGCCGGGCGCGTCTCGGCCGCGCGGGCCGACGCTGTTCCGCCCATTCAGACGTGATGCTCCACGGGAATCTGCGTTCGTGGCCGAGCTGATCACCTTTTCGCTGCTCAACGGCCTGGTCTACGGGCTGCTGCTGTTCATGCTCTCGAGCGGCTTGACGCTCATTTTCTCGATGATGGGCGTGCTCAATTTCGCCCACGCGGGCCTGTACATGCTGGGCGCCTACCTGGCGTACTCGATCAGCACGAAGATCGGTTTTTGGCCCGGACTAATCGTCGCCCCGCTGCTGGTCGGCGTGGTGGGGGCGCTGATCGAACGCTACGGCCTGCGCCACGTCCATCGCTACGGCCATGTCGCCGAGCTGATCTTCACCTTCGGCATCGCGTTCCTCATCGAGGAGTCCGTCCAGCTCATCTGGGGCCGCCAGAACGTCGACTATCGCGAGCCGGAGATTCTCAGCTTCCCGCTGTTCACTCTGTGGGGCACGGACTTTCCGGCCTACAAGGCGTTCATGCTGGCGATTTCAATCAGCATCTTCATCGCGCTGCTTCTCGTGCTCACCCGTTCGCGCGTGGGGCTGATCATCCAGGCGGCGATCACGCATCCGAACCAGGTCGCGATGCTCGGGCATAACGTGCCGCTGGTATTCACCGGCGTGTTCGGTACCGGCGCGGCGCTCGCCGGACTCGCGGGCGTGATCGCGGGTCCGGTGCTCGGCACGTTTCCGGGCATGGCGGCGGTGCTCGGCAGCATCGTCTTCGTCGTCATCGTCGTCGGCGGGCTGGGCTCGCTTGCCGGCGCCTTCGTGGCGTCTCTGCTCATCGGCATGCTGCAGACCTTCGCGGTCGCGGTCGACTATTCGCTCGAAGACCTGTTCGGCGCATCGGGATTTGCGACGACCTCGACCAGTGCCCTGAGCGATCTGTATACGGTCACCGTGGCGCAGATCGGACCGATCCTGCCCTACCTGCTGCTGGTGATGATCCTGATCTTTCGCCCGACCGGCCTGCTCGGGAAGCGCGAGCTATGAGTGCCGTCGCGCCGACGGCAGCGCGCGCCAACGGCTCGTTTCTGAGGCGCAACGGAATCTGGTTTGCGGCCTTGGCGGTTGTGTTGCTGCTTCCGCAAGTGACGCGCTCGGGCATCGGCGATCGCCGTGCTGAATCAGATGTGCATCATGGTGATCTTCTCGCTGTCCTACAACATGCTGCTCGGGCAGGGCGGGATGCTGTCATTCGGGCATGCGGTCTATTTCGGCCTTGGCGGCTATTTCACGATCCATCTCATCAAGATGGCCGGCGGCGGGGGATTTTTCATGCCACTGCCGCTGGTGCCGCTCGCTGGCGGCCTCGCCGGGATTGTTGTTCGGCCTGATCTTCGGCAGCTTTTCGACCAACCGCGCCGGCACCGTCTTCGCCATGATCTCACTCGGCATCGGCGAGCTGATCGCGGCGTCCTCGCTGATCTTCGTCAAGTTCTCCGGCGGCGAAGAGGGCATCACCGCCGATCGAACCGAGCTGACGCTCCTTCTTCGGCATCAAACTTCGGCAGCGAAGTACGAGGTCTATTACCTGATCGCGGTCTGGATGATGCTCTCGGTCTGGCTGATGTACCGCCTCTCGCGCACGCCCCTGGGCCGCATGGCGAACGCGGTGCGCGACAACCCCGAGCGCGCCGAATTCGTCGGCTATTCGCAAAAGCGGGTGCGCTTCCTGTCGTTCATGGGCGCGGGCTTCTTCGCCGGCATCGCGGGCGGGCTGTTCGCGCTGAACTACGAAATCGTCACCGAGGAGACCGTCAACCTCGTGACCTCGGGCACGTGCTGCTGCAGGCCTACATCGGCGGCGTCGGCTTCTTCGCCGGCCCGATCGTCGGCGCCATCGTCTACACGCTGCTGCAGACCCTGCTATCGAACTACACCGAGATCTGGGCGTTCTACGTCGGCCTGGTGTTCGTCGCGACCGTGATGTACGCGCCCGCCGGGCTGACCGGCCTCATCATGATGCATGTGCCGATCTATCGCGCCGGCAAGCTGCGCTCGCTGGGGCTGCCCTACCTGCGCATCGGCGTGCCCGGCGCTGAGCTGCGCGATCGGCGTTGATCGGCCTGCTCGAGCTGCTGCACTTCGTCAGCGAGCGCGCGGTCGGTCAGGCGTACGAAGCGCCTGTTCTGGATGACGCGTCAACGTCGAGCAGCCGCGTCGCCGTGGATCGTGTTCGCGCGCACTCGCGGTCGGCGGCTTCGTCCTCGCGCGGCGCATGGCGCCGGCGGTGGCCGCGGCCTGGGAAGCGGCCAGCACGCGACGTCACGCGGGGCGCGAGTCGATGACGCGCGGCCATCGAACTGATCGACCTGCACAAGAGCTTCGGGCCGACCGAAGTGATCCGCGGCGTCAATCTCGAGATCGTGCAGGGCGAGCGCCATGCCATCATCGGCCCGAACGGTGCGGGCAAATCGACGCTGTACAACCTGATCACCGCGAAGTACGTACCGACCACCGGCCGCATCCGGCTGCGCGGCGGGACATCGCCGGCCGCAGCCCGTACGAGATCAACCGCATGGGGCTGTCGCGCAGCTTCCAGGTCACCAACATCTTCCCGCGCATGAGCGTGTTCGAGAACGTGCGCTGCGGCATGCTCTGGGCGATGGGCTACCGCTACTCGTTCTGGCACGACGTCGACCAACTGGAAGACGCCAACCGAGCGCGGCCTGCAGGTTCTGAGCGACATCGGCATGTCGCGCGCGCACCGACATCCCCGCCGGCGTGCTCTCGTACGCCGAGCAGCGTGCGCTCGAGATCGGCATCACCATCGCCGGCGGCGCGGACGTCATCCTGCTCGACGAACCGACCGCCGGGATGAACCGCTCCGAGACCGACCAGACGGTCGAACTGGTGCGCCGCATCACCGAGAACAAGACGCTGATCATGGTCGAGCACGACATGAGCGTGGTCTTCGGTCTCGCCGACCGCATCTCGGTGCTGGTCTACGGCGAGATCATCGCCAGCGGTCCGCCCGACGAGATTCGCGGCAATCCGGCCGTGCGCGAGGCCTACCTCGGCGAGGAGGTCGACTGAGCCATGCTCGCAAGTCCGCGATCTGCACGCCTACTACGGCAAGAGCCACATCCTGCACGGCGTCAGCGTTCGACGTCGCGCGAGGGCGAGATCGTCAGCCTGCTCGGGCGCAACGGCGTCGGACGCTCGACGACCTGCAAGGCGATCATGGGCGACGTCGCACCGGTCGGTTCGATCCGCTTCAAGGGCGAGGAGATCGTCGGTCTGAAGCCGCACGAGATCGCACGCCGCGGGCTCGGCTACGTGCCCGAAAACCGCGACATCTTTCCGACGCTGACCGTGCGCCAGAACCTGCTGCTCGGGCAGAAGCACGCGCGCCGCGAAGGACGCTGGAAGATGGCCGACATGTTCGAGATGTTCAGCAACCTGCGCGAGCGGGCGGACATCGCGGGCGGCGTGCTCTCGGGCGGAGAGCAGCAGATGCTGACCATGTGCCGGACGCTGATGGGCGACCCGGACCTCATCATGATCGACGAGCCAACCGAGGGCCTGGCGCCGAAGTTGGTCGAGCAGGTCGCGCGAGCTGCTCGAGACGATCGCGCAGCCGCGGCGTATCGATCCTGCTGGTCGAGCAGAAGCTCACGATTGCGCTGAAGATCTCGCACCGCGTGTTCGTGATGGGGCACGGGCAGGTCGTGTTCGAGGGCACGCCGGACGAACTGCGCGCCAACGAGTCGATTCGCCAGGAGTGGCTCGAAGTCTGAGCCCGGTCGCCTGCTGCGCTACGCAACGGGGACTGCGTCGCCCTGACGCATGGGCGCGCTGTTCCTAAAGGGCCTCGCGTTCGGCTTCGTGCTCGCTGCAACCGTCGGTCCGATGTGGGTGCTGTGCTTTCGCCGCACCCTGAGCGCGGGCGCGCTCGCGGGCTTCGTTTCCGGCATGGGCATCGCGGTGGCCGACGCGCTGTACGGCGCCGTCGCGGCCTTCGGGCTCACCGCGGTGTCAACGTTTCTGCTCGCACAGCAGATCTGGCTCGTCGCTCGTCGGCGGCGCGTTTCTCGTCTGGCTCGGCGCGAAGACGCTGCTGCGCGCGGCCCGCCTGACTCGACGCGCCGCGCGCGCGTCCGAACCCCGCAGCCTCGCCGCGGCTTTCTCTCCACCCTCGGGCTCACGCTCGCCAATCCGCCGACGATCCTCGCGTTCGCGCGATCTTCGCCGGACTCGGCCTCGGCGCGATGCCGAGCTACGCGCGGCCGCGACTCGTCGTGCTCGGCGTATTCCTCGGCTCCGCGGCGTGGTGGGTCATCCTCGCCGCCACCGCCGGGCGCGCTGCACGGACGCCTCGGTCCGCGCCTTGCGCGCGCGATCAACATCGCCTCCGGCCTGACCATCCTCGGCTTCGCCTTCTGGCAGTTCGCGCGGCTGGTCTGATATTCTCGGCACTGGATGGATATCCACTATTTCCACCGCCCATCGAGCGCCCCGACGGAATTCTCGCCGCGCCGCTCGCGATCGTCGACCTGGAGACCACCGGTGCGCATCCGGCCTGGGATCGCGTCACCGAGATCGCCGTGCTCGAGGTCGACGGACGGCGAAATTACGCCGAATGGTCGACGCTCGTCAATCCGGAGCACCCCGATCCCGGCGGCGATCCAGGCGCTCACCGGCATCAGCAACGCGATGGTCGCCGACGCGCCGCGCTTCGCGGCGCTCGCCGCACGCGCTGCACGCGCGCCTCGCGGGGCGCGTCTTCGTCGCGCACAACGCGCGCTTCGACTACGGCTTCCTGCGTCAGCGAGTTCGAGCGCAGCGGAATGCCGCTTCGAGCGCGAAGACGCTTGTGCACCGTGCGGCTGTCGCGCCGCCTGTACCCAGACGCACGCGCGCCACAACCTCGACAGTCTGATCGCGCGCCACGGCTCGAGTGCCGGGCGCGCCACCGCGCGCTTGGGCGACGCCGAGGCGGTCTGGCAGTTCCTGCGCGCGCGCGCGCGGAGCACGGCGACGCGGTGCTCGGCACGGCGGCGCGGCAGATCGCCAAGCAGCCGTCGCTGCCGGCGCAGCTCTCGACGCGCGGCGATCGACGCGATTCCGGAGGCGCCGGGGGTCTACCTGTTCTACGGCGAGCGCGACGTGCCGCTGTACGTCGGCAAGAGCGTCGCGATGCGCTCGCGCGTGCTTTCGCACTTCGCCGACAACCTGCGCTCGGCACGCGAAATGCAGCTCGCGCGCGAGGTGCGCCGCATCGAGTTCGAGCGCACCGCGGGTACGCTCGGTGCGCTGCTGCGCGAGGCGCAACTCGTCAAGCAGCTTGCGCCGGTGTTCAACCGGCAGCTGCGCCGCACGAATGACCTCTGTGGCTTCGTGCTCGAGGCGCGCACCGATGCGCCGGGTCATCCGGCCACCGCGCTACGCCTCGTCGGCGCGACCGAGCTCGATGCCGCGCTGGTTGCCGAGCTGCGAGGCGTGTTCCGCTCGAAGCGCGCTGCGCTGGCCGCATTGCGCGGACTCGCTGACGGACACGGTCTGTGCCTGCAGACCCTCGGCTTCGAACCCGCACGCGGGGCGCAGGCGACGCAAGGGGCTTGCTTCCGTCACCAGATCGCGCGCTGCGCCGGGGTCTGCGCGGGACGTGAATCGCTTGCCGCGCACCAGGCGAGGCTTCGGACTGCGCTCGGCCCAGGCTGAAATCCCTGGCTTGGCCATGGCAGGGACCGATTGGGATCGTCGAGCGGAACAAAACTTCGAAAACCAGAAAGGGGTCAGACCCCAGTTCGGGGTCTGACCCCGCAGAGGTACACGTCGTACATCTCTGGTGCTGGCTCGGTACGGCGCGCTCGCAGCAGCGAGGTGGACGCCGCTGCTTGAGCAGGCGCGTCGGCCGCAGTTCGATCTCGACCACTACCGCATCCTCGAGCGCCACCTCGCCAACGGCAAGGCGCGTGTGGCTCGAACTCGCCGTCGCGCCATGCACGTAGAGCTCGTCGTCCCGGCGCTGATTCCGACGCGCGAAGTGCTACAGGAGGCGTTCGACGGCCGCGTCCGCCGAGCGCTCGAGCTGCTCGTCGCACGCGGACGCGTCGATCGCGCGCCGCGCGAAGCCTTCGAGGGCTGGCTCGCCGCAGGCCTTCGGGCTCGAACCCATCGCGTTGCCGGCAGGTGCACTGACGATGCTCGCCGACGGCGACGATTCCGCGGCAAGCGGGGAGCGCTGGATGCGCGCCGACCCGGTGCACCCTGCACCACGCCGGTGAACGTTTCGTGCTCGTGCCTGGCGCGGCGCTCGGCTTGACGCGCGGAGAGGTCGATGCATTGTGCGAATCGCTCAATCGCACTTCGCGGGTAGCTCTGACGCTGACGCCGAGCGCGCGGCGCCCGGACTGCTGGTACGCGCGGCTCGAGGACGCGGCGCCGCCATTCAACGTACCGTTGCTCGAAGCGGCGGGCGACGACGTCGACAGGCATCTGCGCGCCCAGATCGAACGCTGCCGACGCGGCCAACACGTCGCAGCCCACGCGCTGCTAAACGAACTGCAGATGCTGCTGCACGACCACCCGGTGAACGCGGCACGCGAAGCGCGCGGCGAACCCGCGGTGAACAGCGTCTGGTTCTGGGGTGCCGGCCGGCCCCCGGCCCGCGCAGGGCCCCTGGCAGTCGGTGAGCGCGGACGAGCCGCTCGCGCTCGGTCTGGCACGCGTGGCCGGCATCCGTCACCTGCGCTCGAGGTCTCGGCCGACAGCTGGCTCGAGCGTGCGCCCGAGGACGGCCGGCATCTCATCGTGCTTGACGGGCTGCGCCTGCCCCACGCGCTCGTCGACGTCGAACTCTATCTCGCTGGCCTGCTGGCGCTCGAGGCACGCTGGTTTGCGCCGCTTCTGGAGGCGCTGCGCGTGCAACGCATCGGCATGCTCACGCTGTTCGCGCCCGACGCACCGGAAGCGCTGTCGATCGAGATCGTGCGCGGCGACCTGCGCCGCTTCTGGCGGCGTCCGCGTGCGCTCGCGCCGTGGAAGGACTGATGCGCATCGTCGAGCGCGCCTACGACGAGGCCGACCGCCAGGCGCTGCTGCGTGCGGGCGTGCACCCGGTGCTGGCACGCGTGTATGCCGGCCGACGGGTACATTCGGCAGACGAGCTGAGCGACGACACAGCGAAGCTCTTGGCGCCGGAGATGCTGGCGAACGTCGGGCCGCGCCGCCACGCTGCTCGCCGATACGATCGCCGCGAAACAGCGCATCCTGATCGTCGCCGACTACGACGCGGACGGCGCCACCGCCTGCGCGGTCGGCCTGCGCGCATTGCGCAGCCTCGGCGCGACGTGGACTATCTCGTGCCCGACCGCTTCAAGCTGGGCTATGGCTTGTCGCCGGAGCTGGTCGACCTTGCCGCCGCACGCGTGCCCGACCTGCTGGTCACCGTCGACAACGGCATCGCGAGCGTGGACGGCGTGGCGCGCGCCAACGCGCTCGGCCTCGCCACGCTGATCACCGACCATCACTTGCCCGGCGATCAGCTGCCGGCGGCGACCTGCATCGTCAACCCGAATCAGCCCGGCTGCAGCTTTCCGTCCAAGTCGCTCGCCGGCGTCGGCGTCATGTTCTACGTCATGCTCGCGCTGCGCGCCGAGCTGCGCGCGCGCGGCGCGTTCCGCGACGCGGCCGGAGCCGAATCTCGGCGCACTCACGGATCTGGTCGCGCTCGGTACGATCGCCGACGTCGTGCCGCTCGATGCCAACAACCGGGTGCTCGTCGCGCAGGGCCTGAAGCGTCTGCGCGCCGGGCGTGCGAAGCCGGGCTGAATGCGCTGCTGCGCGTCGCCGGCCGCGCGCCCGCGCAAGGTCGACTGCCTTCGATCTCGGCTTCGTGCTCGGGCCGCGACTGAACGCCGCCGGGCGGCTCGCCGACATGGGCTCGGCATCGAATGCCTGATCACCGACGACGAGGCACGTGCGGCGAACTGCGCGCAGGCGCTGGACGCGCTGAACCGCGAGCGGCGCCGGATCGAATCCGAGATGCTGGACGAGGCGCTCGGTGCGCTGCGAGACGCTGACGCGAAGTGCCCGGGCCCTGCGCCGCCGCGGTCTTCTTCGAGCCGGGCTGGCACCAGGGCGTGGTCGGCATCCTCGCTGCGCGCCTGCGCGAACGGCTGCACCGCCCGATGCATCTGCTTCGCACGCGCCGACAGCGGCACCGAGGGAATTAACCCCGTCAATCCGGGACTGCTGCGCGGCTCGGGTCGCTCGATTCCGGGCTTTCACCTGCGCGACTGCCTGGACCTGGTGGCCAAGCGCGTACCGGGCCTGATCCTGCGCTTCGGCGGCCACGCGCAGGCCGCGGGTCTCACGCTGCGCGAAGCAGACCTCGAGCGCTTTGCCGACGCTGTTCGAGCGCACGGCGGCGGAACTGCATGCCACCCGGTGCACTCGCGCCAATGGTCGAGACCGACGGTGCGCTCGACGGCGCGTATCTGTCGCTCGACGTCGCACAGTTGATCGAACGCCAGATCTGGGGTCAGGGCTTTCCGCAGCCGATGTTCTGCGATACATTTACGCGTCGCAAAACCAGCGCGTCGTCGGCGAGCGGCACCTGAAGCTGAAGCTGATGAAGGACGGCCGCCGCTACGAGGCGATGCGCTTCGGTTCGCTCGATCCCCTGCCCGCCCAGGCGCGCGCTGCCTATCGGCTCACTGTGAACGAGTTCAATGGCCTGCAAAGCGTGCAGTTGAATATCGAGCACGTCGAAGCTTGACGATTGGATTCAGACCCGCGAGAAACAGGAACCCTGACCCATGGCAAAGATCCGCATCCACGCCGGCAAGGCCCGCTTCGAGGTCGCGCTCGACGACACCCCCACCGTACAGGCGCTACTCGAGGCGCTGCCATTCGCCTCGGTCGCGCAAACCTGGGGCGAAGAGGTCTACTTCGAAGTCCCGGTCAATGCGGACCTGGAGCCCGAAGCGCGCCAAACCGTCGAACCCGGGACCGTGTGCTTCTGGGTCGAGGGCAGCGCGCTTGCGCTACCCTGGGGCCGCACGCCGATCTCGACGGACGCCCGGCCCAAGCTCGTCAGTCCCTGCAACGTGATCGGCAAGATCCTCGGCAACGTGCAGCAGCTCGCGCAGGTAAAAGCGGGTGAACCGGTCACTGTGGAGGCCGCCTGATGGAACGCAAACGCGTCAATTCTTCGCGCATTCGCTCGATCGGCTACGACGAGCGCAACCAGCTACTCGAAGTTGAACTCTCGAACGGCGATGTCTACCAGTACGCGCGCGTCTCGCCGGAGATTCACCGCCGCTTCATGGCGGCGCCGAATCCCACGTCCTATTTCGACGACAAGATCGCGGAGGAGTACACGGCGCGCAGGGTGTGAGCGCGTGTACGTCGCAGCGGCGCACCGCATCAATCGAATCAATCTGCTCAGCCGAGCACCGCGCGCCACTGGCGCGCCACGACCTCGGGTGCATGACGCGCGGCGACCGCGCGCTGGCCGGCCTCGATCCGCGCGAGCATTTCCTCCGGCGCACGCCAGGCCACGCGCAGACCTTCGATGAGGTCACGCTCGAGCACGGCATAGGCCGCGTACGGCAGGTAGCTTTCGAGCGGACTTGCCACCGGCAGGCGCCCGGCGATCAACGCCTCGATCAATCGGTTCGGGGACGCGCCGGCCTTTTTCGGGTCCGCCGGATTCGCGGGAATGATGACCAGGTCGCAGCGGCCAAACGCATCCGGCATCGCCTCCAGTGACCAGCGTGTGAAGCGCGCTTCGAATCGCGGCGCGAACTGTACCGAAAGCTTCTCGAGTCCGGCCTCGATGCCCTGCACCCGGTCTGTGACCACTTCGAGCGCGAGCGCACGCTCCGCGCACAGATCGGTGAGCGCTGGCAGAACCGCCTGCAGATAGCGCAGGTTGAGCGCATGCCCGTACCAGAGCATGCGCAGCGGATCAGAGGGCGCGAAGCCTGCGGCGGCCGGACGGCCTTCGTACGGGTCGGCGACCAGCTGCGGTGCCGACCGGCAGTGCGGCGCGATGGCACGCCCGAGCCATTCGGAAGGCACGCACACCGCACTGCACTCGGGCAGCAGGCGCCGGTAGAGTTCGGCCCGTGGATTTCCGCCCGCGAACGGATTGTCGATCACGTCGACGATCAGCCGACGGCCGGCGTCAAGCACCTGCCGGGCAAGCGTCGTCCACCGCTCGATGCGCAGCGAATCGTCCGCACGCGGGCTGCTGAACTTCCCGATGACGACCGCGTCGTAAGCCCCCGGATCGGGTAACGCAGCGCCGGGGTCGGGAACGCAGAACGCGCTCTCCACACCGAGCCGAGCAAGTTCCGCCGCGGGCACTGCCACACGCAGACGATCACTCGCGATCGACGAGCGTGCAACGACGCCATGATCCGTACTCGGGCCAAGCGCGGACTTGCGCGTGCCCAGTACCCAGAGGACTCTCATGCGCCCGCACTATAGAGCAGCTGCGGTGCCAGCTGCGCCGCGATCGCGGCGCTATAATGCGGCCTTTCCTGTAAGGCTCCGATGGACGTAGAACGCATCAACCAGATCGCCTCATCGCTCGCGGACCTCGCTACGCGAGGACGATTGAGCTGCGGAGGTATCTTTGACTACGCGTCCAAGAAGGCCCGTCTCGAAGCCCTGAACCGCGAGCTCGAAGACCCCAGCTGTGGGACAACCCGCAGCGCGCGCAGGAGCTCGGCAAGGAAAAGAAGTCGCTCGAGGACGTCGTCGAGACGATGGATCGCGTCGAGCAGGGCATCCGGGACTCCAACGAGCTCTTCGAGCTGGCTGCCGCGGACGATGACACGGCCACGCTCGACCGAGTTTGGGCGCGAGTCGGATCGCCTCGAGAAAGATGTCGCGGCGCTGGAGTTCCGGCGCATGTTCTCCAACCCGCTCGACCCGAACAACTGCTTCGTCGACATCCAGGCCGGCTCGGGCGGCACCGAGGCGCAGGACTGGGCGCAGATGCTCGAGCGCATGTACCTGAAGTACTGCGACGACAAGGGTTTCAGGGTCGAGATCCTGGAGGAAACCGAGGGCGAGGTCGCCGGCATCAAGTCCGCAACGCTCAAGGTCAGCGGCGACTATGCCTACGGCTACCTGCGCACGGAAACCGGCGTGCACCGCCTGGTGCGCAAGTCGCCCTTCGATTCCAATGCCCGCCGCCACACCTCCTTTGCCAGCGTCTTCGTCTATCCCGAGGTCGACGAAACCATCGACGTCGAGATCAATCCCGCCGAGCTGCGCGATCGACACCTACCGCGCCTCGGGCGCCGGCGGGCAGCACGTCAACCGGACCGACAGCGCGGTGCGTATCACCCACCTGCCGACGAACATCGTGGTGCAGTGCCAAAACGACCGCTCGCAGCACCGCAACCGCGCGGAAGCCATGGTGATGCTGAAGGCCAAGCTCTACGAGCTGGAGCTGCGCAAGCGGCAGGCCGAGCGCGACAAGCTGGAGGACTCCAAGACCGACATCGGCTGGGGGCACCAGATCCGCTCCTACGTGCTCGACCAGTCGCGCATCAAGGATCTGCGCACCGGCGTTGAGCGCGGCAACACGCAGGCCGTGCTCGACGGCGACCTCGACAAGTTCATTTCCGCCAGCCTCAAGCAGGGAGTGTAGGCATGCAGGAACGCAAGAAGGGCGCGCGGAAACGAAGCCGCCAGCCGCCTGCGGCGGTCGAGCCACAAGACGAGAACAAGATCATCGCCGAGCGGCGCGCGAAGCTCGCCAAGCTGCGCGAGGAAGGGCTTCAACTACCCGAACGATTTCGCCCGCGACCAGATGGCGGAAAAGCTCGATGCCGCCTATGGCGAGCTCACCGCCGAGGCGCTCGAGTCACGCCAGATCAAGGCAACGTGGCCGGGCGCCTGATGCTGAAGCGCGTCATGGGCAAGGCGAGCTTCGGCGTGATCCAGGACCATCACCGGCCGAATCCAGATCTACGTCTCGGACGACCAGACCGGCAAGGAACAGCACGCGGCCTACAAGCACTGGGACATCGGCGACATCGTCGGCGCGAGCGGCGTCCTGTTCAAGACCCGCACCGGCGAGCTGACCCTGCGCGTGCACGCGCTGCGCCTGCTGTCGAAGTCGCTGCGTCCGCTGCCCGAGAAGTGGCACGGGCTGACGGACGTCGAGCAGCGCTATCGCCAGCGCCACGTCGACCTGCTGATGAACGAGCACTCGCGCTGGACTGTTCGCCGTGCGCTCGCGCGTGGTGCAGGCGCTGCGCGACTTCATGGCGACGCACGAACTACTCGAAGTCGAAACGCCGATGCTGCAGCCGATCCCCGGCGGCGCGACCGCGCGGCCGTTCCGCACGCACCACAACGCGCTCGACATGGACCTGTACCTGCGCATCGCGCCCGAGCTCTACCTCAAGCGCCTCGTGGTCGGCGGCCTCGAGAAGGTCTTCGAGATCAACCGCAATTTCCGCAACGAAGGGATCTCGACCAAGCACAATCCCGAGTTCACGATGATGGAGGTGTACTGCGCGTACACCAACGTCAGCTACATGATGTCCCTGGTCGAGCACATCATCCGACACTGCCGCGAAGGAAGCCCTCGGCACGACTACGGTCTCCTACCAGGGCCGCGAAGCTCGACTTCAGCAAGCCCTTTGCGCGGCTCACGATGTCCGAGGCGATTCGCAAGCACGCGCCGGAGTACTGGACCAAGGCGCAGCTGCGCGACCGCGACTTTCCTTGCCGCCAAGCTCACCGAGCGCGGCGTCGAGTTCGACGCCGAAGCGGGCTGGGGCGCCCTGCACCTGATGCTGTTCGAAACGCTGGCTGAGAACCAGCTGATCGAGCCGACGTTCATCATCGAACTTCCCGGCCGAAGTTTCGCCGCTCGCACGCCGCTACGACAGCGACCCCGAGATCGCCGAACGATTCGAACTGTTCATCGACGGCAAGGAAATCGCGAACGGTTTTTCGGAGCTGAACGATCCTGAAGAGCAGGCCGAACGCTTCCGCGAGCAGGCGCGCCTGAAGGACGCCGGCGACCAGGAAGCGATGTACTACGACGAGGACTACGTACGCGCGCTCGAGTACGGCCTGCCGCCGACCTCCGGCGCGGGCATCGGCATCGATCGGCTGGTAATGCTGCTCACCGACAGTCCGTCGATTCGTGACGTGATCTATTTTCCGCACATGCGGCCCGAGGTCTGATCGCCCGCATCCCGCTCAAGGCCCGCGCCAGTCGAAGCGTGCGTAGTGGCCGTTGCGCCCCGCATTGTTCCAGTCCCAGCCATGGTCTCGGTAGGTTCCGCGGCTGGCGCGCGCCGCCGCAAGCCGCCGCGACACGAAGTGGCGCACGTTGTCGATCCACGATTCGCTGTCTGGCGTCCCGCCCTGAATGCCCTCGATCTCGATGTCGAGCACATCGGGGATGCGCGCCCAGCGCCTGCGACCCTCGATCCCGAATTCGATCGGCACGACGCGGGTCGGAAGCCAGTCCGCGACGGCCGCCGCAATGTGGGCCATCACGCCGCCCGCTTTGCCGCTGAAGATACCTTCGAGCGCCCCGTGCTGCTCCGCACTCGCCCTGGCGTCGAGATAGAGCGCAACGCGCCAGTTGCCCTCGCCCATCGCGCCCGGCGTATACGCCGCGAGTGCGACGTGAGTCCCGGCAAGCGAGGTCGCGCCTTGCATTCCCTCATCAATCCGAAACACCAGCGGCACGTCGCAGTGCCCTTCGGTCGGCCGCGCCATTGCGCCGCCGCGTGCATTGCGGGGACCGAGCAGGCAGGGACACAGGACTTCGCAGTTGCAGTTTTCCAGGTACTCGCCCTTCATCCACCAGTCTGTCGCCATGTCCGATCTCCATGCGCAATGTGCTGCGAGTGTACAAGGCTGGGGCTAGAGGCGCAGCGCGATCAGGCCCGCGACGACCAGCGCAGTGCCGAAAACTTTTCGCCGCGTCATCTTTTCGCCGAGGAACAGCGCGCCGAGCAGCGCCGCGAAGATCACGGAGGTTTCGCGCAGCGCGGCAACCAGTGCAACCGGCGCCTGTGTCATCGCCCACAGTGCCGTGCCGTACGCGCCGATCATGAAGACACCACCCACGCTCGCCTGCCGCCAGTGCCGCACCAGGTACGGCAGCACCTCGCGCCGGCGCTCACCGAGGCCAAGCGACACCTGTACCACGCTGTTGCCGACGAAGAACCAGAGCGCATAGCTGACCGGCGCCCCCGAGAGCCGCACGCCGCGCGCGTCGATCAACGTGTAGCAGGCAATGACCGCGGCGTTGGCAAGCGCAAACGCGAGCGCACGCCGCTGCGCCGCCTGGGCGACTTGGGCGACCTGGGCGCCGTGCCGCGCGCTGGCGAACGCGAGAATCCCCGCGCAGATCAGTGCGAGCGCCATCGTCTCTGCCCAGGGAAGCACCTCGGCAAACAGGAACACGCCGACCACGGCCACGATCGCCGGCGCGCCGCCGCGCATGATCGGATAGGTAAAGGACAGGTCGCCCCAGCGGTAGGCGCCCGCGAGCAACCGGAAATACGCAATGTGCACGACGACCGAGGCGACGATCCAGGGCCAGGACTCGGGCGCCGGCACCGGCAGAAACGGGGCGACGACAAGCGCGATCGCGCCACGCGCAATCGCCTGCCCGATGTTGCCGAGCACCTTGTCGGGGCTCGCCTTGAGCAACGCGTTCCACCCGGCGTGCAGGACGGCGGCAAGCAGCACCGCAATCATCACTGTCAGCGGGACGTCCATCGCCGCAGTGTAGCAACGGCTTGGAACTGCGCCCCTTCGCGATGACCCTGCAATCCGTTCTTGCTTCCCACCCGGCGTTGCGCGGCGTCGGGCTGATGATCGCGGCGGTCGGCGTGTTCTCGCTACTCGATGCGACCAGCAAATACCTCTCGCAGTGGTACCCGGTACCGGGCATCGTCTGGGCGCGCTACGCGGTCAACCTCGGCTTGCTTCTCGGGTGGTTCGTCGCGCGCGGCAGCTTGCACCGGGTGCGCACCGCGCGCCTCGGCATCCAGGCGCTGCGCGGGCTGATGCTCGGCTCGGCGACGCTGCTTTACTTCACCGCCCTGTCCCAGATGCCGATGGCCGACGCGGCAGCGATCGGCTTCGTCATGCCGCTCATTGCCGCGCTACTCGCGGTACCGATGCTCAACGAGCGGCTCGATGGGCCGCGCCTCGTCGCCGTACTTGTGGGATTGGGCGGCGCCCTGGTGATCGTGCGGCCGGGGTCTTCGGTGTTTACGCTCTACGCCTTGCTGCCGCTCGGCATGGCCCTGTGCAACGCGCTCTACCAGATCCTCACGCGCAAGGTCGCGGGGATCGAACATCCGATGACGTCCCTGTTCTGGGGCGCGCTCATCGGAACCCTGCTGTTCACGCCCTTCCTGTCCACGCGCTGGATCATGCCCGGGGAATTTTTGCACTGGGTGCTGTTCGGCCTGATGGGATTCTTTGGCCTGGTCGGACACCTGCTCCTCATCCGCGCCTACGATTACGCGAACGCCGCGCTGCTCGTGCCGATGCACTACAGCCAGCTCGTTTGGGTGATGCTCCTCGGCTACCTGGTGTTCGGCGATTTTCCAGACGGCTGGTCGCTCGCCGGCATGTCGATCATCGTCATTTCCGGACTCTACCTCGTGAATCGCCAGCGCCTGGCGGTCACCCGCGCCTGAGCGCTGCTCAACGGTGCTTGCGCGCGCCGAGAAAAGCGCCGATCAGCCGATTGGGCGCGCCGTCGCGATAGCTCTGCGCGAGCGACTCGATGCTCTCGGCGATGCCCTCCGAGAGCGGCCGCTCGTCCCAGAAGGCGAGCAGGCGCTTTTGCTCGCGCACCGCCTGTGGGTCCATTTCGCAGATTGTCGCGACCAGCGCATCGACTTCCGCGTCGAGCGCCGCGGCAGGCACCACATGCTCGACCAATCCCCACTCCAGCGCGCGCCGCGCGTCAATGTTGCGGCCTGTGAGCAGAAACCAAGCCGCGCGTCCGCGACCGAGAAGCCGCGGCAGGAGCGCCGCCTCGACGACCGATGGAATGCCGAATCGCACCTCCGGCATGCCGAACACGGCGTCATCGGATGCCACGCGAATATCGCAGGACGCGGCAAGCTCGAGCCCGGCACCGAGCGCATGGCCGCGCAGGCGCGCAATGACGGGTGCCGGACAGCGGCGTACCGCATCGCAGGCCGCGTGTACCTTGGTGATGAATAGTCGCGCTGACGCGACATCGAGTGATCCGAGCTCGGTCAGGTCAGCGCCGCTCGCAAACGCCCGATCGCCCGCACCCGTCAATACGACCGCCCGCGGCGGATCGGCGGCCAGCGCGTCGAACGTGGCGCGCAGCTGCTCGAGCAGTGCGCTGCCGAGCGCATTCGCCTTCGCGACGTTATCAATGACCACGCGCGCCGTATCGCCGCTGCGTTCGCACCGGATGGCTGCCGTCGGATCGTTCATCGATCTGGCCTCACTGCGGTGCTATGCTATCAATACTATGCCGACGGCGACCTGGAACGGCGCGGTGCTGGCCGAGGCGGACGCGGACGCGGTACATATGGTCGACGGTAACGTGTACTTCCCGCCCGAGTCCGTCGATCGGACCTACTTGCGCGAATCGAAGACCGAGACCGACTGCCATTGGAAGGGCATCGCGAGCTATTACGACGTGGTCGTCGATGGCGAAGTCAACCACGACGCGGCGTGGTTCTACGCCGCGCCCAAACCGGAGGCCGCGCATTTCGGCGGCTATGTCGCCTTCTGGAAGGGCGTGCAGGTCAACGCCGAGACCTGAGTCCGCGCGTAGTCTAGAAAGGCCAAGCGCACGGCCACGCGGCGTGGCCGACAGTGGCCGCTTTTTCAGCCGACGCGCTCGAAGATTGCCGCGATCCCCTGCCCGCCGCCGATGCACATCGTGACCAGCGCATAGCGCTTTTGCGTGCGCTGCAGCTCGTAGAGCGCCTTGACGGTGAGAATCGCCCCGGTCGCACCGATCGGATGGCCGAGTGCCACCGCACCGCCGTTCGGATTCACCTTCGCGGGGTCGAGGTCAAGATCCCGGGTCACCGCCATCGCCTGCGCCGCAAATGCCTCATTCGATTCGACAACGTCCATGTCGGCGGGCTTGAGGCCGCTCTTCTCGAACACCCGCTTTACGGCAGGAATCGGCCCGAGGCCCATGACCTGCGGCTCGACGCCGGCGTGGGCATAGCCCAGCATGCGCGCCATCAGCCTTGGCGCCCGCCTGCTCGGCCGCCTTGGCCTCCATCAACACGACTGCGGCACCGGCGTCGTTGATGCCCGAGGCGTTTCCGGCGGTGACGGTGCCGTCCTTCTTGAACACGGCCTTGAGCTTCGCCAGATCCTCTGCCTTCGCGTCCTTGCGCACGTGATCGTCGGACGCGAACTGCACTGTGCCCTTGCGGGTTTTCAACTCGATCGGGACGACCTGCCCCTTGAAGTAGCCCGCCCCGAGCGCGCGCGCCGCGCGCTGGTGCGATTCGAGCGCGAACGCGTCCTGCGCCTCGCGCGTGAAGCCGTACTTCGCCGCAATGTTTTCGGCGGTCACGCCCATATGCCCGTGGCCGAACGGATCGTGCAACGCCGCGGTCATGGCGTCGACCACCGCCGCGTCGCCCATGCGCTGGCCCCAACGGCCTGCCGGAAGAAAGTAGGCCGCGCGGCTCATGCTCTCGGCGCCGCCGCCGACCGCAACCTCGACGTCGCCCAGCAGGATGTGCTGCGCAGCCGAAACGATCGCCTGCAGGCCGGATCCGCATAGCCGGTTGACCGTGAGACAGGGCGTACCGACCGGCAGACCGGCATCGAGCGCCGCGACGCGCGACAGGTACATGTCGCGCGCCTCGCCGTGGATGACGCTACCCATCACCACATGACCAACCGTGGCCGGGTCGACCCCGCTGCGATTCAGCGCTTCCTTGATCGCGACCGCGCCGAGTTGCGTCGCCGGAACCTCCTTCAGCGCGCCACCGTAATCGCCAATCCCCGTGCGCACACCCGAAACGACGACGACTTCTCTCGTGTTCATACCAATCTCCCGTATAAATCGTGCTCGTCCGAGCGTTCGATCCTGACCTCTGCGAACTCGCCGACGTTACCGGCGCCGCCGCCGAAGCGAACCACGCCGTCGATCTCCGGCGCATCCGCCGTCGAGCGTCCCATACCCGGTGCATCGACGAGCACGCGCTCGACCCGACCGACCTTGCGCGCGAGGCGCGCCGCGCTGATGCGCGCCTGCGTCTGCATCAACCGTTCCCGACGCGCCTCTTTTACCGTATCCGGAATCCTGCCCGGATAGGCGTTTGCCGCCGCGCCCTCGACCGGCGAGTAGGCGAAGCAACCGACCCGATCGAGCTGAGCCAGCTTCGAGGAACTCGAGCAGCGCATCGAATTCGCGCTCCGTCTCCCCCGGAAACCCGACGATGAAGGTGCTGCGCAGCGTGATCTCCGGGCACCGCGCGCGCCACGCCCGGATGCGCACGAGCACGTTCTCGGCGTTCGCCGGGCGTTTCATCTGCTTGAGAATGCGCGGACTCGCGTGCTGAAAGGGAACGTCGAGGTAGGGCAGGATCAGGCCATCGGCCATCAGCGCAATCACCTCGTCGACATGCGGATACGGATAGACATAGTGCAACCGTATCCAGGCGTTCGAGGCCTGCGCGAGTGCGCCGAGCGCACGGCACAACTCGAGCATGCGCGTCTTCACCGGCCGCCCGCGCCAGAAGCCGGTGCGATACTTGACGTCCACGCCGTACGCGCTCGTGTCCTGCGCGATGACGAGCAATTCGCGGGCGCCCGCGCCAATCAGGGTTTCGGCTTCCGTCAGCACCTCGCCGATCGGGCGCGAGACGAGATCGCCGCGCATCGACGGAATGATGCAAAACGTGCAGCGATGGTTGCAGCCTTCGGAAATTTTAAGGTACGCACTGTGCCGCGGCGTGAGCTTGACGCCCTGCGGTGGCACGAGATCGCTGAACGGATCGTGCGGCTTTTCGAGCTGCGCGTGTACCGCCCGCATCACCGCCGCGGTGTCGTGCGGTCCGGTGACGGCGAGTACCTTCGGGTGCGCGGCCTGCACCGTCCCGGCCTGCGCGCCGAGGCAGCCCGTGACGATGACCTTGCCGTTGCGCTCGAGCGCTTCGCCGATCGCGCTCAACGACTCGGCCTTCGCAGCGTCGATGAAGCCGCAGGTGTTGACGATCACGAGGTCGGCGCCGTCGTAGGTCGACGAGGTCGCGTAGCCCTCGGCACGCAGTTGGGTCAGGACACGCTCCGAATCGACCAGCGCCTTCGGGCAACCCAGCGATACGAAGCCGATCGTCGGTGCGGCACTGCGCGCAGCGCGCCGCGCGCCGGACACGCGGCCGGGCGTCCGCGGCGCGGGACGCCGTGCAGTCTTCGTGATCACTACTCGTTCTTGTCGGATTCGCCCTTGGCGGGCGCTGCGCCCGGCATCCCGGGCATGGGGAAACCGGCAAACATGTTGCGCGCCTGGTTCTGCATCTGCTCCTGGAACTGTCCGAACGCCTTCTGGCTCTGTTCCATGTAGGCCTGCATCAAGCTCTGCATGGCCGGGCCCTGCAGGTTCATGAACTGCGCCCAGAGATCCTGCGAGGCACCCGAGTTGTCACCGTACAGGCGCTGCGACTGCTCCTGCATCGCGGTGTGCATGTCCTGAAACGCCTTCAGGTTCTTTTCCAGGTAGCCGCCCATGAAGCCCTGCATGGCGTTACCGTAGGACCGGATCATCTGCGACAGCAGATCGGCGGAGAACATCGGCATGCCGCCCGATTCTTCGTCGAGAATGATCTGCAGCAAGATCTGGCGCGTCAGATCGTCGCTCGTCTTCGCGTCGACGACCTGGAAGCTCCTCCTGCTTGAGCACCATCTGCTTGACGTCGGCCAGCGTGATGTAGCTCGACGTCTTGGTGTCGTACAGACGCCGGTTGGGGTACTTCTTGATCAGTCTGACTTGTTGCTCCATAGGGGAACCTCGTGTGGCGGGCGCGCCCGGGCGGATGCGCCTCAGTACATGTGCTGACCGCCGTTGATCGAAATGTTGGCGCCCGGTGACGAAGGCAGCCTCTTCCGAGCACAGATAGATGATCAACCCGGCCACCTCGTCGGGCTTGCCCAGCCGACCGATCGGGATCTGCGGCAGGATCTTGGAATCCAGAATGTCCTTCGGAATCGCGGTCACCATCTTGGTGCCGATGTAGCCCGGCGAAATCGTGTTGATCGTGACGTTCTTGCGCGCGACTTCGAGCGCCAGCGCCTTGGTAAAGCCGTGGATGCCGGCCTTGGCCGCCGAATAGTTGGTCTGTCCGAAGGCACCCTTCTGACCGTTCACCGAGGACACGTTGATCACGCGACCCCAGTCGCGCTCGACCATGCCATCCATCACCTGCTTGGTCATGTTGAAGCACGAATCAAGGTTGGTGCGCATCACTGCGTCCCAGTCGGCCTTGGACATCTTCTTGAAGGTCATGTCGCGCGTGATGCCTGCGTTGTTGACCAAAATGTCGATCGCGCCGCAATCCTTCGCGATCTGAGCACACTTCGTCTCGCTGTCGTCAAAATCGGCGACGTCGATCGGGTAGGCGGAAAAACTGTATCCCTGCTGCTTCATGTTCTCCAGCCAGGATTTCCATTTCGTGTTCGACGGCGAATAGGTCACCACCACCCGATAGCCCGCATCGGCCATTTTGGTCGAAATCGACTCACCCAGACCGCCCATGCCCCCCGTCACCACCGCCAAGCGCTTTTCCGACATGTCTCCTCCCTCGTCTCCTCGTGCATCCCGCAACTCGGCTCAGGACATGTACATCCCGCCGTTGATCGAAATGTTCGCGCCCGTAATATACCCGGCTTCCTCCGACGACAGATACGCGATCAGGCCCGCGATCTCAGCAGGGTCGGCAAGACGCCCCATTGGAATACCCGCAACGATTCGCTCGAGCACATCCTTGCGGATCGAGCGCACCATGTCTGTCGCGACGTAGCCGGGCGAAACGGAATTCACCGTAACGCCCTTTTTCACCACTTCCTGCGCAAGCGCCTTGGCGAACCCGTGAATGCCGGCCTTGGCCGCTGAATAGTTGGTCTGCCCGAATTGACCGCGCTGACCGTTGACCGAGGACAGGTTGACGATGCGGCCCCATCCGCGCTCGCACATGCTGTCGAGCACGTGCTTGGTGACGTTGAAGGCCGAATTGAGGTTGGTGTTGATGACCGAGGTCCAGTCCAGCTCCGACATCTTGTGCAGCGTGTTGTCGCGCATGATACCGGCGTTGTTGACCAGAATATCGACCGGCCCGATCTCGGACGCGATCCGCTCGATCATCGCGCCGGTGGATTCGAAATCCGCCACGTCGCCTTCGGCGCCATGCACATTGTCGAATCCCGCGGCGCGCATCTGCTCGAGCCATTGGTCCTTGTGCTCGTAGCCTGGCAGGCAGTTTGCGACCACGGCGTTGCCGTTGGCACTCGCAAGCCGACGGCAGATTGCCGTGCCAATGCCGCCCATGCCGCCGGTAACGAGTGCGACCCGCTTTGTCATTTCCGTTCTCCCAACATCATCGTTCGGAATGCGCCGCCCCGTCCTCGGCGCGGTGCGCGCCGGCCAGTCGGCCGGTCGCGTCGTGCGTCATCGTTCGACCGCCAGGGCGACACCCATGCCACCGCCGATGCACAGCGACGCGAGGCCCTTCTTGGCGTCGCGCTTGGCCATTTCGTGCAGCAAGGTGACCAGAATCCGGCAGCCCGAGGCGCCGATCGGGTGCCCGAGCGCGATCGCCCCGCCGTTTACATTCACCTTCGACGTATCCCAGCCCATCTGGCGGTTGACCGCGATGGCCTGCGCAGCAAACGCCTCGTTGATCTCCATCAAATCGAGATCCTGCGGCGTCCAGCCGGCGCGCGACAGGCAGCGCTTCGAGGCCGGCACCGGGCCCATGCCCATGTACTTCGGATCGACGCCTGCCGACGCGAAGGCCTTGATGCGCGCGATCGGCTTCAGGCCGAGTTCTTTCGCCTTGCTCGCCGAAGCGAGGATGACGACGGCGGCCCCGTCGTTGATGCCCGAGGCGTTGCCGGCGGTGACGGTGCCGTTCTTGTCGAACGCGGGCCGCAGGCCCTGCATCGCCTCGAGCGTCGCGCCGTGACGCGGATACTCGTCGTCGACGAAGCTCACGCGTGCCTTTGCGCGACGGCAATCTCGAAGGGAACGATCTCGTCCTTGAACCTGCCCGCCTTCTGCGCAGCTTCGGTCTTCTCCTGGCTCGCGACCGCGAACGCATCCTGCTCTTCGCGCGTCACCGCGTATTCCTTGGCCACGTTTTCCGCCGTGACACCCATGTGGTACTGGTTGTAGACGTCCCACAGGCCGTCGATGATCATGGTGTCGACCAACTTCGCGTCGCCCATGCGAAAGCCGTCGCGCGAGCCCATGAGGGCGTGCGGCGATAGGCTCATCGACTCCTGGCCGCCCGCGACGACGATGTCGGCGTCGCCATTCGCGATCGACTGTGCACCGAGCATCGCGGCCTTCAGGCCGGAGCCGCACACCTTGTTGATGGTCATTGCAGGCACCATGTCAGGCAGGCCGGCACGAATCGCGGCCTGCCGCGCGGGGTTCTGTCCCACCCCCGCCGCGAGCACCTGCCCGAGGATGACCTCCGAGACCTGCTCGGGCGCAATGCCCGAGCGTTCGAGGACCTTGCGGATGACGTGCGCACCGAGCTCGGACGCGGGCGTCCGGGCGAGCGTGCCGGCAAACTTCCCGATGGCCGTGCGTCCGGCCCCAACGATCAGAATATCTTCCATCATGAAACTCCTTCTCCGGTATTGAGCGCTGCGGGCGCCCGTTCCTTCACGTAGCGACCGGGCGCTGGCTCGGTCGCCTTGTATCTCGCGTTTCCCGGGCGTATCGGGGCGCGCCGTTCGCCGCCGCGGTACGCTGAAAGCCACCCGACCCACGCCGACCACCAGCTGCCGGACCGCGAATCGGCCTGCTCGAGCCACGCCTCCGCCGACGCCGGGAAATCCTTCTGCGCCGCGCTCACCCAGTAGCTGCGCCGGTTCTTGCTGGCCGGATTGATGACACCCGCGACGTGACCGCTGGCACCGAGCACGAAGGTCTTTTCTCCACCCAGCAGGTGTACCGAGCGGTAGGCGGCGCGCCAGGGCACGATGTGGTCTTCCTTGGTCGCGAGAATGAAACTCGGCGCGATCGCCTTGCCCAGGTCGACCGGGACGCCGCAGTTGATGACGGCACCGGGCTTGCACAGGCGGTTCTCGAGGTAGGTATCGCGCACGTAGCGGCAGTACATCGGTCCCGGCAAATTGGTGCTGTCGGAATTCCAGTACAACAGATCGAACGCGGCGGGCTCACCGCCGAGCAGATAGTTGTTCACCACGTAGGGCCAGACGAGATCGTTGGCGCGCAGACTTGAAAATACGAATGCAAGTTCGGCGCCTGGCAGAACGCCGCCGTGCCCGATCGAAGCTTCGCGGCTCGCGACACTCGCGGGATCGATGAACAGCCCGAGCTGCCCGGGCTCGGAAAAATCGAGCATGGTTGTCAGCCACGTCGCACTCGCGACGAGGTCCTCGCCTTTTTCGGCCAGCACCGCAAGCGCTGCACCGAGCAGCGTGCCGCCGACACAGAAACCGAGCGCGTTCACGCGGTCGGCGCGCGTGATCGCGCGCGCCACCCGCAGCGCCCTGAACACACCGTCTTCGAGGTAATCGTCCCAGGTCAGGTGGCCGAGTTCGGGACCCACGTTGCGCCACGACAGCATGAAGACCGTGTGGCCGGCGTCGACCGCGTAGCGCACGAACGAGTTTTCGGGTTGCAGATCGAGGATGTAGTATTTGTTGATACAGGGCGGGATCATGACCAGCGGCCGTTTTGCGACTTTCGCGGTCGATGGCGCGTACTGAATCAACTGGATCAGCGCGTTTTCGTACACCACCTGCCCCGGTGCAGTCGCGAGGTTGCGCCCGACCTCGAACACCGATTCATCGGTCTGGCTGATGCGCCCCTTGCGCGCATCGCCGATCAGATTCGCGAGGCCGCGCGCGAGACTTTCTCCGCCGCTGTCGAGCGCCTTGCGCAGCGCGTCCGGATTGGTTGCCACGAAATTCGCGGGACACACCGCATCCAGCCACTGCTTCGCCGCGAAACGCAGCCGCGCTTTTGCAGCATCGTCGGCCTGCACCTGCTCGACGAGTCGCGTCAGGTGCTGCGACGCGAGCACGTAGGACTGTTTGAGGTAGCTGAAATAGGGATTGGCACGCCACTCGGTCGACCCGAAACGTCGATCGCCAGGTTCCGGAATCGGCCGCCGGCGTGGTGCCCGCGCCCGCAAGCATCGCCGACCACAGCGCCGCTTGCTGCCGCAGGTACTCCGCGTTCAGCTCCGGCGCGTCGCGCGCGATCTCTTCGAGCCACGCCGCTGTCGGGCCGTCCGGCCCGTCCATCGCCATCGGCACGCGCCAGAAGCTGCATCCAGCCCCGGGTGATCTCATTGCCGGCCTGAGCGATTGCGGCCAGCATCGCATCGGGAGAGGTGGGCCCTGTCGCGCGCTCGGTCATCGCTGCCCTGGGATCCGTGGGCTCGCTGCGCCAAAAACGTCAGACGCGAAAAACACGCCGCGCGCTGCGCCGCAGCGCAAACCGTAAAAACGCTTTTGAGTCAGTGAGATCACTCGCAAATGCTGCGCATTTTGCGCCGCACAAAGAGTCCTCGTCAATGGGCCTTCCAAAGCAGCGGTGATGTCACCGCAACGCCTTGTTTTTGCGTAATTTTGTGCGGTGCTCGCAAGCCCCTCACTCGAGCCAGGCGAGTGCGGCCATGCGGCCGGTCTCGTGGTCGCGCCGGTAGGAGAAAAATCGCGCTGGCTCAGAGTACGTACAAAAGGCGCCGCCACCCACCCGGGCAACTCCGACGCTGGCCAGCCGCTGACGCGCCAAGGTGTACAGGTCGGCCAGCCAATGCCCCGTCCGCGTTGGCGCAAAGGCGTTCGTCGCCGCCACATCATGCGCGACGAAGGCCGCGCGCACATCATCGCCAACCTCGTAGCGTCGCGGTCCGATGGTCGGGCCAAGCCAGGCAATGAGGCGGGCCGGTGGGCACGCGAATCCCGCGACCGTCGCTTCGATGACGCCGGCCGCAAGGCCGCGCCAGCCCGCATGCGCAACGCCGACCGCCGTGCCTTCGGTGTCGGCGAGAAACACCGGCATGCAGTCCGCCACCAGCACGGCACACACGGTATTCAGTCGTGTCGTGACGCAGGCATCGGCTTCGGGCGGGTCCACCTCGCGATCCGGCGCAGCCGCATCGACCACCGTGGTCCCATGAACCTGGCGCAGCCAGACGGGTGCCGCGGGCAGGAGCGCGCCGAGCCGTGCGCGGTTTTCCATCACGGCCTCGACGTCGTCGCCACTGCGCAGTCCGAGATTCAGACTCGCATACGCGCCGCGACTCACGCCACCCTCGCGCGTGGTCACAAGTGCCCGCACGCGTGCCGGGACGGGCCAGTCCGGAACGATCGGTCGGATCATGGCGCGCTGCGCAGCGATGCAATCAGGCGCTTCATGTCACGCGGCACGGGTGCGCGCCAGGTCATCGCTTTCCCGCTGCGCGGGTGCACGAGCGACAGTTCGCGTGCATGCAAGGCCTGTCGACCGAGCGCGAGCCCTGTCGTTGCCCCGCGCCGATAGACCGGGTCGCCCACCAGCGGGTGTCCGAGATGTTGGAGGTGGACGCGAATCTGATGCGTGCGGCCGGTTTCGAGCCGACACTCGACGAGTGCCGCGCGCGCCAGTCGCTCGACGACCTTGTAGTGGGTACGCGCCTCGCGCCCGCGCCGTGTGACCGCCATACGTGTGCGTACACGCGTGTCGCGCCCGATCGGCAGGTCGATCGTCCCGCCCGCACTCGGCGCGCCGTGCACAACCGCGAGATAGACGCGGCCCACCGTTCGGGCGGCAAGCTGGCGTGCGAGGCTGGTCTGCGCCTCGAGCGTCTTGGCGATCACCAGCAGCCCGCTCGTATCCCGGTCAAGGCGATGCACGATGCCCGCGCGCGGTACCCCGGCAAGCGACGGCGCGTGGGCGAGCAGCGCATTGAGCAGCGTGCCGCCGTGCACGCCCGCCCCCGGATGAACGACCAGACCGGCGGGCTTGTCGAGCACGATCAGATCGTCGTCTTCGTAGACGATCGCCAGCGGAATGCGCTCCGCCTGCGGCGACGCCGCATCCGGCAGGGTCGGCGGCGTCAGGCTGACCTGTTCACCGCCGATCACCGGTTGACGTACAGCCGCTGGGCGCGCATCGAGCGTGATGTACCCTTCGCGCAGCCAGGCTTGGAGCCGCGTGCGCGAATGCTGCGGGAACAAGCGGGCGAGCGCCTGATCTAACCGCAAGCCCGCAAGTTCGCGCGGAACAGTGACCGTAGCGCACTCCGTGTCAGGCGTATCATCACGAGCGCTATAATTTTTCGTCTCTCCGGAACGTCGTCCCATGCGCGCAAGTTTACTGGCTGTACTCGCCATCGCAGCTTTGCTGCAGTTGTCGGCCTGCAGCCTATTCGACGAGAAAAAGGACGATACGGCCGGCTGGTCGGCCCAGCGCCTCTATAGCGAGGCGAAGGATCGGATGGCGGCGGGCGACTACACGAAGGCGATCGGG
Source organism: uncultured beta proteobacterium (assembly GCA_963714925.1). Lineage (GTDB taxonomy): Bacteria > Pseudomonadota > Gammaproteobacteria > Burkholderiales > SG8-39 > SG8-39. Next base: position 210,488 of record CAVQQK010000007.1, on the reverse strand, counting down.
TATCTCGAGAAACTGGAGGCGCGTTACCCCTACGGCCGCTATGCCCAGCAGGCGCAAATCGAGATCGCCTACGCGTACTACCGGGACGGTGAGCGTGCCTCTGCAATCGCGGCCGCCGACCGGTTCATCAAACTGTATCCGAACCACCCCAATCTCGACTACGCCTACTACCTCAAGGGGTTGGTCAACTTCAACGAGAACCAAGGTTTCATGACCGCGCTGACCAGCCCGGACATGACCGATCGTGATTCACAGGCGAGCCGCGAGGCCTTTTTCGCGTTCAAAGAGGTGGTGATGCGCTTTCCGGATTCCAAATACGCGGAGGACTCGGCCGAACGCATGCGATATCTGGTCAATAGTCTCGCGTCATATGAGGTCCATGTCGCACGCTACTACATGAAGCGCGGCGCCTACATCGCGGCTGCGAATCGCGCACAATTCGCGGTGAAGAACTATCCGCGCGCGCCCGCGAACGAGGAGGCCATTTACATCATGGTCAAGGCGTATGACGCGCTCGGCATGGCGGATCTGCGTGACGACGCGGACCGCGTGATGAAGACGAATTTCCCGGACAGCAAATACCTCCAACCCGGCTATAAACCCAGCGCCCCGTGGTGGAGGATCTGGGATCCGAACTGGTAATCGCCCTTCGGGCGATTACCAGTTCGGGCAAGTCGGACGCAGGGGGAACCTAGGGTTCCCCCCTGCAACCCCCTCCTCCGCTATCGGACCACGGCGATTTTTTCGTCCGCGATGTAGTCGCGGATGACGGTTTCGATGTCCGGATCGGCTTGAAAGCCCATGTTCACGGCGCGCGGCGTTTTCAGTCGCGACGGCCAGGTCTTGACGATCGCCTGGATTCGAGCGTCGGGCACGAACTTGACGCGACGTACGACCGCGTCCCCCGCAACGCGGCGCATCCCCTCCAGCATGTCGGCCACGCTCACCGTAATCCCCGGCAGATTGACGACCCGCGTCGATCCCCAGGCCGTGGCCGGAAGATCATGCGCATGCAGGAAGCATTCAATCACGCGCTTTGGTGACAACAGCCACACGCCGGTATCCTCCGCGACCGGGCACTCGGACACGACGCCGTTCAGCGGTTCGCGGATGATGCCGCTCGCGAAAGACGAGGCGGCGGCGTTCGGCTTGCCGGGTCGGACGACGATCGTCGGCAGGCGTAGCGAGCGCCCGTCGATGAAGCCCTTGCGCGACATGTCGGCGATCAGATACTCGCCAATGACTTTCTGCGTGCCATACGACGTCTGCGGCGTTGGCGTCGTGGAATCGTCGAGTACCGGTGGAAGTTCACCACCAAATGCGGCGACCGAACTCGCAAAAACCACGCGCGGCGGCGTCACGCAGCGTCGCGCGCGCTCGAGCAGGCGCCGCGTACCCTCGAGGTTGACGCGGTCGCCGAGATCGTAGTCCGCTTCGGCCGCACCGCTCACCACGGCGGCCAGGTGAAATACCGATGCCGTGTCCGGCGTCAGCACACGCTCGAGCGTTGCGCCATCCGACACGTCTCCCACGACCGCTTCGAGTCGCGGATCCTTGGGCATCGTGTCCGGAAACGCCGCATCGAGTAACACCAGCTTCGAAAGCTTTGCCTGCGTCGACGCCGTGGATCCAAGCGCGCCGCGCGCCAGCAGCGCCTGCGCCAGCTTGAGGCCGAGAAATCCGCCGCCTCCCGTAATGACCACTTTCATGATTAAGCTTCCGTGACGTTTGGTTGGTTCGTTTGCATCGGTTCGCCGATTTCCGCGTCCTGCTTGGACTGCTGCGACCTCTGATTGATTCTAGTCGAGTGTTCGGTCTCGAAGAACGATGTCACCTCGGCCAATTCGCGGGTCAGCGGCATCGGCGGCAAGCTCGCGCGCAGCAATCGACCGTAGCTGCGCGTGAACAGACGGGGATCACAGAGCATCAATACGCCGCGGTCCGGGAAATCGCGGATCAACCGGCCAGCGCCCTGCTTGAGTTGCAGCACCGCCATCGGTAGCTGCAATTTCGAAAACGGGTTCACGTTTTGCGCGCGCATCGCATCGATGCGCGCCGCGAGCACCGGGTCATCCGGCGGCGCGAACGGCAACTTGTCGATGACCACCAGCGAGAGTGCCTCGCCGCGCACGTCGACGCCTTCCCAGAACGACTGGCTGCCAAGCAAGACCGCGTTGCCCAGGTCACGAAACTGGCGCAACAGTTCACTGCGCGGCCCTGTTCCTTGCACAAGCAGCGGATAGTCGAGGTCTTCCCGCTGCAGGCGCTCATGAGCGCGCCGCAGCGCACGCAGCGCCGTGAAGAGGAGAAATGCCCGTCCGCGGCTCGCCTTGAGCACCGGCAGCGCGGCGTCGATCACCGCGTCGGTGTAACTCGGGTCGTTCGGATTCTCGGGCAGACCGCGCGGCACATACAGGCGCGCCTGCCGCGCGTAATCGAAGGGGCTCAACCAACGCGCGCTGGGCGCATCCTCCAGTCCAAGCTCGCGCGTGAAATGCGTGAAGTCATCGCCGACCGCAAGCGTTGCGGACGTAAAGATCCATGCCCGCGGATGCCCCTCGACCTGGCGCCGGAACGGTTCGGCCGCCGACAGTGGCGTCAGGTGCAGTTGAACCGCGTGGCTGAACACTTCCACCCAGCGCACCTGCGCCGCATCATCCGTCGCGCGCAGGCGTTCGATCCGCGCGCCAACCTCACGCGCGCGCCGCGCGCAGGCCGCGAGGCCCTCGGAACGCTCCGCCTGTGCGTCGAGCGCCTCTGCAAGCGACGCCGAGGCAGTGGCGAGTCCCTCGAGCGCCGCCTCGACAGCTGGCCGGCGCAACGCCTGCGACCAGGCCATGCGCGCAGGCTCACCGCCAAAGGCAAGCCGCAAATCGCGCGCCGCCTTCTCGAGACGGTCGGCCTGCGCCTCGAGCGCCGGTGACGCACCGCCTGCGCTGCGTAACTCGGCGCGCGCGTCACGCGCGAGGTCGATCAGCTGTCCACTCGAGACGGTTTCCCCGAAGAACATGCGCGCGGTATCGGGAAGTTGATGGGCCTCGTCGAAGATCAGCGTATTGCACGCAGGCAGCAGTTCGGCCACACCCTCATCGCGCAGCACCACGTCGGCAAAAAACAGGTGATGATTGATGACCACGACGTCCGCATCGAGCGCGTTCTTGCGCGCGCGCATCACGAAGCAATCGCGATAGCGCGTGCATGATTGACCGAGACAGTTATCGCGCGTCGATGTCGCGTGCGTCCATACCGGCGCGTCCTCCGGTACGTCGACCAGCTCGGCCCGGTCGCCCGAGCGGGTCAGCGCCGCGAACCGCTCGATTCGGTGCAGCTGAGCTGCCTCGTCGCGCGTGGCGAGACGCGCGTCGGCACGCGCGCGCTCGAGGCGGTACAGGCAGACGTAATTCGCGCGCCCTTTGAGCAACGCCGCCGTCGCGCCGGTCGCAAGTGCCGTCCGTATCGTCGGCAAATCGCGCTCGAAAAGCTGATCCTGGAGCGTCTTGGTGCCGGTAGAGACGATGACCTTGCCGCCGGCAAGAAGCGCGGGCAGGAGGTAGGCAAAGGTCTTGCCGACGCCCGTACCCGCTTCGACGACAAGCGTACCGGTGTTCTCGATGGTGCGCAGGATGGCCGCCGCCATCTCGATTTGCTGCGGGCGCGGCGCGAAACCAGGAACCGCGGCGGCGAGCGCGCCGTCCGCGGCGAAAAAATTACGCAGCCGCTGATCGGATGTCGGTGTGCCGCGCGCCCCCGCGTCACGGTCGCTCAGGGCCGCACCTCGTCGACGCGCACCCAGATTCGGCGCCCGCTCGAGGCACTCGCGTCCCGGCTGGAGCCAATCCCGCCGGCCGTACTCGACGCGCGCTGCGCCACGCCGCCGATCTCGAACCACTCACCGAGGCGCGCGCTCACCGTCGTCGCCGCGCGCTGACTGTGTACCGTGCCCGGCCGACCCCGCACGCCGGAATGACCGAAGGTTTCACGCTGGGGCGCGATGTCGAGAAAGACCTTGCTCCCGGACACCCGCGGCACGACGTCGAACCCGGTTTGTGCGTTCTGAAACGCAGTCCCCTGGGTGACGGTTCGCCCGCTCGGCGTGACCGTGACGACACCCTGGCGGATCGGCCTCGATTCGCCAGATGCGATAAACGCGTGTCCGCCTTCGAGCACCTGGATGCGCTGGTCGACGCGCTCGCTGCCCGTCGATCGGCTCGATCGCGCGCTGATCGACACGCTGGACCGGTCAGCCGGCACCGGCTGGTTGCTGATCGTGACGTTTCCCGAGCGCACTGTGCCGCGCGCATCGACCGACCGATCGTACGCTTGGGCATTGGCATCGAAACGCACCGAAATCATCAAGCGCCGCTGCGGCGTGTCGATGCTCGCCAGGACACGCCGGATTTCCTCCAGGTTTCGTGGACTCGTGCGCACGAAAAGTTGGTTGTTCTGCCCGCTCAGAACGCCGCCCGGCTCGACCAGTGGCCGGAGGACGGGCAGTACTTGGTCAACGGTCCGGTGACGAAGCGGAATGATTTCGAGCTCGGCCTGAGCGGGTGCGGACAGCACCAGGACGAACAAAAAAGCATATACCTTAATGATAGTAGGCACTCGCATACAAATTCCTTGCTTAATCCATCCATTCTTCCATCCATTCTAAACGCGACTGTACGGGTCCCCGCTGACCGCGGGATTGCTTTGACTTACCCGGACTCATAATCTAAATTACCTTAGATATGAGATATAACTTTCTGTATTCGATAGTATTTATTTATGTTCTTTCCGGTTGTGGTTCGCTCGGAACCCAGCACCCGGTTGCCCCGGTCGACGCGCCGCGGGGGGCGGCGACTGCACCCACACCCCAGCACACCGAAGCATTGCTGCAGGCAATTATCGCCCTCGACACCGACTACCGGTACGGCGGCCACTCGCTCGCCAATGGCTTCGATTGCAGCGGTCTGGTCGCGCATGTCTACAAGACGGCCTGGAACCTTGAGTTGCCCCATAACGCGCGTGCGCAGAGCACGTACGGTACTCCGGTTGGCGCAGACGAATTGCGGCCCGGTGACCTCGTTTTCTACAACACCCTGAACCGCCCCTACTCCCACGTCGGCATCTATATGGGCGATGGCAAGTTCATCCACGCGCCGAAAACGGGTGCGCGGGTGAGAATCGAAAGCCTGCGCAAGCGCTACTGGGTGCGGCGCTTCGACGGCGCCCGGCGCGTCCATCCGCCGAACGACCGACTCTGATCCTGGCGCGCGCGACTCGCGATCGCGAGAACGTGGAAGTTGTTTGATCCGCATCAACGATAATACGTCTCATTCTTATTGACATACTCTGCTCAAGGCGCCTATGATCGAGTCAGATATCCATCCATAGGCTGTTGATTTCAAATGAAAACGATACTTCTTGTTGCCCTTGCTGCAACCATTGGACTCGCTCAGGCCGAGGACAAGGTCCTGAATATCTACTCGTCGCGGCACTACCGGTCCGATGAAGCGCTGTACGCCGAATTCACCAAGACGACCGGCATCAAGATCAACCGCATCGAAGCCAAGGAGAGTGCGCTCATCGAGCGCATTCGCAACGAGGGCGACCACAGCCCGGCCGACGTTTTGATCACCACCGACGCCGGGCGCCTTTGGCACGCGCAGCAACTCGGCCTGTTCCAGCCGGTACGTTCCGTAACGCTCGAGCAGCGCATCCCGGCGAACTATCGCGATCCAGGCGGACAGTGGTTCGGTTTCTCGCTCCGCGCGCGCGTAATCCTCTACAACAAGGCGAAGGTCAAGCCGGCCGACATTCCGACCTACGAGTCGCTCGCAAATCCGCGTTGGAAGGGCCGCATTTGCGTCCGCTCGGGAACCCACATCTACAACCTTTCGCTCATGGGCTCGCTCATCGAGCACCTCGGCAAGGAAAAGGCCGAGGCCTGGGCGAAGGCCGTAAAAGAGAATCTCGCACGCAAACCGAAGGGCGGTGACACCGACCAGATGCGCGCCGTCGCGGCAGGCGAGTGCGACGTCGCGATCGGCAATCACTACTATTACGTACGCCTCGCGCGGTCGAAGAACGCCGCGGACCGGGCGGTCGCCGAACGGGTCGGCATCGTCTTTCCGAACCAGGCCGGGCGCGGCACGCACTTCAATATCTCGGGGGCCGGCGTGCTGAAGCACGCGCCGCACCGCGACGCCGCGGTGATGTTCCTCGAGTATCTCGCGAGCGATTCCGCGCAGCGCTACTTTGCAGACGGCAACAACGAGTGGCCGGTCGTCACCGGCGTGAAGCTGTCGAACCCTGTGCTGACCGGTTTCGGCAACGTCAAGCACGATCCAATCAATGTGGCCGCCTTTGGGCGTCACCAGGCCGACGCACAGAAGATCTTTGACCACGTCGCCTGGCGCTAGGTCAGAACGACCCGGCACTGCGTGCCGCGCCGTCGGCAGCGTGCTGCCTGCGCGTCAGTCGGTCGCCGGCCGAATGAGGCGGCGCGACACGAGCAACAGCGGCAGCAGCCCGACGGCGACGATCACCAACGACGGCACCGCGGCTTCGGCGAGGCGTTCGTCTTGCGCGAGGTGATAGGCCTCGACCGCGAGCGTATCGAAGTTGAATGGCCGCAGCGCGAACGTCGCCGGCAGCTCCTTCATCACATCGACGAATACCAGCAGCGCGGCGGTCGCGAAGCTCGAGGCGAGCAGGGGTGCATGTATACGCCGCAGCGTCGTCGCGGGCGTTGCGCCGAGGCTGCGCGCCGCGTCATCCATGCTCGGCCGGACCTTTGCCAGCCCCGCTTCAATCGTGTGCAGCGCAATCGCAAGGAATCGGACCAGATAGGCGTAGACGAGCGCAATGATCGTGCCGGTGAGCAGCAATCCGATTTGAATGCCAAGGGTCTGCTCGAACAGTTCCGCGATCCAGTTGTCGACGCGGCCAAGCGGCACGAGGACGCCGACGGCGATGACCGCGCCGGGAATCGCGTAGCCGAGCGACGCGAGTCGATTCGCGCCGGTCACGAGGTGGCTGCGCGCGAGACGCCCGGCGTATGCCATGGTTCCGGCCAGCAGTACCGCCGCGAGCGCGGTCACCGCCGCAAGCGTCGTGCTGTTACCGATCAAGTTGAAGACCCGTTCGCCCCAGCGTGCATCCGGGTCGCCGAGCACGAGATCGAGCAAAACGCCGACCGGAACGACGAATCCGAACACGACCGGGGCCGCGCAGGCGACGAGGGCGAGCATCCCCCAAACACCGTTCAGCGGCTGCGCGGGCGCCTGCTTGCGCGGCGCGCCGCTATGGTAGGCTGCGCGTCCGCGGCTCGCGCGCTCGAGCGCGAGCAGGAGCACAACGAATACCAGCAGGCAGCTCGAGAGTTGAGCCGCTGCCACGCGATCGCCCATCGACAGCCAGGCCTTGTAGATGCCCGTCGTAAACACGTCGACCGCAAAGTAGGACACCGTGCCGAAATCGGCCAGCGTCTCCATCAATGCGAGCGCCGTCCCGGCCACGATCGCCGGGCGGGCAAGCGGAACCGCGACACGAAAAAAGCGCTCCCATGCCGTAAGTCCGGCGAGCCGGCCGGCCTCGATCGCGTGGCGCGAAATGTCGAGAAAGGCCGTTCGCGCGATGAGGTACACGTAGGGATAGAGGGCAAGCGAAAGCATCGCGGCCGCACCCCACAGCGAGCGCACTTCGGGAAACCAGTACTCGCGGGCACGCCACGCGAAGACGTCGCGCAACATCGTCTGCACCGGTCCGGTGAACTGGAGCCAGTCGGTATAGGCATAGGCCATGACGTAGGCCGGCATCGCGAGCGGCAGCATGAGCGCCCACTCGAGCACCCGGCGGCCGGGAAAGCGGTACGCCGTGACGAGCCAGGCCGAGACCACGCCGATGGAAATGACGCCCCAACTGACCGCAACGAGCAGCAGCGCCGTATTGCCGACATAGCGCGGCAGGACCGTACGCGCGAGGTGCACAAGGCTTCCGCCACCGCCCTGGAACACGTTCGCAAGGACCGCAAGGAGCGGAAAAGCGAGCAACACGGCCGCAATCACGGTCGCCCAGCCGAGCAGGCCGAGGCGAAGATTCGGGCGCGTCAGCCGCAGGGCACCGAAGGATCCAGTCCGCATAGAACCAAGCTTGAACCTGAAATGTGCGGTTGCACAAGCCTATTGATAATGATTATTGATCTTGATTAGCGTTCCGCGCTCTTATAATCCACAGATGACGGCGCCGACGCCGCTGCTTGCGGTACACGACCTGCATCTGGCCTATGACGACCGCAAGGTCGTGCACGGGCTGTCGTTCATGCTCGAGCGCGGCACCATCGGCTGCCTGCTCGGCCCGAGTGGCTGCGGCAAGACCACGGTCCTGCGCAGTATCGCGGGTTTCGAGCCGCCGGTTCACGGCGAGATCGTGCTCAACGGTGAGCGCGTCAACGGTCCCGGGACGCTGGTGCCGCCCGAGCGCCGACGCATCGGCATGGTGTTTCAGGACTTCGCCCTGTTTCCGCACCTCAGCGTCGCCGACAACATTGCCTTCGGCCTGCGCGACTGGCCGGCCCGCGAGCGCAAGGCGCGCGTAAGCGAACTGGCTGACCTCGTTGGTCTCGAAGCGAGCGTCGCGCAATACCCGCACGAACTCTCCGGCGGGCAGCAGCAGCGCGTCGCACTCGCGCGGTCGCTCGCGCCGCGGCCAGACTTGCTGCTGCTCGACGAGCCATTTTCGAATCTCGACGTCGACCTGCGCGAGCGGCTCTCGGTCGAGGTTCGCGAAATCATCAAAGCCAGCGGCGCGACCGCGGTACTCGTCACCCACGACCAGCAGGAAGCGTTCGCGATGGCCGACGAAATTGGCGTCATGAACGACGGACGCATCGAGCAGTGGGATTCGCCCTACGCGCTCTACCACCAGCCCGTGAACCGCTTCGTTGCCGACTTCGTCGGCCAGGGCGTGTTCCTGCCCGCGAAGGTCCTGAACGCGCATCGCGTCGAGATCGAGCTCGGCGTGCTCGAGGGCGACGTGCCCGCTGCCTGCCAGCAAGGCTGCGAAATCTGCGGCCGGGGGTGCCTCGCGGACGTGCTCCTGCGACCCGACGACGTCGTGCACGACGACGCATCGAGCATGAAAGCCGAAGTCGTGAAGAAAGCGTTCCGTGGCGCGGACATTCTGTACACCCTGCGCCTCGACAGCGGCCGCAAAGTGCTCGCCCTGGTACCGAGTCACCACAATCACGCCGTCGGCGAGCGCATCGGTATCCGACTCGACGTCGATCATGTGGTCGCCTTCGCGCCGCAGGTTGCATTGACGCCGCCCACAACGCCGTGAACGCACGCTGCGCTCAGGCGCCCGGTTCACGCAGGCTGTAGATCGCCTTCACGCTGACCCGGAATTCCCGGCCGCGCAGTGCCCCCGGAATCGGCACCAATGGCTTCGCCTTGCGGAACATGTCGAGCGCCTGCCGGTCCAGCACGGCGTGTCCACTCGTCTTGCTGATCGTCATCGAGCGAATCCTGCCGTTCGCGCCCACCACGATTGCAACTTCAGTCGCGCCTTCCCATTCGTTGTCGATCGCCGCGCGCGGATAGCGTTTGTAGCGCCGCGCCGCGCCGATGAGTCGCCGGCGGTAATCCAGGAGCAGGTTCGCATCCACGGCGGCTGCGCTCGGCGACGGCGCCACGCTTGCGAGCGGACCCGCTGATGAAGGTGGCGGCGCCGCGCGAACTGCCGGCTGCGCGGATGCGGACGCCGGCGGCTTCGCCACAGTGGGCGTTTGCAACGTCAACTTCGCCTGGTTCGCCTCGGTGGTGTCCGTGGTTTTCGCGACCTTGGTCTTCGTCTTGGGCCGAATCCCGGAATTCCGTTTGATCGGCGTTTGCTTGCGTACCATCGTTTGCGGCGCTGGTTCGAGTGTTGGCTCGGGCGTCGGCCGGTGTGCCGCATGCGGCACGGGCACGCGCTCCGGATTCGCGGCCTCCGATGGAACCGCGACCTCGACGGCCGGCGTCGCAAGCAGCGCGGAGGCCTTGCGGTCGGCAGCAGGCGCGTGCGGCACGATGGCTGTCGCGGATGCGAGCGGCGCAGTCGGTGTGAACTCGACCAGGCGTGCGCTGATCGGGCTTGGCGACGTGGCCGCCGATTCGACCGTCGGCGTCACCGCATGCAGCAGCGAAAAGGCGACCACGTGAAGCACGATCGAAACGGCGATCGCGGTCTCGAGCAGGCGCAGTTCGCTGTCTTGCACAACAAGACCACCCTCGCGCGCTGCCGTGACGGGCCCTCGCATGGAGCGCCCCACTATACACCGGCGTCCCGCAAAAGACGCGCCGGAGCCGGGACTTAAGCCGCGTGCAGCGCGCGCCAGATCCGCTCGGCTGTGAGCGGCATCTCGAGCTGGGACACGCCTTTGTCCGCGAGTGCATCAAGCACGGCATGCACTGCGGCGGGCACTGAGCCGATGGTACCGATTTCGCCGCAGCCCTTCACCCCAAGCAGGTTGGTTTTGCAGGGAATGCTTTCATCGAACGCACACTGCATCGATGGCATGTCGGACGCGCGCGGCACCGCGTAATCCATCAGCGAACCCGTGAGCAGCTGGCCGCTGGCATCGTCGTACACGGCTTGCTCGAAGAGCGCCTGGCCGAGCCCCTGGGCGACGCCGCCGTGCACCTGTCCCTCGACAATCGCGTGGTTGATGACGCGTCCGAGATCGTCGCAACTCGAGTGGCGCACGACTTCGACGATTCCGGTCTCGGGATCGATTTCGACTTCGCAGACCTGCGCGCCATTCGGCCAACTCGGGGTCGAGGGTGTCTCGGTCGCCGACACCCGCACGATGCGATCGGGCTGGCGCGTCGCGAGTTCGGCGAGGCCGATCGCGCGGTCGGTGCCGGCAATGCGGAAACGACCATCCCGGTACTCGATATCCGCCGGGGCGGCCTCGAGCGCCTCTGCGGCAAGTTCCTTGCCGCGCACGATGACCTTGTGCCCGGCCGCGACCACTGCCGAGCCGCCGACGAACGCGGAGCGCGAGCCGACGCTGCCGACGCCGTTGGCGCGGTCGGTGTCGCCTTGCACGATGTGTATGCTCTTGATCGGCACCTGCATCACCTCGTTTATCAGCTGGGCATAGGTCGTCTCGAGTCCCTGCCCCATCGCCTGGGTTCCCGAGTACACCGTCACCGCGCCGTCGGCATCGACCTCGATATCCACCGTCTCGGTCGGCAGCGCGCCGGTCCATTCGAGGTAGCTGGAGAGTCCGCGTCCGCGCAACTTGCCGTTGCGCTTCGACGCCTGCAACCGCGCCGGATAGCCGTTCCAGTCTGCGAGTTCGAGCACGCCATCCAGCACCCGCGCGAAATCGCCCACGTCGTAGGTCTCGCCAAGATGGGTGACGTAGGGAAACTGGTCCGGCCGGACGAAGTTGCGTTTACGCAGTTCCGCCGGGTCGAGCTTCATCTCGCGCGCCGCGGCGTCGATCAAGCGCTCCATCAGGTAATTCGCTTCGGGGCGTCCCGCGCCGCGGTAGGCCCCGGTCGCCATCGTATTCGTGAGCACCGCGCGCACGTGATAGTCGATCAACGGCACGTGATACACCGAGGCCTGCACCTTCGCCACGAGTACGAGCGGAATGATCGCCGAGGACCCGACCGGCACCCCGCCGATGTTCGCGATCGCCTGCATGCGCAGGCCGAGGATCTTGCCGTCCTTGTCGAGCGCGAGTGCGGCGGCATAGTGCTGATCGCGCCCCATGTGCGCGCCGAGAAACTCCTCACTGCGCTCGCCGCGCCATTTGACCGGGCGGCCAAGCGTACGCGCCGCGTAACAGGCGAGCGCATCCTCGGGCGTCAATCCCGTCTTCATGCCGAATCCGCCACCGATGTCGCCGACGATCAGGCGGAAATCCTCCGGCTTGGTCTGAAATACGTCGCCGAGCAGTTGACGCGCACCGGTCGAGGTCTGGTTCTGCGTATAGAGCGTCGTGCGGCCCGCCTCGTGCACGGCGATCGAGCAGCGCGGCTCGATCGCGTTCGCAATCAGACGCTGGTTGTGCAACTCGAGCTTGACGACGTGCGCGGCGCGCGCGAACGCTGCGTCAGTCGCCTTTGGATCACCGTAGCGCGCCTCGGCGGCCACGTTGTTCGGCGCACCCGCCCAGAGCTGCGGCGCCCCGGGCTCGATTGCGCGTCGGGGATCGACGACGCACGGTAGCTCGTCATAGTCGACCAATACGCGCTCTGCCGCGTCCTGTGCTTGCTCGCGCGTTTCGGCAACCACCGCGGCAACCGCGTGACCGACGTGGAACACGGTACCGTCCGCGAGGAGCGTGCGCAGCGGCGCTTCCATCGGCGAGCCGTCGGCCTGCTTGAATAGCGGCGGGAACGGAATATGGCCGACGCCATCGCGTTTCAGATCGTCGATCGTCCACACCGCCAACACACCCGGCACGCGACGCGCATCGGCAACGTCGCAGGACAGAACGCGCGCATGCGCGTAGGGCGATCGCACGATCGCGAGGGTCGCTGCCCCGGGAAATGCGCGGTCGTCGCTGTACAGACCCTGGCCGGTCAGCAGGCGGTCGTCCTCGATGCGCTTTTGCGTGCGCGAGGCGCCGAAACGTGCGGCATTGGGGTCGAATTGGATGGCGAGATCAGTCATAGGTCCTCTTGATGAATCATTCCCCGCAGTTCCAAACTAAAACGCCCCACGGGGGGCGCAAGAGTGTGGCGGTAGAGGCAGTTCGCTGCAAACCCGTCTCCGCCTGTCAATTCCCGGTAACAGGGAAAATGATAGGGAATTCTCCCATATTCAGCGGTCACTCATCTCGCCCGAGCGTCTCGCCTCCCTGCGAATAGCCGATCCTCTCCGGGCATGAACCTTCTCGGCGGCAAATCGAACAGGGAATTCCATCGACCTAACAGGGATTTTCGAGGAATTCGATCCTGTCTCCATCGAAGGTTTGAAGCCATCCTGTGACTTAGGGATCGAGCAGCACGCCCGGATTGAGAATGCGCCGCGGATCAAGCGTGTTCTTCGCCGCATCGAGTGCGCGCGCAAACAACTCGGGCCGCTGCCGGTCGTACCACTGACGATGGTCGCGCCCGAGCGCATGGTGATGCGTGATGGTTCCGCCTGCTGCGAGCATCGCGTCCGAGGCCGCGGCCTTGATCGCCCAGAACTGCTCCGGCAACTTGGCCTTGTCGCCCAGTCCGTGCCAGGTGAAGTAGGGTGCGGGGCCGTCCGGATACAAATGCGTGAAACGCACGGTGCAACTGCCCTCGCGCCCAGTCACTTCACGGATGGCCCTCAGGGTCGCATCCTTCACCTTGCGATCCAGTTCGAGAAAGCGGTCCCAGGTGATCGCGGTCTCCACGGTGTCGCGCATCACGCCGCGCGCGATCGCGTGCTCGCGCAGGTAGGGCCCCCGCACGAACTTGTCGCGCCAGTTGCCGGCCGCACCCGAGCGCTGCGCATCTTTCTGCTTCAGCGCCTGCTCGTCCCAGGCCCCGCCGTGGTCGGCGCACAACTCCAGGGCGCGCTTCATCCAGGGTTCGAGCGGGTGGTCGCCCGATTCGAATCCGAGCACAAGGATGTGGCTCGCCCCGTCGCCCGCTTCGGTGAACCTGGCTTCGTCCTTTTCTATCAGGCGCGCATTCGCCGGATACAGGCCGGACTGGGCGAGCGCGCGCACCGCGTCCACCGCCTTCTCCCAGTCGGCAAAGCGCACGGTGGTGGTCAGGCGAAACGTCGGCCGCCGATGCAGCCGCACCCAGGCCTCGGTGATGATGCCCAGCGCGCCTTCGGAACCGAGGAACATGCGATCGGGACTGGGGCCGGCGCCAGATGCCGGCAACCGGCGCGATTCGAGCGTGCCCGCGGGCGTGACCACGCGCAGCGATTCGACGTGATCGTCGATCTGGGAATAGACAGTCGCGTAGTGGCCGGCGGCGCGCGTCGCGATCCATCCGCCGAGCGAGGAGAATTCCCAGGCCTGTAGGTAAAAGCGCATGGTCAGGCCAGAGGACTTCAGCTGTTCTTCCAGGCTCGGCCCGAGCACGCCGCCCTGCACCCGCGCCGCCTGCGAGGTCTTGTCGATCTCGAGCACGCGGTCGAAATGCTTCATGTCGATGGTGAGCACGCCCTTGTAGCGATCGTACGCCGGCGGATTCACGCCGCCCACCACGCTCGAGCCGCCGCCGAAGGGAATCGCCGCGACGTCATTCGCGCCGCACCAATCGAGTAGGCCGGCAATATCCGGTTCCGTTTTTGGGTAGGCCACCACATCCGGCGGATTGGAAAAATCGCGCCGATGGATCATGCGGGCAAGGTCGTGCACCGAACGGCCGAAACTGTGGAACAGGCGCTCGTGCTTGTCCGTGGTGCACACCGCGGCCAGACTGGTCGGCACCGCCACGCCGCGGCGCGCGCAGGGTGATCTCGTCGGCACGCGGCATCACCGCCGGCTCGAACCGATCCACCTTAAACAAGCCCGACCAGGCACGCTCGAACCAGGCCAGTTCGTCGACCGGCAACTGGTAGTCCTCGTACCCCCAGCCGTAGAAACTGCGTTTTCTTTCCGTCATGTCGTGTCCCTGAGGGGCTCCCCGTAATTGGGTCCGACGATCCCTGGGCAGGTCAGAGCCATTTCTCTCTAAATTAAGAACGCACGGGGCGTGAAGTCCGCCGCTGCCTAGAACGTTGCGTTCGGCAACGTGCCGCTGTGGACGGCGCGCACTTCTACCTCTGCGCCGTCGGCAACTACGAGTAGTCGAAGGGCATCGGCGTCGATCTCCGCACGGCCGCTCGTGCCTTGCGTGATTTCTGTTACCCACGCGCGCAATGGCGCGCCGTTTGGATTTACGAGCTCCACGATCGCGCCGGGGACGATGCGCAGGCGGTCTGCGGTTTGGCTGTCGAGACGGATAGCGCGGCCGCAGTCGGTCTGCAGGTGTTCGGCGGCAGTGAGGCGGACCGTCGTGCGGGCGGCGCGGAGCGCGGCGCGTTTGGTGGTCGTGGCGGGCTCGTCTACGCGCTCGCCTGTCATGACGACGCCGTAGGTTGATGCGGCGGCGGCACGGCGTGACGAAGCCTTCGGCGATGTCCGCCATCACCTGCGCCGGGTTGCGCTCCAGCGCGTCGCCGAAGCCGCCGCCGCCGCTGGTTTCCATCACGACGATGTCGCCGCGGCATGACCGGGAAGCCGCTGACCTTGCCGGGCAGGGCGGAGGGTTGTACCGGTTCACCGTCGCGGCGGACCCAGAAGCGGTTGGTGGCGCCGGCGCCGCCGCCGCACACGCCGAAGGGCGGCAAGACTGCCTTCTCCGCGAGCACCGAGAGCTGGCCGCCCGGCGCGAGAATGCGCACCTCACGCGCGAGGCCGAGGCCGCCGCGCCAGCGGCCGGCGCCGCCTGAGTCCTCGCGCAGGGTCGTGCGCTCGATCCGCAGCGGGTAGCGCTGCTCGATGGCCTCGACCGGCTGGATGGTCGTCATGTCGCTCTCGGCCCAGGTGCGCACGGCGTTGTTGCCGTCGCCTTCGTAGAACGCGCCGGTGCCGCCGGCGGGGTACTCGTAGAAGATGAACGTCTCGCCGGTGCGCGGGTGCGGCCCCCCCACGTAGCAATGGTTGCCGCCGCCCTTGAGATCGCCCGTCACCTTGCCGTCGAGCGCCTGCGCGAGCGCGCCCATCACTGCGGACTCTACGCAGTACTTCACCTCCACCATGCCGCCGCAGGGCGCGGGCGGGTTCGCGTTCACGATCGTTCCCGGCGGGGTGATGACGGTGAGCGGGCGGAAGGCGCCCGAGTTGACGTCGGAGCCGGGATCGAGGAACGCCTTTAAGACCGTGAAGGCTCCCGTGGGCGCCATGGCTGGGCCGACGTTGGTGGGGCCTGCCGTCTGCGGTGAGGTGCCTGTGAGATCGACGGTGACGGTGTCGCCCGCCACCACCACCCGCGCACGCACGGTGAGCGGCTCCAACCGCTCTTTGCCGCTCTCCAGATGCGCCTCGTAGCGGTATTCGCCGTCGCGCAGGGCAGTGATAGCTTGGCGCATGCGCACCTCCGCGCGGTCCATCAGTTCGCGGACTGCGGCACGGATTGTGGCGGCGCCGTGCTGCGCGGTGAGCGCCTCGATGCGCTCGGCGGCCTTGCGGCAGGTGCCGATCATGGCCTGGAAATCGCCCTCGCGCTCCCGCATGCCGCGCATGTTGGCGAAGATGAGGTCGAGCGCGGCGGCGTTGGGACGGCCACGGTCCGCGACGCGAATGGGCGGGATGCGCACGCCCTCCTGGAAGATCTCGGTCGCGGCACCGGAGAGGCTGCCGGGGCTCATGCCGCCGACGTCGCCCCAGTGCGCGCGCACGACGGGGAACACGAAGAGGCGACCGTCGGCGAACAGCGGGGTGATCATCGCCACGTCGTTCAGGTGCGTGCCGCCGGTGTAGGGATCGTTGTGCAGGAAGATGTCGCCCGGGTGGATGTCGTCGCCGAACTTGTCGCGCACGGCCTTCATCGACCAGCCGATGGGCACGATGTGCAGCGGGTGGTCCTGTCCCTTGGACATGGACACGATCTGTGCGTCGCCGTCCATGAGGACACAGGAGAAGTCCTCGCCCTCGTAGAGGATCGACGAGTATGCGGTACGCATGAGGGTCACGCGCATCTCGCGCACCGTCGACACGAACGTCTCGCGCAGCACCTCGAGCGTGATGGGATCAATCACCGCTATGGAGCCTCAGGTTGCCGTGCGCGTCCAATCGGCCGTGCCACGGCGGCGGCACCACGGTAGTGGCGCCGAACTCCTCGATGATGGCGGGGCCGCGGAGCTCGGCGCCCTCAGGCAGGCGCTCCCGCTCCCACACCGGGCAGTCGTGCGGCGCGCCATTGAACCACACAGTGCGGCGCTCGAGGAGGGCGTCGTCCATCGCCGTGCTCGCGCTCCGGTAGCGCTCGGGGGCGGGCTTGGGGACCACACCGTGGGCCGCCAGCCGTGCATTCACCAGCTCGATGGTGGCGCCCTGGCTGGCGTGCCCGTACGCGCCCCGGTGCTGCACGTGGAAGGCGGTCTCGATGGTGTCGAGATCGAGCGCGTCGTCCACCGCCACGTTCAGCTCGAAGGCCTGGCCGCGATAGCGCAAGTCGAGCGAGCGGCGCCGCCGCTGCTGTGCTCGGCCGAAGCCTTCGAGCTCGAGCTGGCGCGCCGCCGCGTCCTCCATCGCCGCGAACAGCTCCGCCAGCACGGCACGCTGCTCGCGCAGGGGGCCCACGCGCGTGCGCACGTCGTCGTGCTTGATGTCGGAGGCGAGCAGGCCGAGCGCCGAGAAGTTGCCCGGGTGCCGCGGCACGAGCACTTGGTGGATGCCGATCTCCTCGGCGAGGGCGAGCGCGTGCATCGGTCCCGCCCCGCCGAAAGCGATGAGCGTGAAGTCGCGCGGGTCGTGGCCGCGCTGGATCGAGATCTCCCGGATGGCGGAGGTCATCCGCACCACCGCGATCTTGATCACGCCCTCCGCGAGCGCCTCCACGCCGAGCGATCCGCCCAGGCGGGCCGCGAGCCCGGCCACGGCCTCGCGAGCGCGCGCGACGTCGAGGGCGATGCTGCCGCCGAGGCGACGCCTGCCCGCCATGCGGCCGAGCACCACGTTGGCGTCCGTGACGGTGGGCTCGGTGCCGCCGAGGCCATACGCGGCGGGCCCGGGCGCGGCACCGGCGCTGCGCGGACCAACCTGCAGGCTGCCGTCGACGTCCACCCACGCGATGGAGCCGCCGCCGGCGCCCACCGAGTGCATGTCGAGCTGCGGCACCTTCACCGGGAAGGCGCCGATCATGCCGTCAGAGGTCGTGAGCGGCGTGAGCTCGCGGATGAGGCAGACGTCGGTGGAGGTTCCGCCCATGTCGTAGGTGATGAAGTCTCGTACGCCGACGGCGGACCCGATGAAGCACGCCTGGCTCACGCCGCCCGCAGGGCCGGAGAAGATCGTCTTGATGGGCAGGCGGCGCGCCGTCTGCGTGGTCATCATGCCGCCGCTGGAGGCGACGGTGAGCACGCCGTGCGTGTAGCCGGTGGCGAGCAGACGCGCCTCGAGCCCGGTGAGATAGGCGTCCATGAGCGGCTGCAGGTACGCGTTGAGGACCGTCGTGGAGAAGCGTTCGAACTCGCGGTACTCGGCGACGACGTCCGCCGAGCACGACACCGGCAGGCCGGGGCGCTTGGCCTCGGCCGCATCGGCGACGGCGTGCTCGTGCGCCGGGTTCAGGTACGAGTGCAGGAAGCACACGGCGATCGCCTCGCACTCGGCGGCGAGGGCGTCGTCGAGTGCGCCATCCACGCTGGCGCGATCGAGCGGCACGAGCACGGCGCCGTCGGCGGTGAGCCGCTCAGCGACCTCGAAGCGGTGCTTGCGCTCGACCACCGGCCTGGGACGCACGAAGGTGGGCACGAAGAGTGCGGGGATGTTGCGTTTGGTGCGGCCGATTTCGATGAGGTCGCGAAAGCCCGCGGTGGTGAGCACGGCCACGCGAGCCCCGCGCCGCTGCAGGACCGCGTTGGTGCCGACGGTGGTGCCGTGCACGAGCCGCCGCACGTCGCCGCTCGCGATGCCAAGCGCGTCCAGTCCGGCCAGCACCGCCGCCGCCTCGTGGCGCGGGCGCGACGGGACTTTCGTGACGACGACGCGACCGGTGGCGGTGTCGACGGCCGTGAGATCGGTGAACGTGCCGCCCACGTCGATGCCCACGATGAACATGCGCGGATCATAGCAACCCCCGCGCGCGCGGCCGCACAGTTATCAGGCTTGACGCGGCCCAGGTGCGCGCCCTACGGTAGCGTCATCACCCGCCGGGAGGGCTGATGACCACCAACGCCGCCGACATCAAGCACCTGTGGACGCACAAAACCCAGGACCATCCCTGGCTGTCCGACGAAGACCTGGTCATCGACCACGCCGAGGGCGTGTGGGTGTGGACGGAGAAGGGCAAGAAGCTGCTGGACGGCTTCGCGGGCCTCGCCGTCGTCAACGTCGGCCACGGGCGGCGTGAGATCGCGGCAGCGATCGCCGAGCAGAGCGCGCGTCTTGCCTATTACCCGACCACGCGCCAGTTCTCGAACCGCCCCGCAGCGGAGCTGGCGGCCAAGCTCGCCGCGCTGGCGCCGGGCGACCTCGACTACGCACTGTTCGCGGTGAGCGGCTCGGAGGCCAACGAGCGCGCCATGCAAATCGCGCGCCACTACTGGCTCGCGCGCGGCAAGCCGAACAAGCACAAGGTGATCGCACTCGAAGGCGGCTATCACGGCGCCACCATGGGCACGCTCGCGGTATGCGGGCTGCCCCACATGGTGGCGCCCTACGCGGCGCTGCAGGTGCCTGGCTTCGCCAAGGTGCGCGCGCCCTATCCCTTCCGCGACCGGGGCACGGGCACGGACGAGGCGCTGGTGGCGCGCTGCGCGCGCGGCCTGCGCGAGGCGATCGTGAAGGAAGGCCCTGACACGGTGTCGGCGGTCATCATGGAGCCCGTGCTGTCGTCGGGCGGCTTCATCATGCCGCCCATCGGCTGGCTACGTGCCGTGCGCACCATCTGTGACGAGCTGGAGGTTCTGCTCATCGCCGACGAGGTGATCACCGGCTTCGGGCGCACCGGACGCTGGTTCGCCGTTGAGCACGACGCTGTCGTCCCCGACCTCATGTCCGTGGCAAAGGGCATCACTTCGGGCTACGTTCCTCTCTCGGCGACGCTCGCGCGCCGGCACATCGCCGACGCCTTTTCCGAGGACGCCAAGAACGAGAACGTGCACCCCAACACCTACGCGGCGCACCCCGTGGCCTGCGCGGCCGGCCTCGCCAACATCAAGATCATGGAAACGGACAACCTCGTCGCCAACGCGGACGTCATGGGCGCCCGGCTGCTGGACGGGCTCCAGCGCGCGGTGGGCAGGCGGCGCATTGTCGGCGAGGTGCGCGGGCGCGGCCTCCTGGTGTGCGCCGAGTTCGTGCAGCCCGACGGCTCCGGACGTCCGCTCGACGCGGCACAGGTGGCCAAGCTGGATCGCAAGGCCTGGGATCGGGGCGCCATCGTCTACACCCGCGGCGACGTCATCCGTCTCGCGCCGCCCCTTTGCATCACGGCCGAAGAGGTGGACCAGCTCGTGGACATCGTCGCGGCGGGCATCGACGAGCTGGACGCCGAGCTTGAGCCGCTAACGGCGCAGTTGGCGCCCGGATGACCAACGACGGCATCGCGCTCGTCGCCGAGTTGCCGCGGCCCTTTCACCATCATTCAATACAGAAGACCCCCGCTCGACTTGTTAGCTCAGGAATCGAACCATGGTGTCCAGGGAAACCCTGTCGGTACGGGTTTTGTTGGCGGGTGCATCGTCGTCGGCGTAGCCGAACGACATGCCGAACAGAATGCCTGCGTCGTCCGGCAGGCCGAACATCTTGCGTGCCGGATCCGGAAACATCCCAAGCGCGCCTTGCATGCAGCTTGAAATACCGCGTTCGGTCATCAGCATCGCCAGTGTCTGGGCGTAAACGCCGAGATCGACGGCGCCCGTCAGCTTGAGGTATTTGGCCATAGTGAAAAACGCCGCGTGCGGGGCGTCGAAAAAGTTCCAGTTACGTAGCATCGCGGCGTGCCGGCGTTGTTTGTCTGTCCGCTCTATGCCCATCGCGCCATAGAGCGCGTTAGCCGAACCGAACTGGCGTTCGCGGTGCTCCCCTTGGTATTTGATGTCCCACTCGAAGTCCGGGTTGGCGGGCTTGCCGCTCAAGACAGCACCTATGAGTTCGTCTTTCAGTTGGTCCTTCCTGGCACCGGATACGACGTAGACCCGACAGGGCTGAACGTTGCAGTTGGAAGGAGCTTGCCGCGCCATGGTGAAGATTTCGTCCAGCACCGCTTGCGGGACTGGCGTGTTCCTGAACGCGCGAACGGAAAAGCGCTTTGCTAGCGCATCCGATACGGACATTGCAGCTAAAGACATGGGCGGTTTCTCACTCGTCTGATGAAAATAGTCCAGCAATGGATTCACGGGTCATTATGGGATAGGCGATTCAATCGCGTCTTTCTCGGGCTTCTGGCCGATTACCTCCTTCGGCATTCCCTCTCACCAATGGCCGGATTTGGTCCGGGCGGTGACCCAATCAAAGCGTCCTCAGCTCAACGCCGCCAAGCGGACCTCGACGGGTGATCCTGACCTGCGCCCTCTGACGCTACCGGCCAATCGTTAGCAAGGTCCGCGGTTGAGGGGCTCCCCGTAATTGGGTCCGACGATCCCTGGGCAGGTCAGAACGAGTCCTTTCAAAGCGTGGGTTGCGTCACGCGCTCCTCACACCACCCAAGAATCAAGGTTCCGACACCTTGCTCGTAAAAGCGTCCTCGAAAGAGCGCAATGATACGGAACTCGTACGCCTCCGAATCGACGTGCCGCTGCGCCAGCTCACTATCGAGAAGCTTCGCCTCGGAGTGCCACTCATCTGGGCTGAGCAACGAAAAGCCTTCGGCTTCAGTCAGAGTTAGCCGCACGTTACTGCGGCATTCGCGGTGTTCAACGCCTCAACAACCGGACCGGGAAAATACGGCTTGGAGAATTTCCGGCCGTAGAGCGGTGAAATTCCGCACGTGGACCCATGTCGCACGATCTTCCGCGCGCCAATTGGGCGAAAGCGTTTGAATTTGCGGATCATTCTCCAGCGCCCGGAGAAAGGGCGCTAGAGCTCCAGACTGAATGGCGGAGAGAGAGGGATTCGAACCCCCGGTACGGTAAACCGTACAACAGATTTCGAGTCTGCCGCATTCGACCACTCTGCCATCTCTCCGCGGTCGAGGCAGCGCGGATTCTATCAGGCCGGCGTGATCCGCTCCTGGCCGCCGAGGTACGGTCGCAGCACCGCAGGTACGCTCACCGAACCATCGGCGTTCTGATAGTTCTCGAGAACCGCCACCAGCGTACGGCCCACGGCGAGCGCGGAGCCGTTCAGGGTGTGCACGAGTTCGGGTTTGCCCTGCGCATTGCGGAATCGCGCCCGCATCCGTCGCGCCTGATAGGCCTCGAAGTTCGAGCAGGACGAGATCTCGCGATAGGCCTTTTGTGCCGGCAGCCACACCTCGAGATCGTAGGTCTTGGCCGAGGCCGCGCCGAGATCGCCGGTGCACAGCGCCATGACACGGTAGGGCAAATCAAGCTTCTGCAGAATCACTTCCGCATGCGCGGTAAGCGCCTCCAATGCCGCGTAAGAATCATCGGGCTGAACGACCTGCACCAACTCGACCTTGTCGAACTGGTGCTGCCGGATCATGCCGCGCGTATCCTTGCCGTAGGAACCGGCCTCCGAGCGGAAGCACGGCGTATGGCAGACGAACTTCAGCGGCAGCGTTTCGCCCGGCACGATCGTGTCGCGCACGATATTGGTCACCGGCACTTCCGCGGTCGGAATCAGATACCACTTTTCATCGCCGCGCGGCACGATGAACAGGTCCTGCTCGAATTTCGGCAGCTGTCCGGTGCCGTACATGGACTCGGCGTTTACGAGGTAGGGCACGTACACCTCGGTATAGCCGTGCGCGCTCGTGTGCACGTCGAGCATGAATTGCGTGAGCGCGCGGTGCAGGCGGGCCAGCGGACCGCGCAACAGCACGAATCGGCTGCCGGCGATCTTGCTCGCCGCGGCGAAGTCGAGCTGGCCGAGCGCTTCGCCCAGATCCACGTGGTCCTTCACCGTGAAGTCGACGTCGCGCGGCTCACCCCAACGGCGCTGCGCCACATTGTCTGCCTCGCCCTTGCCGACCGGCACGCTCCGATCCGGCAGGTTCGGCACGCCGGCCAGAAAATCGTGCAGCCGCCGCTGCGCGTCGGCGAGTTGGCCTTCGAGCTCGTTCAGCGCGCGGTTGGCGCCGCCCGCCTCCGCCATGAGGCTGGCGATATCTTCGCCCTTCGCCTTGGCCTGGCCGATTTTCTTGGCGTGCGCGTTGCGTTCGCTCTGCAGCGCCTGCGTACGGGTCTGAAACGCCTTACGCTCGGCCTCCAGCGCAAGAAAACCATCGCGGTCGAACGCCGCGCCGCGCGTCGCGAGGCGCGCGGCAACTTCGTCGAGCTGCGTTCTGAGCAATTGGACGTCGATCATCGTTGTTTCTTCCGTTGCTCCGCGTCGAGCGCGCGCAGGCGTTCGAGTTTCTCCCGGATCCTCGCTTCGAGCCCCCGATCCGTGGGCCGGTACCAGTTCGGCGCGTCCATGCCGTCCGGAAAGTAGCGTTCGCCCGCAGCGTAGGCTTCGGACTCGTCGTGCGCGTAGCGATACGCCGCGCCGTAACCGAGCTCCTTCATCAGGCGCGTCGGCGCATTCCTCAGGTGCATCGGCACGGGTCGCGAACTGTCGTTGGCGACGAACGCGCGGGCCGCATTATAGGCGCTGTAGGCGGCGTTCGATTTCGGTGCGCAGGCGAGGTAGAGCACCGCCTGCGCGAGCGCGAGTTCGCCTTCCGGCGAACCGAGCCGTTCGTAGGCCTCACAGGCATCGAGCGTCAGTCCGAGTGCGCGCGGATCGGCGAGTCCGACGTCCTCGCTCGCCATGCGTACGACACGGCGCCCGACATAGCGCGGGTCGGCCCCGCCGTCGAGCATGCGCAGCATCCAGTAGAGCGCGGCGTCCGGATCCGAGCCGCGCACCGCCTTGTGCAGCGCAGAGATCTGGTCGTAGAACACCTCGCCCGCCTTGTCGAAGCGGCGCAGATTCTGCGCCAGCGTGCGCTCCACGAAATCACCGTCCAGCTGCGCCGCGCGGGCCGCGGTTGCCGCGGTCGCCATGATCTCCAGCGCATTCAGCAGGCGCCGCGCATCGCCGTCGGCAAAACCGATCAAGCGCTCGCGCGCCGCCGCGTCGAACGCGACGCCGGGTGCGGCCTGCGGCGCGGCCCGCTCGAACAGCGTCGCAAGCTCCTGCGCCGAGAGCGGCTCCAGCACATGGACCGCTGCCCGCGACAGCAGCGCGCTGTTCACCTCGAACGACGGATTCTCCGTGGTCGCACCGACAAACGTGATGAGACCGCGCTCGACATAGGGCAGGAATGCGTCCTGCTGCGCCTTGTTGAAGCGGTGCACTTCGTCGACGAACAGAATCGTATGCCGCCCAGTGCGCGCGAGCGTGGCCTCTGCACCCTGTACCGCCTCGCGGATGTCTTTCACGCCCGAGAACACCGCCGAGAGCGCGACGAATTCAGCGTCAAAGGCCTGCGCCATGAGCCGCGCGAGTGTCGTCTTGCCGACACCCGGCGGTCCCCAGAGAATCATCGAATGGGGTGTGCCGGAATCGAACGCCAGGCGCAGCGGCTTTCCCGGTCCGAGCAGATGACATTGCCCGATCACCTCGTCTAGCGCGTGGGGCCGAAGCCTCTCCGCGAGCGGCGCCACCGGCTGGGGCGCGTCGAACAACTCCGCCATCTCAGGGCTCGCCCAACAAGTCGGTACCGGGCGGCGGCGTGAATTGAAAGCGCGTCGGATCGATTTTCGGGTTGCGCTCGAGATTGGAGAAGCGAAGCTGCGTGGTCTGGCCGAAATGATCGACAAGCTCCATTGCTTCGACCCCCACCGCGCTCAGGCCAAGGCGAATGCGCTCGAACCCCGCCTCTGCATCGCGCGGCGTGGCCTCCAGCCACTCGAGTCCGTCACGCGCGCCGAGCTCAGCGAACTCGAACGCCTGCGCCACGTCCGCGCTTCCCGCGAGCAGTGCCGCCGGCGTCGAGCCGAGCGCGCGCGCCAGTCGCCGCACCGTGACCTGCGCAAGATCCGCATCGTAGATCCAGACCCGTTCACCGTCCCCGACAATGAGCTGTTGCGAGGGTGTCGCGTAGACCCAGCGAAAGCGCCCGGGACGCTCGAACGCAAACCGCCCGGTCGCGGCCTGCACCAGCTTCTTGCTCGCGTCGTAGACCTTCTGCTCGAAGTCGGCGCGCGCCGACAGGGTCGTGCGTACGTAGGCCTCAAAGCGCTCGATGCTCGACGCCTGCGTCGGCAGCGCCAACACGGCCAACGCGAGAACCAAGGCGCTGCGCACCGCGCGGCTATTCCTGCGTCGCGGGGACCAGTACCTCGCGATTGCCGTTCGACTGCATCGACGATACGAGTCCGCTGCGCTCCATCTCCTCGATCAGACGCGCCGCGCGGTTATAGCCGATTCGCAGATGGCGCTGGACGAGCGAAATCGATGGCCGGCGCGTACGCAGCACGATCTCGACGGCCTGATCGTAGAGCGGATCCTTCTCGCCGCTGCCTTCATCCGCCGCGCCGGAACCGTCGGTCGCCACTGCGGGCTCGAGGACGTCCTCCAGGTATTCGGGGGTCGCCAGCTGCTTTAGGTGTTCGACGACGTTATGCACCTCGTGGTCGGCGACAAACGCCCCATGCACACGTTGCGGCATTCCCCGGCCTGGCGGCAGGTACAGCATGTCACCCGCGCCGAGCAGCGACTCCGCGCCACTCTGGTCAAGGATCGTCCGCGAGTCGATCCGCGACGACACCTGGAAGGCGATCCGCGTTGGAATGTTCGCCTTGATCAGACCCGTAATCACATCGACCGAGGGCCGCTGGGTCGCAAGCACCAGATGGATCCCCGCAGCACGCGCCTTCTGCGCAAGCCGTGCGATGAGCTCCTCGACCTTCTTGCCCACCACCATCATCAAATCGGCCAGTTCGTCGATCACCACGACGATGAAGGGCAGCGCCTTGAGCGCTTGAGGCTCGCCGGTCTCGATCGAAAACGGATCTTCGAGCAAGCGGCCGTGTTTTTCGGCGTCAGACACCTTGTGATTGAAGCCCGACAGGTTGCGCACGCCGAGCCAGGACATCAGCTTGTAGCGGCGCTCCATTTCGGCGACGCACCAGTTGAGCGCATTCGCCGCCTTTTTCATGTCGGTGACCACCGGTGCCAGCAAGTGCGGAATGTCCTGGTATACCGATAGCTCGAGCATCTTCGGATCGACCAGGATCAGGCGCACGTTGCGCGGCTCGGCTTTGTAGAGCAGCGACAGAATCATGGCGTTGATCGCGACGGACTTACCAGAGCCGGTCGTGCCCGCGACCAGCAGGTGCGGCATCTTGGCAAGGTCGACGACGATTGGATTGCCCGCGATGTCCTTGCCAAGTGCGAGGGCGAGCGGCGTGTGGGCCGCGTGGTAAGCCTCGGAGCCGAGGATTTCGGACAAGCGCACCGCCTGGCGGTGTGGGTTCGGAATTTCGAGGCCCATGCATGACTTGCCGGGAATCGTCTCGACCACACGGATCGAGACCACCGACAGCGCACGGGCGAGGTCCTTCACCAGGTTGACGATCTGGCTGCCTTTGACCCCGACCGCGGGCTCGACTTCGTAGCGGGTAATCACCGGCCCGGGGTAGGCGGCGAGCACCTTGACCGAAACACCGAAATCCGACAGCTTCTTTTCGATCAGTCGCGACGTGAACTCGAGCGTTTCCCCAGTAACCTGCTCACCGTCATGCTGCACCTCGTCAAGTAGCTTGATCGGCGGCAGCGGCGTGTCAGGCAGGTCGTCGAACAGCGGCACCTGGCGTTCCTTCTGCACGCGATCGGATTTCTTGATTTCAACCAGTTGCGGTTCGATCCGTAACGGCGGATGGTCTTCCTCGCGCTTGCGCTCGGTTTCGACGATGACATCGCGCTCCTCACGTGCGAGATCGCCCTGCCTGCGATCCTGTCGCCGCTCCCAAGCGCTCTTGGAAAAGACATACGCCGTCTCGAGTACCAATCCCGTGAACTCGGCCACCGCAATCCACGAGAGTCCGGCGAAAAAACTGATCCCGACTGCGGCGAGTGCAACCAGCGCCAAAGTCGCGCCCGTAAAGCCGATCGTATCGGCGGCAATCGAGCCAAGCGCCCCACCGATCAGACCGCCGGGCGCGAGCGGTAGCTCGGCCACGAGTGAATGCAGCCGCATGGCCTCAAGCCCGGCGCTCGCAACGATCAGCAGTACGAACCCCGCCACCATAACGCTCAGCGAGCGCCGATCGGGAAGCGACGCGCCGTGCAGGCGCCGGTAACCCCAGACGACGATCGCGACACACAAAGCGACCCACCAGTACGCCGACAAGCCGAAGAGATAGAGCAGCAGATCTGCAAGCCAGGCCCCGAGGCGCCCGCCCGCGTTCTGCGTGACGGCGCCGGTGGCGCTGTGCGACCAGCTCGGGTCGGTCTTGTGGAACGTCGCGAGGATGAGCAGCAGATACACCGCGGCAACGGCCACGAGCAGCCATCTCGCCTCGCGCAACAGGCCCGCGAGTCTCGCCGGCAAGGGGGAAGTGCCGGATTTCTGTGCAGCCACCATCGCGATCCGTCCGGAATGTGCGATTGTAGCGTACCCCGCACCCGAAGCCCTGAACGATCGAGGCAAAAATCCCCGCTCGCGCAAGGCGTTAGAAACGGTTGGTCAGACGCCTTCTAGGATCGGCCGCTGCGATGCTCAATTCCCGACCACGCACTCCAACGTCTTGCCCGCATTCAGCGTGCTTCGGCCCGCCAGGGACGCGATGAAGTTCGCGGGCGGCGTCAGATGCAGGCCGGGGTCCGTGGACAGGAACAGCGGCCGTTTGCGCTTCTCGATCATGCCGAATCGTCCTGCGGCAACGCCGAGTTCACCCTGGTCGTTGCGCACCACGATTTCACCATCCGAGACCCCGACGTACACGGCGGGTTCAAGGCGCGAACAATCCGGCGAACTGCGGTCGGTCGTGCAATCGTCTATCGAGAAGGTCGTACCCCGGATTCCAACGGTTGCGGTCTCGGTTTCGACCTTGTAATTCTCCTTGCTACGGTCCCCGATCGTTCCGCTGACCGCGCGCATGCCGCCACGCAACAGACTTAAGGCAAACGAATCTTCCTTCGGCTTTTCCTTCGCAAACTTGAACTGGTCAAGCCGAACCGTGGTCGTCGGCTTTAGCGTCACGCGCCCGCCGTCGGTGAACTTGATCTGGGCGTAGCTATCGCGCTCGGTGTTGATCGTATCCCCCGAACGGACGACCGACTTGCGCGAGAGAATGCGCACTGTGCCGTCCGCGCCCTTGACCGAAAGCGTACCTGACAGTTGCTCGATTGCACCCGCGTCAGCCGCGACCCGCCCGGCGGTTGCCAACAGCAGCGCGGCACAGGCGATCAACGCGAGCCTTCGCCCGCTCACCCGCGCCACCGGCGTAACCGAAGTTCGCGAACAAAGCCATCGGGAACAGGCTGCTCCCGGTCGCGCGCATTGACGAGGAACTAGTGCACAGTTCCGTCTGCTCGATCGAAACCTGACGATCCCTTGCACTACTCGGGCAAGACCACCGCGTCGTGAATCACGATCTTCGTGCCGCGCATTTCGATAAAGCCGCCCTTCTGGAGATCCTTCATGACGCGGCTCACCATTTCACGCGACGCACCGATCATTTTCGCGATGTCCTGCTTCGGAATGCGCTTGGTCACAACGCGCTGCCCATCGACGTCTTCCGACATGTCGATGAGCAGGTGCGCCACGCGCCCGAACACGTCCAACAAGGCCAGGCTGCCGATCTTGCGGTCCGCCTCGCGCAGGCGCTTCACAAGCCCACGCATGACCGTCACCGCAAGGTCGACGTTCTGCTCCATGGATTGCTTGAAATCGCGCTTTGCGATGGACAACAGCTCACAAGGCTCGATCGTCACCACGCTGGCCGAGCGCGGGCTGTCGTCGATGAGTCCCATTTCGCCAAAATACTCGCCGGGCCCGAGGATGGTGAGAATGACCTCGCGTCCATCGGCGTCGCTCATCATGACCTTAAGTCGACCCGAGATCACGATGTAAAGCGAGTCCGTGAGATCGCCCGCGGCCATGATGGTCGAATTGCGCGGCGCGCTCCTGCGCGTGACCATGGTGGCCACAGTGCGCAATTGCTCATCCGAAAAACTCACGAACAGGGGCACCGCTCTCAGCACCGCTGTCGAGACTGGCGTCGTCGTACCGGTCATGGGGTTCTCCACCCTGCGCCTGCCCGCGAAGGACCCGTTCCTTCGTCGGTGACAGGCTATGTTAACAAACGGCGCCTGCTTCCGGCGCCCTCAGAAGATGTATGAAAAGCGGAAGTGCAGAAGCGAATCTCCCTTGGCGCGTTGCCCGCCGGCGTTCACGACGTAGCCCCAGTCGGCGCGCAACGTCAAATTGCGCTCGTAGGCCACACGAATCCCGAGCCCGGTGCTGGCGATATGCTGGCCGCGCAGGTCCCCGGGCGCCGGGCTGTTTGGGCTCACCGCGCCCCAGTCGACGAATGCGAGTACCCGCCCACGCAGGCCGGGCACCCCGGTGCGCGCACCGAGATCGGGCGTGTAGAACTCCCCCGTCCCGCGATAGCCCTTGTCGTTCGCAAATTCGCGCTCGTAGAAGCCGCGAACCGAATCCATCCCGCCGATTCCGAACTGCTCGCCCGGAATGAGTTGGTCTTGCGTCCATTGCCCATTCATTGCGAGGCGCAATTGCCAGTCGCCCGGCAGCGCGTGGCTGTGATTAACCGCAGCCTGCCAGATCTGGTAACGCGCGGGCGCGCAGGCGCCAAACCCGTTACTGCGCGTGGCGCAGAACGCGGCCTGCGTGCCGTCGCTGCCACCCGGAATGTTCTGCGCGAATCCAAGCGAGAACAACGAATCGCTGTCCGGTCGCCGCAACTGTCCAACATAGCGCACGGCCCAGGGGTGCACCGTGATGTCCGGGATAAACTGTACCGAGCTATCCAGCAGGCGTACGTCGCTGTTGTCGTAGGCACGGTAATCGAGGCCAAACAGAATTCGGTGATCGTAGTTTTCCATGCGCTCGAGATTGCGCGTATAACGCCCGGCGAACACCGTGCCCGCCCCAGCGACATTGAACAGTCCCTGCACCGTGCCCGAGTCGACATTCGAATAGCCCGCGACGAAGTCGAGCGAGTCGCCGAGGGCGTACAGCGGGACATGGTAGCCCGCGCCGAGTATCAGGACGCGGTTCGACGGGATCGGTGAAAGCCGGTCGGACTCGCCCTGCGCGTTCTGGGTGTTCGAGTACGGCGCGCCAACGTACTGCAGGGTCAGCACGTGATCGTGGTAGCCGAAGTTCGCGTTCTGCATGCCGAGGCCGAGCCGCAGCCGACCGGTCTCCGACGATCCGCTGTTGTCGAGGGTGACACTCCACTTCTGCCAGTCTTCGTCGGTGACCCGGACGACCGCGTCGACCGTGCGTTCCGTTTGGCCACTGCGCAACAGAACCGTCGCCTGCTTTGCCGGGTTCTCGTTCGCAACGTAGAGATTGCGTGCCACCGCGTCGATGTTCGGCGCGGTGCCGGGCGCAAGCGAGGGCACGCTGGCGCGGATATTCGCTTCGTCAAAGAACTTGTTGCCTTCGACCACCACGCGACCGATCCGCGCCTCGACGATCTCGAAGCGGATCTCGCCACGCTCGAGCGCCTGCTCCGGAAGCACGACCTGAACGGCGTTGTAGCCCGCTTCGGTGTAGGCACGCTCGACGACCTCGAGCGCGCGCTGCACGTCGGCAAAGCTCCGGTCCTTGCCCGTGAACGGTCGCGTTCGCCGTTCGAACTCGGCCTGCGGAATAAGCGACGCCCCATCGAAAATGAAGCGACGAATCTCGAACGTTGGGGTGTCGACCGTCGCCGGTTGTGCCGCCGTTGGCGTGGTTTGCGTGGTTGCGGCGCGGGTGCTGGTGCACCCTGCGCGAGGGCGGGCACGCAGACCGCCCAGGCGGCACTCGCGACAAGCCGCCTAATCAAAACTCGATAATCGTGCCGCGAACTGTTTCTCAATTATTCTATGCATTCTTCCCCGAATGAAACCATACCAAAAATCAGTCTGTTACGGAAGAATATTAATGTTTTGCTTTGGCATACCCCCGATCTCCGCCTCGTATAATCCGGGCCGACGCTCACGACCACCGCCCGCGCCATGTCCAGTCCGAAAACGTCCCGTCACGCACGGCTCCTCATTCTTGGATCCGGCCCCGCCGGCTACTCCGCAGCGGTCTACGCCGCACGCGCCAACCTGGCGCCCGTGCTGGTCACCGGCCTTGCCCAGGGCGGGCAGCTGATGACGACGACCGATGTCGACAATTGGCCGGCCGACGCCGATGGCGTCCAAGGGCCGGATCTCATGATGCGATTCCAAAAACACGCCGAACGTTTCGACACCGAAGTCATCTTCGACCACATCCAGAAGGCGCAGCTCGATGTCCGGCCGTTTGTGCTCGAGGGCGACGCGGCGACCTACCGTTGCGATGCGCTGGTCATCGCGACCGGCGCCTCAGCGAAATACCTTGGCCTTCCGTCCGAGGCGCAGTTCATGGGGCGCGGCGTCTCCGCCTGCGCGACCTGCGACGGTTTCTTTTACCGGAATCAGGCAGTCGCCGTCATTGGCGGGGGTAATACTGCGGTCGAGGAAGCGCTTTACCTGGCGAACATTTGCAGTACGGTCACGCTTGTTCACCGTCGCGACAGGTTCCGCGCCGAGAAGATCATGATTGACAAGCTCATGCGCCGTGTCGAGGACGGGAAGATCGTACTCGAGCTCGACGCAGTGCTAGACGAGGTGTTGGGGGACGCGAGCGGCGTGACGGGCGCGCGGATCAAGAACGCCAAGACCGGGACCACGAAGGACCTCAGGCTAAACGGCGTGTTCGTTGCAATTGGCCACACGCCGAATACCGAACTTTTCGATGGGCAACTCGATATGACGAACGGCTACATCGTCACGCAGGCGGGTCGCGAGGGAAATGCTACGGCGACCAGCATTCCCGGCATATTCGCTGCGGGCGACGTCCAGGACCACGTCTACCGCCAAGCCGTGACCAGCGCCGCGAGCGGCTGCATGGCCGCCCTGGACGCGGAGAAGTTCCTCGAGTCACAGGCCGCCTGAAGCCGGCGGCGGAGATGCAATGGGCGACGATTCGGGCGACGGACCCGACGACGAATTCCGACGCGCGATGGCCGACGTACGGCCGATCGGCCTCGGGCCCGCGTCGCCTTGCCGCGCGCGAAACCACCGCCGGTGGCGCGGCAACGTCGCCGCGACGAACGCGCGGTACTACAGGAAGCCATTACCGGTCCGGTATCGATCGACAATGCGCTCGACTCCGGCGAGGAGCTCAGTTACCTACGTGACGGCGTGTCGCGCCAGGTCCTGCGCAGGCTGCGCCGAGGTCACTGGGTCATCGAGGCAGACCTCGATCTGCACGGGATGAACCGCGCCCAGACCGCGGAGCAGCTGGTCACGTTCCTGCGTGCCTGTGGCGCCCGGCGCATGCGCTGCGTGCGTGTCGTACACGGCAAAGGGCTCGGTTCGCGCAATCGCGAGCCCGTGCTCAAGCATCTGTTGCACAAACTGCTGCCGCGACGTGACGACGTCGTTGCGTTCTGCCAGGCGCCGGCGGCACACGGCGGCGGCGGGGCGCTGCTTGTGCTGCTCAAGCAGCAACGCTAAGCGCACGGCGGTGTGGCCGACGCGACCGCCACGACCGACGCGACGGCCCCCGACTTACACGGCAGATTCGTTGGTTTCGCCGGTGCGGATGCGCACGACGTGCTCGACCGCGGTGACAAAGATTTTCCCGTCACCGATCTTGCCCGTGCGCGCCGTACGCAGGATCGCTTCGATCACGGCATCGACCTGGGTTTCGGCCACGACGACCTCGATCTTCACCTTTGGCAGGAAGTCCACGACGTATTCGGCGCCCCGGTACAACTCGGTGTGCCCTTTTTGCCGCCCGAAGCCCTTGACCTCGGTCACCGTCAATCCGGTCACGCCGACCTCCGAGAGGGCCTCGCGCACCTCGTCGAGCTTGAATGGCTTCACGATCGCCTCGATCTTCTTCATCGCCCCTCCTATTCGAACGGGGCGATTGTAAGGCATCCACTGCAGACCCCATCCGCAAGGCCTTCTTATAATCCACCCCTCGTTCTGGCGGCACCGGAAGGACAACTTCATTGGAACACTTGAGCATTGTCGAAACACTGCGCGACGTCGATGCCGCGGAATGGAACGCGCTACTCGGCGCAGACACAGCCGCGCAGGCACGGCATCCATTCCTACAGCACGCGTTCCTCGACGCGCTCATCGACAGCGGTTGCGCGAGCGCCCGCACCGGGTGGCAACCCCAGTTCCTGCTGCTGCGGCACGGCGGCGTACTGGCGGCGGCGATGCCGCTGTTCGTCAAATCCCATTCGTACGGCGAGTACGTCTTCGACTGGGCATGGGCCGATGCCTACGCACGCCATGGCATCGACTATTACCCGAAATTGCTCTGCGCGGTACCGTTTACGCCAGTGACGGGGCCGCGCCTGCTCGCGCGCGACGACGACAACGCGGCACGCCGCACACTGCTCGCCGCGGCGCTTGACCTCGCCCAGCAGACCTCCTCGCTGCACATTCTCTTCCCGACGGAGGCCGAATCGACGCTCATGCAGGAACAGGGCATGATGCTTCGCCGCACGGTCCAGTTTCACTGGGAAAATCCCGGTGATTCTGACTTCGAGGCATTTCTTGCCCGACTGTCGCACCGCCGGCGCAAGAACATTCGCCAGGAGCGGCGGCGCGTGCGCGAGGCGGGTGTCTCGTTTCGCTGGCTGCGGGGCGACGAGATCGATCAGTCACACTGGGAATTCTTTCACCGCTGCTACCGAACGACCTATGCCGCACATGGCTCGCGTCCATACCTCAATCTGGCGTTCTTCCTGCGGCTGGGTGCAACGCTCGGTAGTCACGCGGTCATGGTTCTCGCGGAGCGTGCGGGCGCACCCGTGGCCACGTCGCTGCTCATTCGCGGTGGCGACGCGCTGTTCGGGCGCTACTGGGGTGCCGTCGAGTACATCCCGCTGCTGCACTTCGAATGCTGCTACTACCAGGCGATCGAGTACGCGATTGCGCATGGGTTACGCAGCTTCGAAGGCGGCGCGCAGGGCGAGCACAAACTGTTTCGCGGCCTCATGCCGGTTGAGACCGTGTCGGCGCACTGGCTTGCGCATCCTGCGTTTGCGCAGGCAATCGACGACTACCTCGCACGCGAACGCCGCGGCATTGCCCGCTATGTGAACGAACTGGAAGAACACACGCCGTTCAAGGCCGCATAATCCGGCGGCGGTGGCGGAATCCCGCCCTTCTGCGGCATGCAATCTGGTGGCGAGGGACTATCTGAGCGACGCGGGGCTGCCTAGTTTCACTCAACTCAAGACGATCGCCATCAAGCACGACTAGGATAGCGGCGCGTAAACCGAAAATCATTGAAACGGATCATGCCATGAGACTCAGCGGAAAAATTGCAGTTGTGACGGGCGCAGGATCGGGATTCGGCGAAGGCATCGCGAAGCGCTTTGCGCAGGAGGGTGCGGGCGTCGTGGTAAACGATATAAACGACAGCGGCGGTCAGCGGGTGGCTGGCGAAATATCAAGCGCGGGCGGAAAGGCCGTATACGTGAACGGCGATGTGACGCGCACTTCGGATTGGGCGGGCCTGATCGGTGCCGCACAGTCGGCATTTGGTCGACTCGACATCGTGGTGAACAATGCCGGCTGGACGCACCGGAAAAAGCCTTACGTCGAAGTGACGGAGGCCGAGTTCGACCGTGTCTACGCAGTCAACGTCAAGAGCGTCTATCTCTCGGCGATGCACGCTGTTCCGGTATTCCGCAAGCAGCGTGGCGGGTGCATCATCAATATCGCGTCGACGGCGGGTTTGCGGCCGCGCCCCGAGCTCACGGTCTATAACAGCTCCAAGGGCGCGGTCATCACGATGTCGAAATCGATGGCCGGGGAATTCGGGCCTGACAATATCCGGGTCAATTGCGTCAACCCGGTGTTTAGCCCGGAAACCGCGCTGTCGGCCGAATTCGCTGGCGGCGCGGTCACCGCGGAGGCGCGAGCGCGTTTTCTCGCGACGATTCCGCTGGGGCGGTTCTCGACGCCGCTCGACGTGGCGAACGCCTGCCTTTACCTCGCCTCGGATGAAGCCAGTTTGATCTCTGGTGTGTGTATCGAGGTGGACGGCGCGCGCTGCGTCTGAGATGCGCCGCCGCCCCGGGCGATGGCACGGCCTAAAACGCCGCCCGGAACAACGCCGCGAACGGCTAGCCCTTGGCGGGTCTGCCCCCGCCGAGCAGTGCAGCAACCTGTTTGCCGGGGCGCCGCACCGCCGAGCTCGCGTGTTCTGCCTGGCCGCGCGGCGCGGTTGCCTGTCCCCCACCCGGCACGTAGGGCGCCGAAAAAATGGGATCGGCGTTCGCCGCTGGACGCTCGGCGGCCGGGCGCCTCGGCGCTAGGCTCTTCGCAGGATCCCGTTCGCGCAGCGGTTCGCTCCGCCCACGGTCGTCCCCGCGTCCACGTCCATCGCCCCGCCCGCGGCCCTCTGCGCGCGCGGGACGCCCACGTCCGCGCCCGATCACGGCGGCGACGGCGCCCGCGTTGGGCTCAAATCCGGGGACGATCACGCGCTCGATCGATAGATTGATGAGCTTCTCGATCGCGGCGAGGGCGTCGCCATCCTCCGATGCGACGAGCGAGATCGCCTCGCCCGATAACCCCGCGCGCCCGGTGCGTCCGATGCGATGCACGTAATCCTCGGGCGAATGCGGGATATCGAAGTTGATCACCTGCGGCAGGCCTTCGATGTCCAGGCCGCGCGACGCAACATCGGTGGCGACGAGCACAGTCGTGCGCCCCGCCTTGAAGCCCTCGAGCGCCAAGAGCCGCTCCGACTGTGATTTGTCGCCGTGAATGGCGTCGGCTTGAATATGCTCGTGGCGAAGCTGGTGTGCCAGCCGATTTGCGCCGATACGCGTGGCGCTGAACACCAGCACCTGCGTCAAGTTGCGCGTGCGCACGATATGACAAAGCAGTTCGCGCTTCTTTTCGCGCGCGACCGGATACACCACGTGCGTGACCAATTCGGCGGCCGCGTTGCGCGAGGCAATCTGCACCTCGACCGGATTACTCAACAGGGTTGCCGCGAGCTTACGGATTTCCTGCGGAAACGTGGCCGAAAAGAGCAGGTTTTGGCGCCGACTGGGTAACAGGGCGATGATGCGCCGAATGTCGGGCAGAAAGCCCATGTCGAGCATTCGGTCGGCCTCGTCCAGCGTGAGAACGGATACTTGACCGAACGTCACCGTGCGGTTCTGCACGTGGTCGAGCAGCCGCCCCGGTGTGGCGACCAGCACTTCCACCCCGCGGCGTAGTTGCGCGATCTGCGCGTTCATGTCGACACCGCCATAGACGACCGCAGTACGCAAGGGGAGGTGCTTGGCATACTCGCGGAAGCTTGCTTCTACTTGGATCGCAAGTTCGCGGGTCGGGGCAAGCAGAAGCGCCCGGACCGGGTGGCGCGCGGGCGAGGCGCTGGTACTCGCGAGTGGCGCAAGCTGCTGCAGGATCGGCAACGCGAAAGCCGCGGTCTTGCCGGTGCCGGTCTGTGCCCCCGCCATCAGGTCGCGGCCTTCGAGCACGAGGGGAATGGCCTGCGCCTGGACCGGCGTGGGATCCTTGTAGCCGAGTTCGCGGACGACGCGTACCAGCGGTTCTATCAGGCCAAGCTGTTCGAATCCGGAATCGATGGCGTGCTGCTCCGTTGATTGCTGCGGTGCGAAACTGCCAATTATACGCCCTCGATGCAAGCCGATCGCGGGGCGCTCAGTTGATCGTGCGCTGGGCGCGTTCGGACGTGCCACGGGTGTCGGTCCCGGGGAGGCGCAGTTCGATGTCCCAATCACTCTTCTGAACTGCGGCCTGGAGCAGCCGGCAGAGCGAGTGCAGCAGCACCCCGTCCAGGTTCAGCGTCACGCCATGCCCCTCAGACGGATGTAGCGCGACGACCGGCTGGCCCTTCCGGTCATGCCCGGTCTGAACGCGCGCAAGCAGTAGCGGCGCTTCGCCCAACGGCGTCGACGGCGTCTTGTTTTCATAGGGACGCGAAAAATCCGCCCTCGAAATCGCCTGTTCGTGCTCGAGACCGAGCAGCGCTTTGCGCGCCTCTGGATTCGCTTGCGTGCGAATGCGAGGACTCGCGTCCTCCGCGAGCTTCACGAGAAGCGGCCACAGGAGCCGAATAAACCGCCGCGTCAGCCACAGGCGAAGCTCTGCGCCGTCATTGGTTCCGATCCGCATCAGCAGACGATCGTGTTCGGCGTCGTAATCGACGTTGATTTGCCGCAGTCGCACGGACGGTATTCTCGCGGCTGCGCACGCCTGGCGCAATGGCTGGACGCGCTGCCGCACCGGATTCGAGGCCGACATCGCGACGCTAGCGCGCGCGGATTTTTGTCAGCAGTGCCGAGGTCGATCGCGCGTGCTCAAAGGGAATTGAAACCACCTCGCCGCCTCGCGCAATCACGCCGGACGCGCCGACGATGCGCTCGAGAGGCCAATCGCCGCCCTTGACCAACACGTCCGGCCTGCAAGAATCGATCAAGTCAGCGGGGGTGTCTGCATCGAACCAGGTCACCGCATCGACTGATTCGAGCGCGGCCACCACGGCCATGCGATCCTCGAGGGGGATGATCGGTCGATCGTCGCCCTTGGCGAGCCGCCGTGCGGATGCGTCGCTGTTCAGCGCAACGAGAAGCGCCGCGCCGCGCGCCCTCGCGCGCGCCAGATAGGTCACATGACCACGATGCAGGAGGTCGAACACGCCATTGGTAAAGACCAGCGGCCGCGGCAACGCAGGCAACCACCGCGCAAGGTCGGCCGGCGTCCGGATCTTGCGCTCGAACGCGGGCGCGCCCTGGGTCACCGCTGCAATGAACCCCGCATCAAGAAGCTTTCTCAGGCGCCTTGCATGGCGGCACGCCCGGCTTGCAGTATTGAAAAATCTTGACGACCTTGGAAACACCCCCCGTGGTGCGCGCGATCTGCACCGCGTCGGCCGCTTCGGCCTCGGTGACGATCCCCATCAGGTAGACCACATTCGACTCGGTTACGACCTTGACGTGATTGGCGCTGAAGTGCCCCATATCCACGAACCGCGACTTCACCTTGGATGTAATGTACGAGTCGTTGGTACGCGTGCCAAACGAAGAAACGCCGGCAACCTGCAGTCTCGTTGGCGACGCTGCGAACGCCCGTGTCCGCACGCGCGATCTTCTCGATCTCCGCGCGCGTGATCGCGTCGGGCGCCTCGCCGGTGAGCAAAACAACATAGTTAAACGAGGTCACGTTTAGGTGCACCTTGTCGCCGAAGCGCTCGTCGACCCGATTCGACACGCGCAATTCGATTCCTTCGTCGTCGACTTGTGCACCGGTGGAGCGCCGATCAGTCGCCGACATGACCGCGGCACCCGCGCCGACCGCGATGACCCCCGCGCAGCCCTGCAGCAGCAGCAATGCCACGACCAGTGCGCCCGCGTACGACCATGCGCCTATGCTGCGTGTACTCATGACTTGGCTCCGAACATTTGGTGGTCGATTGCGTCGCACAGACAATGCAGCGCCAGAAGATGAACCTCCTGCACCCGCGCAGTGCTCGCATGCGGCACATTGATATGGACATCAGGGTCGGCGATCCGTTCCCCAAGCCTGCCGCCACGACCACCGGTCAGTGCCACCACACGAATGCCCAGGGCGGATGCCGCCGCAACCGCCTCGAGTACGCTCGCCGAGTTTCCACTGGTCGAGATTGCCAACAGGATGTCGCCGGCACGACCCAGCGCGCGCAGTTGTTTGGCGAACACGTCCTCGTAGCGAAAGTCGTTCGCAATCGAGGTAAGCGCCGAACTGTCGGTCGTCAGCGCGAGCGCGGCAAGTGGCGGGCGCTCGATTTCGAAGCGATTCACCAACTCGGCGGCAAAGTGTTGTGCGTCGGCGGCGGAACCGCCGTTGCCGCATGCCAGTATTTTCCCACCCGCACGCAACGCGTTCACCATGCACACCGCGGCCCGAGCGATTGGCGCCGATAGCAGCTGTGCGCTCGACCGCTTGAGATCCGCGCTCTCATGGAAATGGGCCGCCACGCGCGTCGCCAACTCGGCGTTGCGTTCCAACTGTTGCGCCTGTTCCATCTTCTCGGCACGCCCCATGCTGAAATTCTACACTGTCACTCGACATGAACCTCGAACGCAACGCGCATCAGTTTCGCGCAGCGCCGCAAACGCCGAAACAAACGCCGAAACACCAGCGAGCGCTACGCTATTCGCCAAACGCATCGCGGATCCAGACGATGTCGTCGAGTCGGCCGGGGCCGGTTTCATCGAGCAGCATGACGTCGAAGCGGCAGACCCGCTCGCGGCGTCCGGTGAGGAAATGCCGCGCGGCGGCAATCAGGCGAGCGCGCTTTGCCGCGGTGATGCTCTCGACGGCCCCGCCAAAGCGACCGCGCTTGCGCAAGCGCACCTCGGCGAACACCGTGACGCCGGCCTCGTCGGCAATGAGGTCGATCTCGCCGTGCCGGCAGTGCCAGTTGCGGGCCACAATGCGCAGGCCGGCGCGACGCATCCGCTCCGCACACAATTCCTCGGCTCGCGCACCGCGCTGGTTCATGGCACCCTATCTCATCGGAACAACGACGCGGCCGGGCACGCACACGAGCGGTTCAGGCAGTTCATACGGCCCGGCAAGCACAAGACAACTGAACGCTTAACGACACCAGCGCTATCCCGTTGACCGCCAATCCGTCTACCGGAACCCTGTTCATCGTCGCCACGCCGATTGGCAATCTGGGCGACGTCAGCCCGCGCGCGCTCGAAACGCTTGCCGGGGTCGACCTCATCGCTTGCGAAGACACACGCACGTCGCGCACGCTGCTCGCCCGGCACAACATCCGTACGCGAACGGTCGCGCTGCACCAGCATAACGAGCGTGCCGCAAGCGAAGCGCTCATCGTGACACTGCGCGCAGGCAAGAACGTCGCGCTCGTCACCGATGCCGGCACGCCGGGCCTGTCCGACCCCGGGGCGCTGCTCGTCGCCGCAGCACATGGCGCCGCTGTCCCTGTGATCCCCGTCCCGGGACCGAGCGCGGCGACAGCTGCGCTCTCGGCGTCGGGGTTCGCCGCCGGGCCATGGCTGTTTGCCGGATTCCTTCCCGCCACGCCCACGGCACGAAAGAAGGCCTTGGATGCGCTCGACGCCCAGCGGCCGATCGTCTTCTTCGAGGCGCCGCACCGGATCCGAGCGACGATCGAAGCCCTCGCGGCACGATTCGGCGGCGATCGCGAACTGGTCATCGCCCGCGAGTTGACCAAGAAATTCGAGGAGGTCATTCGCGTGCCACTGCGCGAGGCCGGCGTCTGGCTGGACGCTGATCCCCACCGCGAGCGCGGCGAATTCGTCCTCGTGCTCGGCCCGGGCGAGCGGTCTGAAACTGAAAACGCGCGCGCGGCGGGCGAGCGTGTGCTCGACGTGCTACTCGAGGCCGTGCCCACGCTGAGTGCGCGTCAGGCGGCGAAGCTGGCCGTACGTATTACCGGTGCACCGCGCAACGCACTGTACGCGCACGCGCTGGCGCGTACGGGTCGTTCACGCCGGCCCGAACCTGACGCATAGGTGCGAACAACGCAGGGAGTACGGCTAGAATTGAGCGCATCATGGATGCGCTGACGCTCACGATCCGTCGCCCCGACGACTGGCATTTGCACCTGCGCGACGGCAATTCGATGGCCGCGATTCTGCCCGACAGTGCGCGGCGCTTCGCGCGGGCGATCGTGATGCCCAACCTGAAACCCGCGGTGCGCACGACACATCAGGCACTCGACTACCGGGAGCGCATTCTCGCGGCACTACCCGACGGGCTCGCGTTCGAGCCGTTGATGACCCTCTATCTCACCGAGGACACGCCGCCCGAGGAAATCGTGCGCGCGAAACTCTCAGGACGTATTGCCGGCGTGAAGCTCTATCCGGCCGGCGCGACGACGCATTCCGACGAAGGCGTGACGCGGCTCTCGCGCTGTTTCCATACGCTGGAGCGAATGCAGGAGCTCGGAATGCCGCTGCTCGTGCACGGCGAAGTGACGGACCCCGAAATCGACATCTTCGATCGCGAAAGAGCGTTCATCGACGACGTGCTCGGACCGCTGGTCGACCGATTTCCCGAACTGAAGATCGTGCTCGAACACATCACGACGCGCGATGCGGTGCAATACGTCGAGATCACCGGAACACGGATCGCCGCGACAATCACTGCGCACCACCTGCTGATGAACCGCAACGCACTGTTTCTCGGAGGGATACGGCCCCACCATTACTGCCTGCCGGTACTCAAGCGCGAGACACATCGAGAAGCGCTCGTCGAAGCCGCGACCTCGGGTAACCCCAAGTTTTTTCTAGGCACCGACAGCGCGCCGCACGCGCGGGACACGAAGGAAACAGCCTGTGGCTGTGCAGGCATCTACACGGCGCACGCGGCGCTCGAACTCTACGCGATCGCGTTCGAGGAGGCCGGCGCCCTGGAAAAGCTCGAGGGTTTCGCCAGCATCCATGGGCCGCAGTTCTACGGATTGCCCGTCAACGAAGGTACGGTCACGCTCGTGCGCGAGTCCTGGAACGTGCCGGAGCGGCTCGCCTACGGCAACGGCGAACTCGTGCCGCTGCGCGCGGGCGAGCGCCTGCCTTGGAGACTTGCCTGAGCCTGCGCCAGAGCCCTGGTTGGGCCGAGGGCCGCGCACGCTTCGGCCACCCGATCTATGATCCCGTTCGCGGCCTGCTCGAGCGGCTTGCGCAGGCCCCCGACTGGCCCGACACCGCAGGGCTGAACGCGCTTGGCTCCGCGATCGGCCGCACGCCACAGACCGCGACTGGTCGTCGCATCCGCTTCGTCGCACCGCAGCCGGATGCCAAGAATTACGAGTTGCGGGTGCACGCAAACGGCGAGGTCGCGACGCGTCCGCAGGACTGGCACGACCTGTTTAACGCCCTGGCCTGGTTCGCGTTCCCTCAGACCAAGGCCGCCCTGAACGCCATTCATGTGAGCGAGATGCCGCGCGAGTCGGATCGACGTGGCCCGACGCGCGATTTGCTGACGATCTTCGACGAGGGTGGCGCCGTGGTCGCCTGCGCAGATCCGGATTTAGTCGATTTGATCCGTGCCTTTCGCTGGCAGACGCTGTTCTGGTCCGAACGTGACCGTGTACTCGCGAGCATGCGGATCGTCGTGTTCGGACATGCCGTACTCGAGCAGGCGCTCTCGCCCTGGGCCGGTATATCCTGCAAGGTGTTGTTTGTTCCGGTCAGCGGCGCGCTGCTCGCCGGGCCCGTTGAGCGACTCGTGGACGCACTCGACGCAGCCGCAGCCGCGTGGTTCTACGCGCATGCACCGACCGCCTCGCCGCGTGCGCTCGCGCCGCTTCCGGTCTTCGGGTACCCGGGGTGGAGCGACGGTAGCGCGCGGCCTGAGTTCTACGCCGACACACGCTACTTCCGGCCCAAGCCGCCTACTAGGCCCACTGTGGGCGGTAGAATGGTCACGGGAGTCGGCCAGGCAGTCGCTGCATCCGCCATTTCAGGGGATGTAGAGGAAAGTCCGGGCTCCGCAGAGCGGGATGCAGGGTAACCCCCTGGCACGGTGACGTGACGAACAGGGCCACAGAGACGAGTCGCGCGGCGCAAGCCGTGCGGGTGAAACGCGGCAACCTCCATCCGGAGCAACACCAAATAGGCAAGCGCTTGAGGCCGGCTCGGCCGAGTTTGCGGGTAGGTGGCTAGAGCCCCGGGGTGACTCGGGGTCGAGAGGAATGGCTGTCGTGGCGGCGGCTCCGCTAAGGTGCCAATGCCAACAGAACCCGGCTTATCGGCCGGCTCCCAACTGTTGCACCGCAACCCGCAAATGGTCTATACGTACCATTGCGCGCTGGTTTCGATCCGACGACAATTCTGGCAGAACAAAAAGATAAACCGATCTCGCCCGTCGATGGACATTCGTCTGAACCAAAATGACGTGACCAACCGCATCAATGTGGAGGATGCGGACCAGGTGCGCGAGGCGGTCGTAGCGATATATCAAGCCCGGTACCCTGGCACTGATCTCGGCCCGCTTGTACGTGCGTTCGACGACGTCAAGGCCCTGTTCGAGGGCGAGTATCCTGGCTACCTGGCCTGCGACACCCTGTACCACGACGTGCGTCACACGCTCGACATGACGCTTGCGATGGCACGTTTGATCGATGGACACGACCGCAGTTCGGCCGCGTCGGAGCAACTGGGCGCCCGGCGCGCGATGCTGGGGGTCATCATCGCGCTGCTGCACGACAGCGGCTATATCAGGCGGAGTTCGGAGAAAGACGTTCCAAACGGCGCCGTCTTCACCAAGGTGCATGTCAGCCGTAGTGCCGATTTCCTGCTGCACTACCTCCCGCAGCGGGGATTCAGTGCCGAGGCGGATACGGCGGCGCAATTGGTGCATTTCACAGGCTACGAATTTGATGTGGACGACATCCATATTGCGGAGGGTAAGGACCGCATGCTGGGCTATATGGTCGGCACGGCGGATATGCTGGGGCAGATGTCGGACCGGATGTATCTCGAGAAGTGTCGCGACTTCCTCTATGAGGAGTTCGTCTGGGGCCACATCGCACGCGAAACGCTCCCCGACGGCAAGGAGATCGTGCGCTACGCTTCGCGCGAGGACTTGATCCTGAAGACGCCGGGCTTTTACGAGTACGTTGCGCGCCAGCGCATCGAAAAAAAACTTGGTGGCGCAGACCGGTACGCCCAGGCCCATTTCGACGGTCCGAGCCTGTACCAGTCGGCGATCGACTGCAATATGCACTTCTTGCGCGAAACGATCGAGACGGCCGATTTCGAGCGGCTGCGTCGCGACTGCTACTCGCTCTCGCACGCGGCACGCCGCGCAGCCTGACGCCGCGCTGACGGGCCCCGGTGCCGCCGGACGCGCCGCGTCTGCCGAGTTTTTCACATTCGCGTCAATAATTCCCTGTTTTGCGACGTACGTCGCTTGCGCTGGCGTTTGTGCCATGGCGAAATCAACGCCATGACAGTTTCTTTCAGAACGTCGCCCGTTGCCTGCAATGGGCGCAATGGACAAGCTGCGCATGTTGGGCGCAATGGGCGCCACGATTTGGCGCCGGCGCTTTTCCGGCTGCTGTCCGACAGCGCAATGTCGCGCGCCGCACTCGCCTCCTGCGGCGCGGCGGTCGCCATCGTCGACGCACAGGATGCCGCCTGGCCGATCGCCTACCTGAACCCGGTGTTCGAGCGCCTATTCGGGCACCGCGATGTCGACGTCGGCGGACAGTCGCTCATCGCTTTGATTTTCGGGCTCGATCCGCAGGTGCAGGATCGACTGCTGGAAGCCGTTCGCGCGCCACACGACGTTTGCGCCGCGCATAAGAACGGCATTGCGCTTGAGGTGGAGATCGTGCTCGGACCCGTGCACGACACCAACGGGCGCCTGACCCACTGGGTACTGACCTGCACTGATCGAACCGAGCTTGCGCAGCTGCGCGAGGAAGTGGCCGCGCTGAGATCCGTGCGCGCGGCCTGACGCGCGCGCCGCGGCCTATTCGTCCTTCGTGCGCAGCGATTGCACGAGGTCGACCAGCA
Organism: uncultured beta proteobacterium; assembly: GCA_963714925.1. Classification (GTDB taxonomy): domain Bacteria; phylum Pseudomonadota; class Gammaproteobacteria; order Burkholderiales; family SG8-39; genus SG8-39. The sequence goes on along the minus strand of CAVQQK010000007.1, from coordinate 165,974 downwards.
TCATGGCGAAGCCGATGCCCGCTACCACCCACAGTGAGATTTCATTCAGCTTGAAGACGACTGGCCCGATGAACAGGGCGAGCAGAGCCGCCGCCAGAATCGCCGCAACAAATTTCATCTCGTCCGCCCCCTCAGTCCTTTCGGTCGCATGCTACGCCAGAGCGTCCGTAGCGATGGCGTTCACGAGCCAGCGCGCGGTGCGCAACAGCCTGGCGTCGCACCCTCGCTGCCCGACGAGCTGAACGCCCGACGGCAAGCCGTTTGCGCCGCGCATCAATGGCAGGCTGATCGCCGGCATGCCGGCCAACGTCCATAACGTGCAGAACGACGGGTCTCCGGTTGCATCAAGCCCTGCCGGTGCCGTCCCTGGCGCAGCCGGCGTCAGGATCGCGTCGCAGCGCTCGAATATTTCCTCGAAGCCCTCGTTGATGATCGGGATGCGCGCAACCGCCTGCTGGTAATCGAGCGCCGGCACGGCGCGGCCACGCTCGAGTTGTGCGCGCAGCGACGCGGACAGTTGGTCACGCCCGCGCGTCCACTCGATGTCCAGGTTTGCCGCCATTTCCGCTTCCATGATGCTGCGGTGCCAGACGAGCGATTCATTCGTGCTCTCAGGAAGATCGAGGTCCACGACGCGGTCGCCAAGGTGCCCGACCAACTCGGCGAAGGCCTCCCGCAGGTCAGCCTCCGTCCGGTCCCAGAGCGGCGTCCGCGCGAACGCCAGCAGCGGCGGAAGCGGCGGTTCTTCCGCAGCGATGCGGCAGAACGCAGGCCGCGCGCGCGGCCGGGTATCGCCGTCCGCCGCATCGTAGCCCACCAGCGACTCGCAGACCAACGCAACATCTTCGATCGAACGCGCGAAGACCCCCACGTGATCGAGCGTGCGCGAAAGCTTCAGCACGCCGGACCGCGGAATCAGGCCGTGCGTCGGCTTGAATCCAAACACGCCGCAGAACGCAGCCGGCCGGATCACCGAGCCGTTGGTCTGACTGCCCAGGGCGAGCGGCACCATCCCGGCCGCAACCGCGGCCGCCGATCCCGATGACGACCCGCCGGGCGTATGGTCCGCGTTGTGCGGATTGCGCGTCTTGCCCGGCGTATAGGTCGCGCATTCGGTCGTCACCGTCTTCCCCAAGATGACCGCGCCCGCCGCACGCAACATCGCGACGGCCGCCGCGTCCCGCTCGGGTGTGCGCCCGGCATGGAGCACGGTCCCGTCCTCGGTCGGATAGTCCGCCGTGTCGAAGATGTCCTTCACCCCCACCGGAATGCCATGCAAGGGGCCGATCGCTTCACCCTGTGCCCGCAGCGCGTCCAGGTCCCGCGCCCGCGCGCGTGCGTGCTCGGGGTCGAGGTGCGCCCAGGCCTCGATCGCGGGGTCTGCCGCCTCGATCCGCGCGAGGCAGGCGTCGACCAGCTCCCCGGCGCTCAGGGCGCCGTCGCGAATCGCCCGCGCACAATCGGTCGCCGACAGCCAGTTGAGATTGGATGCGTCCACGTCTCGCCTAGCGCCCGTAGATGAGGTTCGGCAGCCAGAACATGATCTGCGGAACCGCGTAAACGACGATCATGGTGACGAACACCATGCCCAGGAACGGGAAGCAGCCCCTGAAGATCGTCCACAGCTCCACGTAGCGGCGGCGCGATGCCCTTCAGGTAGTACGCCGACATCGCCATCGGCGGTGTGAGAAACGACGTCTGCAGGTTGAGCGCGACCAGAATGCCGAACATCATCGGATCGACGTGAAAGTGCGGCAGCAGCGGCAGGAAGATCGGCACGAAAATGATGATGATCTCGCTCCACTCGAGCGGCCAGCCCAGAAGGAAGATGATGAGCTGCGCAATGATCAAAAACATGATCGGATTGAGGTTCATCCCGAGCACGAAGTCCTTGATCAGGCCCTCGCCGCCAAGATAGGAGAACACCGACGAGAAGGTCCAGGATCCGACGAACAGGAAACAGACCATCGCCGAGGTACGCGCCGTGAGATAGACCGCCTCCTGGAGCCGCAGCCAGGTCAACGCGCGGTAGCCCGCGGCCAGGAGCAAGCTGCCCAGCGCCCCGATCGCGGCCGCCTCGGTCGGGGTCGCGAGGCCGAACAGGATCGACCCCAGCACGGACATGATGAGCACGGCGAGCGGCACGAACGCCTGGAGCAGCAGAACCGCGGCCTTCGCCCAGGGGACGTTGCTCTCGCTCTCCGGAAGCTTCGGCGCGAGCTTGGGGTTGATCATCGCGCGCGTGATCACGTAACCGATGTAGAGCGAAGCAAGCAGCGCGCCCGGAAGCAGCGCGGCCGCGTACAGCCTGACCACGGAAACCGATGCCGTGGCCGAATACACGATCAGCATGATCGAGGGGGGAATCAGGATGCCAAGCGTTCCGCCCGCGCAAATAACCCCGGCGGAGAGCTTCTGGTCGTAACCCGCCTTGAGCATCGCGGGAAAGGCGAGTAGCCCCATCAGGGTCACCACGGCGCCGACGATTCCGGTCGCGGTTGCGAACATCGCGCAGGTCACCAGCGCCGCGACCGCCATCGCGCCCGGGACATGGCGGAACGCCACCTGCAGGCTATAGAACAAACGATCGAGAATGTTGGAGCGCTCGACCACGTATCCCATGAACAGGAACAGTGGTACCGCGACCAGCACGTCGTTACTCATGATGCTCCAGGTGTTCTGCGTCAACAGGTAGAAGATCCTGCTGTCGAAAAACTCCTGTCCGGCCTGATAGTAGGCGTAGAAGCCGAAGCCGACCGCCATGCCCATCAACGTAAACGCGATCGGGAAGCCGAGCAGGATGACGAAGATGAACAGCCCCAGCATCATCAGGGCGACGACTGGATCGCTCACTTGGGCGCCTCCTGCGGTGCCGTGCCCCCGCCCGCGTACTGCTGCACGAGCACATCCTCGAGCTCCTCGACGTCGTGCAGACGTGCCGGCCAGCGATTGTCGCGGATGCAAATGAAACAGCGCAGTACCTCGGCGAAACCCTGGATCGCCAGCAGCCCGGCCCCAAACGGAATGAGCAGCTTGAGTTGCCAGACCGGGACGCCGACCGGACTATTGACGCTCACTTCGCGAATCTTGAAGGCGTCGTAACCGTAAGTCCAACCCGCGTACATAAGCGCGAGCACGCCCGGATAGAAGAACAGGACGTACAGGACCAGTTCGATGACCCCCTGCACGCGCTGCGGCCACATGCGGTAGATGAAGTCGCCACGCACGTGGCCGTTGCGCGAAAGCGTGTACGCCCCCGCCATGTAGAACAGGCCGCCGTACATGAGATAGCTGAAGTCGAACGCCCAGCTCGTTGGATCGTTCAAGACGTAGCGCATGAACACCTCGTACGAGGTGCCGAAGGTCAGAATAAGGATGCACCAGGCAAATGTGTGACCGACCATCCTCGACAACTGGTCGACGCCATAGATGAAGCGTTGAATCATGTCAGTCCCCGCGCGACGCCGGATGCGTGAAGAACGTCAAGAACTCTAGAAAAATGGGGCGGCGCATCGCGCCGCCCCAGTTCAGCCCTGTGGGTTCAGTCCCGAATTCCAGTTCAGCTAGGCAGTTTGGTCTTGAACACGTGCTCGTAGCCCAGCTTGTAATCGGCGTCGTTCAGGAACCAGTAGTAGGCGACGTCCTTTGCCCACTTGCGCTGGGATTCGACCACTTTGGCGAAGAACGGATCCGCATCCGAAAGCCGCTTGGTCAGAATGTCCCAGGCGTCGAGTTGCGCCTGGAACACCGACTTCGGCGTACGCAGCACGTTGACCTTGTGCTTGTCGATCAGCATGCGAAGGTCTTTCGGGTAGTTGTCCATCGCGGTCCAGTAGTTCGACTGCGATGCCGCCTCGACGCCGTACTGCCAGATCGCCTGCAGGTCTTTCGGCATCGCGTCCCACTTCTTCTTGTTGATGATGATCTCGAAGAATTCCATCGCCTGATGGAAGCTGCCCATCTCGTAGTTCTTGATCACGTCCTGCGCGCCGAAACGGCTGTCCGAAGTCGGATTGTTGAATTCGAACGCATCGATCACGCCACGCTCGAGGGCCGGAATGATCTCGCCGCCCCCAAGCTGCGTCACCTTGGCGCCCATCTGCTGGAACAGGTCCGCGGCAAGGCCGACGGTGCGGTACTTGAGGCCCTTGAGCTGCTTGGCATCCTTGATTGGCGTCTTGAACCAGCCCAGCGGCTGAGTCGGCATCGGCATCGCGAAGAAACCAACGACGTTCAGGTTGAGCTTCGTCAGCAACTCCTTGTACAGGTCAAGCCCACCGCCCCGGTAAATCCAGGCCAGGGTCTGGAATGCATCGCAGCCATTGATCGGGCCCGAGCCAAAGAGCGACGCCACCTTGGATTTTCCGTACCAGTACACCGGCACGGTATGGCCCGCATCCAGCACGCCCTTACTCACCGCATCCATCACCTCGAACGACTTCACCACCGAGCCGCCGACGAGATAGTCGATTCGGATACGACCGCCCGACATGTCGTTCACGCGCTTGACGAACTCCTGTGCCATCTCGTTGAAGATGTCGGTGGCACTCCACGAGCCCTGCATCTTGATGACGATCGGCGACTGCGACTTCGCGATCATCGGGAAACCGAGCGTTGCGGCGCCGGTCGCTGCGGCTGCCGCGCCGGTCAGGAACTTGCGCCGGCCGGACGTCGGTGTTTTCTTCTCTTCCGTCATGACGAACTCTCCTCTCTAGAAAGCAACCTGCGGATGCACCGGAAAGGTAGTTCGGCGCGTGTCCGATGGGAACAGGACCCGCGCCCAACCATTGGTGCGCGGCGTACCCCCGAAATGGACCGAAGTCATTCTAGCCGCCCTTTTCGGGCGTCGCAAGGCGACTTCACGATCCGAAATGGGACACAGGGTCAATCATAAAGCACGAATTAGCTGTAGTAGAGCAACAGGTAGGCGGCCAGCAGGATTGCCACCCAGAGCGCCATCCCGCCGGTGGTCCAGGTGCGGGCGAGCACCCCGTCCAGCCCGTGATAACGATGAAGCAGGGCGCCGACCCGCGCCAGAGCGCCGTCCACCAGCGTTCGAATTGTCTCGCCGCTCATCGCCAGCAGGGTCTCTACACCCCCCGCGAACCTCGGCGCGAGCCGCCGATACAGCCAATCCGTATCGAGCGTGATGGTGAGCGTGCGCCGTAGCATTGGAAGCATGACGAAGAACGCCAGCCCCGAAAAGAGCAGCAACTCAAGCTGCACGACGACGTGCGAACCGGTGTAGGGCACGTAACTCGTAGTGAACGGCAGCAGCGCATAGAGCGGCTGATAGAAGATGCCAAGGCCGATGCACAGCGCCGCGAACAGCAGCATCGCCAGGCGCATGCTTGGCGGGGGTTCATTCGGGCGCAGACCCGAGTCTTTCTGGAAGAACACGAACCAGGGAAACTTTATTCCGGCGTGCAGAAACACGCCGGCCGTTGCCGCAGCGAGCGCGAGCCACACCCACAGCAGCCGCTCGTCGCCGGCCGCCTGCGAAATCATCGACTTCGAGATGAAGCCGGAGGTGAGTGGAAACGACGAGATGGCGAGTGCGCCGACGACGCCGCAAAGCGTGGTGAGCGGCATGGTGCGGAACAGTCCACCGAGGTCGGTGCACTTGCGCTTGTTCGTCGCGTAGAGCACCGAGCCGGCCGACATGAGCAGCAGCGCCTTGTAGATGATGTGCGTGAATGCGTGCGCAGCGGCGCCGTTCAGCGCCATCTCGGTGCCGATGCCGATGCCGACCACCATGAAGCCGACCTGGTTGACGATGCTGTAGGCGAGGATGCGCCGCATGTCGTTCTCGAGCAGCGCGTAGACGATGCCGTAGAACACCATGATGAGGCCCACCCAGACGAGCAACTCGGTGCCGGGAAAGCCGCGCAACAGCGCGTACACCGCCGTCTTGGTGGTGAAGGCCGACAGAAACACCATGCCGCTCCACGATGCTTCCGGATACGCGTCCGGCAGCCACGCCGAAAGCGGCGGCGCGCCGGCATTGATCAGGAATCCGGCGAGAATCAGCCAGTGCGCGGGCGAATCGAGCGCCATGCGCTCGAAGCCCGTCGAGCCGGTCGCGACGACATGGCCGGCAACGCCGGCAAACAGCAGCACGCCGCCCAGCAGGTGGATCGCGAGGTAGCGCAGGCTTGCGCGGTAGGCGGAGCCGCTGCCCGCGCTCCAGATCACCAGCGTCGAACCGACCGCCATCAGCTCCCAGCACACGAACAGCGTCACCAGGTCGCCGGCGAGCACCGCGCCGATCGCCGAGCCGGCGTAGACGAAGGCTGCCGGCAGCTCGAGCCGGCTCTTCTGGTTGAGCGCATACAGCGCGCCGGCGAACACCATGATCGCGAACACCACCGCAAACATGCGCGACAACGCGTCGTAGACGAGCGGCCGGATCTCGAAACCGAGCCAGGTGCCGCTCCACGCGACGCCGGCGGGCGCAGCGACGATCAGCCCCAGCGCCACGACCGGCGCGACGAGTGCCACGCCCGCGCGCACCCGACCGCGCAGCAGCGCGAGCGCGAAGCCCGCGACGACGATGAGCAGCCCCGGGTGCAGGAAGGTGCTAGCCATCGCGCTTGCCCTTCTCGTAGTAGGTGTCGGGGCGCTTGAGGAAGATCGCCAGCCCCTTGGCAAACACGATCATCCCGGCGCAGGCGAGAAAGCCGTACCAGGCGCCGAAGCCGAATACTTCCTCGACGCGGAAATGCGGGTGCGTCTCGACGAAGAACTCGGCCAGCACCGTGAGCGCGAGCACCACGACGAACACGCGCCACAGCAGTCGGATCGTCTCGGGACGTGCGAGCCAGTGATCGCTCATGTCAACCTCCTGGCAGCGCGCTCGCCAGCGCGAGCGGCACCTGGGGAAAAACGAACATGGCCAGCGTGGCGAGCGCGCTCGCGATCAGCGCGAGCACCATCGGCAGCGGCGCCTCGCCGTGGGCCTTGCCTTGCGGCGCGCGAAAGAACGCGCGGTACACGATCGGCACGAAGTACGCGGCGTTGAGCAGCGTGCTCGCGACGATCACCGCCGCCGCTGTCCAGTGCGCCGCCTGCAGCACGCCGGCAAGGATGTACCACTTGCTGACGAATCCGGCCGCGGGCGGCAGCCCGATCATCGACAGCACCCCCACGGCGAAGGCGCCCATCGTCCATGGCATGCGCCGGCCGATGCCGTCGAGCTGGCTGACCTCGGTCTTGTGCGCGGCGGTGTAGATTGCGCCCGCGGCGAAGAACAGGGTGATCTTGCCCACCGCGTGCGCAGCGATGTGCAGCGCCGCACCGATCACCGAAAGCGGCGTGAGGATCGCCGCCGCAAGCACGACGTAAGACAGCTGACTGACCGTCGAGTAGGCCAGGCGCCGCTTCAGGTTGTCCGAGCGCAGCGCAACCACCGACGCGGCGAGGATCGTGAAGCCCGGCGACAACCGGCAGCCAGTCGGCGCGGCCCGTCGCCGCAAGCGCGTCCACGCCGAAGACGTAGACGATCACCTTGACCACCGCGAACACGCCCGCCTTGACCACCGCAACCGCGTGCAGCAGCGCCGAGACCGGGGTCGGCGCCACCATGGCCGCAGGCAGCCAGCGGTGGAACGGCATGAGCGCGGCCTTGCCGATGCCGAACATGTACAGCGCGAGCAAAAGGCCCACGGTCGCATTCGACGGCGCCGGCTGCAGGATTCCGCCCGGGAGGAACTCCAGCGTTCCCGCAATCCACCAGGTCGCGACGATCGCCGGCAGCAGCAAAACGATCGACGTGCCGAGCAGCACCCCCAGGTAGGTGCGCCCGCCGCTTCGCGCCTGCGCGTCGCCATGGTGCGTGACCAGCGGATAGGTGACGAGGGTGAGCGCCTCGTAGAACAGGAACAGCGTGAGCAGATTGGCGGCGTACGCGATTCCCATGGTGGCAGCGAGCGCGAACGCAAAGCAGGCGTAGAAGCGCGTCTGATGCGGCTCCTTGTTCGCCCGCATGTAGCCGATCGAGTAGATCGAATTGACGATCCACAGGCCCGAGGCGATCAGCGCGAACAGCATACCGAGCGGCTCGACGCGAAACCCCAGTGCGATGCCGGGCAGCAGTTCGAGGACGAACAGCTGCGGACGCGTGCCCGCCATGACCTGCGGCAGCAGCGCAAGTACGCAGGCGAACAGCAGGGCGGCCGTCACCAGCGTCACGCTTTCGCGCAGATTCGGCCGGCGCCCGGTCAACGCGATGCCGATCGCACCGAGTGCCGGCACCAGAACCGCCGCCGCGATCAGCTGCGCGCCGCTCACGGGCCGGCTCCGAGCAGCAGCGCGGCCGCGCGACGTGCGCCCTCGACCGTGAACGAGGTGTCGAAACCGAACCAGATGCAGGCCGCCACCAGCAGCCAGGCCGGCACGAGCATCGAAAGCGGCGCCATCCCCGGCCGCCGGCGATCTGCGCGCTCGGTGGGCTCAGGTAGGCCGCCTCGACAAAGCGCCAGACGTAGGCCACTGCGATCAGCGACGTCACGACGACGAGCGCCGCCAGCCACCAGCGTCCCGCCTCGAGCGCCGCGAGCACCAGGTACCACTTGCTCACGAATCCGGCCGTTCCGGGCACGCCGATCAGCGACAGCCCCGCGAGCACGATGCCCAGCGAGGTGAGTCGGCATCGTGCGCGCCAGACCGCGCGCATGCGCGAAAGCGGTGTGCGGCCAGCGTGAAACGCGATAATGCCGAGCAGCAGGAACAGCGCCGCCTTGCTGATGCCGTGGTTGAACAGATGCACGATGGCAGCGGTGAGCCCGTCGGGCGAGGCGAATGAAACCCCAAGCGTGATGTAGCCGATCTGGGCGACGCTCGAATACGCGAACATGCCGCTTGAGATCCGTCTGCCAGACGGCGACGAGCGACGCCGTCACGATCGCCAGGATCGAGAGCCCCGTGAGGATCTCAGGCATCGGCAGCATCTCGCTCACCAGTTGCCACGCCGAAGACGTCGAAATAGAACCGCAACAGCACGTACACCGAGACCTTGGTCGCAGGTCGCGGCAAGGAATGCCGCGACCGTCGAAGGCGCGTAGGTGTACGCATTCGGCAGCCACAGATGCAGCGGAAACAGCGCCAGCTTGAGCGACATGCCCACGGTGATGAAGGCGAGCGCCGCGAGGACGGACCGTTCGGTCGTCAACCCCTCCAGGCGGATCGCCATGTCCGCAAGGTTCAGCGTGCCGGTATTCAGAAACAGCAATCCGACGCCGATGACGAAGAAGGTTGCGCCGATGGTCCCCAGGATGAGGTATTGAAACGAAGCGAGCAACGCGCGCCGGTCGCGTCCCAGCGCAATCAGCACATAGCTCGACAGCGACGCGATCTCCATGAACACGAACAGATTGAACGCGTCGCCCGTGATCGTCATGCCGAGCAGGCCCGCGACGCACAGGCAGTACATCGTGTAGAAGAGATAGGCCTGGTCGTCGCGCAGTTCCGCGGCGACACTGCGCCAGGCGAACGGCGCCACCGCAGTGGCAATGCCCGACACGAGCACCAGCACGAACGCAGAGAGCGCATCCACCCGGTATTCGATGCCCCAGGGCGGCACCCAACTGCCGATGTGGTAGGACAGCGGTCCGCGTCCGCGCGACTTCGGCGGCAAGCAGCAGGGCGGCGACGAAGGAGAACGCGCAGGCCGCCGTCGCAATTGCCCACGCGACCGAGGCGCGCCGCAGGATGAGCGTCAGCGGCGCCGCAATCAGCGGCACGACGACTTCGAGCGCTGGCAGATGCGCCAGCGTCATCGGGACGACCGACGTCGGTCCGCGCCCGCGCGCGGCGATTCGACGCGCCCGCTCACGTGCGGCCCTCGGCGTCCCGATCGGCGGCGAGGATCTCGTCTTCCTCGACGCTGCCGTACTGTTCACTGATGCGGACCGCGAGCGCGAGCCCCAGCGCGAGCGTCGCGACGCCCACGACGATCGCAGTCAGTATCAGCACATGCGGCAACGGATTCGAGTACACCGCGTACGCCGGCGAGAGGATGGGTGCCGTGCCGCCGATCACCTTTCCCGGCGCCACATAGAGCAGGTAGACCGAGGTCTGAAAGATCGATAGACCGATGAGCTTTTTCACCAGATTGCCCCGTGCAATGACGATATACAGGCCCGCCGTCATGAGGAACACGGTGATCCAGTAGCTGTAGTGTCCGAGCACACTCATCGTGCCCTGCTCCTCCGACGACGTCCCGCGAACATGTAGAAAATCTTCAGCATCACGCCGCTCACCGTGATCGCAACACCGATCTCGACCCAGAAGATGCCGCGCAACTGGCCGGCCACGGGGTCGCTGTGCAGCACGAAGTAGTCGAGGTAGTTGCCGCCCAGCAAGATTCCGGCGACACCGACGCCGGCGTAGAGCAGCACGCCGAGGCCCACCATCGTTTCGACGACCCCATCGGGCACCAGACGCCGCGCCGACGGCAGCCCGAAGATCAGCGCGTAGAAAATGATCGCCGCCGCCGATATCACCCCGGCCTGAAATCCACCACCCGGCCCGAAATCGCCGTGGAACTGGACGTAGAGCGCGAAGATCAGAATGTAGGGAATGAGCAGCTTCGCGACGATGCGCAGGACGAGAAAGCCCTTCATCTCGAATCCTTCGCTGGGTCGCGCCGACGTGCGCGCCGCAGCAGCGCAATGACGCCCGCACCCGCCGTGAACACCACGGTCACTTCACCGAGCGTGTCAAAACCACGGTAGCTCGCGAGGACTGCGGTAACCACGTTCGGCACCCCGGTCTCGTGGATCGCCTGCGCGAGATAGCGCGGCGCGACCACCATATGGATCGGCGCCTGCGGATCGGAAAATGCCGGTAGCCCGAGCGTGCCGTAGACGAGTGCGCCGACGATGACGATCGATATCACGAGCGGCAGCCACGGCCGGTGCAGCGGCTTCGCCTCTTCCCCGCCACACAGATACAACGCGCCCAGGAGCAGCACCGTCGAAATCCCGGCCCCGACCGAGGCCTCGGTCATCCCCACATCGACCGCATCGAGTGCAACCAGCACGGTCGCCATCAGAAAACTGTAGATTCCGAACAGGACAACGACCGAAAACAGGTTGCGCTGCACTGTGACCCCGACGGTCAGTATCGCCATCAGGGTCAGGAGCGCCGCGATGATCAGATCTTCAATGACACATCTCCTTTAGCGAGTTCCGGCTGCACGCCGCGCGCGAGTGCCGCACGCGCAAGCGCGTGTGTCGCCACTGGACTGGTGAAGAACAGGAGGACTCCGATCGCGATCAATTTCACCGTGACAAGCGTGAACCCCGTCTGCAGCATCAGCCCCAGCAGGATGAACGCCGCGCCGAGCGTGTCGACGATACTCGCGGCATGCATGCGGGTGAAGAAATCGGGCATGCGCAGCAGGCCGGTCGCCCCGATCACGCAAAATGCACCGCCGACGAGCAGCAGCGCCCACGAGGCGACATCAAGCAGCATCAATGCGCGTCCTCTTCGTCGCCGGGCTCGCCCAGATCGCCGACGTGAAAGAACTTGAGGACGGCGATCGTGCCGACCACGTTCAGCAGCCCGTAGACCAGTGCGAGGTCGAGGAAATCGGGTCGACCGCTGAGAAAGCCGATGACCGCAAGGAGCAGCACCGAGATCGTACCGATCGTATTGGCTGACAACGCCCGATCGAACACGGTCGGCCCTCTGAAGGCCCGCACGAGCGCGAGCGAGAGCGCGACGAGAAGCGCAGCCGATGCCGCGGCGAACATTCAGTCGCTCCCCTCAAAATGCCGCACGCGGCGGTTCATCTCGCTTTCGACCACCCCGGCGGCGCCCTCGCGTGTCAGTGCGTGGACGAGAAACTCCTGGTGATTTGCCTGCACCGTAATCGTTCCCGGCGTAAGCGTGATCGAGTTGGCGTGCGTGGCCAGGCCCACCGCGGTCTCCTGCGACGGCCGAAAACGCACCAGCGTCGGGCTGATCGGCAGGCGCGGATTCAGGATGATGCGCGCTACTCGAAGGCCTGAAATCCAGATCTCCTTGAACAACCACATCCAGTACGACAGGACCGCAACGAGGCGCAGATGTGCCGGATGGCCTTCACGATCGGCAACTTCCATGTGCCGCGCAAGCCAGGTCACCGCGATCACCGACACCACGCCCAACCCGAGCTGAAACGGAGCGAACATTCCCGACATCAGAATCCAAAACACGAACAGCGCGATAAGAAGGCTCGCAATTCGCAGCACGGCAATTTTCCAATCCTGTTGAGAACCGCAGGAATTCTAGCCGCCCAGCGCGCGCGCGGCCAAACTGATCAGGCGTCCTCGACGGCAGCGCCCGCCCAGCGCGCCGCGCTTTCGCGCACGACGTCCGCGAGCGCACCCGTCTTGCCCCGATGGGCGCGCAACCAATCGGCATCCGAGCGGCCGTGGCGCACCACGTCACTCAGTGCGGCGAGCGCTGCGCCGGCGCCGAAGCGCTCCGCGTGTGGCATAACCAACGCGATCGTCTCGAGGATGTCCTCACCAATGCGCTTTTTGCGCGCCGCATAGGGCTCGATCATCTCTCCCTGGAATCCATAACGGCAGGCTTCGAATCGGTTGTGGCTGTTGACCAGGTAGACGGCGCGCGCAGCCTCGCGTGGATGCTCGGCGAGATGGTAGGCGGCGAGCGTCTGCGCGTAGGCCGCAAGCTGCGCAGCACGCTCAACCGTGAGCGGGGTGTCGAACACCCGAATCTCGATCGTGCCGTACTCCGGCTTGGGGCGGATGTCCCAGTAAAAGTCCTTCATGCTGCCGACGATTCCAAAGCTGCGCATCTTCTCGTAGTACTCGAGGAACGCCGCCCAGTCGGCGACAAAGGGCATGTGGCCGGCGAGCGGGAACGCACTCACCGCCGTCAGGCGCGAGGACTGGAACGATGTGTCCTCACCCTGGTAGTACGGGGACGACGCCGAAAGCGCGATGAAATGCGGCACATAGCGCGTCAGCATATGCACCAGGTACACCGCCTCATCACCGTCCGCGCAGCCGATGTGCGCGTGCTGCCCGAAGACGGTGAACTGCTTCGCGAGGTAGCCGTAGCGTTCAAACAAGGCGCTAAATCGTTCGCTCGGCGTGATACGTCGCTCGGTCCAGTCGTGAAAAGGATGCGACCCGCCGCCGGACACGTAAAGGTTGAGGATTCCCGCGTCTTCTACGACCACATCGCGCATCGCGCGTAACTCTTCGAGCAACGCCGGGTAGTGCGCCTGCACCGACGAATTCAGCTCGATCATGCCTTCGGTAATTTCCGGCTTGACTGCCCCCGACAGTGCGCGCTTCTCGAGGCGCTCGATCAGGTCGGCTGCGTCCCGCGCCAGATCGAAGTCGCGTGCGCGCACGAGTTGCAGCTCGAGTTCGGTCCCGACGCTAAGCTGGTCCGAGCGCCGAAACTGCCGCTCGTCGACCATGTCCTCAGCCATCACGCGGCTCCGGTTGGGTCTCGCCGGCGCGCCGCAGAGCAAACTGCGTCGCCACGGGCCCCGCAAGTTCAAGGATCGCGATCGCCGCGAGTACGATTGCGCCGAGTTCCTCGCGCAGGCCCGGGACGAGCCTCTGCGCGTCGTGCAGCGTGACCACCGCGAGCCCGGACATCGGTAGCAAGGCGACCGACAGCAACCCAGCGCCACGTGTGCGTAGCCCGGTCGCGCCGGAAAATGTGTAGATCGCGACCGTTTTACCGAGAAAACGCGCGGCGATGAAGCTGGCCACGGCAATGCCGGCCGTCGTCAGCGCACCGAATTCCAGGCTCACGCCGGTCAGGACGAACAGAATGACGAAGAAGAGCTGCCCACCATGCCCCGCGCGCAGCGGCATGAGGACATGGCGTCGATCGAGATTGCGCGCCAGCATGCCGAGGATGACGAGGGCGACCATCACGGAGAGATTCAGTGCACGTGCGACGCCGACGGTCAACACCACCAACGCGACGAGCAAAACGAATTGGCGATCTTCGCGCTTGCCGATCCAGCGCGCGAGTCCGAGCATCACGCCACAGGCGATGATTCCGACGAGCACCGAACCCACGAGAAGGTAAACCGGATGCAGGACCGCAAGCGCCCAGGTTGTCGTGTGCTCCAAGCGCAGAAACGGCAGCAGCAGCGTCAGCGCAACGTAGGCGAATATGCTGTTGACCGCCGTAAACAGGAGCATGCGTTCGGTAATTTGACCCTCGGCGCGCTGATCGTGCGCGACCAGCATGACGACCGCGGGTGAGGTCGCGGTACCAATCGCCGCCGCGCTCGCTGCATGAAGCGCTTGGAAGCCGAGGTACAGCAGCGCGAGATAGATGGCGAGAAAACAGAGCACGCTCTCGGCCAGTGCGGCCACGAAGAGCCAGCGATTGCGTTTCAGCCAGGCTTGATCGAAGCGGAAGCCAAGCTCGAACACAATCAAGCCGATCGACAGATCGATCAGCACGCGCGCCGTTTCGAGCGCGTCGGGACCAAGCACGCCCGAGATCTGCGGCCCGAGCGCGACGCCGGCCAGGACGTACCCCGTGATGCGGGGCAGCGACGCGTAACGCCATGCGGCCTCTCCCGCCAGCAATCCCGCCGCCAGCAGCGCGCCGAACAAAATGGGCTGCGTCAGCGCGGGGGGAAACTGCGGCAAGTACCCGAGCAGCATGTCGCATGCGCTCCCGTCAGCGTTCGCGCGCTGCGCGCAGGAACGCGTCGAGAATCGGTGCACTCGACAACACCGCGCTCGTCCCGCGGCGAGTGGAATTCCGGGTGCCACTGGACCGCGAACACGTCGCGTTTTTCCGTATGCCGAATCGCCTCGATCACGCCGTCGGGGTCGCCGCGCGCCTCGACCGACAACCCACGACCGAGTACCTTGATCGATTGATGATGGATTGAATTGATGCGCCCCCGCGCGATGCCCGGATAGAGACGGGCAAGTCCGGAGTCCGGCACGATCGACACGTCATGCTGATGGCGCTCGTAGGCATCCGAAACGTGCGTCATCGCCCCCGGCAGCTGGGTCTCGATGTCCTGGTAGAGCGTGCCGCCGAACGCGACATTGATGATCTGCAATCCACGGCAGATTCCGAGCACGGGTTTGCCGGCCTCGATGAACTCATGCACCAGCTCGATCTCATAGACGTCGCGCAGCCGATCTCCCGTCCAACGGCGATCGAGCGGCTCCTCGCCGTAGGTCAGCGGACTGACGTCCGAACCGCCTTGCAGCACCAGTCCGTCGAGCGAGCGCGCGTAATCCGAGATCCGTATTTCGCTGCGATGCAGCAGCCCATCCTTGTCAACCGTGGGGACCATGAGCACGAGGACGTTGCGCGACATGACCCAGTGCGCCGCCGACTGCTCAAGGTACTGCTGGGTTCGTCCCGCAATGCCCTTTGCGCCGGGCGGCGGATGGTAAAGACGGGCCGACATTCCGATTCTGAGCGTTTGCGGCGGAAGGCTGCGCACGACGCGTCCACGCAGTGTGCGCACGGCGTCCGCCACTGACTGGCGCAGTGCGGTGAAACTCAGGACGCGGGCAGTGGAGGTCGTCATATCGTCAAGGCGTCACGTCATCACGCGACGCAACGTGCGGCGTGCCGCCTGCCGTCGGCGGCGGCGGACGATCAGCCTACCAGAACGATGTGCACCCGGTAGGGGCCGTGGGCCCCGAGAACCAGCGTCTGCTCGATGTCGGCCGTGCGCGATGGACCCGAGATGAAATTCACCGCACGCGGTAGCTGGCCAAGTTCCCTACGCGCGAGGTCCCAGCCATCCTCCATGTGGGCAACGATGCGCGCAACCGGCACGACGGCAAGGTGCGTTTCCGGCAGCAGGCTGACGCTCGCCGGGGTCCCTGGACTCGACACCAGCATCAGGGTTCCGGTTTCGGCCAGCGCGCAGAACACGCCGGTCACGCCGATCGCGTCGTCGCCCCGCGCGGCCCGTGGGACAAGCGCAAGCCCGGCACCCGCCCAGTCGACGCCCGCAAGCTCGGGCCAGACGCACCCCGATTTCGGCAGATCCTGCGTATCGAGGTAGCGTCGCACGGCCGCAGGCGCGTCTTCGATGCGCGGCACACGATCCCAGGTACTCGACGCAGCCCGCGCCCGGTCGCAGAAACGCGCGATCAGATCAACCACCTCAGGCAGTGGACCGCGCGGATGCGCGCGCAGGTAGGTACCGACCGCCTCACGCTCGGCCGCGGAAGGACCGCGGCCGCCCCGGCCCTGTGCACGACGAATGCGCTGCAGGATGCGCTCGCGCGTCGTCATGGCCTCAAGCCTTGAGCGCCACGAGGACCTCGTCCAGCATCTTTTTCGCATCGCCGAACAGCATGCGATTGTTTTCCTTGTAGAAGAGCGGATTGTCGACGCCCGCGTAGCCCGACGCCATGCTGCGCTTCATCACGATCGAGGTGCCGGCCTTCCACACCTCCAGCACCGGCATGCCGGCGATCGGGCTCGTCGGGTCGTCCTGGGCAGCCGGGTTCACGATGTCATTGGCACCGATGACCATGGCGACATCGGTATCCGGGAAATCCTCGTTCAGCTCGTCCATTTCCAGCACGATGTCGTAGGGCACCTTGGCCTCGGCCAGCAGCACGTTCATGTGGCCGGGCATGCGGCCGGCAACCGGGTGGATGCCGAAGCGCACGTTGACGCCCTTGTCGCGCAGGAATTTGGTGATCTCGTACACCGCGTGCTGCGCCTGTGCCACGGCCATGCCGTAGCCCGGCACGATGATCACGTTCTTCGCCTCGCGCAACAACTCGGCCGTCTCGGTCGCAGCAATTGGAAAGACCTCGCCGGCAGCTCCGCGCCGCCCTTGGCCGGCGGGCGTCCCGCCCTCCGTGCCGAATCCGCCCGCGATGACGCTGATGAAGTTGCGGTTCATCGCCCGGCACATGATGTACGAGAGGATCGCGCCGCTCGAACCCACCAGCGCGCCGGTGACGATCAGCAGGTCATTCGACAGCATGAAGCCGGTCGCTGCCGCCGCCCAACCGGAGTAGCTGTTCAGCATCGAAATCACCACCGGCATGTCGGCCCCGCCGATCGCCATCACCATGTGGATGCCGAACAGTAGCGCGATCACGCGTCATCACGATGAGCGGCGTCATGCCCGCGCCGATCGAATCGGCGAGCAGGAACTGCCGCCCGAACCAGATCACCACGAGCAGGCCCGCGAGGTTCATCCAGTGGCGCCCCGGCAACAGCATCGGTTTGCCGCTGATCTTGGCCGAGAGCTTGCCGAACGCGATCACCGAACCGGAGAAGGTCACGGCGCCGATCAGGATGCCGATGTAGATCTCCACCTCATGGATGGTTTTCTCCGCCCCAGTGAAATGGGTCGACGCCACGGGATCGATGTAGTTCGCGAAGCCGACCAGCATGGCCGCGAGACCGACCAGACTGTGCATCAGCGCAACCAGTTCCGGCATCTGCGTCATCTTCACGATGCGCGCGGCGTAGAGGCCGATGCTGCCGCCCACGACCATGCAGCCGATGATCCATGGGATGCCGGCTGCCGTGACGCGGGGACCGAAGACCGTCGCCAGCACGGCGATGGTCATGCCGATCATGCCGTACAGGTTGCCGCGCCGCGAACTTTCCGGATTGGAGAGGCCGCCGAGACTGAGGATGAAAAGAATCGTCGCTCCGATATAGGAGACGCTTGCCAGACTTTCAGACATCACTCGTCTCCCCTATTTGCGGAACATCTGGAGCATGCGCTGGGTAACGGCGAAACCGCCGAACATGTTGATCGTCGGTAAGCGCGATGCCCACCACCGCCAGCCAGTGTATCCAGGCCTCCGGTCGCGCGAGTCCGCCCTCGATCGGCGGCGCAATCTGCACCAGCGCGCCGATGGCGATGATGCTGCTGATCGCATTGGTCACGCTCATCAGCGGTGTATGCAAAGCTGGCGTGACATTCCACACCACCATGTAGCCGATGAAGCAGGCCAGCACGAATACGGTGAAGTGGGCAAGGAACGCTGCAGGCGCGCTCCTGCCGATAAACCAGAACAGCAGCGCCGCGACGCCGAATAGGATCGCCGTTCTGGTGCCGGAGGCGGGTGCGCTGCGCTTGCCATGCCCGCCCTGCTGCTTCACCGGCGCGGCGGCCGGCTTGGCTGCTGCCGGCGGTGGCGCTGAAAGTTTCGGCGCCGGTGGCGGCCACGTAATGCTGCCCTCCTTGATCACCGTCGTACCGCGGATCACTTCGTCTTCCATATTGACGTCGATGACCCCGTCCTTGGTCTTGCACAGTTCCTCGCTCAGTCGGAACAGGTTGTTCGCATACAGCGTGCTCGACTGCTTCGACAGGCGGCTGGGCAGATCGCTGTAGCCGATGATGGTCACGCCATGCTTGACAGCCACTTCGTCCGGCACGGTCAACGCGCAGTTGCCGCCTTGCTCCGCGGCCATGTCGACGATCACGCTGCCCGGTTTCATCGATTGCACCATGTCGGCGGTAATCAGCTTCGGCGCCGGCCGTCCCGGAATGAGCGCGGTGGTGATGATGATGTCGACGTCCTTCGCCTGCTTGGCGAAAACCTCGGCCTGCGCCTTGAGGAAACCCTCGCTCATGACCTTGGCATAGCCGCCGACGCCGGTGCCTTCCTCCTGATAGTCCACCGTGACGAACTCGCCACCCATGGATTTGACCTGGTCGGCCACTTCGGGGCGCGTGTCATTGGCGCGCACGATGGCGCCGAGGCCGGAGGCCGTGCCGATCGCGGCCAGGCCGGCAACACCTGCCCCGATCACGAATACCTTGGCCGGCGGCACCTTGCCGGCAGCCGTGATCTGTCCCGTGAAGAAGCGCCCGAACTGGTGCGCCGCCTCGATCACTGCGCGGTACCCGGCAATGTTGGCCATCGAGGAAAGTGCGTCCAGCTTCTGCGCGCGCGAGATGCGCGGCACGCTGTCCATCGCCAGCACGGTAGCCTTCTTCGCCGCGAGTTGCTTCAGCAGTTCGGGGTTCTGCGCGGGCCAGATGAAACTCACCAGTGTGCTGCCCTCGCGCATCAGACCGACTTCTGCGGAACTCGGTCCGCGCACCTTGAACACGATGTCCGCCGCAGCCCACAGCGCGGCTGCGCCCTCGACGATCCGGGCGCCTGCGGTGCGATACGCCTCATCGCTGAAGTTCGACCCCGCACCGGCACCGGATTCCACGGCGACCGCGAACCCGAGTTTGAGGAGCTTCTCAACAACCTCCGGGACCGTGGCCACGCGTTTTTCGCCCGCGGCAGTCTCGCGTGGGACGCCTATGACCTGAGACATAAATCTCCCTTCTGGATCTCTGATTCTCGTGGACTGGCTGCGCTGAGGCACTGCGGATCCGTGCAGCGTGGCACGCACCTGATCAACGTCATCTTCCTTTTTCGCAGCGCCTCGACGGCGCCGAACCTCACGTTACGGTTTTCCGCAGTCTAGTTTCGCAAATCGTGGGGCACTTGACCTGAATCATACCTTCGCTCGACGCGCGCGCCCGTTTCGGGACGATCCCTGGGCGGTCGCGAATCCTGCGGCTCAGGCCGCTCGATCGTATCGAGCCTTCTCGTCACCCAGAAACTGCAGCTTCGCGAGGCTCGCGTAGAGCCCGCCTTCGCGCAGCAGCTCGACGTGCGTGCCCTGCGCGACGATCGTGCCACGATCCATGACCACGATGCGGTCCGCGTGCTGCACGGTCGCCAGGCGGTGCGCGATCACCAGCGTCGTACGGCCCCGTTCGAGTGCCTCGAGCGCCTGCTGCACCATGCGCTCGCTCGCCGCATCGAGTGAGCTCGTCGCTTCGTCTAGCAGTAGTATCGGCCGATCGGCCAGCAAGGCGCGCGCAATCGACAATCGCTGGCGCTGTCCGCCCGAGAGCGTGACGCCGCGTTCCCCGAGATTCGTATCGAGGCCCTGCGGCAACCGCTCGACGAATTCAAGCGCAAAAGCCTGCGCGCAGGCCTGCATCGCCTCGTCGCGAGATGCCTGCGGGCGTCCGTAGCGCACGTTGTCGAATACGCTCGCCGCAAAGATCACCGGCTCCTGGGGAACCACCGCAACGCGGCTGCGCAGCGCGCGTGGATCCGTTGCGCGCAGCTCGATGCCATCGATGCGTACGGTGCCCGATTGCGGGTCGTAGAAGCGCAGCAGCAGCGCAAACACGGTCGACTTTCCGGCGCCCGAAGGACCCACCAGCGCAACACGCTCGCCGGGCGTGACACTGAGCGAGAACTGTTCCAGCGCCGCCGTTTCAGGACGCGCCGGGTAGGCAAAACGCACACCGGAGAATTCGATCGCGCCGCCTACCGTCTCTGGCAGGGCGATCGGATCGGGCGGCGCGGCGATCGCCTGCGGCGTGTCGAGCAGCTCGAGCAGGCGCTCGGTGGCGCCCGCGGCACGCTGGAGCTCGCCCCACACCTCGGACACCATCCCGGCACCATTCGCCACTACCGCGGCATAGAACACGAACGCGGAAAGCGCGCCCGCCGTAAGCCTTCCGTCGAGCACGTCGTGCCCGCCGGTCCACAGGATCACGCCGATTCCACAGAACGCGATCAAGATCACGAGCCCAATCAACATCGCTTTCTGCTGAATCCGCGCGACGCCCACGTCGTACGCAGCCTCCGCGTGATGCGCGAACGCCGCCCGGTCGTTTGATTCATGCACATAGGCCTGCACCGTCCGGATCTCGTGTACGGCCTCATCGACGTACGCCGACACATCGGCGACGCGGTCCTGGTTGTCGCGCGACAGATGGCGCACCCGCCGACCCAGAAACAGGATCGGCACCAGCGTCGCCGGCACGCCGAGCAGCACGAACAGCGCAAGTTTCCAGCTCACCACGAAGAGCATGAGCGTCGCGCCGATCATCATCACGAAACTGCGCACGAACATCGACAAGCCGTAGCCGATGACCTGCTGCAGCAGCATCGCGTCGACGGTGAGCCGCGACACCACCTCGCCGGTGCGTGTTGCATCGAAAAATGCCGGCTCGAGGCCGATGATGTGATCGAACACCGCGCGTCGCAGATCGGTGATCACGCGCTCGCCAGTCGTCATCATGAAATAAAAGCGCAAGTAGGTCGCAACTGCGAGCGTAATGGCCACCCCGATCAGCGCGGCAAGCGCCTCGTTCAGCAGGCGCGGTTCGCCGCTGCCGAATCCCTGGTCGACGACATACCGCAGGCCCTGCCCGAGCGCGAGCACGCTCGCAGCGGCCACCAACAAGGCGACGATTGCGCCTGCCACGCGGCCGCGGTAGGGCATCAGAAACCGGCCCAGGCGCGCAAGCTGGCGCCACTCGCCGCCCGGTCGGCCCCCCGAATGAACAAGGCCATGCCCAGACTATAAACCGTGCGGCGGTAACGGCTCCGCGCCTGCGCTTCGCGGGTAGGGGGTTACAGGGGGAGGACACTGAGCCCTCCCCCTGTAGCCGACCTGCAATTAATTACCGGTTTTATGCGCGCTCAGCGCGCATAGAACCGGTAATTATTCCCACCCAAGTTCTTTGCGCGGTACATGGCCACGTCGGCATTGCGCAGCAAGCCTTCCCCGTCGCTCGCATCGGCCGGGAAAAGCGACACGCCGATGCTGGCGCCGATACGGAATCCCTTTGCGTCCACCCGAAATTCGGGCTCGAGCGCACGCAGGATCTTCTCGGCAATGGTTTGGCAATCCGCCTCAAGCTGCAGATCGGGAATCACCACCACGAACTCGTCGCCGCCCTGTCGTGCCAGCGTATCGGCCTTGCGCACACAGCTGGTGAGACGCTGCGCGACTTCACGCAGCACGGCATCGCCCGCGCGATGGCCGAGCGTGTCGTTCACGTCCTTGAAGCCATCGAGGTCGAGCAGCATGACGCCAACCTTGGCATCGTGCCGCTGGGCGAGAAAGACCGCCTGGCGCAGGCGGTCGTCGAGCAGCCGTCGGTTGGGCAGTCCGGTCAGCGTATCGTGATGCGCGAGGAAACGCGCCTCCTCCTCGCTGCGCTTGCGTTCAGTGACGTCCTGCGACACCCCGATCACGCGATGCACCCGGCCCGACGGATCGAATACAGGTTGGCCGCGCGCCGCGATCCAGCGTGTGCCGCCGCTCGCGCCGGTGATCCGGCACTCGCAAACAAAGGCCTCGCCACGCTCCGCAGAAGCGGCGCCCGCTGACAGGAAACGTTCCCGGTCATCGGGATGCACCCGATTCGCGTAGTCGGTCCACTGCATACAGGTCGCGTCTGCGGCGCTCGAAACCGCGCTACTGTCGTGTCCGAAGCGCAGCAATCCGGAATCGACATCCCATTCCCAGTAGTACAGGCCTGCGACCTCGACGGCGAGCCGGAGTTTTTCCACCGTGTCGTACAACGCCGCGGCCGCGCGCTTCTGGGCACTCACATCGTGTGCGGTTCCCGTAGCGCCGCTAATCTCGCCATGCGCATCGCGCACCGGCACCGCATTGAGCGCAAGATCAACCGTGGACCCGTCGCGCCGCTGATGACGGGTCTCGAAGTTGAAGATCGGCTCGCCCTCCAGCACGCGCCGCAGCACGGCAAGATCGCGTGCGCGGACCTGGGGTGCGAGCACGTCGGCCATCGGTTGACCGAGCAGGTCGGTCATTTCGCAGCCATAGACACGCCGGACGGCGGCCGCATTGAGGAAGGTCCAGCGCCCGTCGCGATCGACCGACCAAATGAGGTCGTTCGACGCCTCGACGAGATCGCGGTACATCGCCTCACTCGAGCGCAGCGCAGCCTCGGCCGTGCGCCGCGCGTCGATGTCGGTAAATGCGAGCACTGCGCCCGCGTGCGCTGACGCCACGTTCAGCGATCTGCCGATGACATGGCACCACAGGCGCGAACCGTCGCGACGCGCGAGCGCCAACTCCATCTCGAACACCGACCCGCCGTCGAGCTGTGCCTCGAGATCACGCCAGCGCACTGCCCAGTCCTCGTCGGACACGCTCCAGATGCGCGTTTCCCGACCTTGCAGCGCGCCGGCGGCGTAGCCCAGCATCTGCTCAAGGCCTGCGTTGCAGCGCGCGATACGCCCTTCTTCCACGAAGGCGACGCCGAGCGGGAGCGTGTTGAGCAGGAGATCTTCCTGGGCCAGCAGCGCGAGATACGCGTCCTGGGACGACTTGAGCTCGGTGATGTCGCTGAAGGTCCATACGAAGCCCCCAAACGCGGTCGGCACAACGCGCGACTGGAACCAGTGGCCATCGCGCGCGCGAAACTGACGCGGCGCACCGCGGCCGGACCGCAGTTCGTCGCGCCGCGCCTCGATCCATTCCCTGCGCCGCGCGGCAAACTCTGCCGGCGGCTCCTCGACCTCGAACGCGGTCTCGCACAGCGTGCGAAACCCGATACCCACTAGACCCTCGCGCGCCCGGCCGCCGCCATAGCGGCGCGCATACGCATCGTTGCCCGTCACCAGTGCCTCGCCAGCGTCGAAGATCGCGATGCCTTCGGGGATGCTCTCGATCGCTTCGCGCATACGCGTTTCGCTTTCCTGCGCACGCGTACGAAGGATTTCGTTTTCCCGACGTGCCCGCAGCGTCTCGAGCAGACTATGGTTGAACTCGCGGTGGATCCGGACGATGACGACCGCGAACAGCCCGAAGACCAACGCCAGATAACGGTAGGCCGCGTCCGGCTGTACCGCGAGCTGTCCGATCATCGCAAGCAACGGCGGGACGACGTAGGCATACACGCTCGATACGCTCGCCGCATACAGTCCGGCCGCGGCGATAATGCTTCCGCCGATCACGAATACCGCCGCCATCAGCAGCAGCGGATCCTCGGACGCGAAGAACAGCATCGGCACAGCCGCCCACGCGGCACCCGAGGCGAAGGCACCGAGCGCGAAGTACCGCTCCCAGCGCCGGGGCAGCCTTCCGTTCGCGCGAAGATAGGCTGCGTGAATCAGTACGCGCGCGCCGGTCACGGCGAGCAGCGCGCAAAACCACCCGATCAGCGCGTCGGCCCAGGTGTCGCGCCACAGAATCATCAGGACGATCCCGGCGTATACGGGGCTGACGAGGTAGGCCGCGCGCCCCATGCGGTACAGCATGGCGATTCGGGTGTCATCGACGCCGGTGTCGGCCACGGGCGGGACCGTGGAAAAGAACGTTTCGTCTGTCTCGATTTCCGGCATGGGAACGGTATACGCCGCGTCGCCTCCTCGGGGCGTGGTGTCCGCCGCTGCGTTCACGTTGTTTTTCAAGTTAGCCGCCGCGCGGGCCTCACGATCACAGGGCTGACGGCGCGAGCACGTCGTCGAGCAGCTCGATCCAGTGGCGAACCGGCGTAGGCGAGCCGACCTGGAGATGCATCAGGCAGCCGATGTTCGCGGTCGCGATCGTCGCAGGCAAACCGGCATGCAGCGCCGCCTGCTTGCGCGCGCGCAGGGTATTCGCGAGCGCAGGCTGAAGAATCGAATAGGTCCCGGCCGAGCCACAGCACAGATGCCCGTCCGCCACCGGCGTGAGTTCGTAGCCGGCACGCACGAACAGCGATTCAACCACACCGCGAATCTGCTGCGCATGCTGCAGCGAGCATGGCGCGTGGAATGCGACGCGTCCGCGCGATGCCGACGCCGTCAGCCGTGCCTCGAGCCCAGTCGCGACATCGGCAACGACCTCCGAAAGGTCGCGTGTCATTGCGCTGACACGCGCTGACTTTTCGCGGTAGACCGCGTCATCGCGCAACAGATGGCCGAACTCGCGCACCATCGATCCGCAGCCGCTCGCGGTCATCACGATTGCCTCGACCTCATCGCGTTCGACCATCGGCCACCATGCATCGATCAGTGCCCGCATGTCGTCCAGCCCGGCGGTCTGCGCGTTCAGGTGATAGCGAACCGCGCCGCAACATCCGCCGCCGGGCGCCTCGAGCAGCGATATCCCAGCCGCGTCGAGTACGCGCGCAGCCGCCGCGTTGATCACCGGCGCGAGCGCAGGCTGCACGCAACCGGCGAGGACCAGCATCTTTCGTGCGTGTCGCGGCCCAGGCCAAGCGCCCCGCGCGCGCGCGCGCGCGGGCACCATGCGCTTGAACACCGGCGGCAGCAACGGGCGTAGCCATTGACCCAGCGTGAGGAACGCGCCGAACAGCGCCGCGCGCGGCAATACGATGCTAAGCGCCGCGCGCTGTACGCGGTCGAACAAACCCCGGTCCACCTGTGC
Organism: uncultured beta proteobacterium; assembly: GCA_963714925.1. Taxonomy (GTDB): domain Bacteria; phylum Pseudomonadota; class Gammaproteobacteria; order Burkholderiales; family SG8-39; genus SG8-39. The sequence continues at coordinate 140,807 of CAVQQK010000007.1, read as the reverse complement.
CTCGACGACGCCGCGCCCGATGTCGACGAGCCGACCGTAGCGCACGCCCGACGGACAGGTGGTCTCACAGGACCTGCAGCTGAGACAACGATCGAGATGCAGTTGCGTGCGTGCCGTCGGCCGCCCCCCCTCCAAGACACTTTTGATGAGATAAATGCGCCCGCGCGGACCGTCCAGCTCGTCACCGATCAACTGATAGGTGGGGCATGTTGCGGTGCAAAAACCGCAGTGGACGCATTTGCGCAGAATCTCTTCTGCTTCGCGGCCCTCAGCGGTGGTGCGGATGAAATCGGCGAGCTGGGTCTGCATTTCTCAAATGTAGGTCTAGGCTCTATAGTCTGGCCGGCCCGGCATCGCGAGCGCACGCATGGATCGCCCGAACTGGAAACTTCTGTTGCCCGCCGTAGCGGCCGGAGGCTTCGTTCTTGTCGGGTTTTGGGGCCTGCTACTCGGACCGCTCGGCACGGCGTGGTTTCTGTCCTGGCGCAAGAAGCGCGACGGCGTGGGCGACGACGACGACGAGGCCCGGCGTCTTGCGACGTTCATGGCCGAAGCCGCTAAAGCACAGATGCCATCCGCCGCGCGCAAACCCGCGCCGGCCGGGGGCGCGGCGGTGCCTGGCGCAACGCCCCCGTTGATACAGCCGAACCCCGCGACCGCGTCGGCGACGGCAAGCGCCGCGCCCAAGCCGAGCTTCGCCGAGCTGCGACAACGCGTCGCCCAACTCGAGGGCAAACCCTTGTTCGACGCATTTGCCGTCGCCCGCCTCGCGGCGATCGAAAATGCGCGCGACGCGCATGCCACTGTCGAAGTCGCGCTGATCGCCCGCCGCGCCGCCGTCGCGCCGACGCAGGCGCCGCTGCGGTTGCGTGCGGCCGCGCGCGCGATCGCAACCTGCCTGGCCAACGGCCAGGCTGCCATGGCGGCGGCCCTGTTCGGCGAATTCATTTCGGAGCGCACTGCGCTGCAGCTTGCACCGGAGCACTGGGAACCGCTCGGCCGTGCGCTGCTTGGCCAGGGCGCGCTGATGGAGGCCGCATGGGCCCTGCATGCGGGCGCAGTTCTGGGCAATGACTTGGCGAGCGCGCAAAAGCGCCTCATCGAGGTCGCAGGCAAGGCGGCCGAGACCGGAAAGCCGAGCGTCGCGCTCAAGCTGTACGGTACCGTGCTCGCAAAGTATCCCGATACGCAGTACGCGGATTTCGTTCGCACGAACATGCGCATCGAAGAAAAGAAGCTCGGCAAGGGGTCGGCTCCGGCCTGAGTCTCAAAGATCGGGATACAAGCGACCGCGGTTGAAAATACGTCGCGGATCGAACGCGGCCTTCAATCCGCGATGCAAGCGCAACTGAATTGCCGACAGCGGCGTAAATGCACCCGCCGATTTGTCCACCGCTCGGAACAGGGTCGCATGCCCGCCGGCGCGCGCGGCAGCCTCACGCACCACCTGCGCCTCGGCACCGGCGCGAATCCAGCGCAGCGCGCCGCCCCACTCGAGCAACGGCGCCGCGTCGAGTTCGAGCGCGAGCGGTGCCGTAGTTGACGGCACCGCAAGGCGCCATAGCGGTGCGTCACCGGCGAAAAACGCATGCGTCTGCTCGCGCAGCGCGGTCCAGAACGCGGTGGCCTCGTCGCCCGGCACGGCGTCTCCGCCCAACCGCACGCTCGCTGCGCGGACCGCCGTCGCAGCGCCCGACAGGCGCAACCGCAGCACGCCGTCACACCACGCACTGGCTGAGATCGGGTGCGGCTGCCCCGCCCATGTGTTCAGCGTTTCAATCGCAGCCGCCTCCGACAATTCGAAGCGCCGGGTCTGCTCCTCGATCGGCCGTGGCAGGACCTTGAGCGAGATCTCGAGGATCACGCCGAGCGTGCCGAGCGAGCCGGCGAGCAGGCGCGTCACGTCGTAACCCGCGACGTTCTTCATGACTTCGCCGCCGAAGGAAAGTACGCGCGCCTGGCCGTCGAGCAGCTTGGCACCGAGCACGTAGTCGCGCAGCGCACCGGCGGCGACGCGGCGCGGCCCGGATAAACCTGCGGCGACGCAACCGCCGAGGGTCGCGGCCTGCCCAGACCGGGTGAAGTGCGGTGGCTCGAAGGGGAGCATCTGACCGCGCGCCTCGAGCGCGGCCTCGACCTCCGCGAGCGGCGTGCCCGCGCACGCGGTCATCACCAACTCGGTCGGGTCGTAGCGCACGATCCCCGCACACGCACGCGTATCGAGGGGTTCGCCCTCCAGCGCGCCGCCGTAGAAATCCTTGGTTCCGCCGCCGCACACGCGCAACGGCGTGCCTGCGTCCGCTGCGCGCCGGACGCGATCCATCAGCGACTGAACCGCCCCGGACACGCCGGCCTAGAACCTCGGAAGCTCTGGATGCGGCAGCTTGCCGCCGCTCACGCGCATGCGACCGTACTCCGCACAGCGGTGCAGCGTGGGCACCGCTTTGCCCGGATTCAGCAGCCCCAAGGGATCGAAGACACGCTTCACGGCATGGAAGGCCTCGAGTTCGTCGGGTCGGAACTGGATGCACATCTGGTCGATCTTCTCGATGCCGACACCGTGCTCGCCGGTGATCGTGCCGCCGACTTCGACGCATTTTTCGAGCACCTCGGCGGCGAACTGCTCGGTGCGCTCGAGTTCATCCGGGTCATTGGCATCGAACAGGATGAGCGGATGCAGGTTGCCATCGCCGGCGTGGAACACGTTGGGACAGCGCAGCCCGTACTTTTTCTCCAGTTCGGCGATGAAGCGCAGCACCTCGCCCAGGCGCCGGCGCGGAATCGTCCCATCCATGCAGTAATAATCCGGCGAGATGCGGCCCATGGCCGGAAACGCAGCCTTGCGGCCCGACCAGAAGCGCAGCCGTTCGGCTTCGTCGCGCGAAACCGTCATGCGGGTCGCGCCCGCCGCTTCGAGCACCGATGTCATGCGCGCGATCTCCTCCTCGACCTCCTCGGGCGTGCCGTCCGATTCGCCCAACAGGATCGCGGCGGCCTCGAGATCGTAGCCCGCATGCACGAATGCCTCGACCGCACGTGTCGCCTGCTGATCCATCATCTCGAGCCCGGCCGGAATGATGCCTGCTGCAATCACCGCCGCCACCGCAGCACCGGCCTTCTCGACGTCGTCGAACGAGGCCATCAGCACGCGCGCACTTTGCGGCTTGGGCAGCAGCTTGACCGTCACTTCGGTCGTCACGGCAAGCAGCCCTTCCGAGCCGATTGCGAGCGCAAGCAGGTCGTAGCCCGGCGTGTCCGGGGCCTCCGAGCCGAAGTCGATCGGCTCGCCGTCGATGGTGTAGCCCTTGACGCGGAGCACGTTGTGCACCGTCAGGCCGTACTTGAGGCAGTGCACACCGCCGGAGTTCTCGGCGACGTTGCCGCCGATCGAGCAGGCGATCTGGCTCGACGGGTCGGGCGCGTAGTACAGGCCGAACGGCGCGACGAGATCCGAGATCGCCGCATTGCGTACACCCGGCTGTACCACCGCAACGCGCGCGACCGGGTCCACGCGCAGCGCACGCATGAACTTGGCCATCGAGAGCAGGACGCCGTCGGCCATCGGCAGCGCACCGCCCGACAGACCCGTGCCCGCCCCGCGCGGCACCACGGGAACACGCATCGCATGGCAGGTTTGCAGGATGCGCCGCACCTCGACCTCGGTTTCAGGCAGCGCGACGATCATCGGCACGCGGCGATAGGCGGTCAGGCCATCACACTCGTAGGGCCGCGTATCTTCCTCTTCGTACAGCACGCTGCGCGCCGGCAGGAACGCGCGCAACGCGGCGGCGACCTCGCGCTGGCGCCGGAGATCGATGCGCTGCTCGCGTTCGTCGGCACCCATCGGAATCCTCAACCCTTCAGATACGGGCGCGCCCAGGCGAGCCCGGCCACCGTGTCTGCGCGGGGATTGTACTCACAGCCGATTGCGCCGCTGTAGCCGATGCGGTCGATGGCCTCGAGCAGCCATGGAAAATTGATCTCGCCAGTCCCCGGCTCGTGGCGATCCGGCACGTCAGCAAGTTGAATGTGACCGATCCTTGGCAGCAAGCGTTCGATCGTGTGCGCCAGATCGCCTTCCATGATCTGCATGTGGAAGATGTCGTACTGCAGGTAGGCATTGTCGGCGCCTGCGGCGTCGATCGCTTCGAGCACCTGCCCGGTGGTGTGCAGAAAGAATCCCGGAATCGTGCGCGTGTTGCAGGCCTCGATCATGAGTGCGATCCCGGCGTCCTTCAGCTGCGTCGCCGCGAACGCGAGATTTTCGACCAGCGTATCGAAGTAGCGCGCGCGCGCCACGTCGGGCGGAATCACGCCTGCGAGGCAATTTAGGCGCGGGCAGTGCACCGCGCGAGCGTAATCGATGGCGCGCGCTACGCCGTCGCGGAACTCGTCTACCCGCTCGGGCAGGCAGGCGATGCCGCGATCGCCCTTCGCGAAGTCGCCCGCGGGGACGTTGTGCAGCACGACCTCGACGCCCGCCTCAGCGGCCCGGCGCGCGACATCAGGCGCCGCCCAAGCGTACGGGAACTGATACTCGACGCATCGAAAGCCGGCGCGCGCCGCCGCGGCAAAACGCGCGGGAAAATCCACCTCGGTAAACAGCAGCGACAGGTTTGCGGCAAGACGAGGCACACGACCTCCCAGATAAGGGGAACTGATGCAGCGATGGTAGATGAGCCAACCGCGGGCGACAACGGCGTCAAGTTGCGCACGCGAAATTGCTAAGATACGCGCATTCTCCCGAGGGTCTTCGGTTTGGCGTCGCCTGGCCTGCGTTATCCGCCTACGTTCTCGGCGACCGTCCCGAGTTCACCCGACGCATGCGGCGAGCGGCCGCACGGTAGGCGGCCGTAGCCTTGCGCGCACTCCTCACCCGCGTCTTTCCATTCGTCGAATGGCTCCCGCGCCTTACGCGCGCGAACCTGCGCGCGGACGCGATCGCCGGGCTGAGCGTCGCGCTGGTCGCGATACCGCAGTCGCTTGCCTACGCGCAGCTGGCCGGCCTGCCACCGTACTACGGGCTCTACGCAGCGCTGGTCCCGACGATCCTCGGCGCACTGTTCGGTTCCTCGGCGCAGCTCTCCACGGGACCGGTTGCGCTGACCTCGCTGTTGACGGCCGCGAGTGTCGCGCCGCTCGCGGCGGCCGGAACCGATGCCTACGTGGCAGGCGTCATCCTGCTCGCTCTGCTGTCGGGCGTTTTCCAGCTTGCCTTCGGCATCATGCGCCTCGGTGTGCTGATGAATCTGCTCTCACAGCCGGTCCTGATGGCGTTCATCAACGCCGCGGCGATCCTGATCTCGCTGTCGCAGCTACCCGCCCTGCTCGGCGTCGAACTGCCGAAGCGCGGCCACGCGGTCACCGACGCCTGGCAGGTTCTGTCGCACCTCTCAGATAGTCACGCCGTTTCGCTCGCCTTCGGGGCGACGGCGATTGGCATGCTGCTCGCGTTCCGCCGCCTCATGCCGCGCATGCCCGGCGTGCTGGTCACCGTCGCTGTGCTGACGACCGCGAGCTATGCCCTGGGCTTCGCGGACCTCGGCGGACGGATCGTGGGCGAGGTCCCGCGCGGCCTGCCGAGACTTGGCGTGCCCAACGTGAACGCCGATGCCGTGATCACCTTGCTCCCGGCCGCCCTCGTGATCGCCGTCATCAGCTTCATGGAGGCGATGTCGAGCGCCAAAATCGCCGCACTCAAGACCGGCGCCAAATGGGACGAGAACCAGGAGTTGATCGGGCAGGGCCTGGCCAAGATCGCAGCCGCAGCGAGCCAGACGATGCCCGTCAGCGGCTCGTTTTCGCGCTCGGCGCTGAATCTCGCCACCGGCGCGCGTACCGGTGTTTCGTCGCTGGTCTGCGCATTGTGCGTGCTGCTCACGCTGCTGTTCTTCACGCCACTGCTAAGGCACCTTCCGTTGCCGGTGCTCGCGGCCATTATCGTCGTCGCGTTGAGCAATCTCATCAACGTGCGCAGCCTGCGCAACGCGTGGCGCGTAAGCCGGGATGACGCACTCGCCGCAATCCTGACATTCGTCGCGACAATCGCATTTGCGCCGCAGATCCAGAATGGCATCTTCACGGGCGTCCTCCTCGCGCTCGGTCTGTTCATCTATCGGCGCATGCGCCCGAGCATGGACGTCATCGATCCGCCGTCCGCGCTGCTGGATCATGACCTGCCGGACTCGGCGCGCCAGGTCCTCGACGGACGCATCGGCATCGTGCGTTTTCACGCGTCGCTGGTGTTTGTCAACGTGTCCTACTTCGAGAACGCCGTGCTGCGAATGGAACAGCGCAACCCACAGATGCACGTGGTTCTGGTTTCGGCGGCAGCGATCAACGGCATCGACGCCTCGGGCGTCGAGACGCTCGCTTCGCTGATCGACGGTTTGCGCAAGAACAAGGTTTACCTCGTCATCAGCGGGCTTAAAGCGAACGTCCGCGCAGTGCTGGACCGCACCGGCCTGTCCGAGCGAATCGGCCACGAAAACTTCTTCATCAGCGACTATGCGGCGATGCTGGCGCTCGCCGACCGGTTCGCGACCGGCACGACGCTGGCGGAGGCAGGCGACGAGGGCGCGCGATGACCCCCGCGCTCGAACCCCACGCCATCGCCACGCTCGCGATTGCCGGGGTCGCGTTCGCGCTGTTCGCACGAGAGCGGATACCGATCGAAACCACGAGCCTCGGCGTGCTCGTGCTGCTCGCCGCGGGCTTTCACCTGTTTCCCTACACGCGCGGTGGCGTCACGGTCACACCGGCCGATTTTTTCCTCGGTTTCGGCCACGAGGCACTGGTCGCGATCTGCGCGCTGATGGTCCTGGGCCGCGGGCTCGTGGTCACCGGGGCGCTCGACCCGGCGTCGCGCCTGCTCGGGCGCCTGCTCGAGGCGCGGCCGGGCGCTGCCATGCTCCTCGTGCTCGTGCTGTGCGCCGCCGCAAGCGGCGTCATGAACGACACGCCGATCGTCGTCCTGATGCTGCCGATCCTGGTCGGCGCCGCGCTGCGCTCGAAAACCTCCTCCTCGCGCACCCTGCTGCCGATGAACTACGCGGTGCTCATCGGCGGCATGGGCACCACGATCGGCACCTCGACCAATCTGCTGGTGGTGGCCATCGCAGCCGACCTGGGCGTGCGCCGCTTCGAGATGTTCGATTTCATTCACGTCACGGCGATCGCGGCGGTGGGCGGGATCCTCTATCTCTGGCTCGTGCTGCCGCGCCTGATTCCGGAGCGCGGCGACGCGATCCGCGACGACGCACCGCAGATGTTCGCCGCCGTGCTGCATATCAGCGAGGGTGGCATGGCCGAGGGCAAGACCTTCGCCGAGGTGCAGAAACAGGCCGGCGCCGGATTGCGCGTGCGGCGCATCGTGCGCGGCGACGGTCTCGAGCTCGCACGCCTGCCCTCCCTCACGCTACGCGCAGGAGATCGCCTGTCGATCACCGCGCACGCGCAGGACCTGCGCGAATTCGCGGACCAGCTCGGCGCCACGCTGCACAAGCCCGAAGACACCGAACCCCTCGTCGACGACGACCATCCGCTGACCGCGGAAGATCAGCGTCTGGCCGAGGTCGTGATTACCGACGGCTCACCGCTGCATCGTGCGACGCTGCGCACGCGACGCTTCGGCGAGCTCTACGACGTCACGATCGTGGGTCTTCATCACGCCGGCGGCAAGGCCCTTGGTCGGGGCGAGGATCTCGCGGACGTGGTACTGCATGCGGGCGACCTCCTGCTCGTCCAGGGCACCGAGAAAGACATCGCGGCACTGCGCACGCGCGCGCGCCTGCTCGTGCTCGATCGCAGCTACGACCTGCCGCGGACCGAACGCGCCCCACTCGCGCTCGCGATACTCGCCGCGGTCGTGCTGACCGCCGCGCTCAAGCTTGCGCCGATCTCGGTCGCCGCGCTCGCCGGCGTCGGCGCCATGCTGCTGACGCGCTGCCTGGACTGGGAAGAGGCGACGCAGGCGCTTGTCGGTCAAGATCGTCCTCCTGGTCGCCTCGAGCCTTGCCCTCGGTTCCGCGCTGGAGAAGACCGGCGGGACCGCGTGGCTTGCCGCAGCCTTCGTCGATGCGAGCGCGGGCCTGCCGATCGAGTGGGTGCTCGCGCTCCTGATGCTGCTGGTTGCCGCATTCACCAATTTCGTCTCGAACAACGCGGCGGCCGCGGTCGGCACACCGATCGCGGTCAGCATTGCCGCGCAACTCCAGGTTGCCCCGGAGCCGCTGGTGCTCGCGATCATGTTCGGCGCCAACTTCTGTTTCGTGACGCCGATGGCCTACCAGACGAACCTGCTCGTCATGAGCGCAGGGGGCTACCGCTTCAGCGACTTCGTGCGTGGCGGCCTGCCGCTGCTTGCGCTGATGCTCGTGAGCTACGCGCTGCTCCTGCCGCGGTTCTTCCCGCTCTAGCAGGACGCCTCGCAGAATCCCTGCGCGTCGCGCGCGTATTTCGGCGCAATATGCTGCAGGTGCTGTGCTAGACTTTTTTGCTAGGCATTTACAACAACGTCAGGAGGCGTCTATGGCTGCGATCCTTCAGTCTCTCGGCCGCACGGTGACCGCGGGTGTCGTCGTTCTGTTGATCATCATGGGTATCGCCGGCACCTTCAGCAATCTTGGCGAAATGAGTTGGTGGACGTTCTTCATGCGCTGGTTGCACGTGCTTTCCGGCGTCATGTGGATTGGCCTGTTGTGGTATTTCAACTTCGTCCAGACCCCGTCGATGCCGAAGATCCCCGACGAGCACAAGCCGGCGATCAGCAAGGTCATCGCCCCCGAGGCGCTGTTCTGGTTCCGCTGGGCGGCACTCTCGACGATGGTGACCGGGCTGCTGCTTGCGTGGATGAACGGCTATCTCGGCAGCGCGCTCTCGCTGACCAAGGGCGTGCATGCGATCGGCCTCGGGATGTGGATGGGCCTCATCATGGCGTTCAACGTCTGGGCCATCATCTGGCCCAATCAGAAAAAGATACTCGGACTGGTCGAGGCGAGCGCCGAGGAAAAGGCGGCGGCGGCCAAGAAGGCGGGGATGGCGTCGCGCATCAACACCTTGTTGTCGATTCCGATGCTGTTTTGCATGGTCGCGCAACAGAACGGCGGTCTGTAGCGCGAGCGGGCGAAACCAGTTCTTCCTGGATCAAAACGGGGCCCGCGCGGGCCCCGTTTCATTTGCGCGCCGGCGCCGCAATCCCACGAATGGTGGACCCCGGTCCGATGCCCCGCTCGGCGAACCAGCCGCGCCGCATCTCGAGCGCGTAGCGCGCGGGCTGGCTCGCGCAGTGCGATTCCTCGCTCTGCGGCGTCATGTCGGCGATGTTGACGATGCGCGCCGCGTCGTCGAGGAACGCGACCGAGAGCGGCGTGAAGGTGTTCTTCATCCACATGCAGTGGGTCGTCGATTCGTCGAACACGAACAACATGCCCTCGTTCTGGCCCAGAGATTTGCGAAACATGAGCCCCTGCATGCGGCTCGGGTCATCGGCGGCGAGTTCGGCACGGATGCGGTGCATGCCGGCCCCGAGTTCGACCACCGGCAACTGCCCGCGCGCCGGCGAGGCGGCGAGCGCGAGGACCACGAGAGCCATTCTGAGCATCACTGCCAGTACACCGGGACAAGGGGTCGGCATCGGGCGATGGTACAGAAAAAATAGGCAGGGCCGTGGCCCTGCCCCTAGGTACCGAAGACGGATTACGACTACGCCGGGGTCTTGGCTTTTCTGGTCTTATCGGTCTTTTTGGCCTTTTTCGTCTTTTTGGTCTTCTGCGCCTTTTTCGTCTTGTTTGACTTCGTCGCCTTCTTGTCCTTGCTGTCCTTCTTCATTTCAGTTTTCGTGCTCTTCGTGTCGTCCGCAGCAACGGCATTGACGCTCGCGACGGCGAACAGGGCGGCGAAAAGAATCGTCAGCAACCGCTTCATGGGTGTTTCCCTTTCAAAAGGTCTCGACTGACTGGCGAGATGCCGGTCAGCGTCCTGTAACGCATCAGCCTCCGGTCGGTTGACAACGCGCCGCCATCGGTTGCGGGGTACCTGCCGGCGCATCGGGGGCAGTGCTTCGGTGGGCGCGCAACGAAAAGGGGCGAACGTTTCCGTTCGCCCCTCTACTAAGGAAGTACCCGACGGGTTACTTCTTCTTCATGCTCGCGCAGCCCTTCAGCTTCGGATCCTTCTTGCACTGCTCCGCGGTGGGCTTCTTGGCGGCCTTCTTGTCGCCCGCATAGGCAAAGCCCGTTGTAAACGCAATCGCCAGGACGGCGATGAACAGCTTCTTCATGAGGTAACTCCAATAAAATTGATTAGGAAGGTTTGACCACGAGCCGTCGCCCTGCGCCCTGCGCTCGTCAGACGTCGGCCGCCGAAAACCACCTCAGCGTCCGTTCGCAGCGTCCCAGCCCCTTCGGACCGGCGCGCGATTCTACGCACGAAAAACGCGCCCCACAACATCGATTTAAACGACCTTGCAATCCGGTATCGGGGGGGTAATCTGGCGCCCCGCGCCATGAGGCGAGGCCAAGTCTTATATAATATATCTTTTGTTACGATCCCATCCGCGCAGGAGTTGCCATGGCGTACAAGCACATCAAGATCCCCTCGACGGGCGAAAAGATCCGTGTCAACAAGGACTTTTCACTGTCGGTCCCGGACAACCCGATCATTCCCTATATCGAAGGCGACGGCATCGGCGTCGACATCACGCCGGTCATGCTCAAGGTGGTCGACGCCGCAGTGCAGAAAGCCTACGGCGGCAAGAAGAAGATCGTCTGGATGGAAATGTACGCGGGAGAAAAATCCTGCAGGGTCTACGGCGAAAACGTCTGGCTGCCGGAGGAAACGCTCGAGGCCTCGAAGGAATACGTCGTCTCGATCAAGGGGCCGCTGACGACCCCGGTGGGCGGTGGCATCCGCTCGATCAACGTCGCGCTGCGCCAAGAACTCGATCTGTACGTCTGCCTGCGCCCGGTGCGCTGGTTCACCGGCGTGCCCAGCCCGGTCAAGGCGCCGGAGAAGATCGACATGGTCATCTTCCGCGAGAATTCCGAGGACATTTACGCGGGTATCGAGTGGGCAGCGCAGACTGCCGAGGCGAAGAAGGTCGTCAAGTTCCTCATCGACGAAATGAAAGTCCGCAAAATCCGCTTTCCAGAGACCTCGGCGATCGGCATCAAGCCGGTCTCGAGCGAGGGTAGCGAACGCCTCATTCGCAAGGCCTTTCAATACGCGATCGACAACAACCGCAAATCGGTGACGCTGGTCCACAAGGGCAACATCCAGAAGTTCACCGAAGGCGGCTTCCGCGACTGGGGCTATCAGCTGGCGCAGAAGGAATTCGGCGCAAAACTGATCGACGGCGGACCCTGGTGCAGCTACAAGAATCCGAAATCCGGCGAGGACATCGTGGTCAAGGACGTGATCACCGACGCCTTTCTGCAGCAAATTCTGCTGCGCCCGGCCGAATACGACGTCATCGCGACGCTGAATCTGAACGGTGACTACATTTCGGACGCGCTTGCCGCGCAAGTCGGCGGTATCGGCATCGCGCCCGGCGCCAATCTCTCTGACACCGTGGCCATGTTCGAGGCGACGCATGGCACGGCGCCGAAGTACGCCGGCAAGGACTACGTCAACCCCGGCTCCGAGATCCTGTCCGCGGAAATGATGCTACGCCACATGGGCTGGACCGAAGCCGCCGACGCGATCGTGCGTTCGATCGAGGCCGCCATCGGCGACAAAGTGGTCACCTACGACTTCGCGCGACTGATGGACAACGCCAAGCAGGTCTCGTGCTCGGGCTTCGGCCAGGCGATGATCGAGCGGATGTGACGCCGGCGGGCGCCACGAAACAAAAAGGCCGCCTGCGGGCGGCCTTTTTGCTGGATCTGCCCGGCGCTCAGTCTTTCTGGATGTTCGAGGCTTGCTTTCCCTTCGGGCCCTGCACGATATCGAAGTTCACCTTCTGTCCTTCCTTCAGCGTCTTGAATCCGCCCATATTGATCGCGGAAAAGTGCGCGAACAGATCCTCGCTGCCATCGTCCGGCGTGATGAATCCGTAACCCTTCGCGTCGTTGAACCACTTCACGGTGCCTGTTGCCATGTTGCCTTCCTCGTTCGTTTCCCAACCGGGCGGACCCGGGCCATGCCTGAAGGTTGAGCCCGCCCGCCCCTCTTGATGGCGCTTCGGACAGCCTGAATCCAAGCACAGGTCGCGTTTTACCGCGCCCCGCACGGCGTAGTCAAGAGGCCGTGGGCAACGCGAAATCGACCGCAACTCCGTGAAAAACACGGGATTTTCGCCACCGCGCCTGCATTGCACGCCCCCCCTACATTGATTACGATAAGCACGCGCGTGTCATGCTTTGGACGGTACGGTCGCATTGCAGCGCTTGGGCGCGGAAACATTGCGCGGAAATACGGGTCGAATGGGGGCGGGTTGGACGGCGGACAGGGAGCAGCATGGCGCAGTACAAGGACAACACACTACTGGAGGCTCAGAAAAGCAAGCTAAAGCCTCCTTCGATGTTCAAGGTCATGCTTCTGAATGACGACTACACCCCCATGGAGTTCGTAATTCTCATTTTGCAAAAGTTTTTCAGCATGACGCGGGAGCGGGCGGCCCAAGTCATGCTAAAGGTGCACCGGGACGGGATTGGCGTGTGCGGCGTATTTCCGAAGGATGTCGCCGCCACGAAGGTCCAGCAGGTAGCCGCGTTCTCGCGTAAACACCAACACCCGCTGCAGTGCGTGATGGAGGAAACATAAGAATGATTGCCCAAGAACTCGAAGTCAGCCTGCACATGGCGTTCGTCGAGGCGCGTCAGAAACGCCACGAGTTCATCACGGTCGAACACCTTCTCCTTGCACTCCTCGACAACCCGACCGCCGCGGAAGTGCTGCGGGCCTGTGGCGCCAACATGGACGAGATGCGCAAGCAACTCACGCAGCATGTCGGTGAGCAAACGCCGCGCATTCCCTCCGACCGCGAGATTGACACCCAGCCCACGCTTGGTTTTCAGCGCGTAATCCAGCGCGCGATCCTGCACGTGCAGAGCTCGGGCAAGAAGGAAGTCACCGGCGCCAACGTGCTCGTCGCGATTTTCGGCGAGAAGGACTCGCACGCCGTCTACTTTCTGCAGCAGCAGGGCATCACCCGGCTCGATGTGGTCAATTACATCTCGCACGGCATCACCAAGACGCCGCAGCAGGCGAGCGCCAAGGGCGAGCAGGAGACCGAGCAGGAAGGTGATGCGCAGACTTCGAACAGCCCGCTCGACAACTACACACAGAACCTGAATGCGTCCGCCCTTGCCGGCAAAATCGATCCGCTCATCGGCCGCGACAAGGAGGTCGAACGCGTCATCCAGACGCTCTGCCGGCGGCGCAAGAACAATCCACTGCTGGTCGGCGAAGCGGGGGTCGGCAAGACGGCGATCGCTGAGGGACTCGCGCGGCGAATCGTCGAGGGGAGCGTCCCGGATCTGCTTGCCAAATGTTCGGTCTATGCGCTCGACATGGGTGCGCTACTGGCGGGCACCAAGTACCGCGGCGACTTCGAGCAGCGCCTGAAGGCGGTGCTGAAGCAACTGGTCGACAATCCGCTGGCGATTCTGTTCATCGACGAGATCCACACCGTGATCGGTGCCGGCGCAGCGTCGGGCGGCACCCTGGATGCGTCGAACCTGCTCAAACCGGTGCTCTCCAACGGGCAACTCAAGTGCATCGGCGCAACGACCTATCTCGAATACCGCGGCGTGTTCGAAAAGGATCACGCACTGTCGCGTCGATTCCAGAAGATCGACGTGGTGGAGCCATCGATCGAGGAGACGGTCGAAATCCTGAAGGGCCTGAAGACGCGCTTCGAGGCGCACCATAGCGTGCGCTACACGGCGAATGCGCTCAGCACGGCGGCTGAGCTGTCTGCACGATACATCACCGACCGGCATCTACCCGACAAGGCGATCGATGTGATCGACGAAGCGGGCGCCGCGCAGCGCATCGCACCGAAGAGCAAACAGAAGAAGGTGATCGGCAAGGTCGAAATCGAGGACATCATCGCGAAAATCGCGCGCATTCCGCCGCGCAGCGTGTCGACCGACGATCGGAGCGCGCTCGCCAAGCTGGACCGTGATCTGAAGGCGGTCGTGTTTGGCCAGGACAAGGCGATCGACGCGCTGGCTGCGGCGATCAAGATGGCGCGCGCAGGCCTGGGCAACCCGCAGAAACCGATCGGCAATTTTCTGTTCAGCGGACCCACCGGTGTTGGCAAGACCGAGGTCGCGCGACAGCTTGCCTACTGCCTGGGCATCGAGCTGATTCGCTTCGACATGTCCGAATACATGGAGCGACACGCCGTATCGCGTTTGATCGGTGCCCCGCCGGGATACGTCGGCTTTGAGCAGGGCGGCTTGCTCACCGAGGCGATCGCGAAAAAACCCTATGCCGTGGTGTTGCTCGACGAGATCGAGAAGGCGCACCCGGACATCTTCAACATTCTGCTCCAGGTCATGGACCACGGCACGCTCACCGACAACAATGGGCGCAAGGCCGACTTCCGCAACGTCGTCATCGTCATGACGACCAACGCGGGCGCCGAGTCGCTCTCAAAGAACACCATGGGATTCACGTCGGATCGTCAGACCGGGGACGAGATGGAAGCGATCAAGCGCATGTTCACGCCGGAGTTCCGCAACCGTCTTGACGCCACGATCTCGTTCGGCGCACTGGATCACGACATCATCCTGCGCGTCGTCGACAAATTCCTCATGCAACTGGAGGAGCAGTTGCACGAGAAGAAGGTCGATGCATTGTTCACGCAGAAGCTCAAGGCGCACCTCGCCAAGAAAGGCTTCGATCCCTTGATGGGCGCCCGCCCGATGGCGCGCCTGATCCAGGACACGATTCGCAGTGCGCTCGCCGACGCACTGCTGTTCGGCAAGCTCGCACATGGCGGCAAGGTCACCATCGACGTCGGCGAGGACGAAAACGTCATCCTCCGATTCGAAGAAGAGGTCGCGCCAGTCGTCTGACGTCCTGACGTCGGTGGGGTTCGCGGTCGATTGCGCGAAGATGCGCCCCGGCGGGCGTCAGCGACCCGTGCTGCCGAAGCCGTTCGCGCCACGGTCCGATTCAGTGAACGCGTCGACCACCTCGAGCGCGACCTGGACAACCGGCACGACGACGAGTTGCGCGATGCGCTCGAGCGGATTGATGGTGAAGGCGCCGCGGCCACGGTTCCAGACCGATACGAAGATCTGCCCCTGGTAGTCCGAATCGATGAGCCCGACGAGGTTGCCGAGCACGATGCCGTGTTTCGCGCCGAGCCCCGAGCGCGGCAGTACGATCGCCGCCAGCGACCGATCGCCAAGATGTATCGCGATTCCCGAGGGCACCAACTGGCTGTCACCAGGCGCGAGCGTCAACGGGTCGTCCAGGCAGGCGCGCAGATCGAGACCCGCTGCGCCGGGCGTCGCGTAATGAGGCAGCGATTCTCGGACACGCTCGTCGAGGACCCGGACCTGCAGCGTCCTCACCGTGATCCCGTTTTCTTGCGCCCCGCCAGCATCCCGGCCACATGCGCGACGAGCTTGCGCGCGAGCGCAATCTTGGCGCCGCGACCGAGCGGGTGCGCGCCGCGCGCGTCGAAAAGCGTAATCGAACTGTCGTCTGCGCCAAGGGCTTCCTGCGCGAGGTTGGCCGCGATGAGCGGGATGCCCTTCTTTACGCGTTTCGCTCTGGCATGCGTCGCCAGCTTCTCGCTTTCGGCAGCAAAACCCACGCAGAACGGCGCGCGCGCACGCGCCGCGACCCAGGCGAGGATGTCCGGATTTTCTTCCAGCACGAGTTGCCGCGCGGACACCGCAGCTTTCTTGATTTTGTTGGCCGCTTGATTTTTCACACGGTAGTCGGCGACCGCAGCAACCGAAAAAAAGACCTCACAGCTGCCCACCGCCGCCTTCACCGCATCGAACATCTCGCGCGCGGTACGCACATTCACGCGCGCGACGCCGAGCGGCGCCGGACGCTGCACCGGCCCGCTGATCAGCGTGACCTGCGCGCCGGCTTCGCGCGCCGCGCGCGCAACCGCGTAGCCCATCCGTCCCGAGCTCAAATTCGTGAGCACGCGCACCGGGTCGATCGGCTCCTCGGTCGGCCCGGCGCTCACCAGTACCCGTTTGCCAGCGAGCAGCTTGGGCTGAAAGCAGGCCTCGATCTCCTCGAAAAGCTCGTCGGGTTCGAGCATGCGCCCCGGCCCCGTTTCACCGCAGGCTTGGTCGCCCACCGCCGGCCCGGCGACCGTGATCCCGTCGCCGCACAGCGTTTGCACGTTGCGCTGCGTCGCCGGCTGCTCCCACATCTGGCGATTCATCGCGGGCGCGACAAGTAACGGGCACTCGCGTGCAAGCACCAGGTTCGAAAGCAGATCATCCGCGAGACCGAGCGCCGTCTTCGCCATGAAATGCGCAGTGGCCGGCGCGACCACGATCAGGTCGCGGTCGCGCGAAAGCTCGATGTGCGCCATGTGGTCGGCGACCCGCGCGTCCCACAGGTCGGTCCAGACGGGCTGTCCCGAGAGCGCTTGCAGGGTCATCGGCGTGATGAACCGCGTTGCCGCCTCGGTCATGACCACCCTCACGTCGAGTCCCGCCCGGATCAGCAGGCGCACAAGTGCAGCGGCCTTATAGGCGGCCACGCCGCCCGTAATGCCGAGCAACACGCGTTTCCCGGCACTCGATGTCATGTCATCGGCCATGCGACTGTAACGTTAACCCTTGTGACCCGTATTTCAGTAAGCGGTTGAACGATCGGGGAATTCTAGGGGAATTCACAAGGCAGCGCATGGCGATCAGCGACTGGCCCATGGTGGAGCGACCGCGCGAGCGGCTGATCGCGCACGGCGCGGCGCAGCTGACCGATGCCGAGTTGATCGCGGTCTGTCTGGGCACCGGGATCCCGGGCATGAGCGCAGTCGCGCTCGCGCGCGACCTCATCGTGCGTTTTTCCGGCTTACGCGGCCTGCTCGGCGCCGAACATCGGACCCTACTCGCGGTGAATGGCCTCGGCACGGCAAAAACGGCCCAGCTTGCCGCAATTCTCGAGATCGCCCGACGCTGCCTGGCCGAGGAACTCAACGTCGGCCCCACGCTCGGCGCACCCGAAGCCGTTCGCGACTACCTGCGCCTCTCGCTCGGCACACGGCCGCACGAAGTGTTTGTCGCCCTCTTCCTTGACGCACAACATCGCATTTTGCGCAGCCAAGAGCTTTTCCGTGGAACCCTCACCCAGACCAGCGTCTACCCGCGCGAAGTCGTTAAGGCGGCCCTCGCCGCCAACGCTGCAGCCGTCATCTTTGCGCATAACCATCCCTCAGGCGTGGCACAGCCCAGCCGCGCCGACGAGTTGCTGACGCGGCAACTCAAGGACGCGCTCGCACTCGTCGACGTCAAGGTGCTCGACCACTTCGTCGTCGTCGCCGACCATGCCCTGTCCTTCGCTGAACGCGGCCTGCTCTGACAAACTTGAGCCGCAGGCCGACTTTCCCTTATAATCCGCGCCTTTCCGCGCAAGCCCCCGGAGTATTCAATGTCCAGAGTCTGTCAGGTCACCGGCAAGAAGCCGATGACAGGAAACAACGTATCGCACGCGAACAACCGAACGCGTCGCGTGTTTCTGCCGAATTTGCAGTACCGCCGGTTCTGGCTGGAGCAGGAGAACCGCTGGGTCCGGCTGCGCGTCTCGAGCGCGGGGTTGCGCTGTATCGATAAGCTGGGCATCGAAGCGGTTCTGGCAGACATCAAGGCCCGCAAGTCGGCCTGAGCGACCTGAAAGGAGCAATCACATGCGAGACAAGATCAAGCTCGAATCCACGGCCGGCACCGGCCACTTTTACACCACGACGAAGAACAAGCGCACGACGCCCGACAAGCTGGAGATCAAGAAATTCGACCCCAAGGCGCGCAAGCACGTCCTCTACAAAGAAACGAAGCTGAAGTAGCACCGCCCGCCCGGCGGCCATAAAAAAAGCCCGCGCAGCGCGGGCTTTTTTTATATTTGAGTCGAAGCGTCTCAGGCGTAGGACCGCAGGCGCCAGGAAAAATCGACCAACGGCGGTATGCCGCTCGATTCGGCGCGCCGACACCAGTCCTGCAACTGACGCACCAGTTGCTCCTTCGAAGCGCTTGACCGCTCCCACAGCGCCACCAGTTCCTGGCGCATGGCGAGCGCGGTTGCAAGCATGCGTGACTTCTGCAGGGCTTCGCTCAAACGCGCACGCTCCGCCTCGGAAAGCTGCTGCATCCTGAGCATTGCGCCATGGAAGCGCTTCAAGGTCTCGGCTTCGCTCGACCAATGGCCGAGATGCTCGAGCTCCTGCGCATAGATGTGCTTGAGCGACTTCGCATAGCGCGACAGAACGTCGTAGCGGTTCGCGATCACGGCCTGCAAGGTCTGCGCATCCGCGGTCGGCTTCGGCGCCGCAAAGCGCGGCGTCGGCGCAACCTTCTTCACCTTTGCCAGCCCCAGGGCGGAAAGAATCCGGATATAGAGCCAGCCGATGTCGAACTCGTACCACTTGTTCGACAGCTTGGCCGAAGAGGCGAAGGCGTGATGATTGTTGTGCAACTCCTCGCCGCCGATCAGGATTCCCCACGGCACGATGTTCACACTCGCATCGGCGCAGTCGTGATTGCGGTAGCCGAAGTAATGCCCGATGCCGTTGATCACGCCGGCCGCCCAGAACGGAATCCAGACGATCTGCGTGACGAGAATGAGCATCCCTGGAACGAGGCCAAAGAGCGCGACATCCGTCGCGCCCATCAGCGTAAGACCAACGACCTGGAAGCGCGCGTAGACGTTGCGCTCGAGCCAATCGTCCGGCGTTCCGTGACCATAGCGCGCCATCGTCTCCGGGTAATGCGATTCCTTGACGTAGAGAAACACCCCGCCCCACAGCACCCGATTGATGCCGAGAATCTGCGGGCTGTGCGGATCGTCGGCCGTCTCGCATTTCGCGTGGTGTTTGCGATGAATGGCCGCCCACTCCTTGGTCACCATGCCCGTGGTCATCCAAAGCCAGCAGCGGAAGAAGTGCGAGGCGATCGGGTGCAGTTCAAGCGCGCGGTGCGCCTGGTGGCGGTGTAGAAAAATCGTTACCGCGGCGATCGTCACGTGCGTCAGGCCAAGCGCCACAAGCACATACCCCCACCAGGGCAAATCGAAAACGCCGGCAAATAGATAGTCGCGCAAAAAATCCATATTTGGTTTATCTCGTTGAATACAGACAGTAAGCTGGTCGGCATTCTACGCGAATCACACCCCTTCGCGAAGCCCCTTTTGTCGCATGATGTATGCAATTCGCGCCACGCGCTTGACCGCGTTCGCTAAGCCCCTCGCGCGTAAGGCAATATCGAAATGCGCCGCGCAGTACTTTGGGATAATGCGACGCGTTTCTGCCGCCCCGGCGCGCGCAGCACCTCGGGAGACCGCATGCTCGACCTCGTTTTCGATCCACGAGCCTGGATCGCCCTTGCCACGCTGACCGCGCTCGAACTCGTGCTCGGCATCGACAACATCATCTTCATCTCGATCCTCGTCGACAAGCTGCCGCAGGCGCGCCGCGAGTTCGCACGCCGTCTCGGCCTGGCCGGCGCGATGTTCATGCGCATCGGATTGCTCGTCGTGCTGGCGTGGATCATCGCGCTCACGGCGCCGCTGTTCACCGTGCTGGGCGAAGAATTTTCGGGGCGCGACCTGATCCTCATCGGTGGCGGACTGTTTCTGCTCTGGAAGAGCGTGGGCGAGATCCACCAGCTGCTCGAGGGCGAGGAAGGCGGGCGCTCCACCGCCGTGCGCGCGACCTTTGGCGCCGTGATCGTGCAGATCATGCTCGTCGACCTCGTGTTTTCGCTCGACTCGATCATCACCGCAATTGGCATGGTCAAGGAGCTCGAAATCATGATTGCGGCAGTCGTTGCGTCGGTCGGATTGATGATGGCCTTCGCCGGCCCGATCGGCCGTTTCGTTTCAGCACACCCGACGATCAAGATGCTCGCGCTCGCCTTCCTGGTCGTCATCGGCGTGGTGCTGATCGCCCAGGGCTTCGACCATGACGTGCCGAAAGGCTATGTCTACTTCGCCATGGCGTTTTCGGTCGCCGTCGAGATGCTCAATCTACGCCTGCGCAAGCGCCGCGCGGTCGACCCGGTACGCCTGCATGAACCCTATGTGAGCGAACCGAAACCGAACCGCGAGTAGACCGAATCTGTCAGCTCGCAAGGGCCCGGGCGCGCTCGAATGCGGCCGCGAAAAAGCCGTCGGTGCCATGAACATGTGGCCACAGACGCAGATACTCGCCCCCATTCAGCCCGATGCGCTGTGCCGCAAGCAAGTCGGCGCATGACACGCGGCGGAATCCCTCTGCCCCGTCCAGGAACCGCTCGACCACGGACTCGTTCTCCTCTTCCAGGATGCTGCAGGTCGCATACACGAGGCGCCCACCGGGTTTCACCAGGCATGCCGCGGCCTTCAGGATGCGGGCCTGTTTTTCCGCCAGTTGCGCAATTGCAGCGGCATCGTGGCGCCATTTGAGATCCGGATTGCGGCGAAGCGTCCCGAACCCGCTGCATGGCGCGTCGACCAGAACGCGGTCGATCTTTCCGGCCAGCCGTTTTGCGCGCGCGTCCGTTTCGCCCGACAGGGCGATCGTATGCACGTTCGAGATGCCCGCGCGCGCGGCACGCGGCGCAAGCGCGGCGAGGCGTTTGGTGGATACGTCCATCGCGTAGACGCGGCCGGCGCCGCGCATCAGCATCGCGATCGCGAGCGTCTTGCCGCCCGCGCCAGCGCAATAGTCCGCGACCATCTCGCCCCGGCGTGGCCCGAGCAGGTAGGCGAGAAGCTGGCTGCCTTCATCCTGGACTTCAATCGCGCCCGCCTCGAAAAGCGGATCACGGTTGATCGCCGGCTTTTCCGCAAGGCGAACGCCCGCGGGGGAGTACGGCGTCGCGCGACCCTCGATCCCCCTGCTCGCAAGCTGCGCGATCGCCGCAGGGCGATCCATTTTCGCGAGATTCACGCGCAGATCGAGCGGTGCTGAATTGAGCAGTCCTTGCGCGATGCGCATCGCCTCCGCTGCGCCGTGCATCGCGACGAGCCGCGTCCACAGCCAGTCGGGCAGATCGGCGCGCACCGCATCGGGAAATCCATCGATGTCCGCGCGCCGCAGTTGCTCGACGATCGCCTGGTCGCCCGGCGAAAGCCCCGCCCCAAGTCCTCGCGCCGAAAATCCCTGGACGCGGACCAGTGCCGCAAGGACGAGTGCCCTTGGATGCGCGCTTCCCGCGGCAGCCTCGAGCGATCGTTTGCGGCGCAGCACCGCGAACGTCGTCTCCGCGATGAACGCCCGGTCGCGCTGGCCAAGCGCACGGTGCGTTCTGAAATAGCGCGAAACCACCTGGTCCGCCGGACCGGAAAACTGCAACAATTCACCGAGCAGCGACTCCGCGTGGCGCCGCTGCGCGGCGTGCAACTTCATGCCGGGCCGCCGATCACATCAGGCGCGACGGTTGGCGCAAGGCGCGCGAGCAACCGCCGTTCCGCGGTCTCACGCGCGCTCATCGCGCCGGGTCCGGTGCGCAGAACACGCGCACCGCGGCCCCTTCACGCTCGAGGTCGCCGCCGATCACGCGCATGCCCTCCACACGCAGGCGCCCCTCCAGGAACCAGCGTACGGCGGCGGGATAGATGCGGTGCTCTGCCTCGAGCACGCGCGCAGCGAGCGTGGCTTCGCTGTCATCGTCGTATACAGGAACTGCAGCCTGGATGACGGGCGGGCCATGGTCGAGTTCGTCGGTGACGAAATGCACCGTGCAGCCGTGCAGCTTCACGCCTGCCGCGAGCGCCCGCGCATGCGTATCCAGTCCGGGAAAAGCCGGCAGCACGGACGGATGAATATTCATCAGCCGTCCCGCGAAACGCGCAACGAAGCCCGGCGTCAGAATGCGCATGAAACCCGCGAGCACGACCACGTGGGGCTTGAAGGCATCGATCGCGTCGGCCAGCGCCGCGTCGAACGCCTCGCGCGAGGGAAACGTCCGGTGTTCGATCACGCGGGTCGCAACGGCGCGCGCCGACGCGATCTCGAGACCCTTCGCGTCGGACCGGTTGCTGATCACCGCGCTGACCGGCAGGCCCGCGTCGAGCAAGGCCTGCAGGTTGCTGCCGCGACCCGAAATCAGGACGACGACGGACATAATGGTTCCAAGTCTAGCAGTCGCAGCGCGGGCGACCCGTCGTCAGCCGATGCGTCGGGCACCGGATCGACGCGCTCGGAGCACTCGGCGCTTCGGGGCCGCGAGTCGCAGCGGCAGTCCGTCGCGCAACCAATCGATGAACAGGCGTGAACGCGTGGGCAAAAATCGGGCATGCGGATACACGATGCTCACCGGTACAGGCGGCGGCAGGTACTCGTCGAGCAGCAGCGTAAGGCGACCGCTCGCAACCAGCGGCGCAACCTGATATGAGAGGAACATTCCGATGCCCATCCCGTCCGCGCAGGCTTCGATCATGGTGTCGGCCTGGTTACTCGAAAGCGGACCCCTGATCGGCACTACGATGCGGCGACCGCCGTCGCGGAACGTCCATTCGTTCGATGCACCGAGGCCGCCGAAGCGCAGGCAGGCGTGCGTTCGCAATTCGGCGGGCACGCGCGGTGTTCCGGCACGGCGTAGATACGGGGTGCTCGCGCACACCACGCGACGCACTTCGTCGACCGTGATCGCGACGAGCGACGAGTCGGGCAGATCGCCGATGCGCACGCCCGCGTCGAGCCCTTCGTCGAGCAGGTTCACGACACGATCCACCAGGAACAAGTCGATCGACACGTCGCGATGCAGACGTGCAAACTCGGCTGCGAGTGGCGCGACGTGCATGCGCCCGAATAGCACCGAGGCGGTGACGCGCAATTCGCCACGTACCGCGCCGCGCCGGCTGCCGGCCGCGGCCTCGGCCTCCTCCACCTCGGCGAGGATGCGCTTGCAATGCGCGTAGTAGTCGCGCCCCTCGTCGGTCAGCGCGCTGCGGCGGGTGGTCCGATTGAGCAGCCGCACGTCAAGCGCCCGCTCCAGGCTCGCGAGCTGGCGCACCACCGCCGGGTTCGACAGTTCGAGCGCTGCTGCGGCGGCCGTCAGGCTGCCGCCTTCCACAATTCGCACGAACGTCGCCATCGCGCGGAGCTTGTCCATGACCGGATATTACTGTTTTTTCTGCATCAATCTTGTGTCACTTAAGCTATTTATTCCGAATCGGACATAAACCATTCTGTGCCCTATGAACCCGATTCCGAGGCCGCTGCCATGACCCATCGATTCGCCGACATCGCCTTCACCGACGCGGTCAAGGCCGCACAGGCACACTACGGAACGCGTGCGCAGGCCGAGCGCATGGCACAGCGCGGAGGGCCGAACGACCAGTTGGGATCGCGCGAGATCGAGTTCATCGCAGCGCGCGACAGTTTCTACATGGCGACCGTGTCCGACACCGGCTGGCCGTACGTGCAGCACCGCGGCGGGCCGGCGGCGTTTCTGAAGGTTGTTGACCCGCGCAGGCTCGCGTTCGCGGATTTCGGCGGCAACCGCCAGTTCGTCAGCGTTGGAAACGCCGCCAGCGACAATCGGGTGTCGCTGTTCCTGATGGACTACGTGCACCGCCAACGGTTGAAGCTGCTCGGCCGGCTCACGATGCACGACGTAGCAGACGCGCCGCCCGAGCTCGTCGCGACAGTCGACCTGCCCGGCTACCGCGCAAGCATCGAGCGGGTCGCCGTGATCCGTGTCGACGCGTTCGACTGGAATTGCCCGCAGCACATCACGCCGCGCTACACGGAAGGCGAACTGCATGCGGCAAACCAGCCGCTCCGCGACCAAATTGCCGCGCTCGAACGCGAGCTCGCCGTGACGCGATCACGCGTTAGCGGCGCCACGGCTTCAGATCAGTAAAGTCGTTGCACGCGATAATCATCGTGCTCGAGCAGCGCGAGCACGCCCTTCACGCCGCGCCTATGGCAAATCGAACAGCAGCGCTTCCGCCCGCTCGCCCTGCTCGAGCACGATCTCGGGCACGTCTGCCACCTTCAAGGCATCGCCGCCAGCAAGCACTTCACCATTCGCACGCAGGCTTCCGCGCACCACATGCAGGTAGGCGCGTCGCCCCGGGGCAAGTGCGTGGATCACGCGCTCGTCGCCGTCGAGCAGCGTCGCGTAGATGCATGCGTCCTGGTGAATCTTGACCGAATCCTCGCGTCCGTTGGGTGACACAACGACGCGCAGCCGTCCGCGCTTGGCCTCGGGTTCGAAGCGCTTTTGCTCGTAACCCGGGTCGATGCCGCGCCGATTCGGCTCGATCCAGATCTGCAGGAAATGCGTTTCCCCCGCCTTTTCGTGATTGAACTCGCTGTGCATGACGCCGCGCCCGGCGCTCATGCGCTGCACGTCGCCCGGCACCATCGTCGAGCCGTTGCCCATGGAGTCCTTGTGCGCAAGCGCGCCCTCAAGCACGTAGCTGATGATCTCCATGTCGCGGTGCCCGTGCGTTCCGAAGCCGGCGCCCGGCTCGATTCGATCCTCGTTGATCACCCGCAGCGCACCGAAACCCATGTGGCGCGGATCGTGGTAATCGGCGAACGAGAAGCTGTGCCAGGAATCGAGCCAGCCGTGGTTGGCATGCCCGCGCTCTGCGGCCTTGCGGATTTCGAGCATCGTGCGTCCTCCATCTCCAATATGCGCTGGGCACGAGATCAGGGCGCTGAATCCGGATTCAACCCTGCGCGCGCTCGGGTCTTGCGCGACCTGGACGCCTCAGGCCGTCTCTCCGTCGGCATTGCGCTGCGCAATCTCCTTGCGCACCTCGGCCATGTCGAGCGCCTTGGCCTGCGTCACCACGCTCTCGAGCGCCGTGGCCGGCAACGCGCCGGCCTGCTGGAACAGGACCACGTTCTCGCGAAACACCATCAGGGTCGGAATCGACCGGATGTTGAATGCGGCTGCGATCTCCTGCTCTTCTTCAGTGTTCAGCTTCGCGAACACGACGTCGGCGTGGGTCTCGGAGGCCCGCTCGTAAACCGGCGCGAACCCGCGGCAGGGGCCGCACCACGGCGCCCAGAAGTCGACGATCACCATTGGGTTGTCGCTGATCGTCGACTCGAAATTCTGCTTGTTCAGATCGACCGTCGCCATGCGGGTCCCCTTCAAAAAAAGTGGCACTATACGCGCCTTCGTCGCAGGGCTCCCCTCGAACTGACGTGCACTATGTCGGGCGTTTTGCGCCCTCGCCCACCGGTCCGCTGCACTTCGGCTCGCTCGTCGCCGCGCTGGCAAGCTGGCTCGACGCGCGCGCCGTCGACGGCGCCTGGTTGCTGCGCATGGAGGATCTCGACAAGCCGCGCGAGCAGCCAGGTGCGGCAGACGCGATCCTGCGCCAGCTCGAAGCGCTCGGCCTGACCTGGGACGGACCGGTCAGCTATCAGAGCACACGCGCACACGGCGCGCGCTACCGGGAAGCGCTCGACGTCCTGCGTCGCAGCGGCGTGACCTATCCCTGCGCCTGTACCCGGCGCGAAATCGCCGACTCGACGCTCGCCATCGACGGCGCGCGCATCTATCCCGGCAGCTGCCGCGCGGGACTACCGCCGGGCAAGTCCGCGCACACGACGCGGGTGCGTACGACGACCGACGCGATTCGCTTCGTCGATCGCATTCTGGGTGAATACGTGCAGGACATCGAACGCGAAGTCGGCGATTTCATCGTCGTGCGCGCCGATGCCCTCGTCGCCTATCAGCTTGCCGTCGTCGTCGACGACGCAGACCAGGGGATCACCGACGTCGTACGCGGCGCCGATCTCATCGACTCGACGGCGCGCCAGATTCTCCTGCAGCAGCAGCTTGGCTTCGCCACGCCGCGCTATGCGCACGTGCCGGTCGCGGTGGATGCGACGGGCGAAAAGCTGAGCAAGCAGACCGGCGCGGCACCGATCGATCCTGCGCAGCGCGCCGCGGCGCTCGCGCAGGCGCTGCGCTTTCTTGGCCATCCACCGCCAATCGACCTGCCGCCAAACGACCTGCTGCCCTGGGCGGTTGCGCGCTGGGACATCCAGCGCGTACCGCGGGCGCGATCGTTGTACGGTCCGCGGCTTGACGCCGCCGACAGTGCATAGCCGCCTCGCCTACGCACTGCTGCTCCTCGTCCCCGGGTTGTGGTCGGCGAACATGATTGTCGCGCGCTGGGCCGCGGGCTGGTTCCCGCCGCATGCGCTCGCGTTCTGGCGCTGGGTGATCGCGCTCCTGCCAATGCTCCTGCTCTGCGGCGCCGTGCTCTGGCGCCGGCGCGCCGAGCTGCGGCGCGAATGGAGAGACCTGCTTTTGCTCGGTGCGCTCGGCATGTGGGTCTGCGGGGCGTTCGTCTACATCGCCGGCGAAACGACGAGCGCGACGAACCTCGGCCTGATCTATGCCGGCGTGCCGATCCTCGTCATGCTGCTCTCGGCAACGGTGTTCCACGAGCCGCTGAGCGGCGCCCAGATCACCGGCGCGTTCCTGGCACTCGCCGGTGTGCTCGCGATCGTCGTCAAGGGCGACCCCGGCGCCCTCTTCCGGCTCGCATTCACGCGCGGGGACCTGTGGGCGCTGACCGCGGCAAGCTGCTGGGCGATCTATACGGTGCTGCTACGCAACCGGCCGACGACGCTCGAGCCCTTCCTACGCCTCACCGCGATCACGGCGGCAGGCATCGTCGTCCTGCTGCCATTCACGCTCGTCGAATCGTTCGTGGTGGGACTGCCGCCGCTCGAATGGCGCGGGCTGATCGCCGCCGGCGTGGTCGGTTTGCTTCCGGGCTTCGGCGCCTACCAGGCCTATTCCTGGCTGGTGCGCGAACTGGGCGCGGCGCGCGCGGGCCTGGTGCTTTACCTCACGCCGCTGTACACCGCGGGTATCGCCTGGTTGCTGCTCGGCGAGCCGGTGCGCTGGTACCACGCGCTCGGTGCGGCGCTGGTGTTTCCAGGTCTCATTCTTGCCAATCGCGGGGCGCGACGCTGAGGGCGCCCGCGGCCGCGCCGTACACACTTACTTTTGCCTTGCTCATCGTAAGCTAGGCAACTATTATGGCGGCATGTTCCGCGAGGATCTGACGCGCAATTTCGGCTTCCTGTTGAACGACGTCGCCCGCCTGCTGCGCACCACCTACGACCGGCGGGTCAAGTCGCTCGGCCTCACGCGCTCGCAGTGGTGGGTCCTCACGCATCTGTTCCGTGCCCAGGGCGTCACCCAGTCGGAGCTCGCCGAAGCGCTCGAAATCGAAAAGCCCACGCTTGGACGCCTGCTCGACCGGCTCGAGACCAAGGGCTGGGTGCGGCGCGAGCACGACGCAAAGGATCGCCGCGCGTGGCGCGTCTACCTCACCGACACCGTGGAACCCGCAATGAAGACGATGCGCTCGGTCGCCGGGGAGCTGCGGCGCGATGCGATGGCGGGCCTGTCGGCCGAGGACCGCGAGCGCTTCGTCGATCTGCTCATCGCGGTGAAGTCGAATCTGCAGCGGCAGGACAACGGCGGCCGCAACGGCGCGCGGAGACGCTGAGATGGGAATGATCGCCGCAGTCGCGCGCCTGCGCCTCCTGTTGAGATTCGCTCTGCTCGTCGCCGTGCCACTCGTGGTGGTCGCGGTCAGCCTGGTGCTCTACGCGCACGGCGGCCGCCACATGGAGACCGACAACGCCTACGTCAAGGCGAACATCATCGTCGTCAGCGCTGACGTCACCGGCCCGGTGGTCGAAGTCGGCGTGCGCGACCACCAACACGTGACCGCAGGCACATTGTTGTTTCGCATCGACCCGGCACAGTACCAGCTCGAGGTCGAGCGCGCGGAGGCGCAAATGGCAGTGGTCCGCACCGAAGTCGATTCGCTGCGCGCGGAGTACCGGGTCGCAATGGCTGAAGCCAAGGAAGCCGAGGCACGCATCGGCTTCCTGCGCCGCCAGGTCAAGCGCCAGGAACAGCTCAAGGCGCGCGGCATGACGCGCGAAGAACAGTACGACGAAGCACGGCTCAATCTGGAAGCGGCGCGCCAGCGGCTCGATGCGGTGCGCGAGCGCGCGGGGCGCGTGGTCGCGAGCCTCGGTGGCGCGCTCGACCGCCCGGTCGAGGAACATCCGCGTTTTCTGCAGGCCCAGGCTGCGCGCGATACGGCGCGGCTCGACCTCGCACGCACGCGCGTCGTGGCCCCGTCGCCTGGCATCGTCAGTAACATGAAGCTCCAGGCGGGCGAATATGTCGCGAAGGGCGTTCCCGTATTCACCTTGGTCGAAAATGAGCCACTCTGGATCGAAGCGAACTTCAAGGAAACCCAGCTTACGTACATGCGAGAAGGGCAATCGGCGACGATCGTGGCCGATGCCTACCCCGATCACGAGTGGCGCGCGAAAGTAAGGACGATTGCGCCTGCGACCGGCGCGGAGTTCGCTGTGCTGCCGCCGCAGAACGCGACCGGGAACTGGGTGAAGATCGTGCAGCGCGTCCCGGTTCAACTCGGCATCGTGCACGACCGGCGCGATCCGCCGCTGCGCGCGGGGATGACCGTCACGGTGCGTGTCGACACCGACCGGGAGCGCGGATTGCCCGATATCGTGCAACGCCTGCTCGACAATGGCGCGGTACCCGGCTTTGTGCGTGAATGGTTCCGCGGACAGAGCGCCGAGCGACACGCGGCGCAGTAATCACGCGCGCGCGGGCGTGAGCGTTCCCAGCGTGGCGCCCGCCATGCGTTCAAGTTCTTTCGCCACCACGGTCTGGTCCTTGCTGCCGTTGCCCGCCGCGCGTGCCGCGTTATAGAGCTGCAGCGCGGTTGCGGCGACGAGCGCTGGCGAACGGACCTGGGTCGCGGTCTCGACGAACAGGCGCAGATCCTTGAACATCAGGTCGAGCGCAAAGCCGGGCTCGAACTGCCCGGCGAGCGCGTAGCGATCCAGGTGGTTCTCCAGGATCCAGCTCCGCCCCGAGCTCGCCTTCAGAATCGACACCAGCGTATCGAGCTCGAGCCCGCATTTGCGTCCGACGAGCAGCGCTTCGAGCGCGGCCACCGTGTGCGCAGCGACCAGCGCCTGATTGACGAGCTTCGCGGCCTGCCCGCTACCCGCGCCGCCGCAGTGCACGATCTTCTCGCCGATCGCCTCGAGTACCGGGCGCGCCCGCTCCAGCACCGCGGCCTCGCCGCCCACCATGATCGTGAGCGTCCCCGCCTCGGCGCCGGTCGGCCCGCCGCTCACCGGGCAGTCCAGGAAGCCAACGCCCTTCGCGCCTGCGGCCGCGCTCACCTGACGCGCGGTGGCCGGGTCGACGGTGCTGGTGTCGCACCACAGCGCATCCGCCTTGCACTGCGGCAGCAGCGCGTCCGCGACTGCAAGCAGCTGCGGCGAATCGGGCAGGCTCGACAGCACCGCGTCGGCACGGCGCGCGAGCGCAGCGGGATCGGCGGCAACCTCGGCGCCCGCCTTGCGTGCCGAGGTTTGGGCGACTTCCCCCGGATCGTAGGCAATGACCCTGAACCCCGCTGCGACCAGATTCGCGCACATGCGCGAACCCATGATGCCCACTCCGACCATGCCGACGGTGCGAATCACTTTCCAGTCTCCCGCGTGTCGTTGCGCCGCGCGGTTCATTTTGTCGCGCGGCCGATAGAATGCCTCCGCGCAACCCGGAGGCAAGGCCATGAAGATTACCCGCGTCGAAGCAATCCCGCTCGCGATCCCATTTACCTACGGTGCCGACGCGATGACCCTTGGCACGGGCGCGTGGACGCAGCTCGACTTCTGCCTGGTGCGGGTCGAGACCGACGCCGGTCTCGTCGGCTGGGGCGAAGCCTTCTCCTATACCTGCCGGCGCGCGACCGTCGCCGCAGTAAACGACATGATCGCGCCGCTCGCGCTCGGCCACGACGCCACCGACATCGCCGGTCTGAGCGCGAAAATCCAGAAACAGCTGCACCTCTTTGGCCGCTACGGCATCACGGCGTTCGCGCTCTCCGGTCTCGATATCGCGCTGTGGGACATCGCGGGCAAGGCCGCGGGGCTGCCGCTCTACCGTCTGATCGGCGGCGCGGCACGCACCCGGATCGCGTGCTATGCGAGCCTGTTGCGATACAGCGAGCCGCGTCTGGTCGCCGAATACTGCACCCGCGCACGCGGCGAGGGATTTGGCGTCATCAAGCTGCACGAGATTGCCGACAGCGCGGTCGCCGCTGCGCGCGGCGCGCTCGGCCCGGACGTGCCACTGCTGCTCGACGTCAACTGCGAGTGGCGTCCGCTCGAGGCGATCGAAGCGGGGCGGCGTTTTCGCACGCACGATCTCACCTGGTTCGAAGAGCCGGTGTTTCCGCCCGAGGACTACCGTGCGCTACGCGAAGTCGGCGCGGCCTGCGGACTCCCGATCGCAGCGGGCGAGAACTTCTGCTTTGCGACCCAGTTCGACGCGCTGTTCCGAGGCCCGCGCGGTGCAGTATGCGCAACCCTCGGTCACCAAGGTCGGCGGCGTGAGCGAGTTCCTCAAGATCATGGCGCTGGCGCAAACCCACAACGTGCGCCTGGCACCGCATTCGCCCTACTTCGGACCCGGCGCACTCGCCACGCTGCAGCTGCTGGCCGCCTACACCGAACCCGCGTGGTTCGAGTACTTCTATCTCTGGCCCGAAGCGAAGCCCTATCCCGGCCACCTCGATCCGGTGGACGGCATGCTCGAGCTGCCGCAGGGTCCGGGCCTTGGTGTGGATCCGGACCCGGAGGTGCTGCGGCGGTACCGCGCGGACTGAGATCAGGCCGCGATCGCAGCCCGCGGCCCGCGCATCGGCGGCAGTCGGCTGACCAGCGCGAGCCCGCAAAGCGCCAATACCAGGAGCAGGCCGAACGCGATTCGGTAGCTGCCGGTCGCGTCGAACACCGCCCCCGCGACCAGTGGCCCGATCGCGCCGCCGATCGAACCGAACATCAACACCGTGCCGAACAGCGCGCCGTGCACGCGCGTGCCGAAAAACTCCGCCACCGTGGGCGACATTACGGTAAAGAAACCGCCGTGCGCGACGCCGTACACCGCGGCGAAGACGAACAACATCCAGGTTTCGGTGGCGAACTGAAGCCAGACCAAGCTCGCGAACAGCGCCGCGTAGCAGGCGATCAGCGCGCGCCGCCCGCCGACGCGGTCGATCGCGCCACCGACAGCAAGGCGACCGAGCACGCTGATCCCGCCGATCGCGGAAATTACGCCCGCCGCCACCGCACGCGGTGCACCAAGATCGGTGGCGTGCGGCACGATGTGGATCGTGATCGTGATCAGGCACGTGAAGACGATGACCTGCGAGCAGCACAGGATCCAGAACAGCGGAGACCGCGCGGCAGAACCCGCATACGGTTCTGGCGACACCGCATCAGCTTGCCCGGGACTCCCGCGACGCGCCGCCCCATCCGCCTGCAACCCCATGCTTTCCGGATCAGGGCGCATCGCCTGGGCCGCGGCGGCGAGCACCACGAGCGCCGTCGCGCCGAACACCACGCAGGCGGTGCGCCAACCGAAACCGGCGACCAGCGCCGCAACCGCGAGCGGGACCAACAACTGGCCGCAGCCCGTGCCGACCTTGACGACCGCCGAGGCCATTCCGCGCCGCCGCGTGAACCAGCGCGCAACCGTCGACAGCGTCACCACGTCGTGCGTGCTCAGCCCGATGCCCACCAGCAATCCGTACACCAGATAGAGCTGCCAGGGCGCCTGCAGCCGGGCGAACAGGAGGTAGCCGATGCCGTAGAACAGCGCGGAGGCCGTGAGCAGCCAGCGCGGTCCAATCCGATCGTTCAGCCTTCCGGCGAGCACCGCCATGAAGCCCATGACCAGCAGGCTCGCGGACGACGCGCCGGCGATCGTTGCGCGCGACCAGCCGAACTCCATCTCGAGTTCCTTAAACAGAACGCCATAGGCGAAATTCCCCCCGATCATCACGCCCTGGATCAGGAACGAGGCCGCGACAATGTTGTAACCGTAGTAGAGGGGTGCTTTCATCGGGAGTACCGCGCGCGCGAGGCCGCACGGTATCCGCTTGCCATAGGCGTGGCAAGCGCGCAAACGCATCGCGGGCCAAAGTCCTATGATGCGCGCTGACGACTTTCGTGGAACGCACCTTGCCCGACGAGGACCTGTCGCGGACCTCCGGACAGCTGCGCATCGGCCAGCCGCTGCGCCGGCTCGAGGATCGCGCGCTGCTGACCGGCGTCGCCCGCTTCATCGACGACCTCGACCTGCCCGGCGCCGCCCACGCGGGCTTCGTCCGCTCCCCGCACGCGCATGCGCGCATTCGCTCGGTCGACGCGACTGCGGCGCGATCGGCGCCGGGCGTGCTCGCAGTGTTCACCGCCGCGGATCTGCGCGCGGCGGGGATCGGTCCGATGCGTCCGGCGGTCGCGCAGAAGAACCGGGACGGCTCGGCGCCATTCGCCGCGCCGCGTCCGGTGCTGGCCGACGGCGCGGCACGCTTCGTCGGAGATCCGGTGGCGATGATCGTTGCGCAGAGCGCGCAGCAGGCGAGCCGCGCCGCGGACCTCGTGGCCGTCGACTATGAATCACTTGCGCAGGTCACCGACCCGCGCGCCGCGCTGGCGCCGGGCGCGCCGTTGGTCTATCCAGATGCGCCCGGCAACGTTGCGCTCGACTGGCAAGGTGGCGACGCGCAGGCCGTCGAGGCGGCATTTGCGCGCGCAGCGCATGTCACGCGGCTCGAACTCGTCGTCAATCGGGTATCGGCGGCGCCGATCGAGCCACGCGGGGCGGCGGGCGTGTTCGATCCGGCGAACGGTCGCTACACCTTGTACGCGCCGACGCAGGGCAGCAAGGCAATTCAATCGGGAATCGCTTCAACCGGATTGGTCGACGATCCGCGTGCGCTGCGCGTGATCACGCCGGAAGTCGGCGGCTCGTTCGGCATGAAGACCCCCGCCTACCCCGAGCAGGTCGCGCTGCTCTTCGCCGCGCGTCGTCTCGGGCGGCCGGTGCGGTGGTTTGCCGACCGCGCCGAAGCGTTTCTCTGCGACGGCGCCGCGCGAGATCACGTCATGGCGGGGGAACTCGCGCTCGACGCCGACGGACATTTTCTCGCCGTACGCGCACGCCTCATGTCGAACACGGGCGCGTATGCATCGGTGAGCGCGTTCACGATCGCGACCAGCGGCGGCAGCCGCTGCATCACCGGGGTCTACGACCTGCCCTGCTATCACGTCGAAACCCGTATCGCCTACACCCACAGCGTGCCGGTGGTGGCCTACCGCGGCGCGGGCAAACCCGAGTTCACCTATCTGATCGAGCGTCTGGTCGATGCCGCCGCGCGCGAGACTGGGCGCGACCGCGCCGAACTGCGGCGCATCAATTTCGTGCGCCCGGAGGCCATGCCGTACACGACGCCGGTCGGACTGGTATTCGATTCGGGCGATTTCGGCAAAAACATGGACGACGCGTTCGCACTCACGGACCGGCCCGGATTCGAGCATCGCCGCGCGGACGCCGCGGCGCGCGGCCTCCTGCGCGGCTACGGGTTTTCAGCCTACCAGGAACCCGACGGTTACTACGATAGCCACGCACGGCTCGCCTTCGATGCCGACGGCATGCTCGCGGTCATGACGACCGCGCAGGCCGGTGGCCAGGGGCAGGTCACCACCTTCACGCAGATCGTTTCCGAGCAGCTCGGCGTGCCGGCCGAGCACATCCGCATCGTGCAGGGCGACAGCGACCGGACCGGCGTGGCGACGGGCACCGGCGGCTCGCGCGAGACCACCGTCACTGGCACCGCAATCGTTCATTCGGCACGCGCGATCATCGCCAAGGGACGTCTCATCGCGGCGTATCTGTTGGAAGCGCCGGCCGCAGACATCGAGTTCGAGGTCAGCGGCAGCGGCGGCGCGTTCGTCATCGCCGGCACCGACCGGCGCATCACCATTCACGACGTCGCGCGCGCCGCGCATGCGGGCGGTCTTCCCGATGGCGTCGAGCCCGGACTCGAAGCGAGCGATTTCTACAAACCCACGGCCTACAGCTTCCCTTCCGGCTGTCACGTTTGCGAAGTCGAGATCGACCCCGACAGCGGTCAGGTCGCGCTCGTCGCGTATAGCGCGGTGAACGACTTCGGCGTGGTGGTGAATCCGCTGCTCCTCGAAGGCCAGGTGCATGGCGGCGTCGCGCAGGGCATCGGCCAGGCGCTGCTGGAGGCGCTGGTTCACGACACGGATTCGGGCCAGCTGCTGACCGGTAGCTTCATGGACTACTGCATCCCGCGTGCGCTGGACCTGCCCGCCTTCGGTTGGGCGCGTAACGAAGTGCCCTGCAAAACCAATCCGCTCGGCGTCAAGGGCTGCGGCGAATCGGGCTGCACCGCCGCGCTTGCCGCCGTGATGAGCGCAGTGCTCGACGCACTCTCGGTGCGCGGCGTAACACAACTGGACATGCCGGCCACGTCGGAGCGCGTGTGGCGCGCGCTTCAGAACGTATCGGCTCGGCACCGAGGAGAACACCGATGATGCGACGCATTCTGTTGGCAACCGCCTTCGCGCTTGGCGCTGCGGAGCCCGTGACTCCCGTGTCAGCGCGAGAACCGTTGCCCGCAGTCGCGGTCGAGCTCGTGGCAGAAGGCTTCAACGCACCGCTTTTCCTCGTCGCGCCACCCGATGGCAGTGGACGCCGCTTTCTCGGCGAGCAAATGGGCGTGATCTACATTCTTGGCACGGACGGCAAGCCGCTCGAAGCGCCGTTCATCGACCTGCGCGACCAGATCGTGCCGCTGCGCAAGGCGTTCGACGAGCGCGGCCTGCTCGCGCTCGCCTTTCACCCGAACTTCGCGCGCAACGGGCTCTTTTACCTGAACTACAGTGCCAAGCCGCGGCCGGCCTCCCCCTTCAAGGGCAAGACGGCCTACACCTGGCGAATGTCGGAATTCAGGGTCTCGGCGGCTGACCCGAACCGTGCCGATCGCGCATCCGAGCGCGTGCTGCTCGAACTCGACTGGGTCAACCGCAAGCACAACGGCGGTGGCCTGGCCTTCGGTCCCGACGGCTATCTCTATGTCGGCGTCGGTGACGGCGGCGGCGCGCACGGCGTGCCCGACATCCATGTCGCGCCCAAATCGACGGACCCTAATCGGCACGCGGAGGAAATCCCGGAGGATCCCTTCAAAATTCCGCAGCGCTTCCACAAATACGACCGCTACGCCCAGGACACGACGCGGCTAAACGGAAAGATCCTGCGTCTCGACGTCGACCACGGTCATCCGGGCTACGCGATCCCACCAACCAATCTGTTCCGCGGCAAGTCGGAGGGTCGCGCCGAGATCTATGCCTGGGGCTTCCGCAATCCGTTTCGCCTCGCCTTCGATCGCAGCGGCAACGGCGATCTATTCGTGAGCGGCGTGGCGGAGTCGTTCTGGGAAACGATCTACCTCGTGGACCGCCAGGGCAACTACGGCTGGGCAATCCGCGAGGGAACCCATTGCTACGACCGCGCGCGCGCCTTCGACCCGCCGCAAGATTGCCCGCGCACGGGTCCCTTGGGCGAACGGATTCGTGACCCGATCGTGGAGTATCCGAACGGATCGGTGAAGCGCCGCGAGTCGACGGTCAAGGTCGAACCGATGGGCACGGCGAACGTGGGCGGGTTCGTCTATCGCGGCCGCGCGTTGCCGGCGCTCTACGGCAAGCTGGTATTTGGAGACTTCAGCGCGACCATACAAAAGCCCTCGGGCCAGCTCTTCGTCGCGACCCCCGCCACGTCTTGGCGCGCGCTGTGGCCCGTCGAACCATTGATCCGGCTCGACGTGCGCCTGCACAGTCTCGGCCAAGGCGCCAATGGCGAACTCTATCTGCTCACAACCGCACAGGGCATTCCGGTCGGCAACACCGGCAAGGTCTGGAAGCTCGTTCCAGCCGGCGCACGCTGAGCGCGATCGGTCAAACGCCGCCCGGTTCTCCGCTCCCCTGCGCCCGCACCCGCCGCTCGAGCGCTTCGAGGTGTCGGTCGCGGATACCGAGTTCGCGCAAATGCGAGACGGTGTCGAACAGGTAGTCAGCGCAGCAGCCAAGCGGCCCGGCGCCAGTCGCAAGGTAGCGCGCCGTGGCGGCTTCGCCGAGCTCGCGCACATAGCGCTCGTGCGCGCGATTCACCGCAAAGGCCACTGCATGCTCCAGCCCACGCGGCGTGCGTAGCGTCACCCACACCGGCCGGTACGCCATGGTCAGCATCTCGCGCCGCCAGACCACGTCGAGTTCGGTCGCCACATGTTTCGGATGCAAGCGGTAGGCCACGCCGTGGCAGCTGCCGCCATGCTCGAGCGAGAGCATGAGCCCGGGTTTCTCGGGGCTGCCGCGCCCGGCGCGCGCCCAGAGGCAGAACTGGCGGTGATAGCCGTGCACGCGCGCGGTGCGGCGCTCTACGAAATGAAACGCCGGATTCCAGATCAGCGAACCATACCCGAAGACCCAGATGCGCTTCGCGTGCGGCGCGCGCGCGATGATCTCGTGGATCTGGCGATGGCGCTCTTCGGCGGTCATGAAGCGTGTGCCGGCGCCGAGCAGTGCGCGCGCCGAGTCATGCAGCACGCCGCTGAGGATGTTCTCGCGGGTGAGTTTCAGGGAACTCATTCGCCTGCCATGCCGCGCCGCAGCCGCCTCAGTCGTTCGCCAGCTTGCGCAGCGTATGCCGGCGATTACGCGTATAGGGCCGCACTTCGCTCGGCCAGCGTCCGGCGTCGACCGCCTTCGCCCAGGCCTCGCTGGTCAGTACGTCGGGGCTTTCGAGCTCATAGATCGCGCTGTACTTCGGTTCGCCCTCGGCGACGATGGTCTTGACCTCGCCGCCGATAAACATCTTCAGCGGCGCGAGCACGTTGCGCCGCGCCGAGACGACGCCGGGCACCTTGCGAATCAGCGGAATGTGCTCGGTGTCGTAGACCTCGTTGAAAATCGCGTCCTTGTCGGGCTCGACATCCATGCTGGCGATGAAGACGTAGTTTGCTTTTCCGGCCATGGTCTTTCTCCTCAGCGCTTGATCGGAAAGAAGTCGACCGGCCGCATCAGCCGGTTCTCCTGAAATTCCAGCGCACCGAGTTTCTCACTCTCCGCGACGTAAGCAAGCCACTCCTTGTCCGCCCACATCGCGGCGCGGCGCTTTTCGCGGTCCCCCGCATTCTCGTAGATCCAGATGTGAAGGTACTCATTCGGATTTCCGGTTTCGGTCGTGAGATAGCACAGCGGCGTGCCAAGGTGGCGCGTCTGGGGCACTTTGCCCATCTTCTCGTACAGCGCAACGTGACGGTTGATCGTGTTCGGTTTGCAGCGGTAGGTGCGTACGTCGAGCAGCATCGTGGATTCCCTTCGTCGAGGATTCTCGGCATCCCGGCGCAGCGCACCGGCCCGCCGCGAGTCTACCGGTTGGCGCCCTCGGCTAGAATCCATTGAACCGAAACAGGAGGCAAAACGACATGCGCGGTGTGGTATTTCTCGGCGAGCGCGAGCTCGAAATACGTGAATTTCCGGATCCGACGCCAGGGCCCGGCGAAGTGGTGCTCGAAATGAAAGCATCGGGCATGTGCGGCAGCGACCTGCACGCCTACCGGGCCGCGCGCAGCGGCGCCGGCATGGCGGGCGCGCTCGGGCTCGGCGGCACGGGTGGCCCGGTGATCGCCGGCCACGAGCCCTGCGGCGTGGTTGCCGCGCGCGGACCCGGGGTGTCGGAAGCGCAAGCGCCGATCGGCGCACGCATGATGGACCATCACTACAGCGGCTGCGGCCTGTGTCCGCACTGTCGCGTCGGCTGGTCGCAGCTCTGCGCGAAGGGCATCACGGTCTACGGCGTCACCGGCAATGGCGGTCACGCAAACTACCTGAAAGTGCCCGCCCGCACGCTCGTGCCGCTGCCCGACGAACTGTCGTTCGAGGAAGGCGCCGCGGTCTCCTGCGGCACCGGCACAGCCTACGGCGCGCTGCGCCGCATGCAGACCTGCGGGCGCCACACGCTCGCGGTATTCGGTCAGGGCCCGGTGG
This sequence comes from uncultured beta proteobacterium, assembly GCA_963714925.1. Lineage (GTDB taxonomy): Bacteria > Pseudomonadota > Gammaproteobacteria > Burkholderiales > SG8-39 > SG8-39. The sequence goes on along the minus strand of CAVQQK010000007.1, from coordinate 102,709 downwards.
GCCTCTCCGCAGTACTGCTTGGTTCCGCGATGGGGGCGCGCGTGATCGCGATCGACATCGGCGCGGACCGCCTTGCGCTCGCGAAGGACTTTGGCGCCGACGCGACGATCAATTCGAGCACCGTCGACCCGGTGCAGGCACTGAAGGACCTGACCCATGGTGAAGGCGTGGATCTCGCACTCGATTGCAGCGGCGCGATCCGCGGCGCGCGTCGCCGCGGTACGCAGTACTCGGGTCTGGGGCACGGTGTGCTTCGTCGGTGAGGGCGGCGACGTGACGCTCGAAGTCAGCCCGGACATCCTCAGAAAACAACTCACGATCGTCGGCTCGTGGACGTTTTCGACCGTCGGCCAGGAGGAATGCGCGCGCTTCGTCGCCGAGCGCAAGATTCCCCTTGCACAGCTGATCACGCACCGCTTCAAGCTCGACCAGGCCGTCGAAGCCTACCGCCTGTTCGACACCCAGACCACCGGCAAGGGCGTGTTCATGTTCTGAAACCGCGCGCACGCGGCGGCGCGCTTGATGTAGCTCAAGTGCGCCGCCGCGCGGCTCTGGCAGCGTGGACCTTCGGATTTGGGAGGCTCGATGCTGGCAGGATGTACGCCGTGGCCGGAGACGTTCGCCCGCCGCTATCGCGCGCGCGGCTACTGGGAAGGCGTATCGATCCCGGCTGCGCTTGCGGCGGTCGCCGCGCAGCGTCCGGACAAGGTCGCGCTCGTCGATGGCGACGTGCGCGTGACCTACGGGCAGCTCGCCGAGCGCATCGAGCGCCTCGCGGCGCGCTTCGTCCACGCCGGCGTGAAACCGCTCGACCGCGTCGTCCTGCAGTTGCCGAATATCCCGGCGTTTCTCTACGCCTATTTCGGCCTCATTCGCGCCGGCGCGATCCCGGTGATGGCACTGCGCGCGCACCGTCACACGGAGGTCAAACACTTCATCACCTCGGCGGGTGCGGCGGGCTACGTGATCCCCGACCGGCTGCGCGATTTCGACTATCGCGCCATGGCCGAAGAAATGCGCAGCACCTGCCCCACGCTCAAGCAGGTGTTCGTTGCCGGAACGCCGTTCGATGGACAGATATCGCTCGATGAAATGCTCGACGCCTCGATGGCGCCCGGCGATGCGCGCGCGACGCTTGCCGGCGTCACGCTCGATCCGGGCGAAGTGGCGTTAATGCTGCTCTCGGGCGGAACGACCTCGCTCTCGAAGCTCATCCCGCGCACGCACGACGATTACGTCTACAACGCGAAGCAGTGCGGTCGCCTCGCCGGCTTCGACGCAGACACCGTGCTCATGCTGATTCTTCCGCTCGCGCACAACTACAACCTTGCTTCGCCCGGATTGATGGGCGCGCTGTACGCCGGCGGCACCGTGGTCCTCGCGCCCGCGGGCGATGCCGAAACCGTGTTTTCGCTCATCGAGCGCGAGCGCGTCACGGTCATTCCGGCCGCTGTCCCACTGATCTCAGCCTGGTTGAATACGGACGTCCCGGAGCGCCACGACCTGTCGTCGCTGCGCGTGGTGCAGAACGGCGGCGCGCGGCTCGCACCCGAGCTGCGCGCCCGCATGCAGGCACGCCTGGGCTGCCGGGCGCAGGAGATCTACGGCACCGCCGAAGGTCTCATCAGCATGGTCCGCCTCGACGCCGACGCCGACGCGGTGCTGGAAAGCTCGGGCACGCCGGTCTGCGACGATGACGAGATCCGGGTGCTCGACGATGCCGACCTTGAAGTTCTCGATGGCACGCCCGGCGAGCTGTGCGTGCGGGGACCGTACACGATTCGAGGCTACTACAACGCGCCAGACAACAACCGCGCAGCATTTACGGCCGATGGCTTCTACCGGATGGGCGACATCGTGCGCAAGCGCGGACGCCTGCTCTACACCGAGGGCCGGCGCAAGGACATCATCAATCGCGGTGGCGAAAAGATCAGCTGCGACGAGGTGGAGAACTACATCTTCGCGCACCCGAAGGTGAAGTCGCGTCACCCTGGTCGCGATGCCCGACGAGACCTTCGGCGAGAAGGCCTGCGCCTTCGTCATCCCGAAGCCGGGCGAGACCCTCGCCTTCGACGAGTTGATCGCCTTCCTCAAGGCAAAGCGGATCGCGAGCTTCAAGCTGCCCGAGCGGCTCGAGATCGTCGCCGAATTTCCGACCAGTCCGGTCGGCAAGATTCTCAAGCGCGCGCTGCGCGAACGCATCGCCGCACAGCTCGCCACCGAAAAGCAGGGCGCCTGACGCGCGCCTGCCAACCAGGAGACCCACATGAGTCAACGACCGGGGGAAGCCAAGCTTCCCCACCTGTTCAAGCCCGGCCGGCTGGGGCGCTATCCGACGAAGAACATGATCAAGTACGGCGCCTGCTGCGTGTCGAATTACAACACGCGCGACGGCTACATCACGCCGCGCGAGCTCGCGCGTACGCGGATCATCGCCAACACCGGCTGCGGCATCATCACCAACCAGGGCGCCTATCCCGACCCCAAGGGCGAGGGGAAGTCGTACTTCCGCATGGTTGCGCTCTACGACGACAAGTTCCTGCCCCAGTTCGAGACCATCGCGGGCTACATCCACGAAGCCGGCGCGGTGGCGATTCAGCAGATCCTGCATGCCGGGCGTTACGGCGGCATCGACCTCGGCTATTGCGTGCAGCCTTCGGTCGTGCCCCAGACGCTGCCGCATTTCCGGCCGCCGCGCGAAATGTCGAAGGACGACATCCGGCGCTGTGTCCAGGACCATGTCGATGCGTCGAAGCGCGCGATCAAGGCCGGCTTCGACGGCATCGAAGTGACGAGCTTCATGGGTTACCTGCTCGCCTCGTTCAATTCCAGTTTCACCAACCAGCGTACCGATGAGTACGGCGGCTCGCTCGAGAACCGCGGGCGCTTCATGCGCGAACTGATCGACGCGGTCAAGCAGGCGCTGCCCGAGCATCCGTTCATCATTCGCCTGAACGGCGCCGAACTCATGGATCAGTGGGGCGGCAACAGCGAGGACGAGTGCTTCACGCTGATGAAACAGGCCGCGGGCTGCGGCGTCGACATGATCAGCGTCACCGTCGGCTGGCAGGAGGCACCCGAATCGTCGATTGGCCGCGACGTGGCGCCGGGGCACTGGAACTACCTCGCCGCGCGTGCGAAGCGCGAATGCCCCGACACGCTCATCGCCTACGGCAACCGGCTGCCCGATCCGGGCATGGCGAACGATTGCCTCGGCAACGGCGAGTTCGACTTCTGGGAGGTGTGCCGGCCGATGCTCGCGGACCCCGAGTTGGTGCACAAGGCGGCCGAGGACCGGCTGGACGAAGTGCGGCGCTGCATCGGTTCACTCAACTGCCTGTCGCGCGTATTCCGCGACCTGCCCTATAGCTGCACGATGAACCCCGCGCTCGGCCACGAAGTCGAACCCGAATACGCCACTACGCCGGCGGCGGTGAAGAAGAAGATCATGGTGATCGGGGCCGGCCCGGCAGGAATGGAATTCGCCATCACCGCGCGCCGGCGCGGACACGAGGTCACGGTGTACGAACGCGGCACACGCATCGGCGGCAACCTCGTAGGCTACGCGACGCATGACCTGGCGCGGCCCGACGACCTGCTCTCGGTGGTGCGGCACTACGAAGTCATGGCGAAGAAGCTCGGTGTCGAGGTGCACCTCAACACCGAGGCCAATGCCAAGCTCATGCGCTCGGTGCTCCACGAGTACGACGTCTGCGTCGTCGCCGCGGGTGCGCGCATCGACATCGCAGCCTATGATGCGATTCCGGGACGCGAGCGCCTGGTCGATGCGCTCGACGTCGCTGCCGGGCGCGTCGAACCCGGCAAGCGCGTCGTCGTCATCGGTGCCGGCAAGATCGGCCTCGTCGTTGCCGAGTTTCTCAAGCAACGCGGCAATGAGGTCACGCTCGTCGAGCCCGAGAAACGCATCGCGGGGGACGTGATGCCGACCTTCAAGTGGCGGCACAACGCCTGGGTCGAGGAACTCGAGATTCCCGTGCTCACCTCGACCCGTCTGGTGGGCGTGACCGACGCCGGCGCGGTCGTCGTCGATGCGCAAGGGCGTCGAGACCACGCTGCCCGCCGACACGGTGATTGCCGCTGCGCCGCGCAAGTCGAACCAGACGCTGTTCGCCGATTTCGAATGGATGGTCGACGAGCTGCACGGCTGCGGCGATGCGTTGATGCCGCGCGGGATGGATGCCGCGATCCACGAGGGCTATCGCCTGGGGGCGAGAATCTGATGGCCGCCGTCCTTCAAGACGTGGCGCCCTGGCAGCCGGTGCTCGACGCGCACGCCGATCTGTTCGAGCCGGTGTTCGAAGGCGTGAGCATCGCGTTGGTACCGCGCTGGCGTATCGATACGCAAGGCGCGCGGCGCGCGAATGTGATGCCGAAGACCGACCCGGTGCCGATGCAGCTCTGGGTGCGCGAGCCGCAGGGCATGGCGGTGCGTGAAGGCGTATTCACCGGGCTCGCGCATCTCGCCTCGGACGTTCTGCTGATCGCCGACGACGACGCGCTCGAGGGCGCACTTGCGCATCCGCAGCCGCTCTCCGAGCTCAAGCGCCGGCTGCGCCGCGGCAAGCTGCTGTTCATGGTCATGCGCACGCGCGACGAGCTGCGCGAGCGCGGCTGGGCCGATTTTCTGGAAGCGCTCGGCTTGCCATTTCTCGGCACCTGCCGCTAAGGCGCGCGATGGTCTTCCACAACCCGGCGGGCGCCCCTGAGCTGGCCTGCGACGAGTGCGGTTGCCGCTGGTTCGACCGCATGACTAATTGTTGCTACGAATGCGGCGTCGCGGTCAGCCCCTCGGCACTGGAGGAATACCGCACAGCGCTCGAGGTGTTTGCCGCCGGCCGGTCACCGCAAGCGCCGTCGCCCGGCTGAGACAGGCGCGCCGAGTCGACTACGACCCCGCCCCGAGCCGTGCATCCGGCGCCAAGGGAAACAGCCGTGGTGCCTGTCCGCGCGAGAACGCGACGATGTGGTTCGGGGGGACCGCGCGCCAGCCGGGATCTGCGGTCAGGCGTTCCGAGGACACGACCACCGCCTCACCCTCGTCTTCCCCCTTGCGCTGGCCAAACTCCTGCGACGTCGTCGGGTACATGCGGCCGTGGAGGGTGTACAGCGAATCGGGCGACGAAGACGCGTCGCTCGTAAAGCGCGACACGGCGGCGTGCACGCCGTCCGACACCGCCACGTTCAGAAAGCACGGCGCACCCGGGTCCACTGCGTTTACGACGGCGAGCACACGCGCGAGCGTCGCCGCCAGGTGTTCGGCGAGACGCGCGGCGCCATCGGGCGAATCGAACGCGTCGTCCAGTGGTGCGCCATGTTTCAGCAGCTCGTCGACGAACACCGCAAACAGGTGCTCGGTGTCGGTGCTGCCGCGAATGACGCTGTAGGCCTCGTCCGAGAGGTCGGCGACCAGGCGCCGGCGCACGCGACTGAAGGCGCCGATGGAACCGTTGTGCATCAGCAGATGGCGGCCGAAGTTAAACGGGTGGCAGTTCGACTCGTGCACTTCACTGCCTGCGGTCGCCGCGCGCACATGCGCGAGCACGCAGGGGCTCGCCACGACGCGCGCGATGCTGCGCAGGTTGCGGTTGTTCCACGCCGGAGACACCGAGTAAAACACGGCCGGCTCGGTCGCCAGCCGGGGCGAATACCAGCCCAGACCGAAGCCATCGCCGTTCAGCGGCTCGTCGCGCTCCGCGGCGTGAAAGCTTTGATGGATGAGCGAATGCGCCGGTTCGATGAGCAGCGTGCTCGAGCCGAATCGACGGGCCGAGGTAGAGCGTGAAGCGACACATGGCGATCTCCAGACGGTTGCGCCGGCGGCCATGAGTAACCACGCGCTAGCGCTTCGGCACGTGCAGATCCCGGGGCTGGCGCGGCGGACGGCACCAGACGCCCGAAAGGTCGGGGTCGAGCCACGACACGCCGATCGCCCAGACGCCGCCGATCAACGCCGTAATACCGAACCACAGTGCGCGCTCGCGCAGCGCCGCCGCAACCGAATCGTCGGCCCCGAACATCGCATAGGTACCGATCGCGAGAAAACCGATTCCCGTGCAGGTGCCAAGTACGCGAATGGCCAGTTGGTTGGTGTGGAGTCGAAATTGCACTATTTGCGGGCCGGTAGTGCGACGGTAAGCAACGAGGCGATCACCAGCGCAAACGCAGCGTACTCCATCGCCGACGGCTGCTCGCCAAGGAACAGGATACCGCTCAGCACGCCGATCAACGGCGTGAGCAGCATCGCGAGCGAAAACACCGTTACCGAGAGCGAGGTCGCGAGCTTGATCCATGCCCAATGCGCCCACGCGAAGGCGATGAACACGTTGTAGAGCACGCCAAACCACGCCTTCGCGCTCACCTGCGCGAGCGCAGCAGGATCGTCAACGACCAGCGCACCCAGAAAGATTGGAATCCCCCCGATCAGCATGATCCAGGCGGTGTAGGCGCCGACCGGCATCGACACCGGGTAGCGCTTCTGGAACACGGTGGCGAGTGCCCACATCAGCGCGGCGAACAACACGAGCAGAGATCCGAGCGGCGCCGCGCCAAGGTCATGCACGCCCTCGCCGAGCAGGAGTGCGAGCCCCGCCATGCCGAGCGCGAGCCCGGTCAGCTTGCGACCGTTCAAGCGCTCGCCGAGCACCCAGACCGACAGTGGGATCGCCCAGGCGGGCATCGTGTAGGCCAGCATCGCCGCGCGCCCCGAAGGAATCATCGACACGCCGTAGGCCACGAGCAGGTTCCAGGCCGTGATCGCCACGAGCGCAAAACCGATCAACCGGCGGCGCTGACCCCTGGGCACGACGAGCGAATGGCCCCCGGCCTTCATCACCGCGAACAGCACCGCCGACCCGACGCCGAGGCACATCGAGCGAAACGTAAATGGCGAGACCTCGGCAAGCGCGAGCTTCATCGCCGTCCAGTTGAATCCCCAGGCGAACGTCAGCCCGGCGAGCACCCACCACAAGCGCGCCGGAATGTGCTCCGGGTGGCCTGCGGAACCGCTCATCCAGGCGCCCGCGCACTGTCCAGCAGACCACGCAGCTCGGCAGCATGCTGCTCGGGCGTGAGCATGGCGAATTTTTCGCCGAACAGCAGTTGCAAGTAAGACGTATCGGAGTTGTGAAGCCGCGGGTGCAGATAGAAGCGCGGCAGCAAACGCGCGGTGAGGCGGTGGCGACCCGAGGGCTCGGCCTGCGCGTCGGGCATCAGCGTGAGATTGAAACTCCACAGACCCATGCGCGCGTACGCGCCGAGCAGCCGGCACAAGCCGTCGGCAAACGCGTCGAGCGCCGCGTCATCGCAGGCCGTGATCGTCGCGCGTCGCGTGAACACGGCCTGGGCGTCGCCCAGCATCCCGGTCGGGCAATACGGCACCCACCACGCGATCCCGCGCGATTCCATCAGCCAGCGATCGCCGCCGCGCTCGGCGGCGACGAGCGCCTCGGGGTAGGGGCGGCCCTGCGCCGCGAGATAGCGCGCCTCGGCCTCCAGTTCGCGCCGCAGCTGGTTGCCCGGCGTGTCGGTCACGATGACTTGCATGTGCGGATGCACCTGCGAGGCCCCCGAGGGCGGCATGTAATTCCAGGTCACGATGCCGTAGGCGTCCCGCGCGCCGAGCATCGGCGTCGCTGCGGCAATGAAATCGCGCGCGAGCTTCAGCGCATCGGCGACGATGTCCATGGGCATCGCATCCATGGGCAGAAAATGGGCGCGCGACATCGACACGATCGCCGACACGTCGTCGTACGGAAACAGGTTCGGTACGAGGAGCGCCTCGCCGCGCCGCAGGCGCCCGCCCGGCAGTAATTCCTCCGGATAGCGCGGCGTCACGCGTTCGACGCTTTCGGGACAGAAGGGGCAGGCCGCCTGGGTCGACTCGACCATGGACGACACATCGGGTTGCTCGCGCTTTGGGTAGGCGAAATGGCAGATTCGCGCCGAGTCGCCGGTGAGCGGGTCGTAGCGCACCTCGCTTTCGATCTCGGTCAGCGCGAAGTCGTGGCGCGGGTCGTGGATCCGCGCGCGCTTGCGCGTGGCGCGAAACTCGAGATCCCGATTCACGTCCGTCGCACGCATCAGGCCTCGCCCGGAAGCGGCTTGCCGGTGCGGTACACGGTACCCGTCAGGCTGGCGACCAGAACGCCATCCTCGCGCCGGACCGCCATGCGGTAGACGCCGAGTTTGCGCGTGCGGGAAACTTCCTCGGCGTGCGCGGTGAGCACCTCGCCTGCCTTGACCGCGACCGAGAAGGTCATGTGCGAATCGATCAGCGCTGCCACTGTGGCGTAGGAATTGCAGGCCAGACCGAGCGCCGTGTCGGCGAGCGAGAAGATCGCGCCGCCGTGGCAGGTATTCCAGAAATTGATGTGCTCGGATCGCACGCGCATGCGCACCGTGGCCGTGCCCTCGCCCGCCGCCACCAGTTCAAGGCCGAGATGGCGCGCAAACGCGTCGCGCGCGATCAGGCGCCCGAGCAACGCCGTCACGTCGCCTTGAGCTTCAACGGTCGGCGTAACGTTGGACCCGTCAGACGCGGCTGGCGCCGCCGATGTCGCATGCGGGCCGGCGTGCGTGCGCGCGCCGAGCCAGTCGACAAGCGCCACGACACCCTCGCCGGTCGTCGCGATGGTCTTCAGCACCGGCGGCTGATCCGCGTCCCTGCGCAGCGCAAGCATCGCGTGCAACTCGCTTTCGGTGCGTGCCGCGTCGGGCAAATCGGCCTTGTTCACGACGAACGCATCGGCAATCTCGAGAATACCCGCCTTGATCGCCTGCACGTCATCACCCAGACCCGGGGGGCAGACGACGAGTCGCGTCGCGGCGACTTTGGCGATCTCCACCTCGGACTGACCCGCGCCGACGGTCTCGACGATGACGTCGTCGAAGCCCGCAGCATCGAGCACGCCGATCACCTGTGCCGTGGTGCGCGACAGGCCGCCGAGATGGCCACGTGCCGCGAGTGAGCGGATGAACACCGCGTCATGACTCTGCATCTCGCCCATGCGGACGCGGTCGCCAAGCACCGCACCGCCGGAGATCGGGCTCGATGGATCGACCGCGATGACCGCAACGCGCCGGCCGCGTGCAACGAGTTCCTTCACCAGCGCATTGACCAGCGTGGACTTGCCGGCGCCGGGCGGGCCGGTCACGCCGAGGACACGCGCATGCCCCAGGTGCGGGGCGAGCGCGGCGCAAATCGACGCCGCCTCGGCGCTCTCGTTCTCGACCGCGGTGATCGCGCGCGCGAGCGCGCGCCGATCTCCGCCGCGGATGCGTTCGGCCAGCGTCCTGGGCGCGTTCATCGGATGGCGACCCGTCCTCGGACCTCAAACGACCGCGAGCGGCTGGCCGAAGCCCAGCTCGCGGCGCAGGCAGGCGCACATCTCGCCGTGCGTCGCGCCTGCCTCGGCCGCATCGACGGTGCGCGCCATGACGTTCTCGGTGCCCTGCGCGGCGCGCGCGAGCGCGTCGAGCGCTTTCGTCACGGCATCATTCGAGCGCCGCGCCTTGTACGCTCGAAGGCGGGTGACTTGGGCCGCAATCCGCTCGCGCTGCGGGTACTCGAGCACCGTATACGCGTCCGGGTCCTCCTCGGTTTGGTAGGCATTGACGCCGACCACGGTCTGCTCCCCGCGCTCGATGCGCTGCTGAGCCGCGAACGCCGAATCGCCGATCATGCGCTGCACGAGACCCTGCTCGACCGCCTTGTACATCCCGCCGGCGGCATCGATGCGGGCGATGATCGATTCGATTTTCTCCTGCATCTGGTCGGTCAGCGTTTCGACGTAGTAGGAACCGCCGAGGGGATCGATCACGTCGGTGAGATGCGCTTCCTCGCGCAGGATGTTCTGCGTTGCGACCGCGATTCGCGCCGCTTCCGCGGTCGGCACCGACACGACCTCGTCATAACTGTCGGTGTGCAGGGACTGCAGCCCGCCGAAAATGCCGGCCATCGCCTGCACGGTGACGCGTGCGATGTTGTTCAGCGGCTGCTGCCGCGTCAGATCGACGCCCGAACTCTGGGCATGAAACTTGAAGCGCCAAGCCTTCGGATCTCTGGCACCGAAACGCTCACGCGCGATGCGCGCCCACAGCCGGCGGGCAGCACGAAACTTCGCAACCTCCTCGAAAAAGCTAATTGAAATGTCGAAGAAAAACGTGACGCGTGGCAGAAAGGCATCCGGATCCATCCCGCGCGCCTGGCAATCGTCGGCGTACTGAATTGCCGAGGCCAGCGTGAAGGCCATCGACTCGGCCGGCGTTGCACCCGCCTGCTGCATGTGCTGGCCGACCACCGAAAGCGGATTCCATCCCGGCACCTGCGCGTTGCAGAACGCAATGTGGTCGGTCAGCACGCGCCGCGCCCCCTGCAGCGCGAGCCGGAAGAACATGTGGTTCGCGACGTAATGCGAGATGCAGTCGGACTGGTTCGAGGTACCCGTGATCCTGGTCCAGTCGATGCCGCGGCGCTTCGCCACGGCCAGGACGAGCGCGAACAGCGTGAAGGGGGATGGGTCGTTCAGCGCGCAGGAAATCTTCTCGAGCGGAATGTCCGCCAGGGCGCGGTCCATGTCGTCGACGGTGTTCACCACCGTGCCGCAGGTGCCCAGGAGTTCTTCGGGCACCTCGTCCGCGTCGTAGCCGCGGAACACCGAGTTGCAGGGAATGAGCGAGACTGCGGTCGCGCCCTGGGCGAGCAGTTCCTTGAGGCGCGCGTTGTAGTCCTCGGGCACCCCCAAGCCGATCAGCTGGCGCTGCGTCCAGCTGCGGCCGCGGTGCATCGAAGGATAGATGCCGCGCGTGTTGGGGTACTCGCCCGGAAAGCCGAGCGCTTCGAGATAACGATCGCCGGACCAGTCCTGCGACGTATACAGCGGCTTGACCTCGATGCCCGATCGATTGTCCGCGCGGCGTGCAGCGCCGGGACTTTCATCGAAGCCCGCCTGCCAGCGGCGTTGCGCCTGCGCGAACTCGGTGTGCACCACGGGTTTTGCGATCGGCTTGTTCATATCGAGCCCTCCAGCTGTGCGCGGCGTGCCGTCGAAAGCGCGCGTACGGTATCGGCGATTGCGTCGAGCGAGGCGCCGGGGTGGAACACGCATGCCACCCCCGCCCCCATCAACATGCGCTCGTCCTTGGGCGGTACGATGCCGCCGACGATCACCTGGACGTCATCGAGCCCCGCGGCGCGCAACGCAGCCATGAGTTTGGGCACCAGCAAGTGATCGGTGGCAAGCGACGAAACGCCGATCACGTCGGCATCCTCCTCGGTGGCGAGCTTCACTACGGCTGCGATCTCCTGCCACGGTGGCGTGTAGACCACCTCCATACCGGCGTCGCGCAGATACGCGGCAACCAGGCGGCTCCCACGGTCGTGGCCGTCGAATCCGATCTTGGTCACGATAATTTTCGGCGGTCGATGTTCAACCATGGGGTCCCCCCGGAATCACCTGCGGATCCTGCTGCTCGCGCAGCAGTTTCACCATGCGCCGCGCGATCGTGCGCGGCGTGTCGGCAGCGTCTTCCTGGTACCAGAACCGCGTCCAGTTGAGCGCGCCGAGCAACATCAGGCGCAGGGTGCGTCGGTCCGTGCCATCGGCGAGTGGCAACGCGCCCACCAGCTCGCGAAACACGGCCTCGTACTCCGCGCGCAAGCGCTTGAGGTGTGCCGCCGCCGCGGGCACCTGCTCGGGCAGTACGCGGATCAACACCTGCGCGGTGTCACTACGCTTGAGCACTGCCTCCAGATGCGCGACACAGGCCGCCTCGAGTCGTGCCCAGGGTTGCGTCTCACGCGCGACCGCCACACGGACGGCCGCGACAAGTTCGCGTACGCCGGCTTCATAGACCGCCGCGAGGAGGTCTTCCTTGGCCGCGAAGTGGTAATAGAGCGATCCGGGGAGCATCGACGCGGCCTGCGCGATATCACGCATCGAGGTGGGCGCGTAGCCGCGCTGGGCGAACAATCGTGCAGCCGCATCGAGCACGGCGGGCAAACGGTTGTCTGCGCGTGGCGGGCGCAGGCTGCGTGGGGCGCGTTGAGCGCCGAGGACACGCTGGGGTGGCATGGCATCGACTGGATATAAACCAAACGATCGTTTGCTTTATATCCGGGCCGCGACAGGCGGTCAACCCGCGACACGCGATGGCGCCTCGTTTAAAACACTTTTCCGGTCGAAACAAAGACTTGGATACGATATTGTTGCGTCACATCAATTTAATATATTGCATCGCACAAAGTCCTTGACTTGGTTGGCATAGTCCATATAATTGGAGTTGTTGCGGCGCACCATTACGAAGACTGAGCGCCTACACAGAGTTTACTTTCAACAGGAGTTACGCCATGTACGTCACACCGGAACAAATCCAAGCGGCCCAGAAGGCCAACGTCGAAGCGCTGCTGAATGTTGCGAACTTCCAGTTCAGCACGCTCGAGAAGCTCGCGAACCTGAACGCGAACGCGGTCAAAGCGGCATTCGAAGACAGCGTCACCAACACCCGTGCGCTGATGGGCGCGAAGGACGTGCAGGAGTTCACCAGCCTGCAGAGCACCCTCACCCAGCCCACGCTCGAGAAGGCAATTGCCTGGTCGAAGAGCGTGTATGAGGTCGCCACCTCGGCAAACGCCGAACTGTCCAAGCTCGCCGAACAACGCACTGCGGAGTGGAATGAAAACTTCGCCGGGATGCTCGAGAAAGCCACCAAGAATGCGCCGGCTGGCTCGGACGTCGCAGTCGCCGCGATGAAGCAGATGCTGACGGCGGCCAACTCGGCCTACGACAATCTCAACAAGGTCGCCAAGCAGGCGACTGAGATGGCCGAAGCCAACGTTGCAGCCGCGACCGACACGGTGAAAGGGTTCAGCAAGCCAAAAAAGGCGGCCTAAGTCGGGCAAAACGCGGACGCGCACCAGCGCGCGCCGCGTCAGCTCCGCGCGATCGATCGGGACTCCGTAAGCGCAGTTCGTCCCCTTCGCCGCGTGGCCGGATAGTGAAGTCGGCGGCAAAAAAGAAGTAGCAGAAGAAACTTGAACGCCCCGCCTCGTGCGGGGCGTTTTCTTTTCAGACCTCGCCTGCGGGAACGGCACGAAACGGAAAGCCTGCCGCGCGAACCCCTGCACCCAGGGCCTCGAGCGCCGCCGGCACCTCGTCCCGCAGACCGCGTACGCCCAACTCCACGTGGTGGCGCGCACCGTTGGCGCCCATCGACGGCAAACTGAACACCTTGACGCCCGGAAACGCGGCGCCAACCTGTTCCATCACGCCGATCAGTTGGCTTTCGCCCGCCTCGAAAACGAGGATCGACCCCTCCCGCCAGCGGTCACGATCGACCAGCTGCGCGTACTTTGTATCGAGCACCCACTCGATCATCGGCCAGGCCATCTGTGGAAACCCCGGCACGAAATGATGGTCGGCGACTGAGAAGCCGGGAATCCGGTTCACCGGGTTCGGAATGATTGCGGCGCCTTCGGGAAACGTCCCCATCGCGAGTCGGCTCGGCGTCACCTCGTCGTTAAACCGCGCACGGATCTCGCGCTCTGCATCGGGATGCAGAACGAGTCCCACCCCGAGCGCCGCCGCGGCGCACTGGCGCGTGTGGTCATCGGGCGTCGCACCGATGCCACCGAAGCTGAATACGATGTCGTCCGACGCAAGGGTACGCCTGAGCGTCGCCGTCAACCGCTGCGGGTCGTCGCCATGCACCTCGCAGAACGCGAGCCGCAGCCCGCGCCTGGCGAGCGTCTCGACGAGGAAGGGGAAATGTTTGTCGACCCGCTTGCCGACGAGAATCTCGTCGCCGATCACCAGTGCGCCGAGCGCCGCGGTCATCGCCGCATCACCTCGCCCTCAATCGGCGCATCACGTGACCGTTGCAGCGCCTCGAGCAAATAGTGAATGAACGCGAGCCCGAACACGACGGGCGCAAACAGGCCGAGGAACGGAATGTACGCCACCAACGCAAGTACGACGCCGAGCAGGTACATCGTTGCCCGTTGCTCACGAAATATCCGCGTCATTTCATCCTCGGAAGCATGCTCGGCGAGCGCATCGTAGCGCAGCACCCGCTGGTTCACCCAGCCGAAAATCACGACCGGAATCAACGGCCAAAGCGGCGGGAAAAACCAGAACGGCAACGACAGAAGCCCGAGGCCGATCAGACCGAGCACCGCCACAATACTGTTGATCACGCTGCCCGCGAAGCTGCCACCGCGTCGGCGCGCAATCGCCTGGAATTGGCGCGCGGCGACATGCTCGACCATCGCCGGCATGCCGAACACCCCGAGAATCAGCAGCGCAGTGAACTGCACCAGCGGCACGAGCATGAGGAACACCAGGAGTTTCGCCGCGAATAGGGCCACGTCCGAGGCATCCCACTCGACCCAGAAGGTGACGTAGCCAATCCCGACGCGGAGCTTCTCGGCAATCCACATAATGAGCTGCGCCCACATCAGGAAGAGCGCCATGCCCCAGACGCCGATGGCAACCAGGACCGGCCAGACCATCAGCCACAACATGCGGGGATGCAGCAGATTGCGGAACGCGAACAGAAGCGAAGCGAGCATGGCGTGCGTGGATTCCGTGGATCAATTCAAGCGTGACGGATACTTTGCCACAACTTCGTAAGGCGCTTGACCGATACCGGCACGGGGGTTTTCAACGCCTGCGCGAAGCGCGCGACGCGCAGTTCCTCGAGCAACCAGCCAAACTGTTCCAGTTCCGGCGTCACTGCCCCGAGCCGTTCGCGCGCGGCGATTTCGCGTTGCCAGGCCGTGGCGAGCGGCGCAATCTCGGCGGCCAGGCGCGCGTCACGTGCTGCATCCTCGCGCAGCTTGTCGAGACGCAGTGCGGCAGCCTTCAGATAGCGCGGGAGATGCTGCAGCCGCGGCCAGGGCGTCTGTGACACGAAGCGCGAATGCAGCAGCCGGGCGCACTGCGCACGCACCTCGTTGGCCGGTCCGGGAAACGCCTTCGCCGCCGCATTCAGGCGTTTCTGCACCTGCGCATGCTCGGCGAGGACGACCCCGATCGTGCGCACGATTTCCTGCGCAATCAGGTTAAACCGGTTGCGCCCGTCGTGCACGCTACGCTCGAACGCGGCCTGCGTCGTGGGTAGCGCCTCGGCGAAGAAGGTCCGCTCCAGCGCCGCCGTCACGATTTCCTCAGGCAGCACAATGTCGCCGGCAAGCTGGGCGAACTGGAGATTCAATGCGTTGTCGCGCGCCACGGACTTTTCGAGTTCGCGCACCCGTTCGCGAAAGGTGATGACGAGCAGCCGCCGCACGCCGGCGCGATGCACTGCACGCGCGCGTTCGGGCGAATCGAAGACCTGCAGCGCGACGGCGTCGCCAAGATCGGCAAGCGCCGGATAGCCGACGAGCGTCTGGTCGCTACCGCTGGGGCGCCCGGCGCTCGCGACGCTCCGAATCTCCATGATCTCGGCCAGATCACCGAAATCCCAGACGCGGTGCCGCTGGTCCTCGGGCACGCTCGCGGAGTCCGCGAGCGCGGCCTGGGTCTGCGGTGCCCAGGCCCGCTTCAGTTCGGCCAGATCGCGGCCTATCGCGAGCTGCCGACCGTGCTCGTCAACGACACGGAAATTCATATGCAGGTGCGCAGGCGCCGAGTCCGGGCGGAACGCATCGACGGGTACGTCGAGATTCAACTCTGCGCGGATCCAGCGCGCCAGCGCGGTGGCGAGCGGCAGGTCGGAAGGCTGGACCGACGCGACGAAGCGCTCGGCAAAGGCGTCGAGCGGCCCGAGCCGGTGGCGCAGGCGTTGCGGTACCGATTTGGCCAGCGCGCGCACCTTCTCTTTGAGCAGGCCCGGTGCGAGCCACTCGCAGCGCGCTGCAGCGACCTGGTTGAGCAGCGCGACAGGCGCCGTCAGCGTCACGCCGTCGCGCGCCGCACCGGGTTCGAAATGGTATTCGAGTGCAAAGGCATTCGGGCCAAACTGCAGGCTGGGGGGAAAATTCTCCGTCGTGATTCCCGCCGCCTCATGCCGCATCAGGTCCTCGCGGCGCAGAAACAGTCGTTTTGGCTCGGCGCGCTCGGCGTCCTTGCGCCAGCGCTCGAAGTCGGCGCCGTTGTGGATATCCCCCGGCAGGCGCGCGTCGTAGAACGCGGCGATCAGATCCTCGTCGACGAGAATGTCCGGTCGACGCGATTTGTGCTCGAGGCGCTCGATGTCGGCGACCAGGCGCCGGTTGTGGGCGAAGAACGGCGCGCGCGTTTCGAATTCGCCTTCTACCAGTGCCGCGCGGATGAAGATTTCGCGTGCCGCCGCAGGGTCGAGCGGTCCGTAGTGAATCCGGCGGCTCGCGTAGACCGGCAACCCGTAGAGCGTGCCACGCTCGAGTGCAACGACCTGGGCGCGCGTCTTTTCCCAGTGCGGGTTCTCGCAGTGGCGCTTGAGCAGGTGCGCGCCGATGGCTTCCAACCAGCGCGGGTCGATCGCGGCCACCGTACGCGCATACAGCCGTGTCGTCTCGACCAACGCGGCCGCGACGATCCACTTTCCGGGCTTCTTGGTCCAGGACCCCGGATGCACCCAAAACTTGATCCCGCGCGCCCCCGTGTAGTTGCCCGTCGCTTCGTCGCGTAGTCCGATGTTGCCGAGCAGCCCGGCGAGGAGCGCGCGGTGAATCGCCGCCGTGCCCTCCGGCTTCGCCGTATCTGCCGACGACATCCGCCAGCCAAGCTCGGCGACCAGCGCGTGCAGCTGCGCGTGCAGGTCGCGCCATTCGCGCATGCGCGCGATCGACAGGAAATTCTCGCGACAGATTTGGGCGAGCTTGCGGTTCGATTTCTTGTGCTCGAGCGCCTCTGAAAAAAACGTCCACAGTTTGAGGAAAGCGAGAAAGTCCGAGCGTTCGTCAGCAAAGCGCGCGTGGCGTTGGTCTGCAGCGCCCGCATGGTCGAGTGGCCGCTCGCGCGGGTCCTGCACCGACAGCGCAGCCGCGATCACCAGGAGCTGCTCGAGACAGCCCTCGGCACGCGCGGCGATCAGCATGCGCCCGATGCGCGGATCGAGCGGCAGCTTGACGAGCGCCTTGCCCACCGGGGTGAGGGCCTTCGCCTCGTCCACCGCGCCCAGCTCGGCGAGCAGCGCGTAGCCGTCGGCGACTGCACGCGGCGGCGGCGGATCGAGAAACGGAAAGTCCTCGACGCCGCCGAGCTGGAGGCTCGTTGCACGCAGGATCACTGCAGCGAGCGAGGAACGCAGCAGCTCAGGCTCGGTGTAGGCGGGCCGGCGGTCGTGATCGGCCTCGGCATACAGGCGAATGCACACGCCGTCGGCGACCCGGCCGCAGCGGCCCGCGCGCTGCTTGGCCGCGGCCCGCGAAATATCCTCCACGCGCAGCATCTCGACCTTGTTGCGCACGCTGTAGCGCTTGACGCGCGCAACCCCGGTGTCGACCACGTAGCGGACACGTGGCACGGTGAGCGAGGTCTCGGCGACATTGGTCGCCAGTACGATGCGGCGCGCCGCCCCTGGCCGGAACACGCGGTCCTGCTCGGCGGCCGAGAGCCGCGCGTAGAGCGGCAGGATCTCGGTACCGGGCGGATGATGCTTTCTCAGGACCTCGGCGGCATCACGGATCTCGCGCTCGCCCGGAAGGAACACGAGCACGTCGCCCGGTCCCTCGCGGCACAGCGTCTCGACCGCGTCGGCGAGCGCCTGTTCCTCCTCCTTGCGCGTCGTGTCCTCCGCATCGCCTTCGACAGGCTGGTAGCGCAGCTCGACCGGATACAGCCGTCCCGAAACCTCGATCGCCGGCGCACCGTCGAAATGGCGCGAAAACCGGTCGGCGTCGATCGTGGCAGAGGTGATGACGAGCTTCAGGTCCGGGCGCCGCGGCAGCAGGCGCTTCAGATAGCCGAGCAGGAAATCGATGTTCAGGCTGCGCTCGTGCGCCTCATCGAGAATGATGACCTCGTACTGGCGCAGGAGCGGATCGCCCTGCGTCTCGGCTAGCAGGATCCCGTCGGTCATCAGCTTGACCAGTGAATCGGGCCGCACCTTGTCCTGGAAGCGCACCTTGTAGCCGACGTCGGCGCCGGGTTCGGTTTTGAGTTCCTGTGCGAGGCGTGCGGCGACCGAGCGCGCTGCAATACGGCGTGGCTGGGTATGGCCGATCAGGCCGCGCGCGCCGCATCCCATTTCGAGCAGGATCTTGGGCAACTGCGTCGTCTTGCCCGACCCGGTCTCGCCGCAGACGATGACCACTGAATGGCGCTCGATGGCCGCGCGGATCTCGTCACGCCGCGCGTTCACCGGCAGCGCGGGGTCGAAGGCGATCGGAGAAAGGCGGGCGATGCGCGCGGCGCGCTGGACTTCGGAATTCAAGGCAGGCGAATTTTAGCCTGCCGAATTCAGCCACTCGTCCCGCGGGTAGCATAGGGCCGCGATGCGAAAGTGGTTACACAGGAAACTCCCGACGCCCGAAGCCCTGCAGGCAAACCGGTCGCTGCGCTGGCTTGGGCCGCTGTTGCGCCGGCCCTGGCTGTGGCAGTTGACACGCCGACGCGTCGCGCTGGGCGCGGCGATCGGCGTGTTCTTCGGATTTCTCATTCCGGTGCTGCAGATCGCGTTTTCGGCGGTGTTCGCGATCCTGCTGCGCGCGAACCTGCCGGTCGCCGCGGTCAGCACGCTGGTGTCGAATCCGTTTACCTACGCGCCGATCGCCATGCTCGCCTACCGAACCGGCTCGGCGATTCTCGGCGAAAAGATCGACGCAGTGCAGCTCGCCGCGCTGGAACGCGAGGCCGACGACGAGCAGGCCGAGCCCCGCAGCTGGGCCGATCGTGCGGCCGAAATCGGAAAGCCGCTCTTTCTCGGGCTTCTCATATTTGCTGTCGTAGGCGGCGTCGCGACCTGGGTGACGGTCAGTCTTCTCTGGGCGCTCGGCGTGCGCTGGCGCCGGCGCAGGCGGCTTCGCGACGGACTCCGGAGGAACGCGCCGCCATAAATCGGCGCTGCGGCCGGCGTCATCGGCGACGCCCGCGCTGCGCGCGCCCTCAATCGCCGCCGACCATCCGCTCCACGTAGAACGCGCGCGCCGAGTTCACGACCACTGCGAATTGATGATGGCCGCGCTCGACGTCGAGCAGTGACGAACCCGTACCGTGCGGCGATGCCGCGACATCGCGCCCGTCCGAACCGCAACCAACTTCGCTCCACAGGCCTGTGGTCGCCCACATTTCCTTCATCCGCATGGCGACCGCTACATAGTACCCCTCGCTCATTCATGGTCAATCCCATGGGCATGGGATACGAGGGACGTATGACCCTTATCTCTTCGTCCGATACCTATGGCATCACGCCGTAAGACTGTCGAGGGAAACGATGATTAACTTGATGAAACGCGGCTTACCAGCTCGAGGATAAGGTCGATTTGGGACGCAGTGGCGGTAGGCATTTTTGGGAGCCGTTGAACGTCCCCTCTTGGCCGGGAGTTGACCGTCCTGACTGGGTCCTATCGACCGATTCTGTTGAAAAACTCGATTGCCCTACCCGATCGAACACCTCATCGAAAAGTCGAACGCTCAGGATGCGCTACACGCGACGCCAGCGAACCGGGTAAGGGGTCGACGACCCCCAAAATTCATTCAGAAAGTCGCGCGAAAGAGTTTTTCAACACAATAGACCCAAAGCGCCCGGTCACGGGGACGCGAACAAGTCGCACACCCGCCGCTTCAAATTTGCTTGCGGCGATCTTGGGCAAGAGTAGAGTTGGCGCACCGCTCGTTGCCGAAGGGATGGGGCATGGGTGAGGTCGGACGACGCCATTTCCTGGTTACCGCAGCTGCGCTGGCTATGGCGCCGTGCACTGGTCGTGCGCAGCAAGCACAACGCGCACGCCGCCTCGGCACGCTGGACGGATCGGGCGCGGCGGGGCGTAGCCGAAATTGGGCGACATTTCATCAGCGGATGCGCGAGCTGGGATATGTGGAGGGCCCGCGCTACACCGTCGAGCACCGCTGGGCGGATGGGAACTTCGCCAAGCTTCCGAAGCTTGCTGCAGAACTCGTCGGCCTGAATCCCGACCTTATCGTGACCGGAGGCACGCCGGCTGCGCTCGCGGCGAAGAAGGCAACGAGGGTCATTCCGGTCGTGTTCTGCGGCGTGACGGATCCGGTCGGCTCGGGGCTCGTCCAGAGCCTCGCACGGCCGGGCGGCAATCTCACCGGCATGGCGAATCTCAACAACGAAGTCGTCGGCAAGTGGCTCGAACTGATGCGAGCCATCGCGCCCGGTGTGAAGACGCTCGCTTTCGTCACTGATACGGGCAATGTCTCCTCGATGGGCGCGTTCTACAGCCTGCGGGACGCCGCGCACGGGATCGGCCTCGACGCGCATGCGTACGACGCGTCGCACGCGGCAATCGTCGCCAAGGCGTTCCGCGCAATTGCAGACGAGCGAATCGACGGCGTGGTCGTGGGTGCCTCCGGGCGCATGCTGCCGCACCGGCAAGCGATCGCCGATGCCATTGCTCGCCTTCGCCTTCCCGCCGTGTTCGCCACGCCGCAGTACCCGGAAGTCGGTGGCTTGTTGTCGTACTCTGCTGACCATCTCGCGCTCTGGGCTCGGGCCGCCGAGAAGCGTAACGCGCGATCAGATCGACTTCCAGATTTACCTTGGCGCCCGCAGCAAGGCGTGCCAGCGTCGTCACCGCGAGCGTATGTGGGATGAGATTCACCTCGAACACGTCGGCCTCGACCCGGTTGACGGTGAGGCTCACGCCGTCGACCGTGATCGAACCCTTGCGTGCGACGTAGCGCGCAAGCCCTGGCGGGACCCTGAGGCGCAGGCGTTTCGATTCCCCCTCCGACTCGAAGGCAAGGACTGTGCCCAGTCCGTCGACATGCCCGGTGACCAGATGCCCGCCGAGCGTGTCGCCGAGCGCGAGCGATCCTTCCAGGTTCACCGCGCCGGCTCGATCCAGCCCCACCGTGCAGTCGAGCGTCTCGCGCGAGACGTCGAACGATAGTCGCGCGCCGTCGATGGCGACCACCGTGAGGCAGGCGCCCTGGACGCAGATCGAATCACCGAGGGCGATGGCGGCGCGGTCCAGCGCCCCGCCATCCACCACCAGCCGGACGCCCTTCTCGAGCGGGGCGACCGACTCGATCTTCCCGACCGCCTGTACGATTCCAGTGAACATTCGCGGTCAACGCCTCGCAATCACACGCAGATCCTCGCCGATGCGCTCGACCGAATGCAAGCGCAGCCGGACGCGCGCATCGAGCGCAGTGGGCGCCGCCAGGTCGACCATGCCCTGTGCCGTATCGCCGAGCAGGCTCGGGTTGAAATAGAACAGAAATTCGTCGACACAGCCCTCGCGCACCAGCGAGCCGTTCAACTTGAAGCCGCCCTCGACGTGCAACTCGTTCACCCCGCGCCGCGCGAGCGCCTCGAGCATGGGCGGCAAGTCGACCTTGCCGCCAGGGTTCGCCAGCACGACCACTTCGGCGCCCCGCGCTTCCAGCGCCTGCCTGCGCGCGGCGTCGTCGACGCCACAAAACAAGAGCACGTTGCCGCCCTCGAGAATGCGCGCCGCGGGCGGCGTCTGCAGACGACTGTCGACGACAACGCGCAGCGGCTGACGCGGCGTCTCGACGTCGCGCACCGTAAGGCGCGGATCGTCGGCCTTGACCGTGCCGATGCCGGTCAGCAACGCGCAGGCGCGCGCGCGCCAGCGGTGGCCGTCGGCACGTGCTTCTGCGCCGGTGATCCACTGCGAGCTGCCGTCGGCCAGCGCGCTGCGCCCATCGAGCGTCGCGGCGACCTTCATCCGCACCCAGGGCCGGGCGCGGGTCATGCGCGACACGAAGCCGATATTCAGTTCGCTCGCGGCGTCTTCCAGCAAGCCATGCTCGACTGCAATTCCCGCCGCCGCGATCCGGTCCGCGCCGTGCGCCGCAGCAGGGTTCGGGTCGCGCATCGCGCACACGACGCGCGCCACGCCCGCAGTGACCAGCGCCTCGGCGCAGGGCGGCGTGCGCCCGTGGTGGTTGCAGGGCTCCAGCGTGAGGTAGACCGTGGCGCCGCGCGCGGCCTCGCCCGCCTCGGCGAGCGCGTTGGCCTCCGCATGCGCAAGCCCTGCGCGCGCGTGCCAACCTTCACCGACCACGCGTTCGCCCTGGACAATCACGCAACCAACGCGCGGGTTTGGCGTGGTCGTGACCAGACCACGTTCGGCCAGCGCGAGGGCGCGCTGCATCATCGCCTGATCGAGCGTCGAAAACGCGCTCACCGACGACGCTTGCGTGGACTCTTGATCGCCTGCACCGCCTCGCGAAAATCGTCCGGCGTCTCGAAGCTGCGGTACACCGAGGCGAAGCGGATAAAGGCGATCTTGTCGAGCTTGGCGAGCTCGCGCATGACGAGGTCGCCGACGCGGCCGGTGGGCACTTCGCGCTCGCCGAGCGCGCGCAGGCGCTCCTCGATGCGGTCGACCGCCGCGTCGACCGCATCGGTCGCGACCGAACGTTTGCGCAGCGCGAGCATCATGCTGCCGACCAGCTTGTCACGCGCGAAGTCGGTGCGCGTGCCGTCCTTTTTCACCAGGCGCGGCATCCGCAGTTCGACTCGCTCGTAGGTCGTGAAGCGCTTGTCGCATTCGGGACAGCGCCGCCGCCGCCGGATCACGGTCGCCCCGGGGTTCGAGCGCGTGTCGACCACCTGGGTGTCCTCGTTGCTGCAGAAGGGACAACGCATCGCCGCCGCCTAGCGCTGACCTGGCGCGTACACCGGGAACGCGCTGCACAACGCCTGCGCCTCGCCCCGCACGCGGCGCAGCGTCGCCTCGTCGGCCGGCTTGTCGAGCACATCGGCGATCAGATGCGCGAGGGCCTCGGCTTCAGGCACACGAAAGCCGCGCGTCGTCATCGCGGGCGTGCCGATACGGATGCCGCTCGTCACGGTCGGCTTTTCCGGATCGTTCGGCACCGCATTCTTGTTGACCGTGATATGCGCGCGCCCGAGTACGTCTTCGGCATCGCGGCCGGTAATGCCCTTGCGGCGCAGATCGACGAGAAACATATGACAGTCGGTGCGCTCGGAGACGACGCGCAGGCCTCGGGCGGCGAGCCCGCCCACCATGGCACGCGCGTTGTCGAGTACCTGCTGCTGATAGACGTGGAATTCGGGCCGCATGGCCTCGGCGAAGGCCACTGCCTTCGCCGCGATCACGTGCATGAGCGGACCACCCTGCAGCCCCGGGAACACCGCCGAGTTGAGCGCACGTTCGTGCTCGGCGTCCGCGAGAATCATGCCGCCGCGCGGGCCGCGCAGCGTCTTGTGCGTCGTCGTCGTCACGACCTGCGCAATCCCGATCGGACTCGGATACAGTCCGGCCGCGACGAGTCCTGCGTAATGCGCGATGTCCGCGACGAGCACGGCATCCACCTCGTCCGCGATGTGGCGCAGGCGCGCCCAATCGATCGCGAGCGAGTACGCAGAAGCGCCTCCAATGATGATGCGCGGGTTGTGTTCGCGCGCAAGCCGTTCGGCTTCGCCGTAGTCGAGCACCTCGTTTGCGTCGAGCCCATAGGACAGCGCACGATAGAGCTTGCCGCTCGAGCTCACCGCGGCACCGTGTGTCAGGTGCCCGCCGTGGGCGAGCGACATGCCGAGCAGCGTATCGCCCGGCTTGAGGAAAGCGAGATACGCGGCCTGATTGGCCTGCGAGCCCGAGTGCGGTTGCACGTTCGCGTACTCGGCGCCGAACAGCTTCTTCGCGCGCTCGATCGCAAGATTCTCGGCAAGATCGACGAAAGTGCAGCCACCGTAATAGCGTTTGCCTGGATAGCCCTCGGCGTACTTGTTGGTGAGCTGCGAGCCCTGCGCCTCGAGCACCGCCGGACTGACGTAGTTCTCGGAGGCAATCAGCTCGATGTGATCTTCCTGGCGCTGATGCTCGAGGCGGATGGCATTCCAGAGCTCCGGGTCGGTCTGCGCGAGGGGATCGTTGGCGAACATGAGGGACAACGGAGGGAAAGACGAATTTTACAGGACCCTCCCCTAGCGCCCCCTGTCCGCCGCTCAGACCCGCGGCGGCGGTGCCACGTCGGCCGGCGTGTCGATGTCGCGAATCACGCCCGGATCGCCCACCGGCACCTTGACCAGTTCGCCGGCGTGCGCAGCGAGTAGCGCGCGCGCGCCCGCGTCACCGGTCAGTGCCTCCAGTTCGGCGCGAAAGCGTCCCGCGATGCCCACGGGATGGCCACGCCGGGCATGAAAGTACGGCGCGACCAGTGCCGCACCGCCGGCGAGCGCGTCGCGCAGCGCAGCGATCGTGCTCGGGCGCACGAACGGCATGTCGGCCAGTGCAACCAGATAGCCGTCGACCGCGCCTGCGGCGCGCGCACCGCAGGCGAGGCTGGCCCCCATGCCCTCGGCCGCGTGATCGCAGACGACGACCTCGCAGCCCTCGGCCGCGAGCGCCTGCGCCGTATCGTCGCTGCCCGGGCGCACCACAGCGATTACCCGCGCGATCTCGGCCTTCAAATGACGCGCCGCCTGCACCGCGACCGCGACGCCGTGCGGCAGGGGGTGCGCAAGCTTGTCCGCGCCGAAGCGCGTGCTCGCGCCGGCCGCCAGCAGCAGGCCGACAGCGGCGCGCCGCGGCGCGCGGGTCGCGGCGCTCAAGCGGCGGCCCTCAGGCGCTCTGCGGGGCCTGGGTCGTTTCGCAGGCAGACGGCGCGAAGCGGCTTTTCCCTTTTGCCGACCAGTCAGGCGTCTCCACGCCGTGGCGCGCGGCCGTCATCTCCGCCATGATCGCCACCGCAATCTCGGGCGGCGTCTTCGAGCCGATATACAGGCCCACCGGCCCGTGCAGCCGCGCGATCTCCGCCGCCGACAGGTCGAACTCGGTGAGGCGCTCGCGCCGCGCATCGTTGTTCTTCTTCGAGCCGATGGCGCCGACGTAAAACGCCGGCGACTTCAGCGCCTCGAGCAGCGCAAGGTCGTCGATCTTCGGGTCGTGGGTCAGCGCCACCACTGCGGTGTGCGCGTCGAGATTCATCGCCGCGAGGACGTCGTCCGGCATGCCACGGTCGAGCGGCACCCCCTGCATCGTCCAGCCCTCCGCATACTCCTCGCGCGGATCGATCACGCTGACATGGTAGTCCAGCATCTTCGCCATCGCGGCGAGGTAGTGCGTGAGCTGCCCGGCGCCGATGAGCGCGAGCCGCCAGCGCGGGCCATGGACCGTGTAGAGCACCTTGTCGTCGAACTCGATCATGTCCTGCCATTTGCCCGGCTCGAGCGTCGCCTCGCCGCTCGCCATGTCGAGCCGGCGGCGCACCAGTTGCTGTTTGGCGATCGTCTCGAGCAGTTCGCCGAGCCGGCTGCGCTCGCCGACCGGCTCCAGCACCACCTGCAATGTCCCGCCGCAGGGCAGGCCCCAGCGCGTCGCCTCCTCGTTGGTGACGCCGTAGGTGACGAGCTGCGGTAACTCGGCTGCGAGCGCCCGCGCACGGACCTTCTCGATGAGGTCATCCTCGACGCAGCCGCCCGAGACCGAGCCGATGACCTGGCCGTCGTCGCGGATGACGACCATTGCGCCCACCGGGCGCGGGGCCGACCCCCAGGTCTTGACGATGGTGCCGAGCGTCACCCGCCGGCCTTCTTTGCGCCACGCTTCCGCGCTGCGCAGTACTTCGATGTCCACACTGTCCATGATTCGCCTCGCTCAGAGCGTTGGTTCGTTCACCTATGGAAGCAAGTTTACGCCTGTGGCAAAGCCGGGGTCGGCGAAGCAAAAGTCAATCCGTCGACTGTGCCGACTGTCCTTCGAACCGCCACCGGCGGCCCGTTTTGCGCGCCGCAACATCCGCGCTCGCGTTGCCCGCCCACGGCCCTTCGCTTAGGATACGCGCCCGGGCGTTCCCACGCTCGCCATGTCCGCGCACTCGATGCAATGCAGTACGCCGCGCGGGCATCGGCGCGTTGCGTTCGAGAGTTCGAGAGTTCGAGAGCACAGGTACAAAGCGCACACGGTGTTCGCCGCAGGGCGAACAAGAACCCGCATTCTGTAAGGAGGAGGCGACATGTCAGTCAAAGTTTCCATGAAGGTGAACGGCAAGGCAGTCTCGGCCGAGGTCGAGGAGCGCACCTTGCTGGTCACGTTCATCCGCGAGCAGCTACGCCTGACCGGCACGCACGTGGGCTGCGATACCGCGCAATGCGGCGCATGCACGGTGCAGATGAACGGCAACGTGGTGAAGGCCTGCTCGATGCTCGCCATGCAGGCCGAGGGCGCCGACGTGCTCACCATCGAGAGCGTTGCCGCCGCCGACGGCACGCTGCACCCGATGCAGGCGGCGTTCAAGGAACACCACGGCCTGCAATGCGGGTTTTGCACGCCGGGCATGGTGATGAACGCGATCGATTTCGCGAAAAAGCAGCCGGGCGCGAGCGAGCAGGACGTGCGCGAGGCACTCGACGGAAATCTGTGCCGCTGCACGGGTTATCACAACATCGTCAAGGCAATCATGGCCGGTTCCAAGGCCATGGCCTCGACCAAGTGAGGAGACAGCCATGAGCGAATCCCTGATTGGCGCGCGGGTCGAGCGCAAAGAGGATTACCGTTTTCTCACCGGTGCCGGCCAGTACACGGATGACGTGACGCTGCCGAACCAGAGCTTCGCTGCATTCGTGCGCTCGCCGCACGCACATGCGGCGATCAAGTCGATCAAGATCGACAAGGCGAAGAAGGCGCCCGGCGTGATCGCTGTGTACACCGGGGACGATATTGCCGAAGCCAAGCTTGGTGGGCTGCCCTGCGGCTGGCTGATCACCGATGTCGACGGGCAACCGATGAAGGAGCCGCCGCATCCGGTACTCGCGCATGGCAAAGTGCGCTACGTCGGCGACCACGTCGCCGTGGTCGTCGCCGATACGCAGGAGCAGGCACGCGACGCAGCCGAGCTCGTCGACGTGAGCTACGACGTGCTGCCATCAGTGGTCGACGCGTCGCAGGCGACCAAGAAGGGCGCGCCCGTACTGCACGACATCGCGCCGGACAACAGCTGCTACGTCTGGGCACTCGGCGACAAGGCGGCGGTCGATGCGGCCTTCGCCAAGGCGGCCCATGTGACCAAGCTGGAGTTCATCAACAACCGGCTGATCCCGAATGCGATCGAGCCGCGCTCTGCGAACGGGTCCTACAGCCGCGCCGATGACAACTACACGCTCTACGTCGCGAGCCAGAACCCGCACGTCGAACGGTTGCTGATGACTGCGTTCGTCATGGGCCTGCCCGAACACAAAGTGCGCGTCGTCGCGCCCGACGTGGGCGGCGGTTTCGGCTCGAAGATCTACCTTTACGCCGAGGATGTGGTCGTCACCTGGGCGTCGCGCCAGCTCGGCCGCCCGGTGAAGTGGACCGCGGATCGCAGTGAATCCTTCGTCTCGGACGCGCACGGACGTGACCACCATACGGTCGCCGAAATGGCGCTGGACAAGGACGGCAAATTCATCGGCATGCGGGTGCACACCACGGCGAATGTCGGCGCCTATTTGTCGACTTTCGCGTCCTGCGTGCCGACGATCCTCTACGCGACCCTGTTGGCGGGCCAATACACCACCCCGCTCATCTTCTGTCAGGTCACCGCAGTGTTCACCAATACGGCGCCGGTTGACGCCTATCGCGGTGCGGGGCGTCCCGAAGCGACCTACGTCGTCGAACGGCTGGTCGAGACCGCGGCACGCGAAATGAAGATCGACCCCGTCGATATCCGCCGGCGCAACTTCATCCGTGAGTTTCCCTACCAGACGCCGGTCGCACTGCAATACGACACCGGCGATTACGAGGCGACGCTCGACGCGGCAGTCAAAATGGCCGATGTAGCGGGATTCGCCAAGCGCAAGGAAGAGGCCGCCAAGCGCGGCAAGCTGCGCGGCCTGGGCTATGCCGCGTACATCGAGGCCTGCGGCATCGCACCCTCGGCGGTCGCAGGCTCGCTCGGTGCACGTGCAGGCCTGTTCGAAGCCGGCGAGGTCCGGGTCCATCCGACCGGATCGGTCACCGTGTTCACCGGCTCGCACTCGCACGGCCAGGGTCACGAGACGACATTCGCACAGGTGGTCGCCGATCGCCTCGGCATGCCGATCGAAAACGTCGACATCGTGCACGGCGACACCTCGAAGATCCTGTTCGGCATGGGCACCTACGGCTCGCGCTCGATCGCCGTCGGCGGCACCGCCATCGTCAAGGCCCTCGACAAGATCATCGACAAGGGCAAGAAGATCGCCGCGCACCTGATGGAGGCTTCGGAAGGCGACGTCGAATACGACAAGGGCATGTTCAAGGTCGCCGGCACCGACAAGCAGAAGGCGTTCGGCGAGGTCGCGTTCGCGGCCTACGTGCCGCACAACTATCCGCACGACAAGCTCGAGCCTGGCCTGAACGAGAACGCGTTCTACGATCCGGCGAACTTCACCTTCCCGGCGGGCAGCTACGTCTGCGAGGTGGAAATCGACCCGGACACCGGCGTGACCAAGATCGTCAACTTCACCGCGGTCGATGATTTCGGCACCATCATCAATCCGATGATTGTCGACGGCCAGGTACACGGGGGTCTCACCCAGGGCATCGGCCAGGCCATGACCGAGGGCTGCCGGTACGACCCCGAGAGCGGCCAACTCGTGACGGGTTCGTTTACCGACTACTGCATCCCGCGCGCCGACGACGTGCCTTCCTACCAGGTCGATACACGCTCGACGCCGTGCACGCACAACCCGCTTGGCGTGAAAGGCTGCGGCGAGGCGGGCGCGATCGGCGCGCCGCCCGCGGTGATCAACGCGATCACCGACGCGCTGTGGTCAATCGGCGTCAGGGACATCCCGATGCCGGCGACCGCGCAGACCGTATGGAAAGCGATTCAATCGGCGCCCAAGAAGGCCGCTTAACAAAAGAACGAGACGGAGAAACTCATGCACGCATTCAAATATCACCGCCCCGGCAGCGTGAAGGACGCGGCTGCACTCGTCGGCAAGAACGCCGACGCGAAGCTGCTTGCCGGCGGCCAGACCCTGGTGCAGACCATGAAGCTGCGCCTGACCTCGCCCACCGACGTCATCGACCTCGGCACGATCAAGGATCTCGCCGGCATCAAGGCGTCGGGCGGCGCGGTCGAGATCGGCGCGATGACGCGTCACGCCGCAGTCGCCGGCTCGGCGGAGGTGAAAAAGGCGATCCCGGCGCTCGCCGCCCTCGTCGCCACGATCGGCGACCGACAGGTGCGCGAAATGGGCACCATCGGCGGATCGATCGCCAACAGCGACCCGGCCGCCGACTACCCTGCCGCAGTGCTCGGGCTGGGGGCGACGATCACCACCGACAAGCGCAAGATCGAAGCCGACAAGTACTTCACCGGCATGTTCGAGACCGCCCTCCAGCAGGGTGAAATCATCACCTCGGTGTCATTTCCGGTACCCAAGCGCGCGGCCTACATGAAGTTCAAGAACCCGGCGTCGCGCTTTGCGATCGTCGGCGTGTTCGTCGCCGAAACGGCGAACGGGGTACGGGTCGCGGTCACGGGAGCGGGCCCCAATGCCTTCCGCGTGCCCGAGATGGAAAAAGCACTCGGTGCGAAGTTCGCGCCCGAATCGGTCGCCAACATCAAGGTCAAGGCCGACGACTTGAACTCGGACCTGCACGCGAGCGCGGAGTATCGCGCGCACCTCGTCACCGTGATGGCCAAGCGCGCGGTCGCAGCGGCGATGAAGTAGGCGCAGTATTCCGTAGTTCCGTCGTTCCTGAACGGCCCGCCTCGGCGGGCCGTTTCTTTTTGTGGGGCGTGGTGCCGTTCGGTTTTCACGCGCCGCGCGAAGGGGTAAGTTAGCAACCCAGCGGTCGCGTCACGTTTGGGGAGGGAAGATCACATGGAGCAGCCTCAGGTCGCCCTATTCTTGCTCCTCGCGGCCATCGTTCTGGTCGTCGTCGTCGCGGGCCTCATCATCTTCATCCTGCGCCGCTTCCCTCGCTACAACAAATACGCCGCCGCACAGGCCAGCGCCCAGACCGACGCGGAGGAAATCAAGGCCGCGTACGCGCAGGCCGGGCTGCCGGTGAAATCGTCGCTGTTCTCCTCGCCGAGCGTGACCGGCACGCACTCGGGCATTGCCTTCACCCACAAGATCGTTCCCGGCGGCAGGAACAGACCCCCGCAGGCTGAACTCTCGGCGCGCAGCGCACTGCGCGGCGAGTTCTCGATTCGGCGCGAGGGCGGCACCGAAGGATTCTTCAAGTCGATCGGATTCGCCGGAGAGGCGCAGACCGGGGACACCGAGTTCGATCGCACGTTCTACCTCGCCGGGATATCGCCCGAGTACATTCGGGCGTTATTCTCGGACGCGCAGAACCGCGACGCCGTGCGCGCGCTCTTCGCACTCGAATTCGACCGCGTCGAACTGCGCGACGGCCGCATCACCGCGGTCCGTCGCCGTCACGCCCAACTATTGGAATTGGATGTGCTGCGCAGCGCGCTCGATCAATTCGCCGCGCTGCGCACGACGCCCAGTGCGATGCAGGTCGCGATACAGGGCATCGGCGGCATCGCCACGCGTCAGATCGATACCGGCTGCGCCATCGCTTTCGGCGTCGCCGTCGCCGGATTCATGGCGACGACGTTCCTGCTCGAACCGATGGTCGACGGGCAGTTCGCGATGTTCGAGGACACGTGGCACCTGGCGCTCGTCGCCTACCTGCCGCTCTTCGTGGCCACTCTGGTCGCGCTGCGCGGACGCGCGAACGCGCCGAAGGAACTGCTCATGATCGCAGTGTTCGGTCTTCCGTCTCTCTGGGTTGCTGCGGTGAGCGGCGCGATGCTCGCCAATCAATATCTGGATTCAAGTCCCCCGCAAACAGTTCGCGTCCTGCTGCTGCGCCTCTACGCGTCCAGAGGAAAGAACACCTCCTATCATTTCGTTTTCCCGCCTTGGCGAAAGCGCCGAAGCAATGTGAACATCGTCGTTCCGATCGACATCTACCGCAAGGCGAAGCGGAATCAGACCTGGGTTCTTCAGACGCGCGCAGGCCGTTTCGGGTACGAATGGATCGATACACTTGCGCCGCAGCGCAAACCCTAGGCGGGCCGTGGCGAGCCCCGCTTTTATGCGATCCTCCGCGCGTCCACCCACCACCATGACGACCCCATCCAGCACACTGTCCGCCCAAGCGCTGGCCGACGCGCTCGAAGCCACGCGCGCGCGGCTCGATGCACTCTCCGAAAGCCTGCCCAGGGACGGCTGGATCGGACCCTACGCCGAGACGCTCAACCCGCCGCTGTGGGAATACGGCCACATCGTCTGGTTCCAGGAGCACTGGTGCCTGCGCCAGAAACGCGGCCGTCTTCCCGATGAATCGCCGCTGACCGCGCCGCTCGAACCGTCGCGCACCGACTGGGCCGACTGGCGCTACAACTCCTCGCGTATTCCGCATACCGCACGCTGGGAGGTTCCGCTGCCGACGCCGGCCGAGACGCGAGCCTGGGGGCGCGCGGTGCTCGATGCGGTGAAGGCAAAACTGGCGAAAGGCATCTTCGATGCCACCTTCCCCTACTTGTGCGAGCTGTCGCTGCATCACGAGAACATGCACATCGAAGCCTGGTGGATGATGTGGCAGCAGCGCGGACTGCATCCGCCGGAGGTTCCCGAGCTGGCGCGATTGACCGATTCGCAGCCGATCCGCTTCGACGCGGGGCGCACGGTGCTGGGCAGTCCGCGAGGCGCCGGGTTCGTGTTCGACAACGAAAAGTGGGCGCACGAAGTGGACCTTGCCGCGTTCGAGATCGACGCCCGGCCGGTGACGAACGCCGAGTACGCACGCTTCGTAGCCGACGGTAGCGCCGCGCCGGCGCACTGGCGCCGCACGGGCGATGCCTGGGACCTGCGACGCTTTGATCGCTGGATTCCGCTCGCGCCCGAGGAACCCGTACTCCATGTCAGCCGCCCCGAGGCCGAGGCCTATGCCGCGGCGGCCGGGCGCCGCTTGCCAAGCGCGGCGGAGTGGGTGCATGCGAGCGCGAGTCCGGCATTCGTTCTCGGACGTTGCTGGGAATGGACTGCAGATCCCTTCGCCGCCTACGCGGGCTTTTCACCCGATCCGTACACGGACTATTCGGCGCCCTGGTTCGATGGCACGTTCGCCGAAGTGCGTGGCGCAGGAAGCTGGGTGACCTCGGACGGTCTGGCGCGGCCGGGCTTCCGCAATTACTACGCGCCCGAGCGGCGCGACCCGTTCATCGGCTTTCGCACTGCGCGCAGCCTGTGAGCGCAACGCAGGCAACTGCTGGAAGGAAACGACGATGACCGCGAACGCGCAAGAGACCGTTACGGTCGAGGCCCAGATCGCCAGAGTGTTCGAATGGCGCCGCGGCTTCAACGCCATGCACCTCATCGACGTCGGCATGCAGCTGGGCCTGTTCAAAGCCTTGCGTGAACGACCGGACGCGACGCCACGCGAGGTCGCGGAGCCGCTCGGCCTGCACGCGCCCTACGTCGAGACCTGGTGCACGACGGCCTACGCCTTCGGCCTGCTCGAGGGCGCCGAGGACGAGGCCGGGCGCCGCTTCCGCCTCGCACCGCATATCGACGTCGTGCTCGCAACGCCGGGCCATCCCCGCTATCTCGGCGGTTACGTGCACCTCGGCACCGAGTTCGCGACCGAAGACCACCGCTACTGCCTCGAGGCCTTCCGCACCGGATCGACGGTGCCCTTCCAGGGCCGCAGCGACGCCTTCGCCGAGGCCGTCGCGGAAGGCACCTTCGGGCTACAGGTGCTCAGCGCGCGCAAGCTCCTGCCTGAACTCCCGGGGCTCAAGGCGCGGCTCGACGGCGGCGGTACGGTGCTCGAGGTCGGCTGCGGCACCGGGCGGCATGTGCTGCAGATCGCGAAGGCCTTCGCCCAGGCGCGCGTGGTCGGCGTCGATATCGACCCCACGGGGATGAAAGCCGCGCGTGCGGCGATCGACGGCGCGGGGCTCGGCGATCGCATCACGCTCGTCGCCGGCGACGTCGCCAACGCGGTGGCGCCCGCCACGGCGGACGCGGTCGTCATGATCGAAGTGCTGCATGAGATCGCCCCGGGCATCCGGCAGCACGTGATCGACGGTTGCGCGCGCGCCCTGAACGCGGGCGGCTGGCTGGTGATCGTCGACGAAACCTACCCGAGCACGCTGGCCGACGCACGCCGCCCGGAATTCCTGTTTCCGATCCAGACCGGATTCGAGGAACTGACCTGGGGCAATGTGCTGCCGACGCGCGAAGACCAGGAGCAACTGCTGCGCCGCGCCGGATTCGCAGGCGAGATCCAGCGGTCCGTGATTGGCGAAGGCTTCACGGTGTTGACCGCGCAAAAAGCCTGAAACCGAAGCGGCGCTAGCGCTTGTAGCGCTTGGCTACGAAGGGAAGCGCCGCACGCACAACCGGATGGCGCTTCGCGCGCACCACGGCAAACAGCGCGGCCTGCGCGGCAAGCCCGGTGTCGAGACTGGCGAGCATGATGGGCTTGCCGAGGGTCGGCGACACCGTGCCGCTCGTCACCACGCCCCGCGGCGCGCCGTCGGTATCGACGATCGCTGCGCCACTGCGCACCGGCACCGGTTCGATCCCGACCAGGCCGACCAGGCGCCGCGCGGAACCCGCGCGCGCCTCGCGTAACGTGGCTTCGGCACCGGGAAAACCGCCGGCCTTCGCACCGCCGGCGCGCCGCGCGCGCGCGATCGCCCAGGCCAGGCCTGCCGTGCACACGGTGGACGCTGCGTTCATGTCCTGTCCGTAGAGATGCAACCCCGCCTCGAGCCGCAGGGTGTCGCGCGCGGCGAGACCCACCGGCTTGACCGCCGGATTCTCGAGCAGCGCACGCGCCAGCGGCTCAGCGGCTGCCACCGGAACCGAGATCTCATAGCCGTCCTCACCGGTGTAGCCGGAACGCGAGACCAGGCACCGCGCGCCGGCGATCTCGATCCATTGCGCGTGCATGAACTTCAGGTCGGCGCAGCGCGGCGCGAGCGCCGCGAGCACGCTTTCGGCCGCGGGGCCCTGCAGCGCGATGAGCGCCGCGTCGCGCCAGTCAAAGGTCAGCACGGGACAGCGCGCACGCAGCAGGGCAAGATCATTTTCGCGGCAGGCGGCATTGACCACGATCGCAACCTCGGCCTCGAGCCGCGTCACCATCAGATCGTCTTCGATTCCGCCCGCGTCATTCAGCAATAGCGAATAGCGCTGCTGCCCCGACGGCCAGGCATCAAAGTCGAGCGGCAGCGCAGCCTCGAGCGCAGCCTCCCGCCCGTCGCCCCGCACGCACAACTGGCCCATGTGCGAGACATCGAACAGGCCCGCGTTCGCGCGCGTCCACAGGTGCTCGGATTTCAGGCCGTCGGCATACTGCAGCGGCATCTCGTAGCCGGCGAACGGCGTGAAACGCGCGCCCAACGTCCGGTGCAGATCGTACAGTGGCGTACGCGCAACGGCCGTCACGCCCAGGCCTCCAGCGGCGGACAGCTGCACACCAGGTTGCGGTCGCCGCCGACGTTGTCGACACGCTTCACCGGCGGCCAGTACTTCCGATCGCGCAGCCAGGGCAAGCGGATAGACCGCGGTCTCGCGCGAGTAAGCGTGCGTCCATTCGCCCGCAATTTCCGCCGCGGTATGCGGCGCGTTCTTGAGCGGGTTGTCCACCCGGCTCCAGACGCCCGAGCGGATCTTTTCGAGTTCGGCGTGGATCGCGATCATCGCGGCGCAGAAGCGGTCGAGCTCGGCCTTCGATTCGCTCTCGGTCGGCTCGACCATGAGCGTGTCGACCACGGGAAAAGACAGCGTCGGCGCATGGAAGCTGTAGTCCATCAGGCGCTTGGCGACGTCTTCGGCACTCACGCCGATCTCGCCCTTGAGCGAACGCAAATCGAGAATGCACTCGTGCGCCACGCGACCGTTCGCACCCGTGTAGAGCACGGGAAAATACGGCGCAAGCCGTGTCGCCACGTAGTTCGCATTCAGAATCGCGAGTTCGGTCGCGCGGCGGATGCCGGCCGCACCGAGCATGCGGACGTACATCCAGGAAATCGCCAGGATCAGCGCACTGCCGTACGGCGCGGAGGCGACCGCGCCGTTTTCCCGCGTCGGTCCAGCACCCTCCAAGCCGACATGTCCGGGCAGGTGCGCAGCAAGATGCGCGGCCACCGCGATCGGCCCCATCCCGGGCCCGCCACCGCCGTGCGGAATCGCGAAGGTCTTGTGCAGGTTGATATGGCACAGGTCGGCACCGATGTCCGCCGGTCGGGCGATCCCCGCGAGGGCATTCAGGTTTGCGCCGTCCATGTACACCTGGCCACCGGCTGCGTGGACGATCGCGCACAGTTCCTTCACGCGTGCCTCGAACACGCCGTGGGTCGACGGATAGGTGATCATCAACGCGGCGAGCCGGTCGCCGTGCGCCGCGCAGTGTTGCCGCAGGTCCTCGACCTCGACATTGCCGTGTGCGTCGCACGCCACCACCACGACGCGCAGGCCGATCGACGCCGCAGAGGCCGGATTGGTGCCATGCGCCGACGCCGGAATGAGGCAGACGTCGCGCGCACCCTCCCCGCGCGCCGCATGGTAGTTACGGATGGTGAGCAACCCGCTGTACTCGCCCTGCGCCCCCGAATTGGGCTGGAATGAGACGCGCGTGAACCCCGTGATCGCGAGCAGCATGCGTTCGAGTTGGCCGATCAGCTCGAGCATCCCCTGCGCCTGCGCGGGCGGCGCGAACGGATGCAGCGCCGCAAGCCGCGGCCACGAGATCGGCGCCAGGGCGGAGGCCGCGTTCAGCTTCATGGTGCAGGAGCCCAGCGGGATCATGCTGTGCGTGAGCGACAGGTCGCGGTTTTCGAGACGCTTGAGGTAGCGCATCATCTCGGTCTCGGTGTGGTAGCGATTGAAGACCGGATGGGTGAGGACCGGATCGGCGCGGCACAGCGGCGCGGGAATCGAATCCGCTGCCGCGCCGAGCGTCGCGGCGAACGCCGGCAGATCGGCGCGTGCGCCGCCGAGCGCCTCGATACAGTCGGCCACGTCCTCGAGCGTCGTCGTCTCGTCGAAGCTCACTGCAACGCGACCGTCGTCCAGATAGCGCAAATTGAGGCGATGCGCCTCGGCACTTCGGCGCACCTCGGCCTGCGCGCGCTTGGGCTGCGCGAGCACGGTATCGAAGAACGCTGCATGCGCGGGCGGCGCCGCATCGTGCACGCAGGCCGCGAGCAGGCGTGCCATGAAGTTTGTGCGACGCGCGATGCGGTCTAGTCCGCCGGGACCGTGATAGATCGCGTAAAACGCGGCCATATTCGCCAGCAGCGCCTGCGCGGTGCAGATGTTGCTGGTGGCCTTCTCGCGCCGAATGTGCTGCTCGCGTGTCTGCAGCGCCATGCGGTAGGCCGTGCGCCCCGCCGAGTCGGTCGACACGCCGATAATGCGCCCCGGCATGGCGCGCTTGAAGGCGTCGCGCGTCGCGATGAATCCCGCATGCGGCCCGCCGAATCCCATCGGCACCCCGAAGCGTTGCGCCGATCCGATCGCGACGTCGGCGCCGAGCGCGCCGGGCGAGCGCAGCAGCATGAGCGCGAGCGGGTCGGTGCCGAGCGCGGCCAGCGCGCCCGCCGCGTGCAATCGCTCGATGAGCGGCGCGAAGTCGCGTATCCGCCCGAAGGTATCCGGATACTGCAGATGCGCGCCGAACACCGTGGCGGGGTCGAGTTGCGTGTCGGCCTCGCCCACCAGGAGCTCGATGCCGATCCATTTGGCATGGGTGCGGATTACGTCGATGACCTGCGGATGGCAAGCCGCGTCGACGAAATAGGCGTTCGAGGCGTTCTTCGTCGAGCGCCGGATCAGGCGCATCGCCTCGGCGGCCGCGCTCGCCTCGTCGAGCAACGACGCGTTCGCGACCGGCAAGCCGGTGAGATCGATGACCATCTGCTGAAACGCGAGCAGCGCTTCGAGCCGGCCTTGCGAAATCTCCGCCTGATAGGGGGTGTAGGCCGTATACCAGCCCGGGTTCTCGAGCACGTTTCGCTGGATCACCGACGGCGTGGTCGCGCCGTGGTACCCCATGCCGATGAAACTGCGCCAGGCATCGTCACGCTCGGCCAGCGCGCCGAGTTCGGCGAGCGCCTGCGATTCGCTCAGCGCCTCACCGAGCGCCTGCGCCGCATCCGCGGCGACGATGTCGCCAGGCACCGTTTCCTGCAGGAATGACGCCATCGATTCGGCGCCGACGGTCGCCGAGCATCGCGCGCACGCCCGCGGCGTCGCTGCCCAGATGGCGCCCGGCGTAGGCATCGACGTCGAGGAGTGGCTCGAGCGCAGTATGCATGGCGCTCCTCCCCTAGACGCCGGCCGACGCGCGATACGCCACCGCGTCGAGCAGCGTGTCCAGTGCGTCGAGGGCGCCGGCGTCTGTGGGTTTCAAACGGAACAGCCAGCCCTTGTCGTAGGGGCCTTCGTTGACCGAACCAGGCGCCTCGCTCAGAGCACTGTTGACCTCGATGATTTCGCCCGCGACCGGGGCATAGACATCGGAGGCCGCCTTCGTCGATTCGACGACCGCGCAGGGGTCTCCCGCATTCAGCACCTTACCGACCTCGGGCAGCTCGACGTAGACCAGTTCGCCGAGCTGGTCGGTGGCCACCGCCGTGATGCCGACGGTCAGTGTTCCATCAGGCGCCGCAGCGATCCACTCGTGCGACGCGGTGTACTTCAGGGGCTGGGGAATTTCCATCATGCGCTCCAACGGTCGACATCAATCAATCCTGCGACCGGAGCACGCGGGCGCAACGAGCGCACGCGGGACGCACCGGTCCCTCGTGCCCCCTCTGTCCGTTTG
This sequence comes from uncultured beta proteobacterium, assembly GCA_963714925.1. Taxonomy (GTDB): domain Bacteria; phylum Pseudomonadota; class Gammaproteobacteria; order Burkholderiales; family SG8-39; genus SG8-39. The sequence continues at coordinate 64,809 of CAVQQK010000007.1, read as the reverse complement.
CCTGAGAAATTGGCGCTACGCCGTTCGCAGGTTTGGCGCAGCACGTGTACCTTCGGCGAGGCGTCGCGCCTCTCGCAAGGCCCGCGCCTACTCTCCAGAGTGCCCTGCCGCGCGGGTCCTTTTGCCTGAGAGTTTGCGGGGCGCGTACTCCTTCGGCGCCGGCTGAGCCGGTCTCTCCCGCGCGCGACCGATGGGCCTGATCAGACTATGCGCCTGCACCTGCGCTGTCAAACCCGCCGGCGCACGCGTGGCCTGACGTGCATCAATGCGGCCATGCGATTTCTGCGAAAATTGAGGTTTCCCGCATCGATCCGTCTCATGTCCAAATCGCTTCCCACCTCCATCGACGCAACCCAGGCCCTGCTTGCCGAGGCTGATTACGTCGCCGAGCGCAGTCTCGCGACCGCGCTTTATCTCGCCCTCACCATGCAGCGCCCGCTGTTTCTCGAAGGCGAAGCCGGCGTCGGCAAGACCGAGATCGCCAAAGTGATCGCCAAGGTGCTCGAGCGCGATCTCCTGCGCCTGCAGTGCTACGAAGGCCTCGATATCGCGCAGGCCGCCTACGAGTGGAACTATTCGCGCCAGATGATCGAGATCCGCATGGCCGAGGCCGAAGGGCGTGAAGTCGCGCGAGGGCCTCGCGCAGGATATCTTTTCGGAGCGTTTCCTCGTGCGCCGGCCGCTGCTGCGCGCGCTCGAGGGCTTCGGCGCGCCGCCCGTGCTGCTGATCGACGAGCTCGACCGCACCGACGAGCCGTTCGAGGCCTATCTGCTGGAGGTGCTCTCTGACTGGCAGATCACGATCCCGGAGCTCGGCACGATCCATGCCGAAGAGCCGCCGATCGTCGTCGTCACCTCGAACCGCACGCGCGAGATCCACGACGCCGTGAAGCGGCGCTGCTTCTATCACTGGGTGGACTATCCCGATGCGGCGCGCGAGCTGGAGATCCTGAAGCGCAAGGCGCCGACGGCATCCGCGGCACTCTCGAAGGAGGTGGTCGGATTCGTGCAACGGCTGCGCACGATCGATCTGTTCAAGCTGCCGGGGGTGGCTGAGACGATCGACTGGGCGAATTGCCTGGTTGCGCTCGACCGCATCGCGCTCGATCCAGAAACGGTAAACAACACGCTGGGCGTCCTGCTCAAGTACCAGGACGACATCGAGAAGGTGGCCGGCGAAGAAGCCGCGCGTCTCGTGAGCGAAGCGAAGAGCGCCGCCGCAGCGGCCTGATCCGGTGGAAACGCCTGCGTTCCTCCGACGCCTGTTCGGACTCGGCGAGCGCGGCACCGCGGCGGCGGCCATCGCCTTGTGCCAGGCGCTGCTCTCGGAGCGCGGCGAGGCCTCAGGCGCGACGCTCGCGCGCGAGACGGTGCGTGCGATCGAGGCGCTGGACGACGCACAACGTACGCTGTTTTTCGACGCACTCGCACAGACCTACTCGCCGTCGCCCGAGGTCGTGGTCCGCGCGGCCGAGGCCTACCGGGCGGAACCCGGTCCGCGCGCGCTCAAACAACTGCAGCGGGCGGTCGAGCCGGAACGCCAGGAACTGTTCCGTCGCCTGAACATGGCGCCGGGTGGGACGGCGGCGCTGGTGTCGATGCGCGAACGGCTGGTCGATCAGGTGGGGCCGCATCCGGACTGGCAGGCGCTGGACGATGACCTGCTGCACCTGTTCCGCAGCTGGTTCAACCGCGGTTTCCTGCGGCTCGAGCGCATCGACTGGCGCACCCCCGCGAACATCCTCGAGAAGCTGATCGAATACGAGGCCGTGCACGCAATCGGCGGCTGGAACGACCTGCGTCGGCGCCTGCAGGCCGACCGGCGCTGCTTCGCCTTTTTCCATCCGGCGCTGCCGGAAGAGCCGCTCATCTTCATCGAAGTCGCACTGACCCGGAAGCTCACAGCGCATATCCAGCCGTTGCTGGAGCTCGGCGCCCCCGTGGACGATCCCGAACTCGCCACGCACGCGATCTTCTATTCGATCACCAACTGCCAGGACGGGCTGCGCGGCATTTCGTTCGGCTAACTTCCTCATCAAGCAAGTCGCGCGAGGACCTGCAGGCCCAGCTGCCGAAACTGAAGACCTTTGCCACCCTTTCGCCAATACCGGGCTTCACTGCCTGGCTGGCCGGTGTACGCAAGCGCGGCGAAGTAGCGCTGCCCGCGCTTGACGCGGCCGGACTGGCACGCGGCGGGCGATCTCGACGCCTTGCAGAAGCAGCTTCCGCCGCTCTGCGCTCACTACCTGCTGCATGCGCGGCGCGGAGACGAGCCGCTCGACGCCGTCGCGCGATTTCATCTCGGCAATGGCGCGACGCTCGAGCGCGTCAATTGGCTCGGCGACACCTCGACGTCCGGCCTCGCGCGCTGCGCCGGGATGATGGTGAACTACGTCTACCGACTCTCGGATGTCGAGAAGAACCACGAAGCCTTCGTAAACGAGCATCGCGTGATCGCCTCGCGCGCGGTGGAAAAGCTCGCGCAGGACTGCCCGCTCCCGGCACCCCAGGCGCCCGAGCGGTCCGTGCACTGATGTTCCCGGCGCTCGACCCCGCGGGCCCCGGCGGCCGGCTCGCCGAAAACGTCATGCACTTCGCCCGTCTGCTGCGCGCCGCCGGCATGCGCGTAGGGCCCGACCGCGTGCTCGATTGCGTGCGCGCACTCGAAATCGCAGGCACCGAGCGGCGCGAAGACTGGTACTGGACCATGTCCTCGGTACTGCTGTCGCGCGAAGAACAGCGCCCGATGTTCGATCAGGCCTTTCGCCTGTTCTGGCGCGATCCGAAGCTGGTCGAAAAGATGATGCAGCTGCTGCTGCCGAAGGTCTACGGGCGCAGCCCGAAACCCGAGGACCAGCAAAGTCAGCGCCTCACCGATGCGCTGTTCGGTCAGAACCAGAAGGAAGCGCGCGAGCGCGAAGAGCAGGAGATCGAGATCGATGCCCGCCTCACGTTCTCGACGCGCGAGGTGCTCCAGCGCATGGACTTCGACACGATGTCGGCCGCAGAGCTGACCGAAGCGAAGAAGATGGTTTCCGAACTGCGCCTGCCCCTGCCGATGATACGCACGCGGCGCTACGCGGCGCATCCACGCGGACGGCGCATCGATCTACGCGCATCGCTGCGCGCGTCGCTGCGCGGGGGTGGCGAGGTCATCCCCTTGGTGCGCGCGGCGCCACGCGAGTTGCATCCGCCCCTCGTCGTGCTGTGCGACATTTCGGGTTCGATGAACCCCTATGCGCGGATGTTTCTGCACTTTCTGCACACGATCACCAACGACCGCGACCGCGTCAGCGTGTTCGTCTTCGGCACACGGCTGACCAATGTGACGCGCCAGCTGCGCCATCGCGACGTCGACGTCGCGATGGCACGGGTCGCCGACGTGATCAAGGACTGGTCCGGCGGCACGCGGATTGGCGCGTGCCTGCGCGAGTTCAACTGGCGCTGGAGCCGCCGCGTGCTGGGTCAGAACGCCTGCGTGCTGTTGGTCTCGGATGGACTCGACCGCGAAGCAGGGGAAGGCCTGAGTGAGGAGATGGAGCGGCTCGGCAAGTCCTGCCGCTATCTGGTGTGGCTCAATCCACTGCTGCGCTACGAGAAATTCGAGGCCCGTCCGGCCGGTGTGCGCGCCATACTGCCGCACGTCGATCTGTTTTTGCCGGTGCATAATCTGAAAAGCCTGGTCGACCTCGCGCACACCTTGTCCGGGCCGATGGTCAGGAAACAGGAGCAACGCACATGGAAATGAAGGGCGAGCAACGGGTGCCGGCGACCCAGCAGCAAACCTGGGACGCGCTGAACGATCCGGAGGTACTCAAGGCTTGCGTCCCGGGCTGCGAATCGATCGACAGGCTCAGCGACACGGACTATCAGGTCCTGATGACCGCACGCGTCGGACCAGTCAGCGCCAAGTTCAAGGGCAAGCTCATGCTGTCGGACCTCGATCCACCGCGCGGCTATTCCATCGCCTTCGAGGGCCAGGGTGGCGTGGCGGGCTTTGGCAAGGGCAGCGCCCAGGTTCAGCTCGCGCCCGACGGGGACGCAACGACGCTGTCCTACGCCGTCAAGGCGAGCGTGGGCGGCAAGCTGGCGCAGATCGGTTCGCGCCTGGTGGACGCAGCGGCGAAGAAGATCGCCAACGACTTCTTCTCGGCATTCAACGATAGGATGGCGAGCCTGCATGCGACGCCGCAAGACGAAGCAGGCGGCGCCGGGGGCGATGCACGGGGCGGGCACGGTGCAAACGGGGCGCAGGACGCACACCACCCCGAACCCGTGCCGCGTGATCCTGATCTGCCGACGATCAATACTGCATCGGCGGCGTTTTTTGCCGCCGGCGCGCTGATCGTGTTCGTGGTCGCGCTGATCACGCTGTTCGGCTGATGACCGACCCGCTGTTTCGCGCCGATCCCTAATTGAGGTTCCGCGCAGCGTTCGCAATCGCGCCACTGTCGCGTTTGCGCAATAGTTCACGCGATTTCACGCGACGCGCACCGACCGTCGGCCTGGATTGGCCGTTCGTCTCTACGCTGCGGCGCGAGGCAGTTTTTCCTCTCTGACCTACTTTTACATGGCCTAGCATGGGACTATCCTGCCAACCAGGAGTCCATTCGATGGGAGCGCTACCAATGCCGGAGGCCATCATGCAACAGGGCGCAAAGGCCGAGCGCCAGCTTGCAGTCATTCTGTTCGTCCAGTTGCGCCAGTTCGAGCAGATTGCCGACATGCTCGAACCCGAGATCGTCATAGCACTGGTCAACGAGTTCCTGTCGCTCGCTGGCGAGACCGCGGCACAGGCCGGCGGCGAGTCGCTCGGCGTGCAGAACGATACGGCCCTGATTGCGTTCCGCGGCGCGCCGCCGCTACAGACCGCGCAGAAAGCCGCGCAAACCGCACTCGCGCTTCAGGTCGAATTGACGGGACTGGCGGAGCGCTGGAAGAACGACTACGGCGTGGAGACCGCAGCGGCCATGGGCCTGCATCTCGGCGAAGCCGTCTTCGGCGAAAGCGGCGCGGCCGGCGCCACACGCATCATGAGCGCATTCGGTGACACGGTGACCATTGCCGAACGCCTTGCGCGACGCTCGCGCGCCGGAGAATTCGTACTCTCTGACGCCGTGATGGCTGCACTGTCCGTGTCCAACCATCCGCTAAACGCGAAACCGCTGCCACCGATGGAAATGCCGCGCCGGCAGCCGGTACGCATCTTCGGCGTGCTGCTCGACAACCGGTTGGATTTTACGTAAGAGGCGCCGAGGGTCAGGCGCCGGCGATGGTCATATTGGCGACCAGAACCGATCCCGAGCGCCGCGCACCCCGCACCACGGTGTCGCTACCGATCGCGCTGATGCCACGGAAGATCTCGCGTAAGTTGCCGGCGATCGTGATCTCTTCGACCGGATACTGGATCTCGCCGCCCTCGACCCAATAGCCCGCCGCGCCGCGCGAATAGTCGCCGGTCACGAGATTCACGCCATGACCGAGCAATTCGGTCACCAGCAGCCCGCGGCCAAGCGCCTTCAGCATGCCGACGAAATTGGGCGCGCGCTTCGCATCGCCCATGCGGATCTCGAGATTATGGTGACCGCCGGCGCTTCCCGTACTCTGCAGGCCGAGCTTGCGCGCCGAGTAGCAGCCAAGAAAATAGCCCTCGAGCACGCCGTCGCGCACCACCTTCCGCCTGCGCGTGGCAACGCCCTCGTCGTCGAACGGCGTGCTCGCCATCGCACGCGGCTCGTGCGGGCGCTCCTCGATCGTCACCCCCGGCGCGAACAGCCGCCGGCCGAGACTGTCGACGAGAAAGGACGCCTTGCGATAGAGACTGCCGCCGCTCGCGGCCGCCACGAAGCTGCCGAGCAGTTGCGCCGCCACGGGTGCCTCGAACAGCACCGGCGCCTGGCAGGTCGCAATTTTGCGGGCGCCAAGCCGGGCGAGTGCGCGCGCGCCGGCATAGCGCCCGAGCGCTTCCGGGTCGGCGAGTTGGCCGGCGACGCGGTTTGCGCTCATCCAGTCGTCGCGTTGCATCAATCCACGGTCCTCGGCGATCACCGAGCACCAGAGCCCGTGGCGCGAGCTCGGGAATCCGGCAGCAAATCCAAGGCTGTTGGCGAACAGGAACTGGGCATGCTGGGCCGACACGGTTGCGCCTTCGGATTTCTTCAGTTTGCGCGATAGCGTGAATGCGGCCTGCTCGCAGCGCCGCGCAATGTCGATCGCGCCTTCGGTGTCGAGGCGCCAGGGATGATAGAGATCGAGATCCGGCAGGTCGCGCGCGAGCAGCTCCGGCTCGGGCAATCCAGCGCAATCGTCCGCGGCCGTGCGCTGCGCGATCGCCACCGCCGCCTCGACGGTACGCGTAATCGCGCCGGGCGAAAAATCCGAGGTGCTCGCATGGCCGCGGCGGACGTGCGGCCGATCGCCGAAATACACGCTCACGCCAAGCCCCTTGTCGCGGTTGTGCTCGATCGTGTCGACCTCGCCCATGCGCACCGTCACCGACAGGCCATGCGCCTCCGAGACATCGCATTCGCAAGCCGACGCACCGAGACGTTTCGCGTGCGCGAGCACGTCCGAGGCGCGCTCGCGCAATTGTTCCGAGCTGTAGCTGAACCGTGGTGCATGCGACATGACGCGCTATGATAACAGCGCGATGCAAAACGACGTCGTCAGCAAGACGCAGCAAAAGCGTGCGATGCACGAATTGCAGGCGCTCGGCGTTGCACTGGTCGACCTGTCGGATACCCAGTTCGCCAAGATGATGCTGCCCGAGCCGCTCGCCGCGGCGATCGTCGATGCACGGCGCATGACCCGCCACGGGGCCAGGCGGCGTCAGCTGCAGCTCATCGGAAAGCTCATGCGTCACGTCGATCCCGAGCCGATACGCGAACGGCTCGCCGCCCTGCGCGGACAATCGGCCACCGAGACGGCACGTTTGCACCGGATCGAAAACTGGCGCACGCGCCTGATCGAAGACGACGATGCACTGACTGCGTTCGCGGCCGAATGTCCCGGCGCAGACCTGCAGGCACTGCGCACCGCAATACGCAATGCACGCAAAGAGCAGGCAGCCGCAAAGCCCTTGCGCGCCTACCGCGAGCTGTTCCGTCTGTTGCGCGACGCGCTCGCAGCGTCCTCGGTCTAACCGTATGAGCCGGACTAACTGAGCGCACGCACGCGCGCCGCCCAGGCGATGGCGGCCAGCGTGAACAGGGCCCCGCTGATGCCGATCCAACCGTAGTGCGTCAGTTCGCCCGCCGGGCCGCGCCCGATGATCAGGCCCGCGGCAAGCGACGCGCAGCCGGCCGCCGTTTGCTGCACTGCGCCCGAGCGTCGACCGTCATGCGTTTGTCCATCACGAAGCTACCTCACTTCTTGTCGATCTCGGGGTCGCGCTTGTCTACGAACGCGTCACGCGCCTCGTCGGCCACACCGGCCAAGTTGAGCTCGAATGTGAAGCCCTGCTCGAACCTGTAGGAACGATTCACGTCCACGGGATCGATGTTGTTGAGGCACTCCTTGGCCACGCGCACGACGCGCGGGATCTTTTTCGTGAAGGTGCGAGCAATTTCTCTCGCCTTGTCGGCAAGCCGATCGGCTTCGACCAGGGCGTAGACCGAACCCCAGTTGTGGAGCTCTTCCGCCGTTGCGCTCTCACAGGTAAGCACCATCGCCCGCATCTTGAGGGGCGGGACGAGACGAGCCAGGTGAGTGGCGGCCCCGAGCGCGCCCCGGTCGACCTCGGGCAGAGCGAACTTGGTGCCCTTGGCGGCGATGAGGATATCCGAGTTGCCGGCCAGGCCGATGCCGCCGCCCACGCAGTAGCCATGCACGGCGGTGATGACCGGAACCTTGCACTCGTAGACCGCTCTGAACGATTCCCAGCAGCCCCGATTGGCGCCGAGAAGCGCGTCGAAACCTTCGCTGTTCTGCATCTCCTTGATGTCGACGCCGGCATTGAAGCCTCTGCCCTCGGCCCGCAGGACGACAGCGCGGATGTCCGGGTCGTTGCCTGCGGCCGTGATCCGCTCCGCCAGCTCGAACCAACCGGCTACGGGGATGGCGTTGACCGGAGGATAGTCGACGACGATTTCGGCAATTCCATCAATGATTTCGTGCGAAATACCCACGGCGCGTCCCTTCGAAGCAGGGCCGAAGTGAAACGCGTTTCAGTCCGCGGGTCAAGTCGACGAGAGGGTGCTCAGGCGGCCAGCGTCTTGAGGAACCCTTCGATCTCAGGGCCGATGGGCTGTCCCATGCGCTTGAGCTCGGCGCGCACCGCCACGGCAGCGCCCGCAAGATCCGGCATGGTGATCGTGCGAAGGGGTGGTGTCCGAAAGCGGTACACCACCCGAAGCACGGCCCGGTAGATCGCTTCCGGAACGACGACGACCACCGACAGGTGGTCGCGCTTCAAGGTGTTGCGGCGCGACTCCAGCCAATCGGCAAACCTCTTTCGGTGGCGGGCCGCAATCACGCCTGTGCCGCGCTCGTGCCGAACGAGCCCAAGGAATGGCAGCCCATTTTTGATGTGAAAATCGACCATGCCGAGCATGAGCTCGATCTCGTGGTCCTCGACGAGTCGAGGCTGCTTCATGTCGTAGAAGACGACGGGGGAGAGTCTCCCGTCGACGCCTAGGCGGTCCGACTCATAGGTCGGGCGCGAACCCCAATCCCAGTCCATCAATCAAGCCCATTTCTAAGTGATAAGTGTTGCGAAGCCGTAAGTGAGGAATCCTCATTAAGCTGAAGGAGCCCTAGAAACGGCAGGAGTGTGAAGACATTACACATCGCGTCAATCCCAGAATGGGGATGAAATAAACGGTGACCCAATGGTGCTGTGTTGCTCAATTTCGGGCTTGAGGATATCACGGGCGCCGTGTTCGAGACCATTCCCGAGATGCTGGAAAAACAGGCCGAAACCCTTGCTGGCCGGCCGGCCATCGTGGACGGCGCGACGACCCTGACCTTCGTCGAGCTCGCCAAACGCGTCGACGAGGCCGCCCGGGCGCTGATCGCCACGGGGATTCAGAAGGGCGATCGGATCGCCATCTGGTCGCCGAACAGCTGGGAGTGGATTGTCTGTGCTTTGGCGATTCACTCGGTCGGCGCGGTTCTGGTCCCGGTCAACACCCGATACAAAGGAATGGAAGCGGCGTACCTGCTCCAAAAGAGCGGAGCGAAGGCGCTGTTCACGGTGACCGCCTTCCTCGATGTCGACTACGTGGCGCTCCTTCGGGAGGCGGGCGCGGACCTTCCCCAGCTCGAGCAGATCATCGTGCTTCGCGGGGACGCGCCCGAAGGCACGCTCAGCTACGACGCCTTCCTCGAGCTCGCCTCGGAAGCACCATCGAGCGCGGCAAAAGATCGCGCGAACGAGGTGAGACCCGACGATCTCGCGGACATCCTCTTCACGTCAGGCACGACCGGCAAGCCCAAGGGCGCGATGTGCACGCACGCACAAAACCTGCGCACCTTCGATCAGTGGAGCTCGATCGTCGGGCTTCGCGAGGGTGACCGATATCTGATCGTACTGCCGTTCTTTCATAGTTTTGGATACAAGGCGGGCTGGTTTTCCGCTTTGATGCGCGGCGCCACGGTGTTCCCAGAGGCGGTCTTCGACGTCAACGTCGTGCTTCGGCGCATCGAAGAGGATGCCATCACCATGCTGCCGGGGCCTCCTTCGCTCTATCAGTCCATGCTGCTCCACCCCGATCGCGCGCAGTTCGACATCTCGAGTCTGCGCCTGGCGGTCACGGGGGCGGCCGTCATCCCGGTTGAGCTGATTCACCGCATGAAAGACGAGCTCGGATTCGACACGGTCATTACCGCTTACGGCCTCACCGAAAGCTGCGGCGTCGTTACCATGTGCCGACTCGACGACGATCCGGAAACCATCGCGACGACCAGCGGACGGGCGATCCCGAATGTCGAGGTTCGGATCATCGACCGCGCAGGCAGCCCCGTTCCGGCGAACCAGCCCGGCGAAATCGTCGTTCGCGGCTACAACGTCATGAAGGGCTACTTCGATGCTGGTGAGGAAACCAAGAAGGCCATCGACGAAGAGGGCTGGCTCCATACCGGCGACATCGGAACCATGGACGAGCGGGGCTACGTCAAAATCACCGACCGCCTCAAAGACATGTTCATCGTAGGCGGCTTCAACGCCTACCCGGCAGAAATCGAAAACACCTTGCTGCAGATGCCCGGCGTGGGTGAGGTTGCGGTCATCGGGGTGCCCGACGAACGACTTGGCGAGGTCGGGATGGCATTCGTCGTCCCCGCGCCGGGTCAGGCCCTTGCAGCCGACGCGGTGATTTCATGGAGCCGGAAGAACATGGCGAACTTCAAAGTTCCGAGACGCGTCGAGGTCGTCGAAGCCCTACCCCGCAACGCGACCGGCAAGGTCGTGAAGTTCGAGCTTCGGGAGCTGGCAAATGGCTGATTTTCCACAGGGTGTAGCGCTCGTTATCGGAGGCAGCGGTGGTATCGGAAGTGCGATCGCGCTTGGTTTTGCGGCAGCCGGGGTCCCGCTCGCGATCACGTACCGCCATCACGGGGATGCAGCCGTCTCGGTCGCGGAACAAATCCGTGCCGGGGGTGGTCTTTGCTCGGTGCACCCGATCGAGCTCGGCAACCTCGACTCCGTCAAGGCCTGCCTCGATGAGCTCGTCGAGCAGCACGGCACGATACACAGCGTTGCGCACGCGGCCGGCACACACATCGAGCAGCCTTACATCAGCCAGCTCACGCCGGAGCAGTGGCGGAACACCATGGACTGGGACGTGAACGGTTTCTTTCACGTGGCGCATGCGGCCCTTCCGCACCTTCGCAAGAGCCGGGGCTCCATCGTGTTCATCAGCTCGGCAGGCGTGAAACGATTTCCACCGGGCGATGTGCTTTCAGTTGCACCCAAGGCCGCGATCGAGGCGCTCATGAGGGGAATCGCCCGCGAAGAGGGGCGGAACGGCATCCGTGCAAACATCGTTGCGGTAGGCGTGGTCGACGCGGGAATGTTTCCGAAGCTCGTCGAACGTGGCGAGCTTAGCCAGGAATGGATCGACGCGGCGACTCGCAACACGCCTCTTCGGCGTTTTGGGACGCCCGAAGAGGTTGCCGACGCTGCGGTGTTCCTCGCCTCGTCGCGGGCCCGTTATATTACGGGGCAGACCATTTTCGTGGATGGGGGATACACGTTGTAGCGCCCCGCGGGGCTGACTAAACTGAGCGCGAACGCCATGGGCCAAGTCATCTTTGATGAGACCGAGAAACCGCTGCTGCGCATGACCTACCAGGGGCTGTGCGACGACGCCGAATGGGAACGGCACCTCGACGTGATGAGTAAATGGGCGCGGCGCGGACAAGTGTATGGCGTGATCATCGACGCACGTGAGGTGGGTCGGGTGCCAGCGACGCAGCGCAGGGGCATCATCGACTGGATCCACCGTGATCGGGGGCATCTGGCCGCAAACTGTGCAGGCGGCGCCATGATCTTCGGCAATTCGATTCAACAAGGCCTGTGGACAGCCATTTCCTGGGTTGCGCCGAGCCCGATCCCCGTGCGGATGTTTCGAGATACCCCTTCGGCCGAGGCCTGGTTGCGTGGCCAGCTCCGCGAGAAGATGGCGCCCTCAGGCAGAGCACGGCCGTGAGCGATCCAACGACATCCGCGACCAACCGACTCGCAGCGGTCGAAGCGCAGCTCCTTGCGGAGGGTGCGCCGTTTGAACTCGCCGAAGAAGAAGTGCTCGGGGAGCGCGTTCGGGTGTTCGCCAAGCGCGCGCGCTCGCTTCGTGACGTTTTGCTGCGCGGCCGAGAGTTCGCCGGCGCCGAATACATGGTCTTTCGCGAGGCCGAACGGGAGCGACGGTTCACGTTCGAAGACCACGAGAAGCTCGTGGCAAGCGCAGCCGCAGCGTTTGCAGATCGATTTGGCGTCGGCCGCGGAGACCGAGTGGCCATCTTGGCGGCGAACTGCCCTGAATGGATCGTTTCGTTTTGGGCAACCGTGAGCCTCGGCGCCATTTGTGTAGGGCTGAACGGCTGGTGGACCGAAGACGAGATTCGGTACGCCCTCGGGCACAGCAAGCCGAAGCTACTCATCGCGGACGAAAAGCGGGCCGCCCGAATCACGGGAGACCCCGGTCTGCCGATGCTGGTCGCTGAGGACGAGTTCGACTCGCTGCTCAAAGAGTATCCACGCGCAGAGCTGCCCACGCAACCCATCGACGAAAGCGATCCCGCGATTATCCTCTACACCAGCGGTACTACCGGCCGCGCCAAGGGCGTCGTTCATACCCACGGCAACGTGACCAACATGCTCATGGTCAGCTTCTTCCATGGCGCGCGGCTGATGATGGCCAACCCCAAGGCAGCCGAGCTTCCACAGCTTGCGAACAGTATCCTCGTGACGAGCCCACTCTTTCACGTGTCCGGATTGCACTGCGCTGCGGTGACGGCGCTTGCGGGAGGCGCCAAGACGGTTTGGCCGATGGGGCGCTTCGACCCTGAAACGACGCTCGCTCTCATCGAGCGCGAGAAGGTTACGGGCTGGGGCTATACTGCCACCGTCCTTCACCGACTACTCAACCATCCGAAGGTCGGCGAGTACGACCTGAGCTCGTTTCGCTCGGTGGGTGGCGGCGGGTCGCCCATCCCAGCTCCGTTGATCGAGAAGGCGCACTCGCTCTTTCCGCAGTGCAGTCATACGATGGGTGTCGGCTACGGTCTGACCGAGGGCACTGCCTTTGCGACCTTGAACGTCGGCGAAGAGCTGAGCGCCGATCCAGCCTCGGTCGGACGCCCGGTACCGGTCGTCGACGTCGAAATTCGCGACGAGCGAGGACAGCGTGTCGAAGAGGGCGAGGAAGGGGAAATCTACCTGCGTGGACCACTGGTGATGCGTGAGTACTGGGAAGATCCCGAAGCGACCCGTTGCGCCATCGGTGCCGGGAGATGGCTTCGTACCGGTGACGTCGGGCGGCTGCATAACGGCAAGCTCTACATCGCTTCACGCAAGCGTGATTTGATTCTGCGCGGAGGAGAGAACGTTTACCCTTTCGAAATCGAGCAGCGCCTCGAAACACACCCCGCAATTGCGGAAGCGGCGGTCATCGGCGTCGACCACGAGGAGCTCGGTCAAGTCGCGAAGGCGGTCGTCGTTTTCGAGGCGGGCCAGGAGCTCGGCATCGAAGAAATGGAGAGTTGGGTTGCTGAGGTTCTTGCCTATTACAAGGTGCCCAGCCAATGGGAGCCCCGCAGCGCACCTCTTCCCCGCAATGCGACGGGAAAGGTGCTAAAGAACGCCCTGCGCAGTGCACAGGGTTCGATGTTCATCGAGGAGTAAGTCATGCCCGAAGCCGTGATTGTTTCAACCGCGCGAACGCCGATTGGCCGCGCCTTCAAGGGGTCGCTGATCGAAATGCGCCCGGACGACCTTGCTGCCATCGCGGTGAAGGCGGCATTGGCGAAGGTGCCGAACCTCGACCCGGCAACGGTCGAAGACTTGATGATCGGTTGCGCGCAGCCCGCGGGTGAGCACGGCTACAACATGGGTCGGGTGGTGAGCCTGCTTTCCGGCCTCGATTCACCAGGTACGACTGTCAATCGGTACTGCTCCTCTTCGCTGCAGACGATTCGGATGGCGGCCCATGCGATCAAGGCTGGTGAAGGCGACGTGTTCATCGCTGCTGGCGTCGAGTGCGTTAGCCGCTTTGGCTTTGGCAAGTCCGACGGCATGGAGAACACCAAGAACCCCAAGTTCGTGGAGTCCGAAGAGCGCATGGCCAAGCTCATGACGCCCGATGGGGGCTACTGGGAGCCGGCCGGCGGCCTCTCGGACGTCTACATCACGATGCTGCAGACCGCGGAGAACGTTGCTCAGTACATGGCCGTATCCCGTGAGGAGCAGGACGAGTTCGCAGCGCTTTCTCAACAGCGAGCCGAAGCCGCCCAGAAATCAGGCTTCTTCGCGCAGGAGATCACGCCGGTCACCACGCCGAGCGGCGCGCTGGTCGACACCGACGACTGCCCACGGCACGGCACGACGGCCGAGAAGCTCGCCGGGCTCAAGCCGGTTCTCCTCGGACAGATAGGCGAGAAGGCCACGGTCACTGCCGGCAATGCCTGCCCGCTCAATGACGGCGCTGCGGCCGTCATCGTCATGAGCGACAGTCGCGCGCGAGAGCTTGGCATCACGCCCTTGGCGCGTATCGTTTCGACCGGGGTCTCCGCGCTCAATCCGGAAATCATGGGCCTGGGCCCCATCGGAGCTACGAAGCAGGCGCTCGGCCGTGCGGGGCTCGGCATCAAAGACATCGACTTGGTGGAAATCAACGAGGCCTTCGCCGCGCAGGTGATTCCGTCCGCGCGCGAGCTCGGCATTCCTTTCGACAAGCTCAACGTCAACGGCGGTGCGATCGCCCTCGGCCACCCTTTCGGCCAAACCGGCGCTCGCATCATGACGACGCTGATCCACAACCTGCAGTCCCGTGACAGCCGGTACGGCGTCGAAACGATGTGTGTTGGTGGTGGCCAGGGCATGGCGACGGTGGTCGAACGGCTTGGCTGAGTTGCGATAGGCGCTGCGCTGCGTCGGAGGGATGACGATTTGTTACGGCAGCAGCGAGGTTCGGTGCGAAACCCTTGAAGCACGCGAAAATCGAAATTGGACGTCGCGGATTCTGGAGCCTGACGACGGCTACGGTTGCGGTGCTCCTGCCGTTGAACTGGAGTTGGCGCCTCTGGGGGCAACAGATGCCGGCCTCGATTCCGCTCTACATCGTGGCTGGCAGTCTTCTGTACTTCGGGCTGCTTCGCTTGTTGACGGGCGTTCGCTTCTCGGACATTTCCTACGAAGCACGTTTCGTCGTCATCAGCTCGATGGTCTTGCTGGTCTCGTTCTTGGCGTTCGGCCGGTCCGACACCTATCGACTCCTCTTCGAGCGATTCGTCCCACGGAACGCGCAGACCCCTTTGTTTGGATTCGCCTATTTCGCGAGTTGCAGCGTGCTTCTACGATTGTTCATTCCTTACCTCCTCCTACGCTTCAAGCTCAGGCAGCCGCCAAGCGCATACGGCTACATCGTGCGTGGTGGAACACGCATGCGCTGGGTCTACTTCGGTCTTTTCCTCTTGATGGTTCCACTGGTCCTCTGGGCATCGGCCCTCCCCGACTTTCAAGCCAGCTATCCACAAACCCGCGGCCTGCTCAACGGCGCCGAGGTATCGATCCGGCTTTTCGTCCTCTACCAGGCCGCCTACTTCATGGTGTTCCTTTCGGGCGAGAGCTTGTGGCGCGGCTACATGACCTTCGGCCTCGGCCGAGACCTGGACGTGAGCGCTCTCCCTTGGATGGTCATGATGTACAGCATCGGCCACTACGGAAAACCCATCCTCGAGGTCAACGCCTCGATCGTCGCCGGCTTCACCCTCGGCTACCTCGCCCTCCGCCACCGCTCCTTCTTCCTTGGCGCCCTCCTCCACTGGTCGATCGCCCTCACCATGGACCTCGCCGTCCTCTGGCAACGCGGCATCACATGGAACTAAGCGAACAGGGGGACACGCTCGACCCAAAATAGACACGCGTTTTCGGCGGCTTAGGACCCACAGCGCGAAAACCCGGCTTGGATTGGATTTTCGCGGTGTGCGTCCCAAGCATGGGAAACTATGCAGGTTTTGGAGGGGGAGCGTGTCCCCTTGCAGAAAGTGAAACATGTTTCAGTCTAAGGGCGCGTGACGGAGGTTAATCGGCAGATTTTGTTGAAGAAGCGGCCTGCTGGGGTGCCGGATGTTGCGGATTTCGAGCTGGCTGAGGCGACTGTGGGCGCGCCCGAGGCGGGAGAGGTGCTGCTCAGGAATCTGTACTTGTCGATCGACCCCGCGATTCGCGGCTGGATGAGCGACGCGAAATCCTATTTGCCGCCAATTGGGATAGGCGCGCCGATTCGGAGCGGAACGCTTTCGCAGATCGTCGAATCGAAAGCGGAGGGCTGGCCGGTTGGGCAGCTCGTGCAGGCGCTGGCAGCCTGGGAATCGTACAGCGTCGTTTCTTCGCGGATGCTTCACGGCAAAGTGCAGACGATGGAGGGCGTTCCGCTTTCTACGATGTTGAGCGTGCTCGGCGGGACGGGGCTGACGGCATACTTTGGCTTGCTCGAGGTCGGACGACCCAAGGAAGGCGAGGCGGTTCTGGTGTCCGCCGCGGCCGGCGGGGTCGGCTCGATTGTCGGCCAGATCGCAAAGCTCAAAGGCTGTCGCGCCGTAGGTCTAACAGGCAGCGACGAGAAATGCGCCTGGCTGACCGGCGAGCTCGGCTACGATGCCGCGATCAACTACAAGACGACAAACCTGCGGCTTGCCCTCAAAGAAGCTTGCCCCGAGGGCGTCGACCTGTTCTTCGACAGCGTCGGCGGGAAGATCCTCAACACGGTGCTGACCCGTCTCAACCAGCACGGTCGAGTGATCGTTTGCGGCGCAATCTCGCAGATCAACGAAGCCGAGCTTCCGCCCGGGCCGAGCAACTACCTGCAACTCCTCGCCAAGAGCGCCCGCATGGAGGGCTTCACGACCTTGGATTTTGCGTCCCAGTACGACGAGGCCCGTGCAGACCTCGCGCGATGGATACGCGAGGGCAAGATTCACCATCGCGACGACATCGTCGAAGGTCTCGAGGAGGCCCCATCGCAATTCCTTCGACTGTTCAGCGGTGATCATCGAGGAAAACTGTTGGTCAAGTTGGCCGACGCAGAGGTTTGAGAATGACTGGCATTTGTGATGGACGAGTAGTGATCGTAACGGGCGCAGGGCGCGGCATCGGCCGTGAGCATGCGCTCGAGCTGGCGCGGCAAGGCGCGAAAGTCGTGGTCAACGACCTTGGGGTCAGCAACAGCGGCGAGGGCGGCGGCCACGGGCCGGCGGACGAGGTCGTTCGAGCGATTCGGGACATGGGCGGCGAAGCCGTGGCCAACGGCGCCGACGTTGCGGACTGGGAACAGACCAAAGCACTCGTGCGGCGGGCGATTGACGAGTTCGGACGGCTCGATGCCGTCGTCAACAACGCGGGCTTCGTTCGAGACCGTATGTTCGTGAGCTGCAGCGAAGAAGAATGGGATGCTGTCATTCGCGTCCATCTCAAGGGACACTTCTGCGTGGCCCGGCATGCAGCGGCGTATTGGCGAGGGCTCGTCAAGGCTGGAGAGCAGGTCGACGCGCGCATCATCAACACGAGCTCGGGAGCGGGCGTCCTCGGGAGCGTCGGTCAGTCGAGCTACTCCGCGGCGAAGGCAGGCATCGCAACTCTGACCCTCGTGCAGGCGGCCGAGCTCGGCCGCTATGGCATCACCTCTAACGCGATTTGCCCCATCGCGCGTACTCGCATGACTGAAGGCGCGTTCGGTGATGCGATGAAGGCGCCCGACCAGGGCTTCGACGCGAACGATCCGGCCAACGTCTCGCCATTCGTGGCCTGGCTCGCAAGCTCGCAGTCGCGCGAAGTGACTGGACGCGTCTGGGAGATCTTTGGCGGGACCGTCACCGTATTCGATGGCTACCGCCGCGAGCAGACGATCGACATCGGCAAGCGCTGGGACGCCGCCCAGCTGGGACCGGCGGTCAAAGAGCTTCTGTCCAAAGCGCAGCCGCTGCTCAAGGTCTACGGAACATGAGCAACCCCTTCGACTTCAGCGGCCGAGCAGCCCTGATCACCGGCGGAAGCCGAGGGATCGGCAGAGGCATCGCTGAGGCGTTTCTCGCGGCGGGCGCCGACGTTGCGGTGTGTGGGCGCACCGAGCCCGATGTGCTCCCATGCGCCGGCAGCAAGAGTGCCCTCTTCGTGAGCGCCGACGTTCGGGATGCGGAACAAGTCGAGAAGATGGTGAACGAAGTGGTCGAACGGCTCGGACGCCTAGACGTGCTCGTCAACAACGCTGGCGGCGCGCCTTTCGCGGAGGCCGCGACGGCCTCTCCCCGCTTCTCCGAGAAGATCATCCAGCTCAACCTCACCGCTGCGCTTCATTGTGCCCAGCAAGCCAACCGCATCATGCAGGGCCAGGCCTCGGGCGGTTCGATCATCAATATCGCTAGCGTGTCCGGGGTACGGCCTTCCCCTGGAACAGCCGCATACGGCGCTGCAAAAGCGGGGCTGATCAACTTGAGCGGCACGTTAGCGATCGAGTGGGCGCCCAAGGTGCGCGTCAACTCGATCTCAGCGGGCCTGATTCGGACCGAGCAAGCGCATCTACACTATGGCGACGAAGATGGAATCGCGCGTGTCGCGCAAACAGTGCCCCTGCAGCGGCTCGGCACGCCCGACGACGTCGCGGGGGCGTGCATGTTCTTCGCCTCCCCCCTCGCAGCGTATGTGAGCGGCGCGAATCTCGTTCTTCACGGCGGCGGCGAAACACCGGCGTTCATTTCAGCCGCTAGCGTCAACCAAGGAGACTGAGGGAATGGAATTTTCATTCTCGGAAGATCAGAACGAGCTCAGACGAACCGCGCGTAGGTTTTTGGAGGTCGCGTCGTCGGAGGAGCGTGTCCGCGCAGCGATGGAAACCGAACGAGGCTACGACCCGGCGATCTGGGCGCAGCTCTCCGAGGAGCTGGCATGGACGGCGCTTACGATCCCCGAAGAGTACGGCGGCCTGGGCATGAGCTACCTGGACCTCCATCCACTGATGGAGGAAATCGGTCGCGCCCTTCTCTGCGCTCCGTTTCTGTCCACGATTGGTTTAGGGGCCAATGCGCTCTTGCTCAGCGGTAGCAAAGCTCAGAAGGAGCTTTACCTGCCGATGATTGCCTCCGGCGAGACGCGGGCAACTCTTGCATTCGCGGAGAGGAACAACCGGATGAACGCGGACGGTGTCGAAGCGACCTACGCGCGACACGGGTCAGGCTACCTGCTCCGCGGCGACAAGAGCTACGTGCTCGACGGGCACACCGCCGATTTGCTGATCGTCGCGGCCCGCTCCGAGGGCAGCGCTGGCGCCGAAGGCGTGAGCTTGTTCCTTGTGCCTGGCGACGCAGAAGGTCTGAAACGCGCCTGGCTGCCAACGATGGATCAAACCAGGCGCCTGGCCTCGGTCCAGCTCAGAGAGGTGACCGTCTCGGACGACGCCTTAGTCGGCGATGAGGGCCGAGGCTGGGGGCTCTGCGAGAAGACATTGGATCTCGCCCGAATCGCGCTTGCTGCGGAGCAAGTGGGCGCGTCGGAGGTCTGCCTCGAGATGTCGGTCGAGTACGCCAAGGTGCGTAAGCAGTTCGGTAGGCCGATCGGTTCGTTCCAAGCGATCAAGCATAAGTGCGCCGACATGCTGATGATGGTCGAGTCGGCACGCTCGGCGGCTTTCTACGCGAGCGCGCTCGCGGCACAGAATGGTGACGGCCTTCAAGAGGCCGCCTCGAGCGCCAAGGCATATTGCTCGGATACGTTCTTCCACTGCGCCGCCGAAACGATCCAGATTCACGGCGGCATCGGGTTCACGTGGGAGCACCCCGCACACCTTTACTTCAAGCGAGCCAAGGCGTCTGAGAATCTCTTCGGCGACCCTGCCTTTCACCGAGAGCGGGTCGCAGCGCAGATGGGTTTGTGATGGAGATACAGCTAAACGAAGAGGAAGAGGCGTTTCGCCAAGAGGTTCGCGCCTGGTTGCAGGAGCAGCTCAATGGCCCTTTCAAACACCTGCAGGGCCGAGGCGCCTCCGGTGACCAGGACCGCTACGTCGAAGAGCGGGTGGCCTGGGGCAAGGTCATGGGCGCTGCCGGCTGGAACTGCATTGGCTGGCCGAAAGAGTTTGGCGGCCGCGCTTGCTCGATCAAGGAAGAAGCAGTTTTCAACGAGGAGTACGTGCGTGCGAACGGCCCCGGAAACGTTGGCCACATTGGCGAAACACTTCTCGGGCCAACCTTGATCCATTTCGGCTCGCCGGAGCAGCAGGAACGCTTTCTGCCGCCTATTGTTTCAGGCGACGAAATCTGGTGTCAGGGCTACTCGGAACCCGGCGCCGGTTCCGACCTCGCGAACCTGCAGACGAAAGCCACGCTGGTCGGCGAAGACTGGATCATCGAGGGGCAGAAGATATGGACCTCGGGTGCCCTGCATTCGGACTGGTGCTTCGTGCTCTGCCGCACCGATCCCGAAGCTCCAAAGCATCGGGGCATCAGTTGTATTCTAGTTCCGATGAAACAAGACGGCATCGAGGTGCGCCCGATCCGACAGATGGGCGGGAGCTCCGAGTTTGCAGAAGTGTTCTTCGACGGCGCCAAGGCAAAGAGGGATCATGTCGTCGGTGGGATCAACAACGGCTGGAAAGTGGCCATGGGCACCCTTGCCTTCGAGCGCGGAGCATCGACGCTCGGCCAACAGTACCTCTTCCAGAAGGAATTCGAACAGGTCGTCGCTGCCGCCCAGGAGTCGGGAGCCGCAAAGGACCCCATCTTTCGTCAACGGATCGCACAGGCCGCAATTGGCCTCAGAATCATGCGCGTGAACGCACTTCGAATGCTGGAGCACGAAGGCGCCGACCTGAACCGCGAAGCCCTGATCAGCAAACTCTACTGGTCGAACTGGCATCGTGACCTGGGTAAGCTCGCGATGGATCTGCTCGGCCCGGAAGCGGAGCTCCTCGATGGCGCACCTTATGAGCTCACCGCGATGCAAAAGTGGTATCTCTTTTCGCGAGCCGACACGATCTATGCCGGCTCGAATCAAATCCAACGAAACATCATCGGCGAACGAGGACTCGGGCTGCCGAAGGAGCCGCGATGACCACGAAACCCACGTACGTCGGCGGGCACGGCCTGCTCGAAGGCAAAAACGTTCTCGTGACCGCAGCCGCAGGGACGGGCATTGGCTTTGCAACGGCCATGCGCTGCGCCGAGGAAGGGGCGTCCGGGCTGGTGATCAGCGACATTCACGAACGGCGACTCGGCGAAGCGGCCGACAAGATCGAGGCTGGGACCGGACTGCGCCCCGAAGTCGTCCTCTGTAACGTCACCAAGGAAGACGAAGTGCAGGCGATGTTCGAGCTTGCCATCGACAAGATGGGGCACGTCGATGTGCTCATGAACAACGCTGGGCTCGGCGGCTACGCCAAGGTCGTGGACATGACCGACGAGCAGTGGGATCTTGTGCTCGACGTGACGCTCAACGGCTGCTTTCGCTGCACCCGCGCTGCGCTCAAGCACATGATACCCCGCGGCAGAGGAGCAATCGTCAACAACGCCTCAGTCCTTGGCTGGCGCGCTCAAGAGGGACAATCGCACTACGCTGCTGCGAAGGCTGGGGTCATGGCGCTTACGCGATGCGCCGCGATCGAAGCCGCCGAGCGGAACGTACGCATCAACTGTGTCTCGCCGTCGCTCGCCATGCACCCGTTCCTGGAGAAAGTCACCCCTGCCGGCCTGCTCGAAGAGCTCCAGAAACGCGAGGCGTTCGGCCGCGGCGCCGAGCCTTGGGAGATCTCGAACGTCATGGTCTTCTTGGCCAGCGACTACAGCTCGTACATGACGGGCGAAGCGCTCTCGGTGTCGAGTCAGCGCGCTTGAGGTTACGCCCGGCCGCTCCTGGTTTGCCAGGCGTCGGAATAGCGCAGCATGTACCATCGGATGAGTGGCGCGAATACCCTAGCCAGGGGCCGGCTGAATCGCGACGCTTTCCTCAATTGTTCGATGAACTCATCGAAACTGACGCGCTGGTAGTCCAGAAGCGATTGGCTCTCGTCGGTGTCCAACCAATCGCAGTAGTATACGCCGCTTCCATAAGCTTCGAGCGGGAAGCGCCCTACTCCGGTCGATTCGAACATCGCATCATACAAATTCGCGGAACGTCAGCCGGCAGCTTTCGCCACCACCGATCATCAAAGTCTTCCCGACGGCTTCTCGACATTCGATCGCGCGGATTTGCGCCAGGGCGACATCCTCCGGATGCACCCATTCGAGGCGCGTGTCCGGATTGATGCTGAAGAGCATACGAAAGACGTGCGGGGAGAGATCCCCGGCGGCTGCTCTGACCCCGACCGACACTCCGATTCGGAAGATCACGTAGGGAAGTCCCGACTCACGAAGAAGTTGCTCGCACTCGCCTTTGTGGGACGTGTAGTTGTCGCTTGCGACGGCCGGGAGGTCACCGGTGAGTGGCGGACCACCGGGCACGCGCGGGCCACAGACGGATAGTGACGACGCAAAAACGATGACTGGCGGCTCCTTCTCGCGCCGCATCGCGTCGAGAATGTTCTTCGTCCCGCCCACGTTGACCGCATGAGCGAGGTCGGGATGAAGCTCGGAGGCTGGCGCCAGAACACCCGCGTTGTGAACGATCGCATCGCAGCCCGCGACCGCCGGGCCAATGTCATCCGCAGACCGAATGTCCCCCCAAACGATTCGAATCCGCTTCGTGAACCGCCGTGCGGCCTTTCGGTTTCGCCGGTTAGGGACATCAAAGGCAACCACGGAATGGCCCTCTTCCAAGAGACGCCCGACGCCCTCCAGACCGAGCCGACCAAAGGCCCCAGTGACCAGCACCCGCATTCAGGCAGGCTGACCTGCGGCCCCGCCCGCTTCAAATTGAAACGCGTTCTTCTTCCTGATAGGGTCCCCGCGATTTGAAAAAGGGGACTGTCCCCTTTTGTTGGGAGTTGCGGATGAAGCTTGGTCTAACCCTTGGATACGCAGGACCCCAGTTGAATACGACCGTCCAGGGCCTCGTGGACATCGAGAAGATCTCCGAGGTCGAACGCCTTGGGTACGACTCGATTTGGACGGCAGAATCCTGGGGCAACGACGCTGTGACTCCGCTCGCATGGGTGGGATCGCAGACTTCGAGGATCAAGTTGGGTACCGCGATCATGCAGCTCCCGGGCCGCTCGCCAGCGAACGCGGCGATGACCGCCATGACGATGGACACGCTCTCGAACGGGCGCTTCATCATGGGGCTCGGGACTTCCGGCCCGCAGGTCGTCGAAGGCTGGCACGGCGTACCCTTCAACAAATCACTCACGTGGCTTCGAGAGTACGTCACGATCGTGAAGATGATTTTTGCGCGCGAGGCACCGCTCGAGTTCGACGGTGTGCGCTACCAAATTCCTTATCGCGGACCGGGTTCTTCGGGCCAGGGCAAACCGCTCCGAAGTATGATCCACGCCAGGGCCGATCTTCCTGTCTTCACCGGCTCGATGGCGCCGAAGTCCCAGGCGATGTCCGCCGAAATCGCGGATGGCTGCTTACTCACCTGCATGCACCCGGAGCGCCCCGAAGTTCTGATGAAGAACTTCGAGGAAGGCTTCGTGAAGGCGGGCAACGGGAAAGGCCTGGACAACTTCGACATCGCCCCCACCGTGGTGGTGATCATCGGCGACCCGCAGTACGCGATGACGCCTTGCAAGATGCAGCTCGCGCTCTACATCGGGGGAATGGGCTCGAGGACGAAGAACTTCTACAAGGACTACCTCAGCCTCGTCGGTTTCGAAGAGGCTTGCGAGAAGGTTCAAACGCTCTTCCTCGACGGCAAGCGGAATGAAGCGATCGCCGCCGTGCCGGACGAAATGGTCGACGCGCTGTATCTCGTCGGGTCCAGAGATCGCATACGCGATCGATTTCAACGCTGGAAAGATTCGCCGGTCGGAACTCTGATGGTCGGGTCACAGGACATGGACACGCTCCGCTTCATGGCTGAGCTCAACTCGTGAGGCTGCAATGAAGATCGGAATCGTGGGTGGCACCGGACGCGAGGGTCGTGGCCTGGCCGTTCGTTGGGCGAAGGCGGGGCACGAGGTGTTCATCGGATCTCGCCAGGCCGAAAAGGGAGCGGCAAAGGCCGCTGAGCTCTCCCAGGAGTTTGGGGTGAGCATTCAGGGCGCCGATAACATCGCGGCATGCCAGCACGCCGAGCTCATCGTCGTCACAGTTCCGTACGGCGCGCATCGCCCCACGTTCGACTCGATCAAAGACGCGGTCGGTGACAAGGTCATCGTCGACATCACGGTGCCTCTGCAGCCGCCCAAGGTCCGCTCCGTGAACTTGCCGGAAGGGCAAGCGGCCGCCCTGGAAGCCCGTGCCTTGCTGAACGAAGGCGCACGGCTCGTCGCGGCGCTGCACCACATCAGCTCGGAGCACCTCGGCGATTCCGAGTACACATTCGATTGCGACGTGCTGGTCTGCGGCGACGACAAGGACGCGCGCGCCACTGTCATTTCGCTGGTTGCGGACCTGGGCCTTCGTGGCATCGACGCCGGTGTTTTGAAAAACGCCATCGCCCTCGAATCGATTACGCCGGTTCTCCTGCACATCAATCGCCGCTATAAGAGCGTGGGCTCTGGCATTCGTATCACGGGCATTCCGGAGACGGAATGAGCCGCGACGAGCCGCGCTCGGACGACCTTCGCGTCGGGCCGGAGCTCTTGGTTCGCACAATCGCCGGGGTGCCCACGATCGAGGCGGGGGATGACCTATTCGGCCTGATTGTCTCGATCCTCGACGGTGCCAAGGTCGAGCTGGTCGACGGCGACGTGATCGTCATTGCCAGCAAGATCGTCTCTCGGGCCGAAGGCTGCTTCGTCGACTTGGCGACTATCGTTCCGAGCGACGGAGCCCATCAACTCGGCATCGAGCTCGACAAAGACCCGCGTCTCGTGGAGCTGATTTTGCGGGAAAGCGTTGGCATCTCACGAAGGACGAGCGGCGCACTAATCGTCCGGCACCGTTTAGGTTTCATTTCGGCGAATGCCGGCATCGACTCGAGCAATGCGGCGCCCGCGACTTCCCCGAAAGGAAGCGGCCCCTGGGTGCTCACCTTGCCTCGTGACCCGGATGCGAGCGCAGCGGCGCTTCGCAGCAAGCTCTGTGAGCACTACTCCTCGGAGGTCGCAGTCCTCGTCACCGACTCCTGGGGTCGTCCCTTTCGACGTGGCACAGTGGGGTTTGCGCTCGGTGTTGCGGGGCTCCCCGCAGTCTGGGATCGTCGCGGTGCGATCGATCGGCACGGCCGGGTCCTTCAGGCAACCGAGTCGGCCATCGCCGACTCCGTTGCGGCGGCAGCAGACCTCGTCGCTGGACAAGCCAACGAAGGGCGTCCGGTGACCTTGGTTCGCGGGCTTCATTTCAAGCCCTCACACGATTCTGCCGCCGTCTTGCTCCGAGATCCCGACGACGACTTGTACGCATGACTCCTGCACCTGAGAACGGCCTGTCCGTCGTCGCGCTTGCCGGAGGCGTGGGCGGAGCTCGGCTCGTCGACGGACTCGATCGCGCGCTCCCCCGGGGCTCGCTCACGGCGGTGGTGAACACGGGGGATGACTTCGAGCACTGGGGTCTGCACATCAGCCCTGACCTCGACACGGTCATGTACACCCTCGCGGGCCTTGCTCCCGAGGATCGCGGATGGGGGATCGAGAACGAAACCTTCGAGGTTCTGGGCGAAGCCAAGCGCCGTGGCTTCGACGCTTGGTTCCAACTCGGGGACCGTGACCTGGTCACTCACCTCTTCCGAAACAGCGCTCTTCTCCGAGGGCAGTCGCTGACGCAAGCAACTGCGGACCTCTGCCAAGCACTCGGGGTCCAGCGGCCAATCCTTCCGATGAGCGATGAGCCATGCCCCACGAGCATCCTCACCAAGAGCGGCGAAGAGTTTGCATTCCAGGACTGGCTGGTAAAAGCCCGGGCTGAGCCTCCGGTGAGCCGAGTTCTGCACGGAGGAAACGGCGAACCCACGCGGCCGGTTCTCGATGCGCTGAACGTCGCCGATCTCGTCGTGATCTGCCCTTCGAACCCTTATGTGTCGATCGACCCGATCCTGGGTTTGGCTGGCGTTTCGGAAGCGGTTCGGCATTCGACGACGGTCGCAGTGAGTCCGATTCTGAACGGCAAAGCGGTCAAGGGTCCGCTCGCTACCATGATCTCGGAGATTGGCGGCCAGCCCCCATCGGCCGAGGCAGTCGCCGTGCACTACGACGGCCTGCTCGATGGATACGCGCTTCACCACGGAGACTCCTTTGGGGCCCCCTATCCAATCCTCGAAACGAACATCCTCATTCAAACCGAAGAAGATCGGGTACGCTTCGCCCGCGAACTGATCGAGTTTTCGCAGAAGCTGAAATGAGTCGTTGGGCACTAGTTCCGATCAAGGGATTCGACCGAGGCAAGTCGAGGCTCTCCGAAGTCCTCGCTCCATCTGAACGCGCCGAGTTGGCGCGCTCCTTGTTTGAGCACGTGGTGCAGGTCCTTCGAGCTTCGCCGGAGATCGACGCCATCGCGGCCGTTAGCGACTCGGCCCAAGCTCGCGGGCTCGCCGAAGACCTGGGGGTGCTGGCCCTCTCGGATGCGGACGGGAGCCCAGGCCTGGCCGAAGTGGTCGACACCGCGCTTCGAGAGCTGGAGGGACGCGGCGCGACCAGCGTGCTGATCTGCATGAGCGACCTACCTGACTTGAGCGTGGAAGACGTCGCCAGCGTGCTGCGCCAACTCGACGAGAGCGACGTCGTACTGGTGCCCGATCTCGCGCAGCAGGGCACCAACGTCATTGCGGTGAAGCCTGCAACCGTGCTTCCGAGCTGCCTCGGGCATGATGACAGCCTCCGGCGTCACCATGCGGGCGCCCGCCGTCTCGGGCTCACCGTCAGCGTCCAGCTCAGCAGCGGCATCGGATTCGACGTGGACCGCCCCTCGGACCTCGATCGATTGCGGCGCCGCTAGTGCCCCACCGACAGTCGGTCCATCAGCAGGCCTAGCAAGCGTGTCGCGATGCGACGCGGGAGAAGCCTGATCGTGAAGACCATGAGCTTGTTGAGGAAGCCCGGAACCACCGTCACTCGTCCCCCGAGCGCGTTTAAGCTAGTCGCCACCACCGAAGAAGGGCTGGAGAAGACCCATCGCCGAAGCGGACCAAACTTACCAGGATCGAGGCCCGCGACCCGCTGAAACTCGGTGGTCGTGTTTCCCGGACAAAGCGCCTGCACGTCGACGCCGTAAGGGCGCAGCTCTTCGGCGAGACCTTCGGCAAAGAGCAGGTCATAAGACTTCGTTGCATTGTAGTTGGTCATGCCCCGTGCCGCGGAGAATGCATTCACCGAGGACACCACAATCACGCCACCTCTGCCCCGTTCAAGCATCCCCTGTACGATTTCATGCGTCAGGAGCATTGGAGCACGGCAATTCAAACTGAGCATCGACTCTTGAACGCTCGGATCCATGTCGAGAAACGGACCGCTCGAACCGAAACCCGCACAGTTGATCAAGAGGCCAATCTCGATGTCGGCAAGCGCCGGCCGCAAGACCTCCACGATGTTACGCACAGTGAGGTCCGCCGGGGCCACGCGCGCGTCCACTTGGTACCTGTCTTCGATCGTCGACGCCAGCGCCTCGAGACGGTTGCGACGTCGCGCCACCAAAACGACGTTGATTCCGCGCTCGGCGACGCGTTGTGCAAACTCCGCTCCAATCCCCGCGGAGGCTCCGGTGATGACGGCCCAAGGTCCATACTGCTCGGCAAGCTGACTCATCGCCGGGCAGCGTACCACGCAGCTCTGGCGTGGACAGCCGCTAGCTCACGACCCGCAGACCGCGAGGCTCGTAATGAAAGCGTGGGTCGCGAGTCAGCGCCTCGTAGGAGCCGAACAAGGCATCCGAATCTTGAACCGCGTCGAGCGGCTCACTCGAGTCCTGATCGGTCGCTTCCCCAAACTCGTGAATCGTCCCGTAACAGGTGTCGCGCTGTACGGGAAGCCGCCCGGAGTCTCGGATGACTCGGCGCAGGGTCGCTGGCGTCATCAGCTGTCCATGTCGGGCACCCGCCGCCGTCGAGATGCTCTCGTTCATCAAGGTCCCGCCGAGGTCGTTGACCCCACAACTGAGCAGCAATTGCGAAGTCCGAAGGCCTTCTTTGACCCAGGAGGCCTGGAGGTTTGGAATGTCCCAACCGAGCATGAGGCGGGCCGTTGCATAGAGACGCAGCACCTCATCACCGGTGGGCCCCGGACGAACGCCCGGCACCTCACTTGCAGCAAAGAGCGGCGCTTCTTCGTAGACGAACGAGAGTGGAACGAACTCGGTGAACCCGCCTGTCTCGCGCTGAACTCTCCGCAAAAGATCCATGTGCTGCATCCGGTCCTCGACCGACTCGACATGCCCGAACATCATGGTCGAGGTCGTTCGAATCCCAAGCCGATGAGCAGCCGTAACCACGCCGAGCCATTCGCGGGTCGTGATCCGCGTCGGTGAAATCGTCTTGCGAAGGCGGTCATCGAGAATTTCCGCAGAGGTTCCTGGGAGCGTGCCCAGGCCGGCATCGAGCAGCTCGGTCAAATACTCCGAGTACGAAACGCGCTTGAGCGAGGCGCCGAATTTCACTTCTTCTGGCGAGAATGCGTGAATGTGAATATCTGGTGCGGCTTCCTTCACGACTCTGCACAACTCGATGTAGCTGTCACCTGTGAGATTGGGCGAGAGCCCGGCCTGTAAGCACACCTCGGTGGCGCCCATCTCCCAGGCTTGCCGCACTCGCCGTGCGACCTCTTCCTGTGGCAAGAAGTAACCTTGCTCCGACCGCACGTTGCGTGCGAACGCGCAGAACTTGCAGTTCTTGATACAAACGTTCGTGAAGTTGATGTTACGATTGACTACATAGGTGACGCGATCGCCCACTTGCTGACGGCGGAGCTCGTCGGCGACCATGCCCAGGGCTTGGAGGTCCCGTCCTCGTGCAGCACTCAGGGAGGCGCCATCCTCGACGCTGAGCTCACGGCCTTCGAGACTTCGCTCCAAAATTGCGCGAATGCCGGGCGTGACGCCTTGGAGACAGGTTTCGAGAGGGGTCGTCATGGCGTGGCAAGCTCTAGTTGAAGCCGATCGATGCGGGGGCGGAGAGACACATCGACGAAGCCCTGTGCTTCGAGGTGCCCAGGATATACCGGCAATCGCGGTTGGAGTCGAAACCCCTCGGCCGCGCAAACCTTGCGAAGGCGTTCGAGGTACGGCCAGGGATGCTGGGGGTTGATGTAGTCCGGGCTCACCGGGGAAATGCCTCCGAAGTCGTTGATCCCGGCGTGAATCAAAGCCGGAGTCGATGCGGGGTTGAGGTTGGGTGGCGCTTGGACGCTGACCTCATCGTCGAGGATGAGTCGTGCCAAGGCGACCGTGGCAGCGAGCTCGTCGGAGCTGGGTTCGCTGGCCAGTCCCATCGGCGTATCGGGATGCGAGCGAAAATTCTGGACGATGACTTCACCAATGTGGCCGTGCGCACGATGCAGACGCCGAATCGCGAGAATGGTGTCCACCCGCTCTTCGACCGTCTCCCCGATTCCAATCAGTAGCCCGGAGGTGAAGGGGATCTGCAGCTCACCGGCTTCCCGCGTCATCTGAAGGCGCTTAGCCGGTCGTTTGTCAGGCGCGCGATGGTGCGGCATCCCCTTCTCGCACAAACGCTCGCTCACGGTCTCGAGCATCAAGCCCAGGCTCACGTTCACGGGCTTGAGGGCGATCATGTCGTCGCGGGAAAGAATGCCTGCGTTGGTGTGGGGCAGTAGTCCGGCTGCCAGCGCTTCTTCCGCTGCCCAGCGAAGATAGTCGACCGTTGTTTCGTGACCCCAGGAACGCAGCAAGGCGCGATATTCGCGGAAGCCCGTTTCGGGCGTGTCCCCCAAGCAGAACAGGGCCTCGATGCAGCCTTGATTGCGTGCGCGCTGAAGCCAATTGCGAACCTCGGCCGGGCTCATCGTCCATTCACCGGGTTCGCGTGGCGAGCGGCGAAATGAGCAGTAGTCGCAGTGGTTGCGACAGAGGTTGGTAATCGGCAGAAATACCTTCGGCGAGTATGTGAGCGTCTTGCCCCAGGCGCGATCGCGCCGTTCGCGCGCCACCTCACAAAGGTCGGCGGTGTCGAGCTCGCTCAGCTGGTAGGCAACTGGCTCACTGACCGGCCCGAGACCCGCGCGCTGCAAAATGGCCGACATCGCGCTCATGCCATCTTGGCAATGACGGTGTCCGCGAATCGGTTCAAACCGTCGAGCCGCCCCTGCAGATCACCGCCGACCATGGGAGTCCCGTACATGAGCCATGGAACGGTGATGATGTCCGTCACGCCCGCGTCTTCGAGACGCTTGAAGCCGTCGGCATCCCAGACGTCAGTGACGACCGCTTGGTACTCCATCGGCAGATGACTGCGTCCGTACTCCTTTCGAAACGCTTCGATTTGGCCCACCAGGTCGAGAAGATCCTTGGACTTCAGCATCGCGGAGGACCAACCGTCGCCGTACTTTGCAGCGCGCCGAAGCCCGGGCTTGGTGTGACCGCCGATATAAATGGGGATCGGTTGGCTCGGGACGGGGCTCATCTGAATCTTGCCGAAATCGTAGTGCTCGCCATGGTATTCGACCATTCCACCTCCCCAGATGAGGCGCAGAATTTCCAGGCACTCGTTCATGCGCTTGCCGCGGGTTTCGAACTCCGTGCCGCACCACTTGAACTCTTCCGGTAACCATCCGAGCCCGCAGCCGAAGCCAAAGCGGTTGTTCGAAAGCACCGCAAGGGAAGCGACTTGTTTTGCAACCAAGACCGGATGGCGGACCGGCAGCTTCACGACACTGGTATAGAAGAAGATCGATTCGGTAGCGGCTGCCATCGCGGCGGCACCCACGATCGGCTCAATCCACGGCGTCTCCCCGTCCCACATGCGACTGCCGTCCTGGGTGTAGGGGTACGGCTTGCTGACCTCTTCGGAGAAGAAGATCGAATCCGGCAGGACGATGGCGTGGTAGCCGAGTTTCTCCGCCTCTCGAGCCACCGGAATGTAGTGCTCCGGCGGCGCCATGGCGATGGACGCGCTGAATTTCATCGGACAGAGCGTAGCATAGGGAGGCCGCCGGCAAAGCCGCGACAGTGCACACCCTCGAGATCCCGTTCTTCTAAAGCCTACGCCCGGTCTCTGGGAATTCGCGTGCCGATGACGCGCGTGACGTTGAGCCAGGCCAACATGCGGGCCGAAAGCAGCGGCTTTCCCGTATTCATGAACGCAACGCTGATGTCCCGATCGGGGTCTGCCCATCCCAGTACGTTCGTGAAGCCGAGGTGACCGAAGGCGTTGCCGGTACGCGGTCCGTAGAACCCGAAGCTTTTCAACCCAAGCATGAATCCCATCGAGAGAGGGATCGGCATCATCAAGACGCGATCGACCTGCCCCGTCACCTGAGGCTCCACGGCGCGAGCGACGGTGCGCTGTTCGAAGATCCGGACGTCTTGATAGGTGCCACCGCAAAGAAGCGTCTCGAAAAAGCGGGAAATCTCTTCGGGCGTAGCGATGACATTGGCGGCCGGGGAAACTGCAGTTCGGAAACGTGCGTCATTGCCGAGGTCGACGAGCTCGCGCATGGAGGCTCCGAACGCCACGTGGACGAGGTTCTTGTACGGCCAAGTCGGCGTGGGGCCGGTGAACGCGTCGACCGCGACGCGGTCGAGCAACTCAGGAGCAACCCCGTAGTTGAAATGCTCCATCTTGAGCGGCTCACGAACCCTCTTCGTCAAGAACTCCTGTATGTCCTGCCCGGTCACCCGCCGAATGATCTCCCCCAAGATGTACCCGCTCGTGACGGCCTGGTAGGCCTGCACGCTGCCCGGCCGATGCGTCGGCTCGAGGTCGCAAAACGCTCGAACGATTTCCTCCGGCTTCGAAAGGAGATCGAGGTCGATTGCTTCTTCGGGTGTCGGCGGGATTCCGGCGCGATGGGTCAGGACGTCGCGAATGGTGATGCTATGCTTCCGTCGCTTCCCAAACTCCGGAATGAAGGTCGCCACGGGCTCATCGACGTGCAGCTGCTCCTCTTGCTGCAGGAGATGAATGAGCATCGCGGTGACGGACTTCGAGCCCGAAAAGAAGTTGTACAGCGTGTCCGGCGTCGCTTTCACGAGCGGCGTGCCTTCGGGGTCCTGCGGGCTGTTTCCTCGGGCATGACCGATTGCGCGGTCGAGAATGATCTCGCCTCTGCGCCGAATGCAGAGTGCGATGGCAGGGTGCAAGCCCGACTTGTAAAAGCTGACGACCGAGCTCCAGATCGCCTCGACGTCTTGAGTGCTCAGACCCACTCCGCGTGGATCGATTTCCCGGTGACTCTTGGTCGTCACCTCTTCTGGATCGAACCTGCGGACGCTCACAGGCAGCAAGTCTCGAAGCCGCGGTCGCTGCATCAGCTCCCCTTCTGATAACCGAGGTTGGGTTGAAGCCAGCGCTCGACCTCTGAAACGCTCATGTTCTTCCGGCGCGCGTAATCTTCGACCTGCTCACGGTCGACTGGGCCCACCGCGAAGTAGCGGGACTTCGAATGGCCCAGGTAGATGCCGCTAACGCTTGCGGCTGGATACATCGCGAAGTGCTCGGTCAAAGAAATTCCGACCTCGTCGGCCCCGAGCAGCTCCCAGAGCGTGCTTTTCTCCGTGTGGTCTGGACAAGCGGGGTAGCCGAACGCCGGCCGAATGCCGCGGTACTTCTCTGCGATCAGGTCGTCGGTGTTGAACCCCTCGTCAGGCTCATAACCCCATTCGCGGCGCGCACGCTGGTGCATCAGCTCGGCAAACGCTTCGGCCAAACGGTCCGCAAGCGCCTTGACCATGATCGCGTTGTAGTCGTCTTGCTCCTGCTCGAACTTGCCCGCCAGCTCGTCGGCGCCGATCCCCGTCGTGACCGCAAAGGCACCGAGGTAATCCGAGATGCCGGATCCGACCGGGGCCACGAAGTCCGCTAGCGAAAAGTACGGTTGCTCGTTAGGCTTGACCCCCTGCTGCCGCAGCATGTGAAAGCGGAGCTTCTCTTGGCTGCGCGTCTCGTCGTCCCAGACGATGATGTCGTCCCCGTCGCGGTTCGCCGGCCAGAACCCATAGACGGCGCGGGGCGTGAGCAGCTTCTGCGAGACGATGCGGTCTAGCAAAGCCTGTCCATGCTCGTAGAGCTCTCGCGCGGCGGCGCCGTAGCGCTCACTGTCGAGAATCTTTGGGAACTTGCCCTTGAGGTCCCAGGCAGAGAAGAAGAACGTCCAGTCGATGTACTTCGCAATCTGCTCGAGGCTCACGTCTTCGACGATTCGACGCCCTTGAAACGCCGGCGTCGGCACCTCCTCGCTCTTCCATTCGATGGGAGTGTCGTTTTCGCGCGCCATTTCGAGAGAAACGAGCTCCCGGTTCTGCCGGTGCTCGAAGAGCTTGCGCGATTTCTCCTGTTCGCTTCGATTCTTTGCGTCAGTTTCGCTCCGGCGCTCGGGGCTCAGAAGGTTGGAAACCACGTTGACGACGCGAGACGCATCGAGGACGTGCATGGTGCTGCCGTCATAGGTCGGCGCGATTTTGACGGCGGTGTGCGCTCGACTCGTCGTCGCGCCACCGATGAGAAGCGGCAGGGTCATCCCGCGACGCTGCATCTCCGACGCAACGTAGACCATCTCGTCGAGCGATGGCGTAATGAGGCCGCTCAGGCCTACGACGTCGCAGCCTTCCGCCTCCGCCGTATCGAGAATCTTTTCGGCTGGAACCATGACGCCCAGATCGACCACCGCGTAGTTGTTGCAGCCGAGCACCACGCCGACGATGTTCTTGCCAATGTCATGCACGTCGCCCTTGACCGTGGCGAGCAAGACCTTGCCCTGCGCGGAGCGTTCGGCCTTCTCGTCTTCCATGAAGGGTTCGAGATGCGCCACCGCCTTCTTCATGACTCGCGCGCTCTTCACGACCTGAGGCAGGAACATTTTGCCGGAGCCGAAGAGATCTCCGACGACGGCCATCCCGCTCATCAGCGGACCTTCGATGACGTCGAGGGGCCGGGCGTACTTCAGGCGAGCCTCCTCGGTGTCTTCGATGACGAACTCGACGACACCGTTGACCAACGCGTGTTCTAGGCGCTTCTCAACCGTCGCCTCACGCCAGCTGAGGTCGTGCTTCTGCTGCCTTCCCTTGCCTTTGACCGTCTCGGCCAGTGTCACCAGCCGTTCGGTCGCGTCGGGGCGGCGGTTGAAGATCACGTCCTCGACGTGCTCCAAAAGGTCGTCGGGGATCTCCGCGTAGACCTCCAGCTGACCGGCGTTGACGATGCCCATGTCCATCCCGGCGGCGATCGCATGGTAGAGGAACGCCGAGTGCATCGCTTCGCGAACGCGGTTGTTGCCACGGAACGAAAAACTGAGATTGCTGACCCCGCCGCTGACCAGCGCCCCCGGGCAGCGCTCCTTGATCTGCCGGGTCGCCTCGATGAAGTCGATGGCATAGGCGTTGTGCTCCTCGATTCCCGTGGCGACCGCAAAGATGTTGGGATCGAAGATGATGTCGGTCGGCGCAAAGCCGGCTTCTTCGACCAGCAGCTTGTAGGCCCGCGCGCAGATCTCGACCTTTCGTTCGATCGTGTCGGCCTGCCCCTCTTCGTCGAAGGCCATCACGACGGCAGATGCTCCGTAGCGGAGCACTTGCCGCGCCTTGCTGAGGAACTCCGCTTCGCCTTCCTTCATGCTGATCGAGTTGACGATCGATTTGCCTTGCACGCACTTGAGACCCGCCTCGATCACACTCCACTTGGAGCTGTCGATCATGATGGGCACGCGGGAAATCTCCGGTTCGGAGCCGATGAGCTTCAGGAACGTGGTCATCGCCTGCTCCGAGTCGAGCATGCCCTCGTCCATGTTGATGTCGATGATGTTTGCGCCGTTTCGGACCTGCTGAAGCGCGACCGACACCGCCTCCGGGTAGTTGCCCTCCGTGATCAGCTTTCGAAATTTTGCCGAGCCGGTGACGTTGGTTCGCTCTCCGACCAGGATGAAGTTGGTCTCTGGACGTATGACCAAGGGCTCGAGTCCGCTGAAACTCGGAAAGTGTGCGTCTCTGATGGGTTTCGGGCGCGGCGGCACGTCTCGAACTGCTTCGACGATGGCCCGAATGTGGTCCGGCGTCGTGCCGCAACAGCCGCCGATGATGTTGATCATTCCGTCGACGGCGAAGCCGCGCAACAGCTCGCTCATCTGCTCAGGCGTTTGGTCGTAGCCCCCGAACGCATTGGGGAGACCCGCGTTCGGGTAGCAATGCACATGGCAATCCGCGACCCCGGCAAGCTCTTTCAAGAAGGGACGCATCTCTTGTGCGCCGAGCGAGCAGTTGATCCCAACCGCCAGGGGCCGTGCATGCTCGATCGACAAATAGAACGCTTGGACGGTCTGCCCAGAGAGAGTCCGCCCGCTCTTGTCGACGATGGTGACCGAAATCACGATCGGAAGCCGAACGCCCTGATCTGTAAAGACGTCCTCAATCGCGCAGAGCGCAGCCTTGGCATTGAGGGTGTCGAAAATCGTTTCGACCAGAAGCAAGTCGACGCCACCGTCGAGAAGGCCACGCACCTGCTCCGCGTATGCTTCCCGCGCCTCGTCGAAGGTGAGCGCCCTGTAGCCTGGATCATCGACGTCGGGGCTGAGGCTCAAGGTCTTGTTGAGAGGACCGATCGCACCAGCGACGTAGCATTGCCTGTCCGAACGGCTTGCGGTCGCTTCCTTGGCAAGACGAGCGGCAGCGACGTTGAGCTCGTACACAAGCTCCTGCAGGTCATAGTCGGCCTGCGAGAACGCGTTCGAGTTGAACGTGTTGGTCTCGATGATGTCCGCGCCTGCATCGAGGTACTCCTCGTGAATCCCGCGAATCACGTCGGGCCGCGTGAGAACCAGCAGGTCGTTGTTGCCCTGCAGGCTGCTCGGGTGGTCGACGAAGCGGTCGCCCCGAAAGTCAGCCTCTTTGAGGCCCGCGCGCTGGATCATCGTGCCCATCGCACCATCGAAAAAGACAATCCGCTGCTCGAGTAACTTCTTCAGCTGCGCCGTGGTCCCGTCGTCGTTCATCTGCTTCAAACCTCACCTCGGAGAACTCGCGTAATGACCTTAAAAGGTGGTATGCGCCCGCAGTCCGCCGTACCGGTCCTGCGATGGGCACTGGGCTTTTCGCGCTGATATACTCCTCATGGATTAAGCTACTATACGTAAGACTGGTGCGCCTGCGATGAATTCCAACCGATTGGCTTTTGGTACGGCGTGGGTTCGCTTCATGTTAGCGGCCTGCGGGATCTGGCTCGTCCCCCTACTGTATCCACCGATGGCCGCGCATCGCTGGGTGTTCATCGCCTACGCCGGCGTCGCGATCGTCGAGCAGTTCTTGATCTGGCGCGATATCGCGAAGCCCTGGCGGCCGGTCCTCGGCGGAATTCTCGACATGGCGTTGCTAACATTCATCGTCCAGCGGGTCGGCTCTTCCCGAACGGTCATGGTGGCACTGTACTTCGTCGCCGGAATCGTGAATTCGCTCGTGGTGACACCGAGAATGGGTGTTCTGGTTTCGAGCATCGGGGCGGCGATGTATTCGGCGGTCGTCATGATGGAAGTCCGAGGCGTGCTGCCGTTTGCTCCGGATGGGCCCTCCTGGATGCAGTCCGGGCGACCCACCCCGATCGACGGCTTCCTGCAAGCTGTCCTGGTCACGACCCTCCTGATGTTTGGCACTGCAATCGTGGCAACGCTGATTCGGAAGATCAACCAGCGTGAAACCGAGCTGGTCATCGCCAACGAGCGACTCGGGGAGCTTTCACGGCAAGACCCACTGACGAAGCTCTGGAATCGTCGACACATCTTGAGCCACATCGAACAAGGGCTTGCCTGGTTGAATCGCGGAAGGCCGATGGCGGTCGTGATGATCGACCTCGACCAGTTCAAGCGGGTCAACGACACCCGCGGCCACCTCGAAGGAGATCAAGTGCTCAAGAGCGTCGCCGAAGCACTTCGACGGTCGACGCGCGAGGTCGATGTCGCCGGCCGCTATGGCGGCGACGAGTTCGTGATCGTGCTTCAGGATACGAATCAGGACGAAGGGCGAGTCGCCGGGAACCGTTTCGTGACGGCGATCCGGGAGGTTGGCATGAAGTTCGACCCGCTGAAGCCGGTGACCGCGAGCGCCGGCTTGAGTATTGCCCGCCCAGGAGACACGGTGGAAGCCGTCTTGAAACGGGCTGATGATTTTGCATACTCGGCTAAGGGCAAGGGCGGAAATCGCCTCTGCGGCTAATCCATGCCTGACAAAGTCTTGATCGCCGGCTGCGGCGACGTCGGAAACGCGCTTGCGGCACGGCTCCTCGGCGAAGGCTCTGAGGTTTGGGGCGTACGCCGCCGAGTCGAGGCGCTGGGCGAAGGAGTCCGGCCGTGGCGCATCGATTTGACCGAGCCGAGCGGCTTCGGCACCCCACCCGCTGCCTTCGATTACCTCTTCTACGCCGCGAGCGCCGACCGCCGCGACGAAGACCATTACCGTTCGATTTACGTCGATGGCCTTCGGGACCTCCTGACGGCCTTGCGAAAGGCAGGCTGCCCGCTTCGCCGCGTCTTTTTCACCTCCAGCACCGCAGTCTACGGTCAAAGCGCCGGCGAATGGGTCGATGAGACTTCGGACACCGAACCGCTGGGCTTCAACGGACGCGTTCTTCTCGACGCCGAAGCAATCCTTCGCGAGGCACCCGAGACGGGCATCAATGTGCGCCTATCCGGTATCTACGGCCCTGGGAGAACGCGGCTCGTTCGAAAGGTCTGGAGTGGAGAGGCAGTCGCCACCGAGAGCTGGACCAACCGCATTCACGTCGAGGACTGCGCAGGCGCCTTGCATCACCTGATGCGTATCGACGATCCAGACAGGCTCTATTTGGCGTCGGACGACGAGCCCGCAACGACCGCAGACGTCGTGACCTGGCTGAGCAGCGAGCTTGGAGTTCCCGCACCTCCGAAGCCCACGGCGGAGAGTCAGCCGCTTCGGTTGAACAAGCGGTGCCGCACCACACGGCTGCGCGAATCTGGCTATCGCTTCGAGAAACCGACCTTCCGCGAAGGGTACCGGCCGATCGTGCGCGAGTTCCTGAGGCAGCTCAGCTAGTTCGGTGCGCCCGAATGGCGTCAGCCGGTTCGGTGCGCCCGAATGGCGTCAGCCGGTTCGGTGCGCCCGAATGGCGTCAGCCGGTTCGGTGCGCCCGAATGGCGTCAGCCGGTTCGGTGAATGACGTGAAAACCAAAGGGCGTTTCGATGACGTCGCTCGTGTCTCCGACGCCGAGCGCGAACGCCGCATCTTCGAAACCCTTGACCATCTGTCCGCGACCAAAGCCACCGAGGTCACCGCCGGATTGCGCCGACCCGCAGTCGGAATGCTGACGCGCTAGGGCGGCGAACTCTGCGCCGTTTTGAAGCTGTTTCGCGATGTCGGCGATTTGAGTCTGCGCTTCCTCTTTGCTG
This sequence comes from uncultured beta proteobacterium, assembly GCA_963714925.1. Classification (GTDB taxonomy): domain Bacteria; phylum Pseudomonadota; class Gammaproteobacteria; order Burkholderiales; family SG8-39; genus SG8-39. The sequence continues at coordinate 26,559 of CAVQQK010000007.1, read as the reverse complement.
CGCGTCGCGGAGGATCGCTCCGAGCCTGCGTACATGAGAAGGATGTGCGACGCGTTGATCTGATCTGCCATGTTCATCTCCCTGAGAGCGAAACCCTAGCAGACTTCAGCAACGCCTACAGAGTCGAAATTCGCGTCCACTTGCCGGCGCAGAGTGCCTCGACGGCGACGCGGTCGACCTTCCCCGAGCGGTTGAGCGGAAGCGCATCGAGCACGCATGTGCGCTTGGGATGTTTGTGTGGCGCGAGCCCTTCCTCGAGCCGCTTGCCAAGGCGTTGAGCGCTGTACCGAGCCGGGTCGATGACGAGAGCGGCGACGACTTCCTCACCCCAGTCCGCGTGCGGAAGCGAAAAGACACAGGCGGACAACACGCCCGGAACGGTTTCGAGCCAGGCTTCAACCTCTTGAGGCGCGACATTCTCGCCGCCGGTGACGATGAGATCGTCGAGACGCCCCCCAACCCAGAGCTGCCCGTCCGGGAGAAAGGAGCCGAAGTCGCCGGTGCGGAGCCAGCCGTCGGGTGTCCAGGGCCCAGCACTGCGATCCTCGCCGAGATATCCGTCCATGAGCACGTCGCCGCGAATTTGGATTTCGCCGCCCTCGATTCGAACTTCGACGCCGGGCAAGACCAGGCCTGAGCCCGGTCGGCCGCTCTGTTCGGGTCTTTGCGTCGTCACTTGAGAGCCAGCTTCGGTGCATCCGTAGGTCGCGAGCGCCGGGAGCCTTCGCTTCTTGGCACTCTCGCGGAGCTCGAGCGGAAACGGCGCGCCTCCCACCAAGACGGCACGGAGCTCGGGCCTTGGCGTCCAGGGGGGGTCTTCCATCAGGAGCAAGCGGCGCAGCATGGTGGGCACGACACTCAGAAGCGTCACGCGATCCTCGGTCATCTGCCGGCTCAGCTCGCGCGGATCGAAGGGAGCGTGGCCCAAGACGATGCAGCGCCTCGCAATGAGCGAGCGAGTGATGATCGACAGCCCACCGACGTGGGCAGGCGGCATGCAAAGGAGCCAACGATCATCGGGAAGCCAGCCGAGATTCGAGGCGTGCGCGACTTCTGAAGCGATGAACGCGCGCCGGGACAAGCAGGCGCCGCGAGGCCTGCCCCTCGAACCCGATGTGTAGGCGATTACCAGGGTCTGCTCGGCCGCGATTGAAACCGGCTGCACGATCTGCCCGGCGGACGCTCGATCGGGGACCCCACCTTCGATCCGAAACACGGGCTGCGCCTCCTCCAAAATCACCGCCCGCTCGCGATCGCGGAGGCCAGGGTGTAACAGCACCGCGGGACAAGCGAGCTCAAAGAGCGCATACAACCAGACGATGGAGTCGACATCGACCTCAGGCGCAAGCGCAACCCGATCGCCTGGCTCCACGCCGCGGGCGGCAAGAGAGGCCATGGCCGTGCGAACGCGTGTTGCAACATCGGCGTACGACCACGTTCGGCCGTCGACGATCAGGCAGTCACGACCGGGCGCTTCGGCGGCTGCCGCAAGCAGGCTCAGCTCATGCATCGGGGTCCTCTTCGAACTCGAGCCCCAGACCGGGCACCCCGTGCGGAATGATCTGACGGTCTCGAATTGCCGCGATCCGGTACGGAGGCCAGAGCTCTAGGCCCGGATGCTCGCCTAGACCGGCTGCGAGCTCGGTTTGCAGCGCAAGGGCGAGCTCCGCTGTCATCGCGCGCGCGATCGGGCCATCGAACGTATGGGAGACGAGATACCGCGCGCCATGTGCGGCCGCCTGCTCGGCGATCTCGAACGAAGCCCGCAGTCCGCCCAGAACCATCGGTTTGATGACCACTGCGGCAACCCGCCCGCTTTCGAGGAGCCTCTGCGAAAGCGCCTCGTCGCGAAGCGTTTCATCGAGCGCGAAAGGCAAGGGCAGACCCAAGGCGATCGGCCAATCCTCGGGCGCCACGGGTTCCTCGATCAGCTCCAGATCCAGTGCTTCGAGCGCGGAGGCATGCCGCCTGAGCACGGCAACTGGGATGCGGCGGTTCGCATCGAGTCGGAGGGGAAGCCCTGGGTGCGATTTGCGAATTGCTCGAAGGGCTTCGACCTCGCGGGCCAGGTCTCCGCCGATCTTGAGCTTCACATGGGTCGCACCGTCGGCAAGCAGCTCATCGACGCGTGCGTGCCAGAGCTTGGAGTCGGCCGTCATGACCAGGTCTGCGATCGGAATCGCGGGTCGTTTGGCGTCGCCGCCGAGAACCCGGTGCACGGGCTCATCGCGCGTATGTCCGAGCCAATCGAGCAGGGACGTCTCGAACGCAAAACGGGAGGACGCTTCGCGAAGCGGATGCGCCGCAAACGCATCGATGAGGATCTGAAGGGGACTTGCGAGCGGATCGACGAGAATTGGCTCATCTGCGAGGCGCTGCAACTCGTCGGCGACGTCCGCAATCGAATCGGGGGAGTAGCCCGGCAACGGCGAAGCCTCTCCGAGCCCGGTCGTGCCATCGCTGCGCATCAGCCGAAGCACGGCGAAGGCTCGTTTCGAAACGCCCTCCGCGCCACCTACGAGCACGTCGGCAAGCTCGCCTTCCAAGAGGTCGATTTGGACGTGGAGGTCCGTCACAGAGCGATCCCGAGCGCAAAGAGCAACCCAAACACGGAGAGCAGCTTTGCGGTGCCGGCAAGCGTGTGATTGAGAGCAACCCCGCGGTCATGCACGACCGACCGGAAGAGCCGGAGCGCCCATGGGAGGGTCAGCAGCGGAAGGCAGATCCATCCGCTGCTCCAGGCTAGAAGATACATCAAGAGGGGTATCGCGTACGAGGCGAGCAGGAGCAGAGCGTACTCTTGGACACCCCTCGGCCGTCCAAATCGAACCACGAGCGTCGTCTTGCCCGCCCTGCGGTCGCCTTCGAAATCGCGCACGTTGTTCACGACCAGAATCCCCGTCGCCAAGGCGCCAATCGGGATGGAAGCAAGCCAGGCGATATTCGGAACATACAGCGCTTGGACGAAAGCCGTCCCGCAAACGGCGACGAAGCCGAAAAACGCCATCACGAACACGTCACCCAGGCCGTTGTAGGCAAGCGGAAACGGGCCGCCGGTATAGGCAAGACCAGAGACCATCGACCCGAGGCCGATGACGACTACTGCGGGCCCAGCAATCCAGGTGAGGTAAAGCCCCGTCCCCAGCGCAAGCGCGAAGGAAACGATAATCCCACGACGGAGCTGCGCCACGCTGAGCAGACCCGCCTGCGCCGCGCGGGTGGGTCCTAGCCGACCTTCGGTATCGGCCCCTTTCTCGAAGTCGTACATGTCGTTCGCGAAGTTCGTCGCAATCTGAATCAAGAGGGCGCCGATCAGCGCAGCAAGCGCGGCATCCCAGCGAAAACCACCGACCCGCCAGGCACAGGCAGTCCCCACCGCGACCGGCGCAAAGGCCGCGGTCAGTGTTGCCGGACGAGCGGCAAGCATCCATGCGCCGATCGAGCCAGGGGTAACTTCGCTCATGGCTGCGCGAGCTCCGCGACCCGCCTCAGCGCAGCTGCAACGGCCGAGGGGGCCTCGAGCAAGACGTTGTGCCCTACTCCATCGACTTGCTCCACTTGAATGTGAACGTTTTGCTTTGAAAGCTCCTTGGCGATCTTCGAGAACTTGATGTCGAGCGCACCGGTCATGAGGGTGATCGGGACTTCGAGCGACGCCATCGCCCAACGATAGTTCGGCATCTCGGCCAATCCCAGCACCTCGAGGGAGCGAGCCAAACCGTCTGGATCGTGGGCGAGCCGGCAGTCGCGCTGCTCGACCCGCAGATTCGAGGCGAGACGTCGTTGGCTGGCGAAGAGTGGAAGCGATTCCCAGGACTCGATGAAGGCGGCAAGACCGTCCTCGCAGAGGAGGCGAGCGCGCTGGGCGTCGAGCGCGCGACGCTCGTCGCGAGCGGATTTTGCTTCGAGCCCCGGGTGGAGCCCGATCAGCACCGCCCCGTCGAACATCGTTGGTGCGCGGCTCAGCATCCCCAGCGCAACGCGCGCACCCAAGGAGTAACCACAAAGGAACCGGGGAGGTTCGATGTCAGACAGCAAATCGAGGAGCCGCGAAACCTCGCTTTCGAACGAGTCGGCCGCTCTACCCCGCCAATCGAGGCCGTGGCCGGTCAAAGGCGGGATGAGGGGCCGCTGCTCGGAGCCGAGGTCACGAACGACTCGGTCGTAGCTTTCGGGCGAGCCCGTGAAGCCGTGCAGGAGTGTCCACATCAAGACCCCTCGCGTTGCAGCGCCCGTTCGACGCGGGCAACGAGGTCGTGCCCTTGCTGCAGCGCGCTCTGTGGCGGCACTAGCGCCTCGATCACGGTGCAGCCTTCTTGGGCGTATCCCAGTTCGAGCGCCTGACGGAAACCGCTCACCGTGTCGACGCTGTGAAATTCGCAACCGTAGACCCGAGCAGCGGACTCCAAGTCCGCGTCATGGGGTGTCGTGAAATAGGGGAGCCAATCTTCCTTGCCTTCCCGCGCGATCGGTAGCTGCTCGAAGATGCGGCCGCCACCGTTGTTGACCACCACGATCACCAGCGGGCCGCTGACCAGGGAAGCGAGTTGAAGGCCGTTGAGGTCATGCAGGAAGCTAACGTCCCCAATCAGCAAGGTCGTGACTCCATCCACCCAGGACGCAACGCCAGCGGCTCCGGATACGACGCCGTCGATTCCACTGACGCCCCGTTGCGAACAAACCGCCAAGAGCGTTTTGCTTGGGGGCACCCATCGATCGACGTCGCGGATCGCCAGACTGTTGCCCAAGACGAGGGCGCTGGGGTCGGGGACCAAATCGAGCAACGCGCGTGCCGCCCCGGCCTGGCTGAGTGAATCGCCCGCCTCAGCGAGGATCGTCGAGACCTCGTCCCACACCGCGGACTCGGCCCATTCGAAGCCGGCAACGAAGTCCTCGTCACGGCGCGTCAGCCTGAAGTCGGACGCGCAGAGCGCGCTGAGGAAGGAACCGATATCGGCCTGAACGATCGCCTCCGCGGTCGAGCTCGGATCTGCCCACTGCCACGGATGCACCACGATGCGGCGGATCCGATGGGCTGCACAGAGCTGCTCCCAACCCCCTGAAATCGGGCTTGCGCCGAGCTGCAGAACGAAGTCCGGGAGGCACATCGCCCTCCCGTTCTCGGTTTGCCAAATCGTGTCGAACGCGCCGAGGGCCCGGGACCCCGCCCAGCATCGGAACTGACTCGTCGTTTCTGCGAGCACCAGCGCACCGCTGCGCTCGGCCAGCTGTTCGAGGGCGTCGACAAACATGGCACTGCGTAAATCGGAAGGACCACAAAGAATCACCGGACGCACGGCCGCGTCGAACGCTTCGACTACGGCACGAACGACCAAGGGGGAAACGTGCTCGACCAACGTGGGACTGAGCGGTCTCGCGCGATGAAGTTCGGTGAGCGGCTCGCCCAGGACGGCATCGACCCGCGCCTGGAGTTCAGGGCCTGCGAGGGCGGGTTCCAGCGGCTTTCGCGCCTGCGCATTGAGGTGGACTGGACCCGGTTTGACGCCGAGCGCCTCGGATACGGCTTGAGCGACCACGCGCTTGACGGCACGCAGACTCGTCGCGTCGTCGCGCGGTTCCCCGAGATTCGCAAAGAAGCGAACCTTGTTTCCGTACAAGCCAATCTGATCGGTCGTTTGGTTTGCGCCGCAGCCGTGCAGCTCGGGAGGTCGATCTGCGGAAAGCACGATGAGCGGCACGCCCCCTTCGCTCGCCTCGACGACGGCTGGAAAGTAGTTGGCCGGCGCGCTGCCGGAGGTGCACAAGAGAAGTGACGGACGCAAGGTGCGGCGCGCCTGCCCGAGCGCGAAATACGCGGCCGAGCGTTCATCAATCGCGCTCGTGCAGTGAAGCGCTTCGTTCGCGAGGGCGGCGATTACGAAGGGCGTCGAGCGCGACCCTGGACTGATGATCGCGTCCGTGATCCCCGCTTGGACGAAGCTCTCGATGACGAGCGTCGACCAGGCGGTCTGTAGCTCAGCGGCTGTCCCCATGGAGCGCTCCCAAAAGCGCCTGCATCTTGAGCTCCGTTTCCGCGTACTCGGCATCGGGATCGGAGTCGGCCATGATCCCGGCGCCAGCATAGACCCAGGCCTTTCCGTCGCGGAGAAGCCCGGACCGAAGAGCAACGACGAATTCGCCATCGCCTGCGGCGTCCGTCCAGCCGACCGGAGCGCTATACCAACCCCGGGCCAGGGCCTCGTGCTCGACGATCCATCGAATCGCTTCGCGCGTGGGTACGCCGCCCACGGCCGGCGTAGGGTGCAGCGCTTGAACTAGCTCCAGGACGTGCGTCGGTTGGCGAAGGTGCCCTTCGATGGGCGTCTGCATGTGCAAGAGGTTTGGAAGCTCGCGCACTTTTGGCTCCGGAGCCGAGCGAAGTGAATCGCAAAACGGCTCGAGCGCGCTGAGAATGGCCTGAACGACCAACTGATGCTCTTCTCGCTCCTTCGAGCTCGCCATCATGCGTGCCGCATCGCCGTGCGCGGTCGACCCGGCCAGAGCTTCGCTCAAGACCGAAAGACCACGGCGTGAAATCAGGAGCTCCGGCGTGGCTCCCAGAAACGCCGCATCGCCCCGCCACAGCGCGAAGCGAGTGCAGCCTGGGAAGCGCCCTTCGAGGCGTTTGAGAACATCGAGCGAACCGGCCCCGGTTTCGAGCTCGACGACGCAGTGCCTCGCGGCAACGATTTTTTCGACCGCTCCCTCTTTGATGTGCCGACGGATCTCGTCGACCTGTCGCGTCCAGGTCTCATGGTCCGCTTCGTCGATGCGGCGAACCGAAACCGGTGGTGGTATCACGCCGATGGGTCGTTCGAGGCTGTCCCAGATCGTATCGAATACGCCGAGCACCTGCTCGGCAGCGGGGCTTTCGGTCTGGCAGGCCGCGAACGATAGCCAGGCGCGCTGGTCGACTTGATAGGTCCAGCTAGGCAGGAGCAGGAAGCCGTCGCCGAAGCCTTCCCAGGGCATGTTTCGTGCAGCGCCCGCGGCAAACGAAGCGCCGCCAAAGACGCGAGGTGCTGGACTTGCCTCATGAGCGAAATGCTCGCTGCGGTCGAAGAGCTCGTCCAGGGATCGTGCATCTGGGCCTAAGGTCGTCGCCACCCCGAGCCCGGAACACGCGGCGCTCTGCGGTGGGTCCCAAAGAATGCTCGCTTCGCGAGGGAAGGCGCGAAGCAGCGCGTCCGGCCGCGCGACGGGCGCGGGTACCGTGACGATGAGGTGGCCGTCCCTGGCGCTGCGGGCCTCGAGAGCCTGCTCGAGAAATCTCCGAGAGGCCTCCCGGCTCGGGGCGCCTTCGAACGCAAACGCTGCGCTCTGCGATGTCACGACGCGGCCCCTCGAGCCTCTGCGACGCGAGGCTCTGCCACGAACAGGTTGCACGCCCCGAAGGTCAGCGGCTTGACTTCGAGCACGTCGAGCCCGGCGGCCTGCATCTGCTCGGCAAACGCCGCAGCGGCGGGGAACGCGGCGATCGACTGCTGCAAGTACTCGTACTCGCGCGAGCCCGACAGCATTCCCCCGAGCCGTGGGATGATCTTTCGAACGTGGAAGCGGGCAATCGGGCTCAGCCAACCCACGCTGGGCTCGCCCAGCTCGAGCACGGCTACCCGGCCCCCGGGCTTGGTGACGCGCGCCATCTCCCTGAGCGCGGCGTCTCGATCGGGAACGTTGCGAATGCCAAACGCGATACAGCAGCCATCGAACCTGTCGTTCTCGTACGCAAGCGCCTGCGCGTCACCCAATTCCAGCTGCACCCGATTGGCAAGGCCGCCGCGCGCCACCTTCTCGACACCCACTTCGAGCATCCGGCTCGACGGGTCGCTCCCAATGACCTCAGCGTCGGGGTGAAGTCGGGCGATCATCAAAGCAAGATCGCCAGTGCCGGTCGCCAGATCCAGAACACGTGCATCCGCCGGCAAGTCCAGCGCAGTCACCGTCTTGCGACGCCACGATTGATCAATACCCATCGACATCAACCTGTTCAGCAGATCGTAGCGACCCGCGATCTGATCGAACATCTCGCCGGAGCCGGGATGGATCGCTTCACTCACTGGGCGCCTCGTTCGAGATTCTTCGCCTGAAGACGCGCGTTCTCTTGAACCTCTTGCTTGCGTGAGTGGAGACGCATGTGGCCACGCTGGATTCCCTCGCCGGCAAGCGCTCGCAGTGCTGCCAGGTTCGATGCCATACCGGCAGCACCCATGACGATGGCGAGCTCGCCGGCATTCTGGATGCCCATGAGCTCGAAACAAGCACGAACGCCACTATGGACTCGCGTGGAGCCGCCAACCGTCCCGACAGCCATCGGCATGTCGAGCTCGCCATGCACGCCGCTTTCCGTACGGCGCCAGACCACCAGTGGTTTGTAGGTCCCGGTCACGGCTGCAAACGCATGCGCTCCAGCTTCGATTGAGCGCCAGTCCTGCCCCATCGCGAGGGCGACGGCATCGATGCCGTTCATCACGCCTTTGTTGTGTGTCACCGCGCGGAAAGGATCGAGCTCGGCAAACCGGCTGGCTTTCACGATGCCGTCCGCGAGCTCGGGGCCGCCGACGTCTACGCCGGCGGCAACCTCGTCGTCGAAGGCCTCGAGTACGCCAAGATCACCGACTACCTCGAGGTCCCCGGTGGCGAGTACCAGATCCAGGTCGTGCCGAGCGGCGCCACCCTGGAAGAGGGCCCCGTCGTCATCGACGCTCCCCTCACCTTCGATGCCGGCACCATGACCACGGTGGCCGCCACCGGCAGCCTGGCCACCGCCATCATCCCGCAGGTCCTGGCTGACGCCCCCGCTCCCACCGTCGATGGCACACAGGTCCGCGTCGTCCACTTCAGCTTCGACGCTCCGGCCGTGGACATCGCCCCTGACGGCGAGGCTGCCCTCATCGAGGGCCTGGCCTTCCCGGACAACACCGGCTACGTCGATCTGCCCGCCGGTGCCTACGACCTTGAGATCCGCGCCGCGGGCACGGACACCGTCGCCTTCGACATCCCCGAGGTCACTCTTGACGCGGGCACGAGCTACTCCGTGTTCGCGGTCGGCGGCCTGGAGGATGGCAGCTTCACGGTCGTTCCGGCCGTCGATGCCGCCCTGGCGGGCGTGCGCGTCGGCCACTTCTCGGCCGATGCCCCCAACGTGGATGTCTACGCCAACGGCAACGCCGTCCTGACCGACGTGCCCTTCGGTGCCATCTCCGACTACCTGTTCGTGCCGGCCGGCACGTACCAGATCCAGGTCGTCCCCGCGGGCGCATCCCTGGAGGAGGGGCCCGTGGTCATCGATGCCCCGCTCACCTTCAAGGGCGGCACCCTGACGACCGTCGCGGCCACCAATGAGCTTGCCAACATCACCCCGGTCGTCCTCAAGGACAAGCCGGCCCCGGTCGCTGACCAGGCCCAGATCCGTGTCGTCCACCTCAGCGCTGACGCCCCCGCTGTCGACATCGCTGCTGACGGGAGCAAGGTCAAGGAGGCCATCTTCAAGGACCTCAAGTACGGCAAGGCCAAGGGGTACGCCACCGTTCCTGCGGGCGAGTATGACCTCGAGGTCCGTCCCGCCGGCGAGAAGAAGGCCGCCTTCGACATCGATCCCCTGACGCTCGAGGCGGGCAAGAGCTACAGCGCCATGGCCATCGGCCAGCTCGGCGGTGGCTCGTTCAACGTGATCCTCGTCGAGGACGCGTCGGCCAACTAGGTCACGACCGGGACGCCCGGGGGCCGATGTCCATCGGTCCCCAGGCAGTCCCTCACCAACCCAATGTTCGACACAAGAAGGAGGAAACCCTGATGTTCAAGAAGCTCATGGCTGGCGCGATGCTGGCCGCCCTCTCCGTGACGGCCATCATCCCGGCCGCCGCCTCTGCCGCACCTGGCACGACGATCGTGGATAAGGCCATCGCCGTGAACAGCCGAACCGGCGACTACGACACGCTCCTGACCGCTGCTACCTGCGACTACCTCGGCGGCGCTGTCGTGGACGTGCTCTCCTCCCCCGACAAGACGCTCTTCGCCCCGACCGATGCCGCCTTCCGCCGACTGGGCGATGCCCTCGGCCTCGGCAGTGCCGGCCTCAACCCGAGCAATGTCTGCAGCGTTGACAGCCTGCTCGGCGACGGCGTCCTGCTCGACATCCTCGCCTACCACGTCATCGACGGCAAGGTGAACGCCAAGACGGCCGTCTCTGCCATCGGCTCAAAGGTCGAGATGCTCAACGGCGACAAGGCCGAGATCGCCGTGCGCGGTGGCAAGCTGCGCATCGACGATGCGGTCATCCTGGCCACGGACATCCGCGCCAGCAACCTGGGCATCATCCACGTCATCCAGAAGGTCATGCTGCCGCCCTCCCTGGGCTAACCGCTTCCCTCTGCTCGTCGAGCCGGTCCCTTCGGGGGCCGGCTCGACTGATTCATCTGGACCTGGTGGACAACAGGCCGTGGGCGAGGCACGGCCGAGCGGCCCTCTGGACGTCCGTCAGGCGGAGGTCGTGACGCCGCCGCTCGGTCGTCGTGGGTATCGCGTGTGGATGCGCTCTGAGGCGGGCGATGGGCGCCGCCTGACAGCGCCGCATACGCGATGTCCGGGCCCGGCAGCGCCCGGAGGCGGTCGGAGATACGGCCGGGCATCCGCGGTGGCGACTTGAGCAGGCCGCGGATGCTCCCGGCGATGAGCGGCCGGCTGGCCCGATTGGGGTCGAGCGCCACGCCGGCCAGGTGTCGTTCGATGGCGGCGGCGCCATCGAACTGGTCGCTCGAGAAGGGCATGACCAACAGCGGCACGCCGTGAGCGAGGGCCTCCGTCACGCTGTTGTTCCCGCCGTGCGTCACGAGCAGGGAGGCATGCCCCAGCAGCGCCACCTGGGGCAGGCTGGCACGCACGAGCCAGTCCGACGGGACCGGACCGAGGACCTCGGGGCTGTTGGTGCCGATGGCGATGGCCACGCGTGCCTCGACCCGGCGCAGCGCCGCGGCGACCCGCGCCAGGACGTCGCTGCGCGCGGACAGGAAGGTGCCCAGGGACACGACCACCAGTGGCCGTCCATCGGTGCGTGCCAGCCAGGCCGCCGTCTCGTCGTCGGGCGACTCGTGACGCACGGCACCGCCCAGGAAGGCGTGTCGCGGCAGGAGTGCCGTCCGTGCGGCCTCATGGAGTTGCGCGGGGTAGGCGTAGAGGACCATGTCGCCGTGGGCGGCGAAGGCATCGCCGATCGGCTCGCTCCCCCGGCGCCAGCGAGCGCAGGATGCGGTCGTAGGCATCGCCGAAGGCCTCACTGACCCCGCGAGCGATGGCCCGCAGCGTCGCCAACTGGACCGGGTCGGCCGTGATGGCGGATGGCCACGACGATGGCACGCCGTAGATCTCCGCGCCTACTGGCAAGGCCGTGGGGTGGCCGACGACGACATCGGCGTACGGCGCACCCATGGCGCGCAGGCCGATCGTGGCCGCGAAGGCGAGGTGGTCCACGAGGATGGCGTCGGGGCGCACGCGCTCGACGATGCGGATGGTCCGCCGGGCCACGAGCTGCGGCTGCCACAACAGGTCGATAGCGCGAGCCTCTGCCTGGAAGCGCAGGGTCTCGAGCATGCCTCGGCGCGTGGCCATGAAGAAGGCTTCCAACGAGCGAGCCTCGGCACGCGATGTTCGTCCGGCCCCGGCAGCGCCCGCGTTGGACCCACGCGACATGATGAGCTCGGAGTGCTCGAAGCCGGCCGCCGCGACCACCGGGGCGATGGCCGGCCCGGTGGCCACCACGACCCGTTCGCCCCGTTCGGCCCAGGCTCCCGCGATGGTGAGCAGTGGGGTGGCGTGTGAGATGTAGTCGGGGCTGACGACCAGCAGCGTCACGCCGCCCGGCCTTCCTCCACGGTCAGGGCCAGCGTGCTGGCGCCGGCCGCGATGCGGTAGACGGCGGCCAGCGTGCGGGCCATCCGATCGATAGTGAAGCGGGCGTCCACGACGGTGCGGGTGCGCTCTCCAGTCCTCGGATCGGCGGCGAGGCGCAGCGCGTCGTCGATGCCGGCCGCGATGGCGCGCGGGTCGTTCGTGTCCACGAGCGCGCCGGTGACGCCAGGCTCGACGTAGGTGGCGGGGCCACCGGACAGCGGCGCGACGACGGGCAGGCCGGCCGCCATGGCCTCCAGGATGGCGAGGCCGAACTCCTCCTTGAGGCTGCCACAGACATAGGCGCCACCGGGCGCGACCCACTCGCCCCAGCCGTGCCTCGCGACCGCGAGGACCAGGCCAGCCTCGGCGTGGCGACGGTGTCCGAGCAGGATGACCCGATCGGCGAGGCTGGCGTGCCGGCGGAAGAGGACGTCGATGCGTGCCAGCTCGGCCGCCTCGCCGGCAGTCGGGTGGTCAAGGTCGCCGCCCACCAGGACGAGGTTCGCTCGCGCGCCGAGGGATCGGTCGAGGGCGAAGGCCTCGACGATGCGAGCCATGCCCTTGACCTCGTGGAGCCGACCGACGCTCACGACGATGGGCAGCCCCTGCCGTTCCTGGGGCAGGCGCTCGACGGCGTGCACCAGGTCGTCCAGGACGGCCGCGCTCGTACCGGCCGCAAGCCCCGCCGCAGCATCGTCGGCCTGCTGGGTATCCACACCCTCGGCCACGATGGTGTGGCGTGGCGGACCGGCAGCCAGGTCGACACCCGCCAGGTCGGCGAGCTCTCGTCGCAGGTCAGATTCGCGGGAAGAGGGCCAGCTCGCGGGCCTCGTTGGCCAACTGTGCCACGAGCTCCACGCGGTACCAGAGCGCCGACCGCGCGTCCTCCGTCCCGAAGCTCGCACGGTCGAGCGTGCCCCGGCGCTCGGCGGCCGCGATGGGGCCGTGCGGGTCCGGAGCGAGCGTGAAGATGGTCGGGATGCCGAGCTCGCGGGCCACGCGCGCTGCGGCCAGGCTGCCAGGGTCGGCCATGCGCAGGTGGAGGACGTCCGGCGTGCCTGATGCCAGCAGGGCGGCGCGGATGCCGCGCTCAGCCGCCACGAGCGAGGGCCAGGCACCCGCGAAGGTGGTGCCCTCGCCTTCCTCCAGGGGCACGTTCTCGAAGTGGTGGCCGCCCGTGGCGGGCTGCTCGCGCAGGCGCGTCGCGGCCGGCACGCCGGGCAGCGCCCGGCCGATGCTGATGGTCTGGTGGATGCGCGCCTGCGACGCCAGCGCTGCCCCCAGTCTCGGTAGCAGCGTGGCCACGCCGCCGGTATCACCCATGCCAGCCCGAGTCGCTTCAGCGTCCAGGACGGCTCCGAGGTGGACCTGGGCGATCTTCAGGCCGTCCTCCCGGGTGTGGCTGCGGCGCGGGCCACGGCGCCGCAGCACCTGCAGCGCTCGCGCCTGTCGCACGGCCTCGCCGATACGGCCACCCTGCGAGGCGAGGGACGTGACGGCGGGCGGCAGTCGCTCGCCGATGCGGTCGCCCAGTGAGGCGACGGCCTCGACTCGCACGGCCAGCGCCTCCGAGGCATCGGTGGCCAGGCGCTCAAGGAGGCTCGCGGGCGACAGGCCCGGGCACGAGGCCAGCGACCTCGGCGAGGTAGCGGCGCGAGGTTGCGACGCCGGTCGTTCGGAGCGCAGCATCAAGGGCGACCAGGACGGCCGACGCGATGTCCGAGTCCTGGCTGGCCCACCGCGCCAGGGCCTGCTGGGCGTGCATACCGGCCAGCCCACCGCGCCCCACGGCCTCGGTGAGCGGCTCGATGAGCCCGAGTGACGCCGGCCGCCAGCTCACGGCCCATGCGGCGTGGGCGTCGAAACCGTTCACGGCCCTGCCCAGCAGCCGCGCCATCTCGCTCTCGACGAGGCGACCCGGGACCTCCCCCAGGGCATGGATGGCGGCCACGGCCGTGACCGTGTCACGCTCGTCCCGGATGGCCTCCAGGAGGGGCTTCAGGAGGAACGCCGGATGGCTGCCCTCGTTGATGGCGGCGACGGTTGCCTCCCGGACCCGCGGGGCGAGACGGATGGCGGCCAGGATGGTCGGTGCGCGCCGCACCGCGTCAAGCGATGTGACCAGCGCGAGGGACGGTCTCGCAGGCTGGCCTGGCCACGGGGGCGCGGGAGCGATGCGTAACGTGCCCTCGCGATCGAGAGGCACGTCGTGGGGGACGCGCATCTCGACCATGGTGTCGGCCGTGCGGCTGCGGGCGGACCGTCAGGCGGCCGGCCGCAGACCCTCCGTGAGTCCGTCGATGACCGTGGTAGATGAGTGCCGGGGGCCGAGGTACGTGGCCAGGCCCGCCTCAAGTGGCGTCAGCGTGCGCGGCATGGCCTCGCAACAGGGGCTCGATGTCCACGGTCGCCGGCTGGTTCACGAAGTCCACCGCGTCCGGGCTGAGCGGCGGGTTGGGCAGGAAGCGCATCGGCCACGCGGCCAGCTTGATGAGTGGAGCAGGGGCGGGGATGAGAGGCTTGTGCAGGCCCGCCACGCTCGTGGCCCGGCCGATGACCTCGCGCATGGACATGGCCTCCGGCCCGCCGACCTCGAAGACCTGCTCGACCGCGGCGTCCTGCTCCAGGGAATCGGCAGCCAGGCGAGCCACGTCGCCGACGAAGACCGGGGCCAGCAGCTGGCGGCCCAGGTTCGTGAGCGGTACGAAGGGCAGGGAGCGCGCGAATCCGAGGAAGCGGTTGAGCGAGACGTCGCCGGGGCCATAGACCCAGGTCGGTCGCAGGATGGTCCAGGCCATCCCCGAGCCGCGCACGGCGTCCTCTGCCACGGCCTTGGCACGGAACCAGTGGCGCTGGGCGTCATGACCAGCACCCGCGCCAGAGAGGTAGACGACGCGGCGGACACCGGCCTGCCGCCCGGCCGAGATGAGCTGCTGCGTGCCCCCGGCATCGACGTCCATGAAGGTGTAGCCCTTCTTGGGCTGCTCGACCGGCAAGCCCGGGAAGGCCAGCGAGATGACCAGCTCGTCCACGCCCTTCAGGGCTTCGCTCAGGCCCGCGGGGTCCCGGACGTCGGCAGGCCGAAGCTCGATGTCGTCCGGTAGCTGGCCGCGCGCACCCTCACCCCGCGAGGAGAGGACGACGACGTGACGCCCGCGACGGCGGAGCTCGCCGGCGATCTCGCCGCCCACGAACCCCGTCCCGCCGGCGATGGCGATGGTGCCCGCTCGCCCGCTCGCCTGGTCGCCGGCCGGCTCGAAGATCTGGTCGATGGCCGTGGCGCGAAAGGCGAAGACGTGCTCGAGCTGGGCTCGCACCACGAGACGGTGTCCCAGTGCACCGACCGGACCGAAGGGCAGCTCGTACTCGACGTGATCGTCCATGCGGACTCCGTCCGTGACGGGAGTGAAGCGGTGCTCGTGGACCCACGACTTGTAGGGGCCTTTCGCCTGCACGTCGCGGAAGCGCAGGGGAGCCTCCACTTCTTCGATGTGCGACTGCCAGTGGGTGGGGATGCCGAACAGCGGCCGCACCGTGTAGTCGATGATGGCGCCCGCCTCCGTGACCGGGTCTGGCGTGTGGATGTCGAAGCCCATCGAGCGAGGGGTGATGCGTCCCAGGTTGCGGGCACGGGAGAAGAAATCCCAGACGCGATCCAGGTCCGCCTTCACGATGTGCGTGCTGCTGAGCGTGTGCTTGGTCATCGCCTCGGTCCCCGATTTGTACAATGTTTGTATATGGCGAGGATAGGGACACCACGCGAAGATGTCAACCACCTGTACAATGTTGCGAGAGCTTGTATAGGGTTCCGGACCGCCAGTGCACGGCATGGAACGGAGGAGCAGGATGGAGGAGTCCGTGGATACGGCCATCGTCTGGTTCCGGCGCGACCTGCGGGTCGCTGACCATCCGGCCCTGGGTGCCGCGGTGGCCGGGGCCCGCTCGGTGGTCCCGCTCTTCGTGCTCGATGAGCGTCTCCTGCGCGACTCCACGTCCGCACCGGCGCGAACGTGGTTCCTGCTGCGCTCACTGGCCGTGCTCGACGCCTCCCTGCGTGCGCGCGGCAGCGGCCTGCTCGTGCGCACTGGTCGCCCGGAGGAGGTCGTGCCGAGGGTGGCGCACGAGGCCGGCGCTTCCGTCATCCTGGCGACCCGGGACGTCACTCCCTTCAGCCATCGACGTGACCAGGCCGTGGCCGCCGCACTCGAGCGCGACGGCCGTCGCCTCAGGCTGCAGCCCGGTCTGCTGCTGGCCGAGCCAGAGTCCATGCTCACCGCCGCCGGCCGGCCGTACAGCGTCTTCACCCCGTTCTGGAGGGCGTTGCAGCAGGCCTCCCGTCGGCCACTGCTTCCGGCTATCGGAGCCATCCACACCCCGGCGGACCTCCTGGCCGGTCCTCTGGGAGTCACGGCCGCGTTGGCCGAACGCGAGGCACCACATCATGGCTTGCCAGAGGCGGGTGAAGCGGCCGCGCAGGAGCGCCTGCGGGCCTGGGTGCTCGAAGGGCTCTCGGGCTACGGTCGCGGTCGTGACGGCCTCGACGGCCGGGCCACCTCGCGCCTGGGACCCGACCTCCACCTCGGCACGCTCTCGCCGCTGCAGGTGGAGAGCGCCGCCCTTGAGGTCGGTGAGGCGGCCCAGCCTTTCGTGCGTCAGGTCGCCTGGCGCGAGTTCTACCACCACCTGCTCTTCCATCGACGCGCGGCCGTCGACCCCGTGGCTGACAGCCCCTTCATGGCGGTCTTTCGTCCCGAGTGGGAAGACCCTGAAGCGGTCGCTGCCTGGCGCGAAGGACGCACGGGCATCCCGGCCGTGGATGCCGCGATGCGCCAGCTTGCGGCGACCTCGTGGTTGGGCAACCGGGCACGCCTGGTGGTGGCCTCCTTCCTGACCCGGCACCTGCTCATGGATTACCGCATCGGCGAGCGTCACTTCATGCAGCACCTTGTCGATGGCGATGTCGCCAACAACAAGGGTGGCTGGCAGTGGACCGCGGGCGTGGGCGCGGACCCGCAGCCGTGGTTCCGCATCTTCAACCCGGTCCTGCAGGGGCAGCGCTTCGATCCAGAGGGTGACTGGGTGCGCCGCTGGGTGCCCGAGCTGGAGAAGGTCCCGGCACGCCACATCCACGCGCCGTGGGAGATGCCCGAAGGGATCGCCGCCGAGGCCAGTGTCCACCTCGGCGAGACCTACCCGCGCCCCATCGTCGACCTGCACGATGGCCGCGAGCGCGCCCTGGCGGCCTTCCGTTCCGTGGCGGGGGACGCGTCGTCGGCTGGACGCAGCCGCCAGCGGAGCAGCTGAACCGCCGTCAGGAGGGCGGGCCAGCCTCCTCCATCGCCCGGGCGGCCTGCGCCCGCTCCGCTCGCCTTACGAGCCTGCGCACAGAGCCGCGGAAGATGAAGAGGTGGGCCGGCAGAAGCACGTACCAGTAGAGCAGGCCGCTGAGCCCCCTTGGCTCGAAGAAGGCCGTCTGCACGACGCGGCTGTGGTCACCGTCGCCGCTGACCTCGTACTGCAGCCAAGCCCTGCCGGGCACCTTCATCTCGGCCCGCAGGCGCAGCAGCTCGGGTCGGCGCACCGCCTCCACGCGCCAGAAGTCGACGGCGTCCCCCACGCGGACGTGGTCTGGATCGCGCCGGCCCAGGCGCATCCCTGGCCCGCCGACGGCACGATCCATGAGGCCGCGGATCCTCCACAGCGGGTTGGCATACGGCCAGCCGGCTGTGCCTCCGAGCCGCTCGACCTCGGCGAAGGTGACGGCAGCGGCAGCGCGCACGGAGCGGCGCTGGCGGTCTACGATCATGCCCTCTCGAGAGCGCTCCTCCACCAGGTCCGGACGACCGGAGACACCCAGCGAGTCGAACCAGGTGGTCTCGACGTCGTGGCCTTCGACGCGCTCGATGGCCTTCCTTACGGCCAGCTCGAACGGGGTCGTGGCGATGCCGAAGGCAGCCGCCGGGAGAGGATCGCGCACCACGACCTCGTGGCGCAGGCCCTCGATGAGCGGGCGGGCGATGGCGCTCGGGACGGGGGTCACGAGGCTGCACCAGTAGGAGCTGAGGCGGGGAGTCAGGACGGGCACGGGGATCATCAGTCGGCGCATGCCCCGCAGGCGGGCGTAGGTCCGCATCATCTCCGCGTAGGAGAGGACATCCGGCCCGCCGATCTCCACGACGCCGGACCGCTCAGGATGGCCGACTGCCCCTGTGAGGTACTCGAGCACGTCGCGGATGGCGATGGGCTGGCAGAGCGTGCGCACCCAGCGCGGCGTGATCATGACCGGCAGATGCTCGACGAGGCTGCGCAGCAGCTCGAAGGAGGCGCTCCCGGAGCCGATGATGACGGCGGCCCGGAACTCCGTGACCGGGACGCCGTGAGCGGCCAGCTCCGCCCCCACCTGCTGGCGGCTGGCGAGATGCGCGGAGAGCCGGCTGTCCGGATCACCGAGTCCGCCGAGGTAGACGATGTGGCCGAGCCCAGCCTCCTTCGCCGCTTGTGCGAACGACCGCGCCGCGACCAGGTCCCGCTGCTCGAAGCCGGTCTCGCCACCCGCCATCGAGTGGGCCAGGTAGTAGGCCAGCTCGACACCCTCCAGAGCAGCCGGCAGGGTCGCCGGGTCCAGGAGGTCAAGGCGGACGACCTCTGCCGTCGGAAAGCGGTCAGCCAGACCCCGCGGGTACCCGGCTGGCCAGCCGCACGTGGTGGCCGTGCTCGACGAGGCGCGCGGCCAGGCGTCCGCCGACGTACCCACTGGCCCCCACGACCAGGATGCGCATCGGCACTGCTGCGGGGCGGGCTGCGGGATCCGGCGTCGATGTCTCGCTCGTGATCGGCGGCATCGGCTCAGACCACGCCGCGGCGTTTCTGGAAGGCGATCTGGAGGTCCTGCGTCATGCCCGTCCGGAAGCCTGCCTCGCTGATGGACAGGTAGTAGTCCCACATGCGGATGAAGCGGTCGTCGAAGCCCATGGCGCGAACCTCATCGAGGTGATCGAAGAAGCTGCTGCGCCACGCCTGCAGCGTGCGAGCGTAGCTCTCCCGGATATCGTGCACCCCGGTCACCAGCAGCTGGGTGCGCTCCAGGGAGGCCTCGATGGCTGCCAGGGAGGGCAGCACGCCGCCCGGGAAGATGTAGCGCTGGATCCAGTTGGCGCCGCGGAGCTGCGCCTCGTAGGCGTCGTGCGGGAAGGTGATGACCTGAACGCTCATGCGGCCGCCGGTCTTGAGGGCACGTTCGCAGGCCCCGAAGAAGTCACGGTAGTACTCGGCGCCGACCGCCTCAAGCATCTCGATCGACACGATGGCGTCGTAGGTGCCTTCCAGGTCGCGGTAGTCGCGCCGCTGCACGTCCACGAGATCCGAGAGCCCCGCCTCCGTGACACGCTGACGGGCCAGGTCGTGCTGCGACGGCGAGATGGTGATGGTCGTGACCCGGCAGCCCAGCTCGCCGGCCGCGTACAGCGCGAAGCCGCCCCAGCCGGTGCCGATCTCGAGCACGTGCTGGCCACGCTCCAGGCCGGCCAGCTCCGCCATGCGGCGGTATTTGCTGCGCTGGGCGTCGGCCAGCGACTGCTCGGGCGACTCGAAGACGGCGCTCGAGTAGGTCATCGTCTCGTCGAGCCAGAGCCGGTAGAAGTCGTTGCCCAGGTCGTAGTGGGCGGTGATGTTGCGCCGTGCCCCGCGCTTCGTGTTGCGGTTGCGGCGATGGGCGACGGTCCGGGCGATCCTGGCGGGCACGCGCCACCAGCCCCTGGAGAGAGCCAGGTCGGTCCGATTCGCCACCGCCAGCGAGATGAGCGCGACGAGGTCAGGACTGGACCACAGGCCGTCCATGTAGGCCTCGCCACCGCCGACCTCGCCCCCGAGCAGGAGGCGCCGAAGGGCCTCGGGATCGTGGATGTGCATCTCGCCGCGCAGCTCGGAGGTGCGGTCACCGAAGACCCGTCGCGAGCCGTCAGGCAGCTGCACCGTCAGGCAGCCACGACGGATGCGCGAAGCGGCGGCTAGCCCGATTCGCCCGGCTACGCTCGTCAGAACAGGATCGAGAGGGCCGGCCAGCCACTCCAGGCGCGCGGGGGCCGTCATCGGGTCACCTCGGAGTGGCGGTAGAAGCGGAGGCCCCGTCGCCACAGGCGCCAGGCGTGCAGATGGATAGCGATGATCGTCTTGTGCGTGGCGAAGGGGATGCGAAGGAGGAGGCGCGCCAGCATCCGGTCGGTCAGCCGTGCCCGCTGCAGCACCAGGCTGGCAGTGAGGAGGGGCGATCCGTGCTCGGTCTCCGACATGGCGATGCGCAGGATCCGTGGGTCGTCCTGGACCCGCACCCTGTAGCGGGCGTCCATGTCGATGAAGGGAGAGACGTAGAAGTCCTTGTCCATCGAGTCGACCCAGCCGGAACCGCGCCGCTCCGGGCGCAGCGTGTAGAGGCGCCGCTCGCCGTGCGTGTTGTGCACCTCGATGATGACGACGCGCAGGGCAGCCTCGCTGTCGCGACAGAGGTAGAGGCTGGCGGGGTTGAACTGGTAGCCGAAGATGCGCGGCGTGGCGATGAAGGTGATGCGCCAGCCTGTCGGGTCGAAGCCCTCCTCGCGGAGGTGTGCATCGACGGAGGCCGCCAGGTCGGTCGCTGCCGGGAGCCAGTGGTCGCGGTCGCGGAAGGTGAGCACGTTGGCGCGGTTGCGGCTGAGAAGGCGCATGCCGTCCATCACGGCATCCATCTCGGAGAGATCGAGCGCGAGGTAGAAGACGTCGTGCTCGAGCTCATACTCGACGGGTCGCGAGCGCCGGTGACGGACCTTGCCGTGCAGCAGGTGCGAGCGCATGGCATGCGGTCCAGGTTCCCGTGAGTCCGTTGTCGAGCGCGGCCTGGCGGCGACCGCTGTCATGCCGCACCTGCCGGGACGAGAGTGGCGGACTCTGGACCGGCGACGTCCCCAACGCCCGAGGGGCCTGTCGCGAGGATGCCGGCAGCGATGCGTTCGGCAGCCTCGTAGCCGGACCGGCAGCCGTCCTCGTGGAAGCCGTAGCCGAGGTGCGCTCCGGCGTAGAGGGTGCGCCGATGCCCCTGCAGCCGGCCCAGGGCGGCCTGCCCGTCCAGCGTGCGGAAGGTGTACTTGGGGTGGCTCATGGGCCGCGCCAGGATGATCTTCGCGGGGTCTACCAGATCGCCCGGGTTGACAGACGTGCAGTAATGGGTGTCCCCGGGCAGGCGCTGCAGGCGGTTCATGTAGTAGGTCATGGTCAGCTGCCGCCCAGGCCGCCGGCAGTCCAAGGTGTCCACGTTCCACCCGCCCCTCGCCCAGGCGCGGCCGGGCAGCATCGACTCGTCCGTGTGGAGGACCACGTCGTTGGTGGTGTACTCGAAGCGCTCGAGGGCATCGCGCTCATCTGCGTCGGCATCGGACAGCAGGGCCAGTGCGACGTCCGCGTGGGTGGCCATGATGACGCCATCGAAGCGATCGCTGGTGCCGCTCCCGGTGACCACCGTCACGCCCTGGATGTCCCGCAGGACCCGCGACACCGGGTCGCCCGCTCGGACGGAACCCTCGGGCAACCGCTCCAGGATGCGCTCAACGTAGGTCTTCGAGCCCCCCTTGAGGGTGCGCCAGGGATGACTCTTGCCGAAGCCGATGAGGCCGTGGTTGTCCAGGAAGCGCAGCAGGTAGTCGACCGGGAAGTCCATGATCTCGGCTGCCGAGGTCGACCAGACCGCCGAGACGACCGGCACCAGGAAGTGGTTGCGGAAGGCGATGCCGTAGCCGCCCTCGTCGAGGAAGGCGCCCAGGGTCTCGCGCGTCCAGAGGTCCTCGTCGAGGCGGTGGCGCGCCACGCCGTAGAAGCGCCGGATGTCGGCGATCATCCGCCAGTGGGAGGCGTGCAGCAGGCTGGACGGCTGCGCGAACATGCCACGCGCCCCCAGCGAGCTGAACTCCAGGCCGCAGGCGCGGCAGGTGTGCCCCAGTGACATCTCCGTGGGCTGGGTCTCCACGCCCAGCTCGGCGAGCAGCCGGGTGAAGCGCGGATAGGTGGGCTCGTTGTCTGAGACGATGAAGCCGGTGTCAACGGCCAGCGATCCACCAGGCGTGGCCACGGTCACGGTCTTGACGTGTCCGCCCGGCTCAGGCTCGGCCTCGTAGAGCCGCACGCGGTGGTCGTTGCGAAGGGCGTACGCTGCCGATAGACCGCTGATGCCCGACCCGATGACCGCGATGTCCATGATGCTTGCCCTTCCCCCGCCTGCGATCGGCGCCCCGCCGCTTCTGTCTAAGGATAGTAGAATGTTTGTAGAACGTCCAATACCCACACCGACCGGAGGATGACCATGACCACGCTGGTCGAGCATGTCACGACCCCCCTGCCGCGTGAGGCGGCCTTCGCCTATGTGGCCGACTTCTCCCGCCAGGCCGAGTGGGATCCCAACACCGTCTCGTCGAAGCGCATCGACGAGGGCGAACTGGGTGTCGGCGCCCGCTTCGCCCTGGTCGTGAAGATGATGGGCACCCGGACGACACCGATGGAGTACCGCATCACCGAGTATCAGGCACCCTCCAGGGTCGTGCTGGTCGGCGAAGGGTAAGGTGCTGTCTGGACCCAGGACGTCATCACCTTCAGCGATGACCCGGAGGGCACCCGCGTCGACTACGTGGCTGAGATCAAGCTCTCCGGGCTGTTGGGTGTCATCCAGCCGATCCGCTTGGCCGCGCCTTCGCTCGGCATCGCCAAGGTGCGATGGACGGCATGAAGCGAGAGCTGGACGCCCTGGCCGCTCGAGGCGCTGCTGTCGAGGTTGCTGCCACCAGCGCCACGGGCCCCGACGCCGGCGAGGGCTGACCTCCCATGGACCTGCGCTGGCTCGTCGACGACGCGCTCGAGATCACGGTCGTGGGCAGCTTCAGCCGCCTCGGCTATCAGGCGCGGCGGCGCCTCTACGGCTGGCACGACCCGCGGCCCGGTTCGCTGGTCGGCCGCACGGCACTGGTGACCGGGCCGACATCCGGGCTAGGCTGTGCCACCGCCGTCTCGCTGGCGTCGCTCGGTGCCCGGGTCGTCCTGGTCGGTCGTAGTCGTGAACGCCTGTCGGCCACGGCTGCCAAGCTGGCGCAACGGCCTGGTGACACAGAGCGCTTCCCGGTCGTGGTGGCGGACATGTCCTCTTTGGCCAGTGTGCGCGAGGCCGTGGCCACGATCGAGGCCTCAGAGCCGCGGCTGGACATCCTTGTCGACAGCGCCGGAGCCATCCACGCCGAGCGCACGGTCACCGGGGAAGGCCTGGAGGCCACCTTCGCCACGATGGTCGTGGGACCGTTCGTGCTCATCTCCGGGTTGCTGCCGATGCTGGAGCGGAGCGGCGACGGGCGTGTCATCACGGTCGTCTCCGGTGGCATGTACGGCCAGGCGTTGCCGCTCGATGACCTGCAGTTCGAGCAGGGCGAGTTCAACGGAACCCTCGCCTACGCGCGGGCCAAGCGGGCAGCCACGGCCGTGACCCGCGAGTGGGGGCGGCGGCTGCGAGGTCGTGCCGTCCGCGTGAATGCCATGCACCCGGGCTGGGCGGACACGCCGGGCCTGGCCGAGTCGCTGCCCGGCTTCTACGGCTTCATGGGCCCGCTCCTGCGCACGCCAGCTCAGGGCATCGAGACGGTCACCTGGCTGGCCAGCCATCCCGAGGCCGGTCTCGGCGGCGGACGCCTCTATCTCGATCGGAGGGAGCGGCCGTTCGATCGGCTGCCCTCGACGCGTCTCTCGGCAGCACAGCGACGCTGGCTCTGGGAGGAGGTCGTCAGGCTGGCCGGCATCCCCGACCCAGTGCCCGACCTCACCGGTCGGCGCGACTGAAGATCGCTATCCCCATGCCTGGTCGATGCGCTCCGCCAGCTCCGCGAGCGACGCCACGACGAGGTGGGCCTGCGCCGGCGCCACACGCGGGATGACGCCCCACGGCCCCCGCCGCAGCCACACCGGATCGCATGCCAGCCGCCGCCGCAGGCAGCACGTCGTTGTCGATGCGGTCGCCCACGTAGGCCACGCTGCCGGGGTCGGGGGCGCCGAGGAGGGCCAAGGAAGCGACGAAGAAGGCCGGGTCAGGCTTGGAGACGCCCATCTCGTCGCTCATGGCCATGACCTCTGCTTCCACTCCTAGCGCGCGCAGCTCGCGGTTCCGTTGGGCAGGCTGGTTGGCGATGATCGCCGTTCGATAGCCCTGCTCACGAAATGACGCCAGGGCCGGCAGGGCATCCGGGTACAGATCCTCTTGACGGAAGCCTCCGATCGATCGATCGACCGCATGGCGGTGGGCGGCCCAGTCGACCGGGAAGTAGTCGGCCAGTTGCGGGTAGTTCAGGCCGCGCTCCACCAGCGATCCGAACACGGACATGAACGTCGTGCGTGGGATGCCCAGTGCGTCCGCCCAGGCCGCCCAGATGCGCGACTCATCGATGAGCGTCTCGCCCACGTCGAGGACGACCCAGCGCACCCCCGGTCCGGTCATGCGTCGGCGGTCACAGCTCGCAGAACCACTCGCGGCTGCGCGGCCGGCGCAGGGCCCAGACCATCACCCCGAAGGCGACGACGAGGACGACCGAGAGGATCCAGCCACCAGCGCCAAAGAAGACGATGGCTGCCAGCGGCAGGAGCAGCGTGGTGAGGCCGAGCGAGAGCCCGTAGGCGGCCTGCTTGCGCTGCAGCACGAGAGTCATGGTGAAGATGAGGTAGGCCAGCAGGCCCATCCAGACGAGGCCGATGAAGGTGACGGGGGTCTGCACGGCCTGGTCGATGACGACGGGCATGGTCAGGCCGAGGATCGAGAGCACCACGAAGGCATAGGCCAGGAAGAGGAGGACCCCCGGCGGCATCTGGCGGACGAGTTGGAGCATGGGCTTCGATTGTCCCACGGCCACCATCCGACAGCGACCGCTCGGCGCGCCCGCGCGGTCTCCATCGCGCGTCCCGGATACCCTGTCGGGCATGCCATCCGACATCCCCGCCTGGGCCAGGGACGCCGTCTTCTACCAGGTCTTCCCCGACCGCCTGGCTCGCAGCGACCGTGTCCCGGCTCCCGGCGAGCTGGAGCCCTGGGAGGCGCCGCCCACGCCACATGGCTTCAAGGGCGGCGACCTCTACGGTGTCGTCGCCCACCTCGACCGCCTGCGCAGCCTCGGCATCACGGCGCTGTACCTGAACCCCGTCTTCACCTCTGCCTCCAACCATCGGTATCACACCGACGACTACTTCTGTGTGGACCCCCTGCTGGGCGGCGACGAGGCCCTGCGCGAGCTGCTCGACGCGGCCCACGCCCGCGGCATGCGCGTCATCCTCGACGGTGTCTTCAATCACTGCGGTCGCGGCTTCTGGCCCTTCCATCACGTGTTGGAGAACGGCGCGCATTCGCCCTATCGCGAGTGGTTCCACCTCGACCCCGGCGTCCTCGCCGGCTGGCGCTCGATCACCGCGTTCCCGACCGCGGACCAGCAGGCCGCCATCGATGCGTCGCGGGCGAACGGCGCGCCAAGCGGCGCCGCCTCGCGGGCGGTCCTCGGCTACGAGGCCTGGTGGGATCTGGCGGCCCTACCCAGGCTCGACCTCGAAGAGCCCCACCTGCGGGCGCTCGTCCTGGATGTCGCAGAGCACTGGCTTCGCTTCGGGATCGACGGCTGGCGCCTCGACGTGGCCGAGGAGATCGGCATCGACTTCTGGCGCGAGTTCCGAGCACGGGTGCGGGCCGTCAGGCCGGAGCGCCTACCTGGTGGCCGAGATACCGGGAGCGTCAAGCCGGAGTGGCTGGCAGGCGACACCTTCGACGCCCTCATGGACTACCCGCTGACGGAGGCCATCCTGGGCTTCGTGGCCCAGCACCGCCTGGCGACCGACATCGACCTGCCCTGGGAATACCAGGGCAGGCTCGGGCCTCTGGATGGCGCCGCGCTCTGGTCTCGCATCGATGGGCTGGCGCACGCCTACGGTCCGGGGGTCCTGGCGGCACAGCTCAACCTCCTGGGCAGCCACGACACACCCCGCCTGCGCACCTTGTGCGCTGGCGACCTGGACGCCGTTCGCATGGCCATGCTGCTGCAGATGACGCTGCCCGGCGCGCCCTGCGTCTACTACGGCGACGAGATCGGCATGGAGGGGCTCGATGGATACCTGACTGCCGTCGTGCCTTCCCCGCCGACCCAGCCGCCTGGGATCGCGAGCCGGCCGACTGGCTGGCTGACCTGGTGGCCCTGCGCCACTCGAGCCGCGCGCTCCGCGATGGCGAGCTGGCGCTGCTCCGAGCCGACGGCCTGGCGTTGGCGTATCTGCGCCGGCACGAGGACGATGCCTACGCGTGCGTCCTCAACGCCGCTGACGACCCGCTCACCTGGGAGCTCGACATCCCGGTCGGCTTCACCTCCGCGGACCTCGCGCTGCTTCGCAGCGAACGCCAGGCTGGCCACGCGCGCCTGGTGGGCGAGCGCCGGCTCCGTGTCGAGCTGCCGGCTCGCCACGGTGGGATCGTGCGACTCGAGTCGAGCTTGCGTTCGTCCGGGCGGGCCGAACCTATACTCGCGGCGTGACGCTCGCCCGCCTCGCCGTCGTCGTCCTGCTGGTCCTCTCCGGGATCTGGCCTTCTACGGGCTGGTCCTGGACCGCTCCGGCCAGAACATCACCTTCACCGTGCTCGGGCTGCTCGTC
>CAVQQK010000006.1:0-29764 GCA_963714925.1 uncultured beta proteobacterium | reverse complement strand
AGACTGAGGAAGCTCCCGCGCAGGCCCGGCGCCGCGGCGGCATTCATCATCGCCATCGTGGGCACGAAGCGCCCGGAGACCAGGCTCATGAAGAGCGCGCCGACCAGCACCGCGACCCACAGCGGGGTCGGCGGCAGGTGGGTCATCGCGATGATCGGCGAGAGCGACGCGAACGCCACCCAACGGAACACGCGCTGCTTGCCGCGCAGATCGACCTGGCGACCGATCCAGCGCGACGTGAAGAATGTCGTCACGCCGCCCACGAGGTACATGAGCGCAATCTGCGATTCGGCGATGCCGACGTTGCGCACCATGTACGGCGCGATGTAGGGCACGATCGAAAAGCTGGCGAAGGTCGTCAGCGCCACGAGCAGAAAGGCGCGCCGGTGGTTGACCTCCGCCGAGCACGCGGCCGTAGGTGGCGAGCACGCGCTCCGCGCGCCCGACCTCTATGTGCGCGCGAATCGGTGGCAGCACGCGCGCCGCAACGACGAACAGGACCAGCGCGGCGATCGCCAGTGCGGCGAACGGCGCGCGCCAGCTTGCGGCATCGGCGAGCAGCAATCCGATCGGCACGCCGACGACCGACGCCACGGCAAAGGCCGACATGATGATGCCGGTTGCTTTCCCGCGCCGCGCATCCGGAATCGTATCGCCGAGATAGGCGTGCACCTGCATGCCGAGTACGCCGCCGAACGCGCCGGCGCCGGCGTGCGCGATAATCAGCGTGGCGAAACTCGGTGCGGCTGCGGTCGCCGCCAGCGCGGCGACGAACCCCAGCAGCAGGCCGAGCAGCAGCGTGCGGCGATCGAAACGATCGGCGAATGCACTCGCTGCGACGCCTGACACTGCCGCGGCGAACATATACACTGAAACCAGGATTCCGAAGTCGCGCGGCGTCAGCGTGAACAAGCGCATGAGCTGGGGTCCGAGCGGCATCATCAGCACGAAGTCGAGGATGTGCATGAACTGGATGGCGGCGAGAACCCAGACGATGTTTCGCTCGCGCTCTGCGGTCAGCGTGACGGTCATTCGAGCATCGTGTAGGGAACTGTAATGCTGCGTCTTGAGCCACTGTTTCGCGCCACCATCACACTTGCGCCGCCGCAGGAACTGGGCGACGCGCCGCTCGGGCGACGGCGCATCATACCGATCACCGGCGGCCGCATAGACGGCGCACGCCTGCAGGGGACGGTGCTGCCGGGCGGCGCCGACTGGCAGATCGTGCGCACCGACGGCGTTGCCGACCTGGATGCGCGCTACACCGTGAAGAGCGACGACGGCGCACTGATCTACGTCAGCAACCGTGGGCTGCGCCACGGCCCGCCCGAGGTGCTGGCGCAGCTCGCGCGCGGCGAGGACGTCGACCCGGCCGATACTACATGCGCACCCAGCCCTGGTTCGAAACCGGCGACGCGCGCTACGCCTGGCTCAACCGCACGTCTGCGTCGGCACCGGCGTGCGACGCGCGGCCGCGTCGAGCTTGAGATTTTCGAGGTGCTGTGATGGCGGCGACCGACGAAACCCTGGTAGTCGGCCTGGTCTCGGTGAGCGACCGCGCCTCGAAAGGCGAGTACAAGGACGAAGGCATCCCGGCGCTGAAGACCTGGCTCGCCGAGGCGATCGCCGCACCCGCCTGGCGCGACGAGACGCGGCTCATCGCCGACGAGCAGCCGGTGATCGAAGCGACGCTGAAGGAGCTCGTCGACCTGCGCGGGCTGTCACCTCGTGCTCACCACCGGTGGCACCGGGCCGGCGCCGCGCGACGTCACGCCCGAGGCGACGCTCGCGGTCGCCGACAAGCCGATGCCCGGATTCGGCGAGCAGATGCGACAGATCAGCCTGCAGCTTCGTGCCAACCGCGATCCTGTCGCGCCAGGTGGCCGTGATCCGCGGTCAGGCGCTGATCATCAACCTGCCGGGCCAGCCGAAGTCGATCCGCGAAACGCTCGAAGGCCTGAAGGACGCCGACGGCAAGTCCGTGGTGCACGGCATCTTTGCCGCAGTGCCGTACTGCATCGACCTCATCGGCGGACCGTACATCGAGACGCACGAGGCCGTGGTGAAAAGCTTCCGGCCGAAATCCGCGCTGCGTGCCGAAGCCTGCGGCCTGAGCGGCGCGCCGCACGGCCCCGCTGGATCTGTTTTACCATTGCGGCCAGGCCGCCGGGCACCGTTACAATCGCGGAGCGGAAGCGTCCATGATCCTGAATCCGGCCGAACAGCAATATCTCGACCTGCTCGACCACGTGCTCGAGCACGGCGTCGACAAGAGCGACCGCACCGGCACCGGCACGCGCTCGGTCTTCGGCTGGCAGATGCGCTTCGACTCGCGGCAGTCGTTTCCGCTGCTCACCACCAAGAAGCTGCACCTCAAGTCGATCATCCTACGAGCTGCTGTGGTTCCTGCGCGGCGACACCAACGTGCGCTAGCTGCAGGAGCACGGCGTCACGATCTGGGACGAATGGGCCGACGCCAACGGCGACCTCGGGCCGGTCTACGGCTACCAGTGGCGCCACTGGCGCACGCCCGACGGGCGCGAGATCGACCAGATCGCGCAGGTGCTCGAGTCGATCCAGCAGCAATCCGGATTCGCGCCGCCACATCGTCAGCGCCTGGAACCCCGCCGACGTCGACCGCATGGCGCTGCCGCCCTGCCACGCGCTGTTCCAGTTCTACGTCGCCGACGGCCGGCTTGTCCTGCCAGCTCTACCAGCGCAGCGCCGACGTCTTCCTCGGCGTGCCGTTCAACATCGCCTCCTATGCGCTGCTCACGCTGATGGTGGCGCAGGTGACCGGGCTCGCGCCGGGCGAGTTCGTCCACACCCTCGGCGACGCGCACCTCTACCGCAACCACCTCGAGCAGGCGCGCGACGCAGCTCGCGCGCGAGCCGCGCGCCGTTCCCGCGCATGCGGCTCAACCCCGAGGTGAAGGACCTGTTCGCGTTTCGCTACGAGGACTTCACGCTCGAGGGCTACGACCCGCATCCCGCGATCAAGGCGCCGATCGCGGTCTAGACGTCGACGCCGCGCCTCAGGCCGCGGTCGAGCCGGTGGATCACGCGCTGGCGCGTCGCGTACATCGCATCGGTGCCGTGCGTGGTGAGCACCAGGACGTCGCTGAAGTCGATGCCGATGTCGCGCAGCATGCGCGGGTCGAGATGCCTCCAACTCGGCGCGGGCGCGTCGCGCGCGCCACTGGGCCCGCAGGCCGTCCACCACGCGCCGAAGCTGCGCCCGATGGCCGAGAAGGCCCGGCTGCCCGGGTCTGGAAATCGTTGCCTCATGCGTCGTCATCGTCATCTCCTTGTATCGTTCTGCCGCCGGGGCGCATGCATCTGGGCCCCGGCCGCCCTGGGTCACCCCACGATCGGCGCGAGCGCCGCGCCGATCCGCTCGAATTGCGCCTCGGTGATCATGCCGCCGAGGATGTCCTGGAAGCGCTTGTCCGACACGCCGCTGATGATGTACTGGTAGCGGTAGGCGGCGAGGAAGGTCGCGCCGATCGTCTCCACCTGCGTGCGGTCGAACGTGCGCCCGCAGACGCGAGAGGAAGTAGTCGGTGTCCGCCTTGGCCTGCATCTGCAGGATGCCGTCCACCGCCGCCACCAGCCCGATCAGCTCGTCGACCGCCTGGTCGCGCGTCTTCGGCCGAAATCTTGCCGTTCTCGCGCTTCCACTCGAGCTCATCGAGGATGGCGTGCTGCGACTCCTCGCGCGCGTGGTAGGTGAACACGTCCTTCCAGAGATCGGACAGGTTGTCGTCCTTCTCGATCGACTCGCGGTAGTGCTGCAGCACGAACAGCTCGATGTGGCAGATCAGCGCGAGCACCGACCAGTTCGGCTTGCCGAGCACGACCCCCGCGACGTCGTTCGGCTGCGGCTCGAAGCGGTAGCCCTCGGCCATGCCCTCGGCGCACAGCGCGTCGATGCGGCGGAACATCTCCTGGTGCTTGAGCTCCTCGTCGGTGAAGCGCACCAGCGCCTCGTACGCGGTCTGGTCGCCGAGCCAGTGGTCGCGGCTGATGTCCGTGATCTTCGGGCCGATGAAGCGCTCGACCAGGCCGAACATGTTGGCGTAGGTGCGGCCCTGGACCTGGCTCACCAGGCGCTTCTCGTCGGCGCTGAGGAAATCGAGCTGGCCGATCTTCGACAGCCCGTCGGGCAGGAACTTCTTGCCGAAGTCGAACCTGCGGCCGCGGATCACGTCGCGCTCGATGTCGAAGCGCACGCGCTTCGAAACCTGCACGCACTTGGCGTAGCGTTGCGAGGCGATGTTGGCTTGCGTGGTTTGCGTGGCTTGCATGATGTCTCTCCTTGTCGTTGGATGAACTGCGTGTTCTTTGCTGCGTTGCGGTCCGCGCGTTAGGTCGCCGCGGCGCGTCGAGCCCGACGTGGGCGGGACAGGCCGTTCCAGCGCCTGCGTCAGCGCCGCCCGCGTGCGCTGCACGAAGCGTCTGCGCCGCGGAGGGTCCGGTCTGATAGAGCGTGCGCGCCCGACTGCCCGCCCGGCTCGACGGCCTGCACCACGGCGGCATAGCGCTCCTCGTACGGCGAGGTCAGCGTCAGCGCGCAATCGGCCAGCGCGTAGACGCACCGTCACGCCCTTGCGCTCGATGCGGAACCAGCCGCCGGCGCCGAGCAGCACGTCGCGCCGGTCGCCGTCCTGCGTGAGCCAGACACTGCCGTTCCAGAGGTAGACCGTCATGTCGCGGCCGTCCTCGATGCGCAGCATCCCGCCGCGCTTGAGCTCGAGCATGTTCTGGACAATCCATTCGTCGGTTTGCATGCGTGCGCTCCTTTCCGTCTGTGTACGTCGTCGTTCCCTGCACCCGCGCTACACGCCGAGCAGTCGCCCGACATGGCCCTGGGAATGCACGCAGCGCAGGATGCCGAGCGGGCTGATCGGGCGCGGATCGAAGTCCACGATCACCAGCGCGCCTCGCCCGCGTGGATCTGAACCCGCGACACGCCGGGTTGCGCCGTCAGCGCGCGCTGCAGTTGCTCGCGCTCGCCCGCTTCGGGCGCGGGCTGCACGCGGAGCACGATGTCCGAGTGCGTCGGTCTCGAGGATTGCGTGCATCGTCGTCTCTCCTGGCTTGCGCGACCCGAGGTTCGGGCCTTGCATGGGAGACGATGCTAGGCGCGGCGTATCGGCCGGATTTCCGGCGCCGCACGGAATGTTGCGGGTTTGTTTCTGCCGGGCCGACCGCCCGAAGATCGCCTCGCGCCTAGCGGTCGCGACGGCTGCCCCGCGCTCGCGACGGAACGGCGCGCCACTTTGCGAGGTGCCGTCTTGGCGGTGACTTCTTGCGCGACGCGCGCCCCGACGCGGCCTTGCCCTTGCGTGCGCCCTGGCGTGTCCGGCGATCGCGACCCGTGCTCGGACGGCAGGGCGGTCGCGCCAAGGAGCTCGACCAGCTTGGCACGCAGCTCGGCCGGCTCGATCGGCTTGCGCATCAGCGTCCGCACCCCGCTCGCAGCGAGCTGCGCCTCGCTGATGCCCTCGGCGTAGCCGGTATACAGGATCACCGGCAGCTCGGGACGGCACGCCCACAGACGCCGCGCCAGCTCGAGGCCGGTCATCTTCGGCATCGTCTGGTCGGTCACCACCACCTGCACGCGCTCGGCATTGCGCGCGAACCAGCCTCGGCGTCGAGCGGAGTGCGCTTGACCTTGACCTTGAGCCCCCAGCTCTGCAGCAACTCGGCCATGAAATCGGTCACCATGCGTTCGTCGTCGACCAGCAGCACGCGGCCGCGCAACTGACCTGCGGCCGGTCGCGTGGGCGACGCGCCGCCCCGCGGGCGTTCCCGCGGTCGCCGCGAGCGCCGGCAGCTCGACGCGAAACGTCGTCCCCTTGCCGGGCAGCGTGTCGACGACGATGTGCCCGCCGTGCTCGTGCACGATGCCGTGCACGCTCGCCAGCCCCATGCCGCTGCCGCGCCCGACCTCCTTGGTGCTGAAGAACGGCTCGAACATGCGCTCGAGCACCTCCGGCGGGATGCCGTGGCCGTTGTCCTCGACCGCGATCTCGACGTAAGCGCCCTTCGAGCTTCTGCTTGCAGGACGCGCAGCGGTGTCCGCTGGCGTCGGCGAGCCGCGCGTGCACGCGCACCGTGCCTGCGCCGTCCATCGCATCGCGCGCATTGATGCACAGGTTGAGCAGCACCTGCTCGAACTGCACCGGGTCGATGCTGCACCTCGCGGCAGGCCGCGCTCGAGCTCGGTGTCGCAGCTCGATCGTGGCCGGCAGCGACGAGCGCAGCAGAGTCGGCGCCTCCGCGACCAGCGGCGCGAGCGATACCGCCTGCGGCGTTCCCGCGCCGTCCGCGGCTGAACAGTCAGCATCTGCTGGATCAGGTCGCGCGCGCGCTGCGCGCCGACGCGCGCCTGCTCGAGGTGCCGCGCCAGCCGCGGATCGTCGAACGCGTCGCCGGCCGCTCGCCCGCCAGCACCAGGTAGCCCATGATGCCGGTGAGGATGTTGTTGAAGTCGTGCGCGATGCCGCCGGTGAGCTGCCCGATCGCCTCCATCTTCTGCGCCTGACGCAGCTGCGCCTCGAGCGCCGTGCGCTCGGCTCGGCGCGCTTGCGGTCGGTGATGTCGCGCCCCACGTAGAGCACGTGCGGCTGGCCGTTGTACTGGATCGGCACGCCGCGTGTCTCGATGTACGAACGGTTCGCCGTTCTTGCGTCTGGCGTCCGCTTCCCACTGAACCGGGGTTCCCGCGATCGCCCGGCGGTGCAAACCCTTGACCATGTCGTTCAGCTCGGGCGAACTCATGGTGAGTTCCTGGCGCCCGATCGCTTCCGCACGGGAGCGTCCGCTCATTGCCTCGTAGGCCGGATTGACGTCGACGATGCGGAACTCCGCGTCGCGCAGCACCACGGAATCGGCCGCGGCGTTGAAGATCGCCCGGTACTGCTCCTCGCTGGTGCGCAATGCCGCGTCGCGTTGCTTGCGTTCCGATATGTCGCGCGCGAAGAACAGGAGGTGCGGTTTGCCCTGATACTGCACCGGGACGCCGCGCACCTCGATCTCGAAGCGCGTGCCGTCGGGGCGCACACCGATGGTCTCGACCTGGATTGTCTCGCCCGCGTTCAGGCGCTCGACCTCACGCCGGTAGCCGTCGTCGTCTGCCGGCCTGCTGATGAGATGGTCGCGCCCGATGAAATACTCGCGCGAGCGCCCGGTCATCTCGAGAAACGCCGGATTGACGTCGACGATCCGGAAGTCCTCGTCGCGCAGCACCAGTCGCGTCGAGCGAGGCATTGAAGATCGCGCGGTACTGCTCCTCGCTCGTGCGCAATGCCGCCTCGCGCTGCTTGCGCTCAGTCACGTCGCGCACGATCGCGAGCACATGCGGCTCGCCGCGGTAGCGGATCGGGATGTTGCGCAGATCGGCGTGGAAGCGCTCGCCGTTCTTGCGTACCGACTCGACCTCGACGTTGCTCGCCTCGCCGGTGAGCGCGCGGCGCACCAGCTCCAGCGCCGCTCCGTGTACTCGGCGGCAGCGGACGCTGCCGGAAAGCGTTCCCGATCACCTCGTCGCGCGACCAGCCGAAGATGCGCTCGTAGGCGGGTTGACGTCGACGCGCTGAGCGTCGAGTCCCACAGCACCAGTGCGTCTTCAGATGCGTTGAAGATGGCGCGGTACTGCTCCTCGCTCGCGCGGATCGCGTCTTCGGCGCGCTTGCGCTCGGTGATGTCGCGCACGATGGCGAGCAGGCGTCGTTTGCAGACGATGGTTGCGCCTTGAGCGATGCCGCGAGTCCCATGCAGCTGCCGTGCCTTGTTGCGGCGCGGAACTCGAGCGCACCTCTCGCCCTGGCGTCGCCGTTCGGCGTCGTCGTCTGCCAATGCGGCCGGCCTTCGCCAGCTCTCCTCGGCGCCGAGCATCTTCGAGTCGAGCTTGTTGATCAGCTCCTCGCGACTGTAACGGCACATCTCGCTGACCCTCGGATTCGACGTCGACGATGGCCAGCCCAGTCCCAGTCGTGCACGTCGATCGCGTCTTCCGAGGCTTCGAAGATGGCGCGATACTGCGCTTCCCCCGCCCGTGTCGCTTCCTCCGCGCGTCGGCGTTCGAGCTCGGCCATGGCGCGCGCGGCAAAGATCCTCAGCACCGCCTCGACCCGCGCGGCATTCGTGATCGGCCTGCGCGAGGCGACCGACATGACGCCGATCGATTCACCGGCCGCGTCGGCCAGCGGCAGCCGGCATAGCTTTCGATGCCCGGCAGTTTGAAATCCGGGATCCCCCTGGAAGCGGCGGCGTACGCCCGAGACTCACAGGCTGAAACGACTTGCCGACCACATCGTCGCAGGGTGTGCCGAGCCAGCCCGTACTCGACCTGTTCGCGCAATTCGCCGTCCTTTGAAACACGAGCGTGCGAAGGCGATTTGGATCGTCTGCCACGCGCAGCGCGATGAATGCGAACTCCATGTCGAGGATCGACGCCAGCGATCGCACCAGGACGTCGAAGACGCCTCGCCCCTCGGCGCTCGACACCGCGAGCGCCGCCCTGCTGTAACGCGTCCTCGGTGTGCCTTGCGCTCGGTGATGTCGGCAGCGATCCCGCACGTCGCGTAGGGCTCGCCGTGGGTGTCGAACAGCGGAAACTTGTTCGTCAGCAGCATGCGCGTCTGGCCGCCGATGCGCACCTGCTCCTCGACCAGTATCGTCTCGCGCGTGGCGACCACCGTGCTCGTCGTTGAACTTCGCAGCTCGGCCACCTGGTCTGCCGGAAGATCTCGCTCGTGGATTTGCCGATGATCTCGTCCGCCGACAATCCGACGATGCGCTCGAACGCGCGGTTCGCGAACAGATAGCGGTTGGCAAGGTCCTTGGCGAACACGATCGCAGTCGAGGTGTTGTCGAGGATCTGCTGCAGACGCGTTTCGGTCGCGCAAGTGCGGCCTCTGCGCGCTGCAACCGCGAGACATCGCGAATGCGCACCAGCAGGCGCCGCGCGCCGTCGATCTGCACCGCCTCGACGTGATCCAGGGTGTCGACCAGCGTCCCGTCGGCACGGCGGTACTGCCAGCTCGCACCATTGCGGCAGGCCGGCGAGCGCGCTGGCAAGCCGCTCGCGCGCCGCAGGCTCGGATTCCGAACCGTCGGGCTGCTTCGGCGGCGCGAACGCGAGGGGCGAGCGGCCGATGAATTCCTCACGGCGCACGCCGAACATCCGGCAGGCGGCCTCGTTGCAGTCTTCGACGTTCTCGGACAGCACGAGCACCGCAAGGTCGGATTCGCTCAGGAGAAAGCGGTAGGCTTCGCCGTCGCGACTCAGTTCGCGCAGCGCCGCGCGCTTCGGCTTCGGCTCATGGCGTCGAGTCTAGCGGCGGCACGGGCCGCCGGGCCGGGCTGTTACGCGGCTGGAACAATAGAAACACGCCGGTTACATCCCCATACCGCTGCGGCGCCCGGTTGCACGCGCCCGCGCTGGCCGCCTCAGTCCGATCCGGGTACGAACCGATAGCCCGCGCCACGAATGGTCTTGATGGTGCGCGGCTTTTCCGGGTCGGGCTCGATCTTCTTGCGCAGGCGCGCGATCCGGATATCGATCGAACGGTCGAACGGTTCCCACTCCCGATTGCGCGTATGCGACAACAGCTGGTCGCGGCTGAGCACTTGGTTCGGATGCTCGGTGAATACGCGCAGCAGGTCGAACTCCATGCTGGTCAACGCGACCTCCTCGCCCTGCGCATCGAGCAAGCGGTGCGCCGACAGGTCGAGCGTGCAGGACCCCACGCGCACGGTCCGCGCATCGGCGCGCCCGCCGCCGCGCGTCCCGCCCTCGGCGCGACCCGCCAGGCGACGCAGCAGGCTTTTCAGCCGCGCAAGCAACTCGCGCGGGTCGAACGGCTTCGCCACGTAGTCGTCGGCGCCCACCTCGAGCCCGACGACGCGATCGACCACGTCACCTGCGGCGGTCACCATGATGATGCCGAGATCGTGGTGCGCGCGCAGATAGCGCGCGAGGCTGAGGCCGTCCTCGCCGCCAAGATTGACGTCGAGCAGCACGACGTCGGGTACGCGCACGGCCAGCGCGCTGCGCATCGCGTCGCCGCTTTCGGCCTGCGCAACTGCGTAGCCGTGGCCGTCGAGATACTCGGCGATCATCTCGCGGATCGTCGGATCGTCCTCAACGACCAGAATGCTCGCCCCTGCCGACATGGCGCCGCCTCTCGTTCGACTGCGCGTGATTATAGCTGCGCGAATACGCGCACAGAGGAGATCGGCGCAGGGGCAACGATAGCGATTGCGACGGCGCATTTGGCGCCGAACGCGATCGCTGCGCCCACCCTCGGGGTCCAAAAAAACCGGCCCGTCGCCGAAGGGGCGAAACGGGCCCGAGGGGGAGATGGCTACGGTACGTCAGAGCATGCCGTTCAGGCTCGCCTGCAGCAGGAAGATCGCCCCTGCCCCGGCAATTCCCATCACGATCAACTCGATCGATGTGTTGCGCTTGCCGTGCGTCTTCGGATTGGTGAACCAGAGCATCGCGCCGATGGCGCCCAGCAGGACGAGCGTGGTCAGTCCGGCCGTCAGGCTGCGGTTGAAGGCCTCCACGACCCAGCCATCGGGGGCAATCACGCGATAGATCGTGCCTGCAATGCCGATCATTACGAGAATGACCATCCCGAAGCCGATCAGCGCTTGGGCCAGCGCCCACGATTCCTCTCTCAATCTGTATTCCGTCACGTTTGTCTCCTCGGATCAAATGCCCGGCGTGGGTTACCGCTGAAATTACGCAATGTGCGTGCCAGCGCATCGAAACGACGTTCCGCCAAGGGCTTGCGTGCGCAGTGTGAAATCGTTCCAGACCGCATCGGGGCTAAACTGTCTTCCGTGCCGGACGAAATCCATCACACTCGAGCCGACACCATTGATCGGATTGTCTTTTTTCGGTCGTCGTCGGGCGACAGCCCCAACGGGCGAGTGCGCGGTAGACTCGCGCCGCGATGAAACTTTCGATCCTCGACCAATCCCCTGTCATCAGCGGACTCGATGCGCGGCGCGCGATCGAGGAGACGCTCGCGCTCGCGCGCCGCGCCGAAGCGCTCGGCTACACGCGCTATTGGCTCGCCGAGCACCACGCCATCGCTGCGCTCGCCGATCCCTGCCCCGAGATACTGCTCGCCCGCCTCGGTGCGGAGACGCAGCGGATGCGCATCGGAACCGGCGGGGTGCTGCTGCCGTACTACAGCGCGTTCAAGGTCGCGGAAGTGTTCCGCATGCTCGAGGCGATGTATCCCGGCCGCATCGACCTTGGCATCGGACGCGCGCCAGGCGGCGATACCCGCACCGCGCATGCGGTCGGTGGCGGACGCTTTCCCGACGCGCGCGACTTTCCCGAACAGGTCTGGCAGCTCGTCGCGCATCTCGACGGCACGCTGCCCGAGACGCATCCCTTCGCTCGCGTTCGGCTGCAGCCCGAAGTTGAAGGCACACCCCAGGTCTGGCTGCTCGGTTCCTCGGACTACAGCGCAACACTCGCCTCCCAGCTCGGGCTGCGCTTCGCCTTCGCGCATTTCATCAACCCCCAGGGCGGTGACGTCGTGACGCAGGCCTTTCGCGACAACTATCAGCCCTCGGCGCGCGAGCCCCAACCTTGCGCCATCGTGTGTACGTTCGCGATTTGCGCGGAAACAGACGCCGCCGCCGAGCGCCTGGCTGCGTCGATCGACCTGCGGCGCCTGCACATGGCGCTTAACCTCGACACGCCGGTGCCGACGCTTGACGAGGCCCTGGCACACGCTTACAGCGATGAAGAGCGCCGCTTTGTGTCAGGACAGCGACCACGTGCGATTCTCGGCAGCCCGCAAACCTGCCGCCGTGAGATCGAGGCAATGGCCAAGCGTTATGCGGCCGACGAAGTCATGGTACTGACCATCACCGGCGATTACGCTTCGCGCCTGCGCTCCTACGAGCTGCTCGCCGACGTCTTCAATAGTTAGGCATGGGTAGCACGACCGGCTTCGACGGCGTGTCGTCGTCATAGAGCGTGCGAAACCCCGATCCGCCACCACCCGGTGCCTGCCCCGGAATCGCGTCGTCCACGATCTCAGCGATTTTCGTGTAACCGCGTTTGCGCGCGATGTCGCCCGGCGTCTGGCCTTCACGATTCTTCGCCTTTGGCTCGGCCGCGCGGGTGGCGAGAAAGCGTACCGTTGCTTCGTGCCCGCCGTCGGCAGCGCCGTGCAGCGGCGTGTTGCCGCGCAGATCGGCACCGTCCGGGTCCGCGCCACGCTCGACGAGTACGCGGGCCGTGTCGGTATTCCCGGTCAGCGCCGCCCAGTACAAGACCGACTCGCCCGCATCGTTACGCGCGTTCGCGTCAGCGCCCGCAGCGAGCAGCAATTCGACCAGGATCGGGTTCGGAATGCAGCGCAGCGAAATGCAGCGGCGTCTCGCCGTGCGAAGAGCGCGCGCGCACGCTGGCGCCCGCCTTGACCAGCATCCGCGACAGTCCGCGGCATTCCGCGTTCGATGGCGCGATGCAAGCGGCGTCTCGCCATCCGTACTGCGCGCATTCACGTTGACGCGTTTCTCGACGACAAGCCCTTCGGCGTAGATGGCCTTACCTTCCCGGATGGCACGAAACAGCTGCCGCTTCCGGCGTTTCGCCCTGCGGGCTCTGGGCCTGGACGGGAAACGCCGCAAGCACGCAGACGGCGAGTACGAAGGACAGCAGCGCGCATGGGGCGCGATTCTAGCCGCGATCGCAGCACGCTGCGGCGCTAGGCGCGCGGCTTCGCGGCGAGCAGTTCAGCCAAATGCAGCGTCGCGCGCCCCGTCAGCCCCTCGATCTGCTCGCGGCAGGAGAAACCGTCGGCCACGACGGCGGTGTCGGGCGCCGCGGCGTCGAGTGCCGGCAGCAGCGCGCGCGCGGCGATGCGCCGCGAGGCCGCTTGGTGCTGGGGCTTGAAGCCGAACGAACCGGCCATTCCGCAGCAGCCGGTCTCGGGCGCGTGCGACCGTGTAGCCGGCCGCGCGCAGCAGATCCGCCTCGGACTTCAGTCCGTACGAGCGCCTGCTGGTGGCAATGCCCATGCAGCAGCACGCGACCCGAGGCCGGCGGCGGCGTCCAGCCCCGCGCCTGCGAGAAATGCGGCCAGCGGCGTGGCCTGGGCAGCGAGCCGCGCGGCGCGCGGATCATCCGGAAACAGCTGCCCCAATTCGTCACGAAACACCGACAGGCAGCCCGGCTCGAGCACCACGATCGGCGTTCCCGCGTCGAGCACGGGCGCGAGCACCTGCATCACGCGTTCGAGCGCGGCGCGCGCCGGCCCGAGCAGGCCGAAGTCGTAATACGGGCCGCCCGCAACAGATGCGCGCGCGCGGCATCTCGACACGGCAGCCGGCCGCCTCGAGCACGTCGGCCGCCGCCAGGCCGGCGCGTGGACGAAATGCGTCGGTGAAGGTGTCGGCGAAGAGCAGCACCGGTTTGCCGTCCGCAGCTGCGGACCGTCTGGCAAACGACGCGCGCAGGCTGCGCGCCGCGAAGCGCGGCAACGACCGTTCCTGCGCAACGCCCGCGACCTGCTTGACCAGCGTGCGCAGGCCCGGCGTTTGGGTCAGGGCGTTCGCCAGCCAGGGTACCGCTGCGGCGAGCGGCGCCCATTGGCCGATGCGCCCCATGACCTGCGCTTGACGCGGCCGCGCATGGGATTCGTAGTAGTGCGACAGGAACTCGGCCTTGTAGGTCGCCATGTCGGTATGCGTCGGGCACTCGCTCTTGCAGGCCTTGCAGGCCAGACAGCATTCCAGCGCCTCGGCCACCGCATCGCTCGCCCAGCCGTCGGTGATCACCTCGCCGCGCAGCATCTCGTTCAACAGGCGCGCCCGGCCGCGGGTCGAGTAGCGCTCCTCGAGCGTCGCGCGGTAGCTCGGGCACATGGTGCCGCCCTCGGCCGCGCGGCACTTTCCCATGCCGATGCAATGTTCGGTCGCGCGCGCAAAGCCGTCGCCCACCGGGGTGCGGAACGCGAGGCGCGTGGCAAGCGTGACCGGCCGGTACGCCGGTCCGAGGCGCAGGTTTTCGTCCGCACGTTGTACGGGGCCATCGGCATTCACCAGCTTGCCCGGGTTCATGCGGTTGTCCGGATCCCAGATGCGCTTGAACTCGCGCAACACCGCCATCAGTTCCTCGCCGTACATCAGCGGCAGGAATTCGGCCTTGGCCTGGCCGTCGCCATGCTCGCCGGAGAGCGACCCGCCGTACTTCACCACCAGACGCGCTGCCGCGTCGAGAAAGCGCCGCCAGTGCGCCACGCCCTCCGGCGTGCGCAGCTCGAAGGTGATGCGGGCATGAATGCAGCCGTCGCCGAAGTGGCCATAGAGCGACGTGCGGTAGCCGAAGCGGTCGATCAGCGCCTGGAACTCGCGCAGATAGTCGCCCAGGCGAAGCGGATCGACCGCGGCGTCCTCCCAACCGACCACGGGATCGGGACCGTGGCCGCCCAACGCGAGCGTGGTGGCCGACGCGCCGGTCTCGCGCAGCGCCCACAGGCGCGCAATGAGCGCGCGGTCCTCGACCAGCCAGGTCTTGACCTCGTGGCGCGCGGCGAAGCGCGCCTCGAGCGCGCGCGCCTGGGCCAGCGCTGGGGCGCGCGTATCCGCGCCGAATTCGCAGATCAGCCAGCCCCTGCCGTGCGGCAGCAGCGCAACGTCGTCTCGCTTGAGGCCGCGCTCGCGCAGCCCACCGATGATCTGGTCGTCGAGCCCCTCGCAGGCGATCGGCGACGCGGCGAGGATCTCGGGCACCGCGTCCCCCGCCTGATAAATGTCTGGAAAGCCGAGCACGAGGAGCACGCGTTCGGGCGGGCTTTTGACGAGCATTGCTTCGGCGCCGAGCGTCAGCGCGCAGGTTCCTTCCGAGCCGACCAGTGCGCGCGCCACATTGAATCCGTTCTCGGGCAGCAACTGATCGAGGTTGTAGCCCGACACGCGGCGCTTGATCTTCGGGAACTTCGCCCGGATCAGGTCGGCGTGATGCTCGGCAAGTGCTTTGAGCCGGGTGTAGATCTCGGCCTGCCGCCCGCCCGCGGCGACGATGCGCGCAAAGGCGTCGGCGTCGGTCGGGCCGCACCAGAAACGCGCACCGTCGTAGGTCAGCACCTCGAGTTGCGCGATATTCTCGACCGTCTTGCCCGCCATCACCGAATGCGGCCCGCAGGAGTTGTTGCCGATCATTCCGCCCAGCGTGCAGCGCGAATGGGTCGCCGGATCGGGCGCGAAGGTGTAGCCATGCTGTTCGGCCGCATCGCGCAGCGCGTCGCACACGGCGCCCGGCTCGACCCGCGCGAGGCGCGCCTGCGGATCGACCGATACGACGCGGTTCAGGTACTTCGAGCAGTCGATCACGACCGCCACGTTGACGCATCTGCCCGTTCTGCGCGGTGCCGCCGCCGCGCGCGAGAATGGGCGCCCGGTGCCGACGGCATACCGCCACCGTGGCGACGATGTCCTCCACGCTGCGCGGTACGACGACCCCGATCGGCACCTGGCGATAGTTCGACGCGTCAGCCGAGTACACCGCGCGACTGCCTGCGTCAAAGCGGACCTCGCCTGCCACCGCGTGCCGCAGGTCGTGCTCGAGTGCGCTGTAGTCTGGCGTCGGTGCAGTCATCGGCCCGCAGTCACGGTTGCGGGCGATCGGCCCACGGCTCAGGTGGCGAGTGTAGCGGGATCGAGCGCCGCGAGCACCGGCGGCACCGGACAGTCGAGCGTCGCCGCGACCGCGCGCAGCAGCTCGGCCTGCGCGAGCGAGAAGCCGCCGTGCGCCGCGGCATCGACGCAGGCGCGCAGCACGCGCGGTTTGACCAGCGGCGCGAGCACGCGCAGACGCTCGAGCGCCGTGCCGACGCCCCCAATCGAGATCTCCGCCACGGGCACCAGTGCGTCGGGCGCAAGCTCGAGCCACTTCGCGCCCTGCGCAAAGGCCGCCGCGGATTCACCGCGTGCCGCGTGCGCGACGAGCGAGACGACGCGCCGCGCATCCTCGATGACCTCGCGCAGGTCGCGGTATTTGGTCGAGATCGGTTTCCCCGCGCCCTCGCGCAAGTGCTGGCGCAGAAAGGTCAGCAGTACGAATTCGCCATGCGTCACGCGCCGATCGGCTTCGACCACGGCAGTGAGATCGGCAACGAAGGCGTCGCGCGCGGCCTGCGGCTGCGCCTTCAGCACGGGCAGCGCCAGTTCGATCAGCGGCAGCACGAAGGGGCGCGTGATTCGTCCGATCTCGCCAAACGCGTCGACCACCGCGCTGCAATCGGCCGTCCCGCGCCGCGCCTCCAGCACCGCGAGCGCCTTCGCCCGCGCGGTGTCGTCGCGCTCCAGTGCGAGCGCGAACATGACCTGCGCCGCGCCGGCCGCCGTTTCCATCCGGCTGCGGGTCGCCGCCGGCAGTGCGGCCAGCATGCGCGCGGCGACGTCGAGATGCGCGCGGGTGGGCCGGCCGATCTGGTCGGAGACTGCCGCCACCGCGACTGCCGCCGCGAGCCCGCCACGCGCAGCGCCTTTGCGTTCGGCGCCGTCGGCGCCGATCACTTTGACGACGTTGCCCAGGCCGTCGAGCACCGCGATCTCGCGCTGTTCGTACAACCCGTCGCGCGTGCGGCGGTATTCGACCTGATTGAAGCGCGGGTGTACGCGTCGGATGCGCGCGTCGATCGGCGGGTGGGTCGCGAAGGCCTGGCCGAGCCAGACTGAAACTGCCTGCGCAAAGAACATGTGACTCGTTTCCTCGGCATGCGGGTTCGCGACCCAGGTGCCCAGCCGCAGCGATCGGGTCGAATCGAGTGCGCCCGCGATGCCGTCGGGATTGCGCGTGAACTGCACGCTCGCCGCATCGGCCAGGTACTCGCGCTGATGCGCGATCGCCGCCTTGATGAGCCGCGCGGCCATCAGGCCCACGTAGCCGACGCTGGCGAGCACGCTGCCGACGAAGAGGCTTCCGAACTCGAGCGTCTGCTTCTCGCGCTCGACGCCGATCGCGCCCGCGGTCGCGACGCGCAGCAGGCTTTGCCCGCTCTGGCCGATGAAGACAATCCCATAGAGCAGCCCGAGCAGGCGCACATTGAGACGCATGTCGCCGTTCAGGATGTGACTGAACTCGTGCGCGACGACGCCCTGCAGCTCGTCGCGCGTGAGCTTCTCGAGCGCGCCCTGCGTCACGATCACGACGGCCTCGTTCGGCGCAGTGCCGGCTGCAAGCGCATTGATCGCCCGCTCGCCTTCGAGCACGTACACCGGCGGCACCGAAACCCCCGAGGCGATCGCCATTTCCTCGACCACGTTGAGCAGGCGTGCCTGCGTCGGCGTCGCGCGCGCGCGCCCGATGCGGCGCGCGCCGAGCAGCTCCGCCACCGCCTCGCCGCCGCCGCGCAGCTGCCAGGTCCGCCACAGCGTCGCTGCGACCATGGTCGCCAGCGCCGCTGCGGTGGTCCAGGCGTAGAACGCCCGCGGCACGCCGAAGATCCACACTTTGAAGAAGCTGCCGACGAGGCTGCCGTAGTCGATCGTGATGCCGCCGGCGAAAGGTCCGCCCCAATAGAGCAGCAGAATCGCATACAGCGCGCCGGCGACCGCGCTCAGTGCGAACGCCACCGCGATCACGGCGAGCACGTAAAGCGCGACCAGGCGGCGCGTCGTGCGACGCGCCAA
Source organism: uncultured beta proteobacterium (assembly GCA_963714925.1). Lineage (GTDB taxonomy): Bacteria > Pseudomonadota > Gammaproteobacteria > Burkholderiales > SG8-39 > SG8-39. Next base: position 12,085 of record CAVQQK010000006.1, on the reverse strand, counting down.
TTCCTGCAATTCGAAAAAGTCCGCGCTACCCGCCCGCATCACGCTTCAAGCCTCGAGCGTGGCGAGATCGACCTCATTGATGAGCGGTGGCAGCGGGCAATCGAGCACGGCACCGGTCAGACGCAGCAATTCGACCTCGGCGACACGCAGCGTCCCGTCGTGGCTTGCGGCTGCGAACAGGCCCTTCACGAACCGCGCCTTGGCGAGCGGCGCCAGGGCGCGCAGGTTATCGAGTCCGCGCTGTGCCACCTCGAGGCTCGGCATGCCGCCGCCCGGCGGCGGCGCTTCGTCGAGTCCCATTTCCTTCAGTCCGGCGCGGAACGCACCCTCGAGCTTCGCCGCCGCGTCCGGCCCCGTCGGGCGCCCGGCCTGGCACAGCAACCAGAGCAGGGCTGCTCGCGGCCTCGCGCACGCCCTGCACCGATCGGTACTTGGTCTTGACCGCCCCGGTCTGCGCCTCAAGCTGATGGCGCACCAGCGTCAGCACGACGAACTCGTGCAGCGTCACGCGGCGATCGGCATGGATGACGCCGTGCACCGCAGCGACCAGCGCCTTGCGCTCGTCCGCGCTGCCTTGCTTGAGTGCCGGCAGCGCAAGATCGAGCACCGGCAGGCGGAAGGCCGCGGTGATCGGATCGCTCTCGGCCGCCAGGCGCTGTGCCGTCGCCAGGGCCGCGTCGGCAAGCGGCTCGAGACCCAGGGCGCGCACCGCCGCGAGCTGCACGTCGCGCACGTCGTCCTTCGGCGCGAGCAAAAGCGCGATCAGCATCGCCGCCGCGCCGGCGCGCTCGTGCACCTGATCGCGCAGCCATTCGGGCAGCGCGCCGATCAGGCGCGTGGCGAAATCGACCTTGTCGGCATCCAGCGTGCCGACCAGGTCGGCGCTTTCACCGGCCGATCGATTCCACGCCGCGCTCAGGTCGCCGAGGCGCCGCCCCGCCGGCAATCCGGTCAGCACGGCGTGGGTGACGGCCCAGCGCGCGGCCTGCTCGCGCCGCGTCGCGTCCTTCTGTTCGTCCACGCCGGTCACACCGCCCGCCGCCTGCGGCGTCCCGCGCACGCGGCGATAGTCCTCGGCGTCGAAGCGCGGGTGCACGCGTGCAATGCGCTCCCCGAGCGGCGGGTGGGTGGCGAACACACCGGAAAACCAGACCTTGACCGAAGGACCGAAGAACATGTGCGACATCTCCTCGGCGCGTACGGCTGTCGATGCGCGCGCCCTGCGCGGCGCCCCGAATCTGGTCGAGCGCGCCGGCGATGCCGTCCGGGTTGCGCGTGAACTGCACGCTCGAGGCATCGGCCAGGAACTCGCGCTGGCGCGCGACCGCGGCCTTGATGAGCCGCGCGAACACCAGCCCGATCAGGCCGATCAGAAACAGGCCGAGCCCGGCCGCGATGATCGGCAGCGCGCCGTCCTTGCGGCCGCTGCCGCGGCCCACCGAACGCATGATGAATTCGCCGATCGCGCCGATGAATACGATGCCCTGCAGGATGCCGATCATGCGCACGTTGAGGCGCATGTCGCCGTTCAGAATGTGGCTGAACTCGTGCGCGATGACGCCCTGCAATTCGTCGCGCGTCAGCGTTTCGAGCGTACCGCGCGTGACCGCGACCACCGCGTTCGATATTTCGTAGCCCGCCGCAAAGGCGTTGATGCCCGCCTCGCCGTCCATGACGTAGACCTTGGGAACGCGCACGCCGGAGGCGATCGACATCTCTTCGACCACGTGCAGAAAGCGCCGCTCGAGGGGATCCTTGGTTTCGGCGGCGACCTCGCGTGCGCCGACCATCTTCGCGACCGCTTCGCCGCCGCCGGCAAGGCGCAGGGTGTGGAACAGGCTGACGGCGAAGATGACCGCGGCCGTGCCGAGCGCGCCCCAGATCACCAGCCACGGCGGCACCGCGGCGAGCGTGAACGGTGCGCGCTGCCCCTGCAGCGACGAGTCGGCCTGCGACCACAGGTAGACGCCGCTCAGCACCAGATCGACGGCGAGGATCACGCCCACCACCGCGAGCAAATAGAGCACGACCATTACGCGCGTGTTTCTGCGCGCGAGTTGCTGATGCTCGAAGAAGTTCACGCCCGTGCGCTCATCCGCGCGCCGGCACGCCCTGCGCCGGCCCGTTCTTCATTGGATGCCGGATTACTGAAACGATACCTTCGGCGCCTTGCGCTCCTCGGGCGATTCGGTGGACTCCAGCAGTTCCGCGGCCGCGAAACCGAGGGGACCGGCAATCATGACCTGCGGAAACGACTCGCGCTCGGTGTTGTACTCCATTACCGAATCGTTGAACCCCTGGCGCGAGAAGGCGACCTTGTTTTCCGTGCTGACCAGCTCCTCCTGCACCTGCATGACGTTCTGGTTCGCCTTCAGATCGGGGTAGGCTTCGAACACCGCGAGCAGGCGCCCGAGCGCACCGCCGAGCACGCCTTCGGCCTGGGCGAGCCCGCGCATCGCCTCCGGGTCGCCTGGCGCCGCGGCCGCGCGGCCTTCGGCGCTGACCGCCGCTGAGCGCGCCTGGATCACCGCTTCGAGCGTCTGGCGTTCGTGCTGAATGTAGCCTTTGGCGGCCTCGACCAGGTTGGGGATGAGGTCGTAGCGGCGCTTGAGCTGGACGTCGATCTGGGAAAAGGCGTTCTTGAACCGGTTGCGCAATACGACGAGCCGGTTGTACATCGCGACCACCCAGATCACGAGCACGACGATGACGGCAACTACGATCCAGCCTCCGATATCCATGGCATCCTCCCTGATACGTACACGTATGCGCGTGGCGCAGTAAGCGCGGCTACTATACACCGCGACCCGATTTAGAATGCCTGCGTGTCGATCATCGATGACCGCTGTGACGATCCCGCGCGGCGGCGCGCGCTTCGCCTGCTCGCAATGGCACCCGCACTACTGACCATGACCGCCAATACCCACGCCTCCCCTGCCGCAGCGCTCGTCACGCGTCCGATTCCGCGCAGCGGCGAAGCCCTGCCCGTCATCGGACTCGGAACCTGGCGCGTGTTTGACGTCGGCAACAATGCCGCCGCACGCAGTCCCTTGCACGAAGTGCTCTCGATTCTGACCGCGGCCGGCGGCACACTGATCGACAGTTCGCCGATGTACGGCACAAGCGAAGCCGTCGTCGGCGATCTCAGCGCATCGCTCGGCCTGCGCGCACGGCTGTTCCTCGCCACCAAGGTCTGGACGCAGGGCCGCAACGACGGCATCGAGCAGATGGAGCGCTCGATGCGGCGCATGCAGGCCGGCACCATGCTCGACCTCATACAGGTACACAACCTCGTCGACGTGGCCACGCACAGCAAGACACTGGCGGACTGGAAGGCCAAGGGCCGCGTGCGCTATGTCGGCATCACGCACTACACGGCCTCGGCGCACGACGCGGTCGAGCGCTGGCTCAAGACCGGCGCCTACGACTTCGTGCAGATCAATTACTCGCTCGACGAACCCGCCGCCGCGGCGCGGCTGCTCCCGCTCGCGCAGGACCAGCGCACGGCGGTCATCATCAACCGCCCGTTCGGCGAAGGCGGCATGTTCGCGCGCGTACGCGGCAAGCCCCTGCCCGGCTGGGCCGCCGAACTCGGCATCGCGAGCTGGGCGCAGTATTTTCTGAAGTGGATCCTCGGCCATCCCGCGGTGACCTGCGTGATCCCCGGCACCGGGAACCCGAAACACATGGCTGACAACCTGCAGGCTGGCATTGGCGCCCTGCCCGACGCGGCGACGCGAACGCGCATGGCGAAGCACTTCGAGTCGCTTTGAGCGCGAAGTCCTTCGACGTCGCCATCGTCGGTGCGGGCATCGCGGGCGCGTCGGCGGCGCATTTTCTCGCACCGCAGGCGCGCGTGGTACTGCTCGAGCGCGAAGACCAGCCCGGCTATCACACGACCGGCCGCTCGGCGGCGCTGTTTTCGGAAACCTACGGCAACGCCTCGGTGCGCGCGCTGTCGCGCGCGAGCCGCGGGTTCTTCGATGCGCCGCCGCGCGGATTTTCCGACCACGCACTGCTCGCGCCGCGCGGTGTCGTGTTCTTCGGCCGTGGCGAGCATCGCGGAGCGCTCGAGCAGCATGCCGACGACGTGCGCAGTACGGGCGGCAGGATCGATTGGCTTACGCCCGACGCCATCGTTTCTCGCGTACCCGCGTTGCGCCGCGAATGGACCGAGGCCGGCCTGTTCGAGCCCGACGCCGAGGACGTCGACGTGCACGCGCTGCTGAGCGGATTTCTGCGCGGCGCACGCGCGGCCGGCGCCACGGTGATCACCGGTGCCGAACTCGAGGGCGCGGCGCACGACGGCCGCCGCTGGCGCCTGACGACGCGCGCCGGCGAATTCACCGCCGACACGGTGGTGAATGCCGCCGGTGCCTGGGCCGACGAGGTTGCTGCACTTGCGGGTGCCGCGCCGCTCGGGCTCATGCCGCTGCGGCGTACCGTGATCGTGTTCGCGTGTCCCCGCTTCGGCGGCGCGACCGATTGGCCGATGGCGGTCGACGCCACCGAGGATCTCTACTTCCGGCCCGAGGCCGGACACTTTCTCGCTTCGCCTGCGGACGAGACGCCATCGCCGCCCTGCGACGCGCAGCCCCTCGAACTGGACGTCGCACAGCTCATCGAACGCCTGGCGGCGGCAACGACGTTCGAGGTTTCTCACATCGCAGCGCGCTGGGCGGGGCTGCGCACCTTCGCGCCGGATCGAACGCTGGTCGCCGGCTTCGACGCCGCGCAGGCGGGATTCTTCTGGCTCGCGGGCCAGGGCGGCTACGGCATCCAGACCGCGCCAGCGATGGGGCAGCTCACCGCCGCGCTTGTCATGGGAAAACCGTTGCCGCCGGCGCTCGCCGATGCGGGGGTCGATTGCGCGGCGCTCGCACCTGCGCGGTTCATGCACGCGATGCCGTGATCCGGTCCAGCGGGCTGCTGACGCCGCGCCCGCCCTTGTTCAGCACGTGCGTGTAGACCATCGTCGTCGACACGTCCGCGTGGCCGAGCAGTTCCTGCACCGTGCGAATGTCGTAGCCGCCCTCGAGCAGGTGAGTCGCGAACGAATGGCGCAGCGTGTGGCAACTCACGTGCTTGGCGAGGCCCGCGGCGCGTACCGCCTGCTTCACGCCCCGGATCAAATAGTTCTCGTAGACGTGATGGCGCCGGATCGCGCCGCTTTCCGGGTCGACCGATCGCTTGTGCGAGGGAAAGACGAACTTCCAGCCCCACTCGTACGGTGCGCGCGGATACTTGCGCGCAATCGCATCCGGCAACTCCACGTCGCCGAAACCTTCAGCGACGTCGCGCTCGTGCAGCACCCTCACCCGTTCGAGATGGGCCTGCAGCGGCGCGGCCACCGAGGCCGGCAGCATCGTGATCCGATCCTTGCCGCCCTTGCCGTTGCGCACCAGGATCTGGCGGTAGCCGAAGTCCACGTCCTTCACCCGCAGCTTCAGGCACTCGCGTAGGCGCAGCCCCGCGCCATAGAGCAGGCTCGCCATCAGCCAGCGCGGCCCGTGCAGCTGTGCGAGCAATCGCTCGACCTCCTCGACCGTGAGCACAGTGGGCAGCCGCGCCGGGCGCTTTGCCCGCTCCAGGCCGTCGAGCCACGGCAACGGCATCGACAGAACTTCCTTGTAGAGGAACAGCAGAGCCGAGAGCGCCTGGTTCTGCGTTGCCGCGGCCACATCGCGCTCCGAAGCGAGGTCGTTGAGAAAAGCCGTCACCTCCGGAGCGCCGAGATCCCTCGGGTGGCGTCGATCAGAGAAAAGGATAAACCGGCGAATCCAGCCTACGTAAGTGTCCTCGGTCCTGCGACTGTAGTGGCGCCGACGGATGGCGTTACGGACTTGCTCGAGCAGACGGGGACGCTGCGGGACATCGGGCATGGCTTCCTCCCAGAGGCAGAGTTGCTTTTCGGCCGATGGGGGTCTAACGTTTTGAAGCTAAAAGAAGATGACAGGCTTCGTTACATCTTGGTCGGTTTGCAAACCGACTAAAAGTGTCAACTAATTTGTCAACCAATTCACGTTAGGCATCTGCGTGGCTACCGGCGAGCACTGTCCAAACTGTCAGAAGCGCCTCACCTTTTGGACGGTATTTCGCGCAATGTGGCCCACGCGAGTGTTCTGCCCACATTGTCGTGCTCGCGTCTTGGGATACCGCAGGCGTCCTCATTTCGGGAGCGTTTTGTCTACTCATCGGAATGTCAATGCTAGTTGGCACAACTATTGTTGCCTTGGTGTCCGTCCGAAATACCGAAATTTCTCTTTTCTGGGGAGGCGTACTACTCGTATGGATCATCGAATACGAGATGTTTCTCCTGCTATTGACATGGTGGTTACGAAGAAATGGCCAGTTAGTTCTTGGGAAGCGCGCAAATGCCTAACCACCCAGTCAACCCGGACGCGCGCGCGAGTGCCGAACATAGTTTGGGTTCGCTGGCGCGCGCCGGTTACTGGGAACGTTGATATGGCTTTCGTTGTCAACGCAGGCGAGCGGGCCCGACCCACGGTGCGGTGAGTGAGTTTTGGTGCCCGATTGCCAGATAGGCAACGCGACGGGGCCATCTGAAGCGACGGTCGATCAAGCTGATATTCGCGCGTTGGGTAGCGGCATGACTGCTGTGCGTCGCGGAGCTGCCTCGGTCTAGGATCTGGGATGGCGGCGTGAGCCGGACCAATAACGTTCGTCAAGGATTCTCCTTTCCGCGGCCGCGCCGCGTTGCCTATCTGGCATGAGTGGTGGATGTCGTTGGTCTCCTTTGGCGAGTCGATGAACGGTTGCGATGCTTCAGTTCACTGCGGCCTGACGCTCTGGCCGATGGCCCACACGAAGCCCGAGAGCTCGCGCGCGAGCGCGACCACGATCTTGTTGTGATTGAGGTGCCGCGCGTTCAGGCGCCGGTACTTGGCCGATAGACGCAGCTGCGCGCGCCAAGCAATGTCACAGGCGGCTTTCGGTAATCCTGTCTGCCGGGTGGCGATGATGCGCGTGACCCGCGCCGGATGGCGATAGGCCCAGGCTGCTTCGATCAGTGCGCGGCGCGCGTAGCTGTTACCCGCCTTGGTGATCGAGCCCTGGCGCCGGTGCTCACCGGAGGAGTCCTCGCGGGGCACCAGGCCCAGGTAGCCCATGAGCGCTCGCGCCGAGCCAAAGCGGGTGAGATCTCCGAGTTCGGCGATGAGCGTCACGGCATGCACGAACTGGATGCCGCGCATCGCCTGCAGCGCCCCCACCACCGGGGCGAAACGCCAGGCGATGACCTCGGTCTCGATCGCCCGTGTGAGTCGCTCGATGCGCCCGGTGGCCACCGCGATGGCATCGACGTACTCCTCGAACACGATTTGCTGCGCAGGCTCGGGCAGCTTCAGTTCCGAGAGCCAGCGCCGGTGCGCTCCTGTCCAGGAGGTCTTACCGACATAGCGAATGTCGTTCCTTAGGAGCAGCGCCTTTAACTGCTGGCGCACGCGCCGCTGCGCGATCACGGCATCGTCTCGCCCGCGCACCAGATCGCGGATCGCCTCGTCGCGGATATCGGGCACGTGAATCGCCTCCAGTTCGCCCGCGCGCGCCAGGCTCGCCAGTCGTTCACTGTCGCGCCGATCGGTCTTCACATGATCTCCCGCGCGCTTGGGTACCAGCGCGGGCGAGACCACCATGCACGCTTGCCCCAGCGCGGTGATCTCGCGATAGATCCAGAATCCGCACGGGCCCGCCTCGTACACGAACACCAACTCGCGTCCCCTCGATTGCTGTTTCCTCACCATCCTCAGCAGCGAACCCCGATCACCGCCAATCTGTCCCAAGCGGCGAACCTCGCCGCCTTGCTCGGCCAGGGTGATATCGATCGATTCCTTGTGCACATCCATGCCCACAAAAACCTTGCTAGACTTTTCCATGGCCTGCCTCCGTTCAGTTCGTTTGCGCCACCGTGCCAAACCTGTGGCTCTGCGCGCCCTACGCGCAACCCACGTTACCGCGGAGGCGGGCCGCCTGCATTTGAACGAAAGCCATTCTGTCTAGGTTGCAGCACTCAAACTCATACGTTAACTGAGAATAGGAAAAATCATGGATATAACAGCATTGATCATCTTTTTGGCAATTGGTGCCGTAGCAGGCTGGTTGGCCGGAAACCTGATGCGAGGCGGTGGCTTTGGCCTTCTAGGTAACATCGTCGTCGGTATTATTGGCGCGGTGGTTGGGGGCTCTGTATTTGGTTTCTTCGGCATTACTGCAGGGGGATTAATTGGTTCCATCATTACTGCAACTGTTGGCGCAGCATTATTGATTTTCGTAGTAGGCCTAATAAAAAAATAGCAACCTAACAATGCGATCAACACGGACAACCCTACCTGTTCCGCTTTTTGCTAGAGCAAAAAGGCAGTCCAGGCTACGGGTTGCCGGTTATCGCTCACGTTATGCTGCCAGTGAAAAGGGTCACTGAGTCCCCATGCAAACCAAGACACCGCCCTCACTTGGAAAACTGCTGCAGCCGCTCCACGATTTCCTGCGCCTGGAAGCTGCAGGCGGGCTGGTCCTCATGGCGGCCGCCGTGCTAGCGCTGATCGTCGCCAACTCACCCCTCGCGGTCTACTACGCGGCGCTGCTGGATCTTCCGCTTGCGATCAGGGTCGGCACCTTCGGAATCGCCAAGCCCTTGCTGCTGTGGATCAACGACGGCCTGATGGCGGTGTTCTTCTTCCTCATCGGCATGGAACTGAAGCGCGAGGTACTCGAAGGGCACTTGTCGAGCCTGCGCCAAGCGAGCCTGCCGGCGTTCGCCGCCGCGGGGGGAATGCTGGTGCCTGCGGCGTTCTACGCGGCATTCAACTGGACTGACTCCGTTGCGATGAAGGGATGGGCGATCCCGACCGCAACCGACATTGCCTTCGCTTTGGGAGTTCTCTCGCTTCTTGGAAAACGGGTTCCGGCGGCGCTGAAGGCCTTTCTTCTGAGCGTAGCCATCTTCGACGATCTTGGGGCCATCGTCGTGATCGCCCTGTTCTACACGGCCGACCTGTCCACGCTTTCGCTGGCAGTCGCGGCCGGTCTGATCCTGGCGCCTCGCGTCCTCAATCGCGCAGGCGTGATGAGACCGGCCGCCTATATCCTGATCGGCATTCCACTGTGGGTGGCGGTGCTGAAGTCGGGCGTGCACGCAACGCTGGCGGGCGTCGTTCTGGCGATGTTCATTCCGCTGCGCGTGCCGGATCAGTCGCCGCTCACAGACACCCGAGTCGCCGCTGCGACACCTCGAGCACACGCTGCATCCGTGGGTGGCATTTGGGATTCTGCCCGTCTTTGCATTCGCCAACGCAGGTGTCTCGATCGGGGAGCTCGTCGATCAGCGACACGTTCCATCCAGTTCCGCTCGGCATCGTGACCGGGCTGTTTCTTGGAAAGCAGATCGGGGTGCTGGCGCTGTGCTGGATTGCAACGCGGCTGCGAATCGCTTCGCTTCCCGAGGGTGTCGGCTGGTGGCAACTGCACGGTGCGGCGCTGCTGTGCGGCATCGGATTCACCATGAGCCTGTTCATCGCATCCCTGGCCTTCGAGCAGGGCAGCACGGCCTATCTGGGCCTGGAGCGGCTCGGCATCCTGATCGGCTCACTGGTTTCCGGGCTGTTGGGTTACATCGTGCTTCGCGTTACCTCGGTCAATCGGACCGCAGCCCGCATAACAACAGCTTGCAGCGGACGGCGCTTTTCGCCGCCGCTGAAGCTGAACCTTAGGCCCAGGGAGACAACGCGTTGAGTGCTCTTGCACCATGGTTCATTGCAGGTAGCGCGGCCGTCATTCTGGTGCTTGGACTCATCCACCTTCTCTACACGTTCTACGGAGCCAAGCTGTTGCCTCGCGATCTAGAGCTTCACCTGCGAATGCAGCAGGTCTCGCCGAACATCACGCGCCGAACAACCATGTGGAAGGCTTGGGTTGGCTTCAATGCAAGTCATAGCTTTGGCGCCATCCTGTTCGGAGCGGTATACGGCTACCTCTCCCTGGTTCATGCAGCCTTCCTGTTCCAATCCATCTTCCTGCTGTCGTTGGGGCTTCTGCTGCTAGGTGGCTATGTCGTCCTAGGCAAGCGCTACTGGTTCAGTGTTCCGTTTCGCGGGCATTTTTGCGGCCACCGGTCTGTATGTCACTGCACTCATCATCAACTGGGCCTAACCGCCGGTTGCAGGCGACGCGCATGAAGCCGCGCGCGCCTGAACCGGGACGTTAGATTCCGTTTGACGATGTCCGTCATTGACGTATAATGCGTCATGCTCAGCTTTGTCGAATCAAGGCTGTTTACGCGCCTTGTCGGCGACTACCTCACCGATGAAGATTACGCCGATCTCCAGGTCGCATTGGCCGAGGCCCCAGAACGAGGGGCAATTGTCCCGAGATCGGGTGGGGTTCGAAAGCTGCGGTGGGGGCAGCCCGGGCGTGGTAAGCGAGGCGGGATCAGGGTGATCTACTACGCCAAGATCCGCGATGGGGTGATTTGGATGCTTACGATCTACGCGAAGAACGAAGAGCAAAACATACCCGCTCACGTTCTGCGCAAGATCAAGGAGGAACTTGATGGCTAAGGCAAAACGCAATATCGGTCTTGAGATTCTCGAAGGTATTCGCGACATCAAGCGTGGCGAGCATGGGCGCGTGATCAATGTCCCTTCGGTGACCTCCATACGAGAACGCACCGGTCTGTCGCAGTCCCGCTTCGCGCAACTCCTTGGCGTGTCCGTGCGCACCCTCCAGGAATGGGAGCAGGGCCGCCGCGCGCCGTCAGGGGCTGCCCGTACGCTTCTTTTGATCGCGCAGAAAAATCCCCGTGCGCTTCTGGAAGTGGCTTGATGAGCGGTCGGGCACATAGGTAACAGAATCGTCTAGGTACATAGGTAACACTATTTGCTGACTCTTCTATGTCGTTGCAGTCTACCGAAGGCATCTTCGATACGCATTTTGCGTTCATGGAATCGACCGAGCTTGAGCGGCCCGAAGTAGACGTCCCATAGTCCGTCATCGACCGCTTCGAAGCCGACGTACTGTCCGATGCAAGTGCTGGAAACGTTCACCCAACGTTTGTTCCAACGGATGCCGCCGTTGGCACTGACGTATCTGACTTCAAATCGATCGGGGTACTCGAAGCGAGCAATGCCTGCAGGCATTGCTCGCTTCGATGGTTGATATCGAGATACAGGGGTATCCATCTCCAAGGCTTCATGCGGTCGTTCGTCGTTGAACTCGGTGATGAAGCGGTTGAACTTGCGTTGCTGTGCTGAAGGAGAGTGAGCCGCAGGTCGTGTGGTTTCCGCTTTCAGGGTTCGATGCATCCGTTCGTGGCGGCCGTTCTGTTGTGGCTTACCGGGCTCGATGAGATCGGGTAGTACACCCAGCTGGATCCACCAGGCCGATAAGCTCGACAGTCGGGCGAGTGAGTTAGTGGCGAAGGGAACACCATTGTCGGTGCGGATGAACCTGGGTAGGCCGTACTGACGAAACAACCGGGAAAACACAGGCTTTGACCCTGCGGTCGCGGTGGACGGCAGTGCCTGACACGCGAGTAGGAACCTGCTGTGCTGATCGGTCACGGTCAGTGGATAGCAGTACTGACCATTGCCGAGTTTGAACTGACCTTTGAAGTCCGCACACCAGATGTCGTTGGGCGCCAGAGCTTGGCGCTGTGATGGGCCAGGATGGCCGATGCTGCGACGTTTGGTTTTGCGCTGAACCAGTCCATAGGGTTTGAAGAGTTCGTAGACTGTTGATCGTGCCGGCAGCTGCCACCTGGGATGTCGTTTGGCGAGTACGATCAGTAGCTTCTTCGCGCCCCAGGACGGATGTTGATGACGCAGCTCAACCAGTGTGTCGATCACACCCTGAGCCGTTCGATGCGGGATCTCGTGGGGCGATCGTGGCCGGTCCTCGAGACCTGGTGGCCCCTCTTGGAGATACCGCTCGATCCACTTGTAGCCGGTCTTGCGGCTGATGCGATATCGGGCGCACAGTTCGGTTACGGAATAGATGCCACGTAGGTAGTCGGCAATAAATTGGGTCTTCTCGTGCATGGGTGTGATCTCGCTCCAGGGCATGCCGGTAT
>CAVQQK010000005.1:0-322783 GCA_963714925.1 uncultured beta proteobacterium | reverse complement strand
ACCAAGGTCTATCAAGTAGATGGTGATGCCCCGGATATCCAGAATTCCTTGGTCCAAGTAGCTGAATGGGATTCAACGTATTCTCCTTCACCACCATTTGCTACGTTGTTTGCAGTGGCCAAACTTGCTCCCGATGGCAAGATCTATATCAGCACTGGCAATAGCACCGACAAGTTGCACGTCATCAATGAACCTGATAGTCTGGGCCTTGCATGCGATCTAGTGCAACATAGTATCACATTACCAACATACTGGTACAACTCCCTCCCCAATCACCCCAACTACCACCTGGGTCCTTTGGTAGGTAGCCCTTGCGATACCTTGAACCTGGCCATCGCAGAGCAGGACGTCCGCTTGAACCTATCGTTATATCCCAACCCGAATGCGGGTTCCTTCTCGCTCAGCTTCGCACCGCAGCCGGGCGCGGGGGTGGTGGAGGTGTTCGATGTGAACGGCCGCGTGGTGCATAGCCAGGCCGTGGCCCCGTGGAGCCAGCTCAAGCGCTTGGAGCTGGTCGGGCTTTCGGCCGGTGTGTACCAATGCCGCTTGCGGTTCGGGCAGGCGGTGGCGACCAAGCGGTTCGTGGTGGAGTAGGTTGGGGGGCATTGGTCGCACGGACTGCTCCTTGCCAACACCGCTTCATTGCACGTCATCGCGAGGCCAGTGCGTTGCGCTGCTGCCCATAGGCAGCGGGGCGGCGCACTTGCCGAAGCGATCTCCCGGGTAGTGGCGATGCGCTGGCGCTCTCTACGAGGTCCTGCCAACCCGCCGAGATCGCTTCGTGCCTCGCGATGACGGTTTACTTGGTTGTGCTGGCTCTCTGCCCAACTCCGCCTCATTGCACGTCATCGCGAGGCGAGTGCGCTGCGCTGCTGCCCCCAGGCAGCGGGGCGGCGCACTTGCCGAAGCGATCTCCCGGCAGTGGCGATGCATTGGCCAATTGTGCCGAAGCCTTCGAACTGGCGCTCCCTATGAGGCTGTGCCAACCCTCACGAGATCGCTTCGTGCCTCGCGATGACGGGTTACTTAGTTGTGCTGGCTCTCTGCCCAACCTCGCCTCATTGCACGTCATCGCGAGGCGAGTGCGCTGCGCTGCTGCCCCTAGGCAGCGGGGCGGCGCACTCGCCGAAGCGATCTCCCGGGTTGTGGCGATGCGCTGGCGCTCTCTACGAGGCTGTGCGAACCTGCTCGAGATCGCTTCGTGCCTCGCGATGACGGGTTACTTAGTTGTGCTGGCTCTCTGCCCAATACCGCCTCTTTGCACGTCATCGCGAGGCCAGTGCGTTGCGGTGCTGCCCCTAGGCAGCGGGGCGGCGCACTTGCCGAAGCGATCTCCCAGGCAGTGGCGATGCATTGGCCAATTGTGCCGAAGCCTTCGAACTGGCGCTCCCTATGAGGCTGTGCCAACCCGCACGAGATCGCTTCGTGCCTCGCGATGACGGGTTACTTAGGTGTGCTGGCTCTCTGCCCAACTCCGCCTCTTTGCACGTCATCGCGAGGCGAGTGCGATGCGCTGCTGCCCATAGGCAGCGGGGCGGCGCACTTGCCGAAGCGATCTCCCGGGTAGTGGCGATGCGTTGGCCAATTGTGCCGAAGCCTTCGACTGGCGCTCCCTATGAGGCCTTGCCAACCCGCTCGAGATCGCTTCGTGCCTCGCGATGACGGGTTACTTAGTTGTGCTGGCTCACTGCCCAACACCGCCTCATTGCACGTCATCGCGAGGCGAGGGCGATGCGCTGCTGCCCCTAGGCAGCGGGGCGGCGCACTTGCCGAAGCGATCTCCCGGGTTGTGGCGATGCGCTAGCGCTCTCTACGAGGCTGTGCGAACCTGCTCGAGATCGCTTCGTGCCTCGCGATGACGGGTTACTTAATAAGGTGGAGCTACGCGACGGATCCTGACACAACTATTTTCACTTCGCCATGCAACGAGGCGGTAGCATCTACATCATGACCAACCGACGCCACGGCGTTCTGTACGTTGGCGTGACAAGCGACCTGCTTGTTCGAGGATACAGACACAAGTCCAAGTACTATCCCAATTCATTCTCGGCACGATACAATCTGGACAAGTTGGTGTACTTCGAGCACTTCACCACCATACAAGAGGCCATTGCGCGTGAGGATCAACTGAAAGCTGGAAGTCGTGCCAAGAAGATCAAGCTCATCGAAGGGATGAACCCGGAGTGGATCGATCTATACGGGCCGCTGCTCGCGGAAGCGGAAGGGCGCTGATCACACGCAATGCTCCGGCACTAGCCCCGCCTCATTGCACGTCATCGCGAGGAGAGGGCGCTGCGCTGCGGCCCTTAGGCGGCGGGCACCGCACTTGCCGAAGCGATCTGGCCTTGGCGATGCATTGGCCATTGTGCCGATTCGAACTGGCGCTCCCTATGAGGCCCTGCCAACCCGCTCGAGATCGCTTCGTGCCTCGCGATGACGGGTTACTTGGTTGTGCTGGCTTACCGCCCAACGCCATCATGCACACCCCACAAACAACAACGGCGGGAAGTCGCCTCCCCGCCGTTGCATCCGGAATCGGTATGTGATCTACTTCTTCGGTTCTGCCGGAGGGGGCATCAGGCCCAGCTGGGTCATCATCTTCATGTCCTCCAGGTAGCCCCAATGCTCGGCGGCCTTGCCGTCCTGGAAACGGATCACGTCGCAGCCCATCACGTCGATGGCCTTGCCGGTGGCGGGCATGTCGCCCCATGGTCCGGTGTTGGTACCGGTCAGGTGTACGTGGAAATAGGTGCGGTCACCCTTGGTGGCCATGCTCACGATCTCCTGCTTGATATCCGGGAATGCGGTGTGGTACATGGCCAGCAGGTCCTTCACGCTCTGCATTCCCGTGGTCGTGATGGAAGGGTCCATCTGGTGATCCACGAAATCGGCGGTCATCACGGCATCCAGACCGGACAGATCGGTACCGTTGAACAGGTCGTTGATCCGGATCACCATGGCCTCCTGTGCCATGGCGACGCTATCGGCCTTCATCATTTCGGCGTGCATGGCCGACATGGCGTCGTGTTGCTCCGCGTGTTCTGCACTTTCGTGCTCAGCGCTTTCGCAGGCCGCGAACAAGCAGAATGCCGGCCAAGGGGAACGAACTCAGTAGTGTACGCATGGTATCAGTGGATTTGGTTTGGATAGGAAAGGTAAGTGTCATCCGAGGTGTCATCCGGACACCGAAGCGATCCAGTTATATAGTGGCGATGGTCTCTCCCTTTCCTGACCAATTCCGGACACCATCCATCCTTACACGCCTCATGAAAATTCGTTGCACCTTCCTCGCCATTGCCTTGCTCGGTTCCACCTTCATACTTGCCCAGGGTTCGGACGATGACCGGGAAAAGGCGAACGGGCTGCGCGCCGGGTACCACCTGTCCACACTGTCCGGGGATGAGGACCTCGGCGACCGGTCCGGGTACTACGCCGGGTATTACCGCAACCTCATCAAAGTGCCGCTGTACAGTCTTGAGCACGGGTCTGGAATTCAACACCGCCGGGGCGGAAAAGGAGGGTATCGAACAGCGACTCTCGTATGTGGGTGTTCCCATCAACAACCGCCTGAAGCTCGGCATACTCTACTTCGACCTCGGCCTCGACGTGGCCTTCAAGGTGGGCGAGAAAACCTTGGTGAACGGCACCGAGGTGGATCTTGGAGAAGACAATGAGGCCGAAACGCTCGACGTACTGGCCCATGCCGGCGCCGGTATCAAGTTCCTCTTCCTGGGTGCCGAAGTGAGATACCGCTACGGGCTTACGGAAGCGTACGAAGGGTACCGGAACACGGGACTGGAGATCGGACTGACCACCTTCTTCTGAGTTCGCACGGGCCGATCCGGATCTGTCCTGTGCCCAAGATGCGAGCAGCTACCCGGTGAGGCGTTCGTGGATCGATCCTCGCTGGGACCGCGGTCTTTTTCTACATTGTACGGAGACCATGCCATGATGAAGCCTCATGGCGAACGTTCGGTCCGGACCCCACTGCGAAAACCAAAACCACAGATATCGATGAACACACTCAAGACCCGTTCGATACTGGGCATCTCTCTTGCCCTGTTCCTGGCCGCACCCGTGCTGGCCCAAGACAACATGGAGCCAAAGAAACTGGAGGACCCGCAATGGCGCAGCGTCATCATGATCAAGTTCCACTCCGGCAAGATGGGCCGTGCCATGGAGCTCGTCGATGAATTCCAGAAAGTGACGGACAAGGCCGGCACTCCATCACCGGAACTCGCCGTGCGCTTGGCAACCGGCGAGTGGGACATGATGGTGATCTGGCGCATGGAAGGCGGTATCTCGGACATGGACTGGGATACGAGCCCGAACAACATCAAATGGCGCAAGGCAGCTATCGAACACTTCGGCAGCGAGGAGAAGATGAAGGCCGCCTGGGCCGAGTACCGAAGCCTGATCCTGGAGTCCGAGCGGGATATCGCCCGCAACCGTTGAGGGAAGGAAGTATCCGACCGATCCATTGAGAATGCCTCCTGTTCGGGAGGCATTCCTTTTTACACCTATTGAAGGAGTACCAGGCATGATCACTCCCTACCAGAGGTATTCCGCGGTTGCTCAACGGGTCTCCATCCGGAGCGCACGAGACCGTATCACCCACCATACCATAGCGTACGAAAAGGCGACCAACAACAACGCACCACCGATCACGGCGATCCAATCCCAACGTGGCATGGCCCAGAGCGCATAAACGCCAGCGAGCAATGCGAAAACGACCGCTCCTATCGCTTCGCGCTTCCAAGCGACCACTACCACGGCCATGCAGAGCGCTGCAGGGATCAAGTGCATCAGGAGAATCCAAGACCTTGTCCCCGATGCTGGCATCACCTTGGAACGCATCCGAAGCGAACATGCCAAGAAATAGCACCATCGCCACACCCAGGACGCGTGGGATCCAGCGGACCATATCCTGTGCCTTGTTCATCGTCAGGCGCTTTCCCCGAAGATAGCAGCCACATGCCGGCGATGTCGTGACGGTCGTCAGGGCCTTGACCACCGATCACTCCGCACGCGCCGGGAAGAGCTTGGTGAACACCCAACCGGCCAGCATGGCGAGGGCGAAGGATGGAGCGAGGACATCCAGCTTTTCGAAATACGGTCCGATACCGGCCATGGGTTGCACCACGAACTTGAAGAATGGAACACACGCGAATCCAGTGATCATGGAAGCGATGGCACCCGCCTCGGAATAGGGTTTCCAAAAGAGCGAAAGAATGATGACCGGACAGAACGTGGCCGCAATACCGGACCATCCGAAAACGACGAACCAGAACACCGTACGGTCCGGCGATAGCACGGCCACGGTAAAGGACAGTGCCAAGGCGAGCAAGGCCATGCCCAACGTAACGAAGCGGGAGAAGCGCGCCAGGGTATCGCCATCGATGTGGGGACGGAAGATCTTCTGGTAGAAGTCGCGCGTGATCGCACTGGAGGCCACGATGAGCAAGGAATCGATGGTGCTCATGATCGCGGAGAGCACGATGGCGATGTAGACACCGACCAAGGTGAGCGGCAGGATGTTCTCCACCATCATGATCAGTACGTTCTCGGCACCGGTACCGAACACGGCCACCGGATCCATGCCTGCACTGGAAAAGAGGTAGCGCCCCAACAGACCGATCGTCACCGCTGAAGCATCGGTGAGCAAGGTGAACACCAATGCCACGCGGCGGCCTTTGGTTATCGAACCTTTCCGACAAGTGATGTGTACAGCGTGTGTAATTGATGCCCGGCGTGCATCATACCCATACGCACACTAAAAACACAGCACCATGAAAAAGCCCATGATCATCGGTCTCGCCTTGTTGAGCACAGCATTCACCGGCACGCTGCTCCTCTCCTTCCGCAGCACAAGCACTCCTCCCGGCACCGCACATTGCCCTGTTCCACCCGCACCGGAAGAAGTGAAAGGGTGCGTCTTCAAGACCGTATACGAAGGCGAAGGCCTCGACAGCAATTTCATCCTGCGCACGCCGGACATGGTCCTCCGCAGCGAACAGCGCGGGCTGCAGTGGTTGGTGAAGGCCCAGGCCCAGGATGGTGGCTACGGCGCCGGCACGCATGCTCGGCAGGACATCGTGGATCCGGCAGCGGTGAGCACCGATCCCGCCACCACGGCCATGGTGGCCATGGCGATCATGCGCATGGGCAGCACATTGGACCAAGGTGCACACACGCAACAATTGAACGCCGCCACCGAGTACCTCCTGCAACATGTGGAGAAAGCACCCAAGGATGCGATCAACATCACCACCTTGCAGGGCACGCAGATACAAGCGAAGTTGGGACAGAACATCGATGTGGCGTTGACGGCACAGTACCTGAGCAACCTGGTCGCCAAGCTGCCCGAAGGGCACCCGAAGAAGCTGCGGGCGATGCGCGCACTGAACACCTGCGTAGGCATGATCCAACGGTCACAGAACAGCGATGGCAGCGTGAAGGGCGATGGCTGGGCCGGTGTGTTGCAGAGCTCGTTCGCGGCCAACGCCTTGGAAAGCGCGAAAGCGCAAGGTGCCGATGTGGACGCTGTATCCCTGGACCTGGCGCGCGACTATCAGCAGGCCAACTTCGATGCAACGTCGGGATCGGTGGCCACCGAACGCGCCGCAGGGGTGACCCTGTATGCTGTGAGCGGCAGTACCCGCAGCAGTGCGACGCAAGCACGCGAGGTGAACGAAGTGATCGTGAAAGCGAAGAAGGAAGGAAAGGTGGCACAGAATGCACCGGTCAGTGTGGAGACCTTGGAGGAAGTCGGGTACAGCCGTGGTGAAGCGGAGAAGCTGAACACGGCCTACTCGGTGTACAACACCGCCAAGGTGCAGGCCCAGGCCGACAATGTGGTGAGCGGTTTCGGCAACAACGGAGGCGAGGAGTTCCTGAGCTTCCTACAGACCGGGGAATCACTCGTGATCAGCAAGGACGAAGGCTGGAAGAACTGGTACCAGCAGACCACCGGACGCTTGGTGGATATCCAGAACAACGACGGCAGCTGGAACGGACATCATTGCATCACCAGCCCGGTGTTCTGCACGGCCACCACGCTACTGATCCTGAGCATCAACAACGACATGGAGCATCTGATGGCGCAAGGTGCCGTGCAATACAAGGCCAAGTGAACCTGACAGTTGGGTGAGGTGCTGCGATCCGTCGCAGCGAAAAGGCCTGGGCTTCGGTCCGGGCCTTTTCATTCCGGTCGGGAAGCCGGACACGTCGAGGCCTGTGGAACCCTGTCCGTCATCAGTTCCGTTGCTGTTGCTCCTGACTACCTTTCGGCCACCGATGGCGACGGACCACTATTCCCTTCTGGGCGTGAAACGCAGCGCGACCACGGACGAGATCAAGGCCGCGTACCGCAAGCTCGCCCGCAAGTTCCATCCGGACCTGAATCCGAACGACGAAGTAGCGAAGCGCAAGTTCCAGGAGATCAACGAGGCCAACGAGGTGCTCAGCGACCCCGAGAGCCGGAAGAAGTATGACAAGTACGGCGACCAATGGAAACACGCCGACCAGATCGAGGAGGCCGAACGCCAACGGGCCCAACAGGCTCAGGGCGCGCCTTTCGGTTCCGGCGGACAGCAGTTCACCGGTGGCTCAGGTGATTTCAGCGACTACTTCGGTGACATTTTCGGGGGACGCGGTGGCCGCCAGGTGAAGTTCCGCGGTCCTGACCTGCAGGCCGAGCTGCTCCTGGATCTCCGGGATGCCTATCACACCCACAAGCGGACGCTCACCGTGAACCGGAAACAGATACGCATCACCGTACCCGCCGGGATCGAGGACGGACAGACCATCAAGATCGCAGGGCATGGAGGGCCGGGCGCCAACGGAGGGCCGAAGGGCGACCTCTACATCACCTTTCGCATCGCACCCGACCCGATCTTCCATCGGGTGGGAAAGGACCTGTACCTGACCCGACACGTGGACCTTACCTCGGCCATGCTCGGCGATACGATCACCGTGGATACGTTGGACGGCCAGGTGAAATTGAAGCTCGCCCCGGAAACCCAGAACGGCACCAAGGTGAAGCTGAAGGGCAAGGGATTCCCGGTGTACAAGAAGCCCGGCACCCATGGCGATCTGTACGTCACATATGCGGTCGATCTTCCAAAGGACCTGAGCGCGCGTGAAAAGGAACTCTTCCAGGAACTGGCCGATCTGCGGAAAAAAGCTGCGCAATGAACACCGAGGAACGCATCGCCATCGAGCTTTTCTGTACCCATGAAGGGATCGAGACTCACGTTCGTGGAGGCCCTGGAAGAACGCGGCCTGATCCGGATCATCACGGTACGGAACAAGCGTTATCTGGAACCAACACACCTACCCCGTGTGGAACGCTTGGCCCGCATGCATTATGATCTGGAGATCAATCTGGAAGGACTGGAAGCGATCAGTCATATGCTGGAACGCATGGAGGACTTGCAGGCGGAAATGCGCGATCTCCGTGATCGGCTACGCCTGTACGAACGGGAACAGTGATCTTTGTCGCGCACCTTGGAACAAGAACCCGCGGCATGGAATCCACCACCTTCGAACTGGAGAGCGAATACATCGAACTGAACCAACTGCTGAAACTCGCAGGTGTGTGCAACAGTGGTGGCGAAGGCAAGGCGATCGTATCGCAAGGACTCGTGCAGGTGGATGGTGAAGTGGAGCTACGGCGAACCTGCAAGATCCGCGCGGGACAGGTGGTGACGATGGATGACCTACGGATCGAGGTGATCGCCGGTCGACCATGAGCATCGATCACCCGAATCGCCGGATCGCGGACGCATGGTTCGACGCCTTCAACGCACACGATCTGGAGGCGCTCTTGTCCCTGTATGCCGACGATGCCGAGCACTACAGTCCCAAGCTGCTCCTGCGTCACCCGGAAACGAAAGGCATGGTGCGCGGAAAGGATGCGCTGCGCACGTGGTGGAAGGACGCCTTCACCCGCCTACCAAGCTTGCGTTATGAGGTGCTCAAGCTCACTGCCGATGATGAGCGGGTCTTCATGGAATACATCCGTCACGTGGACGGTGAAGCGGACCTCAGGGTCGGCGAGGTGTTGGAGATCAACAAGGATGTGATCACCGCATCGCGGGTGTATCACGGATAGTTTCAGTTCAGATGGAAACTGAAGGGAAGGTTGTACCCGACCCGGACCGGCTTTCCATTCTGCGTTCCCGGTTTCCACGGTGGCATCAGGTCCACGACGCGCAGGGCTTCCTCATCGCAGCCATGGCCGATCCCGCGTAACACCTTGGCGGCTGGTGATGGTCCCATCCGTCTCCACCACGAAGTTGACATAGACCTTTCCCGAAATACCGGCCTGCATTGCCGAATCCGGATAGTGTACGTTCGATCGGATGAACGCGAACAGTTCCTCTTCGCCACCCGGAAACCCGGGCATATCGTCCACGACCACGAAGACCTCTGCTTCCTGTGGCGTTTCCTCCTGAGGAGCCGGTATCACGATCCCGTCCGGAGCTATGACGGGATCCGTTTGCGCGATCGCCAATTGGCCGATGCCGCACAGTACAAGGAAGAGAATGTTCTTCATGGTCGGGAATATAGCTTGCTGATGGAGCTTCGAGTACCTTGGCCAAACAAATGCGAAGGACACGCTCGAGCACTTGGTGCGCTCCTGATGCTCGCGGCGCTCCCCGCGATCGGCCAACGAACGGTCAGCACTGCGGGGCACGATGCAACCGGCAACGGCGGATCACTTTCGGTCACCGTTGGCCAGGTGGGATACACGAACATGGGAACAAGCTCCGGAACCATTCCGCCGGCGTGCAACAGCCGCTGGTCGTGATCCAGACCGATGTCGCTGAGCTTCCGGGTGGACCATCGGCGCAGGTATTTCCGAACCCGGCCCACGATCAGCTCACCGTGCAGGTCGACCAACTTGAGGGAGGAACGAGCTACTACGTGCTACAGGATGCTGCCGGTCGCATCGTTCAGCAGGAACGCATCACCGCAACACAGGATCCTGGTCGACGTACAGCATCTTGCACTCGGCACCTACACCCTGTCCATACGTACCGACGACACACCGATCGGCACCTTCACCGTGATCAAACAGTGACCCATGCGCAACCTTCTTCTTTCACTTTTTCTCGTGATCCTCTCCCCCTCCTTCGCTCAGGCTCCCGAACGGATGAGCTTTCAGGCCGTGGTGCGTGACGGCTACCGATGCCCTGGTGGTGAACAGCACCGTGGGCATGCGCATCAGTGTGCTGCAGGGATCGCCCGGTGGATCGTCGGTGTACGTGGAGACACATGCTCCGCAGACGAACGCGAATGGGCTGGTCACGCTGGAGGTCGGGAACGGAACGGTGCAGAGCGGTGATCTGAGCACGATCGATTGGACCAACGGTCCGTACTTCCTGAAGACCGAGACCGACCCGAACGGTGGAACGGCCTACAGCATCACCGGCACCAGCCAGTTGATGAGCGTGCCCTATGCGTTGTACGCCAAGGAATCCGGAAGCTCGCAGCCCGGCCCACAGGGTCCCACGGGGGCACAAGGTCCTCCGGGTCCCGGAGCGTGCGAAATGCTGCGCACCGGCGATGGACGCGCTGTGGTGATCACACCGACCGTGGTGTATGGCTACGGGAGATCGAGCACCACGGGAAGCAACTGGGTGCTCTCGAGCATCAGCGGGACCTACGAAGGCGCCATGGCCTCGGATACCAATGTGGTGGTCTATACCAGCACGAACGGCTACGGCTTCGGAAAGAGCAGTACGGGAGGGAGCAGCTGGGTCATCACCAGTTTCGCCGGAACACCGATCGGCGCGGTGGCAAGCAGCGGACGCGTGGTGGTGTACACGGCCACGACCGCATATGGCTTCGGAAGGAGTTCGACCGGTGGCACGAGCTGGGTCCTCTCCAGCATGAGCGGCACACCCTTGGGAGCCTTCGCCGCCGGGAACCGCATCGTAGTGTACACCGATACGAACGCATACGGGTTCGGCGATAGCAGCACCGGAGGAAGCAGTTGGGTGGTCACAAGCCTTTCCGCTACGCCCATCGACGAGCGGGGGACGCGCTGAGCCATGGCCTTAACGCCGCTCACACAACTCGCATTGGACCCCTTCCCGGTGCTCACCACCGAGCGCCTGGTGCTTCGTTGCATGGAACCACACGACGATGCTGCCCTCTTCGCCATGCGCTCCGATGAACGCACCATGCAGCACATCGGCCGACCTCGCGCGACCACCATCGACGACGCCCGTGCCTTGATCGAACGCATCACCGCGGAACGGATGGCGGGAACGGGCATCACGTGGACGATCACGCGCAAGGGAGATGATGGGTTGATCGGCACCATCGGATACTACCGCATGAAGTTGGAACACTTCCGCGGCGAAGTGGGCTACATGTTGGCACCGGACCATTGGCGCCAAGGCCTGATGAGCGAAGCCTTGGACGCAGCGGTGCAATGTGGCTTCCAGCGATTCGGACTGCACAGCATCGAAGCGATCACCGATCCAGGGAACATTGCTTCGAACGCACTCCTGAAGCGCTGCGGCTTCGTGCGGGAAGGGCTGTTCAAGGAGAACTACTTCTGGAATGGTCGCTTCTTCGATTCGGCCGTGTGGTCCCGGATGGCACCCTGCTGAGATCAGCGAGAGGGGTTGACCACCTTCACGTACATCAACTTCAGCTGCGTGTTGTTCTCGTAGGCATTCGCGAGGTACAGGGATCCGGCTTGCTTATCCGTACGCTCGTTCTCCTCGCCCAGGTTCAGGTCGCTGTGACAGCGTGCGATCGTGATCCGAGGTGCACTGCCCCGCGTGAAGATGCGGTATTCCTTGCGCCACCAGCCGATGTCGGAGATATTCAGCTGACCACCGCCGTATACGATCACCGGCGCTTTCTGCACGGCGTTCCAATACACATTGGACAAGGACACGCTGGACTTGCTCGGCATGTTCACATAGATCGATGCTTTGGTGGCCGAGTGCTCCACGTGGAAATTGCTCAGCTCGAAGGACTTCACCACGGTATTCGAAGCCGGCCTCTCCTCATTGCCATCGATGGTGGCCGTGAGGTAGAGGTCATAGGTACACGGCGCCCCTTCGCTCACGCAATCCGTCATGCGCACACCACCCGTGTTCTTCACCATGAACGCTTCGGTGGTCGTCTTCGAGCAGTTCACGCGGCACTGCTCCAACACGGTGCTGTTGCATTGGCTGTTGAAAGCCGTTGCCCCGGGCCAATCGCCTTGCCGCAATACGATGCCCTGTCCGCGCGGGTTGGTGACCAGGATATTCTGTAGGCGGGCCATGAGGCAGAAGCGCAGGTCGACCGCCACTTCGCTTTGATTCGTGAGCCTACAATTCTCCACGACACTGCCCAGTGTGGCCTGCAGGTCGATCGCCTTGCGTCCGTTCTTGATGTCGGCGAAATCACGGATCACATACCGACTACCCACCCGTTCCATGGCCTGTTGCTGATCCTTCACTACACGGGTGAATCCGTTCGACTCCGGCCCGAGCATCAGCGTGGCACCCTTGCCATCGATCACCAGCAAGCGGCGATCGGGAAGCACGATATCCCCTGTGCAGGAGTATTCCGCCGCTTCCGAGAAATTCACCTGTGTGGCATCCTCCGGAAGCTCCGCGAAGAACTTGGTCAGGTTCACGTTCGTCGGCACGGCATACTCCTTGGCGAGCAGCGTATCCGACATGAAAGCAAATGATGCAACGAGGGCAATGGTGGCGATCGACTTCATGGGTGCTAAGTTCGGGCCGAACAACGACAAGATCCATTCCAGCACTCCATGGCCGCACCCCACTCGCTTCTTCTACTGCATGGCTTTCCCCTGGACAGTACGGTCTGGGAAGCACAGCAAGTGGGCCTTTCGGATGTTGCGCACGTTCTTGCCCCGGACCTCCGCGGCATGGGTTCCGATCGTCGTGCGCTTCCCCGGGCCATGACCATGGAGGCCTATGCGGAAGATGCGATCGCCCTGATGGACGAGAAAGGCATCGAGCGTGCCGTGGTGGGCGGGTTGAGCATGGGAGGCTACGTGGCCATGGCGATGGCCGAACTGTACCCCGAACGGATCGAGGCCCTGCTGCTGATCAACACGCGCAGCACAGCGGATACCGAGGAAGGCAAGGCCTCCCGCATAGCTACTGCACAGCGTGCCCTACAGGACGGAATGAACACCATCGCGCGGGCCATGCTGCCCACACTGCTATCGGAGGCCACGCGACGCGAAAGACCCGAGATGGGGGATCGCGTGGAACAGATGATCGCACGCCAGGCTCCCGAGGCCGTCGCGGCCGCATCGCTCGGCATGGCGTTGCGACCGGATCGAACGGCGGTGCTATCGCGGCTCACTGTTCCGGCATCGATCATCACCGGGGAACACGACACGCTGATGCCCTTGCCCACAAGCCGCCTGATGGCGGAGGCCATGCCCGGTTCGGAACTCGTGATCCTGGAAAACGCGGCACACCTGAGCAATTTGGAGGTACCCGATCGGTTCAATGCGGTCGTTCGCGGCTTTCTGGAACGGCTGTAGATCCCCCGACAACGGATCGGATCAAGGCTTCGCACCCTGCACCTGTTCGAGCATCCGCTTCAACTCCTCCTCGTCCGTTCGCTTCATTTCCTTGCGCTGCTTGCCACCGCCAAGGCCCACGGCTCCTGAAAGCCCACTGAGGTAGATCTTCACCAAATAGTTCGGAAAGCCTCGGTCCTTCCAGCGTTCGAAGTAGAGCGGCTCGGGATCGCTCCACGGTCGTTCGTAACGATTCTTGCGCACCAGCGCATTGGCGGCCAGACTTGCCAGACCACTACCGAGGTTCGTCTGGTCCTCGGCCTTCTTGCTGAGTACCGTGATCTGCAGGTCATCGTAGTACATCTCGAGTTGTCCGAGCGCTACGTCATCATTTCCCGCGGCCACCAAACGCAGCGTATCGAGGTTTCCGCTGCGCAATCGGAGGAAGAGCACCGGTTCAATGAATTCGGACAGCTCGGTCATGTCCATGGCACCGAGCTGCATGCGGTACGTGAACACATCGCGCGGATCGGCGAGATCCTGGTCCACTTCGACATGCAGGGGTGCCTTGTCCTGCAATCGCCCGTTCATGGTGATCGAGAGCACACCACGATCCTTGCCGACATTGCGGATGTTGGTGGCGAGGAGGTCGATGTCGGTGATGCGGATCTTGCCGGGTCGTGTAGCGATCTCATGGATCTCCGAATACCGGATCAGTCCGTCGGAGAGCATGAGCGTATCGATATCCATCTGCATGGTCGACTTGCGCAGGAGGGTTCCGAGCAGGTCGCGATGCACGTCGTTCGGGTGTTCCAATCGATGGTCGCGAAGGTCATCGAACACCAGGCCGGTACAGGAGATCCGTCCCACGGACAGCGTGCCCTTTTCCAGGAAGTCGTCCAGATCGAAGCGATCGAAGCGCACGTGCCCAAGCGCGAGGTCGATGGCATCGAATCGATGTCCCTTGCTGCGCGCATAGGCCGAACGATCACCTTGAGGAACCATCTTCAGGCCGGACATGTGCAGTGTCCGCTTGCGATGATCCGCCTGCAACTCGGTCAGTGAGCATTTCATTTTTCCTCCATCCTGATGCCACTTGATACCCTTCATGTCCAGGTCCACTCCGCTCTTCTCGAAGACCCGCTTCCTGTCCGCCCGGATCGCGAACAAGCTGGCGCCGAACTCATCCACGCTGAGCAGCGGCGTTCCTTGCGCAGCTCCGCGAAACAAGCGGAATCGGATGGCATCCATGCGCAGCTCATCGCTTCCTACCTTCTCCTTGGTCCCCTCGCCGATGGCGTCGCGCAGCCGACTCCAGACCTGGTGGAAAGGATCATCGTTCGGTTTCGGTCCGGCACGTTCCTTCGTGTCGAGCGGAGGCAGCACGACGTCCAACGCACCACCGCGAAGAACAAGCTGTTCGGCATGGAATTCCTCCTCCTTCAGGAGTTGATAGAGCGAAGGTCCTCTCATCTCCACCGCATCCAACCTGCCTTTCACCGTAGTGCCTCCCTTGGAAGCGAGATCCACATGCACTCCGGTAAGGTCCGCACCATGTTCAGGGAGGTCCAGCCGGATGCGGTCGGCGCGAACAGGGAACGGCTTCCCGTTCAATTGGCCCTGAGCGCCAAGGAATTCCGCAACGACACGACGAGCAGGTAGCGGACGCGATCGGGTGAATCGTGTGCCCACACCGATCAGCAGTTCGACGAGCTCCACCTCCACATCCGGGAATTGCAACTCGACCAGATCGTCCTTCCCATGAACGACGAGGTCCATTGAACCTCCTTGCAGGATGCAGCGATCGGCCTGGATGGTATCCACCGTGCCGGAGAGGAAGTCCGCCGGAAGAGCAGCAAGCAACATACCGATCGGCCGCGCATCCTTGGAGTTCGTGGAGCGCTCCTTCGTGAACCGTTCCGTGCGGATCCGCGGCGCATGCACGAGCACTTTTCCGAGAGAAAGCCGTTTGCCTTTCCGATAG
The DNA here is from genome assembly GCA_963714925.1 of uncultured beta proteobacterium. Classification (GTDB taxonomy): domain Bacteria; phylum Pseudomonadota; class Gammaproteobacteria; order Burkholderiales; family SG8-39; genus SG8-39. The sequence continues at coordinate 307,280 of CAVQQK010000005.1, read as the reverse complement.
GTGAGCGGTTCATAGCCGCGAGAGATGATCTCCGGAATGGTGATCCACGTCCGATCGGCATCGGCGGCAAGATCAAGGACGGGACGAATATCCACCTTGCGGATGATCGCAATGGAGTCGCTGGCATCCACCAACAGGCTTTCGATGTTGAGCAGATGTCCTCCACCTCCGAGTGCCGCGCTTATTCCTTTGATGTTGTACACGAGGGAATCGGAGGTGACCAGATAGCGGTGCAACGCAAGCTCCTGGGGATCGAACTCCAGGTTCCGCGCCCGGATCGTGCCCTGACGTATCTCCGCTACCTGCTCGCCATCGCGCTCCATGCGGGCATGCAGTTCATGGATCTGCACTTTACCGATCCTGAGTCCGCGCAACTCGAAAGGCTTTTCCGTGGATGCTGCTCCGGTATCGCGCCGCTTGCTCGATGAGACGAAGACATCCGGCTTTCCGATCACAAGGCGGTCCAAGGCTATCGTGCGGTCCTGAAGCAAGGCATTCACATCCAACCCTTCCATACCGACCACCTCCCATGAAGTGCGAACCGCTGGAACGCCACCCTTGCTCCGCTGTGCATGTCCACCACGGCAGTTGACCATTCCGGTGCGCGAATCGGCACGAATGCCATCGGCCTGAAGTGCCCAGCCATCCTTGGGAAGTTCGATATCAACGCCCCACATGCTGACGCTGGCTTGGGAAGCGACCAAGGGCCGGGTCCGCAGTTCCACGCTGTCCAGATCGATATCGTACAGGCGGAGATCGAACCGGTCGATGCTTCCGGAAACATCCGTGCTTCCTGGGCTTCCGATCGCCGTCACCCGTCCGGCGAGCACCAGTTCATCGAAATGCGCACCATCGGACCAGATCGGCAGGACGGTCTCATTCCGTTCCGATCGTTTTCTCTTTCGCGTATGGATATCGGGCAGGTGCAGATCGAAACCACGCAACTCCATTCCCTTGGCATGCAGGACATTCTCACGAATGGCCCGCTCCATGTCCGCTCCCCGCACCAGCAAGGTATCCAGATGCCCGTTCTCCACATGACCGCTCGCCACCAAGGCATCCAATCGATCCGCATCGATGGAGCGGATGAGCAGGGAATCGGACAGCTGGGACCAGCTGATCGGACCGGTGAAGATCCGAAGCCCGCTGCGTATGGAACCGAAGATGGAACGCGACATGGCCACCCGCGCTCGGTCCGGCTGCACCTTGCGTACCGTGCTCGATGCGGGATCCAATTCGATCCCTTCCAGATGAAGGTCGAGCGCATCGAGCAGCAGGAATGCATCCTGTGAAGTGCGCAGCTCCAATTCCCCTTGCGTGATCGTGAGCTCACCGAGCTGCGCGGTGGAGAAGGGACTGAGCGGTGAATTCCGGTCGGCACGAACGGTCCGGTCCTTGGGATCCTCATGTGGACTCAATGAGCGCACCACCGGACGGTCCAGGTCGAGCAGGTCGATGTTCAGCGTCCCTAGGGAGTAGACCTTGTGCAGATCGAGTCCCGTGACCCGCATGGCGTGCAGGGAGATCTCGAAGACGGGATGCTCCATGGAGCGCATGAACGGATCGGCGATCACCGGATGCAGGCGCAAGCGATCCACCGACAAGGAATCTCCCTTCAATCCGAATCGAAGCTCGGAGAAGGAAAGCTCGTGGATGCTGTCCGCCAACAGGATCCGTTGCGGACCAACGCGCAGGCGTACATCCCCCACCGGCAAGTAGCGCTGCGAGGTATCCATCAGCGTACTGTCGATGTGCAGGTCCTCGATCCACAGATCCACATGCTTCACCGCCAATGCCTGTGTGCTGCGCAAAGTGACCTGCTCCAAGCGGATGCTTCCATCCAGCACGGTGAAGTAGCGCACTCCGAATGCCACCAATCGATCGGCGATGGCCTCGTACAGCATACCCAGTCGGAAGCTCACGTCGTTCCGCTCACTGAGCAGGGGAAATTCATGCATGACGAGCTGCGGCCGTTCCAACAGCACCGAACGGATCTCCAGTTCATTGTGCAGCAGGAGCGGGAGCAACTGGGTACGCACGTACATGCGCTCGATACGGAACTGCGCCAGTCGCTCCGGCAGTGCACCGTATTCCTTCAAGGCCAGGGCACTGCTGGTATCCACGCGCAGCTCCACTTGCTCCAAGGAAACGGCACGGTCCCACAGGTCGATCCGGACCCGCCCGTGCAGTACTGTATATGCTCCGTTGCCGTAGCTCTCCAATTCCTCCACGATGGCATTGCCCAAACGCTTCTCGAGATGGTCGCGTAGGTATGGGAAACCTACCGTGCCCACCAAGAGCAACGCACCCAATACTCTCCACGTGGTATTCCTGCTCACGGTCGCTGGCTACTGGTCAAAGATCGGCGGTACGCCACACTTCTCGCTCCTATTCCTTCGGAAGCACGAACAGGCTATCCACAATAGCGGAGGTCCACATGCCCCCGGTTCTGTTCGGAGGTCCGATCAAACCTATTTGTCGTACCATGGTCCTATCTTCACGAACGCAAATAAAACGCCATGAAGAACATCCTTTCGATCCTCACGCTCTCTGCCCTGCTTTGCTCGGCAGGCGATCTATCCGCCCAGCAAGGTGAACAACACCAACAGGGCAAACAGAACATGACCACGGCGGAAAGGGCGGATCATCAGACCGTGAAGATGAAGCACCATCTGAAACTCGATGATGACCAAGCTTCCAAGGTAGGTGCGATCAATGCCAAATACGCCGAGAAACTGGATGGCATCCGTGGCATGGAGGAGGGCCGACGCGAAGCGGCCACCGCTCTCAAGGACGCACGGAACGCGGAATTGAAGTCGGTGCTCACGGAGGAGCAATATGCCAGCATGATCGCCGAGCAGGAGAAGAACCTGAAGAAGAAGGAGGCCCAGCAAGCAAAGCCCGGCCCAGCGAGGACGAAGTGATCACGAACCGGATCGACAAACAACAGGAACGCGCCTTGAGGGGCGCGTTCCTTATTCGTGAGGGTCCGTTACCACCCACTCATTCCGCCGGCAGCACCCAACGTACCGGAAGCTTCATCACTACGTCCACCGCCTTGCCTTTGTCAATGCCGGGTTTCCAGTCGGGCATCGCCGCGACCACACGCACCGACTCCTTGTCCAGCTCGGAGGATACGCCCTTCTCGACCTTCGTGTTCTTCACCTTTCCGGTCCTGTCGACCACGAAGGACACCACCACTAGTCCTTCCGCACCGGACTTCTTCGCGGCTTCGGGATAGACCAGGTTGGCGGCCATGTACTTCATCATCGCTTCCTGCCCACCGGGGTATTCGGGCATTTTCTCCGCTTTCATTACTGGATCCTGTCCGTCGGGACGGAACGGCACGGCCTGCCAGGAGACCAATACCAGCGCGAGCAGCAGCACAGGCACGGCGACCAAGGAACGGGTCCAGGCATGTTGGGGGGATGGGGGTCTGTTCATCATTTCGATCCGTTGTTTAAGTGTGTTCGAGTGAAAGTGGTCGATCAATTCATGCACGGGAATGCCGACCGATGACGCCACGAGCAGCGTGCGGTATGCCGGATGCACACGCGAGGCCTGTTCATCCGCCAAGTGCTCGTGCACCAATCGAAGATCGCGTCGGACGTACTTCCAGAAGGGAAAGGACCAATTCAGCGCAGCCAGCAGTTCCAGGAAGAGGAGGTCGAACGAATGACCTTGTTGCGCATGCACCTGTTCGTGGGTGAGGATGGCGAGCCGATCCCTTTCATCACCCTCGGCGGGAACGAAAACGCGTCCGAAGAAACTGAATGCTTCCTCTGCTCCTTGCTCGCGGGAGATCAGCACGGCCGAACGGTAGGACATCGCTTTACGCGCCAGCAGAAAGGCGGATACCATCAGGTGCATCGCTACCACTAGTGCGAGGGGATGCCACTTCCCTTGATCGGGCCCCATGTCCGTATGGGCCAAGAATACCGGTAGCGTGTACGTGAATAGTGTCGAAGGCCCTGTCGGCAAGGGAAGCACAGGGATCACGAAGGCGAGCAGCAGTCCGCCCAACAACCACAGGCGTCGAGCCATGAAGAGGCTTTCCCGGGCAAGCAGAAGCCGATATGTTCCGAGGAACAGGATCAACAGCAGATCCACCTTGATCAAATAGTCGAGCGCTTCCATTTCACTTGCTTTCGCGTTGCTTGATCATGCGCAACAGTTCGTCCAATTCCTTCACGTCCATGTCGTTCCGATCCAGGAAGAACGACATCAGCTCACGCGGCGATCCGGAGAAATAGTCCTTCAGCAGACGCTTGGCGCTCCGCTCCCGGTAGCTCTTCATGCTCACCAACGGGAAATATCGATGGCTGCGCCCGAAAGCCTCGTGGTCCACGAAGCCCTTCTGCTCCAGGATCCGCACGATGGTACTTACCGTGGTGTAGGCAGGCTTCGGCTCGGGCATGTCCTCCAGAAGCTCCCGCACGAATGCCTGCTCGCGCTTCCATAGCACCTGCATCACCTGCTCCTCTGCCGTCGTCAATCGTTCCATGACCCAAACATAACTATGTTCTTAGCCAACGAACTAATTATTTAGTTATTATGTGATGGACCGTGTGCCAGGCGGTTCGCATCCCTCACAAGCGCATCGGCGCACAATTCGATTCCTCCATCCTACGTTCATCGGACCGTCGCCGGGATCACACCAATACGCTGGGTCGCCGTTCATTCGGGGCACCCTACCGCTCATCAAGAAGCCGTTCGAACCGTACTCCGAAGCATGCACCTTTGCGCTCCGATCGCAGAACGCTCCTTTCGCCCCATGCGCACCACGACCCTCTTCCTTTGGCTTCTCCTTTTCGCCAGTGTGGCACACGCCCAATCGCGCTACACCATCAGCGGTACGGTGAAGGATGCCGGAACCGGTGAGGACCTGATCGGTGCCACGGTGCTGATCAGCGGCACCACCACGGGCACCACGACCAATCTGTATGGATTCTATTCCCTGACGCTGGAGCCAGGAACCTACACCCTCGTCTATCGGTTCATCGGCTATACCTCCTTGGAGCGCGAGGTGGTCCTGAACGGCGATGTGAAGTTGGACATGGAGATCGAGGCGACCGGCACCACGTTGAAGGAAGTGGAAGTGACCGGTAAGAAGAAGGACGAGAACGTCCGCGATGTGCAGATGAGCACCAACAGCATGACCATGGAGGTGATCCGCGCCCTGCCTGCGTTCATGGGCGAGGTGGATGTGATCAAGGCCCTGCAGTTGCTTCCCGGTGTCCAGACCGTCGGAGAAGGGGGCAGCGGACTTTACGTGCGTGGAGGCAACGTCGACCAGAACCTGATCCTGCTGGACGAAGCGCCGGTGTACAACGCATCGCACCTGCTGGGTTTCTTCAGCGTGTTCAATGGGGATGCGATCAAGGATGTGCAGTTGTACAAAGGAGGCATTCCGGCGGAATACGGCGGCCGCTTGAGCTCGGTGGTCGATATCCGGATGAAGGATGGCAATGCCAAGCGCTTCAGCACCGAAGGCGGGATCGGCACGATCTCCAGCCGACTTACCCTTCAGGCACCGATAGTCAAGGACAAGGGTTCGTTCATCGTCAGCGGGCGACGCACCTATGCCGACGTGTTCCTGGCGTTCAGCAACAACGAGGACCTGCGCAACAGCAAACTGTATTTCTACGACCTCAACCTGAAAGCCAATTATCGCCTCGGCGAAAAGGACCGCGTGTTCCTTTCCGGCTACTTCGGTCGTGACGTGTTCAAGCAGCCTGACTTCTTCATTCAGTGGGGCAACGCCACCGGAACCGCACGCTGGAACCACGTATACAACCAGCGCTTGTTCAGCAACCTCACCGTGTTCTACAGCGACTACGACTATGCCCTGGGGAGCGATGAGGAGACCATCGCCTTCAGCTGGAACTCCAGGATCCGCAACCTGAGCGCGAAGCTGGACTACAATTACTACCTCAACACGAACAACTCGATCAAGTTCGGGTACCAGATCATCCGCCACAACTTCGTACCGGGGATCGTGAAGAGCGAGAGCACCGAGAGCGTGATCACCGGGCTGACCCTCCAGAACAGCCTTGCCTTGGAGCACGGACTGTACGTAAGCAACGAGCAACGCATCACGCCGCGCCTTACCGCCACCTATGGCCTGCGCGGCTCGCTGTTCCAGAACATCGGCGAAAAGAACGTGTACAGCTACGATGACAACGACGCAGTGACCGACACCACCTACTACGGCGCCGGCGAGGTGTACAACACCTACGTCAACCTCGAGCCTCGTATCGGCATGCGGTACTCCCTTACCGGAACGAGCTCCGTGAAAGTGAGCTACAACCGGATGGCCCAGTACATCCATTTGGCCAGCAACGGCAACAACGCCACGCCGTTCGACATCTGGTTCCCCTCCTCGCCCAACGTGATGCCGGAACTCGCCGATCAGGTGGCCGCGGGGTACTTCCGCAACTTCCACGAGGACCGCTGGGAGACCAGTGTGGAAGTGTACTACAAGGTGATGCGCAACGCGATCGATTTCAAGGACCAGGCACAGCTCTTCCTGAACGACAACCTGGAGGCGGAGCTACGCATCGGCACGGGCTGGTCCTACGGTGCGGAATTCATGGTGAGCAAGCAGACCGGGCGATTCACAGGAATGCTGAGCTACACCTGGAGCCATGCCGACCGGAAGATCGAGGGAGTGAACAACGGGAACCTTTACCGCGCCAAGTACGACAAGCGACACAATGTCTCGATCACGGGATCCTATCGGTTCAATGACCAGTGGCGGGTGGGCGCGATCTGGGTCTACCAGACCGGGGCACCGGCCACCTTCCCTGTAGGCCGCTATGAATATGCGGGGGTGATCGTACCCATCTATTCGGAGCGTAACGCCGCGCGACTACCCGACTACCACCGGATGGACCTTTCCGTGACCAAGAGCGCGAAGAAGAACGCGGGCCGACGATGGCACTCCGAATGGGTGCTGAGCATCTACAACGCCTATGCCCGGCACAACACGTACAGCATCAACTTCAGACAGGACGGGAACGGACCCGTACCTCACCTACGCGGAGAAGACCTATCTCTTCAGCATCGTTCCGTCCCTCACCTACAATTTCAAGTTCTGATGAAGCGCACGACCATTACTCGCCGGATACTGCCCATCGCCTTGGGCATCTTCTCGCTGACCGCCTGCACCGAGCGCATTGAACTCGAACTCGGCGATCTGGCCGATCCCAAACTGGTCGTCGAAGGCTGGTTCACCGATCAGGTGATGGCGCATCAGGTCCGCCTTTCATTGTCGGGCAGTTATTACGAGAATCAACCGGCCCCCGCAGTTACCGGTGCCACCGTCACCATCAGCGACGGCACGGACACGCACGTGCTGAGCGAGGACCCGATCGGCAGCGGGTACTACTACACCGCGCCCACCGTGCAGGGAGAGGTCGGGAAATTGTACACGCTCACGATAAACTACGAAGGTGAGACCTACACCTCCAGCGACCTCATGCGACCGGTATCCGCGATCGATTCCATCGGATTCGAATACGTGGACGACATCGATTACCTGCCCGGGGAAAAGCCTTTGTATTACGTGCGGCTCTGGACGCAGGAGCTACCGGGCCTGGGCGACCATTACCGCTGGAAGACCTATCTGAACGGAGTGAGCCAGAGCGATTCGTTGAAGAACATCACCTTCATCGACGATGCGTTGTACGATGGCGCGCAGGTGAACGGCGTGATCGTGGATGATGTGCGCGCCTATCCCGGTGACACCGTTCGTGTGGAACAGCACAGCATCACCGAAGCGGCGTACGACATCATGCTGGGCATCCTTTCGGAGACCGAGTTCCGTGGCGGGTTGTTCGACCCACCGCCGGCCAACGTGCCGAGCAACATCAGCAACGGTGCGTTCGGATTCTTCGGTGCCAGCAGTGTGAAGGATAGAACTGCGATAATTCCACTCTGATCCGTACTTTACGGTCATGGATAGACGCTCCTTCCTTTCCGCCGGATGCCGTGCTTGCGCCGCACTGGCCACTCTCCCGTTGATCGCCACGCTGGACTCGTGCAGCTCGGCCAAGGCGATCGGCGCCACCGTTGCGAACAACATGTTGAGCATTCCGCTTTCCGCACTAGGTACCGGCAGCACCACGCTGATCGACACCAAGGAACTGGCGGACCCGATCCTGATCGTCCGTGAAGGAACGGATGCCTATCATGCCTTGGTGCTGCGCTGTCCGCACAAGGGAGGCCCGGTGAAGGATTCCGGGCCCGAGCTCAAGTGCAGCTGGCACGGGAGCACCTTCGACCTGAACGGCACCGTGACCAAAGGGCCTTCCAAGGAGGGCTTGCGCAAGCTACCGGCCGAAGTGGCGGGCACTTCACTGCAGGTGCCGCTCGCGTAGGTCCTGAGTTCCACTGACCAAGATCATATCCGATGGGCGGTACACCCGTACCTTGGCCGCCCATCACAGGATCCAATAGCCCCATGAGCAGCGGCAACGTATACTATCCCGATTATCTGCAACTCGACAAGATCCTCGACGCGCAGGACCTCGAAAGCGTGAAGGAAGGCCGACCGGCGCATGATGAAATGCTTTTCATCGTGATCCATCAGGCCTACGAGCTATGGTTCAAACAGATACTGCACGAGGCCGGAAGTGTGATGGCCATGTTCGCCGACGGCCATGTGGACGACAACGGCGGCGAGTTGAACATCGCCGTGCATCGCATGCAACGGATCAAGACCATCCTGGATGTGCTGGTCCATCAGATGGATATCATGGAGACCATGACCCCCTTGGACTTCCTTGATTTTCGTGATATGCTGCGGCCCGCCTCCGGATTCCAGAGCATGCAGTTCAAGATCCTCGAGGCCAAGCTTGGCCTTCGGATGGAATCCCGCTTCGGCAAGCAGTACTACACCAGCCAATTGAAGCCGCAGCACAAGGCACAGATCGAAGCCTTGGAGACCGAGACCACCCTGTTCGAACTGGTGAATGCCTGGCTGGAGCGGATGCCCTTCCTGGAGGACAAGTACTGGCCGGAAGGAGAGGATCGCTTCTTCACCAAACTGGAGAAGCTCTATGTGGGCAGCTTGGTGGCCGGTGAGGAGGGCAACGCACAGCTCTGGAACGAGATCTTCACCACCGGAAGCGAAGCGCGCAAGCTGAGTCCGAACGCATGTCGCAGCGCGCTCTTCATCATGCTGTACCGCGACGAACCGATCTTCCAGCAAGCCTTCCGTTTCCTCGGATCGTTGCTCGATATCGATGCCGGCATGGCAGCTTGGCGCAGCAGGCACATCAACATGGTGCATCGCATGATCGGCCTGCGCGTGGGCACCGGGGGAAGCACCGGCAAGGCGTACTTGCGCGGCGCCATGGACAGCCACTACATCTTCAGCGAGATCGCCGACCTCAGCAGCTTCCTCTTCGAGCGCGGCAAATTGCCGAAGTTGCCGGACACGGTGAAAAAGGCGATCGGGCTTCGGACACTGACCGCACGTGTTCCGGTCATAGCTCGAACCGCTCCTGCTGCTTGGGCATCACCACATTCGTGAACCCCTTGGCAGCCAGCTGCTGGGCGAAGCTCTCCATGGCACGTGGGATCCCGTGTACCAGGAAAAAGCGTTCCACCTGTCCGGGATCCTGGCTTTGCAGGAAGCGCAACAGCTCGGTCCGATCGGCATGCGCGCTGTAGAATCCGAGCCTGGCCACCTCGGCCTTCACCTTCACGGGCTGCCCGAAGATGAACACCTGCTCCGCACCGGAAAGCAGCTCGGCACCCAATGTACCCGGTGCACAGTAGCCTACGGCAAGCACGGTATTGTTGGGGTTCTCCAGTGAATTCCGCAAGTGGTGCCGGATGCGTCCGGCCTCCATCATACCGCTGGCACTGATGATGATGCATGGCTCCTGTCGGCTGTTCAGCTGCTTGCTCCGTTCCGCCTTCTGCACGAATTCAACGCCCCTGAAACTGAACAGGTCCGGGTCCTGCTTCAGCTCCTCGCGCACTTCCGTACGGAACAGTTCCGTATGGTCGCGGATCACGTGCGTGGCATCGATGGCCAACGGACTGTCCACGTAAACCGGTATCCGCGGCAGCAGCCCATCATTGCTCAACGCATTCAGCGTGTACAGCACCTCCTGCGTCTTGCCCACACTGAAGGCGGGAATGATGAGCTTGCCCTTCTTCTCCACGCAGGTGTGCAGCACATGGCGCAGCAATTCCGCCTCGGCCTCCTTCACCGGCGGATGATCGCGGTCCCCATATGTGCTTTCGCAGATCACCACATCGGCCTGAGGCGCGGGTGCGGGTTCGGGAAGTAGGCGGTCGGTGTATCGGCCCACATCTCCACTGAACAGGATACGGCGCTTCCGCTGCCCATCATCCGCTTCGATATTCACCACGGCACTGCCGAGAATGTGACCGGCATCGGTGAACGTGATGCGCACACCGGGCACCACTTCGAACGGATTCCCATAGGGCACCGCATGGAAAGCGGCCAGGGTGCGCGGCACATCCTCGGGGCCGTATAGCGCAGCGTGCACGCTCCTTCCCTCCGGAGCATACCGCACTTCACGCTCATGATCGCTCTGCTGGATGTACGCGCTGTCCTCCAACATGATCGCGCACAGATCCCGTGTGGCAGGAGTGGTTACGATCAGGCCCAGGAATCCTTCCTTGACCAAACGAGGCAACAGGCCGCTGTGGTCGATATGCGCATGACTGAGCACCACGGCATCGATGCTTTGCGGATCGAAACCGAAATGACGGTTCTTCGCATCGCTCTCGCGCCCTTCGCCTTGGAACATGCCACAATCCAGCAGCACACGCTTTCCGTTGACCTCCAGAAGATGCTTGCTGCCGGTCACCATACGAGCGGCACCGTAAAAGGTGAGCGAAATGGACATGTGCACAAGGTAATCGCATCGGATCACCGGTCACATGACGATCGCCCAAGGACCCGCTGTGGAAACGATCCAGCAGAGGCATCGGTGCGTACGTCGTGTACACTATGTTTGCCCCAAGCGCACCGCTTCCGTGAAACACAGGATCCTGATCATTTCGCTGGCACTGAACCTACTGGGCCTGAGCTACGGTGCGTGGCGCTGGTACAAGCGTGCCTGGCCCCCTCCTGTCCATGCCGCGAATGTGCACTACGATACCCGCACCAGCCTGTTCGCCGCCCTGCCCATGGATAGCTCGATGACCATCTTCCTTGGCGACAGCCATATTTCGGGCGGCGCATGGAATGAGCTTTTCCCGGGTATGCGCATTGCCGAACGCGGGATCGGTGGAGATGGTACCGGCGGGGTGCTGGCCCGGTTGGCCCCATGCATAGAGGCGCGGCCGCGGGCCATCGTGCTGATGATCGGGGTGAATGACATTCTCGGAGGAAGGGATGTGGCAGCGATCGCGGCGGACCTTGAGCGTATCATGGAACGCATCCGCACCGGTACACCGAGCACGGAGCTGCTGGTGTGCAGCATCCTGCCGATCAATGAGGACCTCCTGGGGATGAAGCGCAACGACAAGGTGAACGCACTGAACGAGCGGATCCGGGAACAGTGCAGCGCAATGGGTGTTTCCTTTATCGATGTGCATGCCGGGATGATGGACCACGAAGGCCAGTTGGATCGACGGTATACCTATGATGGGATCCACCTGAACGGTGATGGCTATCTTGTTTGGAAGCATGCGCTGCTGCCATTCCTTCCGGCTTGACCGACCACAGATGCAACCGCGGGAAACGAAACAGATGCTTACTATCTTTCGGCGTACCTACGGGCGTTCGTCGGCCGAGGAGTACCAACGCAACGCATGCCGATGAACCTGGATCCCCGCACCTCAATGGGTAAACTACGCGCTGCACTCTGCTGCTTGTTCCTGGTTCCGTTGTTCGCTATGGCCCAGCCCTACACGCTGCGCGGCGTAATTGCGGATGCCACCACGGGTGAAACGCTCATCGGTGCCAACGTCGTAGTGAAAGGCACCACCCACGGAACCGTGACCGATGTGAACGGTCGCTTCAGCTTTCAGGTCGAGACGCCTCCTCCGTACACCTTGGTGCTTTCCTTCATCGGCTACCAGCAACAGGAGGTCCAAGTGCAGGACGCGAGCAAGGAGCTCAAGTTCAAGATGAGCACGGACCAAGTGCTGCTGCAAGGAGGCCGAAGTGGTCGGCAGCCGCATCAGCGACAAACAGAAACAGGCGCCGCTGACCGTGGAGAGCATGGATGTGATCGCCATCCGCGAAGCACCCAGCGGCGATTTCTACGAAAGCCTCGGCAACCTGAAAGGTGTGGACATGACCGCTGCCAGCATGGGCTTCAAGGTGATCAACACACGGGGCTTCAACAGCACCAGCCCGGTGCGCAGCCTGCAGCTGATCGATGGCGTGGACAACCAGAGCCCGGGTCTGAACTTCTCGCTGGGCAATTTCCTTGGCGCCAGCGACCTGGATGTGATGCGGGTGGACATGATCGCCGGTGCCAGCACCGCGTATCTACGGGCCCGGTGCCTTCAATGGAGTGATCAACATGACCACCAAGAGCCCGTGGCTGTTCCAAGGTCTAAGCGTCAGCGTGAAAGGCGGTGAACGCGACCTGCTGGAAGGTGCAGTGCGCTAGGCGCAGGTGCTTCGAAGGACAAGGAGGGTAAGGATCGCTGGGCCTACAAGCTCAACGTGATTCGCGATGCGTGCCGAGGATTGGTTCGCCGAGAACTACGATGCGACGAGCAATTCGCCCCACCTCCATCACCAACCCGGGTCGGTACGATGCGGTGAACATCTATGGCGATGAGGACGTGACCGTGAACAACAATTACCTCGGGAAGACGCACCGAGCGCCGGAATTATCCCGGTCTCGGCAAGTTCCTGCGGCCGGGCTACCGGGAAAGCGACCTGGTGGATTACGGCACCGACAACCTGAAACTGGGTGGTTCGCTCCACTACCTCCTCACCGATGGAGATAGCGCACGCACGCCGGTGGAGGTCATCCTGGCCAGCAACTTCAGCACGGGAAGCACGGTATACCAAGGCGACAATCGCTATCGCCTGCAGGATGTGCAGTTCTTCCAGCACCGGGTGGAGGTGCGCGAAGAGGGGAAGTGGTTCGTGCGCGGCTATCTCACCCACGAGGATGCCGGTACGACCTACGACATCTTCACCACCGCGGTGCGGCTTCAGCAGGCCAGCGGCAACACGCAGGAATGGAACATACCGTACGCCAATCTTTGGCAGATCCTGGATCAAGCCACAGGTCGGAGGCGGATCCCGATTACATCACCGTCAGCGAGGCCATCGGTCTAGGGTGGGATGCCGCGACGTGGAATGCCTGGCAGGAACAGTACATCACGGACAACAACGACCTCTTCTCAAACTACCATCAGTTGGTGGCCGATAGTGTGAACCTGCTCAACACGACCACTCTTGGATCCGGCATACGCTGTGGGCACGGCTCGTTTCGACGATAAATTCAACGAGATCACGGGCAAGCGCTTCACCGAGGGTGGCTCGTTGTTCTATGATCGCTCGGCCTTGGCGCATGCCATGGGCGAATACCGCTTCAAGCCGGAATTCGGCAGAGGTCGTTGTCGGAGGAAACTTCCGCCAGTACATGCCCAACACGGCGGGCACCATCTTCAGGGATACAGGGAACGTGGTCATTCGGAACCAGGAATTCGGGGTCTATGCCGGACTCGAGAAGATGCTCATGGACGATACGCTTGAAGGTGACCGTGACCATGCGCATGGACAAGAACCAGAATTTCAATGCGCTCTTTTCTCCGGCGGCTTCCTTGGTCTATTCCGAAACGGGGGTGCACATCTGGCGCATGAGCTTCAGCGGTGCCATCCGGAATCCGACCTTGGCCGACCAATACCTATACTACAATGTGGGTCGCGCACTCTTGCTGGGCAACGTGGATGGGCAGTTCGAAGCCGGACGCGATAGCATGTTCACGTTGGAAAGCTTCGATGAATATCGATTCCAGTCCGTCCTTGCTCAAGGGCTCGAGCAAACTCGATTACTTCAACGTGGACCGGATCCGGCCGGAACAGGTGCAGGACGATCGAGGTCGGCTATCGGGGCACGCTGTCGGAAAAGATTCTACGTCGATGTAAGCGCATACAACAGCTGGTATGAGGACTTCATCGGCTATGTGATCGGGCTGTATGGGAAATTCAACCCCAGAATGGATTTCCGGTCGGTGGCCTGCAGGCTTTCCGATTGGCAGCCAATGCTTCGGAACAGGTGCACCACCCGAGGAGCCAACGTCGGGAGTCAGTTACTACCGGAAGAAGATGACCTACTCGGTGAACTACAGTTACAATAAGCTGGTGAGCGGAGCCGACGACCCGATCATTCCGGCCTTCAATACGCCCGAGAACAAGTTCAACATCGGATTCACCGGTCACGACATGAAGGTACTTCCTCGGTCGCACCGAACTTGGGTTTCGGGATCAACTACAAATGGGTACAGGGCTTCACCTTCACGGGATCTCCGCAATTCTCCGGACCGATCCCGACATACGACATCGTCGATGCGCAGGTGAACATGCGGATTCCCTTCGATCCATACGACCGTGAAGCTTGGCGCCAGCAACCTCTTCGGCATTGCTCCCCTGTTCACCGACGACGGATCCGAACGATCCGGCTGGGACAGGATGTGGAACAACGATGTCTATCTGGTTTACGGCGGTCCCAGAGTGGGTCGCTTGGCCTACATTCAACTCATCTACGAATTCGATAAACGGTGATACCACACGTACATTTAGCCTAGCAAAACGCCCCAGCACATGAAAAGAGCCATACCCTTTGCCTTCGGCCTCGCCGCATTCACCGCGGTCTCCACGGCCAGTGCCCAAGTTCGGTACATCGATGAGGTCTTCACGGATGCGGAGATCACGGTGACCCCGGATATCATCTTCGGAGCCAACATCGATTTCCTCACCTCCAACTTCAGCAACCCTGCGGATTTCGGCCCGGAAGTGGTGCAGCTTCAAACGCTGGTCAGCCAGCAGATGCCTATCCCTGCTGCCTTCTTCAACCCGGGTGATACGAGCACCGTGGTGAAAGTGGCCAACCTCCGGATGGATGTGTATGAACCAGCACAAGGCACGGACCCGGTGGACATGCGGCCACTGGTGATCTATGTACACACAGGAAATGCCCTGCCTCCGCCGCTGAACGGAAGTCCGACCGGTACCAGGAAGGACAGCACGGCCGTGGAAATGTGCAAGCGCATGGCCCGACGTGGTTACGTTGCCGTAAGCATGAGCTACAGAGGTGGATGGAATCCGATCGCCCCTACCCTGGAAGAGCGTCGCGGCACCCTGCTCAACGCCATTTACCGTGCCATCCACGATGTGAAGCAATGTATCCGTACGGTAAAGGCGGATGCCGCCACGTACGAGATCGACCCGACCAAGGTGATCCTGATCGGGCGAAGGAACGGGTGGATACATCACGTTGGGGACTGCCACGTTGGATGACCCTGCCAAACTATTCATCGAGAAGTTCCGTCCCGATCCGTTCGACCCGAGCACTTCATACATCGATACCGTCCGGGTGGGAAATCTGGACGGCTTCAACGGACAGCTGACCCTCTATCGTCCGAATGGTTTCGACAATGATTTCAATTTCTGCGTGAACATGGGCGGGGCATTGGCCGATACCAGTTGGCTGGACCAAGGTGATGTGCCGATGGTGGCTTTCCACACGGTGTTCGATCCTTTCGCTCCGTTCACGGAAGGTATCGTGATCGTCCCGACGACGGGTGAACAGGTTGTTCCGGTGCAAGGAAGCAATCTCTTCATGCAGTTGGTGAACCAGTACGGCAACAACGCCAGCTTCGCTTCCCTTCCGAACGGCGAATTCTATACCGATGCGGCAAGGGCACTCTACGGCACGACCCAAGTGCATGCCGGTGGCTCACGTCGCTATCAATACCGAATACGGAAGGCCTCTACCCTGTCGTCACCATGGATTGGCCCGGCATGTCGATCGCTCCCTTCGAAGAGGCAAGCCCATGGCAGTGGTGGGATCAGAACAGTGCGTTGGCGCAAACCGTGGTGAATCCGGGCCCCCCGCCCATTACGGCGAACCAGGCTTCACTGGCCAGCAACCCGAACAGTTCCCCCGCCAAGGGTAGGGCGATGATCGATACGATCATGGGGTACATGAACCCACGCATCGTCTGCGCGCTCCAGCTTGGGCCTTGTTCCCTGGTAGGCATCGAGGAGAACACGACCATCGCCAATGGTGTATCGATGTTCCCGAACCCCGCCACCGACATGGTCACCGTGAGCAGCACCGTGGAACCGGTCGTGTTCTACGAAGTGTTCGACATCAACAGCCGCTTGGTGCGCACCCTGAACGTGAACCGTGATCGTTTCACGGTGGAGACCGCAGGCATGGATGCCGGCGTGTACTTCATCACCTTGCATTTCAATGAAGGGACCGTGACCCGCAAGCTCATTCTTGAGTGACCCGGAACATTCCAACGTACTGGAAAGCCTCCCGAACTGGGGGGCTTTCCTCTTTTACACCACTACCTTTGCGCACCCATGGAACGCATCACTGAACAGCCTTCGCACCACGATGATCTGGAGACCTTGGGTACGCTGGATCTGCTGCGCGGGATCAACGCGGAGGACAGCAAGGTGCCGACCGCGGTCGCCTCGATCATCCCCGCGATCGGTGCGTTGGTGGATGCGATCAGCGAGCGCATGCAGCGTGGTGGGCGGCTCTTCTACATGGGTGCCGGAACCAGCGGACGCCTAGGTGTTGTCGATGCGAGCGAGTGTCCACCGACCTTCGGTGTAGCGCATGGTCTGGTGATCGGATTGATCGCCGGAGGCGATGCCGCCATCCGGAAAGCCGTGGAATTCGCCGAGGACGATGCCCAACAAGGCTGGAAGGACCTGGAAGAACACCACATCGGCGCCGATGATACCGTGATCGGCATTGCCGCCAGCGGAACCACGCCCTATGTGATCGGGGCCCTGGAAGCGTGCAATGCGAAAGGCATCCTTACCGGAGGGATCACCTGCAACCCCGGCAGTCCGGTGGCCACCTTGGCGAAGCACCCGATCGTGGTCGTTGTCGGTCCTGAATTCGTGACCGGCAGCACCCGCATGAAAAGCGGCACCGCCCAGAAGTTGGTGCTCAACATGATCAGCACGAGCGTGATGATCAAGCTGGGCCGTGTGAAAGGCAATCGCATGGTGGACATGCAGCTGAGCAACCACAAACTGATCGATCGCGGCACCCGCATGGTGATGGAAAGCCTGAAGGTGGAATACGCCGTGGCCAACGAACTACTGCGGCACTACGGCAGTGTGCGGAAAGCGATCCAGGCCGGGCACACGCTGTAAGTACCTGCGCAGAACCTCTACCGATGCACGACCTCGAGCCCTACTGGAACTGGCGCCACCGCTACACCGCGGAGGAGGATGAACGCTCGCCGTTCCATGGCCAGCGAGTACAGTGAGTTCTATTTCACGCATGCCGTGTACGACCATGCGATCCATCCGCAATGGGACGACTTCGGATCGAACACGCTGTACCTGAAGATCCTGTACGCGGACTACGACGACGGCTTCGTGGTGATCGAGTTCATCGGCGAATGGAACGACCTGCTGCACAACGACATCATGTTCCTCAAGCGCGATATCGTCGAGGTGCTGATGGCACAGGGCATCAACAAGTTCATCCTGGTCGGCGAGAACGTGCTCAACTTCCACTCCAGTGACGAGAGCTACTACGAGGAATGGTGGGATGACGTGGAGGATGCCGGTGGCTGGATCGCGCTGCTGAACTTCCGCGCACATGTGCTGGAGGACATCCAAGCCGCCAACATCGACCAGTACTTCCTGATCGGTGGACGGCTGAACGAATTGGACTGGCGCACGCAGGAACCCGAGGAGCTCTTCGAGCGTGTGGAGGCCTACGTGCGCAAGCGTATCGGCACCTGACCTGCGTGATCCGCCAAGCAGCTTCCGCATCACAATGCGGTCGATCGGTAGGCTGAGGTCCTCGGCGCGCGCCTCCTTCAACCGCAGCCAACGGAACACTTCGTCACTGTCGCTTTCCGCTTTCCGCCCGTCGCCATCGATCACTGCAGCGAGGGCATCGGTATTGGCGGTGCGGAAGGTGTAGTAGAGGCTCATCACCTGCATCGGCGTGGAGTGGAAGGTGCTCTGCTGGAAGAACTCGGTGGTGTAATAGTGCGCAAGGTCCAGCGCCTCGATCCCCATCTCCTCGCGGATCTCGCGGACCAGCGCATCGAGCGGCCCTTCGCCGAATTCCATGCCACCTCCCGGAAATTTCGTGATGTGCCGACCGCGGATCGACTTCATCCGAGACCAGCACACGGCCGTCCTCGACCAACAGTCCATATACGCGAATGGTGAAGATTCCCGCTCATGCCAACGGTCGGGTTGCGCGAAGCATGTGCTGCTTACCGGGAGGTCCTTTCAAGCGTTCCACCACGAAGCCTTCCTGTTCCAGCGAACGACGCACATTTCCTTTGGCACAGTAGGTCACCATGCTACCACCGGGCCGCAACATGGCAAAGCACCTTCCTGAACACCTTGTCCGTCCACATTTCCGGTTGAACGCTCGGCGCGAACGCATCGAAGTACACGAGATCGTACCGCTGATCCGCCACGAACTCCTGCACGGTGCATTCCGAACGTGAGAACACGACGTTCCTGCCCATGCGCATCGACCCGCCCGGCGCACGTCGTCAGTGCGTTGAACAGATCCACTCGCAAGGTCCGGACGACCGATAGCACCTGCATGATCCAAGGCGGTGATCACTTCGGCCGGCACCGGATACGGTTCCAAGGCCGTGTAATGCACCGTGCGATGGCTGTGCTCCGCCTCGTGCGCGGTCAGCAACAGATCCAGACCGGTACCGAGCCCCACTTCAAGCACGTGCAGCTCCTTCCCCGGCATGGCCGAGAAGCCCATCGCGATATACACATGCCGCGCTTCGTCCACCGCTCCGTTCACGGAATGGTAGTTCTCCTGCAAGGCGTCGGACCAGAGCGTGTGCGAACCGTCGGCGGTGCGCAGAAGCACCAGATCGGCAGGTGGTGTGAACTGTTCGGCCATTCCCTTGTCCCGCTGCATTGGCATGGCGCGCCGCACTCGGGTACCTTTGCAAAGGTAGGTCCACCCTACCCCGACCTCCATGCGCAATACCCTGCTTCTCCTCGCACTGCTATCGTTCACCGCACATCTCTCTGCCCAACTGTGGGTGGACCACATGACCGATGGCGTGACCAATGTGCACACGGTGGCCGAGGAATACGACGCCTACTGGCAGGACCACACGATCGATCGCGGCAAGGGGTGGAAGCAGTTCCAACGCTGGTACTGGTCGATGGAACCGAGGACCTTCCCCAGCGGTGAGCGCCCTGACCCGGGACACTATGCATCGGCCTTGAAACACGTGAAGCGCATGGTACGTGGCGATGGTGCGAAAAGCGCCAACTGGACCTCCCTGGGACCGACCGCTTGGACAAGCTCCTCCTATTCGCCCGGACTGGGACGTGTGAACGTGCTGTACGAAGACCCTTCCGACCCCGCCGTGCTCTATGCCGGTACTCCGGCCGGGGGCCTTTGGCGCAGCACCGATTCAGGTAGCCACGTGGAATGCATTGTACGATGACCTCGCCTCCTTGGGTGTTTCGGGGATCGCCGTCGACCCGACGGACCCGGACGTGATCTACGTGGCAACCGGCGATGGCGACGGCAACGACACCTATGGCCTCGGTGTATTGCGCTCCACGGACGGGGGCGCGACATGGAACAGCACAGGACTGAATTGGCAGCTCACGGAGGTACGCACCACACGGCAGGCTTCGGATGCATCCGACCGACCCGTTGACCCTGATCTGCGCGACCAGTGATGGCCTGTGGCGTACTGCCGATGGCGGTACTTCATGGACACAGGTGGCATCGGGAGTCTTTCCGCGATGTGGCCTTCAAGCCGGGTGACCCGAGCGTGGTCTATGGCTGTGGCAATGAATTCTTCCGGTCCACCGATGGCGGGATCACGTTCGCGTTGGTCACGGCGGGACTTCCTCCTGCCACCGAAGTGAACCGCATGGCGATCGGGGTCTCACCCAACGACCCGGACATGGTGTATGTGCTCTGCGGACGTTCCGACAACTCCGGCTACAAGGGACTGTACCGCAGCACCACCAGCGGCACCGGCCTTCTCCCTGCGCTCCAACAGTCCGAACCTCTTCGGCTACGACGCTTTCGGCGCGGATGCCGGAGGACAATGCTGGTACGACATGGCCCTCGCCGTGGACCCCACCAATGCACAATTGGTCTACGTCGGAGGCATCAACGTGTGGCGCAGCGCGAACGGCGGCAGCACGTGGGCCATCCGATCGCATTGGACCTATCCTTCGCCATACGGCTACACGCATGCCGACATCCATTGCCTGGAATTCTTCGGCAACCGCCTGTACTGCGGTTCCGATGGTGGGGCGTTCCGGACCACCAATGGTGGCATGCAGTGGGATGATATCAGCGCAGGACTCGACATCATGCAGATCTACCGTACGGGCAGCTCGGCAACGGTTCCCGGGCGCATGCTGGCCGGTGCGCAGGACAATGGTGTGAACCTGTTGAGCAACGGTAGCTGGACCCATGTGATCGGAGCCGATGGCATGGAGTGCGCCGTGGACCCCGTGGATCCGGATATCCTGTACGGTGAATTCCAGAACGGAGGCATCATGCGCTCGCTGGATGGTGGACAGAATTTCAGCAATATCGGTTCCGGCATTCCGGAGGATGGTCCGTGGGTGACGCCCTTCGGTATCGACCCGAACAACCCCATGGTGCTGTTCGCCGGCTTCAAGAACATGTGGCGATCCGCCGACCGAGGCAGCAACTGGACCGCGATCTCCAATTGGAACCAGAACAACGAGGTCCGCTGCTTCGCGGTGGCACCGAGCAACAGCAACGTGATCTACGCCGAACGGAACGATGCCTTCCGACGGACCGCGACGGGCGGCATTCCGTGGACGATCATCAATGGGCTGCCGCAGTTGGCCATCACGTCCATCGCCGTTCATCCGCTGGATCCAGCGGTGGTGTACGTGAGCCTTTCCGGATATGCCCAAGGGGACAAGGTGTATGTGAGCAGCAACAGCGGGCTTTCCTGGACGAACATCAGCGACAACCTGCCCAATGTGCCCGCCAACAGCATCGTGTACCAGCCCGGCACCGCCGGTGGCATACATGTAGGTACCGACATCGGGGTGTTCTACCGCGATAGCACCTTGAGCACATGGCAGTACTTCAGCGATGACCTTCCGAAAGTGATGGTGACCGAACTCGAGGTGAACCTCAATGCCGGCAAGCTTCGTGCCTCCACCTATGGCCGTGGCCTTTGGGAATCGGACCTGTACACGCCAAGCCTACTCGCCCCGGAAGCCGCTTTCAACACGTCCGCCACGCGCATCTGCGCCGGTGACGCGATCACTTTCACCGACATGTCCGTCGATGCCGCACCGGGCTGGGACTGGCAATTCCCGGGAGGCACTCCTTCCAGTAGCACAGCAGCAAGCCCTACTGTCACCTATCCTGCATCGGGCACGTATTCCGTAACGCTCACCATGTCCAATGCCTTCGGAACCGATGTCCACACCGAACCGGTAGTGGTCACCGTGGCACCGCACGAGATCACGGTATCGATCGTGGTGGACAACTACCCTTCGGAAACGAGTTGGAGCATCACCGAGGACGGCACCAATGCGCTCCTTGCCAGCGGAGGACCCTTCCCTGGAGCGCCGAACGGAAGCACGGTAAGCAGTACGGAATGCCTGGAGGCCGGCTGCTACACCTTCACCGTGTACGATTCCTACGGCGATGGTATCTGCTGCGGTCAAGGCAATGGCAGCTATACCGTGACCAGCAACACCTTGGGTGTGATCGCCACCGGTGGCCAATTCACCTTCGAGGAGAGCACAGCGTTCTGTGTCAGTGGAACAGTGAATGTGTCCGAGTCGTCCACACCAAGATCCAACTGGACGGTTCTCATTGTCTCGGACGGACTATTCCGGATCGAAGGAGAAGAGCAACTTCGAGGTCCATACACGCTACGTGTGGTGGACGCCACCGGGCGTATCGTGCATCTGGAACAGGGCAGCGCCGATGTTCCAACGCTACAGCTGGACCTACGTTCGTTGCCGCACGGTAGCTATGCCATCGTGTTGGAGAACAATGCGCTGCGCGAAGTATTGCGCGTTGTACGGTGACGCCGATCAGCGGGCCTGGCCGATCTCCTGAGGAGTGCCGAAGGTGACCTTGTACAGATCATCCATGCCGTAACCTCCCGGACGAACGGAGCAGAAATAGCCCGTACGGCCGTCGTTCGTCAAGGCGAAGAACACATCGTCATCCGGGGAATTGATGGGCATGCCCATGTTCTCCGGCTTGGACCACATGCCATCCACCAATTGCGTGCGGAAGATGTCATACCCGCCCATGGAGGTGTGTCCCTTGCTGCCGAAATACAGTGTACTGCCATCGGCCGAGATGAACACTCCTTCCTCATCGAACGGCGTATTCACGTCCGGGCCCAGATTCTCGGCGTTGCCCCAGATGTTCTCCACGGAGTTCCAGCGCGCGCGGTAGATGTCCTGGCCACCCAGTCCTTCCTCCGGACGATCGCTCACGAAGTACAACCATTGCTTGTCCGCGGTCAGCCATGCGCTCGATTCCTGGTACTTGGAATTGACGGAACCCTCCAAGGCTTCGGGTTGGACCACACCTCACCGGTACGTTCACTCTGGTGGATGTCGCCCATATTGGATCCATCGCGGTAGATGAATAGCGTGGAGCCATTGTCGAACAGGCCCATGGTAGCGTCGTTCCCATTGCTGTTCAGCGGAGCGCCCGCGTTGGTCGGTTCCGACCAGCCGGTATTCGTCAACGTACACACGTAGATATCCTCGTAGTACTCATTGGTCATCTTGCTCACCTTGCCACCGGTGGTTCCCATTCGGCGGGAGGTGAAGAGCAATCTGCTCCCATCGGCGCTCACCAGCGCACCGTAATCCGCTTGGTCGGAATTGATGGGCGCACCCATGTTCTCGACCTGCACATCGGCGGCCGGCTCCGAAAGGGACTTGCCATTGCGGCATTCGGCCAGATGCTTGTCGGCCATATTGTAGATGCTTTCCTGATCGGGAATGCCCTGTGTGAGTCGCTTGTGCTCGGAAAAAGCGGCGATGGCCTCATCCCATTGGCCATTCAGCTGATACGCATAGCCCAGCAGGAAATGGATGCGTGGCAGTTTCGGATCATCGGCCACGGCCTTCTCGAAATGCGGCAAGGCCAGATGACGTTGGGATGCCGTTCAACCGGCAGAGCCCCAGCTTCATGCTCACGCTGGCATCGTTCGGGGAAATGGAGAGCGCCTGTTCATAGGCCACCATGGCCTGATCGATATCCAGACCACCACCTGCAAAGGCCCGGTCACCGCGCTTCACCGCGTCGTCGAACTGCTTCTGCTGTGCCGGATCCAATGGACCTTGCTGGGCGGAAACGATGCTCGCCGAAGCGCAAACGAGCAGGAAAAGAAGATGCACATACCGCATGGTGATCGTGTTCATTTATGATCCAAAGGGTGCTGTTGAAACGTATCCTGGCGCAAAAGGTTATCGCCCGATACCGGGGTTAACTTCGCGCCGCACCGCCACACGCGGACCTACAGAAACGACCCTCATGGCCAAGAAGACCGCCTCCAAGAAGAAAAGCATCCTGAACAGCTCCTCGCTCGAATTCCTGGAGCGCTACCTGAACAACGCCTCCCCCACCGGATTCGAGAGCGCGGGCCAACGCCTCTGGCTGGACCGGATCAAGCCGTACGTGGACGATCATCTCGTGGATCCGTACGGCACCGTGGTGGGCATCATCAACCCGGATGCCAAGTACAAGGTGGTGATCGAAGCGCACGCCGATGAGATCAGCTGGTTCGTGCACTACATCACCAAGGACGGCTTCATCTACGTGCGCCGCAACGGCGGCAGCGACCACATGATCGCGCCCAGCATGCGGGTGAACATCCACACGGAAAAGGGCATCGTGAAGGCCATCTTCGGCTGGCCTGCCATCCACGTGCGCAACGGCAAGACCGAAGTGGCCCCTTCCACGGAGAACATCTTCCTGGATTGCGGTTGCTCCACCAAGGAGGAGGTGGAGAAGCTCGGCGTGCACGTGGGCTGCGTGATCACCTACGAGGACGAGTTCATGGTCCTGAACGAGAAACACTACGTGGGGCGCGCGCTGGACAACCGCATGGGCGGCTTCATGATCGCCGAGGTGGCACGGCTGCTGCACGAGAACAAGGTGAAGCTGCCCTTCGGACTCTACATCGTGAACGCGGTGCAGGAGGAAGTGGGATTGCGCGGTGCGGAGATGATCGTGGAACGCCTGCGTCCCGACCTGGCGATCGTGACCGACGTGACGCACGACACGCAGACACCGATGATGAACAAGATCCAAAGCGGCGATGTATCCTGTGGTTCAGGGCCGGTACTGGCATACGGCCCCGCAGTGCATAACAAGGTGCTCAAGCAGGTCATCAAGGCTGCGGAAAAGGAGAAGATCGCATTCCAACGCAGTGCGGTCAGCCGCGCCACGGGCACCGATACGGATGCATTCGCGTACGGGGCCGCCGGAGTGCCTTCCGCCCTGATCTCGCCTGCCGCTGCGCTACATGCATACCACCGTGGAGAGCGTGCACCGCGAGGACGTGGAGAACGTGATCCGCCTGATCTATGCCACCTTGCGCAGTGTGAAGGCCGGTCAGGACATGCGCTACCTGAGCTAAGGGCGCACGATGGCCTGGGAACTGGATGACAACACGCGGGGCGCCCTGCATTTCGCGGGGGTCGGCCTGCTGATCGTGCTCGTATTGAAAGGTGTGCTGATCGGCATGGACCTATTGATGGCTCCGAGCAGTGACGCCGCGGAACAGATCCTCGCGCCCTTCCGGAATGGCTATTGGATCGGGACGGGAACGTTGGTGCCCGAACCGCTCTCGCGGGCGGAACGCTTGCTGAAGGCCGTGGTGCTCAGCATCGGTTTCGCGTTCGGCCTGGCCGCGCTGGCGGGTTTCTTCGGTGGCGGAAGCGGCTTTCGGCAGCGCTGCGCGTAGGACGATCCGCAGTTGTGATCCTGTTGGTCTGGTCTTTCATTGGTGCGGTAGTGATCCCGGAAACCAGTGTGCGCATGACCTCGGAAGGACTTCTCATCACCGAACGCACACAGCTTTTCGACGTGCTCCCCGTGCCGTTCACCGCCGTCGACCGCGTGATCTCCGCTACTGATGTGGAAGAAGTGTTCCTTGCACAGGACGAACCCGCTGGCCGAACCGGTCTCCTGGTCCTTACAGGCAGCACCCCGATGCGGCTCGGTACCGCGGACAAGGACGCTGCGGATGACGCCTCCGCGGAGCTTCTGCGCCAGCACTTGGGAACGCGCTGATCCCGTTGCACTTGCCTTGCGCTGGACCATCGACCTACTTTGGCTGTAGGAAATTCCCATGCGTATCCGATTCGTGAAGGCCGAGGAAACCTGGGCGTTGCGCCGCGAAGTGCTCCGCCCCGGTCAACCCCATGCCGATGTGGACTGGCCCCGCGACCACGACGAGGACTCCTTCCACCTCGCGGCCTACAGCGGTGAGCAGCTGATCGCCGTGGCTTCCTTCTACCGCGAAAAGCACCCGGAACTGCAAGGGTGGATCCAGTATCGCCTGCGCGGCATGGCCACCATCTCCAGTTATCAAGGCAAGGGGATCGGCCGCCGAATGCTGTATTTCGCATTGGACCATCTGCGCGCGAAAAAGGCCGACCTGCTCTGGGCCAATGCGCGGGTCACGGCACTGCCCTTCTACACGAAATTGGGCTTCGGCACCCACGGTCCGGAATTCCGGATCGAGGGCATCGGTCCGCATTTCGTGGTGTTCCAGAGGCTCTGACCGCCTTGCGTAGCTTCGCTGCCATGCGCACGCAACGCTCCGACGCGAACCTCATCGCGGGCCTGATCGCGTTCGGTCTGTTGGTGAAGTTGCTCTGGCTGGGCCGCAACGAACTCGCGCACGACGAACCCTTTACCGTGTATTGGGCTCTGCAGTCGTGGGGCGCAACGCTGGACATGTTGCGCAACGAGAACAACCCACCCTTGTTCTTCGGTGCGGCCCGTCGCGGACAGCCGGCGTTTCTTCGAAACGTTCCGCCCTGCGGGCGCGCTGGACGAGGCCACCGCGCTGCTGCTCACCGAAATCCGTGCCCGGCTCGGCTACCTATGCGAGGTCGGGCTGGGCTACCTCACGCTCGATCGACAGTCGCGCACGCTGTCCGGCGGCGAGGTGCAGCGCATCAACCTCACCACCGCGCTCGGCACTTCGCTCGTCAACACGCTGTTCGCGCTCGACGAACCCTCGATCGGCCTGCACCCGCGCGACATGGGGCGGGTGATCCAGATCATGCAGAAGCTGCGCGACGCGGGCAATTCGCTCATCGTGGTCGAGCACGACCCGCAGATCATGTTCGCGGCCGACCGCATCCTCGACATGGGCCCCGGCCCGGGCGAGCGCGGCGGCGAAATCGTGTTCTTCGGCCCACCCGCGGCACTGCGCCGCGCCGCAACGTTGACCGCCGACTATCTCGCCGGCCACAAGCATGCGGTCCTCGGTACGCCGCCGCGCCCGGTCGCAAAAACGACGCCCCGGCTGCGACTCTTCGGCGCCACCGAGCACAACCTGAAGGACATCGATGTCGAAATCCCGCTCGAACGCATGGTCTGCGTGGCCGGGGTATCCGGCTCGGGCAAGTCGACACTGGTGCAGGACGTGCTCTACCGGGCGCTTGCCAAGGCCAAGGGTAGGTCCACCGAAGCACCTGGAATGCACCGCGAATTGCGCGGCGCGGCGCTCGTCGACGATGCGGTGATGGTCGATCAGTCGCCGATCGGCAAGACGACGCGCTCGAATCCGGCGAGCTATGTCGGCGCCTGGGACGCGATTCGGGCGCTGTTCGCGCGCGCCCCGCTCTCACGCGAGCGCGGCTATACCCCGGGGACCTTCAGTTTCAACGCGGGTAACGGACGTTGTCCGGCCTGCCGCGGCAACGGTTTCGAACACGTCGAGATGCAGTTCCTGTCGGACGTCTACCTGCGCTGCCCCGAATGCGACGGCCGGCGCTACCGGCCCGAGGTCCTCGAGGTCTCGGTGGCCGGTCGTGGCGCCGACGGACGCCGCGCCGAGCGTACGGTCGCGGCAACGCTCGAATTGACCGTACGCGAGGCGCTCGACTTCTTCGCCGAAGACAAGGAGGTACTCGCACGGCTCAAGCCGCTCGCCGATGTCGGGCTCGAATATCTGCGCCTCGGCCAGCCGGTGCCGACACTTTCCGGCGGCGAGGCGCAACGATTGAAACTCGCCGGCCATCTCGCCGAGGCGGCGGCGAAGTCGCGCCCGCGCGCCGGCGCCGACACACGCGCCGGGGCCAAGCTGTTCATATTCGACGAACCGACCACCGGTCTGCATTTCGACGACGTCGCGAAGCTGCTGGGTGCGTTCCGCAAGCTGCTCGCCACAGGGCATTCGCTCCTTGTCATCGAGCACAACCTCGATATATTGCGCAGCGCAGACTGGATCCTCGACCTCGGGCCCGAGGGGGGCGACGCGGGCGGTTTCGTGGTGTGCGCGGGAACGCCCGAGCAAGTGATGGCGCATGCGAACTCGCATACCGGCAAGGCGCTGAAGGACTACATCGCCGCAATCGGCACGGGGTTTAAAACAAGATCCGGTCTTTCGACAACTTCCCCGGTCGAGCCTTCGAACCGCGTCGCAGGGGAAGCTGTCGAAAGACCGGATCAGAAAGCAGTTTCCAATCACGCCGGAACCGGCACGACCCTGAAAGGCGCGACGGACGTTTTGACGTCGTCGCCCGAACAAGCACCAAAGGATGGATCACGACTTTCGACGGTTTCGCCTTTGTCGCGAAACGAGAGCGCCTCCGGCGAAACCATCGAAAGTCGCGATCTTGTTTCAAACCCTCTCGCGCAGGAACCTTCGCCCGGGCGTTATCTCGGCAACTCGATCCGCGTGCACCACGCGCGCGAGCACAACCTCAAGAACATCGACGTCGAGATTCCGCGCGAACGTTTCAGCGTCATCACCGGCGTGTCGGGCTCGGGCAAATCCACGCTCGCCTTCGACATCCTGTTCGCCGAAGGGCAGCGCCGCTATCTCGAATCGCTCAACGCCTACGCGCGCCAGTTCGTGCAGCCGCAGGCCCGACCTGACGTGGACGCGATCTTCGGCATTCCGCCCACGGTCGCCATCGAGCAGCGCACCAGCCGCGGCGGACGCAAGAGCACGGTCGGCACGCTGACCGAGGTGCATCACTTCCTGCGCCTGCTGTACGTGAAGCTGGGCATCCAGCACTGCCCCGACTGCCGACTGCCGATCGAGCCGCAAAGCGAGGATGCGATCGCCGCGCGCCTGCTCACCGAATACCGCGGCCAGCGCATCGGCCTGCTCGCGCCGCTGGTGGTCAATCGCAAGGGCGTGTACACCGACCTTGCGAAATGGGCTGCGGGCAGGGGTGCAACGCATTTGCGCGTGGACGGCGAATTCCTGCCACTCGATCCGTTCCCGCGCATCGATCGCTTCAAGGAACACAGGATCGAATTGCCGGTGGCCGATCTCAAGGTGACGCCGGCGAACGAGCGCGCGTTGCGCGAGAGCCTCGCCCGTGCACTCGAGTTCGGCAAGGGCATGGTGCAGGTGCTCGGCGACCTCGACGCGTTGATGCGCACCGCAGCGCAGGGACGCAAGACCGGAGCGGCGCGCATCGAACTCGCGCTTCCCGAGCAGACCTTCTCGACGCTGCGCGCCTGCCCGTCCTGCGGACGCAGCTTTCCCGAGCTCGATCCGCGCCTGTTCTCCTACAACTCGAAGCACGGCTGGTGCGGCGCCTGCTATGGCACCGGGCTTGCGCTCGATCGCGTGGAGTGGGACGACGAGCGTGCGCGCACCGGCACCGAAGATCATGTGCTCGATTCCTGGATCGAGTGGCTCGAAGTCGAGGAACGCTGCGGGGCCTGCGACGGTCAGCGCCTCAATCCCGAGGCGCTCGCGGTGCGCTGGCGTGACCGTTCGATCGCCGCGCTGTCGGCGCAGCCGATCGCGCGCCTCGCCACCCTGCTCGCGGATTTGCGCCTCGCGGGCCGCGAGCAGGAAATCGCGCGCGACCTGATCGCGGAATTGCGTAGCCGCCTCGGTTTCCTCGCCGACGTCGGTCTCGCCTATCTCACCCTCGACCGCGCCGCACCCACGCTCTCGGGCGGCGAGGCGCAGCGCATCCGGCTGGCAGCGCAGCTCGGCTCGAATCTGCGCGGCGTGTGCTACATCCTCGACGAACCGACGATCGGCCTGCACCCGCGCGACAACCGCATCCTGCTCGACGTCCTGCAGCGGCTCGAGGCCAAGGGCAATACCTTGATCGTCGTCGAGCACGACGAGGACACGATCCGGCGCGCGAGCCACGTGATCGACCTCGGCCCGGGTGCGGGACGACTCGGCGGACAGGTGATCGCGCAGGGCAGCGCCGCCGACCTCATGGCTTCGCCCGGTTCGATCACCGGTCGATTTCTCGCCGCGCCGTTGCGCCACCCGCTGCAACCCCGCCGCCCGGTGACGCCGCGCACCGCGTCGCTGCACATCGGCGGCGCGACCCTGCACAACCTCAAGCGCGCCGACGCGCGCATTCCACTCGCCCGCCTGGTCGCCGTCACCGGCGTCTCGGGTTCAGGCAAGTCGACCCTGGCGCGCGACGTGATTCACGACAATCTCGCGCGCCTCGTCCAGGCGCGGCGACGCCCACGCGAGGCGGCGCTCGCTGGCTGCCGCGACCTGAAAGGCTGGCAGACGCTCGAGCGGGTACTTGAAGTCGATCAGACGCCGATCGGCAAGACGCCGCGCTCCTGTCCCGCGACCTACGTCGGCTTCTGGGACGCGATCCGGCGCCTGTTTGCCGACACCACCGACGCACGCATGCGCGGCTGGGGCGCGAGCCGATTCTCGTTCAACACCGAGGGCGGGCGCTGCACGGTCTGCGAGGGCCAGGGCATGCGGCGCATCGAAATGACCTTCCTGCCCGACGTCAAGGTGGCCTGCGAAGCCTGCGCGGCGCGCGTTTCAATGCCGACACGCTCGGCGTGTCCTGGCGCGGGAAGAACATCGGTGAGGTGCTCGCGATGAGCGTGGACGAGGCGGTCGAGTTTTTTGCCGCGCATCGATCGATCCATCACGCCCTGCGCCTGCTGCAGGACGTCGGCCTCGGTTACCTGACCCTCGGACAGAGCAGTCCGACTCTCTCGGGCGGCGAAGCGCAACGCATCAAGCTCGTAACGGAACTTGCCAAAGTCAGAATGACCCGACCGCCGATGGTCAGCCGCGCCTCCGCGTGCCCGGTCGGGGCGCGTCGCTGTTGACCTTGTACGTCCTCGACGAACCGACCGTCGGCCTGCACATGGCCGATGTCGAGAAGCTCCTGCGCGTGCTGCACCGGCTCGTCGACGCCGGCAATACGGTGCTCGTCATCGAACACAATCTCGACGTCATGGCGGAAGCCGACTGGATCGTCGACCTGGGTCCGGAAGGCGGCGATGCCGGCGGACGCGTGGTCGTGCAGGGCACGCCGGAGGACGTCGCGCGCGCTGCGCGGCGCAGCCATACCGGCAGGTGCTGGCAGCGTTTCTCGCCGAGCGCAGTGTGAACTGAGACTTAGAACAGCAGATTTGGCAGCGCGAGCGAAATCGCCGGTATGTAGGTCACCAGCACCAGGAACGCGAGCAGCACCATCAGCCAGGGCAGCGCGGCGCGTACCACCGCTCCGATCGACATATTCGTGATGCCCGCGGTGACGAAGAGGTTCAGCCCGACCGGTGGCGTCACCATACCGATCTCGAGATTCACGACCATGATGATGCCGAGATGCACCGGGTCGATGCCGAGTTGCGTGGCGATCGGGAACAGGATCGGCGCCAGGATGAGGATGATCCCCGTCGGTTCCATGAAGTTGCCGGCGATCAGCAGCAGGATGTTCACCACGATCAGGAAGCCCCAGGCCGGCATCCCCCAGGACAGGATGGTTTCGGCGATCACCTGCGGGATGCGCTCGGTGGTCAGCACGTGGGCGAACAGCAGCGCATTGGCGATGATGAACATCAGCATCACCGTCACCTTGGCGGCGTCGACCAGCACCGTCGGCACCTTGCGCCAGCCGACATCGCGGTAGACGAACACCGCGATGCAGAACGCATAGACCGCCGCCACGCCCGCGGCCTCGGTCGGGGTGAAGATGCCACCGTAGATGCCGCCGAGGATGATGACGATCAGTGCAAGGCCCCACATGGAGTCGCGCCCGGCCACCGCCACCTCGCGCAAAGTGGCGCGCGGCTGACGCGGCAGCTTGAGCATCGTGGCACGCACGTAGATCGCGACCATCAGCATGACGCCGAGCACGATGCCCGGCACCACGCCCGCCATGAACAGCTTGCCCACCGAGGTCTCGGTGGTCGCGCCGTAGACCACCATGACGATCGAGGGCGGGATGAGGATGCCGAGCGTGCCCGCATTGCAGACCACGCCGGCGGCGAACGGCAGCGTGTAGCCGGCGCGCGTCATGCCGGCGATCACGATCGAGCCGACTGCGACGACCGTCGCAGGCGACGAGCCCGACACCGCGGCGAACAGCATGCAGGCGAGCACCGAGGAAATCGCCAGGCCGCCACGCAAGTGCCCGACGCAGGCGATCGCGAAGCGGATCATCCGCCGCGCGACGCCGCCGGTGGTCATGAAGGCCCCACCGAGGATGAAGAACGGGATCGCGAGCAGCGTGAAGTGCTCGGAGGTCTCGAACAGCTTGAGCGCCAGCGAGGCGAGCGAATCCTTGCCGAACAGCAGAATGGTGAGAAGCGACGACAACCCGAGCGCGACCGCGATCGGCATGCCGATCAGCATGAAAACGAACAGCAGGATGAACAGCGCCGCGGTCGTCATCCGCGTCCCCCGGGAGGTTCAGCGGTCTCTTCGAGCTGCTGTCGGATCGCCTCCTTGGCCTCATCGCCGAGCAGGTGCGCTTCCTTGCCGATGATCAGCCGGTAGAGCACCTGGCCGAAGCGCAGGAACAGCAGCGCGCCGCCGATCGGCAGCACGAGCCGCGGCACCCACTGCGGAATCGGCAGGTCCTCGGCCATGATGCCGACCTGATACATCTTGGCGACGTAGACCCAGCCGCCGACCAGGACGATGCCGGCGTAGACCATGCACAGCAGCGCAGCCGCGATCGCCGTGACGCGCGCCTTGCCCGGCGAGAGCGACTTGACGAGCGCGTCGACGCCGATGTGGGCGCCGTGGCGTACACCGTAGGCCGCGCCGAGGAAGATAAGCCAGGCAAAGAGGAAGGTATTCAACTCCAGCGCCCAGACGAAGCTGAAATTGAATACATAGCGCGCCACCACCTGGGTGAAGGTGATGAGCGTCATGACGGTGAGCAGAAGGGCGATCAGCCATTCTTCCAACCGTTCTAGCACTCGCAGCATGGCGCGCCCGGAGCGAGGTCAGCTTACTTGTTGGACTTCGCCGCGGCCTGGATCAGGTCGGCCCCGATCTGACCTTCGAACTTCTTCCACACCGGCGCCATCGCCTTGCGCCAGGCAGCGACGTCGTCCTTGCTGAGTGGCTGGATCTTCGCCTTGCCGGCGTCCGCGATGCGCTTCATGTCGCTCTCGTTCAGCTCGCCCGCCAGCTTGTTGGCATGCGCCGTGGCCTCGGCCATCGCCTTAGACAGGCCGTCGCGCACGTCCGCGGGCAGCTTGTTCCACCAGCCCGCATTGGTGATCACCATGTACTCGACCAGGCCGTGGTTGGTGACCGCGATCGTCTTCTGCACTTCGAAGAACTTCTGCGAGTAGATGTTCGACCAGGTGTTCTCCTGACCGTCGACGACGCCGGTCTGCAGCGCCTGGTACACCTCGCTGAAGGCCATCTTCTGCGGGTTCGCGCCCACCGCACGGAACTGCGCTTCGAGCACGTCCGAGGACTGAATGCGGTACTTGAGCCCCTTGACATCCTCGGGCCGCTGCAGCTTGTCCCGGTTGCTCGAGAGCTGCTTCATGCCGTTATGCCAATAGCCCAGGCCCTTGAGGCCCTTCGACTTCATCGAATCGAGTAGCGCCTTGCCCTGCGCACTGTTCTGGAATCGATCCACGGCCGCAATGTCGTCGAACAGAAACGGCAAATCGAAGACCTGCAGTTTCTTTGTGTAGCGCGCGAACTTCGACAGCGACGGCGCGATGAACTGTACGTCGCCGAGCAGCATGGCTTCCATCTCCTTCGCATCGCCGAACAGCTGCGAGCTCGGGAATACCTGCACCTGCACCTTGCCGGGCAGGAGCTTCTCGGCCACTTGCTTGAACTTCAGCGCGCCCTGGCCCTTGGGGGTGGCCTCGGCGACCACGTGGCTGAATTTGACGACGATCGGCTGCGCGAGCACGACGCTCGAACTGAAAAGCAACAACGCACTGGAGACTGTAGCAATCAACTTCATGGGTAACTCCAATCAAAAAGGAACTAGAACCCGGTTCTGCCGGGCCGCCAAAGATACAGACGCCCCGTTTCTGGAGCGGCAGACCGAATGAGAACTGCGCGGCGGGAACCACCGATTGATCGCTGTCAAACCGGACCTATATCAGCATTCACTGATACACCGACCGGCCCCCCCCGCTCAACGCACCCGCCGCCCCTCCTCTGCGTCGGGCACCCTGAGCCCGGCCGCGGCGATCTGCCGGTCGAGGTCCGCCTTCCACATTCGACGCAGGTCCTCGTTTCCCCAGCGCCGGATGCCAAGCGCCACCGCCCGCGCGCTGATCTTCGATTCGGCTGCGCCGAAGGTGTCGAGGGACTGCGGGTACCACTTGTCGACCGTCCGTTGCGCCTCCGCAGGTCCGGCCCCGCACAGGTCCTGGTAGCGCGGCTCGTTGGCCAGATCGCGGATACGCCGCGCACCGAACGAGGCATGGAATCGCTCCTCGTGCACCATGGTCGTCATCTCGCGCGCAAACGGCGCAAAGCTCGAATCCTCGAACGCGCGCAGGTGGTACCAGGCAACGTGATCCATCAGAAAGCAGAAACCGCAGAGGTCGACCCAGCTGTCGAACGGCACGTTGAAGGCATGCAGCGGATGCTCGCCCTGCTTGAGGTGCAGCAGGCGCTCGGCCATCGCTTCACCGTCCGGGCCAAAACTGCGCAGCAACCGGCAGTCGATGAATCCCTGATGCGCCTCGTCGGCGCAGATCTGCGCCTGCGCATAGCGATCCTCGGGCGTTGGCCCGGTGTTGATCCAGGGCTGGTGCTGTTCGACCGAGGCGAACTCCGTCGACGCAAGCGCATAGACGATCTTGAGCAGCGTGTCGCGGTAATCGGCCGGCATCTGCTCGACGGTCTCGACCTTGCGCATGCCCTTCATTTCACCCCACATCACCGACCTGGATATGCTCATCGCCCTGCTCCTGTGTTCGGTCCGCAGACTGTACCCTGTAACGCGGGCGCGAGCGCACTGCCACCCGTCAGTCGGTAGACTACGCGACCGTTGCAATCGAATTCACCCGAAACCGATCCCGCCATGCGCGAACCACAGCCGACCAGCATCCAACTCAAGGACTACGCACCGCCCGCCTTCCGCGTCGAGTCGGTCGCGCTCGACGTCGAAATCCATGCCGACGACGCGATGGTGCGCGCCGCACTCGCGTTGCGCCGCAATCCGCGCGCCGCCACCGGGAACGCCAGCCTGGTCCTGGACGGCGAGGCGCTCGAGCTTGTGTCTGTGGCGCTCGACGGCCGCGCGCTGAGCCAATCCGACTATCGCCTCTCGTCTACCCGACTCGAGATCGACAACGTGCCCGAGTCGTTCACGCTCGAGACCGTCTCGCGCAGCGTGCCGCAGAACAACACCACGCTCGAAGGTCTGTACGCCACCAAGACCGGCTTCGTTACGCAGTGCGAGGCGCAGGGTTTCCGGCGCATCACGTGGTTTCCCGATCGCCCGGACGTGATGGCGCGCTACGTCACGACGATCCATGCCGACAAAGCACGCTTTCCCGTGTTGCTCTCGAACGGCAATCGGGTCGATGCAGGCGAAGAACCTGGCGGACGCCATTGGGCGCGCTTCGAGGATCCGTTTCCCAAGCCGTCGTACCTGTTCGCCCTGGTCGCGGCGAAGCTCGATGCGCTCGAAGACCGCTTCGTCACGCGCTCGGGCAAGACCGCGGAACTCGCGGTGTACGTCGAACCCGGCAAGCTCGACCAGGCGGGCTGGGCGATGGATTGCCTCAAGCGCGCGATGCGCTGGGACGAAGACCGTTTCGGGCTCGAACTCGACCTCGATCACTACAAGATCGTCGCGGTCGGAGACTTCAATTCGGGTGCGATGGAGAACAAGGGCCTCAATATCTTCAACACCAAGTTCGTGCTCGCACGGCCCGACGTCGCCACCGACAGCGACTACTTCAACATCGACCGCGTGGTCGCGCATGAGTACTTCCACAACTGGACCGGAAACCGCGTCACCTGCCGCGACTGGTTTCAACTCTCGCTCAAGGAAGGACTGACCGTGTTTCGTGACCAGGAATACGGCTCCGATACCTACTCGCGCGCCGTGACGCGCATCCAGGAGGTGCGCATGCTGCGCGCGGCGCAATTCCCGGAAGACGCCGGCCCGATGGCGCACCCGGTGCGGCCGCAGTCGTACATGGAAATCCGCAATTTCTACACCATGACCGTATATGAGAAAGGCGCGGAAGTCGTTCGCATGCAGCACACGCTGCTCGGCGAGAAAAACTTTCAGGCCGGCATGCGCCTGTACTTCGAGCGCCACGACGGCCAGGCGGTGACCTGCGACGACTTCGTCCAGGCCATGCAGGATGCCGTGGGCAGCGATTCGGGCATCGATCTGGGCCAGTTTCGGCGCTGGTACGACATCGCCGGCACGCCGGTGCTCGAGTGCACTGGCCACTACGATGCCGCCGCGGCGCGCTTTACGCTGCAGGTGCGCCAGTCGATGAATCCGCCGTTTCATATCCCGCTCGCAGTCGGACTCGTCGGAACGGGAGGCGAGGAATTGCTTGCCGAGGGCACGCGCGTGCTTTCGGTGCGCGCGACGCGGGAACGCTTCGTGTTCGAAGGCGTCACGACGCGCCCGGTGCCGTCGCTGCTGCGCGGCTTCTCGGCGCCCGTGATCCTGAACTACGCCTACACCGAAGATGAGCTCGTGCATCTGATGGCGCGCGACCGCGATCCGTTCAACCGCTGGGAGGCCGGACAGCGCCTCGCGGCGACGACCGTCCTCGAGCAAGGCGGTGAACCCTCGCCGGCGTTTCTCGATGCCTGCACGCGCGTTCTGGAGGCCAGCGCGACCGATCCGGCGTTTGCGGCCGAGGCGCTTGCGGTGCCAGGCGAAGCCTTCCTCGCGGAACAGCTCACCGAGGTCGACCCGGACGCACTGCA
Organism: uncultured beta proteobacterium; assembly: GCA_963714925.1. Taxonomy (GTDB): domain Bacteria; phylum Pseudomonadota; class Gammaproteobacteria; order Burkholderiales; family SG8-39; genus SG8-39. Next base: position 270,686 of record CAVQQK010000005.1, on the reverse strand, counting down.
CGCGGCGCGCAACCGCCTGCGCCGCGCCATCGCCGAGCGACTGAAGGACCCGCTGCTCGAGGTCTACCGTGCCAACGCAGTCGACGGACCGTACCGTCCTGATGCGGCCGCGGCGGGACGGCGCGCGCTGCGCAACGCGGCGCTCTCGCTCCTGATGGAGCTCGGCACGGTGGACATCCGCGCGCTGTGCTACGAGCAATACGCGCAGTCCGACAACATGACGGAATCGTTTGCCGCGCTCGGCTTGCTCGCCAACTGCGAGTGCCTCGAGCGCGCAAAGGCGCTCGAGAGTTTTTACACGCGCTGGCAGGGCGAACCGCTGGTGGTCGACAAGTGGCTCGCAGTGCAGGCCACCGCGCGGCTGCCGGGCACCCTCGCCCGGGTGACCGAGCTGCTCACGCACCCGGCGTTCGACCTCAAGGTGCCGAACACTGTCTACGCACTGATCCGCGGCTTCAGCGCGAACCACGTGCGCTTTCACGCCGCCGATGGTGGGGGCTACGCCTTCCTCGCCGACCAGGTGCTCGCGCTGAACGCACTCAACCCGCAGGTCGCGGCGCGCATGGCGCGCGGATTCGATCGCTGGAAGCGCTTCGACGCGACGCGGCGCGCGCACGCGCGAGCCCAGCTCGAACGCCTGCGCGATGCGGAGCAGCTGTCGTCTGACGTCGCCGAAATCGTCACCAAGGCACTCGCCTAGAAGGATCCTCGATGCTCCAGCTCACGCTCGCATGCCTCGTCTTCCTCGGACTGCACGTCCTCCCCAGTACGCCGCTGCGCCCGGCGCTCGTCAAGGCGATCGGCCAGGGTCCCTACCTCGGGCTGTTTTCGCTCGCCAGCCTCGCTGGCATCGCGTGGATGGTCTCCGCGTTCAACGCGGCCCCCACCGCGGTGCTGTGGCCGGGCCTGCGCCACCTGCCGTCGGCGGTGATGCCGTTTGCGCTGATCCTGGTCGTCGCGGGCGTGATGACACCGAGCCCGACTTCGATCGGTCAGGACAAGCTGCTCACACGCGAAGACCCCGCGCGCGGCATCCTGCGTATCACGCGCCATCCGGTCATGTGGGGCATCATGCTGTGGGCCGGCGCGCACCTGCTCGCGCGCGGCGAGTTGAAATCGACCCTGTTCTTCGGCAGCTTCCTGCTGCTTGCCGCCGCCGGGACCCGGTTGCAGGATGCGCGCAAAGCGGCGCTGCATGGTGAAACCTGGACCCGCTATTTGCGGCTCACGTCGAACGTTCCGTTCCTCGCCATCGCCCAGGGCCGCAATCGCTTCGCCTGGCGCGAGCTGGGTGTCCTGAAGATCGTGATCGCCGTCGTTCTATTCGGCGTGGTGTTTCAGTTTCACCCGTGGTTGTTCGGGGTAAGGCCGTATTAACGCGAAAAAGGGGTCAGACCCTTGTGGATAAGTCCGGGGTCAGACCCCCTTTTAGATGACCGTAGGCCTTCGAACATCACAAAGGGGTCTGACCCCTTTCGACTTATCCACAAGGGTCTGACCCCTTTTCTGACCCCATTTTCCTCTGCACCCGCAGATCGAACTTGGCCACGTTGACCACGACCCGCTCGTGCGTGCCATCGCCGATCAATTCCCGTTCGTCGTGCGACTCGACGCGAAAGCGAATCGTGCGCCCCTCTACGGCAACCACTTCGGCGCGCGCCGTGACGCGCATGCCGACCGGCGTCGCGGCGATATGGCGCACGTTGAGAATCGTGCCGAGGCTTTGATGGCCCGGGGGCAGCAGCCCCTCGACCGCGTCGAGCGCGGCGGCCTCGATCAGGTTGATCATCACCGGCGTGGCGAGCACATGCACACGCCCGCTGCCGACGCGCGGCGCAGTGTGCTCGTCCGCGACGATCAGTGAGGCGCTGCCAGTGAGACCTGGTGCGAGCGTATCCATGGTCGGATCTTAATGGGGTCAGACCCTTGTGGATAAGTCAGGGGTCAGACCCCGTTGGATGATCGTCGGTCCTCGCGAACAAAAAATGGGTCTGACCCCTTTTCGACTTATCCACAAAGGTCTGACCCCATTGCTGACCCCATGCCCAACCACGCCGCACCGCGCACCCCGCTCGAGTCTCCGTGCGCATGGCGGACGAGCCGCGTCCGAACGTCGTCGGAGAACACCTGCGCGGTCCACAGCTTCGGCACGTTTTCGTACAGGCGGTCGATGTTGGAGAGTCCGCCGCCGAGCACGATCACGTCCGGGTCGACCACGTTGATGACCGTGGCCAGCGCACGCGCCAGACGCGCCTCGTAGCGTGTAAGCGTTGCGGCGCAGGTCGCGTCGCCCCGCTCGGCGCTGGCGACGATGTCGATCGCGTCCTTCGCATCGCCGCTGGCGCGCCGATGATCCGCAGCCATCCCGGGGCCCGAGAGATAGGTTTCGATACATCCGGCGCGTCCGCAGTAGCAGGCGGGCAGCGGCAGATCCACCTCGACCGGCAACGGCAGCGGATTGTGACCCCACTCGCCCGCGATCGCGTTTGGCCCCGTCACCAGCTGTCCATGCACGACGAAACCGCCGCCAACGCCGGTGCCGAGAATGACGCCAAAGACGACCGCTGCACCCTGCCCCGCGCCGTCCACGGCTTCCGACAGCGCGAAGCAGTTCGCGTCGTTCGCCAGGCGCACCTCACGCGCGAGCACGCGTTCGAGATCCTGCTGCAGCGGCTTGCCGATGAGCCAGGTGGAGTTCGCATTCTTGACCAACCCGGTCACGCGCGACAGCGCGCCGGGGATGCCGACGCCGAGCGTGCCGAGCGTGCCGAGCGTGCGCTCGGCCTCGCCCACCAGCGCCGCCACCGCGTTCAGCGTCGCAGCGTAATCGCCGCGCGGCGTTGGCACGCGTTCGCGCAGCCGCTGCGCACCCGCGTCGTCGAGCGCGACGATCTCGATCTTCGTCCCTCCGAGATCGACGCCGAGGTGAATCGTCACGAACGCGACTCCACGCAGAGGAAGGCATCGTCTAGCGCCTCCTGCAGGACAGTTTCGGCCGCCGTGCGGCGGGAATCGGGCCGATTGTTGAGATTCGCCTTCACGACTTGGAAGATCTGCCCCTTGCTCAGTCCAGACGGCAGGTCGAAGCAGAATCGAGCCGTCGGGTTGCGAACTCGGTCCTGAGCATCTGCGATGCGGAGGACATAGCCTCCGCAAAAGCCGCGCGGTTTCAGTTCGATGTCAGATCCTGTCATGAATTTGCGCGGCGCGCCTGCGCTTTCGCATGCGCCCGGAGATCCTACACACGCACGGCGCGTCCGCGCATTGAAACGAGACCATCGGCGGACTTAGAATGCGAGGCACGACGGAGCCGAAAATGCCGATTTACGAATACGCGTGCAAGCAGTGCGGCAACGAGTTCGAGACGCTCGTTCGCTCGAGCAGCGTCCCCGATTGCCCGCGCTGCGCCTCAACCGACCTCGAAAAAAAGCTGTCAGTCTTTGCGACCGCCGGTGCACCGGCGGAATCGGAGGCGCTCGCCGCAGGCCCCTGCGGGCACTGCGGTCATTCCGGCGGACCGGGGGCCTGCGCGCTCAATTGACGCCGGCGTCCACGTTCGCCCAGGCGCGGTCATAGCCCGCGCTCTGATCACGGCAGAGTAGTATCCGCGAGCAGTACGGCTCGGGGAGGACGGTTGCGGTGAGTGGGCAGGAACTAAAACAACGACTCGCCGCGATTCTGGCCGCGGACGTGGCCGGCTATTCGCGCATGATGGCCGCGGATGACCGGGCGACAGTCACGGCCCTCGACGCTTCGCGCGCTGTGTTCCGCGCCCAAATCGAATCCAACCAGGGCCGGTGACCCTGTGTCGGCGCTCGAGAGTCTGCGTCGTGTGGAGGGCGCCCTACTCCCGACACTGCACTATGTCGCGATCGCGGTACTGCAAATCAATGGTGCTCACGACGAAGCAGGCTCGAGCATCAAGGCATTGCTCGAGACACAGCCAGATTCGTGCGTCGAGCGCGCCAAGCGCTTGTTCGCGAGCCACGCGGCGCACTTGCAGATCGACGTTCTGCTCGATGCATTGCGCGATGCCGGTCTACCCGAGGCGGTTGGACGCGAATCGAGCAATGCGCCATAACGCTAGGAATCACTTCTTTGGGAGCGCGACCGATTTGAGTGTCCACGTTGAGGCAACGTATGGGCGGACGGCGCGCGCAAAGAACCCAAGTCCGCGTGCGGTCTACGCTTGAACGTCCGCTCTCAGAAACGCCCACCGGCCGTTTTGGGTCGGTAAGACGTAGTCGTTCAGCCTAGCGGAAAGCGGCCAATCCAGAAGTACAACAATCGCCTCGCCACCATTTCTAGGGTGGCTCTGCTATTTCGGTTGCTCGCCCCGCTTGCACGGATCAAGCGCGTCGGGAAGCTTGGTGAGGGTACCGATGGGCACCCAGAAGACGGGCGGGTCGTCCTTGGCCGTTCTGGGGTACTTGGCAGATTCTTTACCTACTCGAAAGAGCACTCGGCCCTGTTCTGGTGTCAAAGCTCCGAGGATCACGCGGCCGTTTTCTATTCGACCAGGGAGGGCGCCTTGCGCCACGAGGGCCTCTGCGCGTGTCTCGTCGATCCAGTACAAGACCAACACGTTCCCTTTGCGCATCATTACGAGCCGAGTCGTATATAGGCCGGCTACGCTCTCATCGCTCGTGTCGCTTCTCATTTCGACGAGATACAAATTCCCGAAGTGCCGGAGTTTCGTCGCTTCAGCTTCCGCGTTGGCGATTGGTGACGGATCACAAACACGTTCTTTCCTCGACACCAGCGTGTGAGAGTCGACCACCACAAGCGCGATCAAATTGTCGTCCGCGTCCAGCCATAGTCCGTCCCACGCCCGTGGGTCGAGGACCGCGACATCGCCGAGCGGCTGCTCCGAATAGATCGCCGGAAAGCACCCCGCAAGCAGGGGTAACCAGGCGAGCAGTAGCCAAACACGCAGGGACCGCATTTCTCCTCCTTTCCCAAAATCAGACAATGCAGCCGTACTCGTTAGCGCTCGTTTCCTACGCTCTGCCCCGGAACGACACAGGGCAACCCCAACATTGAATCAGCGGGACGCAGACATCGCGTGACGTTTTTACATTGGTTTGCCGAGTGGGTGGAATTATTTCGAGACTTGCCGCCAAGGACCGTTGGGAACCGATCCCGACCGGCGGCGAGCGGCCAGGTGCGGACGCAGAACAAGCCTTGCTCAATCGCCCTTCGCCATCTCGACGGGGACGGGTGACACCACACAAAGCAAAGGGCCCCTCTACCTGCTAATGGATCCTTCCATCGGGTGGTCGCCCGTGGCGAAGAATCTCAGCTTGTCGCCACTGTGGGGGTAGCCGGTGAAGACGCGTCTTTTCCATGGGGCCAGCTGGTTGAAATCGACTCCCGCCTTGTCGAGTATCGCTTTGCGTGGCAGAAACACCGCGACTTCCTCGTTCATCACTCTCAACATGATCAATGTATGGTCCGACCTGAAGTCTATGCTGACGACCCGTCCGGCAACTTCGGCGGCGGTAACGTCTCTCTTAGCATCGCTTTCGCGGTAACTGAGATCCGTCGGGCGCTTGATCTCATCCGGGTTTCCGAGTGGCAGCAGATCGCCCAGCTTCCAGGCATTGTTCTCCCGCGCGAACGTCATCCGCATCTCCATACGAGTGCGCGGTCGGTCGATCTGCTTCATCGCAGGGAGTTGCAAGACGGCGTAAAGTTCCGCGCGGTTGCCATCCCCCGACCAGGCGACATGCTGCACTTCGTATGATTCCGGCGCCTGCGCTCGTCCGATCAGTAAGAAGTAGTCGCGATCCTTCTTGTCGCGAATCTGCTCGCGAATCGCCTCGCGCGCCGACGTCGTGCGCAGCGAGAGCATGGCGTCCACGTCGCCGGCTTTGGCGTTCGCGCAATAGGTTTCGAATACCGCCGTCAGGTCCGTCGCTTGCCCGGCTGCCATCGTGTGCGTGCTGATGAACAGCATCGCCAGCACCAAGATTTGAGACCACGAACGCTTGTACATGTGTACCCCTTCAATTCATCGGCCGTCACGTAGAGCCAAAGTGAGAATGTGTAGCGATCACGTCAGGCGTACCCCGCGCGACCACAAGCAATGGGATGGACCCCTTCTCACCCATACGGCATCTAGGTGCCAGACTGGAAGCGGTATCCACCAGTCACAAGGGAGAAGGAGTCCGCTATGAAGCTTATCCGCGTTGGTGTTGATCTGGCAAAGAACGTGTTTCAGGTACATGGCGTTGCTCGGCACGAAAAGGTAGTGTGGCGCCGACGGCTACGGCGCGAGCGTTGGGTCGAGACGTTGGTGGACAAGCTCGAGCCTGGCTGCGATATCGGGATGGAGGCGTGCACCGGAGCGCACCACTGGGCGCGCAGGCTGCAGGAGAAGGGATTCACGGTGAAGTTGATTGCCCCGCAGTTCGTGAAGCCTTATGTGAAGAGCAACAAGAACGACGCCACGGACGCCGAGGCGGTGTGCGAGGCGATGAGTCGGCCAAGTATGCGCTTTGTGGCAGTGAAGACGCTCCAACAACAAGACATCCAAGCGGTGCACCGCGTCCGCAGCGCTCTGATCGAGCAACGCACGGCGAAGGCCAACCAGATCCGAGGGTTGGTTGCCGAGTACGGGTTGGTGGCTCCGAGGAAATTGGTGCAGTTACGAAGAGCCGTGCCGCTTTGGCTCGAGAATGTAGAAAATGGTCTGAGTAGTCGGTTTCGTCGATTGCTCGATGGACTGTGGCAGGACCTCAGGGCATTGGACGATCGGGTCCGTGAACTCGATCGGGAGATCACGTCGATCGCGCAGAGCGACATTGGATCACCTCGTCCGCCTGGATTAGCACCGCATGCGGGACAGTGAGACCGATGGCTTCCGCCGTCTTCAGGTTCACCCTGAACTTGTATGTCACCGGAAGCTGAATGGGCAGATCGCCCGGTTTGACCTCCTCCCAAAGAATTCGCTCCACGTATGGGCCAACCTGGTGCATCAATAGCTGCAGAGGCGCCCAATAGTTGAGCAGCGAACGAGGTTCCGCCTCAAGCCACAGAGTCCCGTCGCCGATCGTTGGAAGACGTTTTTTGACTGCAAACTGCATGATGTCGTTCCCGCGCGCCCTCAACACAGGATCGGAGGTGAAAACCAATCCTTCGATCCCTTGGGCATCAATTTCTGCGAGCGCTTCGTCGACGTGAGGGGACTTTGCGATCTCGAATACCCGCAGATCGATTCCGAGCGCCGTCGCTGCATCCCGTACTCCCTTGGTAATCAGGTCAGCTTCTACGCGCGGATGAAATGGCGGGACATAGCTCATCAGAAAGCCCACTCGCTTGATGCTCGGCTTTGCTTGATAGAGCAGATCGACCAACTTGCCGAAGAACTTGCCCTCAGCGTCGAAGAGCATGCACCCTGTGACGTTCATTCCCGGCCTTGCAAGGCTTTCAGCCACACCGCTCTGAACGGGGAAGCCACCTGCCCATAAGACGATCGGGATCGTCTGTGTACGTTTGTGAGCGTCGATCGCGTAGCCCAGGTTTAGTACGATCATCAAATCGGGTTTCGCCTGCAACGCGCGGTCAACCGCCAGCTTTGTTTCCGGTCCGTAATACACGCCGGAATGGTAGAAATCGTAGTCTCGGCCCTCGACCCGCCCTGACTCGAGCAGTGAGTCGGTCAAAATCTTCAATGTGGATTTTCCCCATTCGCCCCAGGCGGGGTCGAAATCGGGGACGAGAGCAATACGGTAGGGTCTGCGCGGCGACTGCTGCGCATGAGCAACTTGAGGGGCACTGGCTGCAGCCAAGGTCAGTAGCGCAGTCGCGCCGCTAAGAAAGCGGCGACGTTCGATCAGGCTCATTGGACCCTCCCTCGGGCTGAGCCGCATGCTGAGACTGAGCGACCTTAGCGTATCGGGAAAATCCCGTGTTGACGCTAATCAGCTTATGGATCTGCTGAACGGCCGTCTTGTACCGCTTCGACCGGCCGCTATGGGTCGCTAGGACCCGGTCCCGATAGGCAACTCCCGGCCAGTTGCGGTCATTCCTGGCCCAAGCCCCTACGGCACCAATAGCACCTTGCCGATGTTTTTGCGGTCCTGAATGTGGTGGTGTGCCGCGGCGGCTTCACTGAAGCGAAACGTCCTATCGATTTGCGGCGCGACGACACCCTTCTTCCACAACTCGAGCAGTTGATCGCCCCAGCCACGAATGCGTTCGACCTCCCCCCATAGGTGTCCGAGGTTGACGCCGAATACGCCCTTGTTCGCGTTGATCAGCGAGAGCGGATTGAACTGGAACCACGGCATGCCCGCGATCGTTCGCAGTACGCTGACGACGCGGCGTTCCTTGCCCGTTGCCACCGAGGAGATACCGAACATGCCGAGCCGCCCCGTTGGGCAGAGCAGCCGGTAGCCTTTCTTGAACGAATCACCACCCACCGCATCGAGAATGAGCTCGACGCCGCGCCCCTCCATGATCTCGCGCGTTCGAGTTTCGAAGTCGTCGGTGCGGTAGTCGATCAGATGATCCACCCCCAGACGTCGAAGCGCCGCGTGCTTCGCAATCGACGCGGTGCCGATGACGGTTGCGCCGATGTGTTTCGCAATCTGCGTGGCCGCGATCCCGACCCCGCCGCCGGCCGAATGCACGAGCATCGTCTCGCCAGCCTTCAAGCCGCCCATGACGACAACCAACTGCCAGGCCGTAAAGTAGTTGACCGGAATGGCCGCTCCCTGCCCGGCCGACATGCCTTCCGGACGCACGAAAACCTGCTTTTCGGGAACGCACAGAACGTCTGCGTAGCCGCCGAAGCGCGTCATTGCGAAGACATCGCGACCGAGCCAACCCGGATCGACGCCTGGACCGATTGCATCAATCCGGCCGCTGACCTCGTAGCCCACGACCACCGGCATCGCGGGCAGGTCGGGATAAAGTCCCATTCGGCCCAAGATGTCGGCGAAATTGATCCCGCTGGCCTCGACACGGATGCGAAGCTGCCCCGCACTCGGATCGGGATCCGGCGCAGTCTTTACCTCGAGCACCTCGGGGGCGCCCGCCTTCGTGATCCAGATCTGGCGCATCGTAGCGGGGAGTCTACGCCCCGGACTCACGGCAGAAAGGTCTTTGGTCGCCGCCACATTGTGGCCGATTCACATCTCGCGCAACATCCTCCTCTACAGGGATAGCGTTTAGGTGTTGCGTCGATCCATTGAATCCGCAGTCGATTGGAGCCCTCCGCCGTTCCCGATACCGGACCCTCAGGACGAGACTAGACTGCGGTTGTCACGCCGACATGCCGATCACCCCATTCCACTTCGGCCCCGGTGCGCTGCTCACCGGCCTCGCGCCCAGAACGATCAGCTGGACGGTGTTCGCACTCGCCAACGTGCTGATCGACCTAGAACCAATCACGCTGTTTTTCCTCATCGGTGATCCGGCGCACCCCTGGCTACACACGCCGCCTGGCGCGCTCGGCGTCGCGATCGTGGCCGCCGCATTTGGCCGCCGCCCCTGCGCGGCGTTTCTGCGCTGGTGGAACACGCGACTCTCGCCGGCGCAAGCGCGTTGGCTCGCGGCCGACCCGGTCATCACACCGCTGCAGGCCTGGGCCGGTGCACTGCTCGGCACGTCGACTCACATCCTGCTCGACGCCATCATGCATGTGGACGTCCGACCATTCTGGCCGTTGATCGCGGGGAATCCCCTGCAAGGCCTGATCAGCATTGATCTGCTGCAATGGGTCTGCGTCGGCGCCGGTGTGCTCGGCGTCGGCATCCTGCTCGGCCTCAGCGCCAAGCGTCAGCTACGCTGATTGAGCGTCCAGTCGAACGCCTTGTAGATCAGCTTCACGGCACCGCGCGGTATCGGCGCTCGAATCCGCGCACCGGGTGCGTTACGCCCCCTGTACGGTTTCGGCCGGCAGACGAAATGGCGTGGTCCCGATCAGTGGTCCCTGCCACATCAGCCCCCGACCAGGTTTGTCCAGATGGGCTTCCACGAACATGAAATCGAACACCGCCTCCGCCTCGCCAGCGTCGCAGATCACCGTGACGACCCGGACCATGATCGATTCCGGCAGCTTGCCGCGTTTGCTTTTTGCATTGCCAAGCGCGGCGATACCCCGGTGCGGCGCGGTTTCCGCCCGCACGATGCCGAAGCGGTCGTGCAGTGCGTTCAGCAGCCGAATATCGGTACCGTCGTCGGGCACGATGCAGCGAATCAACTTGCCCGCTTCGCGCGGTGCCCGGTCGGACGTCACGTCGGCGCTCATGTCTTGTCCAGGTCGAGCCGTTCGCGAATCGATTTGGGGACGTAGGTCGCCGCTTTGTCCAACGGCGTGATGTACATGAAGCCCGCGCCCATCTGGTCGAAGCCGGCAACGCGATAGAGGGTGTCGAAAATGACATCCTGCTGATCGGTCGAAACCAAAAACGTGATGACCGCCTGCTGTGCCTCGACGGCGACACCCAGCACGCCAAGCCGTTCGCGCATGCCGTAACCCTGCACGGTCTGCACGATTGCGCCACCGGCGCCCACGTCGCGCCCGGCAAGAAGGACCTCATCGGCGCGCACCGCCGCCACCACACAGGTGATGATCGACACGTCGGTCAGGTAGATGACGTCCGTCAATTTGTCGCTGTCGTCCCGTTTCTCGTTCATAAGATCGCCTGTGCCTCCTGCTCGCGCGCGTCTGCGTCCGCCGACGGTCGACGTGCGTCTCTCATTTGACGGGCCGCCTTCAGGCGCGCCAGCAGACCCACCGCCATGACGGAAATGATCGGTCCGATGGAGGCCAGGCACAGAATGCCGAACCCCTCGACGGCGTTGGTCGCGTTGCCGAAACCGATGCCCATGGCCAGCACCAGCGGCACGGTGATGGGTCCGGTCGTCACCCCTGCCGAGTCCCATGCGACGTTGACGAACGTTTCGTCTGACAGGAAGGTCAGTACAAGGGCGAACAGATACCCGGGTACCAGCAACCAGACCAACGGGATATTGAAAATGATCTTGGCAAGTCCGAGCGCAATGCCGAACGCCACGCCCACCGACACCGCGTAAATCAGCGCCTTCTTTTTCAGCACGCCGCTGGTCAGCGCCTCCGTGGTGGTGCCGAGCGCATTCAGTGCCGGCTCGGCAATGGTCGCGCCAAAGCCGAGAAACCAGGCGAATGCCAGTGCCAGCACCAGGCCGACCAGATAGACGTAGAGCGGTGACGCTGGTACCGCGTCGACGGACATGAACGCGGCCGGAACCAAACTGCCCGCGCTGCCGCCGAGCGCCGACAGTCCGTAGGTCAGACCCACGTTGAACATGCACATGCCGAGAATCGTCAGCCCGATGCCGTAGATGATTTCGCCCGTTTTCGACAGCTTCTCGTGCAGCACGAATTTCAGCACGATGAACAGGAAGATTACCAGCGGCAGAATTGCGCGCACGCCCAGCACCAGCTCAACGCCGGGGCTGCGTTCATACCATGGCAGCACTGCCGCCTGCGCGGTCGCCGCCAGCTCGGCGGCCGCGATGATCTCCGCGGGCGTGACCGTAGTCGCGACATAAATCACCAGCAGCATGACGCCGGCGATTGGAAACAACGACGCGAGCGTGACGATACCGAAACCCGACAATCCGGAACCGGCCTTGCCGGCGGCAGCGGCAATGCCGATGCCGAGCGACAGTACCAGGGGCACGGTGACGGGACCGGTGGTCACCGCGCCGGCATCCCAGGCCAGTCCCAGCGTGGACGCGAGGTCAGGATTGCCGGCGCAATAGACCGTCAGCGCAAGCACCGGCGCCACCGACAGATAGATCAACGGCTTCAGGCTCCAGCCGTACAGAAAACGCAGCGTACCGGCAACCGCGGCCAACCCGACACTGGCGCCGACGACCAGCACCAGCATGTCCGCCCAATCGTTCAGCACGCTGTACAGGTACGGCGCCCGCCGAACGTCGACATTGCGGCCCGCTGCCTGCAATGCCCCGATCGCCGGTTCCGCAAATGTCACACCGATGCCCAGCAGGAACGTGATCAGAAGCAGCAGCGGCAGTTTCGCCTTGCGCGGCAGCGTGCTGCCGATCACCTCACCGAACGGCATCAGGCCGCGCGCCAGCCCTTCCATGAACACCATCAGACCAAGAATCACCGCGACCAGACCGACCGCAATCGACAGCGCGTCGGCAACCACCTGATTCAGCACGATGAGTTGAAACAACGCCAGATACAACGCAAGCGGCACCACTGAACTGACCTGCTCCATGAACCGCACGCTGACGTACGGGCGAATCAGCCGAATGATTTCTTCGGTCGTCAGCTTCAGGGGCTCGATCTTCGCGGGTATCAAGCTGCCGTCCGCGTTGAACGTCGGTCCGCGCAGCAGTACCCTGTTGGCACTGACTTCGTTGCGCGTCGCGCGGCTGGCCCGGTAAATTTCGGAGATCGGAATATGCGGCATGCGCTCGCGTTGTCCCTTTGGCAAATGGTCCCGCTCGACGGCACCGTCCAACGCCTTGCAAGGACGGACCTAGCTAAACGTAAGCCGAAATACACGCCTGGCGCAATGCTCAGTGTGCGGCATGTCCTCGACGGCACGCCTGAAGGCGGGCGCCCGCGTCCTCGGCAGCGGCATCCTGCTCGGCCTCAGCGCCAAGCGTCAGCTACGCTGATTGAGCGTCCAGTCGAACGCCCTGTAGATCAGCTTCACGGCGCCGCGCCGCGCATCGACCCGCTCGATGACGGCATCGTCGTCGATGCGTGCCAGCACGAAGTCGATCACGCCCGCCGCGCCACCGAAATCGTCCGGGTACCACTTGAACAGGCGCGGCACCGTGATCGACGCACCGTCCACGGCGATCTCCACCTCGCGTGCAATGCATTCACGCGCCGCGTCCTCGAGCTGCTCGGCCAACGGCGCTGCACCGAACACGCGCAGCGGCGGTGACGAACGACAGGCCGTAAACATGGCGAAATGCACGCGTTCGTCGTACAGGCGCGGCGTGAGCGCAAGCCGCGGATCCTCGCGCGTGAACGGTCCGCTGCCGCGACCGTATTTGGGCGCATTGCCGCGCATCAAGCCGTGCTCGATGTCGTCCAGGGAAAACCCATGTCCGGCGACCGTGACCCGCGGTTGATCGAAAAACCCCTCGACGCCATTGATCGGCTCGCCCGGCGCGCAGGCGCGCGCCGCGAGCAGCGCGACGGCGTTGTAGGCATTGAGCCAGAACATCATCGGCTGCGGAATCGGCAGCGCCTGCGGATCGAAGTCGGCCAGGACTTCGAGTGCCGCCTCGAGGCGCTGCCCGAGCGCCGAAGCGCCGAAGGCGACGTAGTCACAGCTTATGCCGTCAGGGTCGCAATGCGCCTGACGCACATCGCGCAGCGCGTCATGCAACTTATCTGCCGGATTCATCGGTTTCGACATCACGAATGTGCGCGGACATTCTAGAATAACGCCGGAGCATCCGATGCCTGAAACCCCTTTCGAAACATTCGGCACGTTTGACTACGTCATCATCGGCGCGGGCAGCGCGGGCTGTCTGCTCGCGAACCGACTATCGGCGGACCCCAAGCGTTCCGTCTTGCTGCTCGAAGCCGGCGGCGAGGACAACTGGATGTGGATCCGCATCCCGATCGGCTACCTGTACACCATTGCGAACCCGCGTACCGACTGGTGTTACAAGACCGCACCCGACGAGCACCTTGCCGGGCGCTCGATTCACTACGCGCGCGGGCGCGTGCTCGGCGGCTGCTCGTCGATCAACGCCATGATCTATATGCGCGGCCAGAAGGATGACTGGGACCACTGGAGCGCGCTCGGTAACCGCGGTTGGTCGTGGGACGACGTACTGCCGATATTCCAGCGCCTCGAGGACTATCAGCACGGCACCGACGACGGCTATGGCACGGGCGGCGAGATGCGCATCGAAGATCCAAGGGTCGCCTGGGACATCCTCGATGCCTGGCGCGCGGCGGCCGCCGAATGCGGAATTCCCTCGGTCAAGGCCTTCAACGGCGGCGATAACTTCGGCTGCGCCTATTTTCAGATGAACCAGCGTGTCGGACGACGCTGGAGCGCAACCGATGCCTTTCTAAAGCCGATACGCCAGCGCGCCAATCTGACCGTTCTGCCGCGCGCGCTGGTGCGACGGCTGCGCATCGAATCCGAAACGCCGGGCGATGTACCTCGCTGCACCGGGGTCGAATTCGTTCACCCCGAACATGGTGCGCGCATCGCGGAGGTACGGCGTGAAACACTGCTCGCGGCGGGCGCCATCGGCTCGCCGCAATTGCTCCAGCTCTCGGGCGTCGGCCCCGCTTCCGCGCTCGCCCAGCAGGGCATCCCGGTCGTCAACGACCTCGCCGGCGTGGGCGAAAACCTGCACGATCATCTGCAGGTGCGCATGCAGTACAAGGTCAGCAATGCGCGCACCATGAACGAGCGCGCCAACAGCACGCTGAGCCGGCTGGCCATGGGCGCCGAATACTTTTTGCTGCGCAGCGGCCCCCTCACCATGCCGCCGTCGCAGCTGGGTGCGTTCGCGCGCAGCGACCCGTCGCAGCCGACACCCAACATCGAGTGGCATGTGCAGCCGCTGTCGCTCGACAAGTTCGGCGACCCGCTGCACACATTTCCCGCAATCACCCCGAGCGTGTGCAACCTGCGCCCCACCTCGCGCGGCTGGGTGCGCATTACCTCGCCCGATCCGGAGGCACACCCGGAGATCAAGCTGAATTACCTGTCAACCGAGGAAGATCGAAACGTCACCGCCGAAGGAATGCGCTTTACCCGCCGCATCATGGCGGCAAAGGCGCTCTCGCGCCACGCGCCGGTCGAATTCCGCCCGGGTGGGGCGGCACGCAGCACCGAGGCGTTGATCCGGGCCGCGGGCGAGCTCGGGACGACGATTTTCCACCCGGTGGGATCGTGCAAGATGGGCAACGACCCGATGGCGGTGGTCGACGATCGCCTACGCGTGCATGGCGTCGCGGGGTTGCGCGTCATCGACGCCTCGGTGATGCCGCGCATCACCTCGGGCAATACCAATGCGCCGACCTATGTCATCGCCGAGCAGGGCGCAGCGTTCGTTCGCCAGGACGTGTAACAAGGCGCCTGCGCGGCACGCCGCCCGATCCGCCGGACTTGACCCGGACCGGGCGCCCGCAGAACATCGGATCGACTGCGGGCCATCGAGACTCACCGGAGACGATGCATGCGACCGACGACGCTTACCAGATTCCTCATCCAACGCCAGCGCGACGGCAAGATCGACGCCGACCTGCGCCTGCTCATCGAAACCTGCGCCCGCGCCTGCAAGGCCATCAGCATCCAGGTCAGCAAAGGCGCGCTGATCGACTCGGGCGGGCTGGTCGGCACGCACAACATCCAGAACGAAGCGCAGAAGAAGCTCGACGTGCTGTCGAACGAAATTCTGATTGAAGCGAACGAATGGGGTGGCAGTCTCGCTGCAGTGGCCTCGGAGGAGATGGAGGCACCGCTGCCGATTCCGCTTCCGCACCCGCGCGGGCAGTACCTGCTCCTCATCGATCCGCTCGACGGCTCGTCCAACATCGACGTCAATATCTCGATCGGCACGATCTTTTCGGTGCTGCGCTGCCCGAAAGGCGTCGAGGAGGCCGACGAGAAAGCCTTCCTGCAGCCCGGCCGTGACCAGGTCGCGGCGGGATTCGCGCTCTACGGCCCGACGACTCTGCTCATCGTCACCGTCGGCGACGGCAGCCACGAGTTCATGCTCGATCCCTACGTCGGCTCCTTCGTCCTGACGCGTGCCGACATTCAGATTCCGGCCGATACGGCAGAATTCGCGATCAACGCCTCGAACATGCGGCGCTGGGAAGCGCCGATCAAACGCTATATCGACGAATGCCTCGTCGGCAAGGACGGCGCGCGCGGCAAGGACTTCAACATGCGCTGGGTCGCCTCGATGGTCGCCGACGTCTACCGGGTGCTCGCGCGTGGCGGCATTTTCATGTATCCGCGCGACTCGAAAAACACCGACGGTCGCCTGCGCCTCATGTACGAGGGAAATCCCATGGCGTTCATCGTCGAACAGGCGGGCGGCGCCGCGACCAACGGCTCGCAGCGCATCCTGGACGTGCAGCCCGAACGACTGCACCAGCGCATCGGCGTGGTTCTCGGCTCCAAGAACGAGGTCGAGCGCGTGACGCGCTACCACGCTGCCTGAACGGCGCGCGGGGACTCGGAGATCTTCTGGTTTTTGCGAGGCGCGCGAATCGCGCGTCTAAACCCGCCGGGAGCAGGCTCCCGGCGGACGTGGTTTGCGTAGGACTACTTCAGGTGCCGGCTGACCAGCTTGGTCATGTCGAACATCGACACCTGCCCCTTGCCACCGAACAACGGCTTCAGTTTGTCGTCGGCGTTGATCATCCGGCGGTTTTTCTTGTCCTGCAGGCTGTGCCGCTTGATGTACTGCCACATCTTCTTGGTGACTTCGGTACGCGGCATCGCATTTGCACCGATCACTGCCGCGAGCGTTGCCGATGGGGTCATCGGCTTCATGAATGCTGCATTCGGCTTGCGCTTCGCCCCTGCGCGCTTCTTCTTGGGTGCAGCCTTTTTCGCAGCCTTCTTTTTCGCCATCTCGTGTTCTCCTCTGAACGATACGGAATTCTATGGTGATCCCGGATTCTTTTCCCACTGTCAGGCAGCGGTTGCGGAAAGATGCCGAATCCTACGAGGCGTGTCAACGATTTTCAGAGGGAAACGGAGACGACACGCGTCGCAAGTTGTATCGCGCCAACCGTAACCGACCCTGCGCGCGCCCGTCGAAGCGTGCGCCCTAGCGCGCGCCGGCGTCGAGCCAGGCGCCCAGCCCCTGTGCGTTCAGCTCGATGTCGATCTCAAATACGTGCATGAGATCAACGGTATCCAGCGTCCAACGCTGGCGCGCGGCCTCTTCGCGCACGAGCCCAGCGACGCCGGCCCGCAGGCGCTCGTGCCGCTCTGCCCCCGCATCCCTGCAACGCTCGGCGATCGCGACGTGCGCGTCGATCAGTCGATGCAGGTCCGCGCCCAGTCGCCGAACGTCCCGCAGCTGGCCGAAGTGCGCGACGTAGACCGCCTCCGGGCCGAGCCCAAGCATCCGGTCGAGCGTCGCGTGCAACGGCCCGGGATCGAACTGCGAGGGGCTGGTGGTCGGAAATACCGACTGACGGCCGTCGCGATCGAGCGCGCGGTAGGACAGGCCAAAGCTGTCGCCGGCGAACAAATGTCCGCTGCGCGTATCACGCACCACGACGTGGTGGCGCGCATGCCCGGGGGCATCGAAGATCTCGAGCACGCGCCCCGCGAGCGTCAACCTGGCGCCCTCCCCGGTCTCGATCACCCGCTCTGCCGGCACCGGCACGACGTCGCCATACACCCGCGCGGTCGCCTCCGCGCCGTAGATGTCGATCGTCGCCGCCAGCAGCCGACTCGGGTCGATCATGTGGCGCGCGCCGCGCGGATGCACCGTCAGGTAAGCATTCGGGCAGCGTGCCACGAGGAACCCCGCGCCGCCCGCGTGGTCGAGATGCACGTGCGTCAGCACCACGTAATCGACTTGCTCGGGGGCGACGCCGCGTGCCGCAAGCGCGGCGAGGATGCGCGGTGCGGCGTGCGCGGTCGCGGTATCGATTACCGCAGCCCTGCCGTCCTCCACCAGGATATGTGCGGCGGTCTGCATCTCGCGCCCGTCGTAGAGCGCGTCGACTGCGCTCACACCTGCGCCGTAGTCGTACACACCGTACATCGCCTGCGTCATTCGATCGTCCTCGTCTGTGGCGCTGGACTTCACCGCGCAACCGCGCCCGGGCCGCACCACGGCGACCGAAGGTTATCAGCCGGCGTCGCAGCGCGCCTCGGCGAGTCGACGCGCAGGCGAGTAGAATCGGACCCGATGAAACTTGCGGATCTGCGTCAGGAGTACATGCGCGCCGGGCTGACCGAAGGCGACGCAAACCCCGATCCGTTCCACCAGTTCGAACTCTGGTTCAACGAGGCGCTCGCCGTGGCGCTTCCGCTCGCGAACGCGATGACGCTCGCCACGGTGCGCAAGGACGGGCGGCCGAACGCCCGCGTCGTCCTGCTCAAGGGCGTCGAGCACGGCGGCTTTGTCTTCTACTCGAACTACGAAAGCGTCAAGGGCCGCGAGCTCGCGGACCGCGCCGAAGCCTGCCTCGTCTTCCTGTGGACCGAACTCGAACGCCAGGTGCGCATCGACGGACAGGTCGACAAAGTGTCGTTGGAGGACTCGGACGCGTATTTCGCGAGCCGGCCGCTCGGCGCGCGGCTCTCGGCATGGGCCTCGGCGCAAAGCGCGCGCGTCACCGACCGCGCGACGCTCGAACGCGGACTCGATGCGGCGCGCCAGCGCTTCGGCGATTCACCCCCCCGCCCGCCACATTGGGGCGGCTACCGCCTGGTGCCGGCGACGGTCGAGTTCTGGCAGGGTCGGCCGGACCGCCTTCATGACCGACTGCTGTACCGGCGCAATGGCGCAAGCTGGAAGCTCGAGCGACTCGCTCCCTGAACCGGTGCTTGCCTTCCTGCGTGCGGCAAGGCTCGTCGCAGCACACGAGCATCCCCGCGCGACCGCGCTCACCGGCGGTGTTTCCTCCGACATCTGGCGCGTCGACCTTGCGCGCGGGCCGATCTGCGTGAAACGCGCGCTGGCGCGCCTGCGGGTCGTCCAACGCTGGGAAGTGCCCATCGAGCGCAACGTCACCGAGCGACGCTGGCTGCAGGCGGCGACGGCAATCGTGCCCGGCATCGCGCCGCGGGTGCTCGCGCACGACGACGCCGGGATGTTTGCAATGGAGTATCTGGACGCGGCGCAGTTTCCCGTATGGAAGGATGCGCTGCACGCCGGGCGCGCGGATCCGGCGTTCGCGCAACAGGTCGGCAGTCGACTCGTGCGCGTGCATGCGGCGACGGCGAACGAAGCGACGGTGGCCGCGCGCTTTGCGACCGACGCGAATTTTCACGCCATCCGCCTCGAGCCCTACCTGCTCGCGACGGCCACGCGGCATGCCGATCTGGCGGGTCGACTCGAGGCGCTCGCCGCGCGCACCGCGCGTACGAAGTGCGCGCTCGTGCACGGCGATGTCAGCCCGAAAAACATTCTCGCCGGCCCGCAGGGTCCGGTGCTGCTCGATGCCGAGTGCGCGTGGTACGGCGATCCTGCGTTCGACATCGCATTCTGTCTGAATCACCTGCTGCTCAAATGCCTGTGGACGCCTGCCGCAGCGAAGGCGTTTCTCGTCTGCTTCGACGCGCTCGCCGCGGCCTATCTTGATGGTGCGACCTGGGAGCCGCGTGCCGACCTCGAGGCACGCGCAGCCTCACTGTTGCCGGGTCTGTTCCTCGCGCGCGTCGACGGGAAATCCCCCGTCGAATATCTGACCGATGCCGCGGACTGCGACCGCGTGCGCCGGGTCGCCGCGACGTTGCTCCTGCAACCGCCGACGACGTTTGCAGAGATCCGCGCTGCATGGGCCGGCGAGGTCGGCGCGTGACGCAGTCGGCGGTCGTCGAGGTCCGTGGACGCCGGGTCTGGGATTCGCGCGGCCGCCCGACGGTGGAAGCAGAAATCGTCCTCAAGGGCGGCGCCTGCGGGCGCGCAATTGCACCGGCCGGCGCATCGACGGGTTCTGGCGAAGCGAAAGACCTGCGCGATGGCGGCCCTGCGCTCGGCGGGTTCGACGTCCAGCGCGCGGTCGGCCACGTAAACGGCGAGATCCGCGCCGCACTGCGCGGGATGGACGTGTTCGAGCAGGCGACCATCGACGCCAAGCTCATTGCGCTCGACGGCACCGAGGACAAATCGCGCCTCGGCGGCAACGCGCTCGTTTCCGTGTCGCTCGCCTGCGCCCATGCCGCCGCCGCGGCCGCCCGCGTGCCGCTCTGGCGCCATCTGGCCGGCGAACGCGCGGTGGCGCTTCCGGTACCGCAGATCCAGATCTTCGGCGGCGGCGCGCACGCGCGCGGGCGGGTCGATATCCAGGACTACCTCATCGTCTGCACTGGCGCAGGGAGCTTCGTCGAAGCGCTCGAGTGGAGCGCCGAGGTGTACGCCGCCGCCGGCGCACGGCTGGCGAAAAAAGGCGCGCTGCAGGGCGTCGCGGACGAAGGCGGCTATTGGCCCGCGTTCCGCTCGAACGAGGAAGGGCTCGCCGAACTGGTCGGCGCGATCGAGGCGACGGGGCTCGCGCCCGGCGCCGATGTCGCAATCGCGCTCGACATCGCCGCGACGCAACTCCTGCGCGACGGCCGCTATCACCTCGCGCTCGAGAACCGTACGCTGAGTGCCGGGCAGATGATCGCGATGCTGTCGCGCTGGATCGAGGCCTACCCGATCGTTTCGATCGAGGATCCGTTCGCGGAGGGCGATCACGACGCAATGCGCGCCTTTACCCGATCGGTCGGTGCGCGCGTGCAGATCGTGGGCGACGACTATTTCGTCACCGACGCGGCACGCCTGCGCGCAGGGGTTGCGCAGGGTGCCTGCAACGCGATCCTCCTCAAGCCGAACCAGATCGGTACCGTGAGCGAGACCTTTCGCGCCTGGCAGGCGGCGCGCGACGCCGGCTACGGCGCGATCGTGTCGGCGCGCTCGGGCGAATCGGAGGATGTCTCGATCGTCCATCTCGCGGTCGGCTGGGGCGTACCGCAACTCAAGGTCGGCAGCTTCTCGCGTTCCGAGCGCATGGCGAAGTGGAACGAGGGCGTGCGCATCGAGGAGGCGCTCGGCGCGAAGGCCCTGCCCTTTCCCGCACGTAAGTTGTTCAAAGGGCCTAAAAGGGGTCAGACCCCTGTGGATAACTCCAGGGTCAGACCCCCTTTTAGATGACCGTAGACCTTCAATCAACAAAAATGGAGTCTGACCCCTCTTCGAGTTATCCACAGGGGTCTGACCCCATTTTGGTCGTCTTTCGCTTCGACGCGAGCGACGCGCTCATACGCAAAGTCGAAGCCTTCTCCGGCGATCGCATCGAGATCCATTGTTGCCCTGAGCGCGAAGACGCGGCCTATGACGCGCTCCTGCCGCAGGTCCATGTCCTCTGGCACGTGCTCAAGCCGGTCACCGAAGACCAGATCGCGCGTGGCGCCAGTTTGCGTCTGGTGCAAAAGATCGGCAGCGGCGTCAATACGATCGCACTCGAGGCCTGCCGCGCACGCGGGATCGCAGTGTGCAACCTTCCGGGAACGAACAGCCGTGCGGTGGCCGAGATGACGCTGCTGCTCATGCTCGCCTGCCTGCGGCGGCTGCGCGAACTCGACACCGCCGTTCGACGCACGGACGGATGGACGGGCGCCGCCCGGATGCAGGACCGCTTCGGCGAGCTTGCCGGGCGCACGGTCGGCCTGCTCGGCGCCGGCGCGGTGCCGGAAATTCTCGTGCCGCTGCTCGAGGCGCTGGGCGCGCGCGTGCTCACCTGGTCGCGCAGCGCACGCAATGCACGCCATGTCGAATTCGATACGCTGCTCTCGGACGCCGACATCGTCTCGCTGCACCTGCCGCTCGCTGCGGATACCGAGCGCCTCATCGGCAGCGTGCAGATTGCGCGCATGAAGCCGGGTGCGATTCTGATCAACACCGCGCGCGGCGCGCTGGTCGACGAGACGGCGCTCGCCGACGCGTTGCGCGGCGGACGTCTCGCGGCAGCGGGGCTCGATGTCTTTGCCGAGGAACCCGTCGACCCCGCGCATGCGCTACTCGGATTGCCGAATGTGATCGCCACGCCGCATCTGGCCTGGCTCACACAGGAAACACTCGAGCGCAGCCTGGTTGGTGCGCTGGACAACGTGCGCCGACTGCGCGACGGCGTCGCGCTCGTCAATCGAGTGGCCTGAGGCCCTCCAGGCTCAATCGGTAGCGTCGGTCGCAGCCCGCGGCAGCCGCGACCGAATGCGTCACCAGGATCGCCGCCGCGCCGCGCTCCTTGACCTGGGCACGCAGCAGCTCGAGCACGTGGCGCGCATTTTCGGGGTCGAGATTGCCGGTCGGTTCATCGGCCAGCACAAGCCTGGGATCGCCGACCAGGGCGCGCGCGATCGCGACCCGCTGCAGTTCGCCGCCCGAGAGCTCGCGCGGCGCACTCAACTCGCGGCCCGCCAAACCGACCGCGGCGACGAGCGTGCGTGCGCGGCGCTCGATCTCAGTCTGCGCCAGTCCGCGCAGGAGGAGCGGCAAGCCGACGTTCTGCAGTACCGTGAGATGCGGCAGCACGTGAAACGCCTGAAACACGAAGCCGAAACGCTCGCGTCGCAGGCGCGTGGCAACGTCGTCGTTCAGGCGCGTCATCTCGAGACCGTCGATCTGCACCTGGCCGGCATCGGCCGGCTCGAGCCCCGCGATGATGTTCAACAAGGTGGATTTGCCGATCCCCGAGTCGCCGACCACGGCCACGTACTCGCCGGCCGTGAGGCGCAGTGAAACCTCGTGCAGCACGACGCGACTGCCGAAGCGTTTGGTGACGCCGGTCAATTCCAGCATGGCCCAAGCACTATAGTTCTTCTCGACCGCCTTGGTCGCAGGGCGCCGCGCCGGCGCATATTCTGGACACCCCCAGACCCTCTTGCTAGACTGCCCGGGCCGTAATTCTAAGAACGCTTGGCGGCCGTCCCGCGATTCGGCGTCGGCCGTGGACCCAATTGGAGGAGACCATGGTGCGCAATTCCATTCGCTCGCTTTCTGCCGCGCTGCTCGCGACTTCGCTCGTCGCCGGGCCCGCGATCGCTGCCGACAAGGTTGTCAAGATCGGCTTTATCACGACCCTGTCCGGCCCGGCGGGGATCATCGGCAAGGACATGAAGCAATCGGTCGAACTCGCGATCGAGCATCTCGGCGGCAAGATGGCGGGCATCCCGGTCGAGGTCATCTTCGGCGACGATCAACGCAAGCCCGATGTCGGCAAGCAGGTCGCCGACGCGATGATCAAGCGCGACAAGGTCAATTTCGTCTCCGGCATCATCTGGTCGAACATCATGCTCGCGGTCGCGCCCTCGGTGACCTCGGCCGGCACCCTGATGATCGGCACCAACGCAGGTCCCCACCAGCTTGCCGGCAAGCTGTGCAACGAGCGCTTCTTCACCACCTCGTGGCAGAACGACTCGACGCCCGAGGCGATGGGCAAGCACCTGCAGGACCTTGGCCTGAACGACGTCTACCTGATCGCGCCGAACTACGCCGCCGGCAAGGACATGCTCACCGGCTTCAAGCGCTACTTCAAGGGCCGCATTGCCGCCGAGGTCTACACCAAGCTTGGCCAGTCGGACTACCAGGCGGAACTGAGCCAGTTGCGGGCGAAGAACCCGAAGGCGGTGTTCGTCTTCCTGCCCGGCGGCATGGGCATCCAGTTCCTCAAGCAGTACTCGCAGGCCGGCCTGCGCGGCCAGTACCCGCTGTATTCGGTGTACACGGTGGACGAGCTCTCGCTGCCCGCGGTACGCCATGCGGCGCTCGGCCAGCTCGAGACGCGCTACTGGAGCCAGGATCTGAAGAACGCGGCCAACAGGAAGTACGTCGATGCGTACAAGGCGAAGTACGGCAGGCCGCCGTCCTTCTACGGCGCGCAGAGCTACGACGGCATGATGTTGATCGACTCGGCGGTGCGCGCGGTCAAAGGCAACCTGAAGAACCAGAAGGGCATGATCGCTGCAATGCGCAAGGCGAACTACGCCTCGACACGCGGCAAATACAGCTACAACACGAACCACTTCCCGATCCAGAACTACTACCTGCTGAAAGCGGTGACTGGGGAGGGCGGTGCCGACGGCATCCCGGTGATGGAGATCCAGAAGACCGTATTCACCAATCACAAGGATACCTACTACAAAGACTGCAAGATGAAGTGGTAGGCACAGCCTTCAGTCCAAAAAGGGCGCGGTTGGACCGCGCCCTTTTTTTATAGCCCGATGAACGCGATCCTGATTGCCGAGCAAACCCTGAACGGGTTGCAGTTCGGCGCCATGCTGTTCCTGATGGCGGCGGGGCTCACGCTCGTGTTCGGCATCATGAACATGGTGAATCTCGCGCACGGCGCGATGTACATGGTCGGCGCCTACCTTGCGGTCGCATTCACTCAGTGGACCGGGTCCTACCTGCTGGGCGTCGTGCTCGCGCTCGCCGGCACGCTGGTCGTCGGCATCGTGGTCGAAGTCGTCGCGCTACGCACGCTCTACGAGCGCGATCACCTCGACCAGGTACTCGCGACCTTCGGCCTGATTCTGTTCTTCAATGAATTGATCGCGATCATCTGGGGGCGTGCGGCGCTGTACAGCGACATCCCGCAGTATCTTGCGGGCCACGTCGATCTCTTCACCAACGTGCGCTACCCGATCTATCGCCTCTCGATCATCGTGGTCGGCGCGGCGGTCGCATTGCTGCTGTGGTACGTGATTACGCGCACCCGTCTGGGGATGCTGATCCGCGCCGGCGCGTCCAACCGGACCATGGTGGCGGCGCTCGGCGTCAACATCCGGCTGCTCTACACGATCGTGTTCGGGGTGGGTGCCGCGCTCGCCGGACTGGCCGGCCTGATGGCGGGACCGATCTATGCCGTGCAGCCCGGCATGGGCGAACTGATCCTGATTCAGGTTTTCGTGGTGATCGTGATCGGCGGCATCGGTTCGATCCGCGGCGCGCTCGCCGGGGCGCTGATCGTCGGCATGGTCGATACGATGGGGCGCGCGTTCCTCAAACCGGTGCTCGGCACGCTGATCTCGCCGACCGCCGCGGAGGCCGCCGGCCCGGCGCTCGCCTCGATGCTGATCTACCTGCTGATGGCGATCGTGCTCGCGCTGCGCCCGGAAGGCCTGTTTCCCGCGAAGGGGCACTGAGATGCGCGGGCACCTTCGATTGTTTGTGCTGATCGTCGGCCTGGCGCTGATTGCGGCTGTGCCGTTCATCGCCGCGTTCTTCGAGCAACCGTTTTACGTCGACCTGCTGCGCCGCGTGATGATCTTCGCCATTGCAGCGCTGAGCCTCAACCTGATCCTCGGCTACGGCGGCATGGTGTCCTTCGGGCACGCGGCCTACCTCGGCATCGGCGGCTACGCAGTCGCCATCCTCGCCCAGTACGGCATAGACAACGGTTTCATCCAGCTCGGCGTGGCGGTCGGCGCGTCCGCGTTGATCGCGCTCGTGATTGGCGCGGTGTCGATCCGTACCAGCGGCATCTATTTCATCATGATCACCCTCGCCTTCACGCAGATGCTTTACTTTCTCGCCATCTCGCTCGAAGAATACGGCGGTGACGACGGGCTGCGGCTCGCCGCACTCAGCGACTTCGCCGGGCTGATCGATCTCAAGAATGGCACCGCGTTCTATTACCTGGTGTTCGCGGTGATGGTGGCGTTCCTCTACATCGTGCACCGGATCGTGCATTCGCGCTTCGGCATGGTGATCCGGGCGGCAAAATCGAATGAAGCCCGCACGCGTGCGATCGGCTTCTCGCCCTACCTCTACCGGCTTGGCGCGTTCGTCATCGCCGGTGCGATGTGCGGCGTCGCGGGCCTGCTGCTCGTCAACCATACCGCCTACCTCACCCCCGACTTCATGCACTGGACGCGATCGGGCGAGATCATGTTCATGGTGATCCTGGGCGGCATCGGGACGATGATCGGTCCGGTGCTGGGCGCGTTCGCCTTCCTCCTGCTCGAAGACATCCTGGCCGGGTGGACCGTGCACTGGCAGATCATCCTCGGGCCGTTCCTGATCCTGGTCGTGCTGTTCGCCAGGCGCGGCCTCGCGGGCCTGATCCCCGGGGGCGATCGCCATGACTGAGCCGCTGCTCGACGTCCAGGGACTGATCAAGGCGTTTGGTGCGCTGCGCGCCACCGACGGGGTGACGCTCGACGTGCGACCAGGTGAAACGCACGCCATCATCGGTCCGAACGGCGCCGGCAAGACGACGCTGATCGCACAGCTCGCCGGCAACCTGCGCCCGGATGCGGGGCGCATCCGGTTCGCCGGGGAGGACGTCACCGCGCTCGGCACCGCCGCGCGCTCGCACAAGGGGCTTGCGCGCTCGTTCCAGATCACCAGCATCTACCGCGAGTTCAGCGTGCTCGACAACGTCGCGCTGGCGGTGCAGGCGCACGCCGGCCACAGCTTTCGCTTCTGGCGTGCGGCGCGCGAGGACGCGGCGTTGCAGGTCCCGGCGCGCACGATCCTGGACGAAGTCGGCCTCGGTGACCGCGCCGACGTGCTGGCCGCGAACCTTGCGCACGGCGAGCAACGCCAGCTCGAAATCGCGATGGTGCTCGCCACCGCGCCGCGTCTGCTGCTGCTCGACGAGCCGGTGGCCGGCATGGGCATCGACGAATCGCAGCGCATGGTCGCAGTTCCTCGGCACGCTGAAAGGGCGCCAGACCATCGTCCTCGTCGAGCACGACATGGATGCCGTGTTCACGCTCGCCGACCGGATCTCGGTTCTGGTCTACGGCCGCATCATCGCCACCGGCACGCCCGAGGAAATCCGCGCCAACCGCGAAGTACGCGCGGCCTACCTCGGCGAAGAGTACGAGGACTGAGCGCGCGAGACCGGCATGAACAATTCACTCCTTCACGTCCACGATCTGCAGACCGCCTATGGCCAGAGCCAGGTGCTCTTCGGCGTGACGTTGCGCATCGGCGCGGGTGAGGTCGCCACCCTGCTCGGCCGCAACGGCATGGGCAAGACCACCACCGTGCGCTCGATCATGGGGATCATTCGCACGCTCTCGGGAACGATCCGCTTCGACGGCGCGCCGATTCGCGGGCTGCCGTCCTACCGCATTGCGCAGGCGGGTCTCGGCCTGGTGCCCGAAGGCCGCCAGGTGTTTCCCAACCTGACGGTACGCGAGAATCTGATCGCAACCGCCGCAAACCGCAGCGGACATGACGCACCCTGGACGCTCGACAAGGCATTCGGGCTCTTCCCGCGCCTCGCCGAGCGACGCGATCACTTCGGCAACCAGCTCTCCGGCGGCGAGCAGCAGATGCTCGCCATCGCGCGCGCGCTGATGACCAATCCCCGCCTGCTGATCCTGGACGAAGCGACCGAGGGCCTCGCGCCGCTGGTGCGCGCCGAAATCTACCGTTCGGTCGAAAGCCTCAAAGCCGCCGGGCAGTCGATCCTGATGATCGACAAGGACGTCAAGGCCCTGACGCGCGTCGCCGACCGGCACTACGTGCTCGAAAAGGGTCGCGTGGTGTGGAGCGGAACGTCAGCCGAACTCGCGGCGAGCGAGGACGTGCAGCACCAGTACTTGGGCGTTTGACGACAAAGGGGTCAGACCCTTTTTATACCGGCCTCGTCGGAAAAATGGGGTCTGACCCCGTTTAGGTCGGAATCTTCAACCTCCCCTTGATCACTTTGCGTGTCGGCGTCAGCGGCAGCGCTTCGGCGACGACGAGGCGCTCGGGCAGCTTGATCTTCGCGATGCCTTGCCCCGTCAGGTAGGCATTCAGCGCGCCGAGTGTCGGTGCGTCGGCCCCAGGGCGCAGCTGGACGAAACAGCAGGCGCGTTCGCCGAGCACCGCGTCCGGCATCGGCACGATCGCCGCCATCAGCACCTGCGGGTGCGCCGCGAGCAGATCCTCGACGTCGCGCGGATTGAACTTGTGCCCGCCGCGGTTGATGATGTCCTTCGAGCGCCCAGTAATGGACACGTTCCCGGCGGCATCCATCGTTGCAAGGTCGCCGCTGCGGTACCAGCCGTCGGCCGTGAACGCCTCGGCGTTGGCCACTGCGTTGTCGAAGAACCCGGGAAACAGGAGGCAACCCCGGACCTGCAACTCGCCTTCGTCGCCCGGCGCAGCAGCAACGCCGTCCGCATTGACGATGCGCACTTCGGTACCCGGACTCGGCCGGCCCGCGCTGTTGGCCGCGACCCCCGGCGCGTCGCCGGGGCGGGTATAGAGCGCGGCCTGCGTCTCGGTCATGCCCCAGAGTTGCGTGACCGCGCAGGCGGGCAGCTTGGCGGCAAAGCTCCGGACAAGCTCGGGAGGGCAGGCACTCCCCGACATGATCGCCAGTCGCAGCGATCCCCAGTCGTGTTTGTCGAGCAAGCCCATCGCGCGCACGGCGGCGATATGCGCGGGCGCGGTCCACAGCGCCGTGGGCCGGTCGCGCTCGATTGTGGCGGCGAGATCAGGGGGCGTGAATACGGGCAGCAGGACCGACGCGGCGCCACAGGCAAAGGCGATATGCAAGGCATACAGGCCGAACAGGTGGGTATAGGGCGCCGCGGACAGGATGCGGTCCTCCGCGCCGAGCCGGTGTTCAGGCACGGATAGGCGCGCGTTCGAAAGCATCGTGTGGTAGCTGTGCGGCACCGCCTTCGGCGCCGAGGTCGTGCCCGACGTGTAGAGGAGCAGGAAGGGGTCGGCCGCGACCGGGCCCGGAACGTCGCGCGCGATCGGGGGCGACGCCTCGAGATCGGCGAACGCCTGCGCACCTTCGACCTTCGGGCCGAGCGCGATCACCGTCCGCAGCGTCGGCAGCTTTTCGCGCGCGGCGAGAAACAGATTTGCAGGCGCGGCGTCCTTGGTCTCGGCGAGGCAGACCGCTGCGCAGGCGCCGGCGTGTCCGAGGAGCGATTCGATCTCGGTGCCGCGGTAAGCCATGTGGACCGTCGCCATCACCGCGCCGAGCCGGAGAATCGCGAGGTAGGCGACGACGAATTCGGGGAGATTCGGAAGCTGCACCGCGACGACCCCGCCGCGCGCAACGCCCGCACGCCGCAGCCCTTCGGCGAAGCGCGCAACGCGTTCCGCCAGGGCTTGCCATGAAATCCGGGCGCCGGCGTGCACCAGCGCAGGCGCCTGGGGGCACGTCGCCGCCTGGCGCGCGAGCCATCCGCTCAAGGTGTCGTCGCCCCACCAGCCGCGCGCGACGTACTCGCGTGCCCGCTCGGGATCGAAGGCCAACGCATTGCGCAGGCGCAGCGCATCGTCGCTGTAGCTAAACCGGTCTTCCAAGCGGACCACGCGCTCCGCGCGGTAGCGCCGCGCGCCTCCGAGTTCGAGGAGGTAGGCCTGCTGGCCGCCTCGAAAGCGGCGCATTTCTTCGGCGTTGCGGATCCACATCACCTGATCGCGCGACAAGCCCAGGCGCGCTGCGATCTGCGCGTCGGCAAGCCCCATCGGCTCGCGTTGGCGCTCGATTTCGGCCCAGTCAAGCGCACGGATCGGGTCGCCCTCGCGAACCTGCAGGTTATGGCTCATGCCGAAGACCGTCTCGCCGAAGCTCGCGATCATCGCGTCGGTGACGCCAATCTGCTCGCGCGTGAGCCCGCGCGCCATCAGCCCGCCTTTTCGCGGCCCGCTGCAGCGCGCAGGATCGGGTCGGCCGCGGGCGCGCGCGTCGCGAGCGGACACACGCGCATGCATTCGAAGCACTGCGCGAACCACGCGCCGGAGCCCGCCGACACCTTGTACCAGAGCATGCGCCGGTCCGGGTCGAGCAGCTGCTCGGCGCCGTCGCGCCCCTCCGACTCGGCCACCGCGTCGGCAAGAATCTTCGGCACCGTGTCGTACTCCTGCGTGAACTCGGCGCAGGCCGCCATGTCGTAGCGCATCAACGTTTGCCGCCCCTGGGCATCGATCTCCCCCGACAGGCACTGCGCAGGGCAGAACTTCATGCACGGTGTGCGCCCCGTGCTGCGGTGCATGTTGACGCAGGACGGCGCCGGGCAGGGATTGTCCTGCATCGGCGCGTCTGCCGGCAGCTCGAGCTCGGTGAACACCGAGGCGTAATACATGAAACCGAATGCCGGGTGCAGCAGGATGTCGCCGGCAAACGAGCGCGCGCCGATGCCCGCGAGCTCGGCGTGCAACTTGAGACTTTGCAGCGGCACGCGCGGTCCGCCGTCCGGGTCCATGTCGGGCGGCACGTAGACCGCGGGGATGCCGAATTTTTGCTCGATGAAGAACGCGAGGCCGTAGGCAACCTTGTAGGCGCGCACTTCGGTCGACCCGGAGTAGGCCATTGCCTTCGCCGGCAGCTGCCAGGCGCCCTGTGTCTGGCCGCCGATGCCGAGCGCGATGACCGATTTCACGCGCGGAAAGAGGTCGCTCGGGCGATGGCCGGGCGGCGCGATCCGCTCGCAGGCCGCGAGGTTGGCGACGCCGACCGCGAGCGCACCGCGCTTCTTGCAGTACTCGAAGATCGCCTGCTTTGCGGCCTGCGGATCGATGGTCGGGCTGGAGCGATTCGGCATAAAAGGGGTCAGACCCCTGTGGATAAGTCCATCACGCTGGAAATATACTCGCCGGACTTATCCACAGGGGTCTGACCCCTTTTCCGACCCCTTTCTCTATTTGGCCTTTTCGACGAACCCCTGCGCCTTCGGCGCGAGCTTGTCGGCTTCGTCCAGCCAGCCGCCGCCCATCGCCTTGTAGACGTTCACGTACTCGGTCAGTCGATCGGCGCTCGCGCGCACCGCGGTCAATTCCCCGCTGAAGAGCTCATTCTCGGCGTACAGCACCTCGAGGTAGCCCGCGTAGCCGTTGTCAAAACGCAGACGCGACAGGCGCGCGTACTCGCGCAGCGCCACGACCCGCCGCTGCTGCGCCGCGGCTTCGAGCGTGCGCTTTTCGGTGCCGACGAGGGCGTCGTTGGTTTCACGCAGCGCGTTCAAGATCACCTGGCGGTAGAACTCGAGCGATTCGCGTTGCGCGGCCTCGGCCGAGAACACCTGTCCCTCGATCGCGCCGCCGGTGAAGATCGGGCCGCTGAGCCCCGCAGCCAGTGTCGCCACCGCAGCACCGCTGTTCAAAAAGTCACCCAGCGCCGCGCTCGCCAGGCCGAGCAGCCCGGTGAGCGAGAGCGTCGGGTAGTAGAGCGACTTCGCGACGCCGACGTTGGCATTCGCGGTGACGAGATTCTGCTCCGCCTGCAGCACGTCCGGCCGGCGCTCGAGCAAAGACGAGGGCAGCGCCGCAGGGATCCCGGGCGCTACGAGTGCGTCGATGGTCTTGCCACGGCGAATCACCCTCGGATTGGCGCCGAGCAGAATCGAGATCAGGTTTTCCTGCGCCGCGACCTGCTGCTCGAGCGTGGGTACCGCCGCACGCGCCTGCTCGTACTGGGAGCGAATCTGCGACAGTTCGACCTGCGAAACCACGCCGCCTTTGTAACGCAGCTCGAAGATGCGCAGCGTTTCGCCATAGTTCCTTTCCGTCGCCTTGGCGATCTCGAGCTGACGATCGAGCGCGCGCAGCGCGATGTAGCTTGCCGCGACGCTGGTCACCACCGAGACGACGATGCCGCGCCGCCCCTGCTCGCTCGCCAGCACCTGCGCCTGCGCCGCCTCGCCCTCGCGCTGCACGCGCCCGAACAAGTCGATCTGCCAGACCGCGCCGACGGAGCCCTGATACAGGTTGTACCAGGGATCGCTGCCGGCCGGCAGCGGCGTCGGCCCCTTCTCGGTTGCGCGGTTGCGGCTGGCGTCGAGCCCGTAGCCGACCTGCGGATAGAACTGGGAACGCGTGGTGCGCAACGCGCCGATGAAGCGGTCGACCCGCGCGGCGGCAGCGCGCAGGTCGCGGTTCTCGCGCAGGGCGGTATCGATCAGCGCGTTCAGCACCGGGTCGCCGAACTGCTCCCACCAGCGCGCGTTGGCGAGCTCGGCGGCCTGCGGGTAGTCGACGCGCCACGCCGAGGGCACATCGACGTTCGGGCGTTCGTAGTCGGGACCGACCACCGTACAGGCGGCGAGCGCCGATGCCAAGGCCAGGGCGGGCAGCGCGCGCCGCATCTCAGTCGCCTTCGCGCTTCGCATGCGGCACGTCGGGCGCCTCGCCGCCATGCGCATGCGGCGCTTCGCCCGCGCTCGCCTTGACGCCCCCGAAGCGCTCGCTCATCGACTCGAGCAGCCAGAAGAACAGCGGCACGAAAAAGACCGCGACGAAGGTCGACGCCGCGATGCCGCCGATCACGCCGGTGCCGATCGCGCGCAGGCTGTTGGCGCCCGGCCCGGTCGCGGTCGCAAGCGGCACGCAGCCGAGGCCGAAGGCGAGCGAGGTCATGACGATCGCGCGCAGGCGCAGGCCAGCCGCCTCGATCGCCGCCTCGCGCACCGCCATGCCGTGATGGACGCGCTCGATCGCGAACTCGCAGATCAGGATCGCGTTCTTCGCCGACAGGCCGACCAGCGTCACCAGGCCGACCTGGAAGTAGACGTCGTTCTTCAGTCCGAGCACCCAGGTCAGCAGCAATGCGCCGAGAATTGCGAAGGGCACCGAGAGCACGACGGCGATCGGCAGGGTCCATTTCTCGAACTGCGCGGCGAGCAGCAGGAACACCACGATCAGCCCGAAGACGAACGCCGTCGTCGAGGTTCCCCCGGACTGCTTTTCCTGCAGCGCCTGGCCCGCCCAGGCGAACGCGAAATCACCCGGCAAGGTCTCGCGCGCCACATCCTCCATCGCCGCGAGCGCCTGGCCCGAGCTGTAGCCCGCCGCCTCGCTGCCGTTGATCTTCACCGCGGGAAAGCCGTTGAAGCGGGTCAGCAGTTTGGGCGACGCGACATAGCGCGTCGTAATCAGCGCCGACAGCGGCACATTCGCGCCGGATTTCGAACGCACGGTGACCTTGTCGAAATCCTTCGGCTCGGCGCGATACTCGGCGTCGGCCTGCACGATCACCCACCACACGCGGCTGAACTGGCTGAACTGGCCGGCGATCTGCGAGCCGAAGAACGCCTGCATGGTCTGGAACACGTCGCTCACCGGCACGCCGAGCACTTCGGCGCGGTTGCGATCGAGGTCGACGAACAGCTGCTGGCTCGCGGCGCGGAAGGTGGTGTTCACGCCGGCAAGCTCGGGCCGCTGGCGCGCCTTGGCGAGGAAGGCATCGACCGCGGCGCCAGTGGCGCGCGGATCGCCCGAGCCGCGGTTCTGGATGTAGAACTCGAACCCGCCAGTGGTTCCCATCCCCGGGATCGACGGCGGATTGACCGCAAAGGCGAAGCCTTCGCGCAGGCCGAAGAACTTGCCATTCAGCCGCTTGAGCGTATCGAAGGCGAGCAGCGAGCGGTCGGCGCGCTCCTCGAAGGGCTTCAACTGGGCGAACATGACCGAAGAATTGTTCGAGAACTGGCTGTCGATCAGGCTGTAGCCGTCCACCCAGGCGACGTTCTGGATCGCGGGATCGGCACTGACGATCTTGGCGGCCTTCTCGGTCAGCTTCCTCGTGACGTCGAGGCTCGCGGTGTCCGGCGTCTGCGCAACGACGAAGAAGTAGCCCTGATCCTCGTCCGGCACGAAGCTCGAAGGCAGGATCTTGAACATCGAGACGATGCCGAACAGCACCGCAGCGAACACGGCGAGCGACAGCGGCCAGGCCTGGACGATGCGCGCCACGCCGCCGACATAGCCCTTGCGCAGGGCCTCGAAGCTGTTCTCGAACCAGCGGAAAAACCCCTTCTTTTCGCCGTGATGCGCCTTGATGATGATCGCAGCGAGCGCGGGCGAAAGCGTCAGCGCCATGATCCCGGAGATCACCATCGAGATCGAGATCGTGATCGCGAACTGCTTGTACAGCGTGCCGGTGACGCCGCCGAGGAAGGCCACCGGCATGAACACCGCGACCAGCACCAGCACGATCGAGATCAGCGCGCCGGCGATCTCGGTCATCGCCTGCTTCGCCGCCTCGAGCGCCGAAAGTCCTTGTGCGTCGTCATGTTGGCTCTCGACGTTCTCGACCACCACGATCGCATCGTCGACCACCAGGCCGATCGCCAGGATCATGCCGAACAGGGTCAGCATGTTGACCGAGAAGCCGAGCAGGTGCATGCCGATGAAGGTGCCGATGATCGAAACCGGCACGGCGAGGATCGGAATGACCGTTGCCCGCAGCGACTGCAGGAACATGAACACCACCAGCACGACGAGGATGACCGCCTCGAAGAACGTGTGCACCACCTTGTCGATCGACGTCAGCGTGAACACGCTGGTGTCGAGCACGACCTTGTAATCGAGCCCGGTGGGAAACTGCGCCTTCAGCTCGTCGAGCCGTTTGCGCACCGCTTTGGCCGTCTCCACCGCGTTGGCGCCCGGCTGCTGGTACACCGCGATCGTCGTCGCCAGCTTGCCGTTCATGCGGCTCGCGATCGAGTAGTCGCGCTTGTCGAGCTCGACGCGGCCGATGTCCTTGATGCGCACGATCGCCGTGCCTTCCTTGGCCGCGCGCACGATGATGTTCTCGAACTCCTCCGGCTTGGTCAGCAGGCCCTGCGCGGTCACGACGAACTGCTGCGTCGACGCCGGGCAGCGCCGGCTGGCCGCCGATCTGGCCGATGCCGAACGTCTGGTTCTGGCTCTGGATCGCGTTGCGCGACTTCCTGACGGTGATGCCGAGCTGCGCCATGCGGTCGGGCTGCAGCCAGACGCGCATCGCGATGTCGGGCAGGCCGAGCACCGACGCGCGGTTGGCCCCGGGCACCCGCTTCAGCTCGTCGAGCACGTAGAGGTTGGTGTAGTTGTCGATGTAGGTCGAGTCGTAGCGGTCGTCCGGCGAATAGATCGAGATCACCATCAGGAAGCTCGACGATTGCTTGTCGACCGTGATGCCCTGCTGCACGACCGTCTGCGGCAGCTGCGAGCGTCGCCTGGCTCACCCGGTTCTGCACGTTGACCTGGTTGATGTCCGGATTGGTGCCCGGCTTGAAGACGACGTTGATCGTGACGTTGCCGCTCGACGAGCTGGTCGAGTAGAAGTACAGCAGGTTGTCGACGCCGTTGATCTGCGCCTCGATCGGCGCCGCGACGGTGTTCGCGATGACCTCGGCAGTCGCCCCCGGATAGCGCGCCGTGACCTGGACCTGCGGCGGCGCCATGTCCGGGATACTGCTCGATCGGCGTGACCGACATCGCCACCAGCGCCGCCGAGCACGATCAGGATCGAGATGACCGCCGAGAGGATCGGCCGGTCGATGAAGAAGTGGGTGAACATGGTCGTGCGCTACTTCTTGCTTCGGCCGCGGCTGCTCGGCCTTGGCCGCCTCGGCGGGCTCGGCAGCGGCCGTGCCCCGGCTCGACGATCTTCACCGGCTTGCCCGGGCACAACCTTGAGCACGCCCTCGACCACGACGCGGTCGCCCGCCTGCAGGCCGTTCACGATCACGATGTCGCTTCTCGCCGTAATAGTCGCCGACCACCACCGGGCGCACTTCGGCGGTGCCGTCTTGCTTGACCACGTAGACCAGATGGCCGTTCGAGCCCTGCTGCACCGCGAGCTGCGGCACGACGATCGCGTCGGGGCGCACCGCGCCTTTCAGGTTCGCGGTCACGAACATTCCCGGCCGGAGGTCGCGCTTCGGATTCGGCAGCACGGCACGCACCAGGAACGAGCCGGTGTCCTGGCTGAACGACGGATCGGCGAAGCTGATCTTGCCTTGGTCGGATAGGTCGAGCCGTCCGGCAGCACGAATTCGACCTCGTAGTGCCGATCCTTCGGCGGCACAAGGCCCGGCCTTTCGCGACCTCGTCCGCCGACTTCGCCATCTGGTTCTGCGAGACGCTGAAGTTCACCCAGACCGGATCGACCGCCGCGACGTAGGTGAGGTTGGCGTTCTGCGACATCGCGTTGATGAAGGCGCCCTCGCGCTGCAGCGAGCGGCTGGCCACGCCGTTCACCGGCGAGCGTGATCGTGGTGTAGCCGAGATTGAGATCGGCTTCGGTCACCTTGGCGCTGCGCCGCGTACACCGCGGCCACCGACGCGTCGAACTCGCCCTGCGCGCGGTCGAGGTCGGACTGCGACAGCGCGTTCTGCTCGGCGAGCGGCTTGACGCGATTGAGCGTCGCCTTCGCGGTTTTGAAGCGCGCCTGCTGCGCCAACAACTCGCCCTTCGCCGCGTCGAGCTGCGCCTGGAACGGCTTGGGGTCGAGCTGGAAGAGCACCTGCCCTTCCTTGACCACCTCGCCTTCCTGATAGGCGATCTTGTCAAGGTAGCCCGACACGCGCGCGACGATGTCCACCTGGCGCGAGCTTTCGGTTTGCGCAACGAAGGTCTCCGACACCGGAATCGTGGTCGGTTTTACGGTCAGCACCGACACCGGCGGCGGCGGCCGCTTCGCCGGCGGTAGCTCCTTGGAGCAGCCGGCGGCGAGCGCGGCAAGGGCGGTTATGACAAGCGCCGAGCGGGAAAGCGTAAGAGCGGGCATGGGGAACTCTGCGGAGGGCGAGCAGGCGCCGGTTTGCCGTCGCGAAATTCCAGTTCGCGACAGGCTCGCGCCGAGGGCCCCATTTTGCCCTAATTCGTCCAACGGGCGCGATCGGCCGGTGAAACATTGCGTATACTTCGCGCCGCGCCATCGCCACAAGATCGGACTGCACCTTCTCTATTTGGGTATTTTGTTTTAGGTCAAATGACGCCACGCCCCGGCCCGGAAAATTGATCACCCATAGGCATAGGTGGTGGCGCCGGTTCAGCGGTCCGCGAGCTCAACGCATGAATTTCCAACACACACAGCTGTTCCGACACCTCCTCGTGCTGCTCCTCGCGTGTGCGACGGTGGTCGGCGGAACGGCGCGCGCCCAAGATCCGGCATCACCGTTCAAGCCCGAAGAGATCGAGGCGCTGGTCGCGCCGATCGCGCTCTACCCGGATGATCTCCTCTCGCAGGTGCTGATGGCCTCCACCTACCCGCTCGAGGTGGTGCAGGCCGCACGCTGGGTTAAGGCGAACCCGAACGTCAAGGGCGACGCCGCGATCAAGGCGGTCGATAACCAGAACTGGGACGTGAGCGTCAAGTCGCTGGTCGCCTTCCCGCAGGTCCTCGAGCCGATGAACGCCAAGCTCGACTGGACGCAGAAGCTCGGCGACGCATTCCTCGCCGACCAGAAGTCGGTGCTCGATGCCGTCCAGCGGTTGCGGCAGCGCGCCGAAAGTTCGGGCAATCTCAAATCGACCGAGCAGCAGAAGGTGATCGTCGAGCAGACCGTGATCAAGGTCGTGCCGTCTGACCCGCAGGTGATCTACGTCCCGGCCTACAACCCGACCGTCGTGTACGGCGTTTGGGGCTATCCCGCGTATCCGCCGTACTACTGGCCGCCGTCGCCCTATTACTATCCGGGCGCCGCGCTCGCCCGCGGTTTCGCCTGGGGCGTGGGCATCGCGGCCGCTGGCGCGATCTACGGCAACTGCAACTGGCGCGGCGGCAACGTCAACGTCAACGTCAACCGGGCCACCAGCATCGACCGCAACTACAACCGGACCAACGTCGGCACGGGCGGCAACTGGCAACACGACGCAAGCCATCGCAAGGGCGTGTCCTACCGGGATTCGGCGAGCCGCGAGAAATACGGCAAGGGCGTCGGCGGCGCCGACGCGCGGCGCGACTATCGCGGGCGCGAGGGCGGCGCCGGGGATCGCGCCGGCGCAGGCGATCGCGGCCGTACGGGTGACAGGGCGAGCGCAGGCACGGCGGATCGCGGCCGAACGGGTGACAGGGCGAGTGCAGGCACGTCGGATCGCAGCCGAACGGGCAACCGGAGCGGCGCAAGCACCGCAGATCGCGGCGGCGGCAGTCGCGGCAGCGCATTCCAGGGTGTCGGCGGTGGCAGCGCGTCGCAGCGCGACATGGACCGTGGCCGTGCGAGCAATCAGTCGATGGCAAGCCATCGCGGCAGCGCAAGTTCGGGATCGCGGCCGAGCGCCGGCTCGCGTCCCAGCGGCGGCGCCTCGCGCGGCGGCGGCGCACGCGGTGGCGGCGGCGGACGCGGTGGCGGCGGCCGCAGGCGCTAAGGAAGGCTCGACAATGCAATCCACCCTACAGCGGTCCCGCGGCATTGCAGCCGCGCTCGCCACGGCGCTCGTGCTCGCGCTCGCATTCACACCGGCCGCACGCGCCCAGCAAAAGACGTTCCCGACGCCCGAGGCGGCGATGAACGCGTTCGGCGACGCGGTCGCGACGAGTGACGAAGACGCCATGAAGGCACTGCTCGGTGCGAACTATCACGCGCTCATCCCGCCGGTCGGCGCGGAGATCCGCTACAAGTTCCTTGCCGCCTGGGCCAAGGCGCATGCGATCAAGCCGGTCGGCGATGCAAAAGCACTCGTTGCGGTCGGCACCGACGGCTGGACCATGGGCGTCCCCATCGTGAAAACCGCGCAGGGTTGGCGCTTCGACACGCGCGCCGGCGCCGACGAGATCCGCGTGCGCCGCATCGGGCGCAACGAGCTTTCCGTGATGCAGGTGATGCTCGCGATCTACGACGCGCAGCGGGAGTACGCCGCCAAGGACCGCAACGGCGACGGCGTGCTCGAGTACGCCGGCCGATTCCGCAGCGCAGCCGGCAGCAAGAACGGCCTGTACTGGCCGAGCAAGGCCGGCGAACCCGAAAGCCCGCTCGGCCCCGCGGTGGCCGCGGCGCGCGCCGCCGGCGGCAGTCGCGCGGCGGGCTACTACGGCTACCGCTACAAGATTCTCCGCGCGCAGGGCAAGAGCGCACCCGGCGGCGCGTACAGCTACGTCGCGCACGGTCGCATGATCGGCGGCTTCGCCGTCGTCGCCTGGCCGGTGCGCTACGGCGAGACCGGGGTGACGACGTTCATGGTGAGCCACGACGGCGTGCTCTATCAGAAGGATCTCGGCCCGGCGACCGCGACGCGCGCGAGCGCGATCACCCGCTTCGAACCGGATTCGAGCTGGCAGAAGGTCCAACCGGGAACCTGACCCCGGGGCAGCCGGTCGGCGTGTCAAAGCTGAACCGGAACGCATGACGCCTTCGCGCCTCGTCCCCAGCATCGCCTGGCTGCGCCAGTACCGCGGCGCGTGGCTGCATCCGGACATCGTCACCGGGTTGACCGCGGCCGCTTCTACAGTCGATAACTCGAGGACATAACGCCATGAAAGCGAGTGCGAAGAAATCGAAGCAGGCCGCAGCGGCCCCGCAGGAAACGATCAAAGGCAAGGCCTACGACAAGGCGCTTCGGAAGCTGCACGTCGAGCTGGTCAAGCTCCAGGAATGGGTCAAGCACAAGGGGCTCAAGGTCTGCATCGTCTTCGAGGGCCGTGACGGCGCCGGCAAGGGTGGCGTCATCAAGGCGATCACCGAGCGTGTGAGCCCGCGCGTATTCCGCGTGATCGCGCTCACCGCGCCGAGCGAGCGCGAGAAGAGCCAGATGTACGTGCAGCGCTATCTCCCGCACTTCCCCGCCGCGGGCGAGGTCGTGATCTTCGACCGCAGCTGGTACAACCGCGCGGGCGTCGAGCGCGTAATGGGCTTCTGCACCGCGGAGCAGACGAAGAAATTCCTCAAGGCGGTACCGCTGGTCGAGAAAGCGATGGTCGACTCGGGGATCATCCTCATCAAGTACTGGCTGGAAGTAAGCCCCGAAGAGCAGACCCGGCGGCTCGCATCGCGGATCGACGACGGACGCAAGATCTGGAAGCTCTCG
Source organism: uncultured beta proteobacterium (assembly GCA_963714925.1). Classification (GTDB taxonomy): domain Bacteria; phylum Pseudomonadota; class Gammaproteobacteria; order Burkholderiales; family SG8-39; genus SG8-39. Next base: position 231,289 of record CAVQQK010000005.1, on the reverse strand, counting down.
GCGAATGGACCTCAAGTCCTACAGCCGCTGGTACGACTACTCGCGCGCGCGCGACGACATGTTCGCCGCGACCGACACCCCGTTCGCGCCCTGGTACGTTGCGCGCTCGGACGACAAGAAACGCGCGCGGCTCAACATCATCACCCACATGCTTGATCAAATTCCGTACAAGCAGGCGCCGCGCGAGAAGGTGAAACTGCCCAAGCGGCAGAAGCCCGGCGGCTACCGCGACCCCGGCTACGCGTTCAAGTTCGTCAAAGAACGCTTCTGAGCGCGCGCCTCGAGCACGACCACGCTGCGCGCGCGCGCCGGACAGGACGTCTTCGACATGCGGCGCCTGCGCGCCGCGCGCAACGATGTCGGCCGGCGAATCGCGCGCGGTGTCGAGCGCGAGGTGCCAGCGCCGGTCCGCGATCGCCGGCAGCGCGACCTCCAGCGCATCGTCCGACATGTTGAGGATCACGTGCAGATCCTCCTCGTCCGACGATAGCCCGGCCAGCGTGTACCTCAGAAAGCGCTCCTGCGCCTCGTCCCAGGGCGCCTCGCCGAGCGCACCCCATGCCAGGCGATGTCCGGCAAGGCCTCGGCCGGCGACCGGCCTGCCGTCGAAGAAGCGGTTCGTCGTCAGGCAGGCATGGCGCCGGCGCAGCGCGATCAGCTCGCGCGTGTAGCGCAGCATGTCGCGGTTGCGCTCGATCAGTGTCCCAGTCGAACCAGGAGATCTCATTGTCCTGGCAGTAGGCGTTGTTGTTGCCGCGCTGAGCTCCGCAGCACCTCGTCGCCCGCGAGCAGCATCGGCACGCCGCGCGAGAGCATGAGGATCGCGAGGAAGTTCTTTGCCTGGCGCAGGCGCAGCGCGTTCACCGCCGGGTCCGTGGTCTCGCCCTCGGCACCGCAGTTCCAGCTCGCGTTGTCGTTCGCTCCCGTCGCGGTTGTCCTCGCCGTTGGCCTCGTTGTGCTTTGTCGTTGTAGCTCACCAGGTCACGGAGCGTGAAGCCGTCGTGGCAGGTGACGAAGTTGATGCTGTTGGCCGGCCGGCGCCCGTCGTCGCCGTAGAGATCGGCGCTGCCGGCGATGCGCGTGGCGACCTCGCCGGCGAGCCCGGGATCGCCGCGCACGAAGCGGCGCATCACGTCGCGGTAGCGACCGTTCCACTCCGCCCAGGCCATGCCGGGAAAGGCGCCGACCTGATACAGGCCGGCCGCGTCCCAGGCCTCGGCGATCAGCGGCACGTGGGAGAGGATGCGCGAGGCCTCGATCGCCCAGGGCAGCGGCGGGTCGGCCATCAGCGCGCCGTAGTCATCGCGCGCGAACACGCTGGCGAGATCAAAGCGGAAGCCGTCGACGCCGAGCTGCTCGACCCAGTACTCCAGGCAGTGCACGATGAACGCCGTCACCACCGGGTGATTGCAGTTCACCGTGTTGCCGCAGCCGGTGTAGTCGCGGTAGCGGCGCCGGTCGCGCGGGATCGAGGTGGTAGACAATGTCGTTCGCCAGGCCCTTGAAGTTGATCATCGGCCCCTCGGCGCCGCCCTCCGCGGTGTGGTTGAACACCACGTCGAGCAGCACGCCGATGCCCGCCGCGTGCAGCGCATCGGTCAGCGCGCGGAACTCCCGAGCGGCCTGCGTCGGGTCGATGCAATAGCCGCGGATGCGGGCTGTAGAAGCTGTGCGTGCTGTAGCCCCAGTAGTTGCGCAGGCCGCGCGCCGCCGGCGCTCGGCGGCACGTCCTGCTCGTCGAAGGCCATCACCGGCAGCAGCTCGACGTGGGTCACGCCGAGCGCCTTGAGGTAGGGAATCTTCTCGATCAGGCCGGCGAAGCGTGCCCGGGTGCGCGACGCCGCTCGAGGCGATGGCGCGTGAAGCCGCCGACGTGCAGCTCGTAGATCACCGCGCCTTCGAGCCCGCGCAGCGCAACCGGCGCGCGCGGGCTTGCGAGCGGCTCGGTCGACGACCGCGCGCATCGAGTGCCTGTCCTCGGCGTCCGCGGTCCATCGCCCTGCGCCGATCCCAGAGCCGATCGCTCACCGCGCGCGCCCAGGGGTCGACGAGCTCCTTGCGCGGGTTGAACGCGCGCCCGGTTTCGCGCGTGTCGCTCGGCCCGTCCGCGCGCCAGGTGTAGAAGGTGCCCGCCGGCAGCCGCTCCACGAACACGTGCCAGAAAAAGAACGTGCGGTTCGCCTCCGGCGCGAGCGTGATCACCTGGAACGGTTCGGGACTGTCGGCGGCGGCGTAGAGCAGCAGCTCCATGCGCGTCGCGTCGCGGCTGAAGACGCAGAAGTTGACCCCGTCCGGCAGCGCCGTGGCGCCGGCCGGAAAGCGCGAGCCGGGGCGCACGGCGTAGCTTCGAACCTGCCGCACCTGCAACTCAGGCATGCGGAAGCTCGAGCCGGACGAGCCTCACCGACGGCCCCTCCTCGCTCGGCCCGACCGAGAAGCCGAGGCGCCGCGCGAGCTCGAGCATCGGCCGGTTCACGCCAGCACGTAGCCCTCGATTCGCTTCAAGCCGCGCGCCACGCGTCGCGGATCAGTTCCTTCATCAGGCGCGAGGCGAGCCCCGCGCCCTGCCAGCGTCCGCTGACTGTCACCGCGAACTCGCAGCTACCCGTCCTCCGCGCCGATCGTGCGCGCGCCGGCGACGATGAGTTCGTCCGTCCGCTTCGCCCGCCACCGCCACCAGCGCCAGGTCGCGGTCCGGCACCGGCCGCACCGCGCGCTCGAGCATCGCGGGCGACAGTTCCTTGAGCGGCGCCATGAAGCGCGTATAGCGCGCCTCTTCCGACAGACGCACCATCGCCGCCTGCATGCCTTCGGCGTCGTCCGCGCGTACCGCGCGGATCATCACGCTGCGGCCGTCGCGCAGCGCGACGTTCACCGGTTCGAAGGAGGGGTCAGACAAGGGGTCAGATCCCATCAGACAAGGGGTCAGACCCCTTTTTCGATTTACGAAAACCTACGGTCATCTAAAAGGGGGTCTGACCCCTAACCTAAAACAGCTCGAAGTACTCGCGCTGCTCCCAGTCCGACACCGCAAGGTTGAAACGCGCGATCTCGGCCGCTTGATGTGGCAGAAGTAGTCGACGAAACCCGCGCCGAGCCCGTCGCGCAAGACATCGTTCGCGCCCAGGCAATCGATCGCCTCGGCGAGCGTCGCGGGCAGCATCTCGGCCGGCGTTTCGTACGGGGTATCCGCCGAGGGGCCCGGATCGAGATTGCGTTCGAGGCCATCAAGCCCGGCGACGATCTGCGACGCGAAGTAGAGATAGGGATTTGCCGCCGGCTCGCCGGCGCGATTCTCGATTCGCGTGCCCGGATCGTCGACCCCGCCGAGCACGCGCAGCATCACGCCGCGGTTGTCGCGCCCCCAGATGACGCGATCGGGTGCGAGCACGAAGGGCCGGTAGCGCTTGTAGCCGTTCAGCGTCGGCGTCGACAGTGCAGTGCAGGCGCGCGCGTGCGCAAGCAGCCCGCCGAGCCAGTGCCGGCCGATCTCCGACAACTGTCCGCTCGGTCTGATCGGGGATGAAGGCGTTCGCCCCGTCCGAGATCCGGCGCAACGACTGGTGCAGATGCCAGCCGCAGGACATCACGTTGGGCAGCTTGGGCCGGCACATGAAGGTGGCGTGGTAGCCGTGGCGGCGAAGAATCTGCTTCGCCGCGCTGCGAAACAGCACCATCGCGTCCGCCGAGCCGAGCCCCGGCAGCGCGCCGAGCGTGACTTCGACCTGGCTCGGCCCGTACTCGACCTCGAAGGAACGCAGCGGCAGGCCGAGCGGCGCCATCTCGCGGCGCAGGATTTCCATCACCGGGTCGATCGCGTCGAACCGCAGCTCGGTGAGGTACTGGTAGCCCTGGGTGAGTAGCGACACCTCGGGCGGTTCCCCGGGCTGCCCGGCATCCTCCGGGCGCAACTTCGGATCGAGCAGCTTGAAGATGTGAAACTCGATCTCCAGCCCGGCGAGGTAGTCGTAGCCGGCCTGCGCGAGACGTTCGGTCGCGCGCCGTGCAAGTCGACGCGTATCGAACGGCACCGGCATGCCGTTGCCGAACCAGGTTTCGCACAGCACCCAGCCGGTGTCCGGCGCCCAGGGCAGCACGCGGAAGGTCGTCGGGTCGGCAATCATCAGCGCATCCGCCCCACCCTGCATCTCCTCCATGCCGAACCCGCCGCCCGGCGTGAACACCGGGAACACGGTCTTGTGCGAGCTGTCCTTGGCGAACAGCGTGCTCGTGATCGTGACGCCATCGCTGAGCGCGCCGGCGAGCTCCGCAGCGGCCACGGCCTTGCCGCGCAGGAGGCCGTGCTGATCGGCGAACGAAAACCGCACGACCTGCAGGCCGCGCTCGGTGACTTCCGCGAGCACGCGATGCGCGGCCTCACGCTGCGCATCGCTCCACACGCCGTGGCGCTCGACGAAGCTCATGCCGCGCGTTCCCGCGCCTGCGCCGAGCCAGGGGCAGCGGCTGCGGCGCTTGGCGTCGGTGTCCCGCCAGTAGGTTTCCCAGCCCTCGCTCGGGCCGATGCCGTCGATCGCCGCAGGCCCCGTCAACGCGCGCGCCTGCGATTCGTCGAGCACCATCAGCGGGCGCTCACCCGCGCCATTGCGACGAATCGCGTCAACCAGCAGTCGCCGGTAGAGCACGATGCCCTTGTCGGTCGTGCCGAGATTCTCGCGCGTGCGGTCCTGGATCGACCCCATCGATTCGCAGGCGAACTGGTCGTGAATGTTGATGTCGAACCCCATCCCGGTGAAGGTCTGCGTGCGCTGCTCGCGCGGGTCGAAGCCCCAGTGGTTCGCGCGGTCGACGACGGGTCGATAGTCCGGCGCCGGGTAGGTCTTCAGGCGCTGCGCGCGCATCGTCGCCTTGTCGACCGGCGTGCCGAAGCTGGTGAACAACGAATACCAGTAGCACGACGTGATCGTCGATCGGCACGTGCCACTGCGTGATCGTCATCTCGGCGCTCATCGGGATCACGAAGGCCTGCGGAAACAGGATATTGGTGATGCGCATGTGCGTGCGCGCAGTCGTCGATCCGGCGCAGCGTCGACAGGCGCATGCCGTAGTCGGCGCGCTCGGCGCGAATCTCGGGCTGGCCGTGCTCGCGCAGCAGGCGCGTCATCGGCAAATCCGAGTCCATCGATGCGCTGCGGAACTGGCGCCCGTAACTCTGCGCCGTGTCCTCGTCCTCGTAGAAGCGGTGCAGCCAGGAGGCATGCGCCGGGTCGATGCCGACTTCGAGCGCCTGCAGCCAGTTGCAGTCCCATAGTCCCTTGAACGCGAAACCATGGCTGTCGGGCGCAACGAAGCAATCGAAATGCGGAAACGCTGGCGCTTCGCCGTCGCCGAGCCAGGCCCAGAGCACGCCCGCCTTCTCGAGCACCGGATAGCTGCGCTGTCGGATGTGCTCGCACAGGCGGCTGCCGGCGGGCTCGGCCGGCGTCTCCAGGCAGCGCCCTTCGACGTCGAACAGCCAGCCATGGAACGCGCAGCGCAGCCCGCCATCTTCGAGCCGTCCGAACGCGAGGTCGGCGCCGCGGTGCGGGCAGGCACGATCGATGAGTCCGTAGCGGCCCTGTGGGTCGCGGAACAGCACCATGTCCTGCCCGAGCAGGCGTACCGGACGCAGCGGGCGCTCGTCGCCGGCCTGGAATTCGTCGACCAGCGCCGCGGGCTGCCAGTAGCGCCGCAGCAGCGCGCCCGCGGGCCTGTCCGCCCCGACACGCGTCATCAGGTCATTCTGTTCCGCACTGATCATCCAACACTCCCGTGAGTGCGCTGAATGTAGCTGCGGACCCAGGCAACGGCAACCGTGGTTTTACGGTTTACACTGCGGCGACCCCGTGAACCCGGAGAACGAACCCAACATGAACACCAAAGGAAAAGTCGCCATCGTCACCGGCGCCGGCACCGGTGTCGGCCGCGCATCCGCCCTCGCGCTGCTGCGTGCCGGCTACCGCGTCGTCCTCGCTGGTCGCCGCCCCGAGCCGCTCGACGCCGTGAAGGCCGAGGCCGGCGCCGACGGCGCGAACGCGCTCTGCGTACCGACCGACGTCGCCGACCCGGCCTCGGTCAAGGCGCTGTTTGCGAAAACGAAGAATGCCTTCGGGCGCCTCGACGTGCTGTTCAACAACGCCGGCGTCAATGCGCCCGGCATCCCGCTCGACGAGCTGAGCGTCGAGCAATGGAAGAGCGTCGTCGACATCAACCTGACCGGCATGTTTTTGTGCACCCAGGAAGCCTTTCGCATCATGAAGGAGCAGTCGCCGCGCGGCGGGCGCATCATCAACAACGGTTCGATCTCGGCCCATGCGCCGCGACCCTACTCGGCGCCGTACACGGCGACCAAGCACGCGGTCACCGGACTCACCAAATGCACCTCGCTCGACGGACGCCAGTACGACATCGCCTGCGGCCAGATCGACATCGGCAATGCGCGCACCGAGATGGCCGAGCGCATGGCCAAGGGCGTACCGCAGGCCGACGGTCGATCAAGGTCGAGCCGCTGATGGACGTCAATCACGTCGGCCAGGCCGTCGTCCACATGGCCGATCTGCCGCTCGAAACCAACGTCCAGTTCATGACCATCATGGCAAGCAAGATGCCTTTCGTCGGTCGCGGATGACCGGGGACAGCCGGCGCGCAATGACGACGCCCGCCGTGCCGACCTTCGAGACCGGTGCGGTCACGGTCTATTTCGGCGAAAAATCCGGCAAGTACCCCGACGGCAACCAGGTCGTCGTACGCGGCCGCGACACGTACGTTGCATTCGATACGCCGGTCGTCGCCAACCGCTTGCGGGACGTACTCGCCCCGGTCGACATGGTCATCCTCGGGCACATGCACGAGGATCACATCGCCGGGCTGCATTTCCTGCCCGCCGCGCGCGTCTATGCGCACGAGGCCGACCTCGAGGCAACGCGCAGCTGGGCCGGCCTCGCGCGTCACTACGGGTATTCCGCTGCGGTGCTGAATCCAATGCGCGCCAAGATCGAAAAGCAATTCCACTACGTCGAGCGTCCCGACGCGATGGGCTATTCCGACGGTGCGGTGTGGGATCTCGGCGGCAGCCGCGTGCGCGCGATCCACATGCCGGGACACACTGCGGGGCACTGCGTGCTGCTCGTCGAGCCCGAGGGCGTCGCCTTCATCGGCGACATCGACCTGTCGTCCTTCGGGCCGTACTATGGCGACGCGACCTCGAGTCTCGAGCAGTTCCGCCACACGCTGCGCGCGGTACGCGACATCCCCGCGACGACCTGGGTCACGTCGCACCACAAGGGCGTCGTCACCGAGCGCGCCACCTTCCTCGCCCTGCTCGAGGCCTTCGCGGCCAGGCTCGAGACGCGTGAAGACGCGATCGCGGCGCATCTGGCCGCGCAACCCGCGACGCTCGACGAGCTGATGGCACATCGCTTCCTCTATCCGCGCGGCTACCGGGACGTTTTTGTCGACGAAGCCGAGCGCCGCACGATCGCGCAGCACCTCGCATCATTGTTGCGCGCGGGGCGCATCGCCGAAGACCGCGGACGCTTCCACGTCGCGTCCTGAACCCGCAGCCCGCGCTCAGGTCGCGGACCCGACGATGCCGGGCAGGACCTCTCCGATCGGCGCGTTGAATACCGCATCTGCAATCGAATCGAAGGGCGTCGGCTCGGCATTGACAATGACGAGACGCGCGCCGGCCTGCTTGGCAAGCGGCACGGCGTTGGCCACCGGATAGACCGAGCAGGCTACTGCCGATCGCGAGCAGCAGGTCGGCGGCTCCGGCCGCCTGCATCGCGCGCTCGATCACCTCCGGCACCAATTGCTGGCCGAAGGAGATGGTGTCGCTCTTCAGGATGCCGCCGCATTCCCGGCACGGTGGATCGGCCTCGCCCGCGCGCACGCGATCGAGCGCCTTCTGCATCGGCGCGCGCATCCCGCATTCCATGCAGACTACGCGCCGCACGGTGCCGTGCACCTCGATCACCCGCTCGGGCGAATTGCCCGCGATCTGATGCAGTTCGTCGATGTTCTGCGTGATCAGCGCGTGCAGCTTGCCGCGCCGCTCGAGCGTCACCAGCGCATCGTGGCCACGGTTCGGACGCGCGTCCCAGGCCGGGTGCGATAACCGGCCCTGCCACGAGGCCTTGCGGATCTCCGGGTCAGCCATGTAATAGCGGATGTCGGAGAGCTTCTCGGCCTGGGGATTCTTCGTCCACACGCCCTGCGGACCACGAAAATCCGGAATTCCGGATTCAGTCGAAATCCCCGCGCCGGTCAGGGCGACGACACGTTCGGCCGCCGCGATCCATGCGCGCGCCTGCTCGAGGTTCGCTGTTTCACTCATGCCGTGCCTGTGCGCTTTTCATCGATCCGCGCCATGAAGCCGGGCGCCTGCTCGCGCAGCCGAGCGTCATCCATCCGGCCGCTGCGCGTCATATAGTCATACGCCAGTTGCCAGGGCTCACGCCGCATCGCCTGCGCCATCCGTTCGTACCAGTGGGAGCTGGCATTCGCCGCGTCGACGATCTTTTCGACCGGCGGTCGGCGCTGCTGCTCGTAGTGCGCGAGCGCGCCCCGCACATCGTCGCCCGCCGCAGCGAACGCACGATCGAGCGCGATGGCGTCCTCGAATGCAAGCCGGGTCCCCGAGCCGATCGAGAAGTGCACCGTGCGCAGCGCATCACCAAGCAGCACGGCGTTGCCCGCCGACCAGTGCCGATTCGAGAGCAAGGGAAAGTTGCGCCAGACGGATTTGTTCGATACCAGCGGATGGCCATCGAGATCGGCTGCGAAGATCCGCTCGCAGTAGGCCCGCGACGCCGCGGCTGGCATGTGCTCGAAGCCGGCCCGGTCCCAGGTCGGCCGGTCACATTCCACGATGAAGGTACTCATCTGCGCACTGTAGCGGTAGTGGTGCGCGACGAACACGCCGTCCGCACTGTCACGGAAGGTCAGCGTCAGGCAGTCGAACGCAGCTGTCGTGCCGTACCAGGCGAACTTGTTCGTCAGCCATTCGACCTGCGGCTGGAATCGTTCCGCGCGCGTGATGCGCACGAGCGAATTGATTCCGTCGGCGCCGACGATGAGGTCGGCGTCCGCCAGTTCGTCCAGCGTGCGCACCATGCGTCCGAAGGACATCGATACGCCCGCCTCCCCGCACAGCGACTGCAGGAAACGATTCAGCGCAAGGCGCTCAATCGCTGAAAACCCGTTGCCGTCGATGTCGATCGCCTCGCCGCGATGAACGATGCGCTGCATCGGCCACGACACCATGCGCGCAACGAGCGCATGGTGCAGGTCCGGCGCGTCGCGCTCGAGGAATCCCAACGCGCCGCGCGAAAACACGACGCCGAAACCGAAGGTCGCGTCGGCCGGATTCTGCTCCACGAGTTCGACCCGCCAGGTCGGAAAACGGCGTTTGACGAGCAGCGCGAACAGCAATCCCGCGGGCCCTGCGCCGATTACGGCTATACGCATGTCACACCCGAACCCGGTCGCACGCCCCGGCCGCGTGCAATCCGCGACCCGTCGGCGAAAACGCGTACCGCCATTCCCATTCAATTGCTCCGCGGAATCTGCAAGCGGACGCAATTGCGTCCGAACACGTAGGCATACGATACGGCGATGGACAATTCGCGCGCCAGGTGCACGCCCAGCCCACCGATGCGGCGTTCCTCAAGCGGAAGATCGACGTCCACGCTGCGCGCGAAGGGGTTGTAAGGTGGTGCCGTGTCTTCGATTTCGAGCGCGACCTGCCCGGGTGCCGCCTCGAGGCCGACCCAGACCGGCGCATCGCTGTCCTCGCCGTGGCCGTGACGCACGGTGTTCGTAAACAACTCCTCGAGCACCAGATTCAGGCGCAGACGATCATCGTGCGCCACGCCACCCGCCGCGCAAAAGCGCTCGAGCAGCGCACACACCGCCCCGAGCGCGTCCAGGCGCGCGGGGAATATTGCCGTCATTTTCATCTTCTTTACGTTTGGCGCGTGTCCGCTTATCCTCAAGTCCTGCATTGATTATAGAATCCGCCTGGTACGCCACTAGAATTTGAACACCAGGGGAGGCCCCCTGAACCGGAGATTCACAATGTTCATCAAGTTCACTGCACCGACCTCACGCTGGCTGGCCACGATACTCCTCGCCTGTTGCGCCGGGTTCGCGTTTGCAGGTGACGCGGGTCACCTGAAAACGGTTAAGGGCAGCGCACACGTCGAGCGCGACGGCAAGCGCATGCCAGCGAGCGTCGGCATGGCGGTGCTCGAATCGGATACGCTGGTCACGGGCGCCGATGGCAGCATGGGCGTCACCATGACCGACAACTGCCTGCTTTCGGTCGGCCCGAACAGCGTGCTTGCGATCGAGACCTACGCGTTCAACTCCACCACGCACGCGGGGCAATTCGATGCCGCGCTGCAAAAAGGCACCCTCGCAGTCATCTCGGGCAAGATGGTCAAGCAGTCCCCCGACGCGATGCGCGTGCACACGCCGGCCACTGTCATGGCGGTGCGGGGGACCGAGTTCGTCGTCAAGGTCGACGAGTAAGCCCGAAGGGCTACGACCATGGGCCTCATCATCGTCGGCGCGTTCGCGCTCGCCGTCCTATTGTTTCCAGCCGCCCCCCCGCAAACGGTGGTCGTGCTCCCCGGACCCGACGGCAAGGTCGGTACCGTGGTCGTCCAACGCGACGGCGAGCAGACGGTCCTCAACACCGCCTACTCTACAAGCCGTATCGGCGCGGACGGCGCCGAGAATCGGGCGGCAATGCGAAACAGCGACGTCAAGCGCGAGTTTGGGTCGGCCCTCACCGCCCTCCCCGCGCGGCCCGTATCCTTCGTCCTCTACTTCGTCTCCGGCAAGGACGAGCTCACGCCCGCGTCCAAGGTGGCGCTGCGCAAGGCCTTGGACGAACTCAAGCACCGGCCGGTGCCCGACATTGTGGTGATCGGGCATACCGATACCATGGGTGGCCAGGCGCGCAATGATGAGCTCTCGCTGGCACGTGCGGAGCGGGTTCGCAAGGCCTTGGTCGCGCAGGGACTGCCAGCCGAGCGGATCGTGGCCGCGGGCCGCGGCGAACGTGAGCCGCTAGTGCAGACGGCCGACAGTGTCGCCGAGCCCCGCAACCGGCGCGTCGAGATCAACGTCCGCTAGCTCGGCTTCATCGTCCTCCACGGGGACGGCGCTGATCGGACCATTCCAGCGCAGGACCAGCAGCGTAAGGTCGTCGGCGACGGCTGCGTCGCCAACGTATGCGCCGACCCGTTTCTGCACCTGACGCAGGATACTGCCGACGCCTGCGCCCTCCGGGATTGATTTCAGTGCCTCCACGACGCGCGCGACACCGAAGAGCTCGCCGCGTGAATTCATGGCTTCGGTCACGCCGTCGGTGAGCACACAGACCCATTGCCCGGGCGCGAGGTCACGGTAGCGCGTCTCGTAGGCGAAATCCTCTACCACGCAGAGCGGCGGCCCCTCGGCGATCGGAAAACGCTCCAGTGCCTGTCCGGCCCCACTCACGAAGGGCGGCTCATGCCCGGCATTGCAGTACTCGATCGTGCCCGTGACGAGGTCGAGGATGCCGACAAACAGCGTCACGAACATCGTTTCCGGATTTTCTCTGGCGATCTCGGAGGCCGCCCGCCCGACGATGCCCGAGACATCACCATCGGCGCGCAATGCCGTCGCCTTCAGGATCGCCTTGGTCAGCGCCATGAACAGCGCCGCAGGCACGCCCTTGCCGGACACGTCACCAACCGCAAACAGCAGGCGTCGCTGGTCGAGCTTGATGCACTCGAAGAAATCGCCGCCGACGCTTTGCGCAGGCTCGAGGAATGCATCGAGCTCGAACGCCGTCTCATTGCGGAACTGCACGCTCGGTACCGCGAGCAGGCCGCTCTGGATGCGGCGCGCGGCCTCCAGTTCCCCGGCGACGCGCGTCGCGGCGTCACGCAGCGCACCGCGCTGGCGTTCGGCAGCCTCCAGCGTCGCCGCCAGCATCACGATGAAGACTGCGGTCGTGGCCAGCGCGGGCGTCGCAACATCGAGCAGGATCCCGGCCGCGTGAAAAGCGAGTACCCCTGCGAGCACGACGATCGCGAGCACCAACCCTGCCACGAACACGGCCTCGCGTGCCCGCAGGCGAGGCATCCAAAGGATGAGCAATAGTCCGGCGATGATCATGATCGCCCGCTCGAGCCAGAGCGCAAAGGCCGGCCGGACCAGGTAGCTGCCGTCGAATATCTGCTCGATCAGCTGTGCGTGCAGCTCGACACCGGGAATTTCCTCACGCAGGGGCGTACCCACGTGATCGACCAGCGCGAGGCCCGTCACCCCGATGAGGACGAGCTTGCCGCGCAGCGTTTCGACGTCGACGCGGCCGGCGAGAATATCGTTGGCCGATACGAATCGTTGCGGCGCATGGCGGCTGAAGTACAGCCAGGCCGTGCCGTCGGGCTGGGTCGGGACGTCGACTGTGCCGAACGACACCTGCAGAAGTCCACTCGCGCGCTCGGACAGGCGAAACGCACGCTGCCGAGTCCCGACACGGAGCAACTCGAGCGCGAGCGCCGGGACCGTCACGCCGGCAACATTCGCAACGAGCGGAATTCGGCGCGCGATCCGGTCGCGCGTATCGACGCTGACCAGGCCCCGACCTGCGGCGGCGCGGTCGATCACCCCCCGGCTCTGCAGCACACCGGCGAAGCGGCGTAGCGTCGGCTCGAAGCCCGCTGCGGTCAGCACCGGCACGACCGTGGGCGGTCCCGGAAAGCGCGGGTCGGTGCCTTCGAGGCCCGCAATCCCGAGCACCACGTCGTGCGCCGCAACCGAGCGCGCGAGCACGGTGTCGTTATCGGGCAAACCCCGCAACGCCTGCGCAAGCGGCTCCGGCAACTTCGCCGAACGCGCGTACTCCCCCGGCGAGTAACGGTCGGGTTCAGCGAGGATGAGGTCGAGCGCGATTGCGGCCGGCCCGGCCACGCCGACCTTGTCGACCAGTTCGGCGAGCAGCGTTCGCGGCCAGGGCCATTGGCCGTAGGTCGCGAGCGTGGCCTCGTCGATCTCGACGATCACGGCCGGCGCGCTGCGCCGCTCGCGTGGCCAAAGGTTCTGGTAGCCATCGAACAACAGCAGGCGGACCTGCTCGCCGAGCGGCAGGAACGTCAGCACGAGGAACACCAGCAGTATGGTGACGCCGCCGACCCGGCCATCGAGCCGGAATCGACTCCGGCCAGCGTCGCGCAGATCGCTCGATCCGCTCAAAGCGCGATCTCCAGCCCGTCATAAGCCGACGAGACCGCAAGCGGCGCCCCCTCCCGCGTGAGTTCCTCGAAACGCCGCGTCTCCGTCAACACACGGTGGATCGTCGCATCGTCATGGGCCGGCTCGTGGTGGAACAGCACCAGGTGCTTGACGCCCGCCATCTGACACAGCTCGACGCCCACCACGTTGCTCGAGTGCCCCCAGTCTTCCTTCACCGACACCGCCTCCGCGAGGGAATACATCGAATCGAAAATGACGAGATCAGCGCCGCGGAAGAACGCAACGAATTCATCCGTCACCGCCACATCCTCCGGCTTGTGCTCTGAATCGGTGCTGTAGATCACGCTGCGCCCAGCGGCCTCGAACCGGTAGCCGTAGGAATCCCCGCCATGCAATTGCAGCTTGGGCGTCACGCGTACGCCGTCGACCTCGACGGTCTCGCCGGGGATGAGCTGGACGAACTCGAACGCGGCGCCGAGCTGTTCGAAGCGCACCGGAAATCCGGGGGGTTCCTGCTGACGCACGAACGCCGCCTCGAGCCCCGCATGGCAACCGTGGATGCGCACGCGGGTCCCCGGGACGTAGGCCGGCACGAAGAACGGGAATCCCATCACATGATCCCAATGCACGTGCGACATGAACACATTGATCTGGGCGGGTGCGCCCGCCTGGCGTGCCATCACGTGCGCGCCGAAGGGCCGCGCACCGCTGCCCATGTCGCAGACGAAATAGGACGGGCCGCCAGGCTCGAGCTCGACACACGGCGAATGGCCGCCGTAGGTGTGCGTGATCGAGAACGGCAACTCGGTTTCGGCGAACGCGTGCGCCTTTTCAAGCGTGTCGAGGCCGTGCCCATTGCCCGCGACGAGCGCCTGGACAATGCGGTCGCGCAGATCACGCCAGGTCAACGCCACCGGGATGGATCCGCGCGTGCCCCAGAAGCGAACGCGCATGCGCAGGCCCTAGCGCCGGTCGAACGCTGCGGTCGCGTCCGCCGAAAGCGCAGCCAGCGCGTCGCGCACCGACGAAAAGATGTCGAACACCAGATTGAAGCGGCTGATGTGGAAGATTTCCGCCACCACCGGCTGCATCTCGGCAACCACGACGCGGCCGCCCTGGGCCTTGGCTTGCTTCGCCGCGAGCACGAAGCAGCGCAATCCCGCGGACGACACGTACTCCAGGCGCGAAAGATCGAGCACGACGCCGCGCTGCGGACGCGCCGACGCGTCGAGAAACGGCTGCAGCGCGGCACGAAACGCCTCACTGCTGTCATGATCCAGTCGGCCGCCTGGCGCAACGACGACCGCACCGGCATACTCGCGCGAAACAAGCTCCATCCGGCAACCTCGGTGCGTAGTGGCGTTATTCTAAGGCCCTACGGCAATTCGTGACGCGCCGCGTGGCAGCTGACCAGGCGCGCATGCAGAGTGCTAGGAGAAAGACGATGAAGCACAAGACGAAACGAAGGATTCGCCGCATCGCGATCTCAACCGGCGGCGGCGACGCGCCCGGCCTGAACGCGGTGATCCGTGGCGTCGTCATGACCGCCCATCACTACGGCTGGGAGTGCGTCGGCATACGCGACGGCTACACGGGTTTGCTCGACCCGCCCGCACGAAGTCCCGGGTTGATCCGCTTGACCACCGAGCAGGTCCGCAATATCACCCATCTGGGCGGAACGATCATCGGCACGACGAACGTCGGCAGCCCGTTGCGCTACCCGACCCGACTCGCGAGCGGGCGCATGGTGGAACGCGATCGCTCGAGCGAGCTGGTGCGCGCGTTTCGGCGTGAAAAGATCGACGCACTGATCGCGATCGGCGGCGATGGTTCGCTCGCGATCGCGAACGTGCTTGAAAAAAAGGGCTTGCGCGTAATCGGCGTCCCGAAAACGATCGACAACGACCTCTCGAACACCGCGGCAACGTTCGGTTTCGACACTGCGGTGTCCTTCGCAACCGAATGCATCGAACGCCTGCACACCACGGCAGCGTCGCACCGGCGTGTGTTCGTGATCGAGGTCATGGGCCGCTACGCGGGCTGGATCGCGCTCAACAGCGGCGTGTCGAGCGCCGCGCACGCCATCCTGATCCCCGAAATCCCCTACCAGATCGAGCGCGTCGCTGCTGCGATCCGGGCGCGCGAACAACGCGGCCGTCACTACTCGCTCGTCGTCGTGGCCGAGGGCGCGCGCGCGAAGGGCGGCCGCCGCTCGGTGATCGAGACGCGTCTCGGCGCGGCCGAGCGGCTGGGTGGCATCGGCCAGCAGGTCGCAAAAGAACTGGGCACGCTGACCGGAAAGGAAACGCGCCATCTGGTACTCGGCCATTTGCTGCGCGGTGGTGCGCCGACGACCTTCGATCGCCTGCTCTCGCTGCGCTTCGGCGGTGCCGCCGTGCGCGCGCTTGCCGAAGGACGCTCAGGCGTCATGGTCGCCCTCGCGCCGCCGACGGTGCGTTACGTGCCGCTCACCAAGGCCACGCGCAAGATTCGCAACGTGCCGCCCGGCTGCGACACCATCCGCACGGCGCGCGACCTGGGAATCTGTTTCGGAGACTGAGTTTTACGTGCGAACCGCGGCTCAAGCCGCGAGCGCCTGGCGCGCGATGCGCAGGCGCAGCGCGCGCATATCGTCACCGCGCAGTTCGCGCAGCGCGTAGCCGGTGAAGTTGGCGGCGACGTCCTTGCGCCAGTACAGGTCCATGTCGGTGTTGTCCATCGGCTTCGCGCGCGACGCCACGGTGGCCGCCGCCGCGCCGATGACGTCGTCGGTCAGCTTTTTGCCCACCATCGCCTCGCCGACCTTCGGCACCAGGAACGGTCGCGACGCGACCGCGCCGAGCGCAATGCGCGCGGCCTCGATCGTGCCGTCGGCGGCAAGCTTGAGCGCCGCGGCCACACCGAGCACTGGAAAGTCGAACGACCCGCGCCGGCGCAGCTTCCAGTAGGTACTGCGCCAACCCGGCGCCGCGGGCAGTACGATCGCCGTCAGCACCTCGTCGGGCTTGCGCGAGAGGTAGTCGATCCCGTCGTTGCGATACAGATCGGCGATCGCGACCTCACGCTCACCCGCGACCGACGCGAGCCGTACCTTGGCATCGAGCGCGATCAGTGCGGGCGCCGTATCGGTCGAGGATACGGCGACGCAGCGCTTGCTTGCGGTGGCGACCCAGCAGATCTCGCCGTCCTTCTTCAGGCAGAAATCGATCGCCTGGCGCCACTCGTAGTTCTGGTTGTAGTACGTGCACCGTGTGTCGAGGCAGACGTTGCCACCGAGCGTACCCATGTTGCGCAAGTGCGGCGTTGCGACCTGTGCCGCCGCCTGCCACAGGCCCGTGTACTGCGCACGCACCGCAGGCGTGCCGACGACCTCGGTCAATGTGAGCCCGGCGCCCAGCCGCAGGCCCGAGCCGTTGGCGACGGACTTGAGTCCCTCGACGCCGCGCAAGGCCACCAGGGTCGAGGGTGACTGATGGCGCCGCTTCATGTTGGGCAGAAGATCGGTACCGCCGGCGACCAGCATCGCGCCGGGACCTTCGCCGGCGAGGATGCGCGCGACCTCCTCCACCGAGCGGGGTGCGCGATAGTCGAACCACGGCAGGCGCATCATGCGATGGCCGCCTTTCGACCGCGCCGCAGCGGTTTTCCGTCCGCGCCCTTCAATTCGTCGCCGTCGCCTTCCTCCCACGGCGGCAGAACGAAGGTCGGCGGCGGGTACGGCACCGCGGGGAACGACGCCGGCCCGACGCGCGCGGGCTCCCCCTTGGCTTTCTTCTCCAGCGCGCGCAGCACCTTGTCGGGCGTCACCGGCACCTCGTCGATGCGTACACCGACCGCATCGAACACCGCATTCGCGAGCGCCGGCATCACCGGCAGCAGCGGACCCTGGCCGACCTCCTTCGCGCCGTAGGGGCCGTTCGGATCCGGTTCCTCGATCAGCGCGACTTCGATCTCGGGCATGTCGAGCGATGTGAGGCTCTTGTATTCGAGCAGCGACGGCGTACGGTGCACCAGCGCAGCCGACAGCTTGGACGGCAGACGCCGGAACACCTGCGCTTCCATCAGCGCTTCACCCAGGCCCATGTAGACGCCGCCGATCACCTGGCCCTCGGCCAGCACCGGGTTGAGCGCGCGGCCGATGTCGTGCGCGATCCAGAGTTTCGGCACGTGAATCCAGCCGGTCGCCGGATCGACTTCGGTTTCAATCACGCAGGCCGAGAAGCTGTAGGCCGGCGATGGGCCGACGCCCGCGCCCTTGTACCTGCCCGGCGCCTTGGGTGGCGCGTAGGAACCGACCGCGGACAGGGTGCCGAATTTCGCTTCGGCGAGCGCCACCGCCTCGACAAAGGTCATGCCCTTGCCCGGATCCTCGGCGGCAAATACGCGGCCCTGCGAGAACACGACGCGCTCGGGCAGGGTGTCGAGCGGCTCGGCCACGGCCGCCGCAAGCTGATCGCGCACGCGCCCGGCAGCCTGCAGCGCCGCATTGCCCATCATCAGGGTGACGCGGCTCGAATACGAACCCAGATCGATCGGCGTGATGCCGGTGTCGCCGGTGATGCAACGCACGCTGCCCGGGTCGATACCGAGCGCCTCGGCGGTCAGCCCGGCAAGCACGTCGTCCGAACCCTGGCCGATTTCGGTCGCGCCGCAGTACACGGTGACCTGGCCGCTGCGATCGAGCAACAGCTGTACGGCCGAATGCGGCATCTTGTTCCAGTAGATCGACACGCCCGCGCCGGTCATATAGGTCGAGCAGGCGATGCCCACGCCGCGCCCCGGCGGCAGCTTGCGGTGCTTTTCCTTCCAGCCCGACATTTCGACCACTTTACGAATGCACGCCTCGAGACCGGTCGAGCCGATGCGCAGCCAGCTCGCGGTGAGCGAATCGGGCTTGGTCACCATCTGCAGGCGCAGCTCGGCCGGATCGAGGTTCAGCTTTTCTGCGATCTTGTCGAGCTGTACTTCCTGGCCGAAACGCGGCTGCGGCGTGCCATGCCCACGCTTGGGCCCGCAGGGCGGCTTGTTGGTGAACACGCGACAGGCCTCGAATTTGAAGCGCGGCAGTTCGTAGGTCACGGGCGTCAACACGCCCGTGTAGAAGGTGCTCGCCGGCCCGTGCGAACCGTAGCCGCCGCCGTCCAGGAGGGTCTGCAGGTGCATCGCGGTCAGCCTGCCGTCCTTGGTCACGCCGGTGCGGAATTTCATCAGTACCGGGTGTCGTCCGCGGTGCTGATAGAACACCTCTTCGCGCGTCAGGCAGATCTTCACCGGCCGACCGAGCATGAGCGCCGCCTTGGACACCACGAATTCGTGATTGCCCGGGTCGCACTTGCCGCCGAAGCCACCGCCATTCGGCGTCGCGATCACGCGGATATGCGAGGCCGGCATCTGCAGTACACGCGCGAGCTGGCGATGCAGGTAGTGCGGATTCTGCGTGCTCGTCGACAGCAGCAACTTGCCGTCGCCCTCGACCGCGGCGAGCGAAGCCTGCTGCTCCATCGGCAGGTGCGTGTTGCCCTCGTAGAAGAACAGGTCCTCGAACACGTGATCCGATTTCGCCAGTGCCTCGTCGACGTCGCCGAACTCGTAGGACTGATTGCGATGGATGTTGCCCTGCTCGCCGTAGTCGTGGATCCGGGTCTCGGGGTTTGCGAGCGCCTCCTCGGGGCTCGCGATCGTCGGCAGCGCCCGGTAGCGCACGTCGATCAGCTCGAGTGCCTCGGTCGCGGTCTGCTCGTCGCGCGCAACGACCGCCGCGACCGGATCGCCAACGAAGCGCACCCGCTCCAGCGCGAGCGCATGCTCGTCCTGCGACACCGGCATGATGCCGTAGGGAATCTGAAAATCCTTCCCGGTGAGCACGAGGTGCACGCCGGGGTGGTCCGCTGCGCGCGCGATGTCGATCGACTCGATCATCGCGTGCGGATGCGGCGAGCGCAGCATCTTGGCATGCAGCATGCGGGGCAGCACCAGGTCGTCGGCGAAGCGCAGCTGGCCAAGCACCTTGCCGCGTCCGTCGACGCGCCGGCGCGGCTTGCCGATGACGTCGAAGCGCTGCTTGTCGCGGCTCATGCCGGCGCCTTGTCGGCTGCGCGCAGTTCTTGCGCCGCGCGTTCGATTGCGTCGACGATTTGCTGGTAGCCCGTGCAGCGGCAGATGTTGCCGGAGATGGCTTCGCGGATCCGCTCGCGCGAGGGATTCGGCTCCTTGTCGAGCAACGCCTTGGCGGTCATCAGCATGCCCGGGGTGCAGTAGCCGCACTGCGAACCGCCGAGATCGGTCAGCGCGGCCTGCAGCGGGTGCAGCGTCGTGCCGGTGGCCATGCCTTCGATCGTCTCGATTGCGCGGCCTTCGCATTCCACCGCCAGCACCAGGCAGGACAGCACCGGCTCGCCCTCGACCAGCACCGCGCAGGCGCCGCATTCGCCCAGCTCGCAGCCATGCTTGGTACCTGGCAGCCCGAGGTCTTCGCGCAGTACCTCGAGCAGCGTCTTGTAGGGCGCGAACGAAACCTCGGTCGGCTCGCCGTTCACGCGCAGTTCGATGTGGACGTTGCGGCGCAGCGTGACGCCCTTGACCACGCCCGTCCCCAAACCCTTGTCACCGCCGGCATTCATTTGTTTGGTCCCCAAACAATCGGTCTGCTGCCACTCTACCCCCGCCCCCCCTTGATTGCAAAGGGCCGGCCTTGCGCTGGATCAAGCCTCTGCCACCCGCACGGCCTGCGCACGGACTTCCCATCTTCGCGTCGCAGGTTCAGGATGCGCCGGTCCGCCAGATAGGGCGAGGGAGACGAGATGCCGAACGAAATGAAGGGGGTGCGGCTATCCCTGAGCGCACACGACGCCGGAATTGCCGTGCTGCGGTTTCACAACCCGCCGCAAGGCTTCATGGACGCGGCGACCGAGACCGAGTTGGGTCAGGCGCTCGATTGGATCGATGACCGCGAAGATCTGCGCGTGGTGGTGCTCAGCGGGGCGCAGGACGGTGTCTTCATCCGCCATTACGACGTCGGCGTGCTCGAGGCACGCGCGCGCAAGATGCAGGCGCGCGGGCTGACCTTCTCGACCGACCGTCCAGTGCCGGAATCGCCGATCCATCGCTGTCTGGACCGGATCGAGGGGAGTTCGCGCATCTTCATCGCGGCGCTGAACGGCACCGCGATGGGTGGCGGCTACGAGCTTGCGCTGGCCTGCGACCTGCGCATCGCGCAGGCCGGCGACTACCGGATCGGCCTGCCCGAATCGAACATCGGCCTGCTGCCCGGCGCGGGCGGCACCCAGCGCCTGCCCGCGCTCGTCGGGCAGGCCCGGGCGCTCGAATACCTGTTGCTCGGCCGGACGTTCACGCCGCAGGAAGCCGCTGCTGCAGGCCTAGTCAACGAATGCTGCCCGGGGCCCGCGCTCGAGCGTGCGCTCGACATCGCCCGCGCGCTTGCCGCGAAACAGCCGCGCGCCCTCGCCCACATCAAGCGGCTGGTGCGTCGGACAAACCGAAGCGATGCTGGATTCGCCGACGAGCGCACCTTGTTCTGCGACCTGATGGTGAATCCACGTTCGATCGAGATGATGACGCAGATGAATGCGGGCGAGCGGCGGATTGAAGAGGGCGCTGGCGGCGCTACGTAGTGGTTTGTCGTGCCGCCCTCGTACGCCGAAACACGCCAAGACCCGCTGATCTCGTCACGTTCTCCTCGTCACGTTCTCACCACGGATTCCTGCTACGTCCGAGCGTCCGCTTGGAGGGTCCGCTTTCGGGAAAACCGAATTGACGCTATCGACCCATAGCAGACGGTCAGGAACGTGAGTAAATTACTCACTGGCGCCGCTAAATTTGCTTTAATCGGTTCGCGAAAAGTGTGGAGTTCTCGCAAGGCTCGATTCGAACGAAAAAAACGTCGCGTCGGGCGCGGATGTCGAAGAAGAAGCAAGAACGTCTGGCTGGACCAATTGGCGACCAAGCGTGGGGGCGACTGTGCGATCGATTTTCATCAGATTCTTTTTCCTGTTCTTCCTTTGCGCTGCCGTTGCACCGCACGCGGTCAAGGCACAGTCGTCGGCCGCCGTTCCGCGAATTGGGATCCTCAGTCCGTTTTCAGCGCCTAAGAAGGATGCGTCGAAAAGTACCCTGGGACACGCCACGGTCGAGGCGTTCCTTCAGGGCTTGCGCGAGTTGGGGTACTTCGAAGGCAGGACCATTCGGATCGAGTACCGATGGGCGGGAGGGCGTCCTGACCAGCTGACGGTTCTCGCGAAGGAGTTGGTTCGTCTGAAGGTCGATGTCATCGTGACGGTGAGCATGAAGGGCGTCCGGGCGGCCCGCAAGTCCACCGATACGATCCCCATCGTATCCGGCGGCGCGGGTGATCTGGTCAAAGGCGGTCTGATCACCAGTCTCGCCCGGCCGGGCGGAAACATCACCGGACTGACGGACATCAGCCCCGAGCTCAATGGCAAACAGTTGCAAATGCTCACGGAGCTGATCCCCGGAGTCTCGAGAGTGGCCTATCTGTACTACGCGCGTGCGGACGCCAGTGTCACGGCGCTCCACTTGAAAGCCGCCAAGGCTGCCGCTGGCACGCTCGGTCTCGAGCTGAAGCCGGTCGAAGCACGCGACGCGGACGCCCTGGAGCAGGCCTTTGAAATCATGTCGCAACAGCGTGCCGAAGCAGTTGTCACCGCGCTGTCCGCGTTTACGTTAAGGCATCGCGCACGAATCGCTGAGCTGGCGAACTCGAAGCGCCTGCCGGCGATCTTTCAAGGCCAAGAGTTCGCAGATGCCGGAGGTCTGCTGGCGTACGGGCCGGACCGCATTGACCAATGGCGTCGCGCCGCGCGTTACGTGGACCAAATCCTGGCTGGCGCCAAGCCCGCAGAGCTACCCGTGCAGCAGCCGCGCCGGCTGGAATTGGTCGTGAATCTCAAAACAGCAAAAGCGCTCGGTCTAGCGGTGCCGCCATCGCTGCTCATTCGCGCCGACCGGGTAATCGAGTAGTGGATTCGCGAACGACCGTTCCTGGTCGACAGTCGCCCGTCGGGACCAGATCCTACCGACCCGAAGCAGAAGGTCGCGCTACTTCGATTGCAGCGCGTCTTGATGACCGTCACCGTCGGTAGTAGCGTGTTCCTGCCGATGCGGCGAAAGGCAGTTTAGCCGGGTAGAGCATTCGCTGAACGATGCGCCAGGTAAGAGGGAACTTTCGAATCGCCGGACATACGGATACCTTGTTCGACGTCTGTTTTGTCAACTGATTTGTCAACCTATTCACGTTAGAGGTCGCTGCATGGCGATCGACATCGCCATATGTTCATATGGCTATTTCACCATATCCGTGCTAGCCTGACTCAATGGCGAAGGCGAGGTTCGAATGGGATTCGAGCAAGGACCGGGAGAACCAAGAAAAGCATGGGGTGTCCTTCGCAGTGGCGCAGTTCGCCTTTGCCGATTCACGGCGCGTCATTGCGGAAGATCCGTCCCACAGCTCGTTCGAGACGCGGTACTACTGTTTCGGTCGGGTCGGAGACGGGATTCTTACCGTCCGATTTACCTATCGCAACGACGTAATCCGCATCTACGGTGCGGGATATTGGCGCAAAGGAAAGCGAATCTATGAGCGAGAAAATCCGGTACACGGACGAACCCCTCGGCGACCTCGAGGTCGTCCCTGATTTCCTCCCGGGTCCGGAGGACCTTGTCTTCCGGGACGAGGGAGTAAAGGTCACCATTTCTTTGAGTAAGCGCAGCGTTGAGTTCTTTAAGAACGAGGCGCGTAAACACAATACGCAATATCAGAGAATGATCCGTCGGCTGCTCGATGCCTACGCTGCACATCACGCAAAGCGACCTCTAACAACGCGTTCAACACGGACGCGCGATAAGGCGTCGCGCGCCGGTTAACGCGGACGTTGATATGGCTTTCGTTGTCAACGCAGGCGAGCGGACCCGACTCACGGTGCGGTGAGTGAGTTTTGGTGCCCGATTGCCAGATAGGCAACGCGACGGGGCCATCTGAAGCGACGGTCGATCAAGCTGATATTCGCGCGTTGGGTAGCGGCATGACTGCTGTGCGTCGCGGAGCTGCCTCGGTCTAGGATCTGGGATGCCGGCGTGAGCCGGACCAATAACGTTCGTCAAGGATTCTCCTTTCCGCGGCCGCGCCGCGTTGCCTATCTGGCATGAGTGGTGGATGTCGTTGGTCTCCTTTGGCGAGTCGATGAACGGTTGCGATGCTTCAGTTCACTGCGGCCTGACGCTCTGGCCGATCGCCCAGACGAACCCCGAGAGCTCGCGCGCGAGCGCGACCACGATCTTGTTGTGATTGAGGTGCCGGGCGTTCAGGCGCCGGTACTTGGCCGATAGACGCAGCTGCGCACGCCAAGCAATGTCACAGGCGGTTTTCGGTAATCCTGTCTGCCGCGTGGCGATGATGCGCGTCACCCGCGCCGGATGGCGATAGGCCCAGGCTGCTTCGATCAGTGCGCGGCGCGCGTAGCTGTTGCCCGCCTTGGTGATCGAGCCCTGGCGCCGGTGCTCACCGGAGGAACTCTCGCGGGGCACCAGGCCCAAGTAGCCCATGAGCTGGCGCGCCGAGCCAATGCGGGTGAGATCTCCGAGTTCGGCGATGAGCGTCACGGCATGCACGAACTGGATGCCGCGCATCGCCTGCAGCGCTCCCACCACCGGGGCGAAACGCCAGGCGATGACCTCGGTCTCGATCGCCCGGGTGAGTCGCTCGATGCGCCCGGTGGCCACCGCGATGGCATCGACGTACTCCTCGAACACGATTTGCTGCGCAGGCTCGGGCAGCTTCAGTTCCGAGAGCCAGCGCCGGTGCGCCCCCGTCCAGGAGGTCTTACCGACGTAGCGGATGTCGTTCCTTAGGAGCAGCGCTTTGAGCTGCTGGCGCACGCGCCGCTGCGCGATCACCGCATCGTCGCGCCCGCGAACCAGGTCCCGGATCGCCTCGTCCCGGATATCGGGCACGTGGATCGCTTCCAGCTCTCCCGCGCGCGCTAGGCTCGCCAGTCGTTCACTGTCGCGCCGGTCAGTCTTCACATGATCGCCCGCGCGCTTGGGTACCAGCGCGGGCGAGACCACCATGCAGGCTTGCCCCAGCGCGGTGATCTCGCGATAGATCCAGAATCCGCACGGGCCCGCCTCGTACACGAACACCAACTCGCCTCCCCTCGATTGCTGTTTCCTCACCATCTTCAGCAGCGAATCCCGATCACCGCCGATCTGTCCGAGCCGGCGCACCTCGCCGCCTTGCTCGGCCAGGGTGATATCGATCGATTCCTTGTGCACATCCATGCCCACAAAAACCTTGCTAGACTTTTCCATGGCCTGCCTCCGTGCAGTTCGTTTGCGCCACCGTGCCAAACCTGTGGCTCTGCGCGCCCTACGCGCAACCCACGTTACCGCGGAGGCGGGCCGCCTGCATTTGAACGAAAGCCATTCTGTCTAGTCGAATGACGGCTCCTGGCCGGTAGGGGTCGGCCCTGACCGGGTCCTACCGACCCAACGCGGTCCATTTAGGCTACGCGGGATCCCGCGTAGCCATTTGCGGGCATAGCGATCGCGGAAAGCCGGCCGGACAGGGACGGACCATGGCCGATCACTACGCGATAGGGTAATTCGGCAGCGAATGGTCTGCCGGCCACATTTACCACTTGCCATGGTTTGCGGCTGCCGATCAAATTCATGCCTCATCGTCGAAATCCCGGTTGACGAAACCTCCGCCCATGGAAATGCCCTTGACCCCAATGGAATTTTCCCGGCGCGCACGGCGCCTCTATGGCGAGCGCGAAGCGGTCGTCGATGGCGACCTGCGACTGACCTACCGGCAGTTCCTGGAACGCTGCGACCGCTGGTCCTCGGCGCTGCAAGCGCTCGGGGTCGGACAGGGGGATCGGGTCGCCTACATCGCGCCGAACACGCACAGCCATCTCGAGGGCTACTACGCCGTGCCGCAGATCGGCGCCGTGCTGGTGCCGATCAACTATCGGCTGCTGCCGGTGGATTTCGAGTACATCATCAACCATTGCGGCGCGACAGTGGTGTGCGCACATCCGGACCATATCGCGGCGGTAGACAGTATTCGCGACAAGCTTCCTGGGGTGCGGCATTTGGTGGCGCTGGAAGGCGCGGGCAAGGGCTGGATCGATTACGAGACGACCTTGGCGGCACGTGCGCCGGAGTTCAGGAAAGTCGATATCGCCGAGACCGATCTGATCACTATCAACTACACCTCTGGCACTACGGCGCAGCCGAAGGGGGTGATGATCACTCATCGCAACGCGTATTTAAACGCGCTCGGCACGCTGGTACATCACCACCTGTCGCCGGCGGATCGGTATCTGTGGACGTTGCCGATGTTCCACGCGAACGGGTGGACGTTCACCTGGATCAACACGGCGCGCGGCATGACCAATGTGTGCCTGCGGCGGGTGGAGCCGAAGCTGATCTTCCAGCTGGTCCGAGACGAGGGGATAACCATGTTCTGCGCCGCACCGACGGTGCTGATCGGCATCGCCAATGCGCCCGCGGAGATGCGGGCGGGGGCGCCGCGGGGGGTGCGGCTGTTCACCGCGGGGGCACCGCCGGCGGCGGCGACGATCGAACTGGTGGAGCGGGAGCTTGGGTGGGAGCTTACCCATGTGTATGGACTCACCGAGACGGCTCCCCTGATCACGTTCTGCGAGCCTTTGCCGGAGCACCTTGCGTTGTCACCACAGGCGCGGGCGGAACTCAAGGCGCGGCAGGGGGTGGAGCTGGTGAGCTCCGGCGAGTTGCGCGTGGTCGATTCCGACGGCAACGAAGTAGCGCAGGACGGCCAGACGCTCGGCGAGATCACCGTGCGCGGGAATGTGGTGATGAAGGGCTACTACAACGATCCGGCGGCGACGGCGGCAGCGATCAAGGACGGTTGGTTCCATTCGGGCGATGCCGCCGTGGTGCATCCCGACGGCTACGTGGAAATTCGCGACCGTTTCAAGGACGTCATCATCAGCGGGGGCGAGAACATTTCCTCCGTCGAGTTGGAGGGGTGTCTGCTCCGGCATCCGGCGGTGCAGGAGGTGGCGGTGGTGGGCATGCCGCATGAACGCTGGGGGGAGTCGCCGCACGCTTTCGTCATCCTGCGCGCAGGTGCGGCGGCGACGGAGGACGAACTCAAGGCGCATATCCACGACAATCTGGCGCATTTCAAGACGCCGCAATGGGTCAGCTTCGTCGACGAACTGCCGAAGACGGCGACAGGGAAGGTGCAGAAATACGTGCTGCGGTCCGGGAAGTCGGGGATCGCACGGCAGTAGGTGCTGGAGAATAGATTCTTTCGCCGTGCGTTCTTTGTCTATCGCGAAGATGATCAGTGCATAACGCCGGGGTAGACATTGGGGAGGTGGTGCTCCCGCAGATACCGGGACGTGCGCATGACGTTCCGGCTGTCGTTGATAACGCGTATGCGACGTGAGCGCAGGATCTCGGCGATCAGGCCGTGCAGTCGGAATGGCTGAGTTGTAAAAGGCATATCATCGGGCATGGCAATCCTGTTGGTTGGGATCGGAATTCTCGGCTCCGTGCTTGGCCTGTTCTATCTGAAGGGCCGGCTAAAAAGTCCGAGACTTGGCCGACTCGCCTACAGCGAAATTGTCATGCGGCTTACCGTGATTGCGGTCGTCCTGATCGTCATCGGCGTTCTGCTCGTGCTCAATAAGATGCTGTCCTGACGAAGCAGGCGGAGGGCCAGCGAGGTTCATCACTTCTAGGGTCCCGTCGACTGACCGCTGATGGCCGGTAGCTCTCGGTCGGGACCGGGCACTATCGAGGCTTCGCGGACATCGCGTACCCCTTGCGATAGCGCTTTATGACCTAGACGATATTGGCATGCTTGTATCGGCACAGCGATCGTCGGATTGGCCGGACAGTGCGGTTGCGCGTACGGATGCGCGACGCAAGGCGAGTATTCGCAGAACCGGACCCCCGATAGCGGGCTCGGCATCTGACCTGTCGGCTAACAAGTCAACTCGATGGACCTAGGCAGCGCGAATGAAATACCAGGTTTTCATTGACGACAACTTTCACTACATGGACCCGGAACATCAATCGGCGGGCCGGCAGTTTGCAACGTTGGAAGAGGCTGTGGGGTATTGCAGGAGTTTCGTAGATGATTCCCTGGTCTCCAACTACACACTTGGCATGCCCTCCTACGAACTCCTGAACCAGTATTTCCTTTTCGGGGAAGATCCGTTCGTGAAGGGCGGCGACGGAGCCATCCCTTTTTCAGCGCGCGACTACGCGACAGCATGGGTCCGAGACACCTACGGGGATTGGCAGTTCAATTTCTGCAAGCGCGACAATCCCGGTCTCTCGCGGCTCATAGCAATCGTTCTATCCCCGGTCGTTTGGTGGCGTATCCGCCGTCGGCGACATCCACCGGCCGCAAGTGGACCGGCCGGGCGTGCCTCGTCATCGGTTTGAGAAGGACGCCTAGGGCCCGGCGCAGACTCGTACGTTCGGCACCCATCCATATCATGCGAACCGTTGCGCAGGTGCTCGAGTTCATATCAGACGCAATTGGGTCCTATGGAGAACCAGACCACGATCCCATCAGAGGCTTCCGCCTTCGCGCCCTAGAGCGTTTGCGAATCTTTTTGACTGCTCACGGATGGCCCGAGCGCCGAGCAGATCGTCTTGCTCTCTCGTTGGTGCCGCTCACCTGTGCCAGCCCCTCCCCGCGCCGTGCTGCTCGTGGATACTACTCCGCCGCGATCGAAGGGCGCGCTATGACCGCTAATGGCTGCGGATTCAATGGACCGACACCGAACGATCCGAAAGAGACGTTCGTTCTGCCCGCGCTGCCGCCGGACCTACTGGATCAGATCGAGCACCGCGACTTCATCGCGCCGAAGCACTGCGCGCGGGTTCCTTCGCGCGTGTTTCTTCTCCGACCGCGGCGCGCTGATCACCTGGCCCGCGCGATATTTCTCTAGCACCAGCGGGTGCACGTAATAGCGCAAGCAGACCGCGCGGGTGTTGCCGAGATGTTTGGCCACCTGGTCGAGGGCGCGGCGAATATTGCGTTCGGCCTCGGCCTTCGAGTCGGCCACCCCGATGTCCCGCAGCGCTACCGCGGCGAGCACGGTTCCGGCCCAGGTACGAACGTCCTTGGCGGTGAAATCACCGCCCGTAATTTCGGCCAGGTACGTGTTGATGTCGCCGGAGTCTATCGATTGGAGCGCGCCATTGTCATCCTCGTACTGGAAGAGTTGCTCGCCGGGCAAGTCCTGACACTGCTGGATGATGCGCGCCAAGCGGCGGTCGGAAAACGATATCGCGTGGTCCACGCCGCTCTTGCCCGGGAACTCGAACGTGATTCGCCCCCCTTTAACTTCGGCGTGATGATCCTGTAACGTCGTCAGACCGTAGGATTCGTTGTCGCGGGCGTATTCCTCGTTGCCCACGCGGATGAGCGTGGTTTCGAGCAAATAGACGACGACCGCAAACAGCTTGCGCCGATCGACGCCGGGGCGCCGGAGGTCGCGTTCGATACGCTTGCGGACCTTGGGAAAGAATTTGCTGAACTTGAGGATGCGCTCGAACTTGGTCTCGTCTCGAACCGCGCGATATTTCGGGTGATACCGATACTGTTTGCGTCCCTTCGCATCACTGCCGGTGGCCTGAATGTGTCCCTGTGGGCCCGGACAGATCCAGACGTCGATCCAGGCGGGCGGGATGACGATCTGCTTGATCCGCTCGATCGTTTTGGGATCGGTGATGCGCCCCCCCTGTGGGTCCAGATAGAAGAACCCCGTGCCGGCGCGACACCGCCGAATGCCGGGCGACGCGTCCGTCACATAGCGAAGCCCGGCAGCCCGGGCTGACGCGATGTATTCGGTGGCATCGTTCGGCAAAGGGATACGCGAATCTATCTGCAGCGTTAATCTGCTTCACTGGCGCAGATGGGAATTACGAAGCCTGGGCAATCTACCCCGCTGCCACAGTCCAAGCAATACATTGCGACGGTTTCCGCGCCGAACCCATCGGCGCCGTATTTGTCCTGCGCCGCGCCATCGGGTAGCCTGATTCGAATGCCGCGCGCACGCCGAAAATGGGGCCGACGTTACGCCTGGGCCCGCATCAAGCACCACGACCTGCTCGAGCTGCGACTGAGCGATCTGCGCCTGCGTATCGAGGGCACCTGGCTGCAGACCTGCATCGAACGCGTGCTGGACGAACTGGCGCAGCGCGGGTTGCGCTTCGCGCCGCACTTCTGGCTGTCCGACGAATGGTTCTCGCCGGCCGACGTCCCGGGCGTCGCGCTGCCGTTCTATCTCGCGCATCCGCGGCTGATGAAGCTCGAGCGTTCACGCATGCTGCAGGTCGAGGGCGCCACGGTCGCCTCGTGCATGCAGTACCTGCGCCACGAGGTCGGTCATGCGATCCTGCACGCGTACCGGCTGAACCGCCGGCGCCGCTGGCAGCGCACCTTCGGGCCCTCGTCGAAGCCGTACCCACGCGCCTACCAGCCGAACCCGGCGAGCCGGCGCTTCGTTCACCATCTGCCGGGGTGGTACGCGCAAAGCCATCCGGAAGAGGATTTCGCGGAAACCTTCGCGGTCTGGTTGCGCCCGCGTGCGAGCTGGCGCAGACGCTATCAGGGCTGGCCCGCGCTGAAAAAGCTCGAGTACGTCGATGCGCTGATGGGCGAACTCACCGGCCGGGTACGCCAGGAGCGCCGTAGCCGTGCGCGTCCCTACAATCTGCCCAGCATGCGCATTACGCTGCGCGACCACTACGAGAAAAAGCGTGCCCACTATCAACCGGGGTTCACCGATGTCTACGACCGCGATCTGCGCCGCATATTCGACGGCCAGGACGCTGCAGGCGAACCGCTCACGCGCCATCGCCCGCCGTCGATCGGTCTGACCGCAGCGCAATTTCTGCGCCGCAACCGGCGCGAGATTCGCACCCTGGTCGCCCGCTGGAGCCGCGGCTACGAGTTCACGATCGACGCGGTGCTGAACCAGATGATCGGGCGCTGCAGCGAACTTAAACTCATGGCGCGCGGCTCGGAGCGGCGACTGATGCTCGATTTCGCGGTGCTCCTCACGGTGCACGGCATGACTTACCTCTACCGCGGCCGCGAGTCGCACGCGATGTAACGCGCACCGATACTCGACGAACGCCCCCCCGATGGCCGCAAAGAAAAAGACCCTGCGCAAGCACCGCATCCTGGTGCTGATGCACACCGACCTCATTCCGCCCGCCGACATCAAGGGGTTGAGCGAGCAGGCATTCCTCGAACTGAAGACCGAGTACGACGTGCTGCAGGGCCTCGCGACGCTAAACCACGAGGCGCGCCCGCTCGGCCTGGTCGACGACCTCGCGCCACTGCGCAGCGCGATCACCGAGTTCAAGCCGCACATCGTTTTCAACCTGCTCGAGGAATTCCACGGTTCGGTGCTGCTCGACCAGAACGTGGTCAGCTACCTCGAGCTGGTGCAGGCCGCCTACACCGGCTGCAACCCGCGCGGCCTGATGATCGCGCGCGACAAGGCCTTGTCGAAAAAGATCCTCCACTATCACCGCATTCCGGTGCCGCGCTTTCAGGTGGTGCCCAAAGGCCGCGCGCTCAAGCGCAAGCCCGCCGCGCTCGCGTATCCCCTCATCGTAAAAAGCCTCTACGAGGAAGCCTCGCTCGGCATCTCCGAAGCGTCGGTCGTGTACAACGACGAAAAGCTCGCCGAGCGCGTCGCCTTCATGCACGACAAGATCGGCAGCGACGCCATCCTCGAGCAGTTCATCGATGGCCGCGAGCTGTACGTCGGCGTACTCGGCAACCACCGCCTGCGCGTGCTGCCGCCGCTCGAGTTGAACATCGGCAATCCGCGCCCGGATGCACCGCGCATTGCGACGCGCCGCGTCAAATGGGACCTCGCCTACCAGACCCGCCGCGAGGTCACCCTCGAGCCCGTGAAGGATCTCCCGCCCGACGTCGCACGCACATTGTTGCAGGTGACCAAGCGCGCCTACCGGCTGCTCGGCCTGAGCGGCTACGCGCGCATGGATTTTCGCCTCGGTCCGGACAAGCGCCCCTATTTCCTCGAAGCGAACCCGAATCCGGACATCGCGCATGATGCCGAGTTCGCCGAGGCCGCGGGCCTGGACGGGCTCGACTACCCCGCGCTACTCGATCGCGTGCTGCGCATCGGTCTGCCGCCGCGCTGAGCGCGGGCCGAAATGGGGCTCGACTAGCCTGCGGCTTCGAGGATCGTGATCGCGCAGGCCGCCTCGTCGAAACCGATCACGCCGCCGCCGTTTTCGGCGAGCGCGATGCGCGCACCCTTCGCCTGGCGCGTGCCGGCTTCGCCGCGAAGCTGCAGCGCAAGCTCGTGGATCATCGACAGGCCAGTGGCGCCGACCGGATGGCCCTTGGAGACGAGGCCGCCCGACAGGTTCACTGGCAGCCGTCCGCCCAACGCCGCCGCACCGGATTCGACGAAGGCCCCGCCTTCACCCGGTTCGCAAAAACCGAGCATCTCGCTCTGGTAAATCTCGCAGAACGAGGTCGCGTCGTGTACCTCGGCGATAGCGATATCCTGCGGCGCGAGCCCGGCAGCGCGGTAGGCGCGCTGCGCCGCCACCTGGCTCAGCCCGGGCTCGTCCAGGTCGCGGTACTTCCCGCCTGACAGCACGCTCGCACGCACCTTCAGCGCGCGCGCGCGCACCCGCGCAGGCAAGCCGTCGAAAAAGCGCTGTGAGCACAGCAGCGCCGCGGCCGCGCCGTCGCCGATCGGCGCGCACATTGATCGCGTGAGCGGAAAACTCACCACGCGGTCGGCCAGCGCCTGGTCGACGGAGACTTCGAAGCGGTACTGCGCGAGCGGGTTCTGCGCGCCCATCGCATGGTTTTTCGAGGCCCCGGCGGCAATCTGGCGTTGCGTGGTGCCGTACTTCTTCATGTGATAGGCGGCCTGCGTCGCGTAGGTGTCCATGAACACGGTACCGCCGCCCGCCTTCGGTGCGAATGGTTTTCCAGCGCGATCGCCGGCGCGCGCGTAGTACTCGGCCCATTCCTGCGGGTCGAGCTGATCGATCCCGCCGTCGAAGATTTCCTGCGTGCGCCCGGGATCGTCCGGCACGAACGTCTTCTCGACGCCGATCGCGAGCGAAAGTTCGCTCTGGCCCGAGAGCACGTCCTTCCAGGCGCCGTGAAACGCCATCGAGGCCGTCGCGCAACCGCCTTCGACGTTGATCATCGGCACGCGCTCGGGGAACAGGCCCTCGCGCACCAGCGGCGTAAAGCAGACCTGGCCACGGATGCAGGCCTGGCCGAAGCTGCCCATGCCGCAGTTGCCGAACCAGCCTTGCTCGATGGCGCCGCCGTCGTCCAGCCCGGCGTCGGCGAGCAGCTGCAGATAGGCCTCGCGCGTCAGATCCTTGAAGGACTTTTGCGGAAACTTTGCGAACGGCGTGCAGGCCGTCCCGATCACATAGACATCGGTCATGGAATCCGCCCTCAGTGCAGGTAGGGTTTCCACAGCAGATCCTGGCGGTCGATCGAGCGTACGCCGACATGCATGCCCTTGCCCTCGCGCGCGATCGTGAGCGGCACCTCGACGCCTGCGGCACCGAGCGCCCAGATTTTGCGAAACAGATCGGCCAGGCCCGCAATGCGCGCTCCGTCCACCTCGAGCAATACATCGCCCGTCTGCAACCCGGCCTGCTCGGCGGGCCCACCCTCGGCAGCGCCGGCCACGACGACATTCCCGCCGAGTTCGGTGGTGTAGATACCGAGCCAGGGCCGCGGCGGCCGGCTTGAACGACTGGTGGTCAACAGGTCATTCAGAATCGGCTCGAGCAGATCGATCGGCACGATCATGTTGCCCTGCTCGGCTTCGTCAGTGATCTTTTCCTGCACCAGCAGCGAACCGATGCCGAGCAAGCGACCGTCGCGGCCGATGAGCGCCGAGCCGCCCCATTGCGGATGCGCCGGCGCGGTAAACAGTGCCTCGTCGAGCAGGTACTCCCAATAGCCGGCGAACTCGCGCTTGGCGAGCAGTTTCGCCTTCAAGGCATGGGCGCGTCCGCCGTGCCCGGCGACCAGAAGGTCATCGCCAACCGCACAGTCCGCGCTCGAGCCACGCTTGAGCACCGGCGCATCCAGCTTGCCGAGCGGCTGCACGAGGCCAAAGCCGGTGGCCTGGTCGTAGGCCAGCGCGGTCGCCGCGACGGCCGCACCGCTGTGGGTCGTGAGCCAGATGTTCGATGCCTCGGTGATCAGGTAGCCGATCGTGAGCACCAGGCCATCGGACTGGATCACCACGCCGTTGCCGAGGCGCTCGGTGCCGAGAATGGACGCCGTGAACGCCTGCTCCGGGATCTCGGTGCGCACCAGCACCATCGCGTTCAGCGCGCGATCCAGGTCGAACCCGAATTCCTCGGGTTGCGGCTGTAGTTCGTCGGGAAATGCCCAGTCCTGCGATTCCATCAATCCTTCCCGTAGTCCTCTGCTGCCCCAATCCTCTGATCGCATTTTCGCACGCCACGCTCCCTATAATGGCGCATCGCCTTGCAGGATCGAACGATGCAGGACAGCCGAGCGCCGAAGCCCGCGCAGGCGGCCGGAACGGTCCGCCTCGGCGACTTGACCGTGCAGCGCATGGGGTTCGGTGCGATGCGCGTCACCGGCGCGGGGGTCTGGGGCGATCCGCCCGATCGCGCTGCGGCAAAAGCACTCCTGCGCCGTGCGCTCGATCTCGGCATCACCTTCCTCGATACCGCCGACAGCTACGGGCCGAATGTCTCCGAGGAAATCATTGCCGAGGCGCTGTATCCCTATCCCGCGGGCCTGGTGATCGGCACCAAGGGCGGCCTGACGCGGCCGCGCCGCCCCGCGTGGACGCCCGACGGCCGGCCCGCGCATTTGCGCGCGGCGCTCGAAGGCAGCCTGAAGCGCCTGCGGCTCGAGCGGTTCGACCTCTACCAGTTGCACGCGCCCGATCCGCGCGTGCCGTTCGTCGATTCGGTCGGCGCGCTCGCCGACGCACAGCACGCAGGCAAGATCCGTCACATCGGACTGTCGAACGTAAGCGTTGCCCAGCTCGAGCAAGCCGAGCGCATCGTCGACGTGGTTTCGGTGCAGAACGAATACAACCTGGGCGAGCGCGCAAGTGACGACGTGGTCGACGCCTGCGCGCGGCGTGGCATCGCCTTCCTGCCCTGGTATCCGCTCGGCGCGGGATCGGTATTGCGTTCGGCGAAGATCAAGCGCGTGGCCGCGCGCCATGGCGCGAGCACGGCGCAGATCGCGCTGGCATGGCTGCTCGCACGTTCGCCGTTCATGCTGCCGATCCCCGGCACGGGCGCGATCGCGCACCTCGAGGAAAACGTGGCGGCCGCCGCGCTGCAGCTGTCGGCCGAGGACCGCGCGACGCTCGGCTAGCCGAGCGACCGCGCTCAGGGCATCTGGATCTTTCCGCCCCCCGGCATCCCCGGCATACCCGGCGGCAGGCCGCCTTGCGGGACGACGATCGACGACGCGGCCTGGCGGCGCATTTCCTGCAACTCCTTCATCGTGCGCTCGATCGCCTGTTTCGCGAGCTCGCCGAACTTCTGCGCCGCCTCCCCCAGCGAGGCTGCCTCGATTTCGAATGCAATCGGCAAGGTGCCGACTGGCGTGACCACCTGCGTCTCCCCGGTGTACGTCACCGGCTGCGCGCGGTCGGGTTCGCCCTCGCCGTTGACCGGCGTCAGGCGCCGGATCGTCCCGACGCGCCGGTCGGTGAAAATCTCCTCGAGATAAAGTTCCGCGGGATCCATGCTCAGATCCATGCTGCGTGCGTCTTGTCCCTCTGCCATGTCCGGTCCCGTCCTCTAGCTGCGTAATTTGAAGCGCTGGATCTTGCCGGTCGCCGTTTTTGGCAACTCGCCGACGAACTCGATCCAGCGCGGGTATTTGTAGGGCGCAAGCTTATCCTTTACGTGCTGCTTGAGCGCCTCCGCAAGCGCGTCCCCCGCCACCTGGCCATCCTTGAGCACGATGAACGCCTTGGGTTTGACCAGCGTGCTCTCGTCCTCGGCGCCGACGACCGCGGCCTCGAGCACGGCGTCGTGCGAGATCAGCGCCCCTTCGACCTCGGCCGGCGATACCCAGATCCCCGATACCTTCAGCATGTCGTCGGCACGCCCGCCGTAGACGTAATAGCCGTCGGCGTCCTGCAGGTACTTGTCGCCGCTGCGCGTCCACGCGCCGTCAAAGGTCGCTCGCGTCTTGGCGCGGTTGTTCCAGTATTGCGCGGCGCTGGTCGGACCCCGGATCAGCAACTCGCCAAGTTCGCCCGGCTTGACCGTGTTGCCCGCCTCGTCCACCAGGCGCAGTTCGTAACCGGGTACCGCCTTGCCGGTGGTGCCGTAACGCAGCGCGTCGGCACGGTTGGACAGGAAGATGTGCAGCATCTCGGTCGAGCCGATGCCATCGAGGATGTCGACACCCGTCTTTTCCTTCCAGCGCTTGCCAATCTCGGGCGGAAGCGCCTCGCCGGCCGACGCGCACCGCCGCAGCGCGAGCGCGTCGCGGGCAGGAAACTCGGGGCTTGCCAGGAGCGCGGCATACAGCGTCGGCACGCCGTAGAAGATGGTCGGCTTGCGCTCGGTAAGGCGCTTGAACACCGCTTGCGGCGTCGGCCGCTCGGCCATGAGCACGGTGGTTGCGCCGACGGCGAGCGGGAACCACAGCGCATTGCCCAGGCCGTAGGCGAAAAACAGTTTTGCGGCCGAAAACACGACGTCATCCTCGCGAATGCCGAGGATCGGGCGCGCGTACAGCTCGGCGCAAAGGATCGGGCCTGAGTGCACGTGCACGGTGCCCTTGGGCGTTCCCGTGGAGCCCGACGAGTAAAGCCAAAAGCAGGTCTCGTCCGCCAGCGTGGGTGCCGCCGCGCAGGATGCCTTGCCACGCACCAGCAGGTCCTGAAACGCAAGATGCCCCTGCGCGTTCGCACCCGAGACGACCACGTGACGCAGCCAAGGCAGGCGCTTGGCCCGATCGTCGAGCAGTGGTGCGAACTGCGGCAGCAAGGCTTCGGAGACGAACAGCACGCGCGCGCGGCTGTCGTTCAGCATGAATTCGTAATCGGTCGTCGTGAGCAGCGTATTGGTCGCGATCGGAATCACGCCGGCCTTGATCGCGCCCAGAAATGCGGTCGGCCAGTCGATCGTATCGAGCATGGCGACCATCACCCGATGCTCCGGCTCCAGGCCGAGCGTACCGAGCGACGACGCGAACCGGTTTACGCGTTCGGCAAGCGCGCCATAGGTCGTCGATCCGGTGTCGTCGATATACGCGACTTTGTCTGCGCGCCCCGCCACGAGGTTGCGCTCGATGAGATCGACCGCGACGTTGTAGGCCCGCGGGATCTCGACCCGCGGCGGGCTCGACGCGTGATCGGCAGTCGAAAGCGTCATCGTCCCCTCCTTCAGTAGCAGATGGGAATTATGCCGTCTGTGCCGCGGCGGCGCGCGCCTGCTCGAGCCAGTCCGCACCCCATTCGACGGCCGTCTCCTCGGGTAGCACCCCCGACGAGGCATCGTGCTGGACGCGCTCGCCAACGCGTTGCGCACCGAGTTCGAGCAGCAACTCGTCGAAGCGCTTGCCACCGAAATTGAAGGTTTCGGCATAGGTACGATCACCGAGACCGAATACGCCGTAGCGGACCTGCGACAGGTTCGGGCGCTTCGCCTGCAGGTCTGTATAGAGCTGCTTGGCGTTGTCGGGTACGTCGCCCTGTCCGTAGGTCGAGGTACAGATCAGGAACACGCCTTCACGCTGGAATACGCTGGCATCGAGCCCGTCCATCAGCAGGGTCTCGACCTGCGTCTCACCGTCGTCCCAGGTGAGTTCGAGTTCCTGCGCAACGAGTTGCGCGGTGCCGGTCATGGTGCCGACCAACAGGTTGATCTTCATCGTCATTCACGACGTCCCGGTTCAGATTGACACAAACTATATTGCACAATAAAATCATCGTCAAGCAATATACTTCATTATCTCGAATCAACCCGGTCAAGACAGTTCAAGGCACACAGGTCGAGACACTATGGGCAGTCTCCTGCCGCAGATCACGCGCGACGCAGCCGCCGAAGCGGCTTACCTTGCACGCCTTGGCGAGCGCGTGCGCGCCTGGCGCCAGGAGCATCGCCTGCCGCGCAAGACACTCGCCCTGGCCTCGGGTGTTTCGGAGCGCTATCTCGCGCAACTCGAGGCCGGCCACGGCAACATCTCGGTCCTCCTGCTGCGCAAGATTGCGCAGGCGATGAGCGTCGCGGTCGAAGACCTGGTGCGCGAACGGGGCGATGCGCCGGCCGCGCTCGGTTTCATCATGCAATTCCTCGGCACGCTGCCCGAGTCTCGCATCGCCGCCGCACACGAGCTGTTACAGACGCAATTCGGCACGCCGCGCCGGCGCCGGATCGCGCTGCTCGGACTGCGCGGCGCGGGAAAATCCACGCTCGGCGCAAAGCTCGCGCAATTGCTCGGCACGCCCTTCGTCGAACTGGATCGCGAAGTCGAACGCGAAGCGGGTGCCGAACTGGGCGAGGTGTTTTCGATCTACGGCCAGGACGCGTTCCGCCGCTTTGAGCGCCGGGCGCTCGAGCGCGTCTTGCGCGCCCACGACCGTGCCGTGATCGCCACCGGCGGCAGCATCGTGTCCGAACCTGACACCTACCAGTTGCTGCGCGAGCGCTGCTTCTGCGTTTGGCTGAAAGCCTCGCCCGAGGAACACATGGCGCGCGTGATCGCACAGGGCGACATGCGGCCGTTCCGCGGCCGCGCCGAAGCGCTCGAAGAAGTCCGCCGTCTGCTCACGGATCGTGACCGGCTCTATGCGCGTGCCGATGCAACGATCGACACCTCGAGCCAGGCCGTGAAGCACAGTGTGACCCGGCTGCGCGCTCTGGTCAGCACTGAATAGTCAATACCGCACTCAGGAGAACACAATGGTTCCTTCGGAACGCATGACGATCGTGTACGACACCGGCCCCGACCGCTACCACCACTGGACGCTCGCGGTGGACG
Source organism: uncultured beta proteobacterium (assembly GCA_963714925.1). GTDB lineage: Bacteria > Pseudomonadota > Gammaproteobacteria > Burkholderiales > SG8-39 > SG8-39. The sequence continues at coordinate 192,963 of CAVQQK010000005.1, read as the reverse complement.
GTCCGATCGCGACGCTCACGCTGGACGTCGCCGAAGACAAGGGACTGGTGCCCGGCTACAAGCTGAAGCTCAATTCGTATGACCTCGGCGTCGACATCGAGCTGCACGATGCGCTCAATCGCATCCGCTTCGAACATCCGGCAGTGAAATGCGCCGTGGTCACCAGCGGCAAGAGCCGCATGTTCTGCTCCGGCGCGAATATCTACATGCTCGGCCACAGTTCGCACGCGTGGAAGGTGAACTTCTGCAAGTTCACCAACGAGACGCGCAACGGGCTCGAGGATTCGAGCCGGCACTCGGGCCTGAAGACGCTCGCGGCCCTCAACGGCGCGACCGCCGGTGGCGGCTACGAGCTCGCACTCGCCTGCGACGAGATCGCCATGGTCGACGACCGCTCGAGCACCGTAAGCCTGCCCGAAGTGCCCCTGCTGGGCGTGCTGCCGGGCACCGGCGGACTGACGCGCCTGGTCGACAAGCGCCACGTGCGACGCGACCTCGCCGACATCTTCTGTACGATGGCCGAAGGCGTGCGGGCCGACCGCGCGCGCGCCTGGCGCCTTGTCGATCACGTCGCCAAGCCGCAGCAGTTCGCCGAACTGGTCAAGGACCGGGCACTCGAGCTTGCGAAACAGTCCACCCGCCACGGCGGGGTCTCGCACGGCGTCACGCTCACGCCGCTCAAGCGCACGATCGACGACCTGGGCTATCACTACGAGCGGGTCGATGTCGCGATCGACCGCGCCGCGCGCACGGCGACCATCACCGTACAAGGCCCGCAGGAACCGCTGCCGCAGTCAGCCGACGAAATTCTCAAGCAGGGCGTCGATTGGTGGCCGCTCAAGTTCGCGCGCGAACTCGACGACGCGATCCTGATGCTGCGCACCAACGAACTCGAGCTCGGCCTGTGGCTGCTGAAGACGCGCGGTGATCCGGCTGCGGTGCTCGAGGCCGACAAGACGCTCGAAGCCCACGCCGATCACTGGTTCGTGCACGAGACCGTCGGCCTGCTGCGCCGTACGCTTGCGCGGCTCGACGTGTCGAGCCGCTCGATGTTCGCCATCATCGACCAGGAATCCTGCTTCGCGGGCACGCTGTTCGAGCTCGCGCTTGCTGCGGACCGCAGCTACATGCTGCAGCTGCCCGACGCGCCGCAGGATGCGCCGCGCATCGCGCTGTCCGCGCGCAACTTCGGCGCCTACCCGATGGTGAACGACGTCTCGCGCATCGAGGCGCACTTCTGCGGCGAGCGCGATCCCGTCGCCGCGGCACAGACCGATCTCGGTGTACAGCTCGACGCCGCGCAGGCGCTCGAGCGCGGACTCGTGACCGTGACGCCGGACGACCTCGACTGGGATGACGAAGTGCGCATCGCGATCGAGGAGCGCGTAAGCCTCTCGCCCGATGCGCTCACCGGCATGGAAGCGAGCCTGCGCTTTGCCGGGCCGGAGAACATGGCCACGCGCGTCTTCGGGCGCCTGTCGGCCTGGCAGAACTGGATCTTTATCCGGCCGAACGCGGTAGGCGAACAGGGTGCGCTCAAGGTGTACGGCTCGGGCGCGAAAGCCAAGTTCAACTGGGAACGGGTTTGAAAAAGGGTCAGACCCCCTTTTAGAACATTGAAGGCCATCGATCATCTAAAAAGGGGTCTGACCCAAATGGGGTCTGACCCCGATGAGGTCTGACCCCGCCGTCAAGGAGCAATCAATGAGCATCAACTATAGCGAGAAGATTCCAAACAACGTCGACCTCGCATCGAACAAGGGGCTGCAGCGCGCACTCGAAGGTTGGCAGCCCGCATACCTCGACTGGTGGGACCAAATGGGCCCGGACGAGTCCCAAACGCTCGACGTCTACCTGCGCACCGCGGTGAGCGTCGAGCCGAAGGGCTGGGCGCATTACGGCCATGTGAAGATGCCGGATTACCGTTGGGGAATCTTCCTTGCACCGGCTGAAAGGGACCGCAAGGTGAACTTCGGTGCGCACAAGGGCGCAGCCGCATGGCAGGAGGTGCCGGGTGAATATCGCTCGACGCTGCGCCGCATCATCGTCACGCAGGGCGACACCGAGCCTGCCTCGGTCGAGCAGCAGCGCCACCTCGGTCTCACCTGCCCTTCTCTGTATGACCTGAGGAACCTGTTTCAGGTCAACGTCGAGGAAGGCCGCCACCTCTGGGCGATGGTCTATCTGCTGCACGCCCACTTCGGGCGCGACGGCCGCGAGGAAGGCGAAGCGCTGCTTTCACGCCGCTCGGGCGACAGCGACAATCCGCGCATCCTCACCGCGTTCAACGAGAAGACGCCCGACTGGCTGTCATTCTTCATGTTCACCTTTCTCACCGACCGCGACGGCAAGTATCAACTCGCCGCGCTCGCCGAATCGGCCTTCGATCCGCTGTCGCGCACCTGCCGCTTCATGCTGACCGAGGAGGCGCACCACCTGTTCGTCGGTGAGACCGGCATCGGACGCATCATCCAGCGTACCTGCGAGGTGATGAACGAGCACAAGACCGACGATCCGGCGAAGCTGCGTGGCCTCGGCGTGATCGACCTGCCGACGCTGCAGAAATACCTCAACTTCCACTACAGCGTGACGAGCGACCTGTACGGCTCCGAGCTGTCATCGAATGCGGCGTCGTTCTACACCGAAGGACTCAAAGGGCGTTTCGACGAAACCAACATCAATGACGACCACCAACTCGACAGCGCCGAATACGAAGTGCCGGATGTCGCCGCCGACAAGGTTTTGACAAAGCATGTCCCGGCGCTCACGGCGCTGAACGAGCGCCTGCGCGACGACTGGGTGGTCGACGTGCAGAAAGGCATCGACCGCTGGAACCGAATCCCGGAGAAAGCCGGCATTCAATTCCGCTTCGCGCTGCCGCACAAGGGCTTTCACCGCCGCATCGGCCTGTTCACCGACCTGCACCTGAGCCCCGAGGGCCGGCTGATCTCGGAAGCCGAGTGGACGCGCCAGCATCAGGCCTGGCTGCCGAACGAGGCCGACCGCAGGTACGTGCACTCGCTCATGGGTCGCGTCACCGAGCCGGGCACGTTCGCGAACTGGATCGCCCCGCCGCGCCAGGGCATCAACAAGCAGCCGACCAACTTCGATTACGTCAGATTCAACTAAACGCGACCATGGGGTCAGACCCCCTTTTAGATCATTGAAGGCCACCGATCATCTAGAAAGGGGTCTGACCCCGGTCTTAAGGGCCACCGATCATCTAGAAAGGGATCTGACCCCGGTCTTAAGGGCCACCGATCATCCAAAAAGGGGTCTGACCCCGGTCTTAAGGGCCACCGATCATCTAAAAAGGGGTCTGACCCCGATTTTCCCCGGTCTTAGGAGACGCATATGAGCATCAACTACAACGAAAAGATCCCGAACAACGTCAACCTTGCGAACGATCGCAGCCTGCAGCGCGCGCTCGAGCACTGGCAGCCGCATTTCCTGCAGTGGTGGCACGAGATGGGCCCGAGCGACTTCGAGAAATCCGACGTCTACTTGCGCACTGCGACCTCGGTCGACGCCGACGGCTGGGCGCAGTACGGCGCAGTGAAGATGCCTGACTATCGCTGGGGCATTTTCCTCGCCGACCCTGTGGCCGACCGCACGATCGGCTTTGGCGACGCGATGGGCCAACCGGTCTGGCAGCAGGTGCCTGGCGAATACCGCTCGACGCTGCGCCGCCTGATCGTGACGCAGGGCGACACCGAGCCGGCCTCGGTCGAGCAGCAGCGCCTGCTCGGACACAGCTGCCCCTCGCTCTACGACTTGCGGAATCTGTTCCAGATCAACGTCGAGGAAGGGCGCCATCTGTGGGCGATGGTGTATCTGCTGCACGCCTACTTCGGGCGCGACGGACGCGAGGAGGCCGAGGAACTGCTCGCACGCCATTCCGGCGACGCCGACAAACCGCGCATCCTGTCCACCTTCAACGAGCCGATTACCGACTGGCTGTCGCTTTACTGCTTCACCTACTTCACCGATCGCGACGGCAAATACCAGCTCAAGAGCTTCGCCGAATCGGCTTTCGATCCCCTCTCACGCACCTGCCGCTTCATGCTGACCGAGGAGGCGCATCACATGTTCGTCGGCGAGACGGGCATCGGCCGCGTCGTCAAGCGCACGCTCGAAGTCATGAAGGAACTCGGCACCGACGATCCCGCGGCGATCCGCGCGCAGGGCGCGATCGATCTTCCGTTGCTGCAGAAATACCTCAATTTCTGGTGTTCCTCGTCGCTCGACCTCTTTGGTTCGGAGATCTCGTCGAATGCCGCGTCGAATTTCGCCAGCGGACTCAAGGGCCGTCCGGACGAATCCCATTATGAGGACCACGTGCTGCGCGAAACCAGGCTGCGCATGGAATCACCCGACGGCAAAGGCGGCGTCCTGGCCGAAGACGTGCCCATGCTGAACGCGCTGAACGAAGTCATGCGCGCCTCCTACCTGAAGGATTGCGAGATCGGCCTCAAGCGCTGGAACCGCGGGATCGAGCGCGCGGGTCACGCCGTTCGCCTCACCCTGCCCTCGCCGCATTTCCGCCGCAGCATCGGTGCCTGGGTCGACCAGCCGGTCACGCCGGACGGCACGATCATCTCGATGGATGACTATGCGAAACGCCTCGGCGAATGGATTCCGACCGAAGCCGACAAGGCGTTCGTGCGCTCGCTGATGCAAAAAGTAATCGAGCCCGGGAAGATGGCGGCCTGGATCGCCCCGCCGGACCGCGGCATCAACAATCAGGCGCTGGACTACGAGTACGTAAAGCTGCAGTAGCCCGTCGGGGCCGGCCGACGTGCCGTCCCCGAGCTTCAGCGCGGGACCGCCATGCGGCGTCCCGCATCGCGCAATCTCCTTGACGACGCTAGGGTAACCCGCGCACCGCGCGGGTTTGCCTCCTTGCGCCCTTGGTTTCAGAATTGGGCGGTCCCGCGTTCTCACTCCGACGGGACATCCACCTCATCCAAAGGAGAATCACGTGCTATTACCTCTTCGCAGTCTGACCCGCGCGCTCGTGCTGTCGCTCGGGCTGGGCGGCCTCACCACCGCGCACGCCCAGGACGCGCTTCGCGTCTCGGCGATTCCAGACGAGTCGCCCACCGAATTGCTGCGCAAGTTCACACCCCTCGGCAACTATCTCGAGCAGAAAATCGGCATGAAGGTCGTCTGGACCCCGGTCAACGACTATCCGGCGGTCGTCGAAGCGCTTGCCGCAAAAAAGCTCGACCTCGCCTGGCTTGGCGGCGTCACCTTCGTGCAGGCGCGACTGCGCACCGGCAACGCCGTGCCCATCGTCCAGCGCGCCGAAGATGCCAAGTTCACCAGCAAATTCATCGCCAGCAGCGCGAGCGGCGTCAAGACCCTGGCCGACCTGAAAGGCAAGAACTTCGCCTTCGGCTCGCCGTCGTCGACCTCCGGGCATCTGATGCCCCGCTATTACCTCCAGCAGAACAATCTCATTCCCGAACGCGACTTCAAGCGCGTCGCCTTTTCGGGGGCCCACGACGCGACCGCAGCCTGGGTCGAATCGGGCCGTGTCGAAGGCGGTGCATTGAACGCCTCGGTGTGGGAAAAGCTCGTTCAATCGAAGAAGGTCGATACCACGAAGGTGATCGTGATCTACACCACGCCGCCCTATTTCGATTACAACTGGACCGTGCGTGGCGGACTGTCACCGAAGCTGGTCAAGAAACTGACCGACGCCTTCCTCGCACTCGATCCGGCAAAGCCGCAGGACAAGGCGATCCTGGACCTGCAGCGTGCATCGCGTTTCATCCCGACGAACGTCGAGAACTACAAGACGATCGAGGCGGTGGGACGCGAAGTCGGCATCCTCAAGTAGGGTTACGGCCGGCAGCGCGCGGACTGGCCCGCGCGAACGCCGTCTACTGCCCCGATGCCCGAATTGCTCGCCGCAGGCACCGAGAACGTCACGCACGCGCATGACGGGGGCCGCGTCGCGCTCGACGCGGTCTCGTTCTCGGTGCGTACGGGCGAGTGCATCGCGATCATCGGCCCCTCGGGTGCGGGCAAGACGACGCTGCTGCAGATCTTCGCCACCGCGCTGCGCCAAAGCAGCGGCGCACTCACGCTGCTCGGCGAGGATCCCTGGTCGCTCGGCGCCGGCGCGCGCCGCCGCCTGCGCCGTCGCATCGGCCTCATCCATCAGAGCCCGCCGCTGCCGCCGCGCCAGCGCGTGGTCACTGCCGTGCTCGCGGGTCGGCTCGGCGCCTGGAGCCTGCCGCGCGCGCTTGCTTCGCTCGCCTATCCGGCCGATGTCGAGGGGGCGCGTGCCGCGCTCGCGCGTTTCGATCTCGCCGACCGCATCTACGATCGCTGCGACAAGCTCTCGGGCGGGCAGGCGCAGCGCGTCGGCATCGCGCGCGTCCTCTACCAGGCGCCCGACCTGATACTCGCCGACGAACCCGTTTCGGCGCTCGATCCGGCGCTGTCGAACTACACGGTCGGCGTTCTGGTCGACGAAGCGCGTGCACGCAAGGTGACGCTGATCGCAAGCCTGCATGCGGTCGATCTCGCGCTCGCGCACTTCCCGCGCATCATCGGCCTGCGCGACGGCCGGGTCGCATTCGACCTGCCTGGGGCGGCGGTTGACGAAGCGCTGCTCGAATCGCTCTACGCGCAGGAAGGCTTCCTGCCCACGCAGGGCCGCGGCGGCGTGCTGCCCGACCTGCGCCTGCCCAGCGCCGCGCGATGTCTGTGAGCACCACTGCGCCCGCATCGCCACTCAGGGGCGACCCCGCGGCGCTGTCGCGTCTCGCCCTCACGCTGCTCGCACTGGCCGCGCTTTGGCCGGCGCTGCAGATCACGGAATTCGATCCCCGCGTGCTCTTCGAGCCGGGCAACGCGCACACGATGGGGCGCTTCCTGGGGCAATTCATCCCCCCCGCGACGGCGCCCGACTTTCTGCGCCTGGTCGGAAAATCGACGCTCGAGACGCTCGCCATCGCCACCGTCGGCATGGCACTCGCCTTTCTGATCGCGTTCCCGCTCTCGCTCGTGACGTCGAACGCACTGTCGAAATCCGCCATCGGGCCGGCACCGAACTGGCGCTTGCGCCGGGCGCTGCGCTACCCCGGCCGCGGGCTGCTCATCTTCCTGCGCGGCATCCCGGAGCTGGTGTGGGCGCTGCTCTTCGTGCGCGCCGTCGGGCTCGGCCCGACCGCCGGCGTGCTCGCGCTGGCGATTACCTATGGCGGCATGCTCGGCAAGGTGTACGCCGAGATCTACGAATCGAACGCCACGCAGCCTGCGCGCGCACTGATGCAAGCCGGGGCCGGGCGCCTGCAGGCGTTCTTCTATGGCGTGTTGCCGGTCGTATTGCCGGAAATGGTTTCCTATACGGTGTATCGCTGGGAATGCGCGGTGCGCGCGTCGGTGATCATGGGCTTCGTCGGTGCGGGCGGCCTTGGCCAGCAGCTCGAACTGTCGATGCGGATGCTGAACGGCGCCGAAGCCTGCACCATCCTGCTCACCTTCCTCCTTCTCGTTCTGCTCGCCGACGCAGTATCGGCGCTGTTCCGGCGCTGGCTGGCATGAACGCACGCGGCATTGTCTCGCTGCTGGTGATCGTCGCCCTGGTGTGGATGAGCGCGGCCTACCTCGACCTCAATATTCAGGAGCTGTTCAGCGCCGAAACGCTCACCTCATTCGGCGCCTATGTGCTGCAGTTCTTTCCGCCCGACACCTCGGGCCCGTTCCTCGGCAAGCTTTGGAGCGGATCGCTCGAGACGGTCGCGATCTCTGCGCTCGCGACCCTGCTTGCGGCGATTGCCGGCATGCTGCTCGCGGTGCCTGCGGCGGGTCGCTTCGGCATCGCCCCGCGGCTCGCTGCCCGCATGCTGCTGAACGCGCTGCGCTCAGTCCCGGAGCTGGTGTTCGCCGCGCTGATGGTCATCGCCGCCGGGCTCGGACCTTTTCCCGGCACGCTCGCACTTGCCCTTCACACCACGGGGGTGCTGGGCCGGCTGTTCGCCGAGGCGCTCGAGAATACGCCGCGCGCGCCGGCCGACGCGCTGGTACACGCGGGGAGTCCGCACATCGCGGCGTTTTTCTACGGCACGCTGCCAAACGTACTGCCGCAATACGTTGCTTACGCCCTATATCGGTGGGAAATCAACATCCGCATGGCGGCGGTGCTCGGCTTCGTCGGCGCCGGCGGGCTCGGCCAGATGCTGCATGTGTCGTTGTCGCTGTTCCACCAGCAACAGGCCTGCGCGGTGATCCTTGCAATGCTGGCGATCGTCATCCTCGTCGACGAAGCGAGCGCGCTCCTGCGCCGGCGCCTCGCCTGAGACTGCCGTGCGAGCGCCCCAGCACCTCGTCGACCACCGCGCCCAGCGCGGTGCGTTCGGCACGCGGTGCGAACAGGGCACGGCGCGCGCGCAGCGCCGCCTTCAGCTGAGCCCGGTAGGGCGGCTCTTCCGCAGCGCGCGCGATGCGTCGTGCGAGTGCCTGCGCATCGAACAGCGGATAGAAGCCCGGATAGCCACGGCCGAGCATGCCGACGTTGCCCGAAATCCGCGACGCGACCACCGGCGTACCGATGCGCGCCGCCTCGCAGATCACGTTGGCGCCGCCCTCCATCACCGAGCTCACCACCAGCAGGTGGCTGCGCGCGATCCAGTCGAGCGCCGCCGCGTGCGGCCGGCCTTCGATCCAGCGGTAGCGCGGTTCACGCCGCATCCAGCGGCGCGCCTCCCGCGCCATGGCGGGCGTCATCGCATCCCCGACCTGGCGCACCTCGATGCGCGGCATGGCGGGCAGCAAGGCAAGCGCTTCGACGGCGCGAAACGGATCCTTCTCCTCGCGCAGATGGCCGACCACCGCGACCCGAAACCGGTCGCGCGGCGGCGTGCTGCGGCGTATTGCATCGGAGGATTGAAAAACGACCCGCGTCTTGCGGCGCAGGGGCGCGGCGAGCAGGCGCGGCGCGTCGTCCTGCAGGACGATCAGGCGCGTGGCGAGTTCGAGCGAGCGCCGCGCGGCTTGCGAGCCGGGCAGATCCCGGTACAGGTCGGTTCCGGTCAGCACGACGATGCTCGGCGCCGCCGGATGCGCCCGGCAAAACGCTTCGACCGAGGCATGGCTTCGGTGCGCGTGCAGCGCGATCAGAACATCGGCCGCACGGCCGTCCCATTCGATGCTGACGCGTACCCGATGGCCGCGTTCGCGCAGCAGCCGCGCCCAGCGCTGTGCGGTGTGGCGGTTGCCGGTGCGCGTGCCGGCACCCGCGGGTGTCACGATCGCAATCCGCGCCATCGCGTGCTTGCCTCGATTCCGCGTCATAGCGGAACTATAACCACAGGATTTCCGTCAGCCCTGCGGTTGCAGCACGACTGACGCTAGAATTCCCTCCATCTCGCATCTGGAGCACGCTCTCATGTCGGCCGTTCCCGTTCTCGAAAAGATCCGCCTCACCGAATTCAGCCATGGCGGCGGCTGCGGCTGCAAGATCGCGCCTGCCGTGCTGACCGAAATTCTCGCCTCGTCGCCAGTGCGCGGCCTGCCCGAAGCACTGATGGTGGGCACCGAAACCGCCGACGACGCCGCGGTCTACAAGCTGAACGAATCGCAGGCACTGATCGCGACGACCGACTTCTTCACCCCGATCGTCGACGATCCCTACGACTTCGGCCGCATCGCGGCGACCAACGCGATCTCGGACATCTATGCGATGGGCGGCAAGCCGATTTTCGCGCTCGCGGTGGTCGGCATGCCGCTCGACAAGCTTCCGGTTTCGGTGATCGGCCGCATCCTCGAGGGCGGCGCGTCGGTCTGCGCAACCGCGGGCATCCCGATCGCGGGCGGACATTCGATCGACGTGCTCGAGCCGATCTACGGCCTCGTCGCGATGGGGCTCGCGCACCCGGATCACATCAAGCGCAACAATTCGGCGCGCGCGGGCGACCGCCTGATCCTCGGCAAACCGATCGGCGTCGGCATCCTGTCCGCGGCGCTGAAGAAGGGCACGCTGTCCGAGCGCGGCTATGCAACGATGATCGACTTGACCACGCGCCTCAATACGCCTGGCGAAGCGCTCGCGAAGATGCCCGAGGTGCACGCCATGACCGACATCACCGGATTCGGCCTCGCCGGCCATTTACTCGAAATCTGCCGTGGCTCGAAGCTGTCGGCGAAGCTGCGCGCCGATGCGCTGCCGATCATTCCCGAGGCCCTCGATTGGGCGAAACAGGGGGTTGCGACGGGGGCGTCGGAGCGCAACTGGAAGGGCTATGGGCACGACGTCGACCTGCCGGCCGGCGCGCCCGCGTGGATGCAGACGCTCATCACCGATCCGCAGACCAGCGGCGGGCTGCTCGTTGCCTGCGACCCGAAGGCCGAGAAGGCCGTGCTTGCGCGATTCACCGAGGGCGGATTCCCCGAGGCACGCGTCATCGGCGAGCTGGCCGCCGGGCCGGCGCGCGTGCGCATCGCATGAGCCGACCTGCATTTCCGCGCCGCGCGTGAAATTCAGCGCCGCCGTTTTGCGCGAGGCCGGTGCCGACCGGCCCTACGCCCGTTCCCGCCCGCTTGCGATCGAGCAGGTCGAACTGCCCGATCCCGGACCCGGCGAAGTGCTGGTACGCGTCCGCGCCGTGAGCCTGTGTCATTCGGATCTTTCGGTCGTAAACGGCGATCGACGCTGGCCGCTACCGATCGTGCCCGGGCATGAGGCCGCCGGCACGATCGAACAGGCGGGCCCCGGCGTCACTGCCTTCGCAGCGGGTGATCGCGTCGCGCTCATCTTTCTCACCCAATGCGGATCCTGCGCGCGCTGCATGGAGGGCAAATCCTTCCTCTGCGAGCGCGGCACCCAGGCGAATCGCGAAGGGCGCCTCATCACCGGCGGGCCGCATCTGCGGTTGAACGGCGTGCCGCTGCATCACCATATGGGTCTGGGCGCCTTCGCCGAGTACGCCTTGGTGGCTGAAAAGTCGCTGGTGCGCCTTCCCGTGGACATCGACTTCGTCGAGGCGAGCCTGTTCGGTTGCGCGGTGATGTGCGGGACCGGCAGCGCGCTGTATACCGCGCGGGTGGCGGCGGGCGAAAGCGTCGCAGTCGTCGGGCTGGGCGGCGTCGGGCTGGCCGCGATCATGGGCGCCCGCCTCGCCGGGGCCACCCGCATCGTCGCGGTCGATCGCGAGCCGACGAAGGCCGCCCTTGCGCTCGCCTGCGGGGCGACGGAGTTTCGCGGCGCCGATGACGCAGCCGAGGCCGAACGGGTGGATGTCGCCCTCGAGGCAACCGGCACGGTCGCCGGGTTCGAGCGTGCGCTCGAGTTGACCCGCCGCGGCGGACGTACCGTCACGACGAGCCTGCCCGCGGCCGACCAAAGCTTCCATTTCCCGCTTGCGCGCCTCGTGGCGGAGGCACGCACGGTGTCCGGAAGCTATATCGGCGCCTGCCTGCCGAACCGCGACATCCCGGCCTTCATCGCCCTGTACCAGCAGGGCCGGCTGCCGATCGATCGACTCGTCACGCGCACGATTGGCTTGGACGAGATCAACGCCGCGATGGATGCGCTGGCCGATGCGCAGGTCGTACGTCAGGTCATCGTGTTGTAGTCTCGCCCATCGCGCAGGTCTTGCCGCTGCGGGGCAAGGCGCGGCGACGGCGACAGCCCCCGCCGCGGACCGTTAGAATGCCGGCGCATGGGACCGCACATCACCCACGACCCGGCCTATGAAACCGTCGACGCGGACGATTTCGCCTCGATGATCGAGGTGCCGCGCTATGCGCGGCGCAGCGACGCCTTCGACGCCATCATCTCCGCGACGCACGATCACTTCTGGGACCCGTTCGACGCGCGTTACCTCGATTTCGAGTCCGCATTCGACTTGGCGCACGACACCGTGCTGCCGCGCGAGCAGGTCATCGAACTGCAGAGCGCCGTCGCCGACCGGCTCGACGAGGGACAGCAAATCGCGCTGGCAAACGAGATCGCACGCTGGAACCTGAGTGCCGTCCTGCACGGCGAGCAGGGCGCGCTGTCACTGTCGGCGAGCCTGTGCGACATCCTGGTCGATCCCGGTGCGCAGGAATACGCCGCCAATCAGACGCGCGAGGAAGCGCGTCACGTCGCCGCGTTCTCGCGCTACATCCAGCTGCGCTGGGGAACGCCCTACCCCGTGGGCGCAGCCTTCGGTACGCTGCTCGCCGACCTGGTCTCTACGCCGGAGGTATACAAGAAGCTGGTCGGCATGCAAATGCTCATCGAAGGTCTTGCGATGGGGACGTTTGCGAGCCTGCATGCCAGCGCGCGCGACCCGCTGCTGCGCCGACTCGTGCAGTTCGTGATGACCGACGAGGCCTTCCATCACAAGTTCGGGCGCATCTGGGCGGCACGCACCGTGCCTCGGCTCTCGCGGGAGGAACACGAGCGCGTCGAGGACTGGGCCGCCGCGTGTTTCGAGACGCTGCTATTCAACCTGAACAATATCCGCCAGAAACAGGTGATTTACGCCCGCTTCGGGCTCGACTGGGAGTGGGTGCGCGCCGCGTGCCGCGAGATCTTCAGCGAGACCGACCGACGCCACGCGCTCACCCTGCCGACGAACGTGTTTCGCGTGCTCGTGAAGACCCTGCTCATGGCCGGTATCGTCACCGAGCGTACGCGCCAGACCTACGCGGCCTGGATCGACGTCGATGGGCTTGAGGCCGAGAGCGACGCGATGATCGGTGACGCGATTGCTGCCGAAGGGATCGAGGCGCTGCGTGCAATCAACAGCGGACGGCGACGCTTCGGCCCCGCGCTGGCCTGACTCGCGCACTTCGCCGTCCCACGACCCGCGCTTCTTCGATCATGAAGACACAGGTTGCCATCATCGGTGCCGGCCCCTCGGGTCTGCTCCTGTCACAGCTCTTGCACCTGCAGGGCATCGACAGCGTCGTGCTCGAGCGACGCACCGCAGCGTACGTCCTCGGACGCATCCGTGCCGGGGTGCTCGAACAGGGTGCGGTCGATCTGCTGCATGAAGCGCAGGTCGGCGCGCGCATGGCGCGCGAAGGCCTGGTGCACGAAGGTTTCGACATCTGCCTCGGCCACCGGCGCCACCGCATCGACCTCAAGGGCCTCAGCGGGGGCAAATGCGTGACCGTGTACGGCCAGACCGAGGTCACCAAGGACCTGATGGATGCACGTACGGCGCTCGGCGGCCAGGTCGTGTACGAGGCCGAGGACGTGGCGATCCGCGACCTGGACAGCGCGTCACCCCGGATCCGCTACCGCAAGGACGGTAAGGCACAGGACGTGACCTGCGATTTCGTCGCCGGCTGCGACGGCTTTCATGGCGTATCGCGCGCCGCGATTCCGGACACCATCCTGAGGAATTTCGAGCGGGTTTACCCCTTCGGCTGGCTCGGTGTGCTCTCGGAAACGCGGCCCGTGTCCGACGAGCTGATCTACGTGCATCACGCGCGCGGCTTCGCCCTGTGCAGCATGCGCTCAATGACCCGCAGTCGCTATTACATCCAGTGCGAGTTCGACGAAGACCTCGAGGAATGGACCGACGACCGCTTCTGGGACGAGCTGCGCAAACGGCTCCCGCCGGATGCCGCCGCTACGCTGCAGACGGGACCCTCGATCGAGAAAAGCATCGCCCCGCTACGCAGCTTCGTCGCCGAGCCGATGCGCTACCAGCGCCTGTTCCTCGCCGGCGATGCGGCACATATCGTTCCGCCCACGGGTGCGAAAGGCCTGAACCTTGCCGCGTCGGACATCTACTACCTCTCGCGCGCGCTCATCGCGCATTACAAGGACAGGCGCAGCGACCTGCTCGATGCGTATTCCGAGACCGCCCTGCGGCGGGTCTGGAAGGCCGAGCGCTTCTCGTGGTGGATGACCACACTCCTGCACCGGTTCCCGGATGCGAGCGCGTTCGAGCGCCGGATGCAGGAAGCCGAGCTTGACTACGTCACCGGCTCGCCCGCCGCGCGCACCGCGCTCGCCGAGAACTACGTCGGCCTGCCGTACTGAGTGGAGCGGGCAGGCACGCGCTACCGCTTTCCGGTGTTCAACAGAATAATTGCACCGACCACGATGAACGCGCCGACGATCTGGCGCGGCGCGACTGTCTGGCCGAGCACGATCCACGCCAGACCGAGCACCGCGATTGGCTCGAAGTTGAGCACCGCCGTATTGCTGACCGCGCCGATACGCGGGAGCACGAAAAAGAGTGACGTGAACGCGGCGGCATAGAACACACAGAGCAGCACAAGCCCGCTCCAGCCCGTCGGCGTCTGCGGCAATGCGAAGCCCCCGCTCCCCAGGCCGGCGAGCACGATGATGACGGCCGCAACGCCCATCGTCACGAAGGTACGCATGCGCCCGTCGACGTCTTTGAGCCAGCGCACCGTGAGGTATAGCATCAGCGCCATCGACACCCCGGCGCCGAGCGCAAAGCCGACGCCCGCGCCAATTTCGGCCCAACGCCCCGCGACGCTGCCGCCCAGTCCGACGACGTCGAGTGCGAGCGCGAGGCCGACGAGCGCGATCGGCATCGCCAGGAGCGCGCGTCGCGTCGGTGCGTCGCCGCCCGCGGCCCAGGAGATCAGCGACAGCAGCAGCGGAAAGGTGTTGAACGCGAGCAGCGCGAGCGCGACCGGAATGCGGGCGACCGCCGAGTACAGGCAAAAGCTTTGCACGGCGACCAGCACGCCGATCAGCATCGCGCGCCTGCCGATGCCCGCCGGCAGCGCCAGCGGCACGTTCTGCACGCGCATGAGCGCGAGGACGAACAGCGCTGTAAAGACCGAGCGCACCGCGATCGCGGTCGTCACGCTGGTGCCGTCCTCGAAGGCAACGCGCGCGGCGACGTGGTTCGAGCCGAAGGTCACGGCAATCGCGAGTAGCAGCAGCACGCCGACCCAGCGTGCGATCGGCATCGCCGGCATAATGGTCCTGTCCCCTCGGCCTTGGTATTCTGGCGGCAGCCCCGGAAGGCTAGAGGGTAATCGAAATTCGGTTTACAGCGCGGCCCACAGTGCCGGTGGCGCGGCCCGAACAGGAGCGATTCACGAATGAAGAAACGCACACTCGGTCCACTCGAGGTTCCCGCCATCGGCTTCGGCTGCATGGTGCTGCCCGGGTTCTACTTTCCCGGCAGCGACGAGGAGGCGATCGCGACGTTGCAACGCGCCGCCGAGGTTGGGATGAATTTCCTCGATACGGCCGACGCCTACGGCAACGGCAAGAACGAGACGCTCGTCGGTCGCGCGATCAAGGGCCGGCGCGACCGGTACATCATTGCCACCAAGTTCGGCAATGTCTGGAAACCCGACATCGACTTTGACGTCTGCGGTCGGCCCGACTATGTCATGACGGCCTGCGAGGACAGCTTGCAGCGCCTCGGCATCGATACCATCGACCTCTATTACCAGCACCGCGTCGATCCGCGCGTGCCGATCGAGGACACCGTCGGCGCGATGGCAACGCTCGTCGCACAAGGCAAGGTGCGCTACCTCGGGCTGTCGGAGGCCGCACCACAAACCATACGGCGCGCGCACGCAGTGCACCCGATTGCCGCGCTGCAAACCGAATACTCGCTGTGGACGCGTGAGGCGGAAGCCGAAATCCTGCCGCTATGCCGAGAGCTCGGTATCGGCTACGTCGCCTACTCGCCGCTTGGCCGCGGCATCTTCGGCGGCGCGATCGATGGCGCCAACAGCCTCGCCGAAAATGACCGGCGCAAGGCGCACCCGCGTTTCCAGGGCGAGAACCTCACCGCCAACCTGCAGCTCGCCGAGACCGTCACCGCAGCGGCAAAGCGCAAGGGCTGCTCACCAGCGCAGCTCGCGCTCGCCTGGTTGCTGCACAAGGACGAACACCTCGTACCGATCCCCGGCACGCGACGCGTCGATCACCTTGAATCAAATGTTGCGGCAGCCGACGTCGTTCTGAGTGCGGCGGAGATCGCCGCGCTGGAGGCCGCCTGCCCCGTCGGTGCAGCAAAAGGCACGCGCTACCCGACGGGCGCGATGAGCAAGCTGAACGGCTAGTACGCCGGTTGCCTGCCTGAGAGATGGAGAACGCGATGACGAACGTTGCCCGCCTGCGCGGCTTTATCCAGGACATGACCCGGCTCGTCGACCTGCACGGCGCGAACGAGCCGCGCATGCTCGACGAAGGCGAGCGCTGCCTGCGCGCGCTGATTACGAATGACGACTGGCTGCCCGAGGAATTCGCGCAGCCGTCGACAGCGTCCTACCGCCAGTACCTCCTGTACTGCGATCCGATGGAACGGTTTTCAGTGCTGAGCTTCGTCTGGCTGCCGGGCCAGCGCACGCCGATTCACGATCATCGGGTGTGGGGCCTGGTGGGCGTCATGCGCGGCGCGGAGCAGTGCGACGAATATGCAGATCCGGTCCAGGGCGCTCCGCTTCGCGCGACGGGTTCGCATCAGGTCAAGCCGGGTGACGTCGACCGCGTTTCGCCGCGCGTCGGCGACGTGCATGTCGTCTCGAATGCGGGGCACGACGATCCCGCGGTGAGCATCCATGTCTACGGCGCGAACATCGGCGCCGTGCGCCGCCACAGCTTCGACCCCGAGACCGGCGCGCCGCGCGAGTTCATTTCCGGCTATCACAACACCACGCTGCCCAATCTCTGGGATCGATCGGGCGACGCTTCTGCGTAGTCGCTCATCCCAACGAGCGCCACGGTTTCCTCCTGTCACAGACGCGGCTATAGTACCCGCCGAGACGCACGAAGGAGATGCACATGGACGCGAAGACTGACGACAAAGTGGTCAAGAGCGACGCCGAATGGCAGAAGCAACTGACGCCCCTGCAGTTCAAGGTGGCGCGCCGCAAGGGTACCGAGCGCGCGTTCACAGGCGAGTACTGCGATCATCACGAAACCGGCACCTATCGCTGCGTCTGCTGTGGTGCGGAGTTGTTCTCTTCCGCGCATAAGTTCGACTCGCGCTCGGGCTGGCCGAGTTACTGGCAACCGGTGAAAAACGAGAACGTCGCGCTCGAGGAAGACGTCAGTTTCTTCATGAAGCGCACCGAGGTGCACTGCGCGCGCTGCGAGGCACATCTCGGCCACGTGTTCGACGACGGTCCGCAGCCCACCGGGCAGCGCTACTGCATCAACTCCGCGTCCCTCACGTTCGACAAGGCCTGATTCGCGGGTTCGCAGCTGCGATCGGCCGCATCGGCTACGCCGCGGCCCGATCCCCGATCGCGTCTGCGGTTGCGCGGGCGCACTGGTAGAATCCGGCTACTGCAATGAAGTTTCTCTTCGACCTCTTACCGGTCATTCTCTTCTTCGTCGCGTTCAAGTTGGCGGACATCTATGTCGCCACCGGGGTCGCGATACTGGTGACCTTCGCCCAGGTGGCGTGGCTGCGTCTGCGCGGCCGCCGTATCGATACGATGCTCTGGGCGAGCCTGGCGATCATCGTCGTGTTCGGTGGCGCCACGCTGCTGCTGCGCGACGAGACATTCATCAAATGGAAGCCGACCGTCCTCTACTGGCTGTTCGCCCTGGTGCTGGCGGGAAGCGCGCTGGTCTTACGCAAGAATCTGTTGCGCAGCATGCTGAAAACCCAGGTGGTTCTGCCGGAGCCCGTGTGGGCGCGACTGAACTGGAGCTGGACCGGGTTTTTCGCATGCATGGGGGCGGCGAATCTGTACGTGGCCTTCAACTTCCCCACCGACGTCTGGGTCAACTTCAAACTGTTCGGCGGTATGGGCCTGATGTTGCTGTTCGTTCTTGGACAGGCGGTATTCCTCGCGAAGTACATCGAAGAAGGAGAAAAGGAATCGTGACGGTCGAAGCCGCGATCCGCGCGCGCCTCGCGCAACTTGAACCCGAGACGCTCGAACTCGTCGACGAATCTGAGAAGCACCGGGGACATGCCGGCTGGCAGCCCGGCGGCAGCACGCACTGGCGCCTGCTGATCGTGTCGTCTCGCTTTGCCAACCAGACGACCGTCGCGCGCCACCGCATGGTGTACGCGTCGCTCGGCGAATTGATGCAGCATCCCATTCATGCGCTCTCGATTCAGGCGCGCGTACCCGGTGAACCGGGTGCCTGAGCCGTTTCCAAAAAGGCCCTCTATGAACCGATCCCCACTCGCCCGCGCCGCCTTCACTCTGCTTGCCGCATTGTCCTGTGCATCGCTGTACGCCCAGGGCGACCCGGTCGCGATCGTCAATGGCGTCGAAATTCCCGGCGCGTACGCCGACTTCATGGCGCGTCAGCAGGAAGGCCAGCCGGCGGCGAAAAACCCGGAGCAGATGCGCAAGGCGATCCGCGAAAACCTGATCAACCGTGAGGTCGTCGTGCTGGAAGCGAAGCGCGCCGGCACGCTCGACAAAACCGACGTCAAGACCGAACTTGCCCTGGTGCAGCAGGCGGCGATCGTGCGCATTTACATGCGCGACTGGCTGAAGGCCAACCCCGTCACCGACGAGGAGGTTCGCAAGGCCTACGACGATGCGCGTGCCAGGGCGGGCGACAAGGAATACCGCGCGCGTCACATCCTGGTCGACGACGAGGACGTTGCGGCGAAGATCATCGACGAGTTGAAGGGTGGCGCGAGTTTCGAAAGCCTCGCCAATCAATCGAAGGACCCGGGGAGCCGTGCGCGTGGCGGCGACCTCGGCTGGGCGCTGCCCTCGGTCTACGTCAAGCCGTTCTCCGACGCCATGGTGAAGCTCGATAAGGGCCAGGTCACCGACGCACCGGTGCGCACCCAGTTCGGCTATCACGTGATTCGTCTCGACGACGTCCGCACCACGCAGGTCCCGCCCTTCGAGCAGGTTGAGAAGCGCATCCGCCAGCAACTCACGCAGCGCAAAGTCGCGACCCGCGTAAGTGCGCTGCGCGACAAGGCGAAAATTCAGTAGACCGGGCCGCGATCGACGCGCGGCCCCGATGCCGAATGACGTGATGGGTGGCGAGATCCTGCATCTTGAAGACGGCATCCAGGGCCGACGTTTCGAAATCATTCGCGGCAACCTGCTCGACGAGCCCGTCGATGCGATCGTCAACGCCGCAAATGGCAGGCTCGCGCACGGCGGCGGCGTCGCGGGCATCCTGGCGCGCGCGGCAGGCCCCGGGCTGCAGGAAGAATCCGACCGACTCGTGCGCGCACGCGGGACGTTGCCTACGGGCAGCGCCGTCATGACCGGTGCCGGTGCGCTTGCGTTCAAGGGCATCGTGCACGCCATCGGACCGCGCCAGGGCGAAGGCGACGAGGAGACGCTTCTGGTTCGTGCACTCACCGCGGCGTTCGAACAAGCCGATACCGCCGGCTGGCATTCGCTGTCGTTTCCGGCCGTCTCGAGTGGCATATTTTCCGTGCCGCTCGACGTCTGCGCACGCGCCTACCTGCGCGCCGCGCGCGACTGGCTGGCACGCGCACCCGGCGCCTCCCTGCAGACCCTGCGCCTGTGCCTGCGCGACCAACCGGTCATCGACGCCGTGCTCGCCGCGGCCCGTCGCGCCTGAGGTGTAACCTGGGGCGCGCGCGGTGCGAATGACCTAATGTACATCCGACCAAGGCCTAACCGAATGAAACCACTCACCGCCCTACTCTTTTCGACAGCGCTTGGCCTCGTTTCCGGCGCCGCGCATTCTGCGGACGCCACCATGGCAAAAGCCACCTTTGCCGCTGGCTGCTTTTGGTGTACCGAAGCGGCGATGGACCAGGTGCCCGGCGTCATCTCGACGACCTCGGGCTACACCGGCGGGACGGTCAAGAACCCGACCTATGAACAAGTGTCGAGCGGAGGCACCGGCCACACTGAGGCGGTCGAGGTCGTCTACGACCCCAATAAGGTCAGCTACGAAACGCTGCTTGCCGCATTCTGGAAGAACCACGATCCGACCGTCATCAGCCGCCAGTTCTGCGACCACGGATCACAATACCGGCCCGGCATCTTCTATCACAGCGAAGAGCAGAAAAAGCTGGCCGAGGCGTCGAAGGCGAAGGTCATGCAGACCAAGACTTTCCCGCAACCCATCGTCACGCCGATCGAGAAGGCGGGCGTGTTCTGGCCCGCCGAGGAATACCACCAGGACTACTACAAGAAGAATCCGCGGCGCTATACGTTCTACGTCACCGGCTGCGGCCGCTACCGGCGGCTCGAAGCGCTGTGGGGCAAGCACTGATTCAGAATTTGCGTATCCGCTCGATGTCCGAGACGCGTCCGCCGACGAACGTGATCGTCGTCGTGAACGGATCCGAAACCGTCGGCATGTAGGTCCAGACCGCGAGTGCCCAGCCGACGCGCGCCGCGCCGCTCAGATTGCGGCCGACCTGCACGGTCGACGGCCCCGCGTAGGCGATGCCCTGGGTGCCACCGAAATCCGGTGCGCCCGCGTAGCTCAGCACTTCGCCCTCGGTCATGCCGCGCTGAATGCTGATGTAATCGCGAAATCTGAGCCCGCGCGGCGCCGGGGGCTCATCCACCGCCCGCGCGGCCGCGAGCTTCGCGTCCTGCTCCTCGCGCGCGGCGATGCGTTTGTCCATACGCTCGCCCTGGCAGCGGATCGTGTAGCACTCCTGCGTGTCGGGCGATGGCGTGCCCGGCTGCGCCTGGATGAAGATGAGTTCGGCGTTCACCCCGGGGGGCGGCGGTGAATTCGAGAAATGCGTCGTACCCTTGGCGTCGACCCAGCGGTAAACCTGGGCGGATGCGTCCAGGGCGATCAAGCAAACAGCGAGCGCCAAGACGGTCCTGATCATGGCCACCTCCAGCAGCAATACCAAGCGCTACTCTAACGCAGCCGACTTCCCCGCAGGCCTCGGCGCGCCCTGAAAATTGCAGTTCCTCACTAACGCCCGCCGGAAACGTCGATCACCGCGCCGTGGACATATGAGGCCGCGTCGGAGGCGAGCCAGAGCACGGTCTCGGCAACCTCCGCGGGCGATCCGGCACGCCCGATCGGCACGGTCGGTGCGACCGCGTCGATGGTCGCCTGCCCACCGTGCGCTTCGTGGATCTCGGTTTCGATCATGCCGGGACGAATCGCGTTCACGCGCACGCCCTCCTTGCCCACTTCCTTTGCGAGGCCCACGGTCATGCTGTCGAGGGCGCCCTTGCTCGCCGCATAGGGCGTTTCCGAGGCCAGGCCGCCATGGCGCGCAGCGACCGAGGACAGGGTAATGATCGAGCCGCCCTTGCCGCCGTGCTTGGTCGACATGCGGCGCAGTGCCTCTCGATTGCAGTAGAACACGCTGAAGGTGTTCGCCGCGAACACCTTCTGCAGCAGGTCGGCATCCATCGCGTCGGCACGGCATTGCCGGCCAATGATGCCCGCGTTGTTGACCAGCACGTCGACGCGCCCGAGCTGACGGTCGACCTCCGCGAACAGGCGCGTCACGTCCTCGTCGCGGCTGACATCGGCCTGGATCGCCACCGCCTTGCGTCCCGCCGCGCGAATCTCCGCTGCCAGCGCTTCGGCCGGCGCCTTGCTGCGCGCATAGTTCACGCACACGTCGTAGCCGCGCGCGCCCGCGAGCTTCGCAATCGCTGCGCCGATGCCCCGTCCCGCGCCCGTCACAATCATCACGTTCGCCATACCCGTCTCCGTTTCCGCTGCCACTCAAGCGCCCGCACTGTTGATCGCTCGCCAGATCTTTTCGCTCGTCAACGGCATGTCGAGCGTGCGGATGCCGAGTGGCGCCAGCGCATCGAGCACGGCATTGACCAGCGCGGGCGCCGCACCGTTCGTGCCGGCTTCGCCTGCGCCTTTCGCGCCGAGCGGGTTGAGCCCGGTCGGCGAATGCTCGTCGAAGGCGGCAACGAAGGCAGGCAGGTCGCTCGCGCGCGGCATCGCATAATCCATGAACGAGCCGGTCAGAAGCTGGCCCGACTCGGCTTCGTAGACGCAGTGCTCGCGCAGCGCCTGGCCGAGCCCCTGCGCGATGCCGCCCTGGATCTGGCCCTCGGCAACGAGCGGATTGATGACCGTACCGATGTCATCGATCGCGGCATGGCGGGTGATCTCGATGACGCCGCTTTCGGGATCGATTTCGACCTCGCACAGCTGGCAGCCGTTGGGCCAGCTCTGGCCATCGACTTTCCGCGCCGCATTGATGACGACGAGTCTGCCCGGCGCGCGCGCCGCCAGCGCGCGCAGTTCGATCACCCGGTCGGTACCGGCGACGCGGAACGCAGCGTCGGCAAATTCCAGATCGGACTCGGCCGCCTCGAGCGCTTCGGCCGCAAGCCGGCGCGCCGCCTCGACCAGCGCAAGCGCGCCTTCGCGCACCGCGCTGCCCCCGACCTGAAGGCTGCGCGAACCACCCGAACCGCCACCATCTGGAATTCGATCGGTATCGCCCTGCACCGTACGTACCGTGCCCGGATCGACACCGAGCACATCGGCGGCGATCTGCGCGTACGCGGTCGCGAGCCCGGTACCCATCGACTGGGTACCGGAGTACACCGTCACCACGCCCTCGCCGTCGATCGACATCTCCACCGCTTCGTTCAACCGCCCGCTGCCGGTGACTTCGATGTAGTAGGCGAGCCCGCGTCCGGCCAGCCGGCCGCGGCGCTGCGCCTGCGCGCGGCGTTCGTCGAAACCGCTCCAGTCGGCGAATTCGAGCGCGCGCTCGAGCAGTGCGGGAAAATCTCCACTGTCGAAGACGGCACCGATCGCGTTGGTATAGGGAAGCTTCGCCGTTGCCACGAGATTGCGCCGCCGCAAATCCGCCGGATCGATGCCGAGTTCGCGCGCCGCCTGCGAAACCAGCCGCTCCAGCAGATAGCCCGCCTCGGGTCGCCCGGCGCCGCGATAGGCGTCGACCGGCACCGTATGCGTGTACAGCATCCGCACTTCGTGGTCGATCAACGGCAGATCGTACGCGCCGGAGGCCGCACGTGCGCCCGACATCGCGGGCACCGAGGCGCCGAAGTTCGATACATAGGCGCCGATGTTGGCAAGGGTTCGAATACGCAGCGCAGTGAACCTGTTCTCGGCGTCCAAGGCGAGCGCGGCTTCGCTCACGTTGTCGCGGCCGTGTGCCTCGGCAAAGAACATTTCCGATCGGTCGCCGCGCCAGCGCACCGGCTGGCCGAGTTGCTTGGCCGCGAACAGCAGCGCCGCGTATTCCGGGCAGCCGTGGCCGCGCAGCCCGAAGGAGCCACCAAGATCATTGCAGGTAACGCGCAGTTTTTCCTTTGCGATGCCGAGCACGGTCTCGGCAAGTTGCACGCGCAGCGCATAGGTGTTCTGCGTCGGGCAATGCAGGCTGTACTTCTCGGCATCGGCATCGTACCGGGCGGTCGCCGCGCGGGGCTCGAGCGGATTGCCGACGACGCGGTTGTTGACCAGCTTGAGTTCGACCACGCGTGCCGCCTGCGCAAACGCCGTCGCTACGGCGTCCGGATCGCCCTTGCGGTAGACGGCGGCGATATTGCCGTAACCTGGCGCGAACGCCGCCGGCCAGACCTGGGGGGCGTCATCGCGTCCGCTCGCCGCGAGATCAACCACGGCGGCCCGCGGCACCCAGTCGACCTCGATCAGCTCCGCTGCGTCGCGCGCCTGATCGCGCGTCTGCGCGACGACCATCGCAACCGGATCGCCGACGTAACGCGCCGCATCGGGCGTCAGCGCGTGGCGCGGCGCATCGACCATCGGCGCGCCGTCGGGGCGCTTGTGCATCCGGTTGAATGGCAGCGGCTTCAGGCCGGCCGCGACGACGTCACGTCCCGTGAATACGGCCAGCACCCCGGGCGCGGCGCGGGCTGCAGCAACATCGATCGCGCGGATCTCGGCATGTGCATGCGGCGAACGGTGAAACGCCGCATGCGCGGCGTCCGGCACATCGAGATCGTCCGCAAAGCGCCCGCGTCCGCAAAGCAGGGCGTCGTCCTCGAGCCGCCGCAGCGGATGGCCGATCCACTGGCTGCGCGCATGTTGTGTCATCGCTCAACGCCCCCGAAATACGGGCGTGCGCTTGGCCATGAACGCGGTGCGTCCTTCGCGATAGTCCTCGCTGTTGAAGCAATCGTCGATGCGCCGCTTCAGCTCGTCGAGATTGCGGGCCGACTCGGTCTCGATGACCTGTCGGATGCCGAATTTCACCTCGGCCAGGGTGAGCGGCGCGTTCTCCGCGATGAGATCGAGGTATTCGCCGAACGTACGATCGAGTTCCGCCACCGGATGAACACGGTTGACGAAGCCCATGCGCAGCGCGTCCGCTGCATTGAATTTGCGCGCCGAAAAGAAGATGTCGGCCGTGTTCGCCGAGCCCATCAGGTCGACGAATCGCTTGATGCCCGGATAGTTGTAGCCGAGGCCAAGGCGCCCGGCGGGCATGCGAAATACGGCATCGTCGGCCGCAATCCGCAGATCGCAGGCGGCGGCGAGACCCAACCCGCCGCCAAAGCAGTAACCGCGAATCCGCGCGATGACGGGTTTGTCGCAGGCCATCGGCGCGAGATAGGCCGCCTCGACCGCCTTGTTGTAGATCGTCTGCGCTTCGGCGCTTGCGCGCGCACTCTCGAACTGCGAGATGTCGGCGCCCGCAATGAACGACTTTTCGCCGTCGCCGGTAATCACCACCGCGCGCACGTCGGGATCGGCGTGAAACGCCTGCACCGCAGGGGGAAACGCCTGCCACATGTCCTGGCTCACCGCGTTGTGCTTGGCGACATTGGAAAAAACGATCCAGCCGATCGCGCCTTCCTTGCGCGTGAGAATTCGTCCCGCCTGCGGGGCATTCATCAGATCACCTTGTCCTTTCGAAATCGGGCGAGATCAGCGTCCGCGTAGCCGATCTCCTTCAATACTTCACTCGTATGTTCGCCGAGCTCGGGCGTTGCGCAGGCCATCGATGCCGGCGTGCGCGTCAGTTTCACCGCCTGATTGACGATGCGGAAATCGCCCAGGCGCGGATGATGCACCGTCGCCGCCGCCTCGAGATGCTTGACCTGGGGATCGTCGAACACCTGGTCCATCGAGTAGATCGGCCCGCAGGGCACGCTCGCAGCGTTCAGGATCGCTACCCACTCGGCCGCGGTCTTCGTGACGGTCGCTTGCTCGATCTCCGCGTTCAGCGCGGTGCGGTTCTTCGCCCGGTTGGGCTGGCCTTTGAATTCGGCGCGCGCCAGCAGCTCCGGCCGCTCGAGCGCTTCGCACAGACGCTGCCACATGCCGTCGCCCGACGCCGCGATGTTCATGTGGCCATCCTTGGTGCGATAGGCCGATGTCGGCATGCTCGTCGGATGGTCGTTGCCGACCTGGGGGGGCACTTCGCCCTTCATCAAAAAGCGCGCCGATTGGAAATCGTTCAACGCGATCTGCGACTGCACGAGGCAGGACTGCACCCACTGACCCTCGCCCGAGGCCTCGCGCTCGAGCAGTGCGGTCATGATGCCAAGCGCGGCAAACAGCCCTGCCGACACGTCCGCGATCGCCGTCCCGGCGCGCATCGGGCCTTCGCCGGGGCGTCCGGTAATCGACATGAAGCCGCCCATGCCCTGGGCGATCTGGTCGAAACCCGGGCGGTTGCGGTACGGCCCGTCCTGCCCAAAGCCCGAGATGGAAGCGAGGATGATGCGGGGATTGACCGCCTTCAGCGCCGCGTAGTCGAACCCCAACCGTTGCTTGACGTCGGGGCGGTAGTTCTCGACCAGCACGTCGGCCGTCTTCACCAGCTTCATCAAGATTTCGCGTCCCTCGGCTTGCTTCAGGTTGAGGGTAATCGCGCGCTTGTTGCGATGCAGGTTCTGGAAATCCGGGCCGTCGCGGTCACCGCCCATGCCCTCGTTCGGATCCACGCCCGGCGGCGATTCGATCTTGATCACGTCGGCGCCGAAATCGGCCAGTTGACGAACGCAGGATGGCCCCGCGCGAACGCGCGTGAGATCGAGCACCCGGAAGCGCGCGAGCGCGCTGGAGGCAGGTTGATGCGGCATGGATGCAACCCGTAAAGCGCCCGATTATCGTGGGATCGCGCGTCGCGCGGCAAGCCGTTTCGCTCGCGACGCGACGCACCGCGCGTGCTCGGCTAAGCTAGCCCCTCACTGCAGGGGCCCCGAGATGCACGATCTCGTCATTCGCAACGCCACGCTGATCGACGGCAGCGGCACAGCGCAGCGCGTTGCCGACGTCGCCGTGGACGGCGCGCTGTTCTCGGGCGTGGGCGAAAGCGTGGGCCCCGGCGGTCGTGAAATCGATGCCGGCGGACTGCTGCTGACACCCGGCTGGGTCGATATTCATACCCACTACGACGGCCAGGCGACCTGGGACCCCCAGCTCACGCCGTCATCCTGGCACGGCGTCACCACCGCGGTGTTCGGCAACTGCGGCGTGGGCTTCGCCCCGGTGAAGCCCGGGACCGAACCCTACCTCATCAACCTGATGGAAGGCGTCGAGGACATTCCGGAAACCGTGCTCTCCGAGGGCATCGACTTTCGCTGGGAATCCTTCGGCCAGTACCTCGACTCACTCGCGTCGATGCCACGCATCATGGACATCGGCGCGCAGATGCCGCACGGCGCGCTGCGCTTCTACGTGATGGGTGAGCGTGGCGCCGATCACGCGCAGGTTCCGACCGCCGATGAGATCGAACGCATGGGCCACTTGCTCGAGGATGCGCTCGCCCAGGGCGCGCTCGGCCTGACGACCTCGCGCACGATCAAGCACCGCGCGAAGGACGGCCGCTA
Organism: uncultured beta proteobacterium; assembly: GCA_963714925.1. GTDB lineage: Bacteria > Pseudomonadota > Gammaproteobacteria > Burkholderiales > SG8-39 > SG8-39. Next base: position 166,305 of record CAVQQK010000005.1, on the reverse strand, counting down.
CACGCCGAGCCTAAGCGCGGCCGAACCCGAGCTCGCCGGGCTCGCCGCCGCCATGCGGCGCGCCGGACGGGGCGTGATCGAGGTGAATTCCGACTTCGAGGCGGGCGATTTCGACCGCCTGCGCCAGGTTGCCGAGCTCGCTCAACGCCCGCTCACAGTGCTACTGCTGCAGGTGCATCACGTCCCGGGACGCTGGCGCGAGACGCTGGCCGGCATCCGCGCCGCGCGCGCGGCAGGATTCGAGGTCACCGGGCAGGTCGGCTCGCGCGCAATCAACATCATGATGGGGCTCGAGGCGACCGTGCACCCGTTCGTGACACATCCGCTGTGGACCGCGATGGCCGACCGCGCGCCCGCCGAGCGCGTGCAGCGCATCCGCGACGATGCGGCGTTGCGTCGACGCCTGTGGGCCGAACGGCCCGACGACGCCCATACACGCTGGGTGAGTGACCTGCTGGAGCGCACCTTCAAGTTTTCCGAGCCGCTCGATTACGAGCCCGATCCGGTGCGCAGCGTCGCGTCCGTCGCGCGCGCAAGCCAGCGCGACCCGTTCGACGTCGCACTCGAGTGGTTGCTGGAAAACGATGGGCGCGCGTTGCTGCTGCACACCTTCGAGAACTATTTCGATGGCAACCTCGAGGTGATCCGCGAAATGCTGCAGGATTCGGCGACGATTTGCGGGCTTGCCGATGCCGGCGCCCATGTCGGCCTGCTGTGCGATGCCGGGGCGCCGACGACCATGCTTACGCACTGGGGGCGCGACCGCAGGCGCGGCCCTGGCTTGCCACTCGAAATGCTCGTCAAGAAGCAAACCCGCGATACGGCGCAGGCCTATGGCCTCCAGGATCGTGGCCTGATCGCGCCCGGCTACAAGGCCGACTTCAACCTGATCGATTTCGATCGGCTGCGTGCACGCCTGCCGGAGCTGGTCTACGACCTGCCCGCGGGCGGCCGGCGGCTGGTGCAGCGCGCAGACGGCTATCGCGCGACGTTTGTGTCCGGCGTTGAAGTGATGCGCGACGGGACGCCGACCGGTGCATTGCCGGGGCGATTGGTGCGCGGCCCGCAGGCGGCGGCGAAGGCTGCCGGCTCAGCCTAGTCGCCCGCCTTCGCAGCCTGTCACTGTGCTTGCGCGAGCGCGCCAAGTGCGAGCCGTGACGGCACGCCAGCCTTGGTCGCGTTGCTCGGCTCCGTGTTGCCGATCGCGACGCGGGCGGCGTTGATCGACGTGCCTTCGGTTAGCCGGCGTTTCAACTCCACACCGCGCCGCGCCGCGAGCTGCGCCAGCTCGGCCTCCGGACGCGGTGCGATGCGCACCAGATCGTCGAATAGCGCGCGATAGAACCCATCGTCTTCGCTGCCTTGGCCCAGAAGCGCGAGCGCCGGATTCACCCGCTGCGCCGGACGGCCAGCGGACGCTTCGAACTTTTTCTGAAACGCATCGACCGCGCGCTCGCCGCCGCGCTCGGTCGCAATCGCTTCGAGCGCGCGCTGCGTCTTGGCATCGCCGAACGCGACCTGCCCAGGATCTTCGCCTGGCGCGAGCGCGACGCCGAGCTTGCTGGCAAGCGCCGTGCGCAGCGCGCGCGCGTTTAGCGCGTGGCCGTCGGCGGCCGGGTCGATGCCGCCATGCAGGGTCAGCTGAAGCGCCGGTCGCTTGGCGAGCGCATCGGCGAGCTTCTTCAACTTTTGCTGCTCCGGTGGCGCGAGCGTGCTGCGTCCCGGATCAAAGGGCACGGAATCGGCTGCACCGCCGTCGCCGCCGCCGAATGCCGCGCCGAGCGCGCGGAACGGTGCCGTGACGAGTTTGCCGAGGGCGTTGCCGATCGCCGTCATGACCACCCCGCCGATACTGAACTCGGGATTGTCGACATTTCCCTCCACCGGAACCGCCAGGTCGATCTTGCCCTCGCTGTCTTTCAGCAGCGCGACGGCAAGATCCAGGGGCAGGTCTTTCGCATCCGGGCTTTTCACCTGCTCACCGAGCGTGAAATCGCGCAGCACGATGGTGTTGTTTCCCTTCAGCGCATCGTTCTCGATCTTGTACTGCAGACCGAGGTCGAGCCGGCCGGAGGCGATCTTGCGTCCCGCGAAGGTCGCCGTGTAAGGCGATAGCGTGGTCATCTCGACGTTGCGGAACGCGACATCGACATCGGTGAAGGTCTTCGGCTGAAATGGCACGAGCTGGCCGCTGACCCGTACGTCGCCGAACTGTCCGACCCCGCCCTCGAACTTCAGCGTCGTGCGGCTCTTGGGGTTTGAGGAAATCCGGCTCGCTGTGCCCTGCAGCTTGTGCACCTTGGTTGCGAAGGGCAGCAGAAGGCTGAGATCCGCGAAGTCAACGGCGCCGTTCACCACGCGCACCCTGCCCACCGAGACCGCGGTCGCTTTCTCCGTCTCCTCCGGTTTGGCCGGCGCAACGCTCGCAGGCGGCGGCGCCGGCTTGGTGGCGTCATCCTTGAGCACCTTCGCGAGATTGACGCTGCGATCCTTGAATACGACGATCTTCGCCCCCGGTTCGCGCAGCAGCAACTCCTGCACGTCGATGCGCGCCGGATCGCTGCTGTAGCGCAGGCCTTTCGCCTCCAGCGCCTTCCAGGCGAGAAACCGCTCCTTGCTGTCCGCTTCCTTGAGCAGCAGCCGCGCGATCGTCAGTTCCCCTGCAGCGCCCAGCATCGGACGCTCGCCTTTTTTGCGGAATGTGACCTGCGCCTTGCCCGAGACGTCGCCGGACTCGAGCCGCAGAATGGTGAGCTTGGAGACCAGCGGCGCGAGCGGCTGGAGGGAGATCCGCTCGAGCGCCACCCGCGCATCGGCGCTGTCGCCCGCGAGCGCGAACCGCCCCGCCGCGGTCACCCGACCCTCCTGGGCGAAGACGAGCTTCGCATCGTAGGACAGCACCGCCTTCGGGTCGTTGCTGACGTCGCGCAATTCGGCGGTGAAATCCTTGATGCCCAGCGCGAGCGGGGGCTGCGTCGTTTCGTCCCGATAGGACGCATGGAACTGCTCAAGTTTCAGCTGTTCGAGCGAAATTGCCCAGGGCCGGCCTTCCTGCGCTGCCCGGCGCCCTGCGGCCTCCAATTCGCGTCGTACCTTGCCTTCATCGCGCGGGTCGAGCAACTCCGCGCCATCGATTCTGCCATCCACCGTGCGCAGGATCTGCGTTGCGCCACCGCTCATCACCACCCGGGGCAAGCGGATCTTGCGCGCCTCGAGGTCGATGCTTCCGTCCTCGAGCGCCACGCGCTCGAAGCGCAGCAACGGCGATACGCCCGGTTTTCCGGCGCGCACGCCGGACAGCTCGACCCCGAGTCCGCTCAGCACGGCCGCGGCGTTGGCGCCGCCGCCCGCCTTCGCGGCGAGCGCGAAGCGTGCAGCCGCAGATTCGACCGAGACTTCGGCCGGCGCAGCCCGGCTCGAATCACGCAAGCGCAGGCCGACGGAATCAACGACGGCCTTCCCGATGCGGACGTTCCACGCCGCGCCTCGGCTTGGCGTGGACGCTCGCGCCGCGTCTGTTGCGCCATCCGCAGCATTTTTTGCCTCGGGCCGCAGCAGCTTCTGCCAGTCGAGCACGCCTTCGCGATCGATGTCGACCGCGACGCGACCGCCGCGGACGGAAAGCGCGGGAATGGTCAGTTCGCGCGCTGCGAGATCGAAGCGCGCGCCCTCGAGCCGCAGGCTGTCAAGCGCAAGGTTCGGCTCGGCTGCGCCCTCGAAGACCAGACGCAGGCCGTTGAGCTGCGCCTTGAGCGGATCGATTTGCAGCAACAACCCGTCGCGCCCGTAGCCAAATTGATAGCCGAGCTCGACATCGAGCGAGCCGGCCGGCTCGCCGAGTGCGAGGCGCTCGCGAAGCAGCTTCCACGCGGTCAGCGGCTTGACGCCCTTCGCGCGCAGCTGCCCGGTCGAGGCGATCGGGTGCAGGGAGATTTCGCCGTCCCATTCCACAGTGCCGCCGCCGGGCAGCGCCGCGCGCAGGCGATAGGGTCCCTTGCGCCCCGGCAGGGTCGAGATGTCGCTCAGCTCGACCGCCAGCGGCGCGACGTCCACGCGCGCCGGCGCGGACCCCGAGCGATCCGTGAAGCTAATTCGCCCGCCCGACAGGACGATGCGTTGCAGGATCGCACGCGGCGGTGGCGCGGAAGGCTCCGCCGTCACCGGCGCCGGGCCCGCGAGATCATCGGCCAAGCGCGCGATATTCAGGCTGCCGTCGGCGTTCAGCACCAGATCGAGCGCGGGTTGCTCGAGACGGATCTCCGCGACCGTCCAGGCCCAGCGCAACAGGCTCTTCAGCTCGAGGTCGACGAACAAGCGCCCAAGTGCAGCGATCGGCGCACCATCCGCTTCCTCCAGCTTGAAGTCCTTTGCTTCGATCGTGAGCAGAAACGGATTGATGCGAACCCGTCCAAGCTGCGCCTTGCGCTTGAGACTGTCCTGCGCATAGACGGGAACGTAGTGCTCGACCAGACGCGGCGCGACCCAGAATCCGAGCGCAGCATAGAACGCGACGCACAGCGCGAGCGCGAGCGCCCAGCGGCGCCAACGCCGATGCCTTGGCGACGTCGAGGGGGGTGTCGATCCTTGCGCTTGTACAACCATGTTGATGTCGTCGGGAAACGCGGAAGCGTCTGCTTACCCGCCCGCAGTTGCGGCCCGAGCAGCGCTGCAACGCTTGATTTTACTCAGCCTACGCCGCGTCCTCGATCCAGGCCAACTGAATCGCTTCGAGGATCTTTTCTCCCGAGCGCTTCGGGTCGTCGTCGAAGCCGGGTAGCTGTTGCACCCATTCGTACAGGTCCGTAAAGCGCACGACCTTCGGGTCGACGTCGGGATGAGCGTCGGCGAGCGCGATCGCGATGTCCTGAATATCGGTCCACTTCATGGCAGGGTTCCTCGTTCGCCTAGTGCTCTTCACGGGCGTAATTGATCGTGTACTTGGGAATCTCGATTACCAGATCCGCGTCGCGCACCCGGGCTTGGCACGACAGACGGGAATCGGCCTCCAGACCCCAGGCCTTGTCGAGCATGTCCTCTTCCTTTTCCTCGGCTTCGTCGAGCGAATCGATGCCCTCGCGCACCACGACATGGCAGGTCGTGCAGGCGCAGGACTTTTCGCAGGCGTGCTCGATCTCGATGCCGTGCGCGAGCAACGTATCGAGAATCGACACATCCTGGGTCGCATCGATCTCCGCGCCTGCCGGGCACAGCACGGCGTGCGGCAACACGTTCAGTTTCGGCATCAGATATCGAAGCTCGCGATCTTCTGTCCCGCGAGCGCGCGTTTCACGCCGGCATCCATGCGTCGCCCGGCAAACGGCTCCGTTGTACGGTTCAGGGCTTCCGCGGCGCGCTTGATGGCGCGATGGTCGCCGCCCTCCAGCGCGGCGAGCAACTCGGCCCTGCCGCGATCGATCTCCGCGCGCTCCTCGTTCGTGAGCAGCGTTGCGTCGGCGCGCAGCGCCGAATCGATCGCGCCGAGCAATCGCCGGGCGTCGACCGCGGCTTCTTGCAGCGCGCGCGCGCGCATGTCGTCCGTCGCGTGCTCGACCGAGTCGCGCAGCATGCGCTCGATGTCGCGGTCGGCAAGTCCATAGCTCGGTTTCACGCTCACCGTAGCCTCGACGCCCGTCGTCGCCTCGCGCGCGCTGACGGCTAACAAGCCGTCGGCATCAACCTGGTAGGTCACCCGGATGCGCGCCGCGCCCGCCACCATCGGCGGGATCCCGCGCAGGTCGAACTTGGCGAGCGAGCGGCTGTCCGACACCAGTTCGCGCTCGCCCTGGACGACATGAATGCTCATTGCGCTCTGGCCGTCCTCCGAGGTGGTGAACTCCTGGGCACGGGCCACCGGGATCGTGGAATTGCGCGGAATGATTCGCTCGACCAGGCCACCCATGGTCTCGATGCCAAGCGAAAGCGGAATGACATCGAGCAGCAGCCAGTCCTCGCCCTGCGGTTTGTTCCCCGCGAGGACATTCGCCTGCATCGCAGCCCCGATCGCCACCACCTTGTCGGGATCGAGGTTGTTCAGCGGGTCGCAGCGGAAGAACTCGGCGACCGCGTGCTGGATCTCGGGCATGCGCGTCGCGCCGCCGACCATCACGACCCCATTCACGTCGGCAATCGTGAGACCCGCATCTCGCAGCACCTTGCGCGTCGGGCCGAGCGTCTTGTGAACCAGCGTATGAGTGATACGGCAAAAGGTCTCGCTCTTCAGCGTCAGGTCGACGAACTCGCCGCTCGAAAGGCGCGCCGTCAAGGGCGCCTCGCCGTGCGCCGTGAGCGTTTCCTTGGCCTCGCGTGCCTTGGCGTAGAGCACCCGAACGTCGCGCGGCGGGAGCAGCGAGAGCCCCGCTTCCTCGAGCGCCCAGCAGTACACGCGATGATCGAAATCGTCGCCACCGAGCGCCGCATCGCCGTTGGTCGCAAGGACTTCGAACACGCCGCGCGACAGCCTGAGAATCGAGATATCAAACGTGCCGCCACCGAGGTCGTACACTGCGTAGACACCCTCGGCGGCATTGTCCAGGCCGTAGGCAATCGCCGCCGCGGTGGGCTCGTTCAGCAACCGCAACACGTTCAGACCCGCGAGCGTTGCCGCATCCTTGGTCGCCTGGCGTTGGGCGTCGTCGAAATACGCCGGCACGGTGACCACCGCGCCGCTCAAATCGCCGCCGAGCGACGCCTCGGCGCGTGCGCGCAGGGTCTTCAGGATTTCTGCCGACACCTCGACCGGGCTCTTCACACCGGCCACGGTGCGCAGCTGCACCATGCCTGGGGCATCGACGAAGTCGTAGGGCGCGTTCTCGATATGCGCGATGTCGCCGAGTCCGCGCCCCATGAAACGCTTGACCGAAATGATCGTGTTCTTCGGATCCTCGGCATGGTGAAGCTGCGCCGCGTAGCCGACCTCGCAGCCGGCGTCGCGTCGATAGCGCACCACCGAGGGCAACAAGACGCGCCCGCGCTCGTCGGACAACGTCACGGCCACGCCATTGCGCACCGTGGCGACGAGAGAGTTGGTCGTCCCGAGATCGATGCCGACGGCGAGTCGGCGCGCATGCGGCGCCGTCGCCTGTCCGGGTTCCGAGATCTGCAGCAATGCCATCGTGGCGTCCCGATCAGGCCTCGATCGCGTCGTAGGCCGACTCGATTTCCGCGTCCAGCCGTTCGAGGAACTTGAGCTCGCGGACCAGGCCGGCCGCGGCATCATAGTCCTTCTCTGCGTCGATACACAGCGCGAGCCTCGCCACCACGCGTTCACGCTCGACGCCAAGTTCGGCGCGCAATGCGTCCAGCACTGCCGCGTCGCGCGCTTCGGACGCGGCTTCCAGTGCTTCGCGCAGCGCCATTTGCCGCTCGAGAAAGTCCACCGGCATCGCGGTGTTCGTCTCCAGCGCGACGTCGACGCCGTTCAGCTCGAGCAGGTGCAGCGCGCGCTCGAGCGGGTCCTGCAGTACGCGGTACGCCTCGTTGACGCGGGTCGTCCATTGCACCGACGCGCGCCGCTCGGCGTCGCCCGCATGGGCAAAGCGGTCGGGATGGATGCGTCCCTGGATTTCGCGGTAGGCACGCTCGAGCGCCACTCGATCCAGCGCAAAACCAAGCTCAAGCCCGAACAGTTCGAAGTGACTTTGCATCAGCACCAAAAACGAAGGGGCCTGCGCCCCTTTCGATCATCCCGTTCGCCCCGTCCGTGCAGTCCGTAGGCTGACCGCGCGGGAGCCGCGCCCGAGCTAGATGTTGAAACTTTCGCCGCAACCGCACTCGTCCTTGACGTTCGGGTTCTGGAACTTGAACCCTACGTTCAGACCTTCGCGTGCATAGTCGAGCTCGGTTCCGTCAAGGTAAGGCAGGCTTTTCGGATCGATCACGACCTTCACGCCGTGGCACTCGAACGCGTGGTCGCCCGGGTTCACCTCGTCGGCGAACTCGAGGGTGTAGGCCATGCCCGAGCAACCCGAGGTGCGCACGCCCACGCGCAACCCCACGCCCTTGCCCCGTTTTTCGATGAACGTCTGCACATGTTGCGCAGCCCGTTCCGTGAGTGATACCGACATCGTGTCTGTCCTTAGCCCTGTGCGACCTTCTGTTCGCCCGCCGCGGCCGGCGCGGGTTCTTCGCCATGGCGCTTGCGGTAATCCGCGATCGCGGCCTTGATGGCGTCTTCAGCGAGGATCGAACAGTGGATCTTCACCGGCGGCAGCGACAACTCCCCGGCGATCTGCGTGTTCTTGATCCCTTCGGCGGCATCCAGCGACTTGCCTTTCACCCATTCCGTGACGAGCGAGCTCGAGGCGATTGCCGAGCCGCAACCGTAGGTCTTGAAGCGCGCGTCCTCGATGATCCCGTCCGCACCGACTTTGATCTGCAGCTTCATCACGTCGCCGCATGCGGGCGCGCCGACCATGCCGGTGCCGACCGATTCGTCATTCTTGTCGAACGAGCCGACGTTGCGCGGATTTTCGTAGTGATCGATGACCTTGTCGCTGTATGCCATGTTGCTCTCCCGCGAATGACAACCTACCGTTGTTTCAAAAAGTCAGGGATTGCGGCGCAAAACGCCGTGTGGCCCCGCACTGCATCGTTGTTCTTCAATGTGCCGCCCACTGCACCGACTCCAGATCAATGCCGTCCTTGTGCATTTCCCACAACGGCGACATTTCACGCAGCTTCGCAACCTTCGCCTTCAGGTGATCGACCGTGTAATCGATCTCCTCCTCGGACGTAAAGCGGCCCAGCGTGAAGCGGATCGACGAGTGCGCGAGTTCGTCCGAGCGACCGAGTGCGCGCAGCACGTACGACGGTTCGAGCGAGGCTGACGTACAGGCGGAACCCGACGACACCGCGATGTCCTTTACCGCCATGACAAGCGATTCGCCCTCGACAAAGTTGAAGCTGACATTGAGGTTGTGCGGAACGCGCTGCTCGACATCGCCGTTGACGAAGGACGCCTCGATTTCGGTGACGCCCTTCAGCAGCTTGTCGCGCAACACGCGGATGCGCTCGTTCTCTGTCGCCATCTCCTGCCGGGCGATCCGAAACGCCTCGCCCATGCCGACGATCTGGTGCGTGGGCAGCGTACCCGAACGGAACCCGCGCTCGTGACCGCCACCGTGAATCTGCGCCTCCAGACGCACGCGGGGTTTGCGCCGGATATACAGCGCACCCACACCCTTCGGGCCGTAGGTCTTGTGTGCCGAAAACGACATCAGGTCGACTTTCAGACTGCGCAGATCGATCGGACATTTGCCGGTCGCCTGCGCCGAATCGACATGGAACAGCGCGCCGTGCCGCTTGACGATATCGCCAATGGCCGCAATGTCCTGCACCACACCGATTTCGTTATTGACGAACATCACCGAGACCAGGATCGTGTCCTTGCGCAGAGCGGCTTCGAGCTGCGCGAGGTCGAGCAATCCGTCCGGACCGACATCCAGGTAGGTCACCTCGAAGCCGCGACGCTCCAGCTCGCGGCAGGTGTCGAGCGTCGCCTTGTGCTCGGTCTTGACCGTAATGAGGTGCTTGCCCTTGGTCTTGTAGAACTCGGCCGCGCCTTTCAGCGCCAGGTTGATCGACTCGGTCGCGCCCGAAGTCCAAATGATGTCCTTGGCGTCGCAGCCGACCAGCGCGGCGACCTCGGCCCGCGCGTTCTCCACCGCCTCCTCGGCCTTCCAGCCGAAGCTATGCGAGCGGCTCGCCGGATTGCCGAAGTATTCGGTCAGATAGGGGATCATCTTCTCGGCCACGCGCGGGTCGACCGGCGTGGTCGCTGAGTAATCCAGATAAATCGGAAATTTCACGCGCTTGTCCTTTGCGTCCGCTGCTCGATCTTCAAGCCGCGATGGCAGCCGCGGGCGTCGCCTCGGTCTTCACCGCGGCGTCCTCGCTCTCGGCCGCACGCCAGTCGTGCAGCACCGCGACATGCTTGCCGTGCTGATGCGCCACCAGATCGGCCAGCGTCACCGATGAAAGATAGTCGTACATTTTCGCATTCAGTGTCGCCCACAGGTCATGCGTCATGCAGCGTTTGTCGTCGAGGCAGTTTTCACGCCCGCCGCACTGCGTCGCATCGAGCGGCTCATCGACCGCGGCGATCATGTCGGCAACCGACACGTCCTGCGCCGGGGCCGCGAGGTAGTAGCCGCCGCCCGGTCCGCGCACGCTTCTGACCAGCGTGTGCCGGCGCAGCTTGCCGAACAGCTGCTCGAGATAGGAGAGCGAGATGCGTTGGCGCTCGCTGATCGCCGCAAGGGTGACCGGACCCTTCGCCTGACGCATCGCCAGGTCGACCATTGCCGTCACCGCAAACCGTCCTTTAGTGGTCAGTCTCATGTGCCCCTCGACGTGATTACCCGATTAAGGAACTCAAGTATAATCAAATCCGACAAATTTAGTCAACTAATACTAATAACTCTTTATATTCCACGCGTTGAATCACTTCACGGCCCGCAAATTCTCTGCCGATGAAGCCTGCGCCTCATGCGCTTCGAGTTCCCGCTCAAGCGCCGCCAGCTTGCGCGTGAGCACGCCGACCGATTCTTCGAGTTCGTGGGAATGAACCACCATTTCCTGAATCGCCTTGGCGTAGGGGTCATCCTGGTTCTGCACCACCCCGTACGCTGCAAAGCGGCGCGCTGCAGGCTCGCCCACACTCGCCTCGACGACGCGTCCAGGCACCCCCACCACCGTGGCCTCGTCGGGCACATCCTTCACCACGACGGCGTTCGACCCCACCTTGGCGCCGTCGCCCACCCGGATCGGTCCGAGGATCTTGGCGCCCGCACCGACCACCACGTTCCGGCCGAGCGTCGGGTGGCGTTTGCCCTTGTTCCAGGTCGTGCCGCCAAGCGTGACACCGTGATACAGCGTCGTGTCGTCACCGATCGCCGCCGTTTCACCGATCACCACCCCCATGCCGTGGTCGATGAATACGCGTTTGCCGATCGTTGCACCCGGGTGAATTTCGATCCCGGTCAGCCAGCGGCCAATATGGGACACGAGGCGCCCCGGCCAGCGCAGTCCCAGTAACCAGAGACTGCGCGACAACTTATGCAGATAAATCGCGTGCAAGCCCGGATAGCAGGTGAGCACTTCCAAGGACGATCGGGCGGCCGGGTCGCGCTCGAAGACAGTCGCGATTTCTTCACGTAGCTGCTTGAACATGAAGGGATTTCTCCTTCTTTACGAGATATGATGCTAAGGTATCCGACTGATTCAGTCAACTATTTTTCGCGCAGGTTTTCCATCAGTGCACGTAACAGGCCGCGCAGTACGTTGACCTCCTCGCGCTCGAGTTGCGTACGCGAGAACAGACGTCGCAACCGCTCGCGGAATTTCATCGGCGAGCCTGGATCATAGAATCCCACTACCGTCGCCGCCTGCGCAAGATGGGCGTGCAGGCCCTCGACATCGGCCACGGTTGCAGGCATCTGTCCGCGCTCGAGGGGAATCCCCTCACCCGCCGCGACGCGCAACTCGTAGGTCATCACCTGAACCGCCTGGGCAAGATTCAGCGAGCCGTAGCGCGCACTCACCGGGATGTGCACGATCACCTGGCAGGCGAGTACTTCGTCATTGCTGAGGCCCGAGCGTTCCGCGCCGAACACGAGCGCGACGGGGCCTTCGGCGGCCTTGCCGATCGCGGCCCGCGCCGCCTCGCGCGCGGGCAACACCGGCGGCGACCACTCGCGCGGGCGCGCGCTGAGCGCGTAGGCCACGACGCAATCGGCGATCGCCGCTTCGAGCGTGGCGACGACCCGCGCGCGCTCGAGTACGTCCACCGCGTGCACCGCCATCCACTGCGCCTCGGGCGCGGGAAAGTTCGCCGGCGACACCAGCCGCAGATCCTCGATTCCCATCGTCTTCATCGCCCGCGCCACTGCGCCGACATTGCCCGGATGGCTCGGCCGGCACAGCACCACGCGCACGCGGCTGAGAATGTCCTCGTCCATACGCCCAAGTGTACGCAATGCACCACGCTACAATCGCGCTCCCATGCACCCGTATCTCAACACTGCGATCAAAGCGGCGCGGCGCGCCGGCAGCGTCATCAACCGCTCCGCGCTTGACGGCGCCCCGCTCGAGGTCCACGCCAAACAGGCGAATGATTTCGTGACGCAGGTGGACAAGGCGGCCGAACGCGCGGCCATCGACGTCATCCGGCGCGCATATCCCGATCACGCGATACTGGCCGAAGAGTCGGGCGAAGATCTCGGCGGCGAACCGCGCAACGGCGGCGCGAAGCCCACCAAACCAGCGGCCCCCGACACGCGCTGGATCATCGATCCACTCGACGGAACCACCAACTTCATCCATGGCTTTCCGCAATATTGCGTCTCGATCGCGGTCGAACACAGCGGCCGGGTCGAGCACGCCGTGGTCTACGACCCATCGAAGAACGAACTGTTCACCGCGTCACAGGGTCGGGGCGCGTTTCTGAACGACCGGCGCATGCGGGTCACCAAATGTCTGCAGCTGCGTGACGCGCTCGTCGGAACGGGTTTCCCGTTCAAGGAAATGGCCCGCGTCGATCAGTATCTGCGCCAACTCGAGACCATCATGCGCGGCGCATCGGGTATCCGGCGCGCGGGTGCGGCAGCACTCGATCTGGCCTACGTGGCCTGCGGGCGGCTCGACGGATTCTGGGAAATGGGGCTCGCGCCCTGGGACATGGCCGCGGGGGCACTGCTGATCACCGAGGCCGGCGGTCTCGTGGGCGATCTGCAGGGCGGGCAGACCTACCTCGCCTCCGGCGACATCGCGGCGGGCACGCCGAAGGTTTTTCCCGAACTCCTCGCCGCGCTGCGCTGAGCGCACGGATTTCGCGCAGCGGCGCCCCGATAGAATAGGGCTTGCCGCGCGTATGAACGTCCCGCTCGAAGCCCACACGCCGATGATGCAGCAGTACCTGCGCATCAAGGCGCAGCATCCGGACATTCTCGTCCTGTACCAGATGGGCGATTTCTTCGAATTCTTCTATGCCGACGCCGAGCGCGCGGCAGGCCTGCTCGACATCACCCTGACGACGCGCGGCGCATCGGCCGGTACGCCGATCAAGATGGCCGGCGTGCCGGTGCATTCCGTCGAGCAGTACCTCGCCAAGCTGGTGCGACTCGGCGAGTCGGTCGCGATCTGCGAACAAATCGGCGATCCACGCACGTCTACGGGGCCGGTCGAGCGCAAGGTGACACGCATCGTCACCCCGGGCACGCTCACCGATTCCGCCCTGCTGAACGAAAAATCGGACAGCGTGCTGCTCGCGCTGACGCGCGATCGTTCGGGCGTCGGGCTCGCATGGCTCACGCTCGCAAGCGGCGAGCTGCGGGTTGCCGAATTCGCACCCCAGGCGCTTGCCAACGAACTGCGCCGCATCGGCCCCGCCGAGATTCTGGTCGCCGACACGGGGCCGGCACTCGAACTGCCGGGCGATGCGAGCGTCGCGCGGCTGCCGGAGTGGCATTTCGACATCGCGCGCGGACGCTCGAAGCTCCTCGAAACCCTCGGCGCCGCCTCGCTCGCGGGCTTCGGCTGCGACGATCTGTCGCTTGGGTTCGGCGCCTGCGGCGCGTTGCTCGAATACGCCCGTGCGACGCAAGGCCAGGCGCTCGTCCATGTCACGCGCGTGCTCGCCGAGCGTGCGGGCGATCACCTGCGACTCGACGCGGCGACACGGCGCAACCTCGAACTCACCGAAACCCTGCGCGGCGAGCCCGCGCCGACGCTGTTTTCGCTGCTCGATCGCTGTACCACGGGGATGGGCAGCCGAATGCTCAGGCACTGGCTGCACCACCCGCTGCGCGACCGCGTCGTTCTCGCGGCACGGCACGATACGGTCGAGCGGCTGACGCAAACGGTCGATCCGGTGGTCAGCGCATTGCGCGGCTTTGCCGACATCGAACGCATCGCGGCGCGCATTGCACTGAAGAGCGCGCGTCCGCGCGACCTGTCCGCGCTACGCGACAGCCTGGCACGGCTCGACGCGCTGCGCGCGTCGCTCCCGGCGGCGGACGATGGTCTGCTCGCCCACCTGGCGCGTGACCTTGCCGCTCCGCCCGAGTGTCACGCGCGCCTCGCGCGTGCCCTGCGGCCCGAACCGGCGGCGCTGGTACGCGATGGCGGCGTCATCGCAGATGGCTACGATGCCGGGCTGGACGAACTGCGCGCACTGCAATCGAACGCCGGCGCATTCCTGATCGAACTCGAAGCGCGCGAGCGTGAGCGCACGGGTATCACAAACCTGAAGGTCGCCTTCAACCAGGTCCACGGCTACTACATCGAAGTCAGTCGCACGAATGCGGAACGGGTGCCGGAGGACTATCGCCGGCGCCAGACACTGAAAAACGCCGAGCGCTACATCACCCCCGAACTCAAGCAATTCGAGGACAAGGCGCTGTCGGCGAACGAGCGCGCGCTCGCCCTCGAACGCACGCTGTACGAGGCGTTACTGGAGTCGCTGCTTGCCGAGGTGCCGGCACTTCAGCGCGTCGCGCGCGCGCTGGCGCAGACCGACGTGCTCACGGCCTTTGCCGTGAGCGCCCTCGCCGACGACTACTGCCGGCCCGAGTTCGCCGACGACATCGGTATCGAGATCGAGGCCGGCCGCCATCCGGTCGTCGAGGCGGGAATCGAGTCGTTCATTGCGAACGACGCACGGCTCTCGCCCGCACGGCAGCTCTTGCTGGTGACCGGACCGAACATGGGTGGCAAGTCGACCTATATGCGCCAGGTCGCGCTGATCGTACTCATGGTGCACGTCGGCGCGTTCGCGCCCGCGCGGCGCGCGCGCATCGGGCCGATCGACCAGATTTTCACGCGCATCGGCGCCGCCGACGACCTGGCCGGGGGCCGCTCGACCTTCATGGTCGAAATGACCGAGAGCGCAAGCATCCTGCATAACGCGACTGCGTCGAGCCTCGTGCTGATGGACGAGGTCGGGCGCGGCACCTCGACCTTCGACGGACTGGCCCTCGCCTGGGCGATCACGCACCACCTGGTCGAGAAAAACCGTGCGCTGACCCTGTTCGCGACCCACTACTTCGAACTCACCCAGCTCGCGCTCGAGTATCGCGAGGTCGCGAACGTGCATCTAGACGCGGTCGAGCACAAAGACACGATCGTCTTTCTGCACGCGGTCGAGGAAGGCCCCGCGTCGCAGAGCTACGGCCTGCAAGTCGCCGCGCTGGCCGGTGTGCCGCGTACGGTGGTGCGCCAGGCACGCCGCACGCTCGAGCGA
Organism: uncultured beta proteobacterium; assembly: GCA_963714925.1. GTDB lineage: Bacteria > Pseudomonadota > Gammaproteobacteria > Burkholderiales > SG8-39 > SG8-39. The sequence continues at coordinate 151,067 of CAVQQK010000005.1, read as the reverse complement.
CTCGAGCAGCAAAGCCTTGAGCGCGGGGGCCAGAGCGACCTGTTCGCGGGCACGGGCGGGTCTGCCGCGCCGGAGCCCGATCCAGCGGTGGACGCGCTGCGCGACGCCCTTGCGCAAGTCAATCCGGACGAGCTCTCACCGCGTGAGGCGCTCGAACTTCTCTATCGCCTGAAACAGCTTTGAATCTGCCGTGACCGCCGCCGCCCCTTGCCCACTCAGCGGTCTCGTCGACATCGGCGCAAACCTGACCCACGACGCGTTTCGCGACGACCTCGCGCAGGTGCTTGAACGCGCCCGCGGCGCGGGCATCGAGTCGATCGTCGTCACCGGCACCAGCCTCGAGGCAAGTGCGCAGGCAGTGCGTCTCGCCGAAGCGCATCCCGACATGCTGCGCGCGACCGCCGGCATCCATCCGCACCATGCGCGCGAGTGCGATGCGCAATCGATTCCCGGGCTGCGCGCGCTCGCCGCGCATCCGAGCGTGGTGGCGCTCGGCGAATGCGGGCTCGACTTCAACCGCAACTATTCGCCGCACCCGGACCAGGAGCAGTGGTTCGTCGCGCAGCTCGAGCTCGCCTGCGAGCTCGACAAACCGCTGTTCCTGCACTCGCGCGACGCGCATCCGCGCTTCGCCGAGATCCTGCGCGCGCACCGCGATCGCTTGCCGCGCGCGGTCGCGCACTGCTTCACGGGCGAGCGCGATGAGTTGCGCGCCTACCTCGACCTCGACCTGTACATCGGCATCACCGGCTGGATCTGCGACGAACGTCGCGGCCTGAATCTGCGCACGCTGGTACGCGATATTCCGCGCGAGCGACTCATGCTGGAAACCGACGCCCCTTACCTGACGCCGCGCGACCTGCGCCCGCAACCGAGAGCGCGGCGCAACGAACCCGCCTTCCTGGCGCATATACTGCGGGCCGTGGCACGGGCACGCGAAGAACCGGTCGACGAACTGGCTGCCGCAACCGGGCATAATGCAGCGCGCTTCTTTGCGCTCGAACCGAAGCTGAACGCATGAGTACCAAGCCGACTTCGCCTGCTGCATCGCCCCCGCCCGCCGCCCCCGCGGCGCGGGCCGCGCCGGTCCGGCGCCCGCTCGTGCTCGTGGTAGACGACAGCGACGACATCCGGGCGCTCCTCGGCACGCTTCTGAAGCGACGCTACGACGTCCGGCTCGCCGGTAACGGCGACGAGGCCATCACGGCCGCGGGAAAACTGCCGCACCCGGACCTCGTCCTGCTCGATGTGGAGATGCCGGGCAAAAGCGGCCATGAGGTGTGCACGGTCCTGAAGGCGGATTCCGTAACGGCGGCAATTCCCGTCGTGTTCATCACCGGGCGCAGCGACCCGAAGGACGAAGCCAGGGGCTTCGCGCTGGGTGCGGTGGACTACGTGACCAAGCCGCTCAGCCCGCCGATCGTGATGGCGCGTGTCGCTGCGCAGCTTGCGCTGACCGATCAGCGCCACCAGCTGGAGCAGCTGGTCGCCGAGCGCACGCGCGAATTGCACGACACGCGCGCGCAGCTCATTCAGCGCCTGGCGCGCGCGCTGTCCTACCGTGAGGGCGGGCTGAGCAGCCGTGCGATCCGCGTCGGCCAATACGCCCGCCTGATCGCCGAGGCGGCCGGCGCACGCAAGGAAGTCTGCGACCTGATTGCACAGGCCACGCCGCTGCACGACATTGGCAAGCTCGGCGTGCCGGAGGTGGTATTGCGGAGCGCCGATCAGTACAACCCGCACGACTGGGAGGAGATGCGGCGCCACTGCGAAATCGGCGCCGAGATCATCGGCGAGCACCGCGATCCGCTGCTGGCGACCGCGCGTACGGTTGCGCTCACGCACCACGAACGCTGGGACGGCAAGGGTTATCCCAAGGGGCTCGCCGGCGCCGCAATTCCCTGGGCCGGACGTGTCGTCGCGCTCGCCGATACCTTCGAGGCGATGACCGCCACCCAGCGCCGCCGTCAGCCGATGTCGGTCGAGGAGGCCGCGCGCGCCATCGTCGCCGAGTCGGGCAAGCAGTTCGACCCGGCGATCGTCGACGCGTTCAAGAAAGCCCTGCCCAAGATGGCCGCGGTACGCAAGGCGATCCGCGACGAGTTGGCGGGCATCCACAATCTCGATTTCAGCGCCGGCGCACCGCCGGCATCAAGCACGGCGGCGGCGACCCCGCGGCCCGCGCCAAAGCCCAAGCCGGCGTCACCCTCCGGCCCGAAACGCGGACCTGGCGGCTAGACGCCCGGACAGGCGCGGCGGCGCCCGACGCCTTGGCCGCCGCAGGCCTCAGTCCTTCGCGTCGGAAGCGCTTGCTGGCACGTAGTCGTAATCGACTGCATTCACGATTTCGCGCACCAGGCCATCGTCCGAGAATTGCACCAGGAGCACCTTGCGCTCGCCGATCTCGAACCGTTTGTACTCCCACACCTCGCGCTGCTGGCGCTCGAAGTGCGACACGAAATACGGCGGACCCAGCAGTGCGCGCACGTCTTCGCGCCGCGAAACGCCCGCCTCGAGCGTGGCGATGTACTCCTCGGTCAGTCGATCGTCGACACCACGCACGATGCCGTCGGGACCGAGCCGTACCGCATAGGTATTCCCGCCCGAGGGCCGGGTATAAAACCACACGCTCGATCCGCCGGCCGCGGCCTGCTTTTCGTCCGCCTGCCCCATCAACGATTCGACGTCGGCTGCGGTCGATTTCCCGGGCGTGAGTCCACTGCCGTCGTAGGCCGCGCAGCCCACCAAAAGAACGACGGCGAGCGCCACGACGCGCTGGCGACGCCCTGCTACGGTCATGCGGAGAAGGTGGACGCCCGCGGTAGCGCACGCTCGGAGACTTCTCGAACCGTGCCATCGTCCGAGAACTGCACCCAGAGCACTGCCGCGTTGCCCCCGCCACCGTAGATGTCGTACTCCCAGATCTCGAGCGCCTGACGCCGATCGCGCGTCATGTCACGCGGCGGCCCAAGGAGTGCCCGGACCGCCTCACGATTCGAACGCCCGACGACGATCCGGTTGATGTATTCCGGCGTCAGACGCTCCTCGACCGCACGCACCACGCCATCCTTGCCGATGCGTATCGCGTAGGTCTGGCGCAGACCCGGGCGTGGATAGAACCACACGGCCTCTCCGCCAGCGGCGTCGAGCTTTTCCTTCGGCGCACCCATCTGCTGCTCGACCTCGACGCGCGTCGAGCGACCGGGCACGAGATCCTTCGCCGGGTTCCCGGCGCAGCCGGCCAGCAACGCGACCGCCGCGACGGCGGCCCATGCCCCGAATCGCCACTTCCGGACCTGCCTACCGTCGTCCATCTGTCGCCACCCCTTTAGTGTGCATGCTCGGTTCAAAGTCCGCGTGGCGCCGATTGGCGTCGATTCAGGTCGACCGTGACGCCCAAGCCACCATGGAATACGCCCGATCCCATTCGGGCCCCCTTCGGTTGATACGCCTCATCGATCATGTCGAGCACCTCGCGCACCAACCCGTCGTAGGAAAACTGCACGTGTAGCAAGCGGCGGGTAGAGTACTCCTGCCAGTGGTACGTCCACACGTCCCGTTCCTGGCGCTCGAAGCGCACGGTCACATAGGGTGGGCCGAGCAGCGCGCTCACCTCCTTCGTGGTCCAGTCACGCCGGATGCGATCGATGAATTCCCGGTCGAGCCGCTGTTCTGAGGAGCGGAAGCGCCCGTCCGGCCCGATCGTGATCGCGTAGGTCTGGCGCGCCGCCCACCGCGGGTAGAACCATTCGACGACACCGGCGTCCAGTTTCACCTTCTGTGCCGGGGGGCCCATGAGTTTCAGGACGTCGGCCTCGGTCGAGGTGCCCGACACCAGCGAACTCCCGTCGTAGGATGCACAGGCAGCGAGCAGGAGCAGGCCCGCGGCGGCGATCCAGGCCCGCAGCAGTCGCTGAGAAATCGTTATCATCGTTCGTAGCATGTTGCGTCCTATCTCCCGCCCCAGCCTTCGGCGGTGCTGGAACTGCGGTAGCCCGATCGGTGCGCGTGAGCGCTTCTGCCCGCGCTGCAGCGCGCGCCAGCGCGACCCGCAACGCCTCGTACCCTAGCCAGACACCCCTTCCGCGTGCCGCGCGTCACCGAAGGTAAACATCCGGGGTTCAATCTTGTTCCCGCGGCTGGCGAAAATCGCTCGCCTGGCAGGCGAACCGACCGGCTGCCGCCGGGGCCCGGTGAAATAGGGCGTTCCGGTTCCGAGAAAATCGGAACCTCGCGTCAGCTTCCGCTACCCGGGTTCGGCGAAAAGTACTTCTCAAATTTTCCGGCTTCGTCCTTGTAGGCGTCGGCGTCCGCGGGGGGGGTACCCATGCGCGTGATATTCGGCCATTTGGCTGAATACTCGGTGTTCATCGCCAGCCACTGCTCCGCCTTCGAATCGGAGTCCGGAATAATCGCGCCGGGGGGGCATTCGGGTTCACACACGCCGCAGTCGATGCATTCATCCGGGTGAATGACAAGCATGTTTTCGCCCTCGTAAAAGCAATCCACCGGGCACACTTCGATGCAGTCCATGTATTTGCATTTGATGCAGTTCTCGGTAACGACGTAGGTCATGCGCAGCGCTCTTTCACAATGTTCACGGTGTGGAAAAGGAACCAAGATGATTATCGCACCACCCCGCCCCATGTCACGGGTCGAGCCGAAACACTGCACAATACCGCCATGGCCGCACACGCGATCGACGTAACGTCCGCCACCTTCGAGCGCGAAGTACTCGAGGCGTCGAAGTCGACGCTGGTCGTGGTCGATTTTTGGGCACCCTGGTGCGCGCCCTGCAAGGTCCTCAAGCCAATCCTCGAAAAGCTCGCCGCCGAGTACGCCGGCCGCTTCAAGCTGATCAAGATCAATTCGGACGAGAACCAGGACCTGGCCGCGCGCTTCGGTATCCGCTCGATCCCCGACGTCATGGCCTTCCGGGACGCCAAACCGGTCTCCCATTTCCTGGGCGCCTTGCCGGAATCGCAGGTACGGATCTTCATCGACAATCTGCTGCCCAAGCCCTCCGAGATCGAGCAGGCGCGCGCCGCCGAACTGCGCGCGGCAGGCGATACCGAGGGGGCGCTCGAGGCGCTGCGCAGCGCGCTCACCATCGATGCATCGAACGACCGGGCGCGGCTCGATCTCGCCGAACTCTGCGTCGCGCGCGAGCGCCTGGACGAGGCCGAAACGCTGCTGGGCGAGGTCAGGCCGGACAGTGACCTGGACGCGCGGGCCGACGCGCTGCGCGCAGCAGTCTCCTTTGCGCGTAGCCGTGCGTCTGGCGCCGGAGAGCCGGAACTGAACGCAAAGCTCGAGGCGAACCCGGCGGATCACGCGGCGCGCTTCGCGCTCGCCGAGCTGCATGCCGGCGCGCATCGCTATGGCGAAGCGCTCGACGAACTGATCGAGATCGTGCGGCGCGACAAGGATTGGAACGACGGCGAGGCGCGCAAACAGGTGCTCAATATTTTCAACCTCGCCGAAAAGGATGCGGCGCTCGTCGCCGAGTACCGCAAGAAGTTCGCCAGCGCGCTGTACTAACGGTGCCTCAGTTCCTGCTGGGCCCGGGGCGGGCCGCGCTAGACCGCGAGCACGAAGTCGAAATGTCCATCCTGGCGATCCGAACGCGGCGTCAGCGCGATCTCGAGCGCGCGCTGCCAGAGTCCGTCGCCTGCGTTTGATCCTTCGCGCGGAAAATAGAGCTGCGTCGTCAGCGGCTGGCCGCCCGGTGCCTGGACCCGAATATGGATGTGGCGCGTACGTCCCGGGTAGAGGCCGGGAACGATGGTCTCAAGACGGTAGCGCCCGCTGCCATCGGCGAAGAGGTGGCCGCGAAAACGATACCCCTGATTGTCGTAATGGCCCGCCGCATCGCAATGCCAGACATCAAGCAAGGCCCCGGATACGGGACGGCAGGCGGTCGTAACGACGCGCCCCGCCAAGACGAGCCGCGTGCCCGGGGCGCCCGGCTCGATCAGTGAGGCGCGCTGCGGCGAATTCGGCGTGTAATACGGACCCGCGGTCTGGGCCGGCGTCTGAATCGCTGCAGCGTCCGCCGCGCCGCAGGCAGGCGTCGGGCGCAGCGCTTGCGCGCCGACCGCGCGCCATCCGAGGAGCGGCAGCGCGAGTCCGGCGCCGAGCAGGCGTCGCCGCGCCTGCGCGGAACCGGCGCGATCGGCGTTCGTCATTCGATGGCCTCCTTGACGATGCCCGCGAGCAGAACGTCGACCTCGGGCAGGTTCTTGCGGTAGACGACGTGCACCGTGTTCCGGTCACCGGGCAGCGTGTAGAGGGCGATCACATAGGGACAAAAGGCGATGTTTGCGGCCTTGCGCTCCATCATCTTGCGCGACACGACCGCCGAGCAAAATTGGATCGCCTCGGCCTTGCCGTACACGCGATTCGCCGCGCCCACATCGCGGCCGGTGCGCTCGAGCATGTTGCCGATGTGCGAGGTATGGTCGATCTTCAGGCCGCGCGACTGAACGGCCAGGACCAGACTGTCCTTCACCTCGTCGAAACCGCCCGTGGCCTTGGCACTCACGATCTGTGCCGCGGCCCCCGCGGACCACAGCACGGCGACCATCGCCGTCAGCAATACCCGAATGGTTCGGTTGTTCACCTGCCGCATACCCGAATCCTCGAAAAGGAAGGATTATGGCGCCTCTCGCCCGCGATTGAGACCCACGAATCCGCGCCCGGTTCCGCGCGGGCGAAGCGCGAGCGCCGTCCCGCTCATTCCCGCCCGCGGTGCGGTATAACTCGCTGGTCTCGGGACGAATCTCATGAATCGAATCGAATGTGATGTGCTTGTCGTCGGATCCGGCGCAGGCGGACTTGCGGCCGCCTGTACCGCGGCCCACCACGGGCTCGAGGTCATCGTGACCGAAAAGGAAGCCCGGTTCGGCGGCACGACGGCGTACTCGGCGGGCGTGATCTGGATCCCGCTCAACGGCCATGCAGTGCGCGCCGGCCTGCCCGACAGCCGCGAGGCGGCGCTGCGCTATCTCGAGCAGGAAGCCGGCCCCTATTTCGATCCTGCGAAGGCGGTCGCCTTCGTCGCCCACGGCGCGGAGATGCTCGCCTTCCTCGAGCAGCACACCCATGCCAGCTACCTGCTGATGGACAGCTGGTCGGACTACCACCCGGACGCCCCCGGGGCCTCTCAGGGCGGACGCTCGCTGCTGCCCGACCCATTCGACGCGCGCGTGCTTGGCGAGCGGTTTCGCGAACTGCGTGCACCGCTGCCGACGATGATGCTGTTCGGCGGGATGTCGGTCAGCCGCGACGACATCCCGCATCTGCTGAATGCGACGCGCTCGGCGCGCTCGGCCTGGCACGTGACGCGAATGCTCGTGCGTTACGCGCTGGACCGTCTGCGTCACCCGCGCGGCACGCGCGTCACCAACGGCAATGCGCTCGTCGCACGACTGGCGAAATCGCTGTTCGAGCGCGAGGTACCGCTGTGGGTCTCGTCGCCAGCCGAGCAGCTGATCGTCGAACACGGCACGGTCCGGGGCGCGATGGTCGCGCGCGCGGGCGAGACGCTCGAAATCCGCACCCACAAAGGCGTCGTTCTCGCAAGCGGCGGCTTTCCCGCCAACGCGGATCTGCGCGCGCGCTACTACCGCCACGTGGCAGCCGGCAAGCGCCATATTCCGCTCGCGCCGCCGGGCAACACCGGGGACGGCGCGCGCCTCGCAGCCGCGGCGGGCGGCATGTTCCAGGCGGAGGCGCAGCAACCTGCTGCGTGGACGCCAGTCTCACTCGTACCGCAGCGCGACGGCAGCGTTCAGCCCTACCCGCACTTCATCGATCGCTGCAAGCCCGGCTATATCGCGGTCGACAGTCGTGGTCGGCGCTTCGCGAACGAAGCGGACTCGTATCACGAGTTCGTGCCCCGCATGATCGACGCTTGCCGCGACGATCCGGAGGTCGAGACCTACCTGGTCACCGACCACCGCGCGATCCGGCGCTACGGCATCGGCGTGGTGCCGCCCGCACCCATGCCGCTCGAATCGCATGTCCGCTCGGGTTACCTGGTGCGCGCAGACTCGCCCGAGGCGCTCGCGCGGACGCTCGGTATCGATGCCCAAGGCTTCGTGCGCACGCTCGAGGCCTACAACGGCCACGCTGCGCGCGGCGAGGATCCGGAATTCGGCAAGGGCACCAACGCCTATCACCGCTTCGGCGGCGACCCCGCGCACCGGCCCAACCCGAATCTCGCGCCCATCGTGACGCCGCCCTATTACGCGGTGCGCCTGGTGCCGAGTGATCTCGGGACCTTCATCGGGTTGTCGACGGACGCGAAGGCCCGGGTGCTCGACGTAAACGAGCGCCCGATCCCGGGGCTCTACGCGGTGGGCAACGACATGGCCAGCGTGATGGGCGGCGCCTATCCGGGCGCCGGGATCACCATCGGTCCGGCGATGACCTTCGGCTACATCGCGGGCCGCCACCTCGCGGGCGTCGACGTCTGAACAGTCGAGGTCGCGTCGCCGCGCCTATTCCACGTTTGCGACGAGCGCGCGTCCGGAAATGATGCGATTCATCCAGGTCGCGGCTTCGCGCACGCCGCCAAAGCTAAAGACATGCACGCCGACCACATTGCACGCCCGCCGCGCGGTACAGTAACGCGCCAGCGCGAGCAACTGCTCGCTCGGGTCAGTGTGCGTGACGAGGCGCGCGACCCCGAATCCTTGGTCGCGGAGCGCGCGCAACGAAGCGCTCACCCCACAGCGCTGTGCGAAGCGCAGCAGGCGCAGCGGATCCGTCGGGCCTGCGAGGCCAACGTAGACCGATAATGGGGGCCAGCGCGTGGCGAGCCCGGTGCAATATTCGATGACTCGCATCGGAGCGAACGAGAATTGCGTCACGACGAACGGCGACAGGCCCTGCGCCGCGGTGGTCGCGAGTTTTTCGTCCATCGCGCGATCAAGCGCGGCGCGCGGAATCCGCGCATGACCCTCTGGATAGCCCGCAATGCCGACTTCGCGTATCCCGCTCTCTGCAATTACGCCATCCGTCAGCGGTCCTAGGCTGTCGCGATACGGCCCGGCAGGCTGCGGGTCGTCGCCACCGATCAGGAGCACCTTGCGAACCCCGGCCTCACGCACCGCGTGTTCTAGGAAGTCCTTCAGCGCCGCGCGCGACGCGATGCGACGCGCCGCGATATGGGGCACCGGCTCCAAGCCTGCCGCACGCAGTGCGCCGAGCGCCTTGAGCGTTTCCGACAGCGCGTTACGCGGGAGATGGTTGACGAAAACCTTGCTGTTAGCCGGCAGCAGGTCGGCGATCGTGCTCGCGTCGCCGGCACGGTCGGCATTCATCTCGATCGAGCCGCAGGCCGTCAGCTCGATCATCGCAACGGAATGTTCACTCGAGGCAGCTACGTGCATGCGGTCTCCTAATCGCGTTTGCGCGAAACGACGTACGATTCATCGAGAAACCAGAGCCCGCCGTGCGCGTGCAGAACGTCGCTCGTAGCCTTGAGATAAGTCTTGTCTCCCAGCGTCTGCGCCAGCCGCTCGTCGTCGATCTGCGCGACATAGACCGCGGCGTTCCATGCCGCAAACAGTGTCGACGTCCCGATGCTCTCTGACACTTCGGTGGGGAGCGTGTGCATGTCATAGCGAAACACGGCCCGGTTGTCGGCGTAGGCGTTGAAGTTGTATCGCCTGGCCTCACGCCCGAGCTCCGCACGAACGGCGCGAAGCAGGTCGTGGCGTCCAGTTCGGAAGGGATCCTCCTCTGGCCATAGCTTGCGGACAATTTCGAGTGCGGGATCGTTGCCGTAGGAATGGATCCCGAGCAGCCGTCCGCCGGGCCCGAGGCCACGCACCAGCGGGGCCACGACCCGGCTTGCCTTGAATTCTGCAGGGACCCGCGCACGGTAAGGTTGCGAGGCGATCACGAGGTCATAGTCGGCCCGGGCACGACCCTGGCGCGGAATCACGTCGTCGAGCAGGAATCGGAAATCCTCCCGATAGAGCACCAGTACCACCGGGCGTTCGTAAATCGGGTTCCCGGTGCGCGGGCTGTGGCGCGCCTGCCAGTGCTTGGCCAGGAATGGCTCGAGCCCGGAAATCTGCTCGCTAAATTCATGCGCCGTGGCGCCCGTCAGGGACACCTCGTGCCAGAGCAGCGAAGTGGCGGCGGCGAGCGCCTTGGGCGCGAGCCAGGGCGCTTCGCTGTAGTACATGTTCGTCACAATGAGCGTCGTTGCCGGATGCTCGAACAGACGATCGGCCATTTTGGCAAGCGAAAGGCGCACATCCTCGAGGCTGATTTCCTTGCCAACGAAATAGAACGGCATGGTCGGAAAGCGCCGGTGCATCTCACGCATGACGCGCGTGAGAACCGTGCCGTCTCCCATGCCGGCGTCGAAGACGCGGATCGAGGGCGGGCGTGGGCGGATGTGGGCGAGTTCCATGCCGACGCGGCGCGCGACCACCTCCTTTTCGCTGCAAGTGCTCACGAACAGCAGATACTTCTGCCGGTTGTCGAAGAAACGGAAATTGCGTGACGGCGAACCTTCGCTCTTCAGCCGTTTAGCGCCCCGCGGTCGCGGAGCAACATCGATCAGCGGTATAAGTTCGCGCGGCGATACGGACGGAGACAGACCGCGCAGCGTCATGTAGCTGCTGACACGCTCGAAAGTTTCCGGCGTAATGCGCGCACCGTCGCGCAATCGGGCGACAAACTTGCCGTCATTCACGGCGTGGCGCCCGAAGGTCGATTCCGCCATCCCGGTGCGGCGACAAAACTCAGAAATGCTGTCGAGCAGTGCGTGCGCGTGCGTCACTCTATGTCTCTGGGCCATTCGACCCCCGCCCAAGGTAATCTCGGCGCAAGTGGGAACACAACCACAAATCCTAGCTACGGAATCGTGGGACATGTCCCACTTATAATAATCAATTGGTTGCGTTCCATGAATCCTAGAACTCGCCGTACGATCCCGAGATCAACGTTTGAGGAACGCGCTGCAACTCGATCGTCGGCCTATGCGATGATCGACTCCCCGAGAATTTCGTTTCTACGCAAGGAGCGCCCTATGACACAGCGATCGAAGCCCCCCTTTCGCGCCGACCATGTCGGCAGCTTTCTTCGCCCGAAAGCGCTGCTCGATGCACGCGCGCAGCACCAGCAGGGCAAGCTTTCGAAAGCCGATCTGCGCAAGGTCGAGGACGCCGCAATCCGCGACGTCGTCAAGTTCCAGGAGGACCTCGGCCTGCACGGCATCACCGACGGCGAATTCCGCCGCACCTATTTTCACATCGACTTTCTAGAGCAACTCGACGGCATCGAGGTGCAGGGCGGCATCGCGACCAAGTTTCATGGCGCCGCGGGCGAAGTGGATTTTGCGCCGCCCGTGCTCAAGGTGACCGGCAAGGTGCGCCACAGCAAGCCGATCCAGCTCGCCGACTTCGAGTTTCTGAAGTCGGTAACGAAGGGCACGCCGAAGGTGACGATCCCGTCGCCGACCATGCTGCATTTTCGCGGCGGGCGCGCGGCGATCAGCAAGGAGGCCTACCCGGACCTCGACCACTTCTTCGCCGACGTCGCTGCGGCCTACCGCGAAGAACTCCAGCAGCTTGGCAACGCGGGCTGCACCTACGTCCAGCTCGACGACACCAACCTCGCCTACCTCTGCGACGAGAAGATGCGCGAAGCCGCGCGCGCGCGCGGCGAGAACCCGGACGAACTGCCGAAGCACTACGCGCACTTCATCAACGAGGCGATTCGCGACCGGCCCGCGGGCATGACCGCCTGCGTGCATCTTTGCCGCGGCAACTTCCGCAGCGCCTGGGTGGCCGAGGGCGGCTACGAGCCGGTGGCGCAGGCGCTGCTGCAAGACCTCAAGGTGGACGGGTATTTTCTCGAGTACGACGACGCGCGCTCGGGCAACTTCGAGCCGCTGCGCTACCTGCCCAAGGACAAGACGGTGGTGCTCGGCCTGGTAACCACGAAGCTTGGTGAGCTCGAATCCAAGGACGCCATCAAGCGACGCATCGACGAGGCGGCGAAAATCGTTGCCCTCGATCAACTCTGCCTCTCGCCCCAGTGCGGATTTTCGAGCACCGTGCACGGCAACGAGATCATGCAGGAACAGCAGGCCGCCAAGATGCGGTTCGTCATCGACGTCGCGCGCGACGTCTGGGGCGCCGCCTGAAGATTGGTTCTTGGGTTATCCTTATTCAGAAGGGGGAATTGGGCACGGACCGATCCGGCCCGGTAGTACGTTCTCCCACCAGCACACCCGACCCGGAGACGGAGGAGATACCGATGAGAAAGATTCCTTTTGCCGCAGCCGCCACGCTCAGTCTGGCGATGGCTTCAAGCGCCGCGTACGCGCAGATCACGCTCAAGCTGCACCACCTGCTCGGACCGAAGGCGCCGGCGCACACGAAGATGCTCGTGCCCTGGGCCAAGGATGTCGAGAAGGCCTCGGGCGGCAAGGTCAAGATCGAGATCTTCCCGGCCATGTCGCTCGGCGGCAAGCCGCCCGAGTTGATCAACCAGGTGCGCGACGGCGTGGTCGACATCGTCTGGACGGTCAACGGCTACACGCCGGGTCTGTTTCCGCGCTCGGAAGTGTTCGAACTGCCCTTCGTACATACCAACAGCGCAACCGCGACGAACCTGGCGATGCGCGACATGTTCAACAATGGTGCGATTACCAAAGACTTCGATAGCGTCAAGGTGATGTTCCTGCACGTGCACGCCGGTCAGGGCATCCAGATGGCCGACAAGGAAGTGCGCAAGCCCGACGACCTCAAGGGCCTCAAGATGCGCATCCCGACGCGCACCGGGGCATGGATCATCGAGGCGCTCGGCGCGGCACCCGCTGCAATGCCGGTTCCCGCCCTGCCGCAGGCACTGTCCAAGAAGGTGGTTGATGGCGCGCTGATCCCCTGGGAAATCATTCCGCCACTTAAGCTTCAGGACGTGACCAAGTTCCAGATCGAGGGTCCCAACAGCGTCCGATTTGGCACCACGACCTTCCAGGTCTCGATGAACAAGAATACCTGGGCCAAGCTCCCGCCCGACGTGCAGAAGGCGTTCACCGAGAACAATGGCGAAGCCCGGGTACGCACGGTTGGCAAGGTTTGGACCGATTCCGAGGTCGGCGGGCTCGCCGTCGCCATGAAGGCGGGCAACAAGCACATCGTGCTCACCGAGGCTGAGCTCGATCTGTTCAAGGCGAAGCTCAACCCGGTCGTGCAGCGCTGGGTCGACGAGGTCAAGGGCAAGGGGATCGATGGCCAGGCGCTGGTCGACCAGGCACGCGCGCTGATCGCCAAGTATTCGAAGTAGCGGAATGCCGGAAGAATCGATGCACGGCGCGGCGGGCGCGAACCTCGCCCGCCGCGTCATCGAGTCCTGGGCGCTCGCGGGTGGGATCGTGCTGCTCGGCGTCGCCCTGATGACCACCTGGAGCGCGGCCAGCGGCTGGGTGCTCGGCAAGCCGCTGCCGGGCGATTTCGAGCTGACCGAGGTCTGCGTTGCGATCGCGGTATTCGCGTTCCTGCCCTACTGCCAGCTGACCGATGCCAACGTCACGGCGGACATTTTTACCGCGCGCGCCGGACCGCGCAGCGTCGCCGCGCTCGGGGTCCTGGCGGCACTCATCGCACTCGGCTTTGGCCTGCTGCTCACCTGGCGCACCTACGAAGGCCTGCTCGACTACCGAAAATATGTAGAAATCACCGCGATCCTCAAGATCCCGATCTGGTGGGCGTACGTGCCGGCGCTCGCCTCGCTCGTGTTACTCGTGCTCGCCTGCCTGATCGCGCTCACACAGAACTGGCGCGCGCTGCTGCGGCGCTGACCGGCGAAGCACGTTGGACCCACATTTCGTCACCGGGCTCATCGGCCTGGCCACACTGGTCGCGCTGATTGCGATCCGCATCCCCATCGCGCACGCGATGATCGTCGTCGGTGCGACCGGCATTGCACTATTGAGCGGACCGGGCATTTTGCTGTCTCAGCTCAAGACGCTCGCCTATTCGCAGTTCTCCAACTACGACCTGTCGGTACTGCCGATGTTCGTGTTGATGGGCAGTGTCGCCTCCCGCGCGGGGCTGTCGAGGGATCTGTTCCGCGCCGCCAACGCCTGGCTCGGCTGGATGCGCGGCGGCGTCGCCATGTCGGCGGTCGCCGCCTGCGCCGGATTCGGTGCGGTCTGCGGTTCCTCGCTCGCGACGGCCTCGACCATGGGCCAGGTGGCCCTGCCCGAGCTACGGCGTTACCGCTATCACCCGTCGCTGGCGACCGGCACACTGGCGGCCGGCGGCGTGCTCGGCATCCTGATTCCGCCTTCCGTGGTGCTGGTGGTCTACGCGATCGTGGTCGAAGCGAGCATCGTCGACATGTTCAGCGCCGCCTTCATCCCCGGCCTGATCGCGGTGGCGATGTTCCTCCTCACGATCGCGATCTACGTGCGCGTGCGGCCCGACGCGGGTCCGCCGGGCGACCGGGTCTCGCGCGAGGAGTTTGTCGCCGCGACGATCGGTGTCGCGCCAGTGGCGGCGATTTTCGGCGCCGTGATTGGCGGGATCTACTTCGGCCTGTTCAACCCGACGCCGGCGGCGGCGGTCGGCGTTTTTCTGGTGACCGTCCTCGGCTTCGTACGTGGCAGCGTCAACCTGGGCGGGCTGAAGGCGGCGCTGCTCGATACTGCGAAAACCGCGGGCATGATCTACCTGATCCTGCTCGGTGCGCAGCTGCTCAATATCTTCATGGCCCGCGGCGGCGTGCCGCAGGCCGCGGCCGCGATGATGGCGAACTCCGGCCTGCCACCGATGGTCGTTCTCCTGCTGCTGCTCGTCGCGCTGATCGTGCTCGGCTGCCTGATGGACAGCCTGTCAATGATCCTGCTCGCGATTCCGTTCTTCTGGCCGGTGGTCTCCGAGCTTGACTTTGGTATGAGCCCGAGCGACCTCAAGATCTGGTTCGGCATTCTCGCCCTGATCGTGGTCGAGCTTGGGTTGATCACACCGCCGGTCGGCATGAACGTCTTCGTCATCAATTCGCTGGCGAAGGACGTGCCGATGATTCAGACCTTCATCGGCGTGCTGCCGTTCTTCTTCGCCGAACTGATCCGGGTCGTGATCCTGATCGCCTTCCCGGCGCTCTCGCTCTGGCTGCCCAAGCTGCTCGCGGGCTGAACCGGGGCAGCCTCCGCGCTCAGCCGCGGACCACGTTCTCCACGTCGCGATAGAGATCCTCGACCAGCGCGGCGCGCCGCTCGAGCACCGCGCGCTGGTTGATATAGCCCTTGTCGGTAATCTCGTTGGCATCGATCGATGGCGGCTCGCGCATCACCAGCAGCCGCGCCGGCCGCGTCGAGCTGCCACCGCCCTCTGCCGCGAGTGCACGCAGCCCGGCGGCGAGCTTTTCCCGGATCGCTTCGGACGCCATGCCTTGCGCCGCCGGGCTGAGGAAAACGAGTGCGCCAATCTCGTCGACGTCGTGCCCGGTGATCACGGCGTCCTGCACGATGGGGTTGCAGGCCGCGATGAGCCGCACGCGCACGCTGCCGACGCTCACCCAGGTCCCCGAACTCAGCTTGAAATCCTCCGCAACCCTGCCGTCGAACACGATGCCCTGCGTCGGATCGGCTGGATCGGCGAACTTCATTGCGTCGCCGATGCGGTAAAAGCCTTCCTCATCGAACGCCGCTCGGGTGAGATCGTCACGCTGAAAGTAGCCCGGCGTCACGTTGGGACCTTTGACGCGGACTTCGAGTTTGCCCGCCGCGGGCACCAGTTTCAACTCACAGCCCGCGACCGGCAGACCGATCACGCCGGCCGCGGGGATATGGAAGTGCACCTGCGCGGCGAGTGGTGCGGTCTCGGTCGAGCCCCAGGCCGAAAGCATCGCGAGTTTGCCGCCCTTCTCCTCGAGCGCGAGCTTTTCGAGCCGTGCCCACAGGTTCTGCGGCAATGCGGCCCCCGCGTAAAACACCATGTCGAGGTCACGAAAAAAGTTTTTCCGCAGCGGCGCGTCCTGCTCGAGAAACGGCAGCAGGAGGTCGAAGCCGCGCGGTACGTTGAAGTACATCGTCGGCGCGATCTCGGCGAGGTTTTTCGCCGTCGTCTCGATCAGGCCCGGCATCGGCTTGCCGCCGTCGACGTACAGGGTGCCGCCGTTGCGCAGTACCAGATTGAAATCATGGTTGCCGCCGAAGGTGTGGTTCCACGGCAACCAGTCGACGATCACCGGCGGCCGCGCCTCGACGAAGGGCCAGCCCTGCGCGAGCATCTGCTGGTTCGCGGTCAGCATGCGATGGGTGTTGATCACCCCCTTCGGCTGGCCAGTGGAACCCGAGGTGAACAGGATCTTGGCCACGGAGTCGGGACCGAGCCGGGCGTACGCCGCATCAACCCGCGCGCCGGGCACTGCCGCGCGCAACTCGGCGAGCGATGTGGCGGATGCGCCGACCGCGGCAAGCGCAGCTGCGAACTTCTCCACGTCGGCGGTCCAGACCAGCGCCGGGCGCAGCAGTTCGAAGATGTACTTCAGCTTGGCGAAGTCCTTCGACATCAGCGAGTACGCCGGTGAAATCGGTGCAATCGGCACGCCGACGTGCTGCGCGCCAAGCGCGAGCAGCGCGTGGTCGACGCTGTTGTCCGACAGGATGGCGAGCGGACGCTCGGCCGAAAGGCCGCGCTCGAGCAGGCCCTGGCCAATGGCGCGCGCGGCCTCGAGCGTGTCGCGGTAGGTCATCGTGCGCCAGCCGCCGCCCGCGCGCTCGCCTAGAAATATCCGCTCCGGTGCTTTGGCCGCCCAGTCGACCAGCCACTCGGTGACGCAACGCGCGTGCGCGCCCAGCGGTGTCGGCGAGCGCAGCAACAGCGTGCCATCCGGGCGCTGCTCGACATCGACCAGGGCCGGTGCGAATTTCAGATCGGAGTGCAGGACCCGGCTCATGCGTCCTCCAGGATCAGGTGGCCCACCGCCGTGTTCGATGCGGGCACGTGGTAGAACCGGTGCACCACCGCCGGCGGCGCATCGCTCATTGCGCCGCGCGCGATCAGCCACATCACGAGCTCGATGCCCTCCGATCCGGCTTCGCGCACGTAGTCGATATGCGGCATGGCCGACAGACCTTCGGGGTCGGCGATCAGCCGGTCGAGAAAGGCAGCGTCAAATGCCTGATTGATCAGCCCCGCGCGCGGCCCCTGCAACTGGTGGCTCATGCCCCCGGTGCCCCAGACCTGAACGTTCAACGGTGCATCATAGGACTCGATCGCCGTGCGGATCGCGCGGCCGAGCTGATAGCAGCGTTTTCCCGAAGGCGGCGGATACTGCACAACGTTGACCGCGAACGGGATGATCCTGCACGGCCAGGCCTGGGGCTGGCCGAACAGCAGCGACAGCGGCACCGTCAATCCGTGGTCGACGTCCATCTTGTTGACGATGGTCAGGTCGAAGTCGTTCTGAATCACCGATTGCGCGATGTGTGCAGCGAGCTCCGGATGACCGATCACCTTCGGCACGGGTCGCGGCCCCCAGCCCTCGTCGGCCACCGCAAACTCGGCCGCAGTGCCGATCGCGAAGGTCGGAATGAGGTCCAGGCTGAAGGCATTGGCATGGTCGTTGTAGACGAGGAAGACCACGTCCGGCATGTGATCCCGGATCCAGGCCTTGCTCACGTCGTAGCCGCCGAACACCTTCTGCCAGTAGGGCTCGCCGGCCTTGCCCAGGTCGAGCGCGGCGCCGATCGCCGGCACATGCGAGGTGTAAACGCTGGCGCTGATCCGGGCCATCACCGCTTCTCCCCGACGCGTCGGTTGCCTTCGACGGAGCGACCGCCCTGCACCATCATGTCGCGGTATGCCTCCTCGCTCATGCCGGTCATGCTGCCCGCCATCTGCTGGAAGCTTTTGCCGTCCGTGGCACCGATCTTGGCGAGGAAGTAGATGTTGCCGCCGAGCGCGATGCAGCGGTTCAGGTCGCGCGCGAGCACGGCCTGCTTCTGTTCTTCGGTCATCGGCCATTCGTCGAGGTAGGCGCGCGCGTTGGCCTTGAAGCGGGCGCGATTCTCGGCCTTCATCAGCGACATGCAGAATTGATTCAGATGGTAACCCCGGCGCGATTGCTCGGCGTCGAAAATCGTCGTCCCGGGTATGTCTTGATAGGGTTTGTCGAGTGCCATGGCATTCACATCCGTGCGGAACGGGTTTTATGCAGGAACTTGAGCGTGTTGTACAGGGGTATAGGGGTACAGGGCGGCGAGCGCAGGCGATGCCGCGTTACGATCGCCCCGGGCGCAGTCTCAACGCCCTGCCCCGCCGCGACCGCGCTATTTGAGCTTCAATAGCCGAACCGCGTTGTCCTTCAGAATGAGCGGGCGCACCTCGGGCTTCACGGCCAGCTTTTCGAAATCGGCGAGCCAGCGCTCGGGCTGGATCACCGGGTTGTCGCTGCCGAACAGCACTTTGTGCTTGAGCAGCGTGTTGGCGTACTGCACCAGCTTTGCCTCGAAGTATTTCGGCGACCAGCCCGACAGATCGATGTAGGCGTTCGGTTTGTGCAGGGCCACCGACAGCTGCTCCTCCTGCCAGGGCACCGCGGGATGCGCCATGATGATCGGCAGGTCGGGAAAATCCGCGGCGACGTCGTCCAGGAACAGCGGGTTCGCGTACTTCAGCCGAAGTCCGCCACCGCCGGGCATGCCGGCGCCGATCCCGGTCTGCCCGGTATGAAACAGCGCCGGCAAGCCGGCCTCGGCGATCACTTCGTAGAGCGGGTAGACATCCCGGTCATTGGGGTAGAAGCCCTGGATGATGGGGTGGAATTTGAACCCCTTCACACCGAAGTCCTTGATCAGGCGGCGTGCCTCGCGCACGCCCATCTTGCCGCGCGCCGGATCGATGCTCGCGAAGGGAATCGCGACGTCGGCATGCTCGGCCGCGGATTCGGCGACCTCCTCGTTCGAAATGCGCTTGATGCCCATCCCGCGCTCGTGATCGACGGTAAAGACGACGAAGCCCATCTTGCGTTCGCGGTAGTACGTCGCCATCTGCGCGATCGTCGGATGCTGCACCGCGTAGCGAAAATAGCGCCCGCGCGCCTCGAGCGCCTCCTGCTCCGCCTCGTCGGGCAACATGCGGGTCGACACCTCCGCATGGGTGTGGATGTCGATGGCGACCAGCGCGTCCACATTCATCTTCGACATGACCTGTCCTTGGTTGGCATCGAATTCAGTCGCTCGCGCAAATCACGTCTGCGGCGGGCGGATCGGCGTACAGCGCAGTAGCCTGCGCCGCTCGATGGGCGAGCACCGCGCGTTGATTGATCGATCCCTTGTCGGTGGCTTCACCCGCATCGAGCGACGGCGGCGCATCGAGCACGAGCATGCGCTCGATACGGTTCGAACTGCCCGTGCTCGCGCGCGCCAGTGCGCTCAGGCGAGCCTGCAGCTCGGTCCGCAGCCGCGCGGCATCACCGACCGCTGCGCAGGCGTCGGCGTCGAGAAACACGAGCGCCGCGGGTAGATCCCGGCCCGCGCCTGCGATCACGACGTCGCGCACCAGGGGCGCAAACTGGGCAATGAACGTCGCGCGCAGCACCCCGACGTGCACCCAGGTCCCGGTCGCGAGTTTGAAGTCCTCGGCCACCCGCCCCTCGAAGCGCAGGCCCTTGCCCGGATCTGCGGGATCGACCAGGCTGAAGGCGTCGCCGAGTCGGTACCAGCCCTCCGCGTCGAAGGCCTGCGCAGTCAGTTCCGGCTGGCGCCAGTAGCCCGGCGTAATGTGTGGGCCCTTGACGCGCATCTCGTACTTGCCTTCGAACGGCACGAGCTTGAGTTCAGCGCCGGGCGGGGGCAAACCCATGTTGGCCGCGTCTTCGCTGTCCCAGGTCCGTCCCAGGGTCAGCGGCGCGGTCTCGGTCGAGCCAAGGCCGGTACCGAAGAGCACCGTCGCGCCGCAGGTTTCGAGCGCAAGCGCCTTCAGTTCGGCGAATACATGCTGGGCGAGCCCCGCGCCGGCGAACCACAGCATCTTCACCCGGCTGAAAAAATTGCGCCGCAATGCCTCGTCCGCACGCAGGTGCGGCAGCAACGCCTCGAAGCCTTTTGGCACATTGAAATAGAAGGTCGGCGCGATGTCGCGCAGGTTGCGCACCGTCGCCTCGATCGCAGCCGGCATCGGCTTGCCTTCGTCAATATAGTACGAGCCGCCATTGGTGATGACCAGGCCGAAGTCGTGGTTACCCGCTGCGGTATGGTGCCAGGGCGCCCAGTCGACGAGCACCGGCGGCTCATCCTCGAAATACGCCAGCATGAAGCGGATCATCGCCTGGTTCGCGCACCACATGCGCTGCGTGTTGATGACCGCCTTCGGCACGCCAGTCGAACCCGAGGTGAAGAGGAACTTGGCGATCGTATCCGGTCCGACGCGCGCATGCGCCGCATCCACCGCCGCCGCGTCTTCGTGCTCGAGCAGCGCGGCGAAGGGCGTCGCAGCGCGTCCGGTGGGCAGGTTGCGCGTCACCGCCAGCTCGGTCGCCGGCGGCACCACGGCCTCGATCGCGCGCCCGAAGGCGCTGCCGTCCGCGGCAAACACCAGCCCTGGCGTGAGGAGGTCCAGAATTTGACGCAAGCGACCGAAGTCGGTCGACATCAGCGAATAGGCCGGGGAGACCGGCGCGTACGGAACGCCGACCAGTAGCGCACCGAGCTCGATCAACGCATGTTCGAGATCGTTGCCGGAAAGCACCGCGATCGGGCGTTCGGCCGACAGGCCGCGCGCCAGGATTGCGGCGCCGATCCGCCGTGCCTGCGCTAGGGACTGGCGGTAGCTCAGCGTGCGCCACGCGCCCGCAGCGTCGCGCTGTGCGAACAGCACGCGATCGGGCGTGCGCGCCGCCCAGTACTCGAGCCGCTCGGTGAGCTTGACCGGGTAGGCAGCGAGCGGATGGGGCGAGCGCATGAGGAGCGTGCCATCGGCGCGTCGCTCGACCTCGACGTCGGTCGGGCCGAGACGCACCGCGCGCGCCGGGCGCCCTGCCGGCGCTCTGTCACCCGATGCCATCATCCCGCCGGCGTTCTCCGCGGGCACCTCGGTGAGCAGCGCGCGCGCAGACGGTTTCGCAAAGATCGTGGGAATCGCATGAAGGACGAAATTGTAGTTCGTCGACGCGAATTACTTCCCGGTCGGTCCGGGCGTTTCGCCCTCGACGCGGTCGCGCCCGGCGACCTTCGCGCGATACAGTGCGGTATCGGCGCGTTGCAGCAGCACGTTCGCCGATTCGCCGTCCCGATAGGTCGCCACGCCCGCAGATATGGTCACGCAGACGTCTGGCGGCAGCTCTGGAATCCGTTCCGCCCGCTGCGCAGCGCAAAGACTGCGGCAGGCAGCGCAGGCCGCCTCGAACGCCGTCTCCGGCATGAGAATGATGAACGCCTCCCCCCCCCAGCGCCCGTGGCGGTCGGACTCGCGCAACAGACGATCCGCAAGTCGCGTGAACGCGATCAGGACGGCATCCCCGGCGGCATGCCCGTAGCGATCGTTGACCTCGCTGAAGCGGTCCAGGTCGAGCAAGCAAATGCTGAGCGGCATGTCGTCGCGTTGTGCACGTCGCACCTCCCCGGACAGGCGCTGCTCCAGGTACCGGCGGTTGTACGCGCCGGTCAGTTCGTCGTGCATCGCGAGATGCTCGGTGTCCCTGATGATCTCTTCGAGCCGGCGTTGGCCGCGTGCGAGTTCGAGCCGCAGCGTGGCAATATACCCGCCAACGAGCGAGAACGTGACGAGCGTCAGCGCGAGAATAATCAGGATCGCGACCGACTCGTGGCCGCGCATGCCGCCCCCCACCAGGTCGCCGCGAATCTGAACGATTGCCGCGTAGGTCCCGACGACGAGTGCCGACAAGACCAGCAGCCCGCGAGTGCCGAAGCGAAACATTGCGAACACGAACGGCAGCATCACCATCAGCAACAGCACGCCGTCGTTGGAGCGGGCCGATGCGACGCCGTAGAGGATGACCGCGAGCGACGCGACGATCATCTCGCGCGACAGGCTGGGGTCGGGCAGGCGAAGGTTCAATCCGCTGCGCAGTACTGCGAAAAAAACGCCTGCCATGACGAGCGCCAACAACGCGATCGCGTGCGCATCGCGCCAGGGCAGAAAGCGCGTCCACGCCGCGATGTAGAACATCGCGACGACGACGGCCGTCGCGCCGAACGCCATCACGTAACGCCGCAGGCGGTGGCGTTGCGCCGGATCCTCGGGCCAGAACGTCGGCATGATGCCTAGCCGCGCGCGGGCGCAGCCACCGCGAGCCGATTGTGCTGCCGCCCGGCGGCGTCGAAATTCCCAGGATCGAGCCAGCGCTCGAACGCCGAACGGATCGCCGGCCATTCGGCGTCGATCATCGAGTACCAGGCCGAGTCGCGACTCGCGCCCTTCACCCACATATGCTGACGGAACAGCCCTTCGTAGGTGAAACCGAACCGACCCGCAGCCCGCTTCGACGGCGCGTTGCGATCGTTGCATTTCCATTCGAAACGCCGGTAGCCGAGCGTATCGAACGCATGACGCGCGTGCAGGTAGAACGCTTCGGTCGCAACGCGCGCGCGGGCGATGGCCGGTCCCCAGTAAATGCTCCCAAGCTCGATCACCCCGTGTTCCGGCGTGATCCGCATCAACGCCTGCCGCCCCTCACAACGTCCGCTCGCGCGATCGACGACCGCGAAGAACAGCGGATCATCCGGCGCCGAAACCTTGTCGATCCACGTCCGGATGTCGTCGATGCGCGCCGGTTGCGGGTCGGGCAGGTAATCGAAGCGCGGCGCATTGTCCGGTCCGGCGCAGGCTGCGTAAAGGGTCTCGGCATGTTGCGGCCCGATTGGTTCGAGCCGCGCATAGCGGCCTTCGAGCAGGATGCGCGCGGGACGCGGGCGTGGGAGCGTCATGCGCGCAGTCTAGCGCGCCGCGCAGTTCCCAAAGCCTAAAGCGCATACGCGCTAACGGGCGCCGCGAAGCCCTCGAGCGTCAGCGGACCGACGGACTTGGCACTCGCTTGCGTCCCGAGACGCGCCATCGCCTTCTGGTCGACGAAGATGGCGCCGGATTCGGCGGTCGCCGCAAGCCGCCCCGCAAGGTCCGCCACGCGGCCGATCACGCCGTAGTCCCAGCGACCCGGAAAACCGATTGCCCCGAGCGTGGCATAGCCGAGCGCCATGCCAACCGATAGGCCGACCGTCTGACCGCGTTCACGCCAGCGCGCAGCAAGCGGTATGAACTCGTCGCGCAGTTCGAGCGCCATCTCCAGCGCCATCGTCGTGTGATTCTCGTTTGGCATCGGGGCGTTGAAGATCACCATTGCCGACTCGCCCGAAAAGCGCTCCAGCATGCCGTCGTGCGATTCGATCACGCGGCCGAGAATCGCGTGGTATTCGCCGAGGAAAGCCATCACCTCTTCGGGATCGGCTGCTTCGTTGAACAGGGTAAATCCGCGCAGGTCGCAGCGCAGCGCCGTGATCTCGCGGCGATGCGTGTCGAGTGCATCCTCGCCGCCGGAAGCCAGGATCGCCTCGGCGAGCTTTGGCGAGAAGAAGCTGCGCAACCGACCGAGGCGCGCAAGCTGCGCGGTCTGCGCTTGCACGGTGGAGGTCAGCATACGACTGTGCTGCGAAAGCGATAGATGGGCGCGCACGCGCGCCTGCACCACGGGCTCGCAGAGCGGTTTGGTGACAAAGTCCACCGCGCCGACCTCGAATCCGCGCCGCTCGTCCGCAACCTCGTCGAGCGCGGTACAAAAGATCACCGGTATGCTGCGCGTTGCGGCATTACCCTTCAGTCGACGACACACGTCGTAGCCGTCCATGTCCGGCAGCTTGACATCGAGGACGATGAGGTCGGGTTGCCTGTCCGCGCTGATACGCAGCGCTTCCTCACCTGTCATCGCCACTAGCAAGTCGTAGTCGCGACCGAGGATCGCCTCCAGAATCAGCAGGTTCGACGCGACGTCATCGACGATCAGCACGCGCAATTGATTGCGCGCGCGCACTTCGTTCAGGTTCGCGGCCATGGGCAATCCTACTGTGCCGACGAGGATGCTGTCTGCCCAAAACTACACGAGCGGCGCGCGTCGACCGGTGCGTTTTATCTTCGTGTCTCGACTCCGCACCATTCAGCGACGAACAACGCCACCGCCTGCGTCACGCGCCGCACCGACTCGAGTTCGACCCGCTCATCGAAGGCGTGGATATTCTCGGCAGTCGGCCCGTAGACCAACGCCGGTATGCCCGCGTACAGCCCATAGAATCGCGCGTCCGTCGTTCCGGTGCCCGCGCGCAGTCCGAGCGGCGCCGCGGCAACCGCGGAATGGCAATGCTCGAGCAGGCGCTGCGCTTCGCTGTCTTTCTGCAGCACGTAACCCTCGGCTTGAAAGCCGTGATAGATGATTTGCGGCGGATTGCGGGCAAGGAAGGCGTCGCTGCGCGCGGCCTGTGCCACCGTGGCTTCCAGCTCGGCGCGCACTGCCGCAAGGTCCTGCCCGGGATACAGGCCGACGCGCATGTCGAAGGTGCACCATGCCGGTACGCTCGATGTCCAGTCGCCGCCCTCGATGCGGCTCACCACGAAATTAATCGGGTGCGCATGCGCGGCGAACGCCGCGTGCTTGGTTTCGTTCCAGCGCGCTTCGAGCGTGTGGAGCGCAGCGATGATCGGAAACGCGGCCTCGATTGCATTCGCCCCGCTGCCCGCGACTGCGACGTGTGCCGGCTTGCCGCGCAGTTTGACCTGGAACCACATGACGCCAACCTGCGCCGCACCGAGTGTTTCCGCGCTCGGCTCGGTAATCAGCGCTGCCTCGGCGCGGTAGCCGCGCTGCAGACAGGCGAGCGCGCCATTGCCGGTGCATTCTTCTTCGATCACCGACTGGACGCTGACGTCGGCGGCCGGTGCAAGGCCGAGGCGCGCGAGCGCATCGAGCGCGAACAGGTTCGCGGCAAGACCGGCCTTCATGTCCCCCGCCCCGCGGCCGCTCATCCAGCCGTTTTCGAGCTTCGGCTCGAATGGCGGATGCGCCCACATGTCCAGCGGGCCGGTCGGCACGACGTCGATGTGGCCATTCAGGATCAGCGACCGGCCCTTCGCCGGGGCCGTCGGACGGTGCATACCCACCACGTTCCAGGCGTTGTCATAGGACACCGCCACGGGTGAGAAGCCTGGCAGGTGCCGGATGTCCTCGACCCGCAGCTGCCAGCGGTCCACCGCGAGTCCGCGCGCGCGCATCGCTGCCGCCATGAAGTCCTGGGCGGGCGCTTCCTGACCGCGTAGCGACGGCAGCCGGGTCAGGTCGGCAAGAAAGCGGATCTGGGCGTCAAAGCCCTCGTCGACGGCGCGAAAGATTTTGTTGCGAAGGTCCGGCGCGAGCATGTGTAAGGTCCGAATAGAGTGTTAATAAGTTAGGATAAATGTATTGCGTAACAATATGAAATAATGTATTTTTAATATACTCCGTCGTGATAAAACGACGGTGGCGGGCACCGACCCGACGCAGCGAATCAAGAATAACAAGCGGGGCCGGTAATGAAAGCCCTCAATTCAGGGACGCGCCTTCTCCCGGGCGAGCGACAAGGGCGAACGTCATTCGGACACGCGGCCGCCGTCGGCTGCGCGTGTGGTCTGCTCGCGTTCGCGCCGCGGCCGGCCCTGGCGATCGACGGCATCGCGCTCGCGATCGGGCAGGACGATGGTGCGAACGCCAACGTCACGCTGCTGCGCGTTGGCGCGCAGTGGACCTGGGAAAAGCGTTGGTTCGAGCACGGCAATTGGCATCTCGGCGGCTACTGGGACCTGCAGGCGGATTACTGGGACAACGACAGCCGCAACGCGACCAACAGCGACCTGTGGGACGTGGCGATCACGCCGATGTTTCGCGTGCAACAGAATTCGCGCTCTGCGTTCTCACCCTACGGCGAAATCGGCGTCGGCGCGCACCTGCTTTCACAGACCTCCGTCAGCACGCAACGCCACTTCACGACGTCATTTCAGTTCGGTTCGCAGGCCGGTGTCGGCGCGCGTTTCGGACCGAAGAACGCGTTCGATCTCGGCTACCGCTTTCAGCACATATCGAACGCCGGCATCAAGGAACCGAACAACGGTATCAACTTCCACGTCCTGCGCCTCGGCTACTGGTTCTAAGGCAGGCGCACACGGTTGACGCGACCGATGCGGCGCCGCATCCTCGGCTACATGGCGTCCGACACTGTCCAACGCTTCGTGTTCGAGCATCTGAACGTCCGGGGACGCCTCGTGTGCCTAACGCAAGCCTGGCAGCGCATGCTCGAGGGGCGTGACTACCCCGCCGAGATCGCCGCACTGCTCGGGCACACCACGACACTTGCGGTGCTGCTTGCGGCGAATCGCAAGGGCACGGGTCGAGTCACGCTCCAAGTCCAGGGCTCGGGCCCGGTGACGCTGCTGGTTGCCGACTGCGACGCCGATCTGCGAATCCGTGGCATGGCGCGCTTCGCGCCCGTTGGGTCCACGGCCCGCAGTGAGCGCGCTCTGCTCGGCGACGGCCGCCTCGCGTTGATGCTGGAGGACGGCACGAGCGGACAGCTGTATCAGAGCCTCGTGCCGCTCGAGGGCGAGACAATGGGCGAGATCTTCCAGCACTACGTCACGCAGTCGGAGCAGGTCCCCAGTTGCCTGCGTCTGCTCGCCGACAGCCATGCGCTGGCCGGCATCCTGCTCGAAAAACTTCCCGACGCCGATACACGCGACGCCGACGGCTGGAACCGAGTGCTGCACCTCGCCTCGACGCTCGCGCTGGAGGATGCGCATGCCGGGCGGCCGCACGACCTGCTTACCCGCCTGTTCCCGGGCGAACTGCTGCGCGTGTTCCCGGTCGACACGGTTGACTACCACTGTCCCTACGACCCGTCGAAGGTCGCGGACATGCTGCGCGGATTGGGACGCCCGGAAGTCGAGTCAATTCTCGCCGCGCACGGAGAGATCGTCGTGCGAAACGAAATGTGCAATCACGAGTACCGTTTCGATGCGGCAGCGGTCGCCACGCTGTTCGACGGCACGACCTCTGGCGCCTCGGCCTAGCCTGCGTCAGGCGATATCAATCCGGCGCGCGTCAGGTAAAGCTGGCGCCCGATCATGGAAAGAACGACGTCTCCCGTCTGGTTCAGCAGTTCCCAGCGGAAGGTCACGGTGCCGCGCTCCGGGCGCGAGCGCGATGCGACGCTGTCCAGCACGGTCGCGCGAAAGCGCAGCGTGTCGCCAGGGCGCACCGGGCGCAGAAAGCGGAGCTCATCGATCCCGGGCGAGCCGACGCAGGACGACTCGTTCAGGTACGCATCGCACATCAGGCGCATCGCCACGCCGCAGGACTGCCAGCCCGACGCGATCAGGCCGCCGAAATGCGTTTCCTTCGCCGCCTCCGGGTCGACGTGGTAGCGCTGGGGATCCCACTCACGCGCGAAGGCGATGATCTCGTGTGCCTCGAGCGTGCGTTCGCCGTGCTCGATGACATGGCCGGGCTTGAAGTCTTCGAAGCAATAGCGGTAGGTCACGCGGGGTTCCATCGATCGCGGGCCCATTTTAGAGCGTCGTCGCCGGACGTCGGTTTGATGCGCGCGCGAACGTACCCATCCGTCATCGAGGCGCGTAAACTGCGCCAAACAACAAACGGGGAACGCGCATGACCGATATCCGCCACAGCCTCGTCGCCTTGATCGCGATTGCCGTCGCGCTCGGCATCACCGCCTGCGGCAAGAACGAGACACCCAAACCGACTGCGCAGCCGCCGGCATCGTCTCAGGCCCCGACGGTACAGCCGGCACCCGCGCCGAAAGCCGCCGCGCCCGCCGTTGCCGCAAAACCGGCCGCACCCCCGCCCGCAGCGGCAGATCCCGACAAGGCGCTCGCGGCCCAAGTGAAGGTCGCGCTCGAGCGCTCCAAGGCCGTGCCAGGCCAGCAGATCGACGTCACTGCCAAAGGCGGCGCCGTGACGCTCTGGGGGACCGTCGGCGACTCGACTGAACAGGCCAAGGCGGTCGAAGCCGCAAAATCCGTCCCGGGTGTCAAGGCCGTCGACAACAAGCTCTCGATCGTCAAGGGCTCCTAGTCAGACTGCGCGCAGGCCAGGGCAGCGTCCGTCGCGTCAGGCAACCGATTCGACATCGCGCGCCGGCCGCGCAAGCTTCGCACCCGGCCAAAGCGACGCATGGCTGCGTGCATACTGTGGCGGGTAGTCGATCTTGACGCCGAACCGTTCGGCCGCATGCCAAACCCAGCGCGGGTTGTCGAGAATCCCGCGCGCCAGCGCGATCATGTCCGCCTGGCCGGATGCGACGATCGCCTCGGCCTGCTCGGGATCGGCAATCAGACCCACGGCACGCACGGCGATCGGCACCGCCTGCTTGACCGTCGCCGCGAACCCGACCTGATAACCGGGTTCGATCTTCATGCGCGCCTGTGGCGCGATCGCACCACTCGAGACGCAGACGTAGTCGAAACCGATCGATTTCAGCGCAGCTGCGAAGGCCACTGCATCGTCCGGCCCGGCCCCCTCGTCTAACCAGTCACTCGCGCTGATCCGCGCGCCGAGCGCGCGGTCCTTTGGCCAGGCCTCGCGCAGCGCGCGCGCCGCTTCGAGCGGAAAGCGCATGCGCTTCTCGCGGTTGCCCCCGTAGGCATCGGTTCGCTGGTTCGACACCGGCGAGAGGAATTGATGCAGGAGGTAGCCGTGCGCCGCGTGCAGCTCGACCACGTCGAAGCCCGCGCGCAGCGCACGTTGCGCAGCAGCTGCGAACGCATCGACCAGTGCACGAAGGTCTTCGCCCGCCGCCTCGCGCGGCGTATGCCAGCCCTCGCCGAAGGGCAGCGCAGACGGCGCCACCGTCTGCCAGGGCGACTCGGTCGTCCGCAGCGCGCCGCCACCGCCCCAGGGCAACTGCGCCGAGGCCTTGCGTCCGGCATGCCCGAGCTGGATGCCGATCGGCGAGCGGCTGATGCGCCGGTAGGCGGCCACCACACGCGCCATCGCGGCCTCGTTGTCATCCGAATACATTCCGGTGCAGCCATGCGAAATACGCCCCTCGCGCGTCACGCCGGTCGCCTCGACCATCGTCAACCCCGCGCCCGAGACCGCGAGGCTGCCGAGATGAATCATGTGCCAGTCGCTCATGCAGCCGTCATTCGCCGAGTACTGGCACATGGGTGCGACGACGATGCGATTCGGCAGCGTCACGCCGCCCAGTTGGATGGGAGTAAATAGCGTGCTCATTGGATCTTCGTTCCTGCTCAAGAGTCAGAGATTCGGTACCGCTACGCCGATCATGCTGTCGCGCGTGACGATGGCAGCGAGGCGCGCCTCGTCCCAGTCTTCGGTTCCTGCGGGACGCATCGGCAGCACCATGTAGCGCATGTCGGCGGTCGAGTCGTGCACATGGATCGCGGTCGCAGCGGGAATCCGCAGTCCGAATTCCTCGAGCACGACGCGCGGCTCGTGCACCACGCGCGAACGGTAGTTGCGCGACTTGTACCATTCCGGCGGCAGCCCCAGCAGCATGCGCGGATAGCAGGAACAGAGGGTGCAGACGATGACGTTATGCACCTGCGGCGTGTTCTCGATGACGACGAGCCTGAGCGCCGGTACGTCAATACCCAGCGCCTCGCAGGCACGCGTGCCGTTGTCGAGAAGCTGGCGCTTGAACTCGGCGTCGACCCAGGCGCGCGCCACCACGCGTGCGCCGGTCTCGGGACCGCGCTGCCGCATGTCCTCGACCGTCGCGTTCACCGCGTCTTCGGTGACGACGCCCTTTTCCACCAGCAGCTCGCGCAGGCTGACCTCCATCAACTGGAAGTAGGTCAAGGCCTGGTAGTTGCCAAGATCTTGCGGGGAACTCATGCCACCATACCCTCGTCCAAGCGCTCGAGCCAATGCTGGAAGATCTCGATATCGATCGTGTCTTCGGGTCGACCGGCGTAATCAGGCCAGACGTCGGACTGCAGAAAGCGTACCCGGTACAGCGGCTGCGCGGGCAGGCCATCGCGCATCTGCGCAAGCTCCTCTGGATTCGGATACGCCCCGCAGTAACGCTCGATCATGCCGACATGACCGCGAATATAGAACGGCGTGCGGATGTGGCCGAGCGGTGCCGTGGCGCGCACGCGCACGCGATCGCCCGGCGCAAACTGTGTCGGCACCGACGGATGACGCGTCGGATACTGGCCCGTGCCGGCTATTTCTTGCATGCCACGTCCTGCCGTGCGCGGACCTGTTCCATCTTGCGTCCGAGCTCGTCGGTCGTAACGATGCCGCGCTGGATCATGGTCTGGGTGATCGAGGTCACCCAGCGCTCGTAGTAGCCCATCTTCTCGTAGGCCTCCGGCCCAATCGCCTCAATGTTCTTGCGCAGCTCGTCCACCGTTAGGCGCGGCGCACCGCCCTTCACGCCCGAGAGCAGCACCATCAGCGCATCGACGCGGCGCTCCCATTCCGCGTAATCGTGCTCGCTTGGCTCAACCCGGCCCGCGGGCAGCCCGCCCATGTCGTGATGGCCGCGCGCGATCAGGCCGTCGGGGCGCTCAGATTCAGAATCGGAGTCGGATTTCGCCATTCACGCCACGGTCGCCGAAAAACCAATCGAATAATAGCGCGCAGCGTAGCGCGCGGGTTTGGTCATGCGACTATTATTGCATCGAGTTCGCAGATGACACACGGCACCGTAGACGTTGCACAGCAGCAGCGCCCCGCACACGGCGATCTGGTCATCGATCACGTCGCGCATTTCGTCGAAAATCTCGATGTTGCGGTGGGCCTGCTTGAATCGCTCGGATTCGTCGCGACACCGCGCTCCGATCAATCGACGCGGGATGCGAACGGACATGAACAGCCCGCGGGTCAGTCGAACCGCTGCGTGATGCTCGACGCGGGCTACCTCGAGATCCTGACCCCGACGCTCGACACGCCGACGAGTCGGCGCACCCGTGCGCAGATGGCGCGCTACGCCGGCGTTCATATTCTCGCCTTCGGCACGCCGAGCGCGGAAGAGGACCATGCGCGTCTTGCGCGCCACGGCTTCGAGCCGCTGCCGCTCGTCGATCTGCGGCGCGCGGTCGATGTGATGGAAGCGAACGGCGAGCCGGAGACGCAGCGCGTCGCGCGCTTCGCGGTGCAGCGCGTGGCGCCCGAGCGGATGCCCGAGGGACGTGTTCAGTTCTGCGAGCAACGCACGCCTGAATGCCTCTGGCAGCCGCGCTATCTACGCCATGCGAACGGCGTGCGTACGCTCGCGGCCGTGATCGTGTGCGCCGAGGATCCGCTCGAGGCCGGTGCGCGCTTCGCGCGCTTCGCCGGACTGCTGCCCGCGCCAGGCGGCGACTTCGTCCGCTTGCACACGGCGCGCGGCAGCATACTGATCGGCACCCAGGCGGCCTGCGCCGCGCTGCTGGGCACGGCGCCACCCGCGCCTGCGCTTGCCGGTTACGCGCTCGCCTGCGATGACCCTCGCGCGTTCGCCGCGCGCCTCGAGGCGCTCGGTTGGGCGATCCGCCAGCGACCCGATGAACTGTTTTCCACCGTGCTGCCGGATGCGCTGGGCGGTGCCTGGCTGGTCGGGCGCGCCGAAGCACTCATGCGTTGGTCGGGCCACTGAGGCGCCATGTGGAAACCACCCGAGCGGATTCTGTACGCAGCGCAACCGGGGCGTTGGCCGAGCGCCCGCGAGGCCGGTGGTTCGCGCCTGTTTCAGCCGCTCGCAGTCGGGCGGCTTAATCTCGGTTCGCGTACCTGGGTACCGGCGATGGTGCCGTGGCGTGCCACCGACGAAGGTGACGCGACCGACGACGTCGTCGACTGGTACCGGCGCTTCGCCCAAGGGCGGCCCGGTGCACTGGTAGTGGAAGCAACCGGCGTGCGCGATATCCCGAGCGGACCGCTGTTGCGCATCGGCGATGACCGCTTCATACCGGGCCTTACGCGCATCGTTGAGGCGGTGCGCAAAGCGAGCGACGGACAGACGAAACTGTTCATCCAGCTGATCGACTTTCTCGCCGTCCGGCGCCGACCCGATCCGGCGACATTCTTCGAGCGCTTCCTGCGGGTGACCGACGCGCTGCGCGAGACGCTGGATGCGCGTGACTGGCCCGAAGTGCGCGTGCGCCAGCATCTGCGCACACTGTCGGAGGATGCGCTTGCGCGCGTACTCCCGCCGAACGAGCTCGAAGCGCTGCGATTCGGATATCGCGAGCGGGTCACCGACCTGCAACTGCCGCAGATCGCCGAGCTGCCGCGCGTGCTCCCCGGGCTGTTCGCCGCGGCCGCGCAGCGCGCCGAGCGCGCCGGTTTCGACGGCGTCGAGCTGCACTATGCGCATGCCTACACCATGGCCTCGTTCCTGTCGGCGACCAATACGCGCAGCGACGGCTACGGCGGACCGCGCGCGGCGCGCCTGCGCCTGCCGCTCGAGGTCTACGCCGCAGTCCGCGCGGCAACCGGAAACGATTTCGTCGTCGGCTGCCGCAGCCTCGCCGACGAGTGCATCGACGGCGGCAGCGGGGTCGACGACGCCAGTGCATTCGGGGTCGCATTCGCGCGCGCCGGCATGGACTTCCTGTCACTCTCGCGCGGCGGCAAGTTCGACGATGCCAAGCAGCCCGCGGTCGGCTGGGCGGTCTACCCCTACACCGGCCGCAGCGGCTACGAATGCATGCCGGCGCGCCACTCGGATGCCTTCGGCCCGTTCGGGCGCAACGTTGCGGCTACCGCCCAGATCCGCGGCGCGGTGCGCGCGGCGGGATTCGAGACCCCGGTGGTGGTGGCGGGCGGGATGCACGGCTTCGATCAAGCCGAAGGGGTACTGCAACGGGAACAGGCCGACATCATCGGCTTTGCGCGCCAGGCACTCGCCGATCCGGACTGGTTCGAAAAAGTACGCACCGGACACGGCGACGCGGTGCGCGTCTGCCGCTACACGAACTATTGCGAAGGCCTCGATCAGAAACACAAGCAGGTGACCTGCGAGCTGTGGGACCGCGAGGCGCTCGACGAATCGGACGCCGCACTGACGCGCGATGGCAAGCGACGTTTGCTCGCACCGCACTGGGCAGGTAATCAACAATGACAGGGGGCAACACGGTGGCAAAGGTCTTCACCCACGAACAGCAGGTCCGCTTTTCGCACTGCGATCCGGCCGGGATCGTCTACTTCCCCGAGTTCTTCGACATGGCGCACTCCGCACTCGAGGACTGGTTCACCCACGGGCTCGGTCACACCCATTCGGAGATGCTGATGACGCGCCGCGTGGGCACGCCGACGGTCTCGATTCAATGCGACTTCAAGAAACCCTTCCGCATCGGCGAAACGCTGCACTTCGAGATTCGGGTGCTCAAGGTCGGCCGGACCTCGATGCAGCTTTCCTACCGCGGACTCAAGGACGGCGTCGAGCATCTCACCATCACCCAGACCGTGTGTTTTCTCGACCTCGATGCAGGGCGCTCGATCCCGATTCCCGACGACATGCGGGGAGCGATCGAGAGCTACCTCGTTTAGGGATCAGACCCCGAAAAGCAGAAAGGGGTCAGACCCCTGTGGATAACTACGCAGGCGCGACCATGGGGTCAGACCCCCTTTGGATGACCGCTGGCCTTCGTTGATCGAAAAAGGGGTCTGACCCCATTTAGGGAACACGCTCCATGAAGTAACACAAACAATCCTGCTCCACCGCGCGCCGATCGCGCGTCAGCATCGCGGGCATCACACCGCGCGCAAGTTCGATGCGATCGGCATTGCGTGCCAGAAACTGCCTGCCGACGTCTCGATCGGCTTCGTCGCGCACATCGAGGCAGGCGGCCGTGTCCTGCGCGCACTGCGCGAGGACCGTACCCGGCTCGAGTTCGCGGAAATTGAACCATTCCAGGTCGGCCCCGAAGCGAAGCGTCGCCGGTGCACCGTCGAAGCTGAAGCTCACGCCTTCCTTCAGGCGCACGACCGCAACGGTATGGAACAGATGCACGTCACCCGGTCGCACGGCATGCGCCGGAATCTCGGCGAGGTGCAGTACGGCGGTGACGAACTCAGCCGCGCGCACGGCACCCTGCGCATCGTTCGCCTGACCGCATTCGCAGGCGACGGACGGACAGAGATCGGAGAACGCACTGGTCTGCGTACCTTCCGGTCGGCGGAAATGAACCACAGTGCGGCTGAAGAGCGAGGCGAGCTGCAGATGCGGGGTGTCGAGTCGGGTGACGCAACCGTAGTACGGGTTATGCCCCGTCGTGTTATGCAGGTCGATGCTTGCGAATACGCGCCGCGTGCGCATTGCGTCGAGCACCGTGGCGAACATGCGCTGCACGCCGGCTGCCTGGGCCTTGTCCGCAGGCAGCACCCCGCCAGGCCAGACGCGGTTGAAGTCGGGCTGCGACTCGACCCGACGCACACCAGCGCGAGCTGCCTCGACATTGGCGAAGAAGATTGACAGCGCACGCGGCAGCTCCCGCCCCGCGTGGGCGGCGAGAACCTGCTGGATTGCGCGCAACCCGCTCGTCTCGTTGCCGTGCAGCAGCACCGAGACGAAGAGCGGCTCGGGCCGGCGACCAGGGAGGTGCACCAGGGTGGGCCCCGGGAGCACGTCGCGCAGCGCGCGCGCATCGGCGGTCAGCGCGGCTGCCGGTAGCGCATCGAGAACCGTGAGCACGGGTCCGGGCTCGCGCATCAAAGGCCCCAGCGGTGCACCGGCTCGCCCGAGCCGCTGCGCTCCCGGTAGGCGCGCACCAGAGCACCGAAGTCGTTCCCGTAGCGCTCGATGAACGCACATTGCCAGGCTGATCCAGTCTGCCCCTGCGCAGCGCGCGCTTCGATCACGCCGAGGTTGCGATCGATTTCAGCGTGTCGAACGCGAAGCATCTCCAGCCCGCGCCGCGCAAGTGGCAGGAGGGATTCGAGAATGAGTTTGCGCAGCTCGATGCGTTCACCGCCCGTCCAGTCGACGCGCGCGGGAAGACCCAGCCGCGCGGCCTCGTAAAAATTCTGTTTCGCGCTCGAGAACGGCAGCGTCTGCTCCGGCGCCTCATCCAGGCGCGCGTACCACTCGACCAATCCAAGAAAGAACGCCATGTTCGCCGCCGTGTCGATCAGCGACGGCCCGGCGGCCATCGGCCGATGCTCGATGCGCAGATGCGGGGTGCCATCCTCGTCGAAGCCGACCAACGGGCGGTTCCAACGCCAGATCGTGCCGTTGTGCAGCCGCAGGTGCGCGAATCGCGCCGGCTCCGCGGTCAGATCGATCGGCAGGATCGGCGCATAGTGCGCATGGTTCTCGACGAACAGTTCGAGCAGTGACGCACGCACGTAGCGCGACCCGAAGGTTACGCGGCGCGCCGGTCCGCCGACATCGATCGCCTGCTCAAACAGCGGGATCCGGGTCTCGGCCCACAGGCGCCGGCCAAATAGAAAGGGGGCGTTCGCCGCGATCGCAACCGTGACCGCCGACACGATGCTCGCGGCGTTCATATAGCGCGCGGCCCGCGCAAACGGCACCTGGAGATGCACCTGGAGCGAGGTCGCGGCCGCCTCGAGCATCACGTCCGCATGCGAAGACCGCAGACTCTCCAGGCCGACTACGTGCAACTCGATCGGGTGGCCGCTGCGCAGCCGCAGCACCTGCTCGTTCAGCGCGCGGTAGCGCGCCGAGGTCGACATGTTCTGCGGGCACAGCGCCGCGTCGCTCACCGTGGGCAGGATGCCAATCGCGAGGACCGTCACGCCAATGTCGTCGGCGACCGCTTCGCAGGCCTGCCAGGTCGCAGCGAGGTCGTCCTCGAGGCGGCGCAGACCATCGCCCTCGAGCCGCTGCGGCCGGACATTCAGCTCGACATTGAACTGCGCCAGCTCGTGCACCACACTCGGATCGGCGAGCCGTTGCAGAAATAGCTCGTTGACTGCACGTGGATATCCCTCGCCATCGACCAGCCAAACCTCCAACTCGAGGCCCCCAATGTCGCCGCGCACCGACAGCCCGCCACTCTCGTGCAGCGCGTGCAGCGCCTGGGTCTCGCGCTCCACGCTGCGTGCGAAGCGCTCGAAGTCCTGCGGTTCAAACCGCGCGCGATCGATTTCCCGGCCCACACAGAGATTCTCGGCACGCCGAACGAAGGCAGCACTTGACACAGGTCAACCGGGACGCCGGCGCGACAAAACGCATAAAATGGCGGCTATGACCGATGATCTGTGCAATCTGTCCGCTACGCAGCTTCTACAGCTCTATCGCACGAAGGCGCTCTCGCCGGTCGACGCGGTGCGCGCAGTCCTGGTGCGCATCGAAGAGTTCAACCCGCGCCTGAAGGCCTTCAACTTCACTGCCCCGGACGCACTGACGTCGGCGAAGGCGTCCGAAGCACGCTGGGCCAAGGGCGCGCCGATGGGCCTGCTCGACGGCGTGCCGACTTCGATCAAGGACATCCTGCTGACCAAGGGCTGGCCGACGCTGCGCGGTTCGAATACGGTCAATGCCAAGGGCCAGTGGACCGACGATGCGCCCGCGGTGGCGCGCCTGCGCGAGGCAGGCGCGGTGCTGCTGGGCAAGACGACGACACCCGAATTCGGCTGGAAGGGCGTCACCGACAGCGCGCTGACCGGGATTACGCGCAACCCCTGGAACACCGACCGCACGCCGGGCGGATCCTCGGGTGGCGGCGCAGCGGCGGTCGCCTCGGGAATGGGACCGCTTACGATCGGCACCGACGGCGGGGGTTCGATTCGGATTCCCTGCGGATTCACGGGTCTATTCGGCCTCAAACCGTCCTTCGGGCGTGTGCCCGCCTGGCCGCTCTCGCCATTCGGTACCGTGGCGCACCTTGGCCCGATCACACGCACGGTGGCCGACGCCGCGCTGATGATGAACGTACTCACGCTGCCCGATGCGCGCGACTGGACCGCCCTGCCTTTCGATCCGCGCGACTATCGAGTCGGACTCGAGGACGGCGTCAGGGGCCTGCGCATCGCCTACTCGCCTGATCTGGGCTATGTGAAGGTCGATCCCGAGGTCGCCGCGCTGGTGCGCGAGGCAGTGCAGGTTTTCGCCGACCTCGGCGCACACATCGAAGAAGTTGGACCCGGATTCGAAAATCCGGCCGAGATCTTCCGCGTGCACTGGTACGCGGGGGCGGCCTATGTGGTGGCGAGCATCCCGGCCGAGCAACGCAAGCTCATTGATCCAGGTCTGCTCGAAGTCGCCACCGAGGGTGCAAAGCTCACCCTCAAGCAACATATGGATGCGGCGCAGAGTCGCGGTGCGCTCGGCGTGACGATGAACGCCTTTCACACGCAGTACGACCTGCTGCTGACCCCGACCTTGCCCATCCCGGCATTCGAGGCCGGCAAGGAAGTCCCCGAGGGCAGCGGCATGAAACGCTGGACCGAATGGACGCCGTTCAGTTATCCGTTCAACCTGACCCAGCAGCCGGCGGCCAGCGTGCCCTGCGGATTGACTTCCGCCGGCCTGCCAGTCGGCCTGCAGATCGTCGGCGGCCGTTACGCCGATGCGATCGTGCTGCGCGCGGCGCGCGCGTTCGAGTCGGCGAAGCCGTTCCGCATGCCGGACATGCACCCGCCGGCCGTGCCTGAAGCGCGTGAGCCCGCCATGGACGCTGCGGCGACGACCGAAACTGCCGGCTCTCCGGATCCCGCTGCACCGTCCGCCGCCACTGAATCCACTGCCCCCGACCGTACGCAACCGAGCGCCGCAGTCGAATCTCCGCTGGATCGTACGCAGCCGATGGCTCCCATCGCGCCGGCGAACGCGGGCGGCAAGAGCCGCAGCGGCGACACCACGGTCGCGGTCCCGACGCTCAAGCGCCCCTAGCGTCCGTCACGCGGACTTGCGCTGCGCGCGAACTCAGGCGCGCGCTTGCTTCACGAGTTCTTCGAGCGCCTCGTAGGGTTGCGCACCGACGACACCACGGTTACCCGCGACGTAGGTGGGTACGCCGGTGATGCCGTACTGCCGCGACTTGTCCCAGTCGGCATCGACCGCCGCCTGGTGCGTGCGTTTCTCGAGCACTTCGCGCGCGTCGGCGGCGGACAGGCCGACCGCTGCCGCGATCTCGACCAGCACCTCCGGATCGCCAATGTTGCGTCCGTCGACGAAGTACGCGCGGAACAGTGCGTCGTGAATCGCATCGCCGCCCGGTTGGGTGTCGGCCCAGGCGCCGAGCTCCTGCGCGAGCCGGCTGTTGAAGGTCATCTTGCGATTGCCATAGGGCAGACCTTCGGCTTCCATGCGCGCGCGCATCTGGGCCTGCATCTTCGGGACGTCGTAGCCGCGCCCGGCAAACAGATCCTCCAGGCTGCGCCCTTCCTGCGGCGTGTCCGGGTGCAGCGGGAAATGCACCCACTTGATCTGGACACCCTGTTCTTGCCTGAGCCGCTCAATACGCACGGTACTGAGATAACACCAGGGTCAAACGTAGTCCGAGAATACTTCCACCACCAGGGGTTCTGTCATTTGGCTTGATGCTCCGGTCTGTACGCCTTGTGTCCACGGCAACGATGCGCGGACCGATGGATTATCCCACAGCGTTCCTCGCGCCCTGCGCCAGGTGCGCGCAGCGGCGACCACCTCATTCCGACGGTCGTGAAAGCTCCTCGAGCTTCGCGTCCATCGCGGACGGCAAAGTAGCGCCGGTGAACCGATGTAGCTCCGCGCCCTGGCGAAACACCACCAGGGTGGGCAGCGCCGAGACGCCGAACTGTTCGGCCGCGTCCGGATGCGCCTCGGTATTCACCGCAACGAAGCGCCACCCGGTCTCGCGTTCCTGCGCGAGCTTGTTCAAATGGGGACGAAGAACTCGACAGGGCGCGCACCACGGCGCCCAGAAGTCGATGACCACGCCGCGCTGCTCGGTGCTCAGAACATCGTGAACCGCCACCCCGTCGAGTTCGTCGATCATCAGGCGATTTTCTCCTGCCGGTACTCCATGTTCTTCGGATAATCGCTTTCTTCCGCCGAATCCATTTTCAACGTGATGTTGAACTTGTTACCCCAGTTGAAAATCCCACAGGCGAACACCATCTCGACGATCTCTTCGTCGCTGAACACCTTCTTCAGCGACGCATAGAACGCGTCGTCGACCGTGTGAGGGTCCAAAGCGATGCGCTCGGCGAACGAAACCGCCAGCGCCTCACGCTCATTCAAGCTACCGCCCGCCTTGGGTTGATGCTTGGAGCAGGCTGCTTCTCTTTCCGATACGGGGCCGCGCACGGCGGCCGTACGTACCGTCATTCAATACGCGCAGTCGTTGATCTGGCCGGTCTTCAGGCGCATCAATTCGTGGATGTGCGGCTCGATCTTTCCAGTTCCAAAAAACGATCCGAACACGCCGACGATCGACTTGACCATCGCGGGACAGCGACCGATGACGCCCATCATGGCGGAGTCGTTCCACCAGCCGTCGGCCATTTGCTCGAGGATTTCATTGACCTGCGGATCCGGGCTCTCGCCCGCCTT
The DNA here is from genome assembly GCA_963714925.1 of uncultured beta proteobacterium. Lineage (GTDB taxonomy): Bacteria > Pseudomonadota > Gammaproteobacteria > Burkholderiales > SG8-39 > SG8-39. The sequence continues at coordinate 111,577 of CAVQQK010000005.1, read as the reverse complement.
CAATGGTTTGATTCGAGATGCCATGTCTCCTCCTTGGAAAAAGACTACAACCGAAACGGAGTAACCGACTGGTTACCCTTCAAATCCTACGCCGCCGCGTTGCGCGCGTAAACGACGCGCGCAACGCCATTACTTCGGCTTGCGCGCCAGAAACGAGTACCCGTACACCTCGAAAAGCCGTGCGTTCTTCTCGCCCGCCGCCTCGCCGAAGGTATCGCAGCGCCCGCCGATCTCGATCTCGACGAATCCGATCTCTTGCATCATCGCCCGCCAGCCTTCGCACGGAAGGCCACCGGCGATTCAGGCAGTCCATAAGTCGATGTTGTGGATCGCCGATTCCGGAACCGGCTTGCCGTTCGCGATATCGGCGAACTGAAGCCGCCCGCCCGGGCGCAGCACGCGCCAGATCTCCTCGAACGCGCGCTTCTTGTCGGCGCACAGGTTGATGACGCCGTTGCTGATGACCACGTCGGCCCAGCCGTCCTCGACCGGCATGGCTTCGATGATGCCCTCGCAGAATTCCACGTTGGCCAGTCCCATCTGCGCAGCCGCGGCGCGCGAGCGCTCGAGCATCTCGGCCAGCATGTCGACGCCTACGACCTGACCGGTCGGGCCGACCTGCTGTGCGGCGATGAAGCAATCGAACCCTGCCCCCGAGCCGGTATCGACGACTTTCTCGCCCGCCTCGAGGCGGCGCAAGGCGAAAGGGCTCGCGACCCCGGCAAAGGACTCGACCGCGGCGTCCGGCATGGAATCGACGACCACGCTGTCGTAGCCCAGGCGGCGGGCGAGCCGGCGCCCGGTGTGAAAGTGGTACGCCCCGTGAGGGTCGACGGCGACCTCGCGGTACTTGCTCTTCACCTCTTCGCGCAGGGTGACGGGATCGACCGGCAGTTCGGCGCTCATCGCGGTTCCTCTCGTAGTCGGCCAGCGTTCGCTATCATAGCCCCCCGCTACGGCGTCTCGCATGGCCAAATCCAGCGCATCCTCGCTCGCGTCCCTGCCCTCGGTCGACCGTCTGCTGCAGCGCAGTGAGACCGATGTGCTGATCGCCGCGCACGGCCGCATGGCAGCGACCGATGCGATTCGCGGCGTCCTCGCCGAACTGCGAGCGGCGCAGGCGGCGGATCTCGCCGAGAGCGAGATCCTGCGCCGCGTGGCCGAGCGGCTCGAGCGCGAAGCGACGCCGTCGCTGCGCGCGCGTATTCAATCTGACCGGAACCGTGCTGCACACCAATCTCGGGCGCGCGGTGCTGCCGCGCGATGGCGATCGCAGCGGTGATCGCCGCCGCCACGCGATCCGATCAATCTTGAGTACGACCTCGAGACGGGTCGCCGTGGCGATCGCGACGATCATCTCGAGACGATCGCTCTGCCGACTGACCGGCGCCGAGGCCGCAACCGTCGTGAACAACAACGCTGCGGCGGTGCTGCTCGTGCTCAACACGCTTGCGAACGCGCAAGGAGGTCCCGACGTCGCGCGGCGAACTGGTCGAAATCGGCGGCGCGTTTCGCATGCCGGACATCATGGCGCGCGCGGGTTGCCGGCTGCGTCGAGGTCGGAACGACGAACCGAACGCACCTGCGCGGACTTCGCCGCAGGCCATCGGCCCGAAGACCGGCCTGGTGCATGAAGGTACATACCAGCAACTATCGCCATCGAAGGCTTCACGGCGGCGGTCGCCGGAAGCCGACGCTCGCCGGACTGTGCCGAGAGCGCGGTGTGCCGTTCGTCGTCGATCTCGGCAGCGGCACGCTGGCGGACCTGCGCTCGCTTTGGCCTGCCGTACGAACCCGACGCCGGCGGAGACGCTCGCCAACGGCGCCGACATCGTCACCTTCAGCGGCGACAAGCTGCTCGGCGGACCGCAGGCCGGAATCATTGTCGGGCGCGCGGACCTCATTGACGCGAATCAGGCAGAATCCGCTCAAGCGCGCGCTGCGCGTCGACAAGATGACCATCGCCGCGCTTGTCGGCGGTCCTGCAGCCTCTATCGCGATCCGGACCGCCTGGCGCAACGACTGCCGACGCTGCGGCTCCTGACCCGCCCGGTCGCAGAAATCGCGCGCGCTGGCCGACGCGCGTTCGCCCGCCGCTGCCGGCCGTCTGGTCAACGGTATGGCAGCAGTCGATGTCGTGACTGCGAGAGCCAGATCGGCAGCGGCGCCCTGCCGACGCAGCGCATCGCCAGCGCCGGTCTCGCGCATCACGCCGCGGCAGCGCAAAGGCGCGGTACCGCTTTGCGATTGCCGCGGCATTTCGCGCGCTTCCCGATTCCGGTGATCGGCCGCGATTGCAGGACGGCGCATTCATCCTCGATCTGCGCTGCCTGGAGGATGAGACGCCTTGTCGCCCAGCTCGGCGCAACTGATCCGCCCGATCGCGCCATGATCGTCGCGACCGCCGGCCACGTCGATCACGGCAAGACGCTGCCTCGTCAAGGCGCTGACCGGCGTCGACACCGACCGCCTGCCGGACGAGAAACGCCGCGGCATGACCATCGATCTCGGCTTTGCCTACCTGCCGCTGGCCGAGGGGACCCGTGATCGGCTTCATCGACGTGCCCGGGCACGAGCGGTTCATTCACAACATGCTCTGCGGCGTCTCCGGCATCGACTTCGTGCTCCTCGTCGTCGCCGCGGACGACGGGCCCATGCCGCAGACGATCGAGCATCTCGCGATCCTCGACCTGCTCGGCGTGCGTCGCGGCGCGGTCGCGCTCACCAAGGTCGACCGCGTGCCAGCCGAGCGGGTAGCGGAAGTCACGCGTCAAGTGCAAGCGCTCCTTGCGCCGACCCTTCTCGCCGAGGTGCCCTTTTACCCGCTGTCGTCGATAAGCGGCGAAGGCGTCGATGCGTTGAAAACCGCGCTTGAGCGCGCGGCGCGCGCGCTGAACGCGCGGGACACGCAAGGCAATTTTCGCCTCGCGGTCGACCGCAGCTTTACGGTGGCCGGCGCCGGGCTGGTCGTGACCGGCACCGTCGTGAGCGGCACGATCGCCGTCGGGGCGCCCGTGCGCGCGCTGCTCGCCGGCGTCGAGGCCCGCGTGCGGGCGATCCATGGCCAAAACCGCAAGGCCGAGCGCGGCCGGGCCGGGGAACGCTGCGCGCTAAACCTCGCCGGCACGGAACTCGGACGCGCGCAGATCGTACGCGGTGACTGGATCGTCGCCGGAAACGCACCGTTGCCGGTGCGCAGGCTCGACGCCCGCCTTCGTATCCTTGGCGGCGAGGCGAAGCCGTTCAAGCACTGGACGCCGGTGCACGTTCACCTCGGCGCGGCGCACGCGACCGGGCGCGTCGCGCTGCTTGAGGACGAAGCGCTCGCGCCCGGGACGAGCGGCCGGGTGCAACTCGTCCTCGAGCACCCAATTGGGGCGCTGCGCGGGGATCGCTTCATCGTGCGCGACCAGACTGCGCGCCGCACCGTCGGCGGCGGAATCGTGATTGATGTGTTTCCACCTCCGCGCGGCCGCGCGAAGCCCGAGCGGCTTGCGTATCTGGGGGCGATGGAGCGCGACGACGATGCCGAGGCGCTATCGACGCTACTCGGGGAAAGCGCGAGCGGATTGGATCTCGCACGCTTCGCTGCCAATCGCAACCTCAGCGCCGACGCGGCCGCGCGCTTGTTCGAACGCGTACCGATGCAGTCCGTGCCGAACGCCGCGGGACCCCTGGGGTTTGCGCCGGCGCGTTGGGCCGCACTGCGCGAGACGGCACTCACCGCGCTCGAGGCCTGGCATCGTCGTCTGCCCGATAGCGTCGGCCCGCCTGAAGACCGGATCCTCGACGGAAGCGGAGTCCGCCTGTCGCGCGCGGCGGTCGCGGCGCTCGTGGCCGAACTTGCGCGCGATGGCGCGTTGGTGCGCGAAGGCCTCGGCGTGCGCCTGCCCCAACACCGGCCGCAACTCAGTCCCGCCGACGACGCGCTCTGGCAACGGTTGGCGCCACAGCTCGAGAAAAATGCGATGCGCCCGCCGAGCATCGCCGAACTTGCCGTTGCGCTCGGCCAGAATCCGAAGCCGCTCGAATCCGCGCTTTCGCGCCTTGCACGCCAGGGATTCATCATCCGGCTCTCGAAGACGCGTTTCTGCCTGCCCGCGACGTTGCGCCGCCTGGAGCAGATCGCGGTCGAGGAAGCGCGGGCGAGCGGCACCATCACCGCGGCGGCGTATCGCGATCGTTCCGGCATCGGCCGCAATCTCACGATCGAGGTGCTCGAGTACTTCGATCGGATAAGATTCACCCGACGCACGGGCGATTCGCACGTCCTCGTCCAGCCGAGTCGCTGAAACGGCCGAATCTATCGAATCAACGGAAGAGAATCGCACCCCGGTGGGGCGCCTGGACTTCAAATCCGGTGAGGGGCGTTAGACGTTCCTGGTGGGTTCGACTCCCACTCTTTTCCGCCATCGTTTCCTGACTTACACTGCGCGCAGGAGGAATTCCCATGGGCAACAAGCTCGACGCCGGCGAAGCATTTCCGAAACTCACGCTCCAACTCGTGGACGGCGGCACGCTCGAGCTGCCCGATGGGCTCGACGCGAAGTACAAAGTCATCCTCTTCTACCGTGGCCACTGGTGACCGTACTGCCGCCGGCAGTTGGCCGGCTTCGAATTCTGGAAGGCCCAGCTCGCATCGGCTGGGGCATCGGTGGTCGCCGCGAGTGTCGATCCGATCGACAAGGCGAAGGAGATCGCCGCGGGTTTGAGCTTCCCGGTCGGATACGGCGTGACGCGCGCGCAGGCCGATCAACTCGGATCGTGGTGGGAGGAACGGCGCGGCATCGTCCAGCCGTCGGAATTCCTCGTCGGGGCGAATGGAAAAATCCTGCAGGCGAGCTACAGCACCGGACCGATCGGCCGTATCGAGGCGATGGACGTGGTCCGGGTGATCGATTTCATGGAGGCGCAGGCGAAGAAGTAGCACCGCCCTTTGGTCGGCGCGTCGGGGGTCAACGCAGCGTCGAATGCATCGCGCGGGCGGACGGTCGCGACCTCGGCCCGCGCGCCCAACGCTCAAGCCAGGGCGCGCACCGCAGCCAACAGGTCGGCGTCGGTCGGGAACTTGCCGAATCCCGGATGCCGTCCGCACGCGCATTCGATGTTCGCCCAGCGCACGATGCCGTCGCGATCGAGCAGGAACTGACCCTTCAATTGCGTGGGATGCTTTTCGTTGTCGCGAACGTCGGTCGGGGTTTTCGCGTGGCCGTCGATCGCGTCGAGCTTTTGCGAGGCGCTCGACGCGTTCATCGGTTCGGACAACTCGCCCGTGGGATTGATTTTCGTCGCCATGAAGACCTTCATCAGATCCTCGGTCACGGGTGGTGACGGCAGTCCGAACGCACGGTGGGTCGAACACTCCGGGTCGGCGACGATCGGCATCTTCGAGGGCCGGTGCTTGAAATACAGGCGCGCATTTTCGGCTTCGGTCGCGACCACGGCGAGCGTTTCGACGCCCGCGGCGCGGAGTTTTTCACTGACCGCGCTCAACTGCGCGATGCCGCGGCGGCAGAAGGGACAATACAGGCCGCGGAAGATCGCAACCAGGAGGGGCGATTTTCCGCGGTAGTCGCCGAGCGACACATTGCCGTCCCGATGGACCGCCGGCAACGAAAAATCGGGGGCTGCTTCGCCCACTTGCATGGGTTCGCGAGTGCTCATCCAGATTTCTCCATTTCTTAGCAGAGGAACGGTAACACCACCAGCGCGTCGCGGTCGAGGCCCGCACGCTCACACACTTCGTTTGCCTTGATCAGATAGCTTTCTGCCTTGGCCGGATCGCCTTCGTCCAGATACAAGGTCCCGAGCCCGTCGTACACCGGAAACAGCAACTGCGGCTCGCCCATGTTCTCGGCCAGTTCGAGCGCTTCCTCGTAGTAGCGCAACGCCGCCGCCGGATCGCCGTGGCATTGATGGATCTGGGCAAGCACGACGAGCGGCACGGCAAGATGATCGAGTTGGCCCCAACTGCCGATCGAGATCGATCGCCGCCTCGGCGGCGCGCAGTCCCTCGATATCGCACTGGTTGGTGAGTGCGCAGTAGGCGACGGCGAGGTTTGCGTAGAGGCGCGACTGGAACCCGAGGTCGCCGATGCGCTTCGCCGTATCGAGCCCGGTCTTGCAGGTCTCGATCGCGCGGCCTGGATTGAAGCTCGCGTAGAGCACGCCGAGATTGGCGTAGCTGCGACACACGGCCTGCAGCAGTCCTCCGGCTTCGGCGATCGCGATGCTGCGTTCGATGTATTGGACGGCTTCCTCGGGACGATCGAGCCGTGCATAGGCCGCGCCCAGCGTGTTCAATGCGTTCGCCACCGCCATCGACGCGTCACGGTGCGCCTCGGTTCCCTCCGGCGCGACGCCCAATGCGATTTCGGCGTCGGCGCGCGCGCGCTCGGCCCAGTCGACCGCGCCCTCGATTGTCGCCGGTACGGAACGCAAAGCGGCCCATCTCCTGAAACAGGTGGGCGGTCTCGATTTCGTTCCGCACCCCGTCGACCAGGGCGAGGCCGGCATCGAGGCAGGCGCGGCTCGGTTCGCGCGCGCCGGCATCCCAGTGCAGGCCGGCGACCTTGCGCAGGATGCGCGCCTGCCAGACCTTGTCGTTCGTTTCCTCCGCCACCCTGCGCACGCTTTCGTAGTGCCGGTGCGCTTCCTCGCGTCGACCGAGCGGCCCGAGCAGATCGCCCAGGCGCTCGCAGATGTCCAGTTGCTCGCGTCGATCGCATTGCGGACAGGTCGCCAGCGTATCGTGCGCGCGCTGGTAATGGCGGATCGCGTCGTCATTCGCGTACATGCCGCACGCCCAGTCGCCCGCGGCGACCAGATAACGCGCACCGCGCGCCGGGTCGTCGCTCAGACTGAAATGGTGCCCGAGCGCCTCCAGGTCCTCGAATCGTCCCGGGCCTTCGCCCTTACGCCTCTCGAGTGCACGGCCGATGTGACCGTGCAGTTCGGTACGCCTGCGCTGGAGGAGATTCTCGTACACCACGTCGCGCGCAATGACGTGCATGAACCGGTAGCGTCGCGTCGCTGGGATGCCGCCGCCCGGCGCGATGCTCACATCAGCGACCAGATACTCGGCGTCGCACAAGGCGAGGATGACCGATTCGTCGCAACCGTCGGCGGCGATTTCGCGCAGCAGCGCAGTGTCGAACACGGTGCCGAGCACCGCCGCTTCCTGCAGACAGCGGCGCTCGATCGGGGCGAGCTGGTCGATGCGCGACAGCAGCAATCCTTCGAGGGTCGCCGGGACGTCGATCCCGGTGGCATCGTCGGTGCAACGCCAACCCGATTCGTCGCGCACAAGAACGCCGCCGGCAATCAGTCCGCGCAGGATTTCCTCGAGGAAATAGGGATTGCCCCCCGAGCGCTCGACCACGCGCGCGTGCAGCGGCCTGGACATGCAATCACGCGCGGTGGCGCCGAAGTAGGCGATCAGGATCGCCTCGATGTCTGCGGGATCGAGCGGTTCCAGGCGCAGCGTGGTGTGGGTTGCGCGGCCGAACACCAGGTCGCGCGCATCGAAACCCGGGCGATAGCTGACCAGCACCATGAACGGACGCTGATGCAGCCAGTCGGCCATGTTGCGCAGGGCCTCCAGCGAGGCGGCGTCGGCCCACTGCAGATCCTCGATCACGAGAACCAATGGACCCTGGCGCAGCCGGTACTCGAGCACCGTGCGCAGCATCATGCTGATCTGGCGATTGAGCCGCTTGGGCTCGACGTCGCGCAATTCCTCGAGCGCGTACAGGCCGAGCAGGTAACCCGCCATCTGCACGCCGCTCGCGATTTCCTCGGCTTGCGCGCCGAGTTCGCGCAGACCGGCTTCGACCTTGTCTTGCACGACCGCGAGTGAATCGTCGGGCGCCAGACCAAAGGCTTCGCGAAAGAACACTGCGATGATGCTGTAGGGCTGCACGTTATGCGCGGTGCAAGCGGCGCGGCGCACCGTCGCGCTCGCGCTTTCGGGATCCTCGGCGAGCAAGGCGATGCATTCCTCGACCAGGCGCGATTTGCCCATGCCCGCGTCGCCGACCAGGCTGAGCACCTGGGCACGGCCGCCGATCGCACGCCGCACGGCATCGCACATCTGGGTCAACTCGTCGCTGCGGCCGACGAGCGGCGCGCTGAGATCGTGCGCTTCGAGCCCACGCGTGTTTTCGCGGCGCGCCTCCCGCGTCGGACCGAGCAGGCGATAGACGGTGAGCGGCCGGGATTTTCCCTTCAGTTCGATCGTGCCGCCGGGTTCGAACTCGAACGCGTTTCGTGCAAGCGCGTGGGTGTCGCGACTGACCAGCGTCTGTCCCGGCGCCGCCGCGGATTGCAGGCGCGAGGCCACGTTCACCGCGTCGCCGGTGACCGCGTACGCAGCGCCGCTGGCCGAGCCGATGTGGCCGGCAACCACGCGACCGGTGTTCACGCCGATGTGCAGCTCGAGCGGCCGCGGCAGCCGGTGTTGCCAGCGTTCAGAGAGCGTCGCCACGCGTTCGTGCATTTCGAGTGCCGCGCGCAGCGCGCGTTCCGGATCGTCTTCGTGCGCCGTGGGGGCGCCAAACACCGCCATCACCGCGTCGCCGACGAATTTCTCCACGAAGGCATCGTGGCGCAGCAATGCCGCACGCAATTCGTCGAACAGGTCGGTTTGCAACGCGCGCACATCCTCGGGATCGAGCCCCTCGCTCAGTGACGTGAACCCCGTGAGATCGGCGAACACGATCGTCGCCAGACGCCGGTCGGATTCCGCGATGGTTTCAGTTTCCGGGCGGGTCGGCGCAGCGTGCGTGGCGGCCGCTAGGTTGGGCGCTGCATTACCCAGCGACGTACCGCAGCGTGGGCAGAACGCAAACCCGGGGGACGCCGGCGCACCGCAAGACGGACACGCGGCGGCAAGCTTGCGACCGCACTTGGGGCAGAAGGCAAAATCCTCCGCCGCTTCGAAATTGCAGTCGCCGCACTTCATTCAGGGAATGATACCGGCGCAGCAATCGCATGCGCCATTCTTGACGCCGTTCCACGTTCGCGGCGGCGTCGTTCCCGCCCCCGCGTGCCGGATATTCACGGCAATCGAACGGTCATGGTTTTGCCGTCATAGCCGCGCGGCTTGTGGCGCGCGCGCACGATGACCATCTTCACCTCTGGTGGAATCTTCACCCCCGTCAGCTCGCGCGTGAACGGCTGCTCGGTTTCGTGCGGATGAAACAAAATCCTTCGCCCAAGCAGCGTGCCCTCGGGCGACAGCACCTCAAAGGCGTCGGCGTAATGCGTCCAGCCCGTGTCGTTACTCTTCACGGTGACGTCGAAGCGCCAGCTGTCGCTCGATTCGCGCGTCGGTTTCACTGCAATAACGTCGGCCTCGCCCGCGAGCGCAACACCGGCAATCGTCATAGCGGCAGCGAAAATCAACGCTTTCATTCGATCTCCTCGATTCGCGTGCATCGAACTCATCCGTGCGCTGCGACACTGTCGCTCGGTGCCTCGGCGCGCGCTTCATGGCTGTAGTCGCGCATGACCTGCGCCACGCGCAGGCGATAACTCGAAAAAATGCCGCCACGCCCCTGGGCCTGTGCGTCGCGATGCTGCGCCACATTGCGCCAGGCGCGCACCGCGGCCTCGTCGCGCCAGTACGAAAGCGAGACACGCTTGCCGGGCGTGGTCGAGCTTTCGAAACGCTCGATGGAGATGAAGCCATCGGCGCGCGCGAGTTCCTCGCCCAGGCCTTTGGCGAGCGCCATGTAGTCCGCGGCCCGCCCCTCGGCCGGCGTGAATTCGAAGATGACTGCGATCATGCGTCCCCCTCCTGACCCGCAAACTATACTTGCGTTCGATGCCGCCGCGCCATCTTCAATTCTGGCCGAAGAACCTGCCGCAGCACCTCGCGCCGGCAACCACCACAGTGCACGCACGGCTCCTCGCCGCTGCGCGGCGCACGCCGGACAAGCCCTTGACGGTCTTTTTCGGCGGCGTGCTGGGCATGGCCCCGGCCTGGCACGCGGTCGAGCAGCTCGCGGGGTTCCTGCAGCACGAGTGCGCAGTCGCAGCGGGTGATCGCGTCCTGATCGACCTGCAAAGCAGCCCGCAGTTTCTGATCGCGCTCTACGCCACGCTGCGCGCCGACGCCGTACCAGTGCCGGTCAGCCCGATGTGCGTCGAGCGCGAGCTCGCCGTTTACATCGAGGACTGTCAGGCCCGGGTCGCGATCGCGGGACAGGAGAACTGGCCGCAGTTCGAAGCCTTGCTCGGGCGCACGCCGCTCACGCGAATGATCATCGCCGCGTACGGCGACGCGATCTCGCCAGAGAATGACCTGCCGCTGCCCGAGGCGGTCGCGGCGCCTCGCATGGCGATCGACGCAGCGGGCGTTACGCTCTGGCCTGACGCGCTTGCGGCCGAGCACGCAGCCACCGCTTCCAAGTCCGATCCGAATACCCTCTGCCTTCTCCCTTACACCTCGGGCAGCACCGGACAGCCGAAGGGCTGCATGCACACCCACGCATCCGTCATGCATAACGTTGCCGGCGCCGTGCTGTGGGAAAGCATGCGTTCGGATAGCGTCGCACTCGCCACCGCGCCGATGTTCCACGTCACCGGACTGATCCACAGCCTGCTCGCTTCGGTGGACGTCGGCGCGACGATCGTTATCCAGCCACGCTGGGACCCGCTGAGCGCTGCGCGCCTCATCGAACGCCACCGCTGCACGCACTGGGCCAATGTACCGACGATGGTGGTCGACCTGCTCTCGCATCCGCAGGCGCTCGCGCACGATGTGTCGTCGCTGGAATGCGTGTTCGGCGGCGGCGCGTCGATGCCAGAGGCGATTGCGCAGAAGCTGTTGGAATCCTGCGGCATCGCCTATATGGAGGGCTACGGGATGACCGAGACGATTTCGCAGACCCATTCGAACCCGGCGAACCATCCGAAGCAGCAATGCCTCGGCATTCCCGTGTTCGATACCGAGTCGCTGGTCGTCGATCCGGAGACATTGCGCCCGCTCGCGCCGGGCGAAGCGGGTGAGATCGTGGTACGCGGCCCGCAACTCCTCAAGGGCTATTGGGGCAACGAGAAGGCTTACCGGGAGTCGTTCGCCGAGATCGAGGGCAAGCCCTACTTCCGCACCGGCGACCTCGGCCGCATGGACGCCGACGGCTACTTCTTCATCGCCGACCGGCTCAAGCGCATGATCAACGCCGCGGGCTACAAGGTGTGGCCGGCCGAAGTCGAGTCGGCGATGTACCGCCATCCCGCGATCCAGGAATGCTGTGTAATCGCCGCGCCCGATGCGCGGCTCGGTGAGACGGTGAAGGCCGTGGTGGTGCTCAAGCCCGAGCACCGCGCCGGGGTGAGCGCCGAGGACATCCTCGGCTGGACGCATGGCGAAATGGCCGCGTACAAGGCACCGCGCCGGATCGAGTTCGTCGAGGCACTGCCACGCTCGGGCTCGGGCAAGATTCAGTGGCGCGCACTGCAGGAAAAGGAATTCGCATGATCCGCATCGGTTCCGGCGCAGGCTTCGCGGGCGACCGGCTCGAGCCGGCAGTGGTGCTCGCAGAGCGCGCGGGCCTCGCCTATCTCGGGCTCGAATGCCTCGCCGAACGCACGATCGCGCTTGCGCAACTGCGCAAGCTGAAAGATCCGAACGACGGCTACGACCCGCTGCTTGGCCGACGCATGGAATTGCTGCTGCCGGTGGCGAAACGCAAGGGCGTGCGCATCCTGAGCAACATGGGTGCCGCCAATCCCGTCGCCGGCGCCGAGGCGGTGCTTGCAATCGCGCGGCGCAGGAAGATTGCGCTCAAAGTGGCGGCGGTCACCGGCGACGACGTGCTCAAGCTGCTCGAGCCCAACGATCGCATCCTCGAGACTGGGGGACGCGTCGCGGACTATCCCTGGCTCGTTTCGGCGAATGCCTACCTCGGTGCGGAGGCGCTGCTCCCCGCTCTCGCCTCGGGTGCCGATGTGATCCTTACCGGGCGCGTCGCCGATCCGTCGCTGTTCCTTGCGCCGGCGATGCACGCATTTGGCTGGGATCCCGCCGACTGGGACCGCCTCGCGGCGGGCACGGTGATGGGACATCTGCTCGAATGCGGTGGACAGGTGACCGGCGGCTACTACGCCGATCCGGGCGTGAAGGACGTGCCGCGCTTCGCCGAGCTCGGCTTTCCCTACGTCGAAATCGATGGCGACGGGCGCTTTTCGATCAGCAAGCCAGCCGATACCGGCGGTGTGGTGAACCTGATGACGGTGAAGGAGCAGCTGCTCTACGAAGTCACCGACCCGCGCGCCTATGCAACGCCCGATGTGCTGGCGGATTTCACCACCGTACGCATTGAACAATCGGGAACCGATCGCGTTGCGGTGTCCGGGGCGAGCGGCCGGGCGCGCCCGGCGCAACTCAAGGTGAGCATCGGCTATCACGCCGGCTGGGTCGGCGAAGGCGAGATCTCCTATGGCGGTCCGAACGCCCTCGCCCGCGCGCAGCTCGCCGGCGAGACGCTGCGCACGCGCCTTGGCGCCGAGTTCGAGGCCCTGCGCGTCGACCTGATCGGCCTCACCTCGCTGCATGGCAAGCCCTATCACGACAGCGGTGAACCCTACGAAGTGCGTGTGCGTGTCGCCGGGCGCGCCGGCATCAGGGACAAGGCCGAACGCGTGGGCGAGGAGGTCGAAGCGCTGTGGACCAACGGTCCGGGCGGCGGCGGCGGTGCGCGCAAGTCCGTGCGCGAGCAGGTGGGCGTCGTGTCAACGCTGATCGAACGCGAGCGCGTTCGACCCGAGCTGCATGTTACGGAGGTTCGGGGTGAAGAAGCGACTGTATGAGCTTGCACATTGCCGAGCCGGCGACAAGGGCAACACGTCGCTGCTCTCGGTCTTCGCGCTGCGTGACGCCGACTATCCGCTGCTCGTCGAACGCGTGACCGCGGACGCGGTCAAGGCGCATCTCGCGCACATCGTGCGCGGTTCGGTGACGCGCCACGAGGTACCAAATTTGTGTGCGCTGCAGTTCGTCTGCGAGGACGCGCTCGGCGGCGGCGTCACCACCTCGCTCGCGATGGACGCGCATGGCAAGAGCTTCAGCTACGCGTTGCTGGAGATGGAGATCGAAGCGTAAAAGAGGCGTAAAAGGGGTCAGACCCCATTTCGTTGAACGAAGGCCGTCGATCATCGAAAAAGGGGTCTGACCCCCTTTCGGCAGTTCCGGGTCTGACCCCAAAGTTATCCACAGGGGTCTGACCCCATCCGCTTCGCGACCTCCTCCAGCATCACCTCGGTCGCGCCGCCGCCGATCGACTGCACGCGCGCGTCGCGCGCCATGCGCTCGATCGTGGCCTCGCGCATGTAGCCGAAGCCGCCGTGGAACTGCTGACAGGCGTACATCACTTCGTTCACCAGCTCGCCGCAATAGGCTTTCACCATCGAAACGTCCTTCACGCACTCGCGCCCTTGCGCGTCGAGCCAGGCCGCGTGATAGACGAGCTGGCGCCCGGCCGCGACCTTGGCCGCGAGCATCGCGAGGCGCTGGCGAACCGCCTGCTTGGTCCACAACACCGACCCGAACGCGCGCCGGGTTTTGACGTACTCGAGCGTCAGCTCGATCGCGCGCGCCGCCTCCCCCATCGCCATCGCGCCGAGCACGATGCGTTCGTTCTGGAAGTTTTTCATGATCGCGTAGAAGCCGCGCCCTTCCTCGCCGAGCAGGTTCGCGGCCGGAATCCGGCACTCATCGAACGCGAGCTCCGCGGTGTCCGACGAGCGCCAGCCCATTTTGTCCAGACTGCGGCTGACCTTGAAACCGGGCGTGCCCTTCTCGACCGCAAACATCGAGATGCCTTTCGCCCCTGCCTCCGGATCGGTCTTCGCGGCGACGAAGGTGAGATCGGCATGGACGCCGTTGGTAATGAACAGCTTGCTGCCGTCAAGCACCCACGCGTCGCCCTCGCGCCGTGCGCGGGTGCGGATGCCCTTGACGTCGGAACCGGCGTCCGGCTCGGTGACCGCGACTGCGGTGATGTATTCGCCGGTGACCACGCTCGGCAGCCAGCGCTCGAGCTGCTCTGGCGTCCCGGCGTTCAAGAGATGCGGCGATGCCATGTCGGTGTGCACGAGCACGGTGATTGCAAAGCCGCCGAAGGTCGAGCGGCCGAGTTCTTCGGCGAGCAGCGCGCTCGCCAGGGTGTCGAGCGCGCCACCGCCGTAGCGCTCGGGCGCGCGCAGGCCGAGAAAACCGTGGCGTCCCATCGCACGCAGGACTTCACGCGGCACGCAGCCATCCTGTTCCCAGGCCTCGCCTTGCGACACGACCTCTTTCTCGACGAAGCGGCGCAGCGTCTCGCGCAGCATGCGGTGGGTGTCGTCGAAGTACGGCAGATCGTCGATCATCGGTCTGGTCGCTTCATCGCAGTATCGCACTGCGCGATAGAGTTTATCCACGCGTCCCCAATAGGGGTCAGACCCCATTTGATAAACGAAGGCCTATGTTCATCTAAAAGGGGGTCTGACCCCTATTGGGAACGCGTGCGCCGTGTGCTATAAAAATGCTACAGCCTTCGGAGGAAGGCTGCATTTTCCAAAGAGAAGGAAACCATGAAGGTACCCAAGGGGATTTTTCGGTTGTCGGTGTTCGCGACCGCGGCATTGGTGCTCGGTGCGCAGTCGTCCACGGTGCTTGCGGTGAACGATGAACCGCTGAAGGACACATGGGCGCCGAGCGAGTGGGGTCCGAAAGACATGGCCGGCTCGGCCAACCGGCGCAGTACCCAATCGGTCCTCGCCGCCATGAAGCTGGTGAAGAAAGGCAAGGTCGCAACGCTGGGCAAGGTCTACCAGCAGGACGCGCCGGGCTTCGGATCACGCGGCTGGCGGATGACGATCCCGGGGCTGCCCACGGGCGGGCCGTTCGGTCCGCAGGAGTTGGTTTACAACGACGAGTATCTGGCGACCGAGATTGGACAGATCGGCACCCAGTTCGACGGACCGGGCCATATTGGCGTCACGACGTCGAAGGGCATGTTCTTCTACAACGGGCACTACCTGAGCGACAAGGACGTCGGCACCTACGGCCTCGGGCCGCTCGGTGTCGAGCATGTCGGCAAGCTCGGTTTTGTCTGTCGCGGCGTGCTGCTCGATGCGACCGCGCTACGCAAGATGAACCCGTTGCCGATCGCGAAGAAGAAAGGCGATCCGGGCATCATCACCGACAAGGATGTCGAGGCGATGGTCAAAAACCAGGGCATTGCACCGATCGGCGAAGGCGACTGCGTATTCCTCTATACGGGTCACGGCGACATCTGGCATCCGAGCAAGTGGGAGAGCTACGCGCCCGACGAGAAGCAGAAGCGCATCGCGCAGTTCAACGCGGGCGAGCCGGGCTTCGGGATCTCGGCCTGCGAGTATTTGGCGTCCAAGAAGATCGCGCTCTGGGGTGGCGATACCTGGGCGACCGAGGCGGTACCCGGCGAGACCGACCAGCCGTTCGAATGCCACATCAAGATGATGACCAAGCGCGGCCTCTGGAATCTCGAGAACCTCGACTTCAGTCAGCTTCTCGCCGACAAGGCCTACGAGTTCCTGTTCGCCTGGTCGCCGCTCAAGATGAAGGGCGCGACCGGATCGCCGGGCAACCCGATCGCGATTTACTGAACCGTTAGTTAGAAAGGGGTCAGACCCCTGTGGATAACTCGAAAGGGGTCAGACCTCTAAGAAAGGGGGTCTGACCCTACTGTCTGACCCCGCCGCCGCCCGAGCCGGCGGCGGAAATCGAGCGCGAGCAGCGGCAGGCCGATCGCGGCCGCGGCGAACACCGGCAACACGCCCCAGGCATCGATCACGCGCGCCGCGAGCCAGATGCCGAGTGCCTGGCCGGTGAACAGGCAGAACGCGAACAGCGCGACCGCGGCGCCGCGCGCCTCGGGCGCCATCTGCGTCGCGTTGACCTGCAGCGTGTTATGCATCATGTAGATGCCGACCCCGGCGCCGAAGATGCAAACCAGCACCGTGCCCGGGCCCGGCGCGACGGTCATCGCCAGATAGGAAAGTCCCAGGAAGCTGCCGCCGACGAGCACCAGCCCGCGCTCGCCGAGCGCGCGCAGCACGCGTCCCGCCACCGCCGCATAGAGCAGGCCGCCCGCCGGGAACGCCGCGATGAAGGTGCCGCTCGCGCCCAGGCTGACGCCGTGGCGTTCATGCAGGTCCCAGGCGATGAAGGCAAACGCGCCGTTTCGCGAGCGCCCCCTCGATCGCCACCGTGATCAGCAGCACCCGCACCCAGGGCCGCGCCAACAGGCCGAACATGCGCCGGAACGCCGCGGCAAGCGAACCCACTTCGGCTGTGCGCTCAACCACCACGGTCTTGCTGCGCAGCTGCATCATCAGCAAGACCGCAATTACGACGAACAGCAGACCCAGCACGACGAAGATCGCGCGCCATCCAAACCACTCGGCAAGCATGCCGGCCGCCGCTGCGCCAAAGGCAACGCCCAGCATCTGGCCGATCAGGAAGCGCGCGATCGTCGCCTGGCGTCGTTCGTAGGGGACAGCGTCGCCAATCCACGCCATCGACAGCGGAATCAGCGCCCCGACCGTGATCCCCGAAATGAACCGTGCAGCGATCAACGCGTCGATTCCCGGCGCCGCGGCGCACAGGAATAGCGTCAGACCCGAAAGACCGGTCGTGATCATCACCATGCGGAACTTTCCGACCCGATCGCCGATCGGACCATGAACGAGCTGGAACAGACCGTAGGACAGGGCGAACCCAGTGATCACTGCGGAGGCCGCACCGGGCGTGACACCGTACTCAGTGGAGATCAGCGCAAGAAGCGGATCGGTCGCCCGCAAGCTCGCGGCGCTCGCAAAGGCGGCGAGGGACAGCAGAGCAACGATGCGGCCAGTCATGGAGCGCAAAGTATGAGTGAAACGCATTCTCGCCGCGAGCCGAGGTTCGCTGCACGCCTGCACGGTATGATGGCAGCATCGAACTCGACATCAGGGGAACACCCGATGCGCATCACGGGCCACTTCAATTCTCGCCATCGTTCTATTCGCGGTAGCGAGCGTTGCGACGGCGACCGACGCCGAGACGCGCAAGCGTGCCGAAGACTGGTACGAACGCGACAAGGCGCTCTGTGCCGAAGACAAGGATGGCGCACGGCGCATGCAGTGCATGCGCGATGCGCGCACGGTCTACGAGAAGTCGATCGCCGGCACTACCACGGTCGAACCCACGACCAACACCGCGTCGACGACCGAGACGTCGTCCACGTCCGCTTGCGCGAACTGCGGCACGGTCAGCGCGATCCGGGAGATCGAGAAGAAAGGTGAAGGCACCGGTTTCGGCGCAATCGGCGGCGCCGTCGTAGGTGGTGTGATCGGCCATCAGTTCGGCGGCGGCCGCGGCAAGAAGGTCCTCACCGTCGCCGGCGCGGCGGGCGGCGCCTATGCCGGACATCAGGTCGAGAAGAGCGCGCGCTCGACGAAGACCTGGAACGTCACCGTGCACATGGACGACGGTCGCAACCGCACGATCGCGCTCGGCGCCGCGCCGGCGCTCGCGGTCGGCGACGCGGTACGCATCGAGGGCAACAACATCGTCAAGCGCTGAGCGGGCGGCGGCCGCTCCAGGCCGACGATGCCGGCGTGCTTGCACCGGTGACGCTCACCCATTCGCATACCGTATCCATGCGCCTCGCCGACGGCAAGGAAGTGCTCGTCGTGCGCGTGCTGACGCGAGAGGGTGTCGCTGGCATCGGCTTCACGTTCACTGAAAATGTAGCCGCCGCACGCGCGATGGCGCGTTGGGATGCCGCGGCGAAGAGCGCCGCCTTGCCCCTCTGGCGATTGCTGCGCGAACGACATCCGGATGCCATTGCGCAATTCGACCATGAGGCGACGACCGTCCGGCATCCCTGGTGTGACGCGTGGCGTGCCGAACTTGACGCCGCACGCGCGATCAAAGCGCCGCAGCCGCGATCGACGATGCCGGGTATCGGCATCGACTGGACGCTCGAGCCAGGATTCGCGAAACTGTGCTGGATCGAACCCGAACCGCAGAAAGAGGAACGCCATGGCCGGACCGCTGACTGACGTGCACTCGAGCCTGTCGCTCGATGCCGCCTCCAAGATCATCGACACGGCGATCGCACTGCGACGCAAGGAAGCTGTGCTGCCGCTCGTCGTCGCGGTGCTCGATAGCGGCGGCAACCTCGTCGCCTTCAAACGCGAGGACGGCAGCGGCGTGCTGCGCTACGACATCGCCTTCGGCAAAGCGCGCGCGGCACTCGGCATGGGCATGTCGACGCGCCTGATTCGCGACCGACTGGGCAGCCGGGTTGCGTTTCAGGCTGCCCTTGCGGCGGCCTCCGATGGACGCTTCGTCCCGGTCCCGGGCGGGGTCCTCATTCTCGACCAGGCCGGCGGCGCAATCGGCGCGGTCGGCATCAGCGGCGACGCTTCGGACAAGGACGAGTACTGCGCGATCGAAGCGATCAAGGCCGCCGGGCTCGCGAGCGAGCCGGCCGAACCGAATCCGGAGTGGCGCGCCGCAGGGCTGTGAGCCAGAACGCGCGGCGCGCGCAGCGCATCAGCCGCCGGCAATCGCGGCAAGCAGATCGGCGAGCGCCTCGGGTGCCGTGATGTTCGGGCTGTGGCTGGCGTCGAGATCGTAGCAACGCCAGCCCGGTTCGCTTCGCGCGCGCTCGGCGAACGGACGAAACACGTCGCCCGGCGCCGCGCGGGTGCAATAGATGTAGGACCGCGGGAGGTCATCGCCCGCCCCGCTCAAGCGCAGCGGCTGCGCAAAGGTCGCGAGCGGCTGCATCACCCGCCGCGGTTCGATCCACGCGCGGTCCGCCGCCGACGTATCGTCCGGCACCGGGTTGGGCGGGATGCGCCAGCCTTCGCCCTGCTCGGCCGCGCCCCTGCGGATCGCGGCGCGCGTATCGGGCGACACCAGGTCGAGCAGCGCCTCGCCGTCGCGCGGCACGAACGCATCGAGGTAGACGCGCTGCGCGAGCCGCTCGGGTGCGCGCTCGGCGACACCCGTGGCGACCATGCCGCCATAGCTGTGACCGAGGAGAATGACATTGCGCAGGTCTTCGAAATGCAGCACGGCCAGCAGGTCGGCGACATGCGCATCGAGATCGATGCCGGGGTGCGCGAGATGCACGCGCTCGCCGATGCCCGTGCAGGTCGGCGTGACGAGCCGGTGTCCACGCGCGGACATCAACGGATGCATCTTGTTCCAAGCCCAGCCGGCCGACCAGGCGCCGTGCGCCACCAGTATCGTCGCCATGTCACCTTCTCCTCGCCGAGAGCGTAACCGCTTTCCCGCGCGCGCGCCGATTGGGGTCGGGCGCGTACTAAGTCATACGCAGCGCTACAACCGCTTTGCTAGGATGCAGGGTGGATTTGGCCAGCGCGGTGGTATGAACCTGCCAGCACATGGAGTCTAGGCGTGCAGACGCTTGAATCGCTCGTCGCGACGGTCGCCGGCGCGGTGCCGCGCACGACCATGGCGCCACGCTC
Source organism: uncultured beta proteobacterium (assembly GCA_963714925.1). Taxonomy (GTDB): domain Bacteria; phylum Pseudomonadota; class Gammaproteobacteria; order Burkholderiales; family SG8-39; genus SG8-39. The sequence goes on along the minus strand of CAVQQK010000005.1, from coordinate 92,059 downwards.
GGTCGGCCTCATCATTCCACCGTCGGCCTTCCTTCTGGACGAGCGCGTTTTCGTCAGCCTCGGCATCCTCAAGATCGCCTCGGCCCTGCGTGCCGCAGGCCATGCGGTGAACCTGCTCGACCTCTCCGGGATCAAGAATTACGTCGAGGCGCTCGAAGCCTATCTGCGCGGCTGCGACGACGACATGCTCGGCATCACCTCGACCACACCGCAACTGCCTGCGGTATTCGAGATTGCGCGCGCCTGCCGCCGCGTGCGACCGGATCTAAAGCTGATTCTCGGCGGACCACACGCGACACTCACCTTCGCCGCGCTCAAGCTCGAGCGCAAGGCGGGTCAGACGGGGCGCGCGTCCAAGGCCGCAGCGCAGCTCGAATCGATGTTCGACGTGATCTGCGTCGGCGACGGCGAGCTCGCGGTATTTCGCGCGCTCGAGCCCGACAGCCCCACGGTCGTCGACGGCGATGACAACAAGGGGCCCTATTTCATGAGCGACGCGCAGTTCGACGCCAGCCCCGCGCCGGCGCGCGATCTGGTCGAACTGAAGAGCTACCACTATTCGATCGAAGGCTTTCCGGCCACCAGCCTGATCGCCCAGCTCGGCTGCCCGTTCAACTGCGGCTTCTGCGGCGGGCGCAACTCGAAAAGCCTGCGGGTGATCCGCACCCGCTCGACCGCCTCGGTGGTGGCCGAAATCGAGCAATTGCACCGGACCTACGGCTATACCGGCTTCATGTTCTACGACGACGAACTGAACGTCAGCAAGACGATGGTCGAGTTGATGGACGCGCTCGCCGACCTGCAGAGCCGGCTCGGCGTCGAGTTCCGGCTGCGGGGCTTCATCAAGGCCGAACTGTTCACCGACGCGCAGGCCGCAGCCATGGTGCGCGCGGGATTCCGCTGGCTGCTGTGTGGCTTCGAGGCCGCGCACCCGCACATCCTCGAAAACATCCAGAAACGCGCCAGTCTCGACGACAACACGCGCGCGATGGAAATCGCCAGGCGCCACGGCCTCAAGGTCAAGGCGCTCATGTCGATCGGACACCCCGGCGAATCGGACGACAGTGCACTGGCCGTGCGCGACTGGCTGGTACGGGTCGGTGTCGACGACTTCGACTGCACGATCATCACCACCTACCCCGGTACGCCCTACTACGACCTCGCGCAGCCACACGATTCGCTACCCGGGGTATGGACCTACACCCAGCCGCACACGGGCGACCGCCTGCACGCCGTCGATCTGGACTTCAGTACCACGCCCGACTACTACAAGGGCGATCCGGACGGCGGCTACCGCGCGTACGTGTTCACCGACAACCTCTCGGCAGAGCGCCTGGTGGCGCATCGCGACGAAATCGAGCGCAGCGCCCGCGCCGCGCTCGGCATTGCCTTCAACCCGTCGCGCGCGGCATTGCGCTTCGAGCACTCGATGGGCCAGGGTCTGCCCGATTTCATCCTGCGCTCGAGCGCGCTGACTACGCGTTGACTGCGCGCCGAGTCGATCCTCGCCCGACGCGCCGTCAGCGCGCCGCGTCGCCCATGCGGAATTCGTGCGACAGTTCGTCCAGCGTCGCCTTCAGTGCCGGGTCGAGCCGTACCTCGAGCGCCGCAACGCTCGCCGCAAGCTGATCCGCACGGCTCGCACCGACAATCGGCGCGGTAACGACCGGATTCGAGAGCACCCAGGCCATGGCCAGCGTCGCGGGCGCGAGGCCAGCGGCTTTCGCCAGCGCGACGAAGCGGTCGACCGTCTCGAACTCGCGCTCCTTCCAGTAGCGCTCGGTGTAGTTCTTTGCCGCGTTGCCGAGCGTGAAGCGCGAGCCTTCGGGCGGCGCACCGCGTTTGTGCTTGCCGGTCAGCATGCCGCCGGCGAGCGGGTTATAGGGCATCACTGCGAGCCCCTCCTCCCTGCACAGCGGCAGCAGTTCGCGCTCGATCTCGCGGAACAGCAGGTTGTAGCGCGGTTGGACCGAAACCAGCGTGGCGAGCCCCTTCGCCTCGGCGCGCCCGAGCGCCCGGGCGACGCGGTAGGCGTGGTAGTTGGACACCCCGACATAGCGCGCCTTGCCCGCCTTGACCACCGCGTCGAACGCCTCGACCGTTTCATCGACCGAGACCGCCGCATCGAAGTGATGCACCTGGTAGAGATCTACGTAATCGGTGCCGAGACGCTTCAACGACGCGTCGATCGAGGCCATGACATGCTTGCGCGAGGTGCCCTGCTGCCAGTCCGCGGGCCCCGTTTTTCCGCTGCATTTGGTTGCGAGCACGAACTCTTCGCGCCGGCCGTGCAGCCACTTGCCGACGATCTCTTCGGTGCGCCCGACGCGGTCGAGCCCGCCGCCCAGCGGATAGACATCGGCGGTATCAATGAAGCGGATGCCGGCGGCCGCCGCGGCATCGAGAATCGCGAACGACGTGGCCTCGTCGCACTGCAGACCGAAGGTCATGGTGCCAAGACAAAGCCGTGACACCTTGAGGCCGGTTCGGCCGAAACGAACGTGCTCCATGCGTCTCTCCTCGTTGGGCATCGCGCTAGTGTCCTGAGTCCCAAATGCGTTGAGCAATTACCGCCACGAACGCCGATGCGTCCCAAAATGCGCCGCGTTCGCCGCCAGACGCGGAGCGCGACGAGACAGGGTTGGGCACCCGGCGAGGAGCGCGACAAAGTATGGCGGAGAACTGGTGCATTTTGTCAGCGGATTTAGGACTCAGGACACTAGCTGCGCGTGCCGAGTATTTTCTGAATCACCGGGCGCGAGCCCTCGAGCGCCACGCGCTGTGAATAGAACGCGAGCGCGCGCACGCCGCCGAGTTCTTCGCCACCGCCTGCGCGACCCGGACCACCGTGCACCAATTGCGGCAACACCGTCCCCGGCCCCGGCGCGAGGTCGATCTTGGGATGTCCAAGGTAGAGCCGGCCGTGGTAGGGGGCAAGACCCATGGTGACCGCCGCGAGCCAGGCGACGTCGTCGGAATACACCGAACTCACCAGCCCGCCCGCCCCGCGCGCAACGATCGCCGCCATCTCGTCGGCATCGCCCGAAACCGGCAGCAGCGAGGCAACCGGCCCGAAGACCTCGCGCGCGTGAACGCTATCGGCCTGTGCACCGGCTTCGAACTCGACCAGCACCGGCGAGATGAAGTAACCCTTGCCCGCATCGACGCCCTCGGCCCTGATCGCATCTGCACTGCCGAAGGCGAGTCGACCCTCCGCCGCGAGCCGCCCGACGCCTTCGCGCACGTCGGCGAGTTGCGCGGCATTTGCCAGGGCCCATACGCACGTCTTCGAGCGCCGGGTTGCCCACCCGCACACGCCCGAGCAGTTCGGCGAGGTCGTCGCGCACCGTCGCCGCGATCGCCTGCGGCACGAGCAAACGCCGAATCGCGGTGCATTTCTGTCCCGCCTTCTGCGTGATGTCGCGCTGCACGTCCTTGAGGAACAGTTCGTACATGTCGTTGCCCGCCTCGACGTCGGGCCCGAGCAATGCCGCATTCAGGCTGTCGGCCTCGACATTTACGCGCACCGCGTGGCGGATGATGTTCGGCGCAGCGCGCAGGCGCTCGCCGGTGTCGCCCGAGCCGGTGAAGGCAAGCACATCCTGCGGCCCGAGCAACGCCGGCAGGTCGCGCGGCGTGCCGACCAGCAGCGAAAGCACGCCGTCGGGCAGTATTTTCGCGTCGACCAACAGCGTCATCGCACGATGCGCGGCCAGCGCCGAGCTCGTCGCCGGCTTGGAGAGCACCGGCATCCCGGCGAGCAGCGCGGCGGCGGCCTTCTCGGCGAACCCCCAGACCGGGAAGTTGAACGCGTTGATGTGAACCGCCACGCCGTGGCGCGGCACGCGCACATGCTGGCCGTGAAAGCGCGGCGTGCGCCCGAGCTGAATCCCCTCGCCATCGACGAGGAACTTCGCGTCGCCGAGCTGCGCGCCGAGCTCGGCGTAGGCGAGCAGCGTCGCGATCCCGCCGTCGACGTCGAACTTGCCGTCCGAGCGCGTGTTGCCACCGTTTTCGAGCGCGAGATCGAGCAAGGCGTCGCGGTTCTGTTGCAACAGATCCGCGATTTTTCCGAGCAGCGCGCCGCGCTCGGCGAAGCTCAGCGCGCGCAGCGCCGGTCCACCCACGCCGCGTGCGTAATCGAGCGCCGCAGCAAGGTCGACGCCCTCGCTCGATACCTGGGCGAGTGGCGCCTCGGTCGCCGGGTTGACGAGGGTCTGCCCGGCACCCGTGCCCTGCACCCACGTGCCACTCACATAGCTTGCCAGCGTCTGCATTGCGCCGCGTCCTCCGTTCCGCCTCGATCGCCCTCGACCGCTACCAGGAGTTCCTCAACTCACGCAGCTTCAGAAACACCGTCTTGGCGTCTGGATTTTCCTCCAGATCGGGAAACGACTCGCGCAGGCCCGCAATGACGCTCGGACTGCGCAGCCTGAAGAAGGTGTTGATCTCCTTTTCGAGGCCCAGCGTGGTCACGAAGGCATGGCTTGGATCCTGGTCCTGCAGCTCGTTCTTCAGCGCGCCCGCACGGGCATTGTCCGGTTCGCGATCGAGGGTGAAGTCCAGATTGTTGGCGATGTAGTCGTGCCCCGGATACACACGGGTCACCTCGGGTAATCGGGCAAGCTGGCGCACGAAGGTGTCGTAGAGCTCTTCCGGGTGTCCGCCATTGTGGCAGTTACCCGCGCCCGCGTTGAACAAGGTGTCCCCACAGAACAGCGCGGGCGTGTCCGTGCGAGAGAGCAGGCACACGTGGCTCATGGTATGACCCGGTGTGTCCAGGACCTCGAGTTCCACCGCGCGCCCTATCTTGACGACGTCGCCCGCGGAAACGCCGCGGTCCATGCCGGGGATCCGAGAGGCGGCGTTGGCGTGTGCGATGATCGCGGCGCCGGTGGCGGCCTTCATGGGGCCATTACCGCCAATGTGGTCGCCGTGTTCATGGGTATTGAGAATCTGGGTCACCTTGAAGCCGCGGGTCTTGGCCGCAGCAAGGCATTTCTTGTGATCCAGCGGGTCAATGGCCATCGCTTCACCTGTTTCCGGGCAGGCAATGAGATAGTTGAAATTGCGGTAAGCGTTGCCGGTCCAGATCTGCTCGACGATCATGAAGGTTCTCCAGTTTTAGATCGGTCCGCCACTGCGATCCCGCTGCGGCAGCGGTCCATCTTTCGCACGTCCCGCGCGCACGGTCAAGCCGCTGCGCGCAGGGTTTGGGTTTGCTGCTAACCTGCCGGTCCGATCCGACAGAGCGGCGAACGATGAAAGCAGCGTACTTCATGCAGCACGGCGGACCCGAGGTGATGGTTACGGCGATGTGCCCGATCCGGTCGCGGGGCCGGGCGAGGTGCTGATCGACGTCCACGCCGCGAGCGTCAACGGCGCCGACTGGAAAGTGCGCGCCGGCAGTTCCGGCGGTCGCCGGCTTTCCGTACATCCCGGGGCGCGACTTCTCCGGCGTGGTCGCGGCGCTCGGCGCCGGCGTGACGGACTTCAAGCTCGGCGATGCGGTATTCGGCGTCTGCGATGTCGGTCAGGAAGCCGCCTACGCCGAGAGCATCGCGATCAAGGCCGCGATCGTGGCGCGCAAGCCCGATACGCTCTCGCATGTCGAAGGCGCCGCGCTCGCGCTCATCGGGCTCACCGCGCTGGTGACCATCGAAGACACGCTCGAACTGAAGTCCGGCGAGACGATCCTGATCCAGGGCGGCGCAGGCGGCGTGGCCGGCTTCGCGATCCAGCTCGCCAAGCATATCGGCGCGCGCGTGATCACCACCGCGAGCGCGGCGAACCACGCCTACCTGCGCGGTCTCGGCGCCGACCAGATCATCGACTACACGATGCAGGATTTCACCCAAGTGGTGTCGGGCTGCGACGCGGTGTTCGACACCGTTGGCGGCGAGGTGGCGAAGCGCTCGTTCGCCGTGCTGCGGCCGGGCGGGCGCGCGGCGTTCATTGCATCGGGCGCGTCGGCGCCACCCGCACCGCGCGCCGGACGTCACTCGCTGCGTCCCAAAGTCGGGCGCGACCGCCCGCATCTCGAGCGCATCGTCGAGCTGGTTGCGGCGGGGGCGTCCGCGTGCCCGAAATCACGCGTTACGCGCTCGCAGGCGCCCGCCGCACACCGGGTCAGCGAGGGCCGCCACCTGCGCGGCAAGCTGGTGCTCGACCTGCGTTGAAGGTCCGGCGCAGCGGAGCCAGTGCGGTATTCTCCGTTGCAGGGCATCCTTCGCAGGCGCGTCCGCCATGGCATCGAAACCGGATCACGATCACGACGGCGATCACCTGGCCGGTGCGCGCGCGGACGCCCAGATCGGCATCGCGCAGGACAGGGTCTTCGATCCGGTGGCGTTCGAGCAGGCGATCGACGCGCTCCTCGAGGCCTGCGGCATCGCACCCGACGCCGCGCACATGGGCAGGACCGCGCAACGGGTGCGCGAACTGTGGCAGCGGCGCCTGCTCGGCGGCTACGACCTCGATCCGGCCGCGGCGCTCGGCAGCGGCTTTGAAGACCACCGGCGCGACATGGTGGTGGTGCGCGGCATCGCGATCCACGGCGTGTGCCCGCACCATCTCGTGCCCTTTCGCGGCGTCGCCCATGTCGGCTACATCCCCGGCGGGCGGCTGCACGGGTTCGGGCGCATCGCGCGCATGGTCGACGCCATCGGCCATCGCTTCACCTACCAGGAATGGATGACGCGCGACATCGCCGAAGCGATGGTGAAACACGGCCTCGCGCAGGGCGGCGCCTGCGTGATCGAGGCCGAGCAACTCTGCCTGCTCCTCGGCGAGGACCGCCGTGGCGACGAGCGCGTCGTGACGCAAGGCTTTGCGGGCGTATTCGAAGACGACAGCCAGTTGCGCAACGAATTCCTGCGCGCAATCGGAGGCCGAGGCGTCTGATGCCACGGCAGGACCGCTAGACATGGAATTCGACGCCGTTCTGCTCGCACCACGCCGCGCCGCGATGATCGCGCGCGGCTTCTGGCACGACCGCACGATCAACGACGCGCTCGATGCCTGCGTCGCGGCCTGCCCCGACAAGGTCGCGGTGACCGCGGTAAAAGTTGAAAGCGGCGAGGTCACGCGCCTGACCTACCGCGCGCTCGCCAGCCTGGCCGACCGGATCGCAGTCGGCCTCGCGCGCCTTGGCGTGGGCCGCAATGACGTGGTGTCGGTGCAGTTGCCAAACGGCTGGCAGTTCGTCGCGCTGTATCTTGCCTGCGCACGCATCGGCGCCGTGATGAATCCGTTGATGCATATCTTTCGCGAGCGCGAGCTCTCCTTCATGCTCGCGCATGGCGAAAGCAAGGTCGTCGTCGCGCCGAAGACGTTCCGCGGCTTCGACTTCGAGCGCATGCTGGCCGTCCTGCAACCGGATCTGCCCAAGCTGCGCCACGTGGTCGTGGTCGACGGCGACAGCGCCAACAGCTTCGACAAGCGGCTCGCCGGACCGGCCTGGGAACGCGAAGCCGATGCGCACGCCATCCTGACCCGGCATCGGCATGGCCCGGACGACGTGATGCAGCTCATCTACACCTCGGGCACGACCGGTGAACCCAAGGGCGTGATGCATTCGGCGAATACCCTGATGTCGAACATCGTGCGCTATGCCGAGCGCATGCGCCTGTCGCACGACGATGTGGTGCTGATGGCCTCGCCGCTCGCGCACCAGACCGGTTTCATCTACGGCATGATGATGCCGATCGTGCTGCAGGCGAGCACCGTGCTGCCGGACAGCTGGGCACCGCGCAAGGCGGTCGAGCTGATTCGCGCCGAGCGCGTCAGCTTCACGATGGCGTCGACCCCTTTTCTCACCGACCTCGCCCAGGCGGTGGCCGAGTCGGGCAATCCGGTGCCGACGCTGCGTGCCTTTCTTTGCGCCGGTGCGCCGATTCCCGGACCGCTGGTCGAGCAGGCGCAAAAGGCGCTGGGCGCAAAAGTCATCTCGGCCTGGGGCATGACCGAGAACGGCGGCGTAACGACGACCCTGCTCGAGGATGCCGACGAGCGCGCGATCAATACCGACGGCCTGCCGCTGCCCGGGATCGAGGTGCGGGTGCGCGACGCCGACGGTGCGGTACTTGCGGCCGACGCGATCGGACGCCTGCAGGTGCGCGGCTGCTCCAACTTCGGCGGCTATCTCAAGCGCCCGCAGTTGAACGATACCGATGCCGAGGGCTGGTTCGAGACCGGCGACCTGGCGCGCATCGACGCGCGGGGTTACCTCCGCATCACCGGGCGCAGCAAGGATGTCATCATCCGCGGCGGCGAGAACATCCCCGTAGTCGAGGTCGAGGCGCTGCTGTACCGCCATCCCGCGATCGCGCAGGCGGCGATCGTCGCCTACCCCGACGAACGTCTGGGCGAGCGGGCCTGCGCGGTCGTCGTCGCCAAACCCGGGCAGTCCATCGACATGGCCTCGATGGTCGATTTCCTCAAGTCGCAGAAACTCACCGTGCAGTACCTTCCGGAGCGCTTGATCGTGCTCGAGTCGATGCCGGTGACGCCGTCGGGGAAGATCCAGAAATTCAAGCTGCGCGAGATGGTGAAACAAGGCGCACAATAGTACGGTTGTACGTTCCAGTACGGTCGTACGGTCCACCCGAGCACGGCGTTTACGAGCAGACGTCGTCGACGCGGGAAAGTAGAGGCTCCAATACTTACCCGACCGCCGTTCGCAGTCGTGGCATCACTTGACCCGGCGCGGGTTGGCGCCGAGTTGGTGGTGTGCTTTGCGCGGTTGGGCGGGCGGAGCAATCCGCTTGAATACGCCCACAGGCTGGTCGCGGGCAGCATCGGGATGCCCGATACCGATCCACTCGTGCTGGCGGGTCGGGCGATCGCCCGCGACATCGACCGCGGCGTCGGGGCGGGCGTGGCCACCGGCTACCACAACAGCCAGCATTTCCTCGAAGTCATGCTTAGCGCGCTGTATCTCGCCCGGCTGACGCGGCTCGATTCACGCCGCACCGCGCGCGTGGCGACCGCGGCGCTGATGCACGACTTCCATCATGACGGCTCGAGAGGCGTCTTGTCGCCGTTTCGCCTCGAACGCCTGGCGGCAAAGAAAGCGCGGCCCTATCTGCGCGCGGCAAAGCTCGATGACGATGAATGCCAGCGCGTGCAGGCGCTGGTGCTGGCCACCGATCCGAGCCTCGGCGTACCGTTCGCCCGCGCGTGCTGGGCTCACCATTCCGCCGGCGGGCCGGCGCCGCCGCTCGCCCCTGCCCTGCCACCGGCGCTTGGGCGATTACGGCTCGAGCCGGACCTGGCGCATGAGGCCGTGCTGCTCACCGAGGCCGACGTGCTGCCCTCGATTGGCCTGACCCTGGAACACGCCGAGCAACTCCAGTCCAGGCTGGCGATCGAATGGGGTATTGGCCTGGGTCGCGACCACAAGCTGCAGTTCATCGACCGCATCATTGGTGAAACCTCGACGGCGTCGTTCTTCGTGCCGAACATGCGGGCGTTCAGGCAAGCCTATCTCGAAACGGGTTGAGCGCAGGGGCATGTCGATCACAAAAATATTCCTGGCAGCGGGCGGCGTCGCAGCGCTCGTCGCAGTCGCGCTCGGCGCATTCGGCGCCCACGCGCTCAAAGGACGCCTCTCCCCCGAGATGCTTGTCGTGTGGCACACCGCCGTCGAGTACCACATGTTTCACGCGCTCGGCCTGCTTGCGCTCGGACTCGCCTCGATTCAACTGGCGGATTCGGCGCTCCTCAAGTGGTCGGGCTGGCTGATGCTCGCGGGGATCGTCCTTTTTTCGGGAAGCCTGTACGCGCTCGCGCTCACCGGTGTGCGCTGGCTGGGCGCGGTGACGCCCGCCGGCGGCACGGCCTTTCTTGCCGCCTGGGTGCTGTTCGTCGTCGCGATCCTACGGGCTTGATCAACGATGGCACAGGCCGGCGCTAGATTCGGTTCCGCTACACTCGTTCGGTCAGGATCCGAGGGAGAACCGGCATGGCCCGCATCAAGAGAATCGATCACGTGGCAATCGCGGTGCGCGATGCCGATCAGGCGACGGCGCAGTATGTCAAGCTGCTGAACGCGGTGCACGTCCGCACCGAGGTGCTGCGCGAGAAGGCCGGCATGGTGAAGGTCGCGTACATGCAGATCGGCGAGAACGTGCTCTCGCTGGTGCAGTCGCTCGAACCCGACGGCTTCATCAACCAGCATATCGACAAGCACGGCGAGGGTCTGCATCACATGGGCCTGGAGGTCGACGACCTCGCCGCGTTCGTCCAGGAGGTGGAAGGCAAGGGATTCAAGATTCCGCTGCGCGACGATTTCTCGAACCGCAGTGAAGTGGTCCTGCGACCGCGCGATGCGGCCGGGGTGGTGCTGCAGGTGCTGCAATGGAAGGACGGCAGCGATGCCACCATCGAAGAGCGGATCGAGCGGATCAAGCGCCTGCAGAACCAGCCGGCGTAGCCGCGCGTGACGTCGTTACATTGTCGACTGGCCGCTCAACGTCGGTAGCAGCCGGGGACGCTAGGCGAAGGCGTTGAAGATGTAAAAGAGAATTGCCGCAAGTACCGCCGCGAGGGGAACCGTCACCACCCAGGCGCTGACAATCGTCGTCAGGTGGGTGCGACGGACCAGCTGGCGGTTGCGGGCCTTTTGGAGCTTCGCGCGCTGCTTCTCCAAGTCGAGCGCCGCCCTCGCCCCGGGATCGTCTTTCACCGCCCCATCACCGTCTGCGGCAACGGCGCGTGCATCATGCTTCGCTTTTTCCTTGACCCGGCGCTGCGCCCGGGCGAGATACTCGCGCAGGAAGCCAACGCCGAAGACGCCGCCAACGGCAATGTGCGTCGAACTCACCGGCAGACCCAAGCCCGAGGCGATGATCACGGTGATCGCCGCCGAGAGCGCGACACAGAACGCCCTGGCCCGGTCCAGCTTGGTGATCTGCTCGCCGACCGTACGAATCAGTTTCGGGCCGAAAAGAACCAGGCCTGCCGCGATGCCCAGCGCCCCCACAAACATCACCCAGATCGGCACGTCGACCTTCGTCGAAATTTCGCCCGAGTGGGCGGCATCGACGATCGCAGCCAAGGGCCCGACGGCGTTGGCCACGTCGTTCGCGCCATGGGCGAAGGAAAGCAGGGCCGCCGAACAGATCAATGGAATGGTGAACAAGTTGCTCACGGCCTTGCGCCGGTTCTCCATCCGCTCGGCGGCCCTGGCGACCGCCGGCTTGACGAACGCGTAGAACCCGGCAAGAGTCGCCACGCCGATGCTGGCAACGACCCAGGGGTCGGGCTTCCACAGCTTCTTCAGCCCCTTCAGCATGAGGTAGATGGAGAAGACCGCAGCCGTGATTGCGACCAGGATCGGCACCCAACGCTTGGCTGCTGCGACCTTGTCATCGGCGCGGTAGATGGCGAATTTGATGAAGGCCAGAAAGGCGGCGGCGACGACGCCCCCCATGACCGGGGAAATCACCCAGCTTGCCGCGATCTTGCCCATGGTGACCCAATTGACGACGGCGAGTCCACTGGCCGCGATGCCGACCCCCATGACGCTACCGACGATGGAATGGGTGGTGGAGACCGGGGCGCCGAAGTACGTGGCAAGGTTGAGCCACAACGCCGCCGCCAGAAGCGCCGCCATCATTGCGCGGATGAAGGTCTTGGTATCCGGCATCATCGCCGGATCGATGATTCCATTCTTGATCGTCGAAACCACGTCGCCGCCGGCAAGAATTGCCCCGGCCGCCTCGAATATGGCGGCGATCAAAAGTGCCCCGGTGAGCGTCAGCGCCTTCGAACCGACCGCCGGTCCGACATTGTTGGCGACGTCGTTGGCGCCAATATTGAGCGCCATGTAGCCGCCGATAATGCAGCCGGCGACAACGAAGGCCGCGTTCTCGGTGACCGGGAACAGGGTGACGTCGTAGTAGCCAATGGTGGCGATGACCCAGACCGCCGCCAGGAAAAGAACACCGAGCCCGAGCTTGACGATCTGCCGTCCGGTCTCGGACAGCGCCTGCTCGAGGCGGACGATCTTGCTGAGGTCCTTGTCTAGGCTTGTCTTCTTTTGAACGACCGGGGACGACATCCGAGAGCACCCTATTCAGTTTTCCCATCGCGCTTACTACTTATACTAACGCGGTCACAGGGGACGTTTTTCGTATTTGGTCAATGAAAGAGAAACGATGAGCACCACCGACCTCCTGGTCCGCAAGGACCAACTCGCGACCACGCAGCTGCGCACAAGCGACGACGCCAGCTTGGCGGATGGCCAGGTGCGCGTGCGCATCGACGCGTTCGCACTGACGGCCAACAACATCACGTACGCCGCCTTTGGCGACGCGATGAACTACTGGCAGTTCTATCCCGTGGCTGACCGCGTGGGGCCTGACTGGGGCCGAATTCCGGTATGGGGATTCGGCAGCGTGGTGCAAAGCCTGCAGCCGGGCGTTGCGGTGGGTGACCGGCTGTTCGGATACTTCCCGATGGCCTCCAGCGTGGTGCTGCAGCCCGAGCGCGTTTCGGCCAAGGGCTTCATCGATGGCGCGCCGCACCGCGCCACGCTGCATGCGGTATACAACCAGTATCAGCGCTGCGATGTCGATCCGTTCTACAGCGCGGATAACGAAGACATCCAGGCGCTCCTGCGACCGTTGTTTGTCACCTCGTGGCTGATCGATGATTTCCTCGCCGACAACGACTGGTTCGGTGCCGGTGCATCGGGTGATGTGCGCGGCGTGATATTGCTGTCCAGCGCCTCCAGCAAGACGGCCTATGGCACCGCGTACCAGCTTGTGCAGCGCCAGGGCATCGAGGTGGCGGGACTCACCTCGGCGGCCAATGTCGATTTCTGCAACAGCTTGGGGCTGTACCACCGTGTACTGCGCTACGACCAGCTCGACCAGGTGGCGGCCGATGCGCCCAGCGTGTATGTAGACTTCGCCGGCAACGCCGCGCTGCGAAAGGCAATTCACACGCGATTTTCCAATCTGAAGTACAGCTGCTCGATCGGCGGCACGCATGTCGACCAGCTCGGCAGCGGGCGCGACCTGCCCGGCCCGCGGGCCACACTGTTCTTCGCGCCGGCGCAGGCGAAAAAGCGTATCGCCGACCTGGGTGCGGCAGCCTTCGGCACGCGGTTGGTAGACGCATGGCAAGCCTTCGCCAAGCAGGTGATTTCGACCACGCCGCCATGGATCGCCGTGCAGCACCACAATGGGCCGCAGGCCGTGCAGGCCGCCTACGCGGAGGTGCTGGCCGGCCGCGGCGACCCACGCATCGGCCACATCCTGTCGTTGACCAGGTCCTAAGTGCCGCACGCGCACTATCGCCTGGGGATTGACCGCTCTTCCAACGCGCCCAACGCTTCGCCTTCTGTTATGTCGACACCAGTTACGACCAAACCGATACTGTTCACTCCCATCACCATCCGCGACCTGACGCTCAGAAACCGCGTCGTGATCGCCCCGATGGCGACCTACTCCGCAGTCGACGGCATCGCCCAGGACTTTCATTTCGCGCACTGGGGCCGGCTGGTGCTGGGCGGGGCGGGTTGCGTCATCGTTGAAGCCACCGCGGTGACGGATCAGGGCCGCATCACCAACGGCGACCTGGGTATTTGGACAGACGCCCAGGTGCCGCCGCTCAAGCGCATCGTCGAATTCATGAAAGGCCAGAATGTGGTGCCCGGCATCCAGCTCGCGCACGCCGGGCGCAAGGGCTCGATGCAGCGGCCCTGGTTCGGCAACGGTGCACTGACGGCGGAAGACTTCGCCCGCGGCGAGAAAAAGTGGGACACCGTTGCGCCGTCCGCCGTGCCGATGGCGGAAGGTCATATCGTGCCGCGGCCGCTTTCCGTTTCCGATCTCGCCGCACTCAAGGACGACTGGGTAGACGCCGCCAAACGTTGCATCGAAGCGGGTTTCGACTTCCTGGAAATCCACAACGCGCACGGCTACCTGATACACCAGTTCCTATCGCCGATATCGAATACACGCGACGACGCCTACGGCGGCGATCTGGCCGGGCGCATGCGGTTTCCTCTTGAAGTAGCAGAGGCACTGCGTAACGTGTGGCCGAAGGACAAGCCGGTGTCTGTGCGCGTGTCCGCCATTGACGGTCTCGACGGCGGCTGGACCATGGACGACACGGTTGTCTATGCGAAGGCACTTAAAGCGCGCGGCATCGACATCATCGATTGTTCCTCTGGCGGCTTGTTCGGTTCGGCTACGGCGGCGCGCATCAAACGAACCTGGGGGTTCCAGGTGCCCTACGCCGAACGCGTACGCCGCGAGGCCGGCATCCAATCGATGGCAGTCGGCCTCATCGTCGACCCCTTCTTCGCAGAAGAGATTTTGCAGAAAGGCCAGGCCGACCTGATCGCCATTGCGCGCGAGGCACTCGTCAACCCTTGCTGGCCGCAGATGGCAGAAATTGCACTCGGGCGAAAACCTGCCGACGCCATGGACGACTGGCCGGTTCAATACGGCTGGTGGCTGAAGAACCGCGAGCGTACTTTCGAACAGATCCGCGCGGACGAGGCCGCGGCACGGCAAAGCCGAAACGGCGGCAAGGAGACTGCGTAAGCACTTGACTCGACTTCCAGGCGCACCACTGCGGGACGGATAGGAAAATCTATCCGTGCCTGCCCACACGACATGCCACGAAATGCCCCCCTTTACGTTACCCGGTTCGCGCCGCAGCGTCGCACAATGGGGCTTATGTCGTGTCGCGAGCGACCATTCCCAAAAACAATACCCCGCCGAAGCGGGGTCGCGTAAAGGAATACGCGGAAACTAGGCGGGGCGCTTGTTCTTCCTACGCCGCGCAACAAATCCCATCAAACCAAGACCAGTAAGGAGCATCGCGTAGGTTTCGGGTTCCGGGATGGCGGCGACCACCGACGCACTCCAGGTGACATCAGAGAAGAGATTATTGCCTGTACCGTTGCCCAAAATAAGGAACGACGGATCACCAAAACCTGAGCCCACAACTATTGCAACCTGGTCGCTGAACGATGTGCCTCCCTGTTGCCCAAAGCCGGCTAGTACGGAAGGCAAACTCCCAGTCGAATCGAAATATGTTCCCTTGCCCGACGGCCCAATCGTGGATATGTGAAACGAGTTTGTTGGGTTCGTGAAGTCCAGGCTTAGCATCAAATCGTTGGCAACAAATTGAACGGCCGTACCATCGAATATCGATGAATCGAATTCCATGTAACCCAATACGCCGTATGTGGAATTGCGCGCTGTAAAACGATTGGTTTCTGCCGTCGCATTGGTAAGGCCACCAAACATCAAACAGAGAACACATAGAACGAATCGCTTCATGACATCCTCGCAATCTTGATCAATTCAAACGTTTTGGAGAACTTGAGGTCGCAACGACCAGAAGAACCTAACGTGGCAAGCCTATATCGCCGACGTCGCGTTCGGAATCCCATATTCATGTGAGACATCAGCGTGAATGGCAGAGCATCAACGTCAGAAGCCCCGAACATTTCCCAGGACCCACTACGGCAATCACGAATGCAATGAACGGGCTTGACCCGCGATCCTGCGACCGCGCCTTGGATTCTCGTAGCCACACATCGAATGGCCGCTAGTACCCCGACAGGGCCGGCGGCTACGAGCCAGAACCCCGTCCACGAGTAAGATCAGATCGCGAGGACCAATGCAACGATCGCTCGTCCTAGTGTGCGCCGGAATTTTTGGCACTGCCGTTCAGTTTGGTGCGACGGCGGCAGATCTTTCGCCCCAGGTTTGGCTTAACCCCGGCGTCTACTCCTACCACTTCGATCGCGACAAGGACTATCGCGAGGATAACTTCGGCATTGGCGTGGAGGTTCTTATCACCGATGATCACATGGTGATGGCTGGGTCCTTCGTCAACAGTGATGGAAACAGAAGCCGCTACGGCCTCTACGCTTGGCGTCCCCTGCATTGGCAGGTATCTACCATCAGGTTTAGTGCGGGAATCGCCGTAGGCGCTTTCGACGGCTATACGGCATATCGCAATGGCGATTGGTTCGTCGCCCCGTTGCCACTACTCGCTGTCGAGTGGGAACGTTTGGGAGTCAATCTCACGTTCGTTCCCGACGTCCATGGAAGTCTCGACACAGCCATAGGAATCCAGTTGAAACTGCGGGTGTGGTAGGACTCGGTCCGTCGCTCGGCTTACCTCGATCCCGATGGCCGCCGGCGAACGGCAGCCAATTGCGTTGGTCGGCGGTTATAGTGACGGCGGCGCCCCCGCGGGCCGAGCGCGCCTCGCGATGACGACGACCACCGACTTCCTCGACCTTGCAGCGCGCGCCGACCGTGCGCTCCGGCTGCCGCCAATCGCCGACATCTACTGCCCGCCCGGGCGCGGGCTCAAGCGCGAGGCCGAATTCCTCGCGATCCAGCTCGCCGACGGCAGCACCGGCATGGCCTACACGCTGCTCGGCGACACGCTCGAGAGGCTGCTCGCTTCCGACCTGAAGGCGCAGGTCGGCCGCGCGCCGCTCGAGGTCGCGCGAGGCTATGCCGAGGGGGACCCCGTCGCGCGCGCGCTCGGCCTCGCTGCCTTCAACGCCATCTCGTCCCACGTCTTCCGCCGCGCGGGCTACGTGCCGGAGACCGCGTCCGATTCGCTCGGCGCCTTCGGCCTCGACCCCGCCGACCATCTCGGCATGATCGGCTTGTTCCGCGTTCTCGTGCCGCGCGTGCGCGCGGCGGGCGCGCGGCTCACAGTGCTCGAGCTGCGGCCCGAGCTGGTCGAGACGACGGCGGACTACGCGGTGACGCTCGACCCGGCGAAGCTCGCGGCGTGCACGAAGCTCATCGCCACCAGCAGCGTGCTGCTGAACGACACGCTCGACGACGTGCTCGCGCACGGTGGCCACGCGCGCGAGTTCGCGCTCATCGGGCCCTCGGCGAGCGGCTTTCCCGATCCACTCTTCGCGCGCGGCGTGACCGTGGCCGGGGGCTACCGCGTAGACGACCCGATCGCGCTGCTGCGCCGTGCGCGCGCGCTCGAGCCCTGGGCCGACGCCGGCGCGAAGTGCGCGATCCGGCGCGATGGCTACCCGGGGTTCGAGACGCTCATCGCGCGCGCGGCTACTTCGCCGCCACCACCATGATTTCGACCAGCGCGCGGGGATCGGCGAGTTTGGCCTCGATACAGGCGCGCGCCGGCAAATTCTTCGGATCGGCCCAGGCGCTCCAGGCCTCGTTCATCGGCGCGCGATAGCGAATGTCGCTCACCCAGATGACGGCTGTCAGCACCTTGGACTTGTTCGAACCGCATTTCGCCAGCAGCGCATCGATCGCCGCCAGGATCTGCTGCGCCTGACCCTTTGCGTCCTGCGCCAGGTCGTCGGCGACGATGCCGGCCAGGTGAACCTGCCCGCCGTGCTCGACCGCCTTCGACAGGATGCCTGCCGATTCATGCCTCACGATGCTCATCGTTTCTCCTCCCTCGGTTCTTCGGTAAACGGTATTCCGGTTTTCGCTTCGCCGACTCAGTCGTGCGCGAGCGATTTCTTGGTGAACAGGTAGTCCTTCAGCTCCTTGGAAAAGGTCGCGTCCTTGCGCCGGATCCATTCGAGCACCATTGCCGCATGCTCTTTCTCCTCGTCGCGATTGTGCGCGAGGATCGCCTTCAACGCTTTATCCTTGCACGCGTCGACGCGCTGGTTGTACCAGTCGACCGCCTCGAGCTCTTCCATGAGCGAGACGATCGCACGATGCATGTCGCGCGTCTCCTTCGACAGTTCCCCGATCGGTTCGTGATAACCCTCGTTTGCCATTTCCTTCCTCCGTCTCAAAAAAAACCTAATCAACCCAGACGCGGGCGTTGCGGAACACCCGCATCCAGGGCGAATCTTCACCCGCGCCGTCCGGCGCCCAGGACATCTGCACGCTGCGAAACACACGCTCCGGGTGCGGCATGATGGCCGTAAACCGCCCGTCGGCGGTCGTGAATCCGGTCAGCCCGCCGGGCGAACCGTTCGGATTGAGCGGATAGGTCTCGGTCGGCTTGGCGTAGTGGTCAACGAAGCGCAGCGCGGCGATCGCGCGCGCCGCGTTCGCCGCCGGCTCGAAGCAGGCGAGACCCTCGCCATGCGCGGCGGCGATCGGCATGCGGCTGCCCGCCATGCCCGCAAACAGGATCGATGGGCTCTCCAGCACCTCGACCATGACGAAGCGGGCCTCGTACTGCTCGGAGCGGTTGCGCAGGAACGTCGGCCAGTGCGCCGCACCCGGAATGATCTCCTTCAGCGCGGCGAACATCTGGCAGCCGTTGCAGACGCCGAACGCAAAGCTGTCGCCGCGTGCAAAAAACGCCTCGAACGCGGTGCGCGCACGCGCATTGAACAGAATCGACTTCGCCCAGCCCTGTCCGGCGCCCAGCACGTCGCCATAGGAAAAGCCACCGCAGGCGACTGCGCCACGGAAGCCCGCGAGGTCCGTCCGGCCGGCCAGGATGTCGGTCATGTGCACGTCGACCGCTTCGAAGCCGGCACGGGTGAACGCCATCGCCATTTCGACCTGGCTATTCACACCCTGCTCGCGCAGCACGGCGATGCGTGGCCGCGCCCCGCGGGCCAGGTAGGGCGCCGCTATGTCGAGGGCGGGATCAAAACTGGTCGCGAACATGAGCCCCGGATCCCCGGCATCGAGCACGCGGTCGTATTCCTGCTGTGCGCAGTCCGGGTGGTCGCGCAGGGCCTGCATGCGCCAGGTCGTCTCGCTCCAGGTGCGCTGCAGAGCGATGCGCGGTTCCGCGAAAACCGCCTTCGCGTCGCGCATGATGCAGATCTCGTCGCGCGCGTTTGGCTGCCCGACGAGTTGGGCCTGCGCTCCGAGGCCGTGCGTACGCAGCAGGTCCATGACCCGCGGCCGGTCGGCCACGCGAATCTGCAGCAGCGCGCCCAGCTCTTCGGCGAACAGCGCGGCCAATGCGAGGTCGTTCATCCGACCCGCAAGCTGCGCAGCGCCGTTGCGCTTGAACGCGTCGACATCGTCCGCCGCCGCATCGAAGGCGACGGCGTCCAGGTTCAGCGTGACCCCGCAATGCCCGGCGAACGCCATCTCGCAGGCGCTCGCAAACAGGCCGCCGTCCGAGCGATCGTGGTAGGCGAGCAGCAGGCGCTCCGCGGCGAGCGCCTGAATCGCCGCAAAAAACGCCTTCAGGCGCTGCGGGTCATCGGCGTCGGGACAGACCGCGCCCAGGGCGCCATGCACCTGCGCGAGGATCGAACCGCCGAGGCGGTTCTTTCCACCCCCGAGATCGATCAGCAGCAGTTCGCTGTCGCCGGCGTCGCCGCGCAGGCACGGCGTCAGCGTGCCGCGTACATCTTCGACGGGCGCGAACGCCGATATGATGAGCGAAAGCGGCGCGACCACGTCCTTCGCAACACCGCCGTCAGACCACGACGTGCGCATCGAGAGGGAATCCTTCCCCACCGGAATCGACACGCCGAGCGCGGGACAGAATTCCAGCGCCACCGCGCGCACCGTGTCGTAGAGTGCAGCATCCTCGCCCTCGGTGCCTGCCGCGGCCATCCAGTTGGCCGACAGCTTGATGCGGTCGATCGAGTCGATACGCGCGGCGGCGAGATTCGTGATCGATTCGCCGACCGCCATGCGCCCCGAGGCGGGTGCGTCGATCAACGCAAGCGGCGTGCGCTCTCCGATGGCAAAGGCTTCGCCCGCGGTGCCGGCAAAATCCATCAGCGTGACCGCGCAGTCCGCCACCGGCACCTGCCACGGCCCGACGAACGGGTCGCGTGCGCACAGACCGCCGACGGTGCGATCACCAATCGATACGAGGAAGGTCTTGTCGGCGACGGTCGGGTGGCGCAACACCCGGTAGGCCGCGTCACGCAGCGCAATGCCGGCCGTGACGAACGGCGCGCGCGCAACCGCGACGCCGGCGCACGTCGCGCAGCATCCTCGGCGGCTTGCCGAGCAGCGTCTCGAGCGACATGTCGACCGGCGCATCGTCGAACAGCGGGATCGGCCACCACCAGGCGCCCGCCGGTGGTCGCCGTTCCGAGCACCGCGAACGGACAGCGTTCGCGCGCACAGATCGCGCGCAGGGTCTCGAGTGCGTCGGGGGCGATCGCGATGACGTAGCGTTCCTGCGCCTCATTGCACCAGATCTCGCGCGGCGACATGCCCGCCTCTTCGGACGGCACGGCGCGCAGGTCGAAGCGCGCACCACGCCCGGCGGCGTAGACGATCTCGGGCAACGCGTTCGACAGTCCGCCCGCGCCGACGTCATGAATCGACAGGACGGGATTCGCTTCGCCCAGCTGCCAGCAACGATCGATCACCTCCTGCGCACGGCGCTGCATCTCGGCGTTGCCGCGCTGCACCGAGTCGAAATCGAGATCGGCCGCGTTGGCACCCGCACCCATCGAAGACGCGGCCCCGCCCCCCATGCCGATCAGCATCCCGGGACCACCGAGCTGGGCGATCAGGGCACCCGCCGGCAGGTCCAATTTTGATCGTGTGCGCCGCGCTGATATTGCCGATCCCGCCGGCCAGCATGATCGGCTTGTGGTAGCCGCGCGTGACGCCGCCCAGATTCATTTCGAAGCTGCGAAAGTATCCGCTGAGGTTTGGCCGGCCGAATTCGTTGTTGAACGACGCCGCACCGATCGGTCCTTCGAGCATGATTTCGAGCGCCGAGACGATGCGCTCGGGCTTGCCTGGTCCGTCGCACTCCCAGATCTGCTCGGCGCCCGGGATGCGCAGGTTCGATACCGAATAGCCGACGAGACCGGCCTTGGGTTTTGCCCCGCGGCCGGTCGCGCCTTCGTCCCGGATCTCGCCGCCCGCGCCGGTCGCCGCGCCCGGAAACGGGGAAATGGCGGTCGGATGGTTGTGTGTCTCGCACTTCATGACCGTGTGGGTCAGTCCGGGCTGCGCGCGGTAGACGCCGTGGGCGTCCGGATGGAAGCGCTGGGCGTCACGCCCCGCCATGACGGCGGCATTGTCTGCGTAGGCGACGATCGTTCCGCCCGGTGCCGCGGCGTGCGTGTGGCGGATCATCGCAAACAGCGATTGGTCTTCGCGCTTGGCGTCGATGATCCAGTCGGCGTTGAAGATCTTGTGCCGGCAATGCTCGGAGTTCGCCTGCGCGAACATCGTCAGTTCGGTATCGGTCGGATCGCGACCCAGCGCAGCATAGGCGTCGAGCAGGTAATCGATCTCGTCCTCCGACAGCGCGAGACCCAGCGCGCGATTCACGTCTTCGAGCGCGGCACGCCCCTGCGCCTGGATGCCGACCCGCGCGAGCGCGCGCGGCGCGACATGCTGGAACAGCTGCACCGCCGCTTCCGGCCCGGCGAGGACCGTCTCGGTCATGCGGTCGTGGAGTCGCGCCGCGATCGCCTCGCGCGCGGCCACGGCGGCCGTCCCCTGTGCGTACTCTACGTAATACGCGCAGCCACGCTCGACCCGCAAGACCCCGTCGAGCGCGCAGTTGCGCACGATGTCGGTGGCTTTCGATGACCAGGGCGAGATCGTCCCGATGCGCGGCACCACGAGGAACTGTTGGCGGCCGCGCGCGTCCGCCTCGAGCGGCGCGTGGCGCGCGGCCGGCGCGCCATAGTCGAGCAGCCGCTCGAGCAGCGCGCGCGCCTCGACCCCGGGTGCCTGATCCATCTCGATGAAATGCCAGTACTCGGCCACGACGCGCTCGACCCCCGGGGCGACCCGATTCAGTGAGGCGACAAGTTTGGCTAGGCGAAACGCCGACAGCGCGCAGGCGCCGCGGAGCTGAAGGACGTGAGACATCGAAGCGCAGGGCCTGTAAAGCCGAATTTTACCCGCTGCGCCGCAACGTTCGGCCTGCGGTGCGCCGTGACCCCGACGGACGGGGCGGGCGGCTTTACTTTGCCGTTAGACGCGGCTCGGTCAGCGTGCCGACCAGATTGAGCGTCGCGGAGATCGCACGCGGCCCCGATTCGACATCGGCCACAATGCGGCCGCTGAGCGCGCCCTCGGGCGTGATCTCGAGCATCCCCGCCGCATTCAGCTTGCCGGCGCCGATATTGATCTTGCGCAGCGACACCGCACCGGCGCGATAGGTCGCGTCCGCCGTCAGCTCCGAGAACAGGGTGCGCCCGCTCGCCTGCTTGCCCTTGGTCTGGATCGCGCGCGAAAGATCGAAGCTTCCAAGAACGCCTTTGCTGATCGTGAAGGCACCCTCGAGCTGTATCGTCTGCTTGAATTCCTGCGGGTTCGCGCCGGACATGCTGAACGTCCCGTCGCCAATCGCCTTGCCCTCTGACAATAGTGCCGGCGCGAAGGTGGCGGCGTTGACGCCTTTCGAGCTCACTTTCCCGCTCACCGACCACTGTGCGCCCCAACGCATGTCGGCAGTGCCCGAGACCACGCCGTCGAGCACCCGGCCGTCCCATTCGCTGAACTGCAGGCCGTCGCGCGTCGCACTGCCTTTCGCGCCGACGTCGGTGAGCGTCACCGCGGGCAGGAACGGCAGCACCAGAACGCCGGCTTTCGCCACGATGCCGATCGCCGCGCCCTTCGGGGTCAGCGTCGCCTCCAGACCGTCCTTGCCGCGCACTGCGACGGAGGCCACGCGGCCCTCGGGCGAGACCTTGAGCATGACGTCGAGCGCGGGCAACGTCAGCGCACCTTCAAAGGTCGCTTGCTTCAGGACGATGGTTTCAACCTTCATCGCGCCGCCCTTCAGTGCACCGAGCAGTCCCTGGCCGAGCAGCGCCTGCGGGATGACAGCACCCTCGAGCTCGATCTTGCTGAACGTCTTCTGAGACGAGAACAGGCCGCCGATGCCGGGATAGGCGCGCGCGCGCGCAACCGTCATCGCCCGGTCGCCGCGCCCGATCGTGATCCGGTTCAGCTTCACTTCCACCCCGCTAATGAGCGACATGCCGGCGGAGGACACCTTGACCGGCACGCCAAGCGATGCGCTCGCCGCGCGCTCGTAATCCGCGGTCGACAGCGGCATGACATGCAGCACGCCGACCCCTGCGAGCAGCAGAACGACGAGCGCAATCGCGATCGGCTTCCCGAGCTTGCGCCGCCGGACACGCTTGGCTGCCGGCTGCACCGAAGCCTCTTCTTCTTCGTCCTCGGGCACCGCTGTGCGCGCGTCCTTGGCCTTGCGTACGTCCTTGGCTTCCTTGGTCTTGGTCAGCGTGCGCGCTTCATGACGGATCTCGTCCATGTCGAGGTCGTCGTCCGTGATCCCGATGTCGTCGTCGTCGACCGGTTTGCGCCCGGCCCAGGCAGACGATTCCTGTGCCTGGCGCTTGCGTTCCTCGGCCTCGCGCGCCTCGCGCGCCGCACGCTCTTCGCGCTCGCGCCGCTCACGTTCCTCGGCTTCGCGCTGCTCACGTTCCTCGGCTTCGCGCCGCTTGCGCGCTTGCGCTTCACGTTCTGCCTGCGCCTGCGCTTCCCGGTGCTTGCGTTCTTCCGCTTCGCGCGTCTTGCGCGCCGCGTCTTCCTTCGCCTTGCGCTCGGCGAGTTCGCGCGCCTTGGCCTCTTCTTCGTCGCGCCTGGAAAAACTGTCCAGATCGGCAAGCAGGTCGTCCTCTAGCGCGCCCGCCGCCGGGTCGGCCTTCGCATCCTCTTCGGCCTTGCGCGTGACGCCATCTATCGCCTTGCGCTTGCCGGACTCTTCTTCCTCTTGACGCTTGCGCGCTTCATGTTCTTCCTTGCGCTTGCGTTCTTCCTCCTTGCGCCTGGCGTCTTCCGCCTCGCCCCTTGCGCCTGGCGTCTTCCGCCTCCTTGCGCCTGGCGTCTTCCGCCTCCTTGCGCCTGGCGTCTTCCGCTTCCTTGCGCCTGGCGTCTTCCGCTTCCTTGCGCCTGGCGTCTTCCGCCTCCTTGCGCTTGGCGTCTTCCGCCTCCTTGCGCCTGGCGTCTTCCGCTTCCTTGCGCTTGGCGTCTTCCGCCTCCTTGCGCTTGGCGTCTTCCGCTTCCTTGCGCTTGGCGTCTTCCGCTTCCTTGCGCTTGCGCGCCTCGGCTTCCTTGTGGTGACGCTCCGCCTCTTCCTTGCTTTTGCGCTCGGCCTCCTCGCGCGCCTTGCGCTCAGCCTCGAGTTGCTGGCGCAACGCGTCCGCTTCCTGGCGCGCCTTTTCTTCCGTCTCGCGTCGCGCCCGCTCGCCGGCCTCCTTCGCAAGGCGCCCCGCCTCTTCCTTGCCCTTGCGTTCGGCCTCCTCGCGCGCCTGGCGCTCGGCCGCGAGCTTGGCATTCAATTCCGCTTCGACGCGGGTCCGCTCCTCGGCTTCCTTGTTTGCGCGCGCCTCCGCCTCGACCTTGGCCCTCGCATCAGCCTCGGCCTTCGCGCGCGCTTCGGAAGCGGCCTTGACGGCCGCGTCGCGCACCGCTTTCGACTTCGCCTCGGTTTCGGCATGCGCCTTCGCCTCGGCCTCCGCCTTGGCCTTCACGTCCGCCTCGGCCTTCGCACGGGCTTCGGCCGCCGCCTTCGCCTTCGCCTCGGCCTCCGCCTTCGCCTGCGCCGCCGCCGCGGCCTCTGCCTTTGCTTCGGCCTCGGCTTTCGCCCTCGCGGCGGCCTCGGCCTTCGCCTTGGCTTCCGCCTGCTCGCGCGCCCTGTAGTCGAGCGCTTCCTCCTGCGCCTTGCGTTCCGTTTCGGCCTGCGTCTGTGCGGCAAGGTCGACTTTCGGTTTCTCCTTCTCCGATTGCGCCTTCGGGATCGACGGCACGAAAGAGGTGAAATCCAGTTCCTCGCCCTCTTCCCCGCCCTCTTCGGCTGCCTTCGGCGGCGGTGGTGCGGCGCGACCGGCCGTGCGACCTGCGGCCGGCTTCGGTTGCGCAACGGGCGTGCCCGGGGAAATCTCCCGAACGAAACCGTCCTTGTCCATTTTTTCCAGCAACTGCATGAATTTCGGTTCGCTGAACTTTTCGAACTTCCCATTCAGCTCGGCAACGGTCGACTTCCCGTCGATGGCCGATAACACCGCACGATCAGCGCGCGAGAGGTGACTCGTGCGGCCCGACGCCTCCTGGACGCCCTTACCAGTCTTGGAATAGATTGCAGTCGGGTTCATACGTCGTCGTGTGGTCTTGGCGCCCGTGTTCGCGGGCGGACTGCTTGTTGTTGAACCAATCGAAGCCGGACGATCGGCCTATTATAAGCAGATGCGCCGGGCGGATCGCGTGACCGCCTTCACGCGCTGGGGCATCGGATGCGTGGAATGTGCCTTGGCTGAGGATCCACATGGCGAAATTCACCCTGCCGGGGCCACCCGCCGCCCCGTTACGGCTCACCTTGGTGCTCGGGGTGTTGATCGCACTGACGCCCCTGGGCACCGACCTGTACCTTCCCGCGCTCCCGATCATTGCGCATGCCTTGCGTGCTACGGTCGGCGCGACCCAGATGACGGTCACTGCGTTTTTTCTCGGCCTCGCGCTGGGTCAATTCGCCTGGGGTTTCCTCTCGGACCGCTACGGGCGCAAGCCGATCCTGATCGTGGGCATCGCATTGGCGTTGCTGGCCTCGATCGCCGGGATGGTATCGGGCACGGTTGGCGAGCTGGCCTGGGTTCGGTTGGCACAGGGTCTGGGACTGTCGAGCGGTCCGGTGGTGGCGCGCAGCGTGGTGCGCGACCTGTTCGCCCACGAGAATGCCGCACGGATGCTCTCGCGCATGACGATCGTGTTCAGTATCGTGCCCGTGGCCGCGCCGCTCGCCGGCGCGGCGCTTGTTCGCCTCGGCTGGCCCGCGGTTTTCGCCGCGCTGGCGGTGGCATGCGCACTGCTCATTGCGGCCGTGGCCGGTCTGATGCCCGAGACCGCGCCCAAGGCCGCGCCAAGCGGGGCGGTTCATCCGCGCGGCCTGGCACGCACGGTCGGCGCGATCGTGCGCGAGCCGTACTTCGTCGTCCACTTCCTCCTGCTGCTGTGCATCTTCAGCGGAATATTTGCGTTCGTCTCGAACTCGGCATTCGTCCTCGTGCAGGGTCTCGGCGTCACGCCCGCCGCCTACGCCGCGCTGTTCGCGAGCGTCATGCTCGGACAGATCGTGGGCGCCTGGCTGGGCAGTCGTCTTGTGATGCGCATAGGCATCAGCGCGATGCTGCGGGCCGGCACGCGGCTCGCGTGCCTTGCCGGCGTCGGCGCGGCAGGATTCGCGCTTGCGGGCGTCGCGCACTGGACGCTCGTCGTGCTGCCGATGGCCGCCTATATGTTCGCAAGCAGCTTCGTCATTCCGGCTGCGACCGCCGCGGCACTTGCGCCATTTCCGCACACGGCCGGCGCGGCCTCGTCTCTGATCGGAGGCACGCAATTCGCGCTTGGCGCCGCGGTCAGCAGCGTGCTGGGCGCCAGCTTCGACGGTTCGGCACGCCCGATGGCCCTGGCCATCGCACTGGCCGGAACCGCCGCGCTGCTGTGCGAACGGTTTCTCGTGCGCGCCGTCGCCACAGGCGTGCCCAACGCCGGTGCGGCTCGCTAGAATGCCCGCCGCAATGGAGGCTATCGATGCGGTGGTCATCGGCGCCGGCGTCATCGGGCTGGCGGTCGCGCGCGCGCTGGCGCGCGCCGGGCACGACGTCGTCGTGCTCGAAGCCGAAGACGCGATCGGAACCCATACCAGCTCGCGCAACAGCGAGGTGATTCACGCCGGAATCTACTATCCGAAGGACTCGCTCAAGGCGCGGTCCTGCGTCGAAGGCCGGCACCGGCTGTATGAATACTGCACAGCACACGGGGTTCCGCATCGCCGCAGCGGGAAGCTCATCGTCGCCGCCGAAGCGGCGCAACGCGATGCGCTCGAGTCGATCCGGCACCAGGCGCTGGAAAACGGCGTGGCGGACATTGGCTGGCTCACCCGCGAGCAGGCGCGGGCGATGGAGCCCGCGCTCGCCGGCGTGGCCGCGCTGATCTCACCGTCGACCGGAATTATCGACAGCCATGCGCTGATGCTCGCGTACCAGGGAGATGCCGAAGCGCACGGCGCGATGCTTGCGCTCAAGAGTCCGCTCGAGCGCGCCATCGTGCGCGCCGACGGGATCGAGTTGCATGTCGGGGGGGCCGAGCCCATGCGCCTGCATGCACGCCAGCTGGTGAATTCGGCCGGCGTCCGCGCGCCGAGCCTCGCGCGCCGCATCGAGGGCTATCCCGCCGAACAGGCGCCGGGCGAGTACTACGCCAAGGGCAATTACTACGCCCTCACCGGCCGTGCGCCCTTCAGCCGTCTCGTCTACCCGGTGCCCGAGCCGGGTGGACTGGGCGTGCACGTGACGCTCGATCTTGCCGGGCAAGCGCGTTTCGGCCCGGACGTCGAGTGGGTCGATCGAATCGATTATCACGTCGATCCCGGCCGTGCGGAGCGGTTCTACGCAGCGATCCGGCGCTATTGGCCGGCGCTGCCCGACGGCGCCCTGGTGCCGGGTTACGCGGGAATTCGCCCGAAGATCGCCCCGCAGGGCGCGCCCGCGGCTGACTTCGTCGTCCAGGGACCGCGAGCGCACGGCGTACCCGGGCTCGTGCATCTGTTCGGCATCGAATCACCCGGACTCACGGCAAGCCTCGCGCTCGCCGACGAAGTGCTGCGGCAGCTGAATTGAGCATGCTGCACGCTGCGCGCGCGATCGCCCGATTCGCGCGGGCGCGACGACGAGCGCCTAAAATGTGCCCATGAGCCAACCGATCTATCTCACCGAAGACATCCGCCGCATTGAAGCTGCGGCCGGGTCCGTCACGCCGACGCTCATGGCCCGCGCGGGCCGCGCAGCGGCGGAGCTCGCACTGCGCCTGCTACCGGAACAGGGCAAGGACGTGCTGATCCTCGCCGGGCCTGGCAACAACGCCGGCGATGCCT
Organism: uncultured beta proteobacterium; assembly: GCA_963714925.1. Lineage (GTDB taxonomy): Bacteria > Pseudomonadota > Gammaproteobacteria > Burkholderiales > SG8-39 > SG8-39. Next base: position 64,261 of record CAVQQK010000005.1, on the reverse strand, counting down.
ATGAAGTCGCAGTCCATCTGAAAGCCGCTTACCTGCGCGTCGCGCTGGTGTCGCCCGCCGATCCGGCGAAACTGCCGCAGGATGCGGCCGAAGCCCTGCGCAAATGGCAGGCGGCGGGCGGTGAAGTCCTGCGCGACGTTCCCGCAGACCGACACTGGTCGCTCGTCGTCGACGGCCTGTTTGGCCTCGGACTGTCGCGTGCGCCCGATGGCCGCTATGCGCAACTCATCGACCTCGCCAACGCCCAGCGCTGCCCGGTGCTGGCACTCGACATTCCGAGTGGGCTGGGCTCTGATACGGGCCGCGCGCTCGGACAGGCGATACGCGCCACCCATACCATCAGCTTCGTCGCACTCAAGCCGGGGCTGCTCACGCTCGACGGCCCCGATCATTGCGGCGCGATCAGCGTCGCCGATCTCGGTCTCGACGTGCGCGCACTGCACGCCCCGAGCGGCTGGGTCGCGGAGCCCGCGACCATGGACTGGGTACTCAAGCCGCGCCTGCGCGAGTTTCACAAGGGGCAGGCGGGTTCACTCGCCATTCTCGGCGGCACCGCAGGCATGGTCGGCGCCGCGCTGCTTGCCGGACGCGCGGCACTTAAACTTGGCGCGGGTCGGGTCTACGTCGGCCTGCTCGATCACGCGGCACCGGATGTCGACCCGGTCGCGCCCGAACTGATGCTGCGCCATCCCGACGACACGCTCGGCCAGAATCTCGACGTCGTCGTCGTCGGCCCGGGACTGGGCCAGAGTGAACGTGCGGAAACACTCGTCGGCGCCGCGATCGCGAGCGATATGCCCTGCGTGCTCGACGCCGATGCGCTCAACATCCTCGCGGACAACGCTGATCTGCGCGCCGCGTGCGCGCGCCGGCACGCCGACACACTCATTACGCCGCACCCTGGCGAGGCCGCGCGCCTGCTGGAGATGAGTACGCAAGCCGTGCAGGCAGACCGGCTCGCTGCGGCACGCGCGCTCGCGGAACGATTCGCCGCGCATACCGTGCTCAAAGGCAACGGCAGCGTGCTCGTCGCGCGTGACAGGCACTGGTTCGTCAACACGTCGGGAAACCCGGGCATGGCGAGCGCAGGCATGGGCGACACGCTCGCCGGTTTTCTCGGTGCGTTGCTCGCGCAGCGCTATTCCGGCGAAGCCTCGCTCGTGCTCGGCGTGCACCTGCACGGCGCGGCGGCCGACGCATTGGTCGCGCAGGGAATCGGTCCGGTCGGCCTTACGGCAGGCGAGCTGATCGAGCCGGCGCGCCGGCTGTGGAACAGCTGGCTCGGTCGCTAGCGGTTGCTCGCCGGCAATGGATTCCGAAGAATCCCTGCGGGGTGAGTTGACCTCGGCCTATCTCTACCGCGTCATCGCTGCCCGCGAAAGCGATCCACGGCGCAGGCATCTGTTCGAAGAACTGGCGCGCGATGCCGAGTCGCAGGCCACACATTGGCGCGACGCACTGGTGCAGGAAGGCGGTACGCCGCCGACGTTCCGGCCCGCAACACGGGCGCGGCTGGTGGCATGGTTGGTCGATCGGCTCGGCCCCGCGCGGCTGACGCAAGTACTGGCCGCAATGAAGGTGCGGGGCATGTCGATCTACCGCGAGGACGCGCACGTGCCGCGCGGGATGGTCAGCCTGCCCTCGGCCCACGACGAGATCGGAGAGCGCCACGCGCGCGTCGGCGACGGTGGCGCGCTGCGCGCGGCCGTATTCGGCGTAAACGACGGACTGGTCTCCAACGCCGGCTTGATTCTCGGCGTCGCGGGCGCAGGCGCATCGAGCGGAACGATTTTCCTCGCCGGCGTCGCCGGCCTGCTCGCCGGCGCGTTCTCGATGGCCGCAGGCGAGTACGTGTCGATGCGTTCGCAGCGTGAAATGTATGAGTATCAGATCGCCCTTGAGAAAGCGGAGCTCGACGCCTACCCCGAGGAGGAGGCCGCGGAACTCGCGCTCATTTTCGAAGCGCGCGGCGTGCCGCTCGACGACGCGCGGCGTCACGCCGCCGAACTGATCGCCGACCCCGAAAACGCGCTCGACACGCTCACGCGCGAGGAACTCGGCCTCAATCCGGCGGATCTCGGCTCGCCGCCGGGCGCGGCACTGTCTTCCTTCCTGTCGTTCGCGATCGGCGGCGCAGTTCCGTTGGCGCCGTTCATCGTCGCCCCGGCCCCGCTTGCGCTCGGCGCGTCGGTCGCGGCGACGGCGGCAGGCCTGTTCGTCGCTGGCGCGGCGACGAGCCTGTTCACCGGCCGCGCCGCCCTCGCGGGCGGTGCGCGCATGCTCGGCATCGGCGCCGCGGCCGGCGCCATCACCTACACCATCGGCGCGCTGCTCGGAACCCATCTGGCCTGAGGCGCGCGGCGGCGATTCTATAATCGCGGCGTGCGAAATTTGCCTCCTGCTGATCCTGGCGGCCTTCTCGGCGACCTTGCGCCAAACGCGTTTCTCGAGCGGCACTGGCAACGACGTCCGTTGTTCGTGCGCGGCGCACTCCCGGGATTTCGGGATCTGCTTGACCGCGACGCGCTTTCGGGTCTCGCGATGCGCGATGACGTCGAGTCGCGCCTGGTAGAGCGCCGGCGCGGACGCTGGCAGGTCACCCACGGCCCCGTGTCACGCGCGCGGCTGCGCCATGCAGGCCGCGTCGACTGGACGCTGCTCGTAAGCGGACTCAACCTGCACCTGCCCGCAGCCGACCGGCTGCTGCGCCGGTTCGACTTTCTGCCGCAGGCGCGCCTGGACGATCTGATGGTGAGCTACGCAGCGCCGGGGGGCGGCGTCGGACCGCATGAGGACGCCTACGATGTGTTTCTGCTCCAGGGCCGCGGGCGCCGGCTGTGGCGCCTGTCTCGTCCGTGCGCGTTCGACATCGTCGCCGATGCGCCGCTACGCCTGATCAAGAACTTCGTCGCCGAGGACGAGTGGCTCGCCGAACCAGGTGACCTGCTCTACCTGCCGCCCGGCTGGGGTCATGACGGCGTTGCGCTCGAGTCCTGCACCACCTACTCGATCGGTTTTCGCGCGCCACGCAGCGACGAGCTGGCGGCCGCGTTTCTAGACTGGCTGCATGCGCGCGGCCTGCCCACGCGGCCGCGCTATCGCGACCCCGGACTGCGCGCCACGTCACGTTCGGCGCGCGTACCCCGAAGCATGATCGCGTATGCGTATGACGCGGTGGACCGCATTCGCTGGTCGCACGCCGACATCAGCCGTTTTCTGGGCGAGTACCTGACCACGCCCAAGCCGCAGGTCGTTTTTCGCGCACCGCACCCGGCGCTCGGCCGTGCGCGGTTCGATGCACGCCTGCGCCGATCGCTGGTCGTACTCGACGCGCGCACCCAGCTCCTGGTCGTCGGGCGCAGCCTGTTTCTGAATGGCGAGCAGTTGCGGCTCGGCGCCGCGGGTCGGTGCACGCTGTCGGCGTTTGCCGACGCACGCCAGCTCGCCGGTACACGGCTTGCCCGCGTCGTGCCGGGAGATTTACTCTACGCGTGGTACCGGCACGGCGTCCTGCGTCTCCAGGCACCCGAGTGAACACGCCCATCGATCCCGACGCAACCGACTACCAGCGCTTCGACACCGAGTCCGGATTCCAGGCGGCAGTCGATCGCCTGCTCGATCAGAACGGGCACGAGCTGTGCGTATTCGACCCCGACCTGCAGTCGCTGCGGCCGAATGCACCGACGCGGATCGAACAGTTCGAGCGGTTTTTGCTCGTCAGCCGCACGCGTCGCCTGAGCATCGTGGTGCACGATCCGGACTATCTGACTCGGCGCTGCCCGCGGATGTTGAACCTGCTCGGGCGCTTCGCGCATGTGATCCAGGTGAATCGGACGCATGAGGAGATCCGCGAACTGCAGGATGCTTTTCTGGTGCTCGATTCAGCGCATTACGTTCGGCGTCCGGTCGCGCGCTTCTTTCGCGGGGCGATCGGGATAAACGACGAGACCGAAGCGCTCGCAATGCGCGGGCGCTTTGGCGAGATTTGGAGCGCGTCCTACCCCGCGGTCTCGGCGACGACGCTCGGGCTCTAGTCAGTCCAGCGCACGCCAGTCGAACCCGTCGGACTGGGTCGCGAGACCGACCCAGTCGGGCGCGCAGCCGAGAACCTCGGCGAGCGCGGCGCGCGCGAGCGCCGGTCGATTGTTTTGGTCGGATAGATGGGCCGCAATCACGTGCTTGAGACGCGATCGGTCGAGCGCAGCGAGCAGTGCACCGGCGGCCTCGTTGTCGAGATGCCCGAGTGGCCCGCCGATGCGCTCCTTGAGCCAGCGCGGATAGCCGCCGTTCCACAATAAATCGCGCGCATGATTGCATTCGAGCACCAGTGCCTCGCAACCCGACAACATGTCGACGACATGCGCGGTGGACGCCCCCAGGTCAGTGAGCACGCCCAGGCGCTGCACGCCGTCGGAGAGCACGAACTGGACCGGCTCGCGTGCGTCGTGCGGCACGGTGAACGGTCGGACCTCAAGGTCGTCGATCGCGAAGGGTTCGCGACCGTCGATCAATCGAAGGTTGACGCCGTGCGCCACCGCTTTCGCCTCGCCTGCCGGGTCGGCCCCGCGTTGCGCATGCAGCGTGCCGCGCGTCAGGACGACCTCCAGCCCATAGGCCGCGGCCAGGGCGTACACCCCGCCGGCATGGTCATCATGTTCGTGGGTGACGAGGATCGCACGCAACGCGTCTGGCTCGACCCCGCGCCGCGCCAGCCGCCGCTCGGTCTCGCGCAGTGACAGGCCGCAATCGACGAGCACCCGCGTCCCCCCCGCCTCGACCAGGAGGCAGTTTCCCTTGCTGCCGCTTGCAAGCGAGGTGAAGCGCAACGTGCGGGCTGCAGGGCGAGCCGTGGGGCGGCGGCGGTTCTACTTCAGCTGCGCGTGCAGCAAGGACAGGATCCGATGCGCCGTAGCAGAGTTTTCGGCCGCGCCGTCCTTGCCGACAACGCGCACCTCGCTGCTCGCGCGTTGCTGCTCGATCGCAACGCGGTACTGCTCGGCCTTGATCTCGGTATCTTTGGTGCGCCAGAACGCGAGCTTGGAGAGCCAGCCCCCTTCCGAATCCTTCTTGTCCATTTCCGCTTCCGGATCGGCATAGCGCACGAAATACAATCCCTTCGTACGGTCGCGATCCTCGACGGTGAAGCCTGCGCGGTCGAGCGCGAGGCCAACGCGGCGCCAGGTGCGATCAAAGGGCTCGAAGACTTCGAGCATCTCCGAGCCATCTGTGGCCTTCTTCAATGCCGCGCGCGCCGGCTGTGCCTTGCTGGTTGCAATCAGCTGCTTCGCCTGCTCGTCCTGCGCACCGAGACGGACCATCAGGCGGCGCAGGAACTCGGCCTCCAGCGTCGGGTCGGGGTCGCGCGGCTGCCACACCGTGGTACTCGCCTGGCCACCCTCGGTGAAGCTCTCCTGCATGCCGCGATGGCTGATGAAGATCTCCGTGCCGCGCCCGTTGGGCGTGCGTTCGAGCCGGGTGCGGAACTTGTCGCGCTCAGCGGTCGAGTAGAGTTGGCCAAGGAGCGAACCCAGGCTGGTGCGCAGCCAGTCCTGCGGCAACTTGGCGCGATTTTCCGCCCAGTCCGTTTCCATGACGCCGGCTTCCGGCTTCGCCGAGCTGACGAGGAATCCGTTTTCCTGCCAGAAATCCTTCACGATCGGCCACAGTTGCTCGGGCGTCTGACGGTCCACGACCAGCCAGCGCTCGTTGCCCGCGCGCTCGATGTGCATGTCGTCCACCGTGGGCAGGACGTCGGATTGCCCTTTCACGCGGACCTGCCTCTGGCCGGACTGATACGCCGACAGCGTGGTCGTCGACTTACCGGTCTCGGGCACGACATAGCGGTTGTCGCGCCGCGGCGCGGTCAGATCCGGTGGCACTTCAAGCGGCGGCAGCTCGCCCGCCGACTTGTAGTCGACCTTCGGGCCCTCGATCAACGACTTTGTCGACTTGCAGCCCACGAGTGCAGCCGCAACCGCGCACGCGAGAACGAGCGCACGCCATCCGCCCCCGTGCCCGATGTGGTCTGACCGGATCAAGCGCGCTTCTCCACCACCCGCAGCCCGGGTAGCGCGATGTCTGCCTCGTGCAGCGCTTCGCGCAGGGTCTGCTCGAATCTTTCCGACAACGGCACCATCGGCAGGCGAATGCCGCCCTCGATGAGACCCATCTGCGCGAGCGCCCATTTCACCGGCATCGGGTTCGCCTCGACGAACAGCCGCTGGTGCAGCGGCAGCAGCTTGAGATTGATCTCGCGCGCCGTCTTTACATCGCCCACCAGTGCCGCGGCGCACAGTTGGTGCATCAGTTTCGGCGCAACGTTTGCGGTCACGGAAATCACCCCGTGCCCGCCCAACAGAATCAGCGCCAGCGCAGTCGAATCTTCGCCGCTGTAAATCGCGAAATTGCGCGGTGCGCGCTTGACGAGGTCGGTCCCGCGCTCGATGTTCGCGGTCGCGTCCTTGATGCCGATGATGCCGGGCAGCGCGGCAAGGCGCAGCACGGTGTCGTTCTGCAGGTCGGCGACCGTGCGGCCGGGGACGTTGTACAGAATCATCGGCAGGTCGACGGACTCCGCCACCTTGCGGAAGTGCTGAAACAGACCCTCCTGCGTCGGCTTGTTGTAGTACGGCACCACCGAAAGGCAGGCGGTGGCCCCTGCCGACTTGGCGGACTCGGTGAGTTCGACGGCTTCGGCGGTCGAGTTGCCGCCCGTGCCGGCGATGATCGGGATGCGGCCCTTGGAGTGCTCGACCGCGACGCGGATCAATTCCTTGTGCTCGTCGAAATTCACCGTCGGCGATTCGCCCGTGGTCCCGACGACGACAATGCCGTCCGTACCTTCGGCAACATGCCAGTCGATCAGGCTGCGAAAATGCGCCAGATCGATCGCGCCGTCTTCGCGCATCGGCGTGACGATTGCAACGAGACTGCCGGTGATCATGGTCGTCCTCCGCTTCGGTTTGCTCAGCGTATTTTAACGCCCTGTTCCGAAAGAATTAATCCCTCGCCGCCGCGTGCATCAATGCGCGCATCGGGCACATCGCCGCGGCGCGCGCAAAGGCGCTGAATCAGCGCGGGTTTCGGCCGCTCGACGCGACCCTGCTCGAACGCGACGACATGCAGCACCCCGGCAAATGCCTCGAGCAACTCGCCCGGGCGCAGCAGAAACTGCGGGTTGGACGGCTTTCCGAAGCGTTCGTTCCCCATGGCAAAGGTTTCGTAAACGAGAACCCCGCCGTCGGCGAGCGCCCCCGCGAGTGCCGCAAACAGCGGCCGGTGCAGGTAATTCACCACCACCACCGCAGCGAAGCGCCGGTCCGCCAGCGGCCAGGGCGACCCGTCCTCTAGGTCCGAGACTACCGGCTCAATACCGTTGACGCCGGCCAACCCCGCCAATGCCGCTCGGTCCCGATCAAGCGCGAGCACCGGGTGCCCACGCGCGGCGAGGCTGCGCGCGTGACGCCCGGCGCCGCAGGCCAGATCGAGCACCGTACCACCCGGCGCGATCAACGGCGCCCAGCGCAGCACCCACGGCGAGGGGTCCATATTCGAGTGCCGCACCGCGTCCGCTCAGGCGCAGAGCACGAGGTTCGCGAATTCGATCAGCATCCCCGGGCGCAGGTAGGCAGAAAACGCGGCCGCGCTCGCAAACGCGAACGCTGCCACGACGAGCACCTTCCACCACAGGCCGGTCATGCCGCGACCTTAGCAGAGGGCACCGCCGCCGCAAGCTTGCTCGCCTGCGGCAGGTCGCAGGCGAGGATCGCCTGGCGCAGCGCCTCGATTGCCTTCGGGCGCGGAAAACTGCGCCGCCACGCGATCGCGACCCGCCGCCCGGGCGCCGGCTTGGCGAACGGCCGGATTCGGATCAGATCACTCGCCCCCGCACCCGGCGTGATCGAGGTCGCCGGCAGCACCGTGATGCCGACGCCGCTCGCCACCATCTGGCGGATCGTTTCGAGCGAACCACCCTCGAAGGTGCGCTGCAGGCCGCTGCGGTTCGGCGAGTTTCTGACCGTTGCGCAAAGGTCGAGTACCTGGTCGCGGAAACAGTGTCCCGCGCCGAGCAGCAGCATGCTTTCGCGCGCGAGCTCCTCGGTCGCGATATTCTTCTTGCGCGCCCAAGCATGGCGCTGCGGTACCGCGACCAGGAAAGGTTCGTCGTACACCGGCTGCGTGATCAGACCCGTTTCCGCAAACGGCAGTGCGATGACGATCACGTCGACTTCGCCGTGTTTGAGCGATTCGGCCAGCCGATGGGTGAAGTTCTCCTGAATCAGGAGCTGCATCGCGGGCGCGGTGCGGCGCAGGATGGGGATCAGCTTGGGCAGCAGATAAGGGCCGATGGTGTAGATCGCGCCGAGTCGAAGCGTGCCCGCGAGCGGATCGCGCCCGCCTGCCGCGAGTTCCTTGATGTGCATCGCCTCCTCGAGCACGCGCTGCGCCTGTTCGATGATCTGCTGGCCGATCGGCGTGGTCGTGACTGCGCCCGGCCCGCGCTCGAAGAGCACCACGCCGAGTTCCTGCTCGAGCTTCTTGATCGCGACCGAGAGCGTCGGTTGCGACGCGAAGCAGGCTTCCGCGGCACGGCCGAAATGCCGCTCGCGCGCGACCGCGACGATGTAGCGCAGCTCGGTGAGGGTCATCGCGTGCCCTGGCGCGTTACGCGACCCTGCAGGAACGCATGGATGGCCGCGGCGAGCTGCGTCTCCCGGTTCGCATAGAAGTGGTCCGCACCGGGAATCACGATCTGGCGTGAACCGCGAATCGTCTCGATCGCACGCGCCCGCGCAGGCGCCTCGGCGAGCACCGCGCGCAGGTCGAATTCTCCGTACACGTCGAGTATCGGCACGCCCGGATCGGGCAGGCGCGCGAATTCCGTGGGGATGCCCAGGCACAGCCACGCGGCGTAGGGCGTGTCCTTGACCCTGCCCCAGAATTCCAGGCTCATGCGCGAGCCCATGCTGTGCGAGAGCAGCACGACGTCCGCAGGCCCCCGGCCGCGTAGCCAGCGCCCGGCGACGCCCGATTCGCTCGATCGCCTCCGCAAACACCGCCGGCGTGTAGGCCTCGACGCCGGCATCCGATGCCTGAACCGGCATCTGGATCGACAGCGTGGAATAGCCGAGGTCGGCCAGCGCGACGCGCAGAATGCCGATCACGCCATGATCCGGGTGCACGCCGATGCCGTGCACCAGCACGATGCCCGTTTTCGCGTTCGTCACCGGGGTATAGAGCGCGAGGAATTCGTGCCCCGAGGCAAGCTTGAGCTTCACCGCATCGCCCACGACAAGGTTCCCCGACACCTCGGCTTCCCAGCGCTTCTCGCGTGCGTAGTCCTGCGCCACCGCCGCGACCGCAAACAGGCCGAGCACAACCCACGCGAGCGTGCGCAGCAGGTTCATCGGCGCCGCACCAGGAAGTAGAGCGGGATGCCTGCCAGCATCACGGCCAGACCACCCAGCACCATGGTGCCGAATTTCGGCCCGTAGATCGGATTGCGCACGTAGTCGATCGCCGAGTACAGCATGAACAGGCAGGCGGCGCAGAACGCAAGCGGAATCAGCGGATAGAGCGGCACCCGGAACGCCGGGGCCGCCCCGCCACGGCGCCGAAACCGGAACAGCGTCAGCGCGGTCAGCAGAAAGAACGTCCAGAACACCGGCGAAGTGTAGGCGACCATCGCGCTAAAGCCGTCCGGCGTCGTCGAGCTTGCGCCAACCAGCACCAGTGCAATTGCAGCCTGCAGCAGCAGCGCGTTCGCCGGCGTGCTGCCCGCGTCACGCCAGTGCCCGAGGCGCGCGAACAGGCTGAAGTCGCGCCCCAGCGCCCAGGTCGTGCGCGCGCCGGTGAAGATCGCCGCATTCATCGTGGTGAGCGCCGAAACGCAAACCAACAGCGCGAGCAGCGCCGCGCCTTTGTCGCCGATCGCCACGCGCATCACGTCGGCCGCGACCACCTTCGAGCCGCGCATGCCCTCCTGGCCGAGTGCTGCCAGGTAGCCGACATTGACGAACAGATACAGCACCGAGATGACGACGATGCCCCAGACCAGGATACGGGTCATGTTGCGCCGCGCACCGCGCACCTCGCCGGCGAGGTAGGCCGCCTCGTTCCAGCCGCCGTAGGTCAGCAGCACGAAGATCATGGCGAGGCCGAAGGCACCGCCGCCGCCGGCGTCGGCAGGCTTGGGGACGCCGCCGGTCGCGAGTCCGGCGATCCCGATCGCAACCAGCCCTGCAAACAGCAGCGTTTGCAGAATCTTCTGCAGCGTCCTCGAGTGCGTGGTGCCGGCGAAATTCAATGCGCTGAGCGCGACCACGCCGAGCGCCGCGTAGATCGCCGCGCTGTGCTCGCCCAGGCGCAGCAATTCGGACGCGTAGTCGCCGAAGACGAAGGCGACCAACGCGATCGCACCGGTCTGGATCACGGTGATGCGCGACCAGGCGAACACGAAGGCGACGCCGCGCCCCCAGCCGCGCGACAGGTAGGCGTACTCGCCGCCGGTGTCGGGGTGGCGCGCGGCGAGCTCGGCATAGACCAGCGCGCCGCACAGCGAGACCAGACCGCCGAGCAGCCAGACGCCGAGGAATTGCGCTGCGCTCGAGGTCGCACCCGCCACGATCGACGGCGCCTTGAAGATGCCGACGCCGATCACCATGCCGCACATCAGCACGATGCCGTCGGGCACCGACAGCAGCGGCCTGGGTGCCCCGCTCAGCGTGCTGTTTGAACCCGTGATCACGGTCCATGCGTGATCCTCTTCCCGCCGTGCGCCAGAAATCGTTCATGCGCTGCGTCGGCAGTCTGTATGGGTCGGCGGCAAATGGAAAGTCCGAGCGTTAGAATCGTGCTTCGCGCCCCGGTAGCTCAGTGGATAGAGCGGCCCCCTCCTAAGGGGCAGGTCGTACGTTCGATTCGTATCCGGGGCGCCAATCAACAACCGAAGGGGTTGCGATTCTGCGGCCCCGTTCTTCATTTGCGGCCCGCAACGGATGGAGGCACCAACCTCTCGGTCGGCGGCGAATTTCAGCCGCACAGACCACCGGGCCGACCGACCTACTCATGGACCTCCGCGAAATGATCGTCCTCGACCTCCAGCTTCCAGCCCCCGGCGTGGCGTTTCCAGAGCGCGTAGGCGCCCCAGGCCAGCAATGCTGCGGCCGCGATCGTGCGAACCGTCCCTTGCATGAAGAACATCGGTAACGCGAGTGCAATGGCCATCAGGGGGATATAGCACAAGGTCCATTTCTTCTTGCCGTATGCCTGCTGGTACCAGGGGAAGCCGACGGAGAAAACGCCGAGCAGGAGGAAGAAAGCCGACCACGGCCGCAGCGCGAACGAGCTCACGAACATGGTCATGTCGCTGGCGGTGGCGTAGGCGCGTGACAGGTTGAGTTCGGCCATGTTGCCGAGCACCACGCCCAAAATCATCGGCGCGATCGGGAAGCGCAACACCCGCATCGCGTAACCGACCACGCCGAAGATCAGCACTGTCCACAGATCGTGGGTCGAATTCTCCAGCGCGAAGACGCCGATCGCGCAGTAGGCCAGGATCACCGCGGCGAGGGTATACATCGGCACCCGCGTGACCAGCAGGAAACCGCGCAAGCAGACCGCCTGCATGCTGATCATGATCGGGTGCGCGATGAAAAACGCAATGAATATGCCGTAGGCGAGCACCGCGTTATCGGTGATGAAGGACGGGCTCGGCACCACATCATGAATCAGCAGGGCGCCCAGCATCACGGCGGCGACGATGTCGCCGGGTATGCCCAACGCCATCAGGATCATCAGCGCGCCGCCTGCGGTTGCGTTATTGGCACTCTCCGGTGCAATGATGCCGTCGGCGACGCCGGTGCCGAATTTCTCCGGCGTTTTGGATGCCTTCTTGGCCTGGTCGTAGGCAAGGATGTTGGAAATCGACCCGCCCGCCGCCGGCAGGACGCCGACGAAGATGCCGATGAAAGACGAGCGCAGCAGGTTAATCCAGCTGCGGAAAATGGTCTTGATGGCCGCCAGGTGCTCGACCTTGACCACCTTCCCGGTGTCCATCATCAATGGCCGTCTGGCGCGTACGCGGTCCTTGACGTCGCTCAACAGCTGGCCGAAGGCGAACAGCCCGATCAGCACCGGCAGGAATTGAAAGCCCGCCCGCAGGTTCTCCATCCCGAAGTTGAGGCGCTCAATACCGTTGATGTCGTCCTCGCCGATGGTTCTGACCAGCAGGCCGATGGCGCCGGCGATCAGGCCCTTCAACATGTTCGTTCCGGCCAGGCTGGCCGTGATCGTCAACGCGAACAGCACCAGCGAAAAATAATCCCAGGGTCCGAATTCCAGCCCCAGATCGGCCAATAGCGGGGCCAGCAGGACCAGGGCCACCGCGCTTAGCAATCCGCCGAAGAACGAGGACCAGACGCCCAGGCCCAACGCCAGCCCGGGTCTGCCGGCGCGCGCCATGGTGAAACCGTCGAACGTGGTGGCGATGGAGGACGGGGTTCCGGGGATCCCGGTCAATATGCCCGACATCAGACCGCCCGAGAGTCCGCCGACGAATACCCCGATCATGGTCGCGAGGCCCTGCAAGGGCGGCATGGCGAAGGTGAACGGCAGCGTGAGGATCACCGCCATCGCGATGGTGAAGCCGGGGATCGCACCCGCGATCAGGCCTGCGCCGGTGCCCAGGAACATCAGCAGGATGGTCTTCAATTGGAAGACCGTGTACAGGGCTTCGGTGAAATGCTCCCACATCATGGCGCGCGATTCCTTGCGTCGCCTACCAGACGGAGAAAATTTCGCCCTGGGGCAGGATGACCTTGAGCCCGTAGGTGAAGACCGACCACATGAAAGCAATCGAGATGATGGCGACGGCAGCGTGCACCGCGTGCGCGCGCAGCGTACGCTCGCCCAACGCCGTCAGCGTGAGGAAGACGAACAGCGTCCCGCCGATCAGCATGCCCAGATAGTTCATCGTCAACAGAAAGCCCGCGAACAGGCCGTAGCACCACAGCGCGTTCTGATAACGGCCGATCCAGGCGATCACTCCGCCGCCTTCACTTTTTTCGTCCGGTCCCTGCTTCAGGGACTGAAACAAATAGGCGAAGGTCAGCACGAACAGCAGGACGAGTACGACCCGAGGCCAGACTTCGGCGCCGAGGGATCGGTAATCCATTTCCTGAATATCGAAAGTCGCCCAGAAGAAAACGCCGCCCGCCGCCAGAATGACGATCGCGCATACCGTGTCTGTGTTCAAGCGGGACATGGCAGAAATTCTTTCCAAAGGCGTTGCATGGAATAAACCGGGCCCCCGCTGCGACGATGCGAGCGGGGGCCCGGTTGCTTCAGGCGCTTAGTCCTTGCGCTTGTAGACGCCGACCTTCTTGGCGATCGCCTTCCATTTAACGAAGGTTGTCTTGAGATAAGGCCCGTACTGCGCCGCGCCCTCGCAGATCGCGATGGTCCCCTTCTTGGTCAGCCCATCCTGGACCTTGGGGTCCTTGCACGCTTTGAGCAGCGCGGTTTCCCAGTGCTTGATGACCTCGGGCGAAGCGCCCTTGGGCAGCACGATGCCGCGCTCCACGCCGGAGATCAGGTCTACGCCCTGCTCCCTGAACGTGGGAACATCCTTCATGAACGTGCGGTCCGGTCCCGAAAAGCCCAGCACCTTCATCGTGCCGGCCTGTATATTCTTGCCGGCGGCAGCCAGGTTGGTCTCGGCCAGATCGATGTTGCCGGCCAGCAAGGCGGTCATGCGATCGCTGTCGCCCTCGTAGGGTACGTGCTTGAACTGGACGCCCGTCTTGTCCTCGATCTCGAGGAAATAAAACTGGCTGGTCGAGCCCAGGGTGCCGCCGGCCAGAATCTGGCCCGGGCGCTTCTTCGCGTCGGCGATCAGTTCCTTCAGATCTTTCCAGGGTGTTTTTACGGCCGCGCCGAGGAACCCCGGCGTCCGGGTCATCAGGGCGACCGGCTCGAAGGCTTCGACGCTGAAGTCCACGCGGCCGGTGAAGTAACTGGACATCGCGCTCTGGTGGATGGCGAACAGCGTGCAGCCGTCGTTCTTGGATTCGCGCGCTTCCTTGGCGCCCTTGTTGCCGCCCTGGCCGCTGATGTTCACGACTTGCAGGCCGGGCTTGCCGCCATTTTCGTTTACCGTATTGGCCATGATGCGGTAGATCACGTCGGTCGCGCCACCCGCCTTCCACGGCACGATCAGCCGGGCGGTGCTGCACGGAAAACTGGGGGCGGCGGATGCCGGCGCGGGCATCATCGCAACGCCAAGCGCCATGATCGAAACGGCGGGTATGACAAAAGAGCTGTACTTCATGAAGTCCTCCTTGGTGGATCGGTCTGCTATTGATCGTTCGCCGCTGCGCGGTGATATCGGGACCAGCGATCCCGCGGACGCGTTTTTCATGTCCTCTCGCCGCCACGGCCGGGCTGATGCCGCGTGCGTCAATTATAGGTGCGGCCGGACGCGCAGGCGCTGAGAAGCTACGGCACGAAGCGCCGCACCCAATTCCGGTCGAGCCGATCCTTCCAGCGCCACACCCAGGCGCCCTCGGTCGTCCAGCCGCTCCAGTCCGCGATCGCGTACCGCGCGCCGCAGCTGATCAGCGCCAGCGCCCGACGCTGCGGCCGATAACGGTGCAGCAGCGGCACCTCGGCAAGCGCGTAGCGCAGGTTGCGCGCAAGAAAATCGCCGTGCCGCACCGCGTACACGCCCGACTTCGGGTGCGGGCTGTCGCGCAGCGTCGCGCAATCGCCAACCGCGAACACCTCGGGATGCGAGGTACTGCGCAGCGTCTCGTCGACGAGCACGAACCCCGCGGCGTCGGTCTCGAGGCCGGTCGCGCGCAGCCACGGCACGGGCGCCGCACCGGCGGTCCAGATCACCGCGTCGTAGCGCTCGCGCGTCGCGTGCGGGGCGCGCGTGACCACGACGCCGTCGGCCTCGAGCGCACTCACCGCTGCCGGCTCGCGCAGGCGCACGCCGCTGCGCGCAAGCGCGGCATGCACGCGGCGCGCGAGCGACGGCGCGAACATCGGCCGGTCGGAGTAGAGCGTCACCTGCGCCGTGCGTCCGAGGGCGGCGAAGCGGTACGCAATCCCCATCGCCAGCTCGACGCCGGCCGCGCCTGCGCCGACCAGCGCCACGCGGGCTGACCCACCCGCCGCACGCGCGAGCAGCGCGTTCCAGCCCTCGAGAAAACGCTCGAAGGGCTTCGCGGGCAGTGCATGCTCGGCGCTGCCTCTCACCGCGTTCGTATTCGGCAGCGAACCGAGGTTGAGCGACGCCAGGTCGTAGTCGAGCGTTGCGCCGTTGGCGAGATTGACGCGGCGCGTGGATGCATCGAGCTGGGTGACGGCCGCGCGCACCACCTCGACGCCGGCCGCCCTGGCGAGCCGCGCGACGTCGATCTGCACTTCGTGGAGCCCATAGTGGCCGGCGACGAGCCCGGGCAGCATGCCCGAGTAGGTGTGCGTGTCGTAGGGCGTGACGAGCGTGAGGCGCGCGTTGTGCAGCGGGTCGCGGATCAGCATGCGCAGCAGGTAGGCGTGCGCGTGCCCGCCGCCGAGCAGCAGCACCCGCTTCATCGCCTCACGCCGCGTCGCCCGGCTGCGTCTGTTGTTCGCGTTTGCGCAATTCCTTGCGCTGTACCTTGCCGGTGGTGGTCATCGGCAGCGCGTCGATAAACTCGATCTCGCGCGGGTATTCATACGGCGCGAGGCGCCCCCGCACGTGCTGCCGGATGTCGTCCTCGAGCGCCGCGGACGCCTGCGCGCCGGGTTGCAGAACCACGAAGGCCTTGACGATCTGTCCGCGTGCCGCGTCGGCCTTGCCGATCACCGCGGCATTGGCGATCGCCGGATGCTTGACCAGGCAGGACTCGATCTCGGCCGGGCCGATGCGGTAGCCGGCCGACTTGATGACGTCGTCGCTGCGACCCTGGTACCAGAGGTAGCCGTCGTCATCCATTTTTCCCTGGTCGCCGGTCAGGCCCCAGTCGCCGATGTACTTTTCCTGCGTGGCCTGCGGATTCTTCCAGTACTCGAGGAAAAAAACCGGATCGCCTTGCCGGTGCACCGCGATCTCACCCAGTTCACCGCGCGGCAACTCGTTTGCCTGCGCGTCGATGATCGCCACCCGATGCCCGGGATAGGGGCGCCCGATCGAGCCCGGCTTCACCGGCCAGGCCGCCTGGCAGTTGCCGACCACATAGTTGATCTCGGTCTGGCCGAACATCTCGTTGATCGTGACCCCGAGCTGCTCGCGCGCCCACTCGAGCACCGTCACCCCGACACTCTCGCCCGCGCTCATGACCGAGCGCAGCGCGATCTCGTATTTCCCGCGCGGCTCGGGAACCGCCTTCATCATCAGCTTGAGCGCAGTGGGAAACAGGAACGCGTTGCGCACCCCGTACCGATCGAGCAGGTCATAGGCGCGCTCGGGGTCGAACCGCCCGCGGTAACCGAGGATCGGCACGCCGAAGTACCAGCTCGGCAGCAGCGCGTCGAACAATCCGCCGGCCCAGGCCCAATCGGCGGGCGACCAGAACAGGTCCCCGGGCTGCGGAAAGAAATCGTGCGAATGCACGAATCCGGGAATGTTGCCGATGATGAGGCGCTGCGCCTCGAGCGCGCCCTTGGGCGCCCCGGTCGTGCCGCTGGTGTAGATCACGAGCGCCGGGTCGTCCGCCGCCGAATCGATGCACGCGAAGCTGCGGCTCGCCTGCGCCAGCAGCGCGTCCCAGGACTGCACGCCCGTCTCCCGCGCACCGCCGACGCCAATCACGTGGCGCAGCTGTGTGAGCCGGTCCTTGATCGCCCACAGGTTGGGCAGCGTGGTGGGTTCGACGATCGCCACGCTCGCCGCGGCATGCACCATGCGGTATTCGAGCGCGTCGGGGCCGAACAGGTGGCTGAGCGGCAGTGCGATCGCGCCCATCTGGAACAGCGCGATGTACGCGATCGCGGTCTCGGGACGCTGCGGCAGGATGATCGCAACCCGGTCGCCGGGTCGCACGCCGAGCGCGGCGAGTGCGTTCGAGAGCCGGTTGGCCTGCTGCTGGATGTCCCAGAAGGTGTACGCGGCACGCGCGCCGGATTCGTCCTCCCAGTACAGCGCGAAGCGATTGCGGTCCGCGGCCCATCGCCCGCAGCAGGCGCGCGCGATATTGAAGCGGGCCGGCACCTCCCAGCGATGGCCGCGAACCAGTTCTTCGTAGCGGTCCTTCATCGCCCTGCGCGCGCGTTGCGCATTCCATTCATTCCTCGACGAATTCAGTTTAGCATCTGGTCCGTTCATCACGCTCGGGGGAACCGGCATGAATCCGAAGGCGCTCGTGTTCGACGCCTATGGCACGCTGTTCGACGTGCACTCGGTCATCGCGCGCTGCGAACAGTACTGGCCGGGCCGCGGCGCCGCGCTCTCGCAGGCCTGGCGTGTAAAGCAGCTTGAATACACCTGGCTGCGCGCGCTGATGGGCCGCTACGTTCCGTTTTCCACCGTCACGCGCGATGCGCTCGGCTACGCCTGTGAATCGCTCGGGCTCGCGCTCGATGCGGCGCAGACCGACGCGTTGATGCAGGCCTACCGCGCGCTCTCGCCCTACCCCGACGTGCCGGGCGCGCTCGAGCGGCTGCGCGCGGGCGGGCGCAAGCTCGCGATTCTCACCAACGGCTCGCCGGACATGATCGAGCCGCTGGTCCGGCACTGCGGCATGGAAACCACCTTCGACGCCGTGCTGAGCGCCGATACGGTGCGCAGCTTCAAGATCGTGTCGCAGGTCTATCAGCATGCCGTCGACCGGCTCGCCGTCCCGGCCGCGCAGATCGGCTTCGTATCATCGAACTGCTGGGATGCGCTCGGCGCCAAGAACTTCGGCTTCAGCGTGTGGTGGATCAACCGCCTCGACGCACCGGTCGACCGGCTCGACGCCCGGCCCGATGGCATTCTCAAGGGCCTGGGCGAATTACCGTCACAGCTCGCCACGGGGTGACGGCAGTGACGACGACGATCGGCGGCGCAGCGCCCGCCGCCTGCAGGCGATGAAGTTCTGTTCGAACTGCGCTGCGCCCGTCGTGCGGCGCGTGCCGCCCGGCGACGCGCTGCCGCGCTTCGTCTGCGACCAGTGCGGCGAAATCCATTATCAGAATCCGAAGCTCGTCGTCGGTACGCTTCCCGAATGGGAGGGTCGCGTGCTGCTGTGCCGTCGCGCAATCGAGCCGCGCTACGGCTACTGGACGCTGCCCGCGGGCTTCATGGAGAACGACGAAACCGCGGGCGATGGGGCGCTGCGCGAAACGCAGGAAGAAGCCGGCGCACGGATCGAACTGATCGGCGCCTATACCCTGCTCTCGGTGCCGATGGTCAATCAGGTGCACCTGTTCTACCGCGCGCGCCTGCTCGACCTCGAGTTCGCACCCGGCGAGGAAAGCCTCGAGGTCGCCCTGTTCGAGGAAGCCGAAATGCCGTGGACAGACATCGCGTTCCGTACCGTCGGCCTCACGCTGAGGCACTGGTTCGCCGATCGGGCGAGTGGCGATTTTCGTTTCCATGCCGAGGACGTCAAGCCGCGATAGGGTATGCTTGAAGCCGCTGCGACCTGCACCGAAATCGGGTCGAACGGTCGCATCATTTGGGGCGTGGGGAGACGCCCGCCAGCGTGCCGCGCCCGGCACGTGGTCAGCTGTTCGGATCGCTGGCGTCGACAAGAGACAAGAATCGCATCGAGGGGAGGCGCCGCATGACCACTTCACCAACGCCCCGGCACCCGGGATCCGCGCGGTCTGCGCTGTACGCCACGCTGTGCGCCGCGCTGCTGCTCTACGCGCCGGGCGCCGTCGCGGCCGACGCGGCGACGTTGAATGGCGCCAATACGGCCTGGGTTCTCACCTCGACGGCGCTGGTGCTGTTCATGACCCTGCCGGGTCTGGCGCTGTTCTACGGCGGGCTCGTGCGCGCGAAGAATGTGCTCTCGATCCTCATGCAGTGCTTTGCGATCGCCTGCGCAGTGACGATCGTCTGGGTCGTCGTCGGCTACAGCCTCGCGTTCGGCGACGGCGGCACGCTGAACGACTGGTACGGGGGCTTCGGCAAATCCTTTCTCGCCGGGATCGGCGTCGACACGCTGAAGGGCAGCATTCCCGAGACCGTGTTCGCGATGTTCCAGATGACCTTCGCGATCATCACGCCGGCGCTGGTGATCGGCGCCTTCGCCGAGCGCGTGCGCTTCTCCGGCATGCTGTTGTTCAGCGTGCTGTGGCTGATCTTCGTCTACTGCCCGATCGCGCACTGGGTGTGGGGCGATGGCTGGCTGCAGAAGATGGGCGTGATGGATTTCGCCGGCGGCACTGGTCGTGCACTTGAACGCCGGGGTGGCGGCGTTGGTGACCGCGCTGGTGCTCGGCCGGCGCAAGGGCTTCCCCGATACGCCGATGCCGCCGCACAACATGACCATGGCGGTCATCGGGGCCTGCATGCTGTGGGTCGGCTGGTTCGGCTTCAATGCCGGCAGCGCGCTCGCCGCCGACGGCTCGGCCGGCATGGCGATGCTGGTCACGCACATCGGCGCGGCCAGCGGATCGCTCGCCTGGATGATCTGCGAGTGGGTACGCTACCGCAAACCGTCGGTACTCGGCATCGTGACGGGCATGGTCGCCGGACTCGGAACGATCACGCCAGCCTCCGGATTCGTCGGCCCGCTCGGCGCGCTCGTCATCGGCAGCGCGGCGGGCGTGGTGTGTTTCACGGCGACCAATTACATGAAGCGCACGCTGCACATCGATGATTCGCTCGATGTGATGCCGGTGCACGGCGTCGGCGGCATTCTCGGCACCATCCTCACCGGCGTATTCGCGTCCGCCGCGCTGGGCGGCGGCGGTTACGCCGAGGGCATGACGATGGGCCGCCAGGTCCTGGTGCAGATCGGCGGCGTGCTGGCCATTGCGCTCTGGTCCGGCGTGCTGACCCTCGTGCTGCTCAAGGTCTGCACGGCGATGACGGGGATGCGCGTTACGCCGGACGACGAGACCGAGGGGCTCGATACCGTGCTGCACAACGAAAAGGGCTACATCCTGTAATGCGCCGGGTGCCGTGACGGGCGCCCTGCGCGCACCGCTCGGCGCCTACGCGCGCGACCTTCGCGACCTTGGCTACAATGGCGGCGTCACTGCTTGGGCACGCGACATGAGGCGCCGCACATTCATCCAGGTCTGCGCCGCAACGGCCGGCGCGGCATCGGTCCCGGCGTTTCCGGCAAACGATGCGCGCCCCCGGCGCTATTCCCGCGCACGCCTCGATGACGCCAACGGCCGGCCGCTACGCGCGGCGCAGTTGCCCGTCGATCGCACGCTCATCTTTCATTACCCCTACGCCGCGACGCCGTGCTTCCTGCTCAATCTGGGACGGCCGGTCACGGCGCCGGCGCGCCTGAAGACCGCGACCGAGGGCAGCTACGAATGGTCCGGCGGCGTCGGGCCCGGACGCTCGATCGTTGCGTACTCCGCGATCTGCGCCCACCAGCTGACGTATCCGACGCGCGAGATCAGCTTCATCAGCTACCGCACCGAGAAAAGCGCGCCCAATCGCTTTGCAAACGTCATTCACTGTTGCTCGGAGCACAGCCAGTACGACCCGGCACAGGGTGGCCGGGTCCTCGCCGGGCCCGCGCCACAACCGCTTGCCGCGATCCTGCTCGAGCACGATCCGGACGATGACACGCTCTCCGCGGTCGGCACGCTCGGCGGCGAGATGTTCAACGCCTTCTTTGCCAAATACGCGTTCCGACTCAGCATGGAGCACGGCAAGGCCGCGCACGACAGCGTCGGCAACCGCAGCCGCGTCACCGATGTGGACAACTATTGCCGCCAACAGGTCAAGTGCTGACCGGTTGAGCTGCCGCGGCCGTGATCCCCTGGCTCGATGCCGACGATCCGTTTCCGCCGCTCGAGCGCGCGCTCGAGCAGCCGAACGGTCTGCTGTGTGCGGGCGGCGACCTGTCGCTGCCACGCCTGCTCGACGCCTACGGACGCGGCATCTTTCCCTGGTACTCGGGGGTCGAGCCGATTCTGTGGTGGTCGCCCGACCCGCGCATGGTCCTGTTCACGGACGAATTGAAGGTGTCGCGCTCGCTTGCCAAGAGCATTCGCAACAAAGGCTACGAGGTGCGCATCGACTCGGCATTTCCCGCGGTGCTCGAAGGCTGCGCCGCCCGCCGTCCTGCAGACACCGATCCAAACGACCTCGCCTCGGACATCGCGCATGGCGCCGATCCCGGCGCGGGCACCTGGCTCGGTGCGCCGATGCGCGCAGCCTACGCGGCACTGCACCGTGCCGGCTACGCGCATTGCTTTGAAACCTGGCGCGACGGGGCGTTGGTCGGCGGCCTCTACGGCGTCGCCCTCGGTCGCGTGTTTTACGGCGAATCGATGTTTTCGCGCGCAGCGGATGCATCGAAGGTGGCGCTGGTCGCGCTGGTCGAGACCCTGCGTGCGCGGCGCGTCCCGCTCATCGATTGCCAGGTGCACACACCGCTGCTCGCCGCGCTCGGTGCACGCGAAATACCGCGCCGCGATTTCTTGCGACAGCTCTCGGCGTTGGTACACTACGCCGGGCCTCAGCAACCGTGGCGTATCGACGATGCAAACGTGGTCTTTACGCCCCGGCTCGAGGTCGGGACTGGCAATCGATGAAGGATTGACGTGTCGCGCCTGAACGACCTGCCGCAAGCGGTACTGCAGTTCTACGTCACGGCGCCGTATCCGTGCAGCTATCTGCCCGAGCGCATGGCCCGCTCACAGGTCGCGACCCCCAGCCACCTGATCAACACCGAACTCTACGGCGACCTCGTCAAAGCCGGCTTTCGCCGCAGCGGTATCTTTACCTACCGTCCGCACTGCGACAGCTGCCGGGCCTGCGTGCCCGTGCGCATCCCGGTCGACGATTTCACGCTGTCGCGCTCGCAGCGTCGTGCCTGGCAGAGCCACCGGGCACTGGTCTCGCACACCCAACCGCTCAAATTCCGTCTTGAGCACTACGCGCTCTATCTGCGCTACCAGGCGCGGCGCCACTCGGGCGGCGGCATGGACAACGACAGCCGCGACCAGTACTCGCATTTCCTGCTCCAGAGCCGCGTCGATACCCGCCTGGTCGAATTCCGCGAGTCGGGCCAACTGGCGATGGTCTCGATCGTCGACTACCTGCCCGACGGGCTCTCCTCGGTCTACACCTTTTACGAGCCAGAGCGCCGCGGGGCGAGCTTCGGCACCTACAACGTGCTGTGGCAAATCGACGCCTGCCGCGCGCTCGGCCTGCCCTACCTCTACCTCGGTTACTGGATCGAGGAGAGTCCGAAAATGGCCTACAAGTCGCGCTACGCGCCGATCGAAGGCCTCGTGAACGGCGTGTGGCAGCGACTCGACGAGATCACCAACCGCTGAAACCCGCGTCGATGGCCTATGCGCTGGCGCGGCCGCTCCTCTTTGCGCTCGAACCTGAAACCGCGCACGCGGCGACGCTGACACTCGCGCACATCGCGCAGCGCTGCGGCGTGCTCGGCATCGCGGCGCCTCGCGT
Organism: uncultured beta proteobacterium; assembly: GCA_963714925.1. Lineage (GTDB taxonomy): Bacteria > Pseudomonadota > Gammaproteobacteria > Burkholderiales > SG8-39 > SG8-39. Next base: position 41,679 of record CAVQQK010000005.1, on the reverse strand, counting down.
GCGCGCGGCGCCGGTAAACGTCATGGGCCTTGCGTTTCCGAATCCGGTCGGTCTGGCCGCGGGCCTGGACAAGAATGCGGCGCACATCGACGTGCTCGCCGCACTCGGATTCGGATTCATCGAGGTCGGCACGGTCACGCCGCGGCCGCAACCCGGTAATCCACGCCCGCGCCTGTTTCGCATCCCCGAGGCGCGCGCGCTGATCAATCGATTCGGCTTCAACAATGTCGGTCTGGACGCGTTTCTCGAGAACGTGGCGCGCGCGCGCTGGCGTGGCGTGCTCGGCATCAATCTGGGCAAGAACGCGGACACGCCCGCCGAGCGGGCGGCGGACGACTATCAGGCGGGCTTGGAGCAGGTCTACACGGCCGCGTCCTATGTCGCGATCAACGTATCTTCGCCGAACACGAAGGATCTGCGCACGCTGCAGGACCGGGCGGCGCTCGACGCACTGCTCACGCGACTCGTGGCAACACGCGAACGGCTGGCCGACCGACACGGCAAGCGGGTACCGCTGGTACTGAAGGTTGCGCCCGATCTCGAGCCCCCCCAGATCGCCGACATTGCCGATGCCGTGCGCCGCCACCGCATCGACGGCGTGATCGCGACCAACACCTCGGTCGCGCGCGACGGTGTCGAGCGCCTGCCGCGGGCGAGCGAAGCCGGCGGCCTGTCGGGTGCGCCGATCCGTGCACGCGCCACCCAGGTGCTCGGCGCGCTTGCGCGCGCGCTGGCGGGTGAGGTGCCGTTGATCGGCGTCGGCGGCATCATGACGGGCGACGACGCGGTGGAGAAGATCGCCGAAGGCGCCTCGCTGGTCCAGCTCTACACCGGTCTCGTCTACCGCGGGCCCGCACTGGTCGCCGAATGCGTCGAAACGATCGCCGCGCGCGCGGGACCGAAACACGGAATCCGGGCGTCGCAGAACTAGCATGCGTATCGGCCTGCCGCGCGAGATCAAGGACGGCGAATTCCGCGTCGCCCTCACGCCGCAGGGCGTCGGCGCGTTGGTCAACGCGGGCCATGCCCTGTTCGTCGAGTGCAGCGCCGGCGCCGGCGTGGGATTCACTGACGCCGCCTATGCGGCGGCCGGCGCCCGCCTCTGCGCGAGCGCGGACCAGGCCTGGGACTGCGCGCTGATCGTCAAGGTCAAGGAACTCCAGCCGCCGGAGTATCGCCGGGCGCGCCAAGGACAGACGCTGTTCTGCTTCCAGCACTTCGGGCCCGAACCCGACCTGCTCGACGCCGCACTCGCCTCGGGCGCGAGTTTCGTGGCCTACGAGACGGTGGGCCAGGCGGACGGCAGTTTGCCGATCCTGGCACCGATGTCCGCGATCGCCGGCCGCCTCGCAGTGCAGGTCGGGATGTGGTGTCTGCAAAAGCAAAATGGCGGCAGCGGCGTGCTGCTGCCGGGCATCGGCAGCGTCGCCCCGGGGAAGGTTCTGATTCTCGGTGCCGGCAACGTCGGCGCGAATGCGCTCGCCCTCGCGCACGCCATCGGCGCGCGGGTCACCGTCTATGCCGCGAGCGAGCGCCGGTTACCCGCCTTGCGTACGCGCTTCGCCGAAGGGGTGACGTTTCGAACCGGTGACGGCGGGTTTGGCGAGGCCGTTGCAGACGCCGATCTCATCATCGGCGGGGTGCTCAGTCCGGGACAACTGTCGCCGAGGCTTGTCACGCGCGCGATGCTCGCGCGCATGCGGCGCGGCTCGGCGCTGGTCGACGTCGGCATCGATCAAGGCGGCATTGCCGAAACCTCACGCGCCACCACGCACAGCGATCCGGTCTATGTCGAGGAAGGCATCGTGCACTACTGCGTGCCGAACATGCCCTCGGCCTGCGCGCGCACGGCGAGCCTCGCACTCGAGCGTGCCGCGCTGCCCTACGTTGCGGCACTCGCCGCGGGCGCGTTGCGCGATGCCGTTGCGGCCACGCCCGCACTGGCGACGGGCGTGCAGGTGCATGCCGGGCGGCTGACGCACGCGCATCTCGCGCGCGACACGCGCCGCACGCTGACCCCGCTCGAGGACGCACTGGCGTGAAACGGCCCACGATCGCGTTGATCGACGAAGCACGCTGCATCGGCTGTACGCGCTGTATCGATGCCTGCCCGGTCGACGCGATCGTCGGTGCCGAGCAGAAGATGCACACGGTGATCGCCGCCTACTGCACCGGTTGCATGCTGTGCCTGCCGCCCTGCCCGGTCGATTGCATTGCGATGGTGGCGGCGCGCTCCGACCAGCCCTGGCGCGCCGCCGATGCGCAGGCGGCGAAAGCGCGCGGCGCCCAGCGCAAGCGCCGACTCGCTGCCGAGCAGCATGCGCTCGAGCAAGCGGCCGACCCGGCTGCCGGACGGCGCCAGGTACTGGCCGCAGCGATCGCGCGCGCGCGCAGGCGACGCGCGCAACGTGACCCGGGTGCGCCACCGACGCCACGCACGGGACGGTCACGATGAATCCTGAAAAGCGCCGCGCGATGTACGAACGCCTGCGCGAAGCGAACCCCCATCCGACCACCGAATTGATCTATCGCTCGCCCTTCGAACTGCTCGTTGCGGTGGTGCTCTCGGCGCAGGCCACCGACAAGTCGGTGAACGCGGCCACCGAAAAACTGTATCGCGTCGCACACACGCCCCGGGCGATCGTCGCGCTCGGCGTCGAGGGCCTCGAGAACCACATCCGCACCATCGGTTTGTACCGCAACAAGGCGAAAAACATCGTCGCGCTGTCGAAGATGCTTCTCGCGCAGCACGGTGGCGAGGTGCCGCCCGTGCGTGAAGCGCTCGAGCAGCTGCCCGGCGTCGGTCGCAAGACCGCGAACGTCGTGCTCAACACCGCGTTCGGCCAGCCGACCGTTGCGGTGGACACGCACATCTTCCGCGTCGCAAACCGCACCGGGCTCGCGCCCGGCAAGGATCCGCTCGAGGTCGAGGCCAGGTTGATGAAATTCACGCCCGCGGAATTCCTGCAGGACGCGCACCACTGGCTCATCCTGCACGGACGCTACGTCTGCGTCGCGCGCAAGCCGAAGTGCCCGCAATGCCTGATTCGCGACCTGTGCGAATTCAAGGGCAAGACGAATGACAATTGAACGTCCCCGTCGCTTCGATATGGCTACGTCGCGTCGATCAGTGCCCAATGGTCTCCCGCGTTTGCTCGATTCGGCCGAACGACGCTTCGGCAGTCGAGCGTCGATGCACGGCCGAATCGAGCAAACGCGGGAGATCTATTTGTCTCGCATGACCGCTACGACATTTCGCGGAACTCATCGACATGTTTGACCCCTCGCGCGATCAGGCCCGCACGTTCTTCTTCGAGACCTGGCGCAAATACCGGGCCGGACTGCCGCTCGCGGGACTCGAAGGGATGGCGCTCGCGGTCATTCTGCTGCATCCCGAATACCACCCGATCCTCGAGGACCGCGAGAAATACCTGGCGCAGGCGTACTTTCCCGAGGCTGGCGAAACGAATCCTTTCCTGCACATGAGTCTGCACCTTGCGCTCGAGGAGCAGCTTTCGATCGATCAGCCGCCGGGCGTGGCGCAGCACTTCGCCGCGCTCGTCGCGCGCAGCGATGAGCGCCACGCGGCGCTGCACGAGGCGATCGAATGTCTTGCCGAGATGGTGTGGCGCGCGCAGCGCGACGGGACGGCACCGGACGCGGCAGCCTACCTCGAGTGCGTCGAACGGCGCGCGCGCGGCTAACGCAAACGCCAAGGGCCGCGATCCGCGGCCCTTGGCGGTTTCAATCGCGAGGCGCTAGCGCGCCGAACGCAGCGCCGAAGGTTGGCTCGAGAACCATGCCGCGAGGTCCTCGATGTCCTTCTTGGACAGGGCGGACGCGAAGCCCTTCATGATCGGGTTGTCGCGCTTGCCGCTCTTGTAGTCCGAGAGTGCCTTCACGAGGTAGTCGTCGTACTGGCCGGCAAGGATCGGTTGATCCGGTGCCGAAGGTTTGTCGCCCTGCGGACCGTGGCAGGCCGCACAGATCTGCGCCGCCTTCGCCTTGCCCAAATCGGCGTCACCCTTGGCCCATGCGACGGGCGTCGCCCCGAGTGCACCCAGTGCGGCGAGCATGGCGATCGTCAGCGCGCGTTTCATTTCGTGCCCCCGTAATAGGCCGCGAGGTCGGCCATGTCCTGCGCACTGAGGCTTGCCGCAATGCCGACCATCGACGGGTGCGAGCGCGCACCCGATTTATAGGCTTTGAGCGCGTTTACGATATACACCGGCTGCTGCCCCGCCAGCTTCGGCACGTGGTAGACCACTGGATAGGCCGTCTTGTAGCCGGGGATGCCGTGGCAGCCGATGCACATCGACACCTTGTCCTTCGCCGCCTCCGCATTGCCGGTGACGGTCTGGGCCTGCGCCACGGACGCGGCGCCCGCAAATGCAACACCGGCGGCGAGGAGTCCAGCGCGAATGGGAGTGAGCATGCGTTCGGTTCTTCTTGGGTCGAGGGAGAAACCGGCGGATTCTAGCCGATGCCGGCCCGCACGCTCAACCACCGCGCGCGCTGCGGGTCTGCCGGGGCGAGACATGCACCCGCACGCTTATAATCCGGGTTTTCCAAATCCGGCTTTCCTCATGCGCTTCAATGGCTCCGACGACTACGTCTCGACCGACGACCTGACCCTCGCGGTAAACGCCGCGATTCAACTCCAGCGCCCATTGCTCATCAAGGGCGAGCCCGGCACCGGCAAGACCATGCTCGCGGTGGAGGTCGCCAAGGCCCTCGGCGTGCCGTTGCTGGAGTGGCACATCAAGTCGACCACCAAGGCGCAGCAGGGTCTGTACGAATACGACGCCGTGTCGCGTCTGCGCGACTCGCAGCTCGGCGACCCGCGCGTGCACGAAATCCAGAATTACATCGTCAAGGGCATGCTGTGGCAGGCCTTTAACGCCGATGCCCCCGTCGTGCTGCTGATCGACGAGGTCGACAAGGCCGACATCGAGTTCCCGAACGACCTGCTGCGCGAACTCGACCGCATGGAGTTCTACGTCTACGAGACGCATGAGCTGGTGAAGGCGAAACACCGACCGATCGTGTTCATCACCTCGAACAACGAGAAGGAGCTGCCCGATGCCTTCCTGCGGCGGTGCTTTTTCCACTACATCCGCTTCCCGGACAAGGACACGATGGAGAAGATCGTCGGCGTGCACTTTCCCGGACTGAAGAAATCCCTTCTGCGCGAGGCGATGGAAGTCTTCTTCGAGGTGCGCGAGGTGCCGGGGATGAAGAAAAAGCCCTCGACCTCCGAACTGCTCGACTGGCTCAAGCTGCTGCTCGCCGAGGACATTCCGCCCGACGCACTGCGCTCGAAGGACCGCAAGACCATCATCCCGCCGCTGCACGGCGCCCTGCTCAAGAACGAGCAGGACGTGCACCTGTTCGAGCGGCTGGTGTTCATGACAAGAGCTAAGGGTGGCTAAGGCAAAGGGGTCAGACCCCCTTTTAGTTCACTAAAGGCCTTCGATCATCTAAAAAGGGGTCTGACCCCGTTAGAGTTATCCACAGGGGTCTGACCCCATTGCCGCCCTTGCCATGCTCATCGACTTCTTCCTCAAGCTCAAAAGCCACAAGCTTCCGGTCTCGATCAAGGAGTACCTGACGCTGCTCGAGGCGATGGCCAAGGGCGTGATCGGTCCGTCGGTCGACGATTTCTATTACCTCTCGCGCGCGTCGCTGGTGAAGGATGAGGCGAACTTCGACAAGTTCGACCGCGCATTTGGCGAGTTCTGGCAGGGCGTCGAGACGATCCCGGGCATCGAGGCGCAGATCCCGCTCGAATGGCTGCTCAAGCAGGTCGAACTCACGCTCAGCGAGGAGGAAAAGAAGCAAATCGAGGCGCTGGGCGGTTGGGAAAAGCTCATGGAAACGCTGAAAGCAAGGCTCGAGGAACAGAAAGGCCGCCACCAGGGCGGCTCGAAGTGGATCGGCACCGGTGGCACCTCGCCCTTCGGCGCCTACGGCTACAACCCCGAGGGCATTCGCATCGGCCAGGACCGTTCGCGCAACCGCAGCGCGGTCAAGGTCTGGGACCAGCGCGAGTACCGCAACCTGGACGATTCGGTCGAACTCGGCACGCGCAACATCAAGATCGCATTGCGCCGCCTGCGGCGCTTCGCACGCGAGGGCGCGCTGGACGAGTTCGATCTCGAGAACACGATCGCGTCGACCGCGCGCAAGGCCTACCTCGACATTCACATGCGGCCCGAGCGCCGCAACACCGTCAAGGTCCTGATGCTGATGGACATCGGCGGCACGATGGACGATCACATCAAGCTCGCCGAGGAGATGTTTTCGGCGGCAAAAACCGAATTCAAGCACCTCGAGTTCTTCTACTTCCACAACTGCCTGTACGACTTCGTATGGAAGGACAATCGGCGCCGGCACTCCGAGCGCACGCGGACCTGGGATTTGCTGCACAAGTACGGCCACGACTACAAGGTGATCTTCGTCGGCGACGGGACGATGAGTCCCTATGAGATCCTGCAGCCTGGCGGCTCGATCGAGTACTTCAACGAGGAGCCTGGCGCGGTCTGGATCAAGCGCTTCACCGACATCTACTCGAAATGCATCTGGCTCAATCCCGAGCCGGAAGAGATCTGGGGCTACCGGCAGTCGATCCAGGTCATCAAGGAGCTCATGAACGGCCGCATGTATCCGACGACGCTGTCCGGCCTCGAGCGGGCGATGCGGCTGCTCGCGAAGTAATGTTGCGTTGCGCAAAGCAATGACCGGTGCCCTGGACGGAAAGGTCGCGCTCGTGACCGGCGCCGCGCGCGGCATCGGGCGGGCGATCGCGTGCAAGCTGGCGGCTGCGGGCTGCGACGTCGCGGTCAACTATTACAACAGCCACGACGAGGCGGACGCGCTGTGCGCGGAACTGCGCGGGATGGGTCGGCGGGCGGTTGCGATCAAGGCGAGCGTGGCCATACCCGACAGCGTCGACGAGCTGTTCGAGGCGTTGCGCGCGCATTTCGACCATGTCGACATCCTGGTGAGCAACGCGGCGAGCGGCGTGCTGAAGCCGGCGATGGAAATGTCTCTGAAGCACTGGCGCTGGTGCATGGAAACCAACGCCCTGGCGCTCGCCTTGCTCGCCCAGCACGCCGTGCCCTTGATGCCGCGCGGGCGGTCGCATCATTGCACTGTCCAGCATGGGGGCGACGCGCGCGATGCCGGCCTACGGCTTCATCGGCGCCTCGAAGGCGGCGCTCGAATCGCTGGTCCGTACGCTGGCCCAGGAACTCGGTCCGCGCGGCATCCGGGTGAACACCGTCAGCGCCGGCGTGGTCGACACCGATGCACTGAGCCATTTCCCGAACCGGGAGCAGCTGCTCGAATCGTCTGCGCAGCGCACGCCGGCCGGTCCCACGCTGACGCCCGAAGACGTTGCCGGGGCCGTCTACCTCCTCTGCCTGCCGGAAGCCGGCATGATCAACGGGCATACACTCGTCGTGGACGGCGGTTTCTGCGATTTCTGGATGAGGCAACGAATGGAATCCGGGCTCAGCGGCAAGACGGTGATCGTAACCGGCGGTAGCCGCGGCATCGGCCGTGCGATCGTCGAGCGCTTCTGCCGCGGGACGGCGCAGAGGTCACCTTTTTCTACAAGAGCAACGCGGCCGCCGCGGAGACGGTCGTGGCCGCCGCACGCTCGGCCGGCCAGCGCATGACGGCAGAACAGGTCGACGTCACCGACGCAGCGGCCTGCGCGGCTGCGGTCGAGCGGGTCGTCGAGCGCTGCGAACGCATCGACGTCCTGGTGAACAACGCCGGCGTCATCCGTGACAATCTGCTCGCCTTGCTCGAGCCCGAGGACGTTCAGCACGGTGCTGGAGACGAATGTCGGCGGCGTCTTCAACATGACACGCGCGGTCGTGCCGCACATGATTTCCCGGCGCGCCGGCAAGATCATCAACGTGAGCTCCGTTTCCGGCGAAAAGGGCGGTCGCGGCCAGACCAACTACGCGGCCAGCAAAGGCGCGATCAACGCGCTCACCCGCGCGCTCGCCGTGGAACTCGCCTCGCGCCGCATCACGGTCAACGCGGTCGCGCCGGGCGTCATCGAAACCGAGATGTCGCAAACGGTCCGCGATCTGGCGGGCGACGAGATCAAGTCGCGCATCCTGCTCCGGCGTTTCGGCACGCCGGAGGAGATCGCCCATGCGGTATGGTTTCTCGCGTCTGGCCTTGCCGATTACATCACCGGCCAGGTGCTGCATGTGGACGGCGGATTCAAGATGGAGTAATGAACAATGGCACAAGCAGAAATCACCAAGGACGAAATCGACGCGGTCTATCCCACCGTCGCGGCAACGGTTGCCGACGCGTTGGGCTGCGACCCCGAGGACGTCAAACTCGATGTATCGCTGATCGAGGATCTCGATGCCGAATCGATCGACTTTCTCGACATCGTCTTCCGCCTGGAGCGCGCCTTCAAGGTGAAGATTCCCCGCGGCAAGATCGTCGAGGACGCACGCGGCGACCTGTCCGAGGCCGACTTCGAGCAGAAAGGCATCGTCACCGACGCCGGCATGGAACGCCTGCGCAGCTTTCTGTCCGAGGTGCCGGCCGACCGGATCAAGGCGCCACTCAAGGTCGGCCGAGATCCCGCGCCTGTTCACCGCCGAGACGTTCTGCAAGCTGGTGGTTCGTTCCCAGAAAGCCGCCGGCTAACCCGGCGCCAACGCGAGGCGCCGCACGCCCGATGGACGAGCGCTTCAGCGCGTTTTCTTTCGTCGATCGCATTACCGACGTCTCGCCGGGCGTGTCCGCGCGCGGGACCTATCGCATTCCCGCGGGCGTACCGGCGTTTCCCGCGTCGCTCGTCGCCGAGGCCGTCGGTCAGCTTGCGGCCTGGACCAGCATGGCGCAGCTCGATTTTCGGCGCCGGCCCGGTGGCCGGACTGGCGCGCGAAACGCGCTTTCTGCGTGCCGTGCGTGCGGGTGACACGCTGGCGCTCGAAGCCGACCTGGAAAGCTGCACCGACGATGACGTGGCCTACGCCGGACGCGCATCGCTCGCTGGCGAATCCGTCATCGTGCTCGAGCAATGCCTCGGACCGATGCTGCCGACGGAGGATTTCGACGCACCCGAAGCGCTGCGCCGCGACTTCGAGACGCTCTGCGCAGACGGCGCCCCGAGCGATCGGTTTGCGGGTGTCGCGCCGATTGCACTGGAGGTCGTCGAATCGACGCCCGCGGTGCGCGTGAAGGCGATGCTCCAGGTACCCGATTCGGCGCCGTTCTTCGCCGATCACTTTCCGCGCAAACCCGTGTTTCCAGCGACGTTGCTGCTCGACAGCCAGATCCGGCTCGCGCTCGGGCTCGCGCGTGAAGCGATGACCGTTGCCGACGACGCGGAACTCGCCGCGACGCGCGTCCTCGACGTGAAAATCCGCGCCTTCATCGCGCCCGGACAGCGGCTCGAGATCAGCGCGGAAAAGGCTGCCGCAGACGACGACGCGCTATTCAGCGAAGCTCTCCGCGCGCGCGAACGGCAAGGTGGTGGCCACCGCGCGCGTCGAGATTGCCGCGCGGAGACGGGCATGAGCAGCGCGCGGCGCCGGGTGGCGGTCACCGGGCTGGGGCTCGTCACGCCGGCGGGAAACGACGTCGCGACGACCTGGGATGCGCTGCTTGCGGGCCGCAGCGGCGTCGCGCCGATCACGTTGTTCGACGCCAGCGGTTTCTCGACGCGCATCGCGGCCGAGGTGAAGGGTTTCGATCCGCGCGCGGTGATCGACGATCGCAAGCTGCTGAAGTACGCGAACCGCTCGCACGCATTCGCACTGGCCGCGGCCGACGCAGGCGATGCGCGACGCCGGCATTCGCCCGACGCCGCAGAGCGCCGCGCGCTGGGGCATCGCGGTCGGCACCGGCATGATGGGCGTCGACTACCCCACCCTCGCTGCGGTACACGCGCATTCGGCGGCGAACGGGGAAATGGACGTGGGGCGCCTGCCGACCGACGCGGCCGCGCGCGACCCGATGGTGTTCTGCCGCAGCCAGTCGACGGCGGGCGTATCGATGCTCGCCCGGCGCTTCGGCATCCGCGGCTACGCGACCTCCGTGCATACCGCCTGCGCCTCGGGCGGCCAGGCGATCGGTACCGCACTGAAGTTGATCCGCCGCGGCGACGCCGATCGTGTGCTGGCAGGCGGGTTCGACTCGATGGTCTCCCCGGTCGGCCTGGCCGGGTTCTGCCTGCTCGGCGCGGTATCGCCGGACAATGACACGCCCGAACGGGCCAGCCGACCGTTCGATGTCACGCGCAACGGTTTCGTGCTCGGCGAGGGCGCCGGCTTCCTGGTGCTCGAGGAATGGGAGGCGGCGCAGCCGGCGCGGCGCGCGCATCTACGCCGAGCTCGCCGGCGACGGCAACTCGCTGTCGCAGCTATCGCATCACCGACTCGCCGCCCATCGGGCGACGGCCCGATCCAGGCCATGCGCCAGGCGCTTGGAGACGCCGGCGCCGAGCCCGGCGATGTGGACTATCTCAACGCGCACGGCACCTCGACGCCGATGAACGACCGCAGCGAAAGCGCAGCCGCCAAGGTCGTGTTCGGTGCGCAGGTCGGCCAGGTTGCCGTCAGCTCGACCAAGAGCGTGATGGGCCATCTCATCGCGGCCGCCGGGCGCGGTCGAGGCGGCGGTCTGCGCGCTGACGATTCACCATGGACGCATCCCGGTCAACGCGAACCTGCGCGAACTCGATCCAGAGTGCGCGCATCTCGACATCGTGCGCGAACGCCCGCGCGAGCGGCGCGTGCGCATCGCCATGTCGAATTCGCTCGGCTTCGGCGGCTCGAACAGCTGCCTGGTGTTTCGCACGCCAGAGGAGAACGCGTGATGGCGGATGCCCAGCGCATCGTCATCACCGGCAGCGGCGCGATCTGTGCCGCGGGCCGCAGCCCGGCGGAGATCTGGAATGCGCTGCAGTCCGGCCGCAGCGCGATCGGACCGATCACGCTGTGGGACACGGCGGGCTGGGCCGCGAACCATCGCCGGCGAGATCCGTAATCTCGAGCCTGCGAAAGCTGCTCGGTGATCGCAAGATCCTCAAATTCATCCGGCGCTCCGACGTGCTCGGACTCTACGCGGCGAGCCGCGCGATCGACGCGTCGGGCATCGCCGCCTGGCGCGACGCCCTGGACGAAGCCGCCGCCGCCGACTACAGCGACCGCACCGGCGTCTACGTCGGCTCGGGTGGCGGCAGCTACGACAGCCAGTACGACTATTTCCCGCTCATGACGGAAGCGGCCGGGAGCCTGGAGGCGTTCGGCCGCCAGCTGCCCGACGTCGTCAACCCGATGTGGCTGTTGCGCGCGCTGCCCAACAACGTGCTGTGCCACGTCGGCATCAAGTACGACCTGAAGGGTGCGAACGCCTGTATCACCAACCACAGTACGAGCGGCATGCTGCGCCGTCATCGAGGCGGCCTACGCGCTGCGCGAAGGCGAGGCGGATCGCGCCGTCGTGGCGGCGCACGACGCGCCGGTCGAGCCGCAGATGCTCGCCTACTACGACAGCATCGGCGTCGTCGCGCGGGACACGCTGCGCTCCTTCGATGCCGCACGCGACGGCAGCCTTCTGGGCGAAGGCGCCGGGGGACTGATGCTCGAGACCGAGGCGTCGGCCGCAGCGCGCGGCGCGCCGGTGCTCGGCGAGTTTCTCGGCGGCGGCACCGCGACCGAGGCCGAGGGCCTGCTGCCGATTCGCGATGACGGCGATGGTCCTGCCGAAGCCATGCAGGCAGCGCTCGACGCGGCCGGACTGCGCCCGGCGGACGTCGGCATGATCGTCGCGCACGCGAACGGCACGCGCAATTCCGACGCCTCCGAAGCCGCGGCGATCCATCGCGTGTTCGGCGAGAGCGCCCCCCCAGTCACCGGATTCAAGTGGGCGTTCGGTCACCTCATCGCGGCCTCGGGCATGCTCGATTGCGTGCTCGCCCTCGAGGCGCTGCGCGCGGGCGCGGTACCCGGCATCGCCACGCTTGGGGAAGTCGATCCCCAGATCGCGCGCATTCCCGTGTCGGCCAAACCGCAGACACCGCGCAGCGATATCGCGCTCGTCGTGGCCCGCGGCTTTGGCGGAACCAACGCGGCGTTGCTGCTGCGCGCCGCAATCGGGCGTTAACGCCCATGGTCGACGCGCCCGCGTCGTCGGCGCGCTGCGGCATCGACACGGTCGACATCGCGCGCATCGAACGCCTGCTGCGCGAGACGCCGCCCGACGATCTTCTCAAGCTGTACTCGGCCGACGAGTTACGCGAAAGCGGCGACGGGCCGGGTCGCGCGGCGAGCCTCGCGGCGCGCTTCGCGGCGAAGGAAGCCTGCCTCAAGCTGTTCCCGCGCGAAGCCGCGCTGAACCTGATCACCGCGATGGACTTCGCGGTCGCGCGCGACGCCTATGGCGCCCCGCAGGTAAGCTGCAGCCCGGCTGCCGAGGCGGTGCTCGGACGGCACCGGATCGCCTCGATCAAGCTGTCGATGACCCACGACCGGACCAGTGCGTCGGCGGTCGCGCTCGCCGAACCCGCGCAGACCGCGGTGCCGCTTGCGGGAAAGATCCTCTACCACCTCCTCCCCCTGCGCCGGCGGGTGGTGCTCGAGAACCTGCGCCGCGTCTACGGCGCGAGCGTCCCCGAAGCCGAGATCCGGCGCATCGCGCAGGCGCACTACGCGCACCTTGGGCGTTTGCTGCCGGAGTTCATCACGTTTCCCTGGCTGAGCGCGGCGCAACGCGCGGCGCGCACGCGCGTCGAGAACATCGAGGCGATCGTCGCCGCGCACGCGCAGGGCAAAGGCGTGATCATCGTCACCGGCCATTTCGGCAACTGGGAGGTTTCGACCGCGGCGGGCATTGCGCGCTTTCCGCAGGCCCAGGGACGGTTCTATTTCGTGCGCCGGCCGTTCAAGCCGCAGTGGCTGGATGCAGTGATCATTCGCCGCTTTCGCCAGGCAGGGTTCGGCGTGCTGCCGAAAAGCGGCTCGCTCGACGCGATCCTCGATCGATTGGCCGCCGGCGACATCGTCGTCTTCCCGTTCGACCAGCACGCCGGCCCCCGGGACGGTGTACAGGTGGATTTCTTCGGCCATCCGGCGGGGACCTTTCGCAGCGTCGCGCTGATCGCGCAGGCCAGCGGCGCGCCGGTGCTGCCCGCCGCCAGCTGGCGCGAGCCGGACGGCCGTCACGTCCTGCGTTTCGAGACGCCGCTCGCACTCGTCGAGCGCGAAGACGTGGGCGAGGAGATCCGCGCAAATACGCGATTGTTCAACGCCAGCCTCGAACGGATGATCCTGCGCCATCCCGAGCAATGGTGGTGGGTCCATCGGCGCTGGAAGGCGTGGCCGGCCCGAAAGCCGCGGCGTACAAGGAATTCCTAGTCGCTCGCCTGTACCCGGTAAAACGCGTTGATCCCCGCCCGTTCGCGCAGTTCGGGGACATCCTCTCCACGCGCGGCCGTCGTATAGGGAATCCCGATCGCGTCGGCGAGGCGCACGAAACCGTGAAACGCGGCGACCGTCGCCGCGGCATCGACCAGGCCGGCCTCGCCGAGCGTCTCGCGCAGCATCGAACGTGCCGCCGCACTGCGCGCCGCATCGCGCAGCACGATCGCCTCGGCGAATTCGGCAAGCAACGCCGCGTGCGGAACCGCTGCCTGCGCATCGAAGCCCCGGGTGACCGCGCGAACATCGACCTCTTGAGCGCTGCTGTGCATGCTCTCACGGAGCATGTAGGTGTGCGCCGTCGTTCAGTACACGCACTGGTGCAGCGCGGACACGCGCGCCGCAATGACCTCGGTCTGAGGGCGGCTGATCGCGCGCACGCTTTTGTCGAACTGGTAGATCACCTCGCTCGGCAGGTAATGACAGCTCGCGAGTGCCCAGTAGTCGCGCAGCGACTGCGGCACCGACGAGAGGGCACGGTAGATGTAGCCCGCCTTCGCGCTCGGATACATCGGTCCGTCGGACGCGACCGCGTCTGCGGGCTCGACCAGCGCAAGCCAGGCGGCTTGCTTCTTCGCGCCCGGCGGCCGATAGCGCGTCGGCGCGCCGGCCTGCGGCGCCGGCAGCGCACGCTCGGGCACGCCGAGCGCACGGGTAAACGCGTCCATCATCATCACCATGCCGATGATGCCGACGATCTCGACGTACTCACCCTCGGCAAGCCCCTGCGCAAGGACGGATTGCGCCCAGCGCTCGCTTAGACGGCCGGGGTCCGAAACGACCCGATGGATGAGTTCGACCTCCGCCGGGCTCACCGCGCCGAGGCTTTCGTGCGCCCCGTCGACCCCATTCGGCGACAGCGCATCCTTGATCCGCGCACAGTGCGCGCATGCGCGTGCGTGGCGGATTTCGGCAGCGACCGCAACGCGTCGCTCAGCGCTGAGCCAGGTGCCCGGCGCGGCGATGCTCGCCCAGCCCTTCTCGTGTGCGTCGATCAGGTCGTTGCGCACCGGAACATCGGATCCCGGGAAATTCATGCCAGCCATCGTCGCGCCTCCGTTTCTCGCAGCCTGAAGTATGTAGCACGTATGAACCACGCCGGCGCCGCCGGGCGGCCGGCCGCGTGGACTACTCTATAGCCAACGCCCGTTGGCGCACAATGGCGGGAAGACGCGACCATGCTGCAAGAAGCCATCGACTTTCGCGACGAGAGCACCGCGCTGTTCGACCTGCTCGAGCCGCTGACCGAACAGGAATTCGACACGCCGACCCTGTTCAAGCAATGGACCTTGAACGACATCCTGGCCCATCTGCACTTCTTCAACCGGCTGGCCGACCACTCGCTGCGGGACACACCTCGATTCGAACGCATCGCTGCCGAACTACAGGCGGCGCGCGCGGAGAACGATGATCTGGTCGCGATCACCGACACGCTGCTCGAGGGTCTCAAGGGACGCGCGCTGCTCGCCGAATGGCAGGCGTATTTTGTCGCGATGGGGCAAGCCTGGCGCGAGGCGGATCCGAAGCAGCGCCTGACCTGGTTCGGCCCGAGCATGAGCGTCCGATCGAGCATTTCGGCGCGGCTGATGGAAACCTGGGCCCATGGCCAGGCCGTCTACGATCTGATGGGAATCGAACGCATCGACAGCGACCGCGTCAGGAGCATTGCCGTGATGGGCGTCAATACCTTCGGTTGGACCTTCACGAACCGCGGGCTCGACGTGCCCGCAGATCCACCGCATGTCCGCCTGACGGCACCGTCGGGCGCGCGTTGGGAATGGAATACGCCGTCGGAATCCAACCGCATCGCCGGGCCGGCGGTCGACTTCTGTCAGGTCGTCACGCAGGTACGCAACATCGCCGACACCGGACTCATCGTCGCGGCGAAACGGCCGCCCGTTGGATGACGTTCGCACAGTGTTTCGCCGGCCCGCCGCGCGATCCACCGGCCCCGGGTACGCGGGGCCGATCGGCGATGCCGTTCAACGCCAGCGCCGGTCGGTAACTCGATCCGGCGCGGCGTCGCGGACGACGCCGCAGCGCGCGCGGTGCTCAGCCGATCAAGCGACGCGCCCCGGCCACCAGCGTGGCGAAAGTGCCCTGCTTGCCCGATCGCCGGCCTTCGGGCTTCGCCCCGCGCCCATCCGTCGGCGTCGCGGAACGTCGTCCGGCACCACCTTTCCCCGCGGCGTTTCGATTGCCCCGCTTGGGGCCCCGTTCACCTGGGTAATCGGCCCGTCGCCCGGCATTTGAGCCGGGGCGGTCTGACCACTCTGCTTTCGCGCCGCCCTGCGGTGCCGCGCCAGAACGTCCGCGCGAACCAGACGCTGCAGACGATCCAGACCCTGCGCGGCGTCGATTGCCCTGAGTCGAGGGCCGATGCTTCGCCCCCCGCTCGCCGGGGCGCCCGGCCTGCGGTCGCTGCCCGGGATGCCCACGCGGCTGCGCACGCGCCGGTCCTGCCGTCGGCTCGAAGCCCGGGACCACGCGTTGTTCGATCGACCGATTCAGCAAGCGCTCGATCGCCGCCATCAGCGGCCTTTCCTCCGCGCACACCAGCGCGACCGCCTCGCCCTGGATGCCCGCCCGGCCGGTGCGGCCGATGCGGTGCACGTAGTCTTCCGGCACATGCGACAGATCGTAGTTCACGACGTGCGGCAGTTCCTCGATGTCCAGGCCACGCGCTGCAAGGTCGGTCGCCACCAGCACCCGCAATTCACCACGCTTGAAATCCGCGAGGGTGCGCGTGCGATGCGACTGGCTCTTGTTGCCGTGAATCGCGTCGGCGGTAATGCCGTCTCGCCCGAGCTGCTCGGCGAGCCGGTTCGCGCCATGCTTGGTGCGCGTAAACACCAGCACCTGTTCCCACTTGCCCGTGGAAATCAGGTGTGCGAGCAACGCGCGCTTGCGCCCCGAGTCCACCGCGTAGGCAGCCTGGTTGACCAGTTCGGACGGCGCATTGCGACGCGCCACCTCCACCACCACCGGGTCGTGCAGGAAGGTTTGCGCGAGCTCGCGAATTTCCTTCGAGAAGGTCGCGGAAAACAGCAGGTTCTGGCGCTGCGCGGGCAAGTGACCGAGGATGCGACGGATGTCGCGGATGAAGCCCATATCCAGCATGCGGTCGGCTTCGTCCAGCACCAGGATCTCAACGCGGCTCAAGTCGACGGTCCGGCGCTGCAGATGGTCGAGCAGCCGACCTGGCGTCGCGACGACGATCTCGACGCCGCGCCGCAGCGCCGACACCTGCGGCTGCATGCCGACGCCGCCGAAGATCATGGCCGACTTGAACGGCAGGTGCGCACCATAGGCCCGCACACTCTCTTCGATCTGCGCGGCCAGTTCACGCGTGGGCGTGATGATCAGCGCACGCGGCGGGCGCCGGCCATCCGGCGCGCCCTTGGGTTTTGATTCATGCAGCCGCTGCAACAGCGGCAGCACGAAGCCTGCGGTCTTGCCGGTCCCGGTCTGCGCGGCGCCAAGCAAATCGCGGCCCGCGAGCACCTCGGGAATGGCCTGGGTTTGAATCGGGGTGGGTTGGGTGTAACCCTGCTCGTCGACAGCACGGAGCAGCTCGGCCAAAAGGCCGAGATTTTTGAACGACGGATTAATGTGTTTCTCCTGAATCGGCCTGCAACAGACGCAAGCGTCCAGGGAACCGGTTCAGGCAGATAACAATTGGCTAAGAAAATTCGAGGACGTTTCTAGAACAACCACGAAGCGGGTGCAGGTCAACCGGATGAAGCACTGCGAAACCCGGCGAGACTATAACCGTAAGCGACGGAAAAGTCTCGTTCTATTTCCCGGTGGACCGTTGACGGCGCACGCGTCGTCTGCTGAAACTTTCGCTCACGCCACGGTGCGCGCACGCCGTTGCCGCGTCCTGCACTGCATGCTAACTTGCCGCGAATTTCACGCAATCCCGCCGCATGTCCCTTTACTTTCGGCCCACACGCACTGAAGAGGCGCTCGAACGATTAGCGGCGGCGCCGCTGACCGTGCTCGCCGGCGGCACCGACCATTTCCCGGCACGCGTGGCGAAGCCGCTCGGCGACGACATCCTCGACATCACCGCGCTCGACGCGCTGCGCGGAATCGTCGAAACGCCACAGGGCTGGCGCATCGGCGCGACGACGTGCTGGACGCAAATCATCGAAGCCAGGCTGCCGCCGCTGTTCGATGGGCTCAAACAGGCCGCGCGCGAGGTCGGCGGGGTGCAGATCCAGAATTCCGGCACCCTCGCCGGCAACCTGTGCAACGCATCACCCGCCGCCGACGGCGTGCCGCCGTTGCTCGCGCTCGATGCATCGGTCGAGTTGGCGAGCCTCGCGGGTACGCGCGCGCTCTGCGCTCGATCAGTTCCTGCTCGGTCCGCGCCGCACCGCGCGCCGCACCGACGAACTGCTGACCGCCATCCTGATCCCGAAGCCGCGCTTCTCCGCGCGCAGCCAGTTTCTCAAACTCGGTGCGCGGCGCTATCTCGTGATCTCGATTGCGATGGTCGCGGCAACGATCGAATCGGAGCGCGGCAAAATCAAAACGGCGCGCGTCGCGGTCGGTGCCTGCGGCCCGGTTGCGCGGCGCCTGCCCGCGCTCGAAGCGGCACTGGTCGGTGCGCCGCTCGACGAGAACCTTGGCACGTACGTCCACGCCGAACATCTCGCAGCCCTTGCGCCGATCGACGACCCGCGTGGGACCGCCGGCTACCGCAACGAAGCGGCGCAGACCCTGCTCGCGCGCTGCCTCAACGTGCTGGGGCGCGCGCCATGAACCGCCCGCGTGCCGAATTCGCGACGACGACGACCGCGTTCAAGTTGAATGGGCGCACCGTACGCGCGCGCTCGGCGCCGATCACGCGCCTGGCCGACGTACTGCGCGACGAGCTTGGCCTCACCGGCACCAAGATCGGCTGCAACGCCGGCGACTGCGGTGCCTGCACGGTACTGATCGACGGCCGTCAAGTCTGCGCCTGCCTTACGCCGCTCGCGCAGGTCGCAGGCCGCACGGTGGACACGGTCGAGGGGCTCGCGCGCGGCAAGACACTATCGAAGCTGCAGCGCGCCTTCCATCGCCACGGCGCCGCGCAATGCGGCATCTGCACACCCGGCATGCTGATGGCCGCGACCGACCTGCTGCGCCGACGACGGGCGCCGAGCGAAGCCGAGGTGCGCGATGCACTCGGCGGCGTGCTGTGCCGCTGCACCGGCTATCAGAAGATCATCGAGGCGGTGATGGACGCGGCGTTTACCGGACGCGAGGCCCCGTCGCCGCGCGCCGGGGAAGCCGTCGGCGCGCGCGCAGCCAAGGTCGACGGCATCGCCAAACTCACCGGCGCCGAGCGCTTCGGCGCCGATGCCGTTCCGCCCGACGCCCTGTGGCTGCGCGTGCTGCGCTCGCCGCATCATCACGCCCGGTTTCGCCTCGGTGACCTCGATGCCTTCGTCCGGCGCACGCCCGGCCTCGTGCGCGTGCTGACCGCGCGCGACGTGCCGTCGAACGGCTTCGGCATCTATCCGCACATCAAGGACCAGCCCGTGCTCGCCGAGGGCGCGGCGCGGTTTCGCGGTGAAGCCGTCGCCGCACTCGTCGGCTCGCGCGCCGCGCTCGAAGCCTTCGACGAGCAGACGTTTCCGGTCGAATGGGAAGCGCTGCCCGCCGTGATCGGCCTCGACGCGGCGATGGCTGCGGGCGCGCCCGCGGTGCAGGCCGGCAAGCCTGGCAATCTGCTGCTCGACGGTCGGGTGCGCAAGGGCGACGCGGAGGCGGCGTTTGCGGATTGCGTGGCGCTCGCCGAGGGCGTGTTCGACACCGGCTTCGTCGAGCATGCCTATATCGAACCCGAAGCGGGCTGGGCGCGGCGCGTCGGCGATCGCATCGAGATCACCGTCACGACGCAAACGCCGTACATGGACCGCGACGAGGTCGCCATCGTGCTCGGCCTGAAACCCGAGCAGGTCCGCATCGTGCCGAGCGCCTGCGGTGGCGGATTCGGCGGCAAGCTCGACCTGTCGGTGCAACCGCTGGTCGCGCTCGCAGCATGGCTCACGCATCAACCCGTGGCCTGCGTCTACCACCGTCCCGAAAGCATGGCCTCGAGCACCAAGCGTCATCCGGCGCGCGTGGAGGTGAAATTCGGCTGCGATGCCGACGGACGCTTGCGCGCGGCGCACTGCGACGCCCGCTTCGACACCGGCGCCTATGCGAGCTGGGGACCGACCGTGGCCACGCGCGTGCCGATCCACGCGAGCGGCCCCTACGCGGTGCCGAACGTCTCCGCGCGCGGGCGCGCCTGGTTCACGCACTGCCATCCGGCCGGCGCGTTCCGCGGATTCGGCGTGCCGCAGGGCGCGATCGCGCACGAGGCGATGATGGATGCGCTCGCCGACCAAGTCGGCATCGACCGGCTCGAATTCAGGCGACGCAACGCACTCAAGGCAGGCGACACGACGGCCACGGGACAGGTGCTCGAGCATTCCGCCGGACTCGTCGCTTGCCTGGACGCGCTGGCGCCGCATTGGCAGGCATCGCGGCGCGCCTGCGCCGAATTCAATGCCGTCGCCGAACGCAAGGGTTCGGCGCTGCGCCGCGGCACCGGGATCGGCTGCATGTGGTACGGCATCGGCAACACGGCGCTCTCGAATCCCTCGACGCTGCGCATCGCCCTGTCGCCGCGCGGAGAACTGACCTTCTACAACGGCGCGGTCGACATCGGCCAGGGCTCGAACACGACCCTGACCCAGGTCTGCGCCGACGCGCTCGGCCTGCCGATGGGCGCGCTTCAATCTGGTGATGGGCGACACCGACCTCACCGCGGACGCCGGCAAATCCTCCGCCTCGCGCCAGGCCTTCGTGTCGGGCAAGGCGGCCGAGCTTGCAGGTCTGGATCTGCGCCGCAGGATTTTCGACGCCGCCGGCGCGCCCGCCGGCGAATGGCAGGATCGCCGCTACCGCTTGTCGCTCGAACGTGGGCAGGTCGTGTTTCGCAAGGACGGCATCAGCCATCGCTTCACGCCGAAGGTCGCATTGGTCGGCGAGGGAACCTTCGATCCGCCCACCACCCCCGCCGATGAAAACGGACAGGGCGTGCCCTACGCGACCTATGCGTTCGCGGCGCAGATCGCGTGCGTCGAGGTCGACCTGGATCTCGGCACGACCCGCGTGATTGAATTGTGGGCTGCGCACGACGTCGGGCGCGCACTCAATCCGATCCAGGTCGAGGGCCAGATCCAGGGCGGTGCGCTGCAGGGCCTCGGTCTCGCGCTGATGGAGGAATACCTGCCGGGGAAAAGCGAAAACCTGCACGACTACCTGATCCCGACCATCGGCGACGCGCCGAAGATCCACTGCCTGATCGTCGAGGACGCCGAGCCGCTCGGCCCCTATGGCGCCAAGGGCGTCGGCGAACCCGGCCTCATCCCGACCGCGCCCGCGATCCTCGGCGCGATCGAAGCCGCAACGGGCATCCGCATGACGCGCGTGCCGGTGCTGCCGCATCGGCTGCGCGCAGCGATCGCGGCGGCGAAGGGTTGAACCGATGACGCAACCGCTGTCGCGCGACCCGGAAGACGCGCTCAACCCGGATACCGGCAACGCCACGGGCGAGATCGTGCGCTGCGACGCCTGTCCGGTGCTGTGCCGCATCCGCACTGGCCAGACCGGCGCCTGCGATCGCTATGCCAACGACGACGGAACGCTGGTCCGGGTCGATCCGCTGGTCGTTCTGCAGCGAACGGGTCGATACCGGTGGCCCGGTCGTGCCCTTTCTGGAACCGCCGACGACTGGGACGGTGACGCTGATCTCGGGGCGAACACCTTCGTCACCGGGGTCGGCGCCGACACCACCTACCCGACTACAAGCCCGCGCCGTTCATCGTCGCGTCGAAGGTCGACGGCGTCGACATCGTGACGGTGGTCACGGAAGGCATCTTCAGCTACTGCGGCCTCAAGCTGAAGATCGACACCGACCGCTATCTCGGTCCGGAGCAAGCGGCGGTGCGGGCGGAGCGGCGAGCAGATCGGCCACGTGACCACCGCCGAGTACGGCTCGCAGATGCTGGCGCTCGGCGGCGTGCGCCATCTGACCGGTGGCTGCAAGAAGCGAGGGCACTGTCACCTGCCAGGCGCTGCTCAATCTCGCCAACCGGCGAGCCGGTGGAACTCACCATCGACGGCGGCGCCACCGTCGGGTCGCAGGCCGGGATGGCGCCGATGGTCAACGGCGAGCAGCGAGGAGCGCATGCGCGTCGGCTGCGGCTCGGCGACCATCGGCATCTTCGCCAAGCAGTGGCTCGGCCATGCCGACGAGGTGATCGTGGTCGACGACCACATCACCGGCGTACTCACCGAGCACCAGGCCGGCCGCTTTCTGGACATGCGCCCCGCCGGCATCCGCGTGCGCGGACGGCGCTCGACCCCCGGGCGCTATTTCAAGGTCGCCGAACCCGGCCAGGGCTGGGGCGGCACCGAGATCACCGATCCGCTGTCGATCATCGAGCGCATCGATCCGAAGACCGCCTGGCCGGGATTGCGCCTGCTGATGGTCTCGACCACCGGCGAAGACGCCGCGTAGTTCGTGCTCGACGAGGCGCTGAAACCGCGTCGCGGCGCCGATGCCGGCGCCGCTCAGCCTGGTGGTCGAGCGCATCGCCGAAAACTGCGAGCCGGCGCTCGCCAGCGTGCTGTTCATGGGCGGCGCGGGCGGCAGCCTGCGCGCCGGCGTGACCGAGAACCCGGTCCGCCTGACGCGCTCGGTGCGGGAGCTGGTGACCCGCGTCACCTGCGGCGGCGCACCGGTGTACGTCTGGCCCGGCGGCGGCATCACGCTGATGGTCGACGTCCTGCGCATGCCCGAGCGTTCCTTCGGTTACGTGCCGACGCCGGCGCTGGTGCTGCCGATCGAATTCACCCTGCCGCTCGCGGCGTATCGCGCAATGGGCGGTCATGTCGACAGCGCGGTGGCGCTCGAGTCGGTGCTGCGCGATGGGCGCTGGCGCGCCGAAGGCTGGCGCGACGAAAACCCCTGGCCGGTGCCGGTCACCGCTCAGGTGACGAAATGATGCCGCCCGCCCAATGCACGCGGCTGCCCGACGGGCGGCTGCACTGCGTGCACGGGCCGATCGATCTGCTGGTCGAGTGCTGGGGCGACGCGCTCGAGATCGAGCGCGCGTACGCGCAGGCCGCAAAGCGCTTCGCGTCGATTCTGGAAGAGCTGGTCGCCGAACTGCCCGCGCTGCGCCAACCGATCGACGAACGCACCTTCAGCGCAGTGGTCGCGCAACGCATGGCGGACGCCGTCCGGCCGCATCGCGCGGTGTTCGTCACGCCGATGGCCGCGGTCGCCGGCGCCGTCGCGGACGAGATGCTTGCTGCCCTCCTGCGCGGACGCACGCTCGCGAAGGCGCTCGTCAACGATGGCGGCGACATCGCGTTTCACCTCGCCCCGGGCGAATCGCTCACCACCGGCATCGTCGCGAACATCGCCGTGCCCGCATTCGACGCGCTGTCGGTGCTCGATGCCAGCACCCCGGTGCGCGGCATCGCGACCTCGGGCTGGCGCGGGCGCTCGCACTCGCTCGGCATCGCCGACGCAGTGACGGTGCTTGCCCGCTCGGCGGCGGCGGCCGATGCGGCAGCGACTTTGATCGCCAACGCCGTCGATGTCGATCATCCGTCGATCGTTCGCGCACCGGCGCGATCGTTGCGAGAGGACAGCGACCTTGGTGATCGGCTGGTCACGGTCGACGTGCCGCCGCTGCCCCGCGCCCGCGTCGACCAGGCGCTCGCGGCCGGCGTCGCCTGTGCCGAGCGCATGCGCGCACGCGGTTGCATCGACAGCGCGCTCCTCGTACTGCAGGGTGAACACCGCGGCGTGCACGCGGCGCGCAGCCTGCAGGCCGCCTGACGCCGCGCGGGGAGAATCGATTGACGAGCTGGATCGCGGGCATCGACGTCGGCGGCACGTTCACCGATCTCATTGCGCTCGATACGCGGACCGGCGAGACGCGCATCGCCAAGGTGCCGACCACGGCCGAGAACCAGGCCTTCGGCGTACTCGCCGCGCTCGACGAGACGCGACTCGCCCTCGCCGACCTCGCGCTGATCGTGCACGGCACGACGACCACGACCAACGCATTGCTCGAGCGCAAGCTCGCA
This sequence comes from uncultured beta proteobacterium, assembly GCA_963714925.1. Taxonomy (GTDB): domain Bacteria; phylum Pseudomonadota; class Gammaproteobacteria; order Burkholderiales; family SG8-39; genus SG8-39. Next base: position 18,064 of record CAVQQK010000005.1, on the reverse strand, counting down.
CGGACGGGTCTGATCACGACACGCGGATTCCGCGACGTGCTCGAGCTCGGCCGCCGCACGCGGCCGACGCCCTACGGCCTCACCGGCCGCTTCGACCCGATCATCCCGCGCGAGCTGCGCCTCGAGGTTCCAGAGCGCATGGACGCGGAAGGCGAGGTGGTGACGCCGCTCGACGAAGCCGCCGTGCGCGCTGCGCGTCGCGCGCCTGATCGAGGCCGGCTGCGAATCGCTCGTCATTCATTTCCTGCACAGCTACATCAATCCGGCGCACGAGCTGCGCGCCGCCGAACTCGCGCGCGCGCAGTGGCCCAACGGCTATGTCACGGCGGGACATACGCTGCTGTCCGAATATCGCGAGTACGAACGCGGCGTCACCGCGGCGGTCAACGCCTCGGTGCAGCCGGTGCTCGATCGCTATATCGAACGCCTGCGGGGCGAACTGCGCGCGCGCGGATTCGAACGCGACCTGCTCGTCATGCAGGGCAACGGCGGCACGGTGTCGGCCGCGCTGGTCGCGCGCAGCGCAGTCAACACCGTGATGTCGGGGCCCGCCTCGGGCATCATGGCGGCGGCCTATACCGCCGCCGCGGCGGGATTTCGGAACGCAATCACCTACGACATGGGCGGCACCTCGACCGACGTCGGCCTGATCCGCGACGGCGTGCCGCAGGTGTCCTCCGAGCTCGAAATCGAATACGCGATGCCGGTGCACGTCCCCATGGTCGACGTGCACACCATCGGCGCCGGCGGCGGCTCGATCGCGCACATCGGCGAGGACGGCATGCTGCAAGGTCGGACCGCAGAGCGCCGGGGCGCAGCCGGGACCGATCTGCTATGGACGCGGCGGGACCGAGCCGACGATCACCGATGCCAATCTCGTCCTCGGTCGACTGAACGCAGATCGGCTGCTCGGCGTCGCCGGCCGCGCGGACGTCGAGGCGGTGCGCGCGGCGCTCGACGCGCGCTTCAAAGGGCCCTTCGGCTTCGACGCCACCGAGGCGGCGGCCGCCATCCTGCGCATCGCGAATGACCGCATGGCCGGCGCGATCCGCATGGTCTCGCTCGCGCGCGGCCAGGACCCGCGCGATTTCGTCCTCTTCCCGTTCGGCGGCGCGGGGCCGCTGCACGCCGCGGCGCTGGCGCGCGAACTCGGCATCCCGCGCCTGCTCGTGCCGGCGCGCCCCGGCATCACCAACGCGCTCGGCTGCGTGGTCGCCGACCTGCGCCACGACTACGTCAACACGGTCAACCAGCCGCTGCCAGCGCTCGACATGGACCAGGTGCACGCGATCCTCGCCCGCCAGTCCGCCGACGGTCGACGCCTGCTCGAACGCGAGGGCATCGCGATCGACCAGGTGCGCGATCTTCATTCCGCCGACATGCAGTTCCAGGGCCAGAGCCACATCCTGAGCGTCCCGCTGGCCGGGCGCGACGTCAGCCGCGAGGTTCTGCAGCAGGCATTCGATCGTACCTACTGGGCGCGCTTCGGCGTCGAGCTGCCGGAGATTCGCGCCGTGCTGGTCAACCTGCATACCGCGGTGATCGGCGTTCGGCCGCCGATCGATCTGGCGGCGCTCGGGCGCGGCGCGCATGCCGCCGACGCGGCCGGCGCGCGCGTCGGCGAACGCGAGGTGTGGTTCGAGGGGGGTTGGCAGCGCACGGCGATCTACGCGCGCGAACGCCTGCCACTCGGGCAGGACATCGAGGGACCCGCGATCATCGAGCAGCTCGACTGCACCACGGTGCTCGAGCCCGGCTGCCGCGCGCGGCTCGATCGGCACGGCAATCTGCTGGTCGAAGTCTGAAAAAGGTGTCGGGAATCATTTCGAAAAGAAAGGGTTCCTGACATCTTTCCTATCGCCGGGTCCACACGCGCGGTCGAACGAGGCTCAACAGGAGAAAAACGCCAAGCCCCGCGGCGGCGCTGGTGAAGGCGAAATTGAAGCCGCTGAGGAAAGCGGCGTTGGCGTCCTGTCCGACCCCGAGCGCGCCGCGCTCGGCGTAGGCGAACAAGGCCGACATCGCGGTCGCGCTGCCCACCACGCCGAGCGTGCGCGTGAGATTCGCCAGGCTCGACGCGACGCCGCGATCCTCGAGCGGCAAGGTGGCGATGACGATGTCGGTGTACGCGACCTGAAAGATGCCGATCCCGAAGCCCTGCATGGCGAGCGAGGCGGCAATCACGGGCACGCTGGTCTGTGTATCCCAGGTGGCTGCGATGGCAACGCCGGCGAAATCGAGCAGCATGCCGGCGAGCGCCACGCGGCGCGCGCGAAAGGCCATGATGAGGCGCCCGGACAGCACCGAGCCCAGCACCGCCCCCGCCGGCCCGAGTGCGAGCATCATGCCGCCCGCCTGCGCCGACAGCCCCGCGACGCGCACGAAGAAATACGGCCCGAGCAGAAATATGGTGAATCCGGCGAAGTGCACGGCGACCGAGGCGAGATTGGGAATCGAAAACGCCGAATCGCGAAACAGTGACAGCCGGATGGTCGGCTCTGCCGCGCGCGATTCGCGCGCGACGAAGGCCGCGAAACTGCCGAGCGCGACGAATCCGAGCGCGAGCGACAATCGACCCGGCAGCGCGAGCGCAAGGAGCAGCGCACCGGTCCAGGTCGCGAGCAGTACTGCGCCGGCAATGTCGAACACGCGCCCGGATTTCACCGCGGCTGCAGGCACGTAGCGCAACAGCACCAGTGCCACGAATGCCAGCGGCGCACGTGCGAGGTACACCGCGCGCCAGCCGAAATGCTCGACCAGAATGCCCCCCACCGCCGGGCCCAGTGCGAGGCCGATCGCAAAGGCCGCCGAGTACTGCGCAAGCACACGGGTGCGCGCCGATTCCGGATAAACAGACAACGCGAGCGCCGGCCCGGCGCCGAGCACGAGTGCAATGCCCACGCCCTGGAACACGCGCGCGACAAGCAGCCACGCGTAGGCCGGCGCAAGCCCACAGCCGAGAAACGCCAGTGTCGCGAATGCGAGGCCGACGCGATACACGCGCCGGTAGCCGAACAGATCGGCGAGCCTTCCGCTGACCACGATCAGACTGCTGAAGGCGAGCATGTAGGCGATCACGATCCACTGGATCGCCGCCACGTCGAGCCCGAACGCGGCGGTGATCGCGGGAAAGGCGGCGTTTACCGCGGAATCGAGCGGCGCGACCAGCATGCCGACAAGCACGATCGCGAGGGCGACCGCCGGGCGCGCGGTCCCCAGCGGCGGCATCTGCGTCGGGCTAGGCGAAGCGACCACCCCGCCCCTCGCCGCTGGAAAAGCGCTCGGCGCCGGCGTAGGACTCTCCGGACGCGATGATCTCCATGCCGAGGCGGAACTCGTTCAACATCGCTTCGCGCTCATCCAGCCCCCACTGCTCGAGCGCAGAGCGCCGGTCGTTGCGCAGGCATTGCTGCGGAAACTTCGACAACGACGCCGCAAGCTCGAGCGCGGCCGCGAGCGCATTCCCCGTCGGTGCGAGCCGGTTCGCAAGGCCGATGCGTTCGGCCTCGAGCGCATCGACCGGCCGCCCGGTGAGAATCAGGTCCATCGCGCGGCTGTGGCCGATCAAACGCGGCAGTCGCACCGTGCCGAGATCGATCAACGGCACACCGAAGCGCCGGCAGAAGATGCCGAAGGTCGCGCCTTCGGCCATCACGCGCAGGTCGCACCACAGCGCAAGCTCGGCGCCGCCCGCAACCGCGTAGCCTTCGATCGCCGCGATCACCGGTTTCGACAAGCGCATGCGCGTCGGCCCCATCGGTCCCATCGGTCCTTCGGCGTCGTAGCGCTTTCTTCTGCCCTTCCGCCATCGCGCGCAGGTCGGCGCCGGCGCAGAAATGCCCGCCCGCCCCGGTGAGAATCGCGACGTCCAGCGCGGCGTCGGCGTCGAAGCGCTCGAACGCCGCATAGAGCTCGGCCTGCGTATCCACATCAACCGCGTTGCGCCGCTGCGGCCGATCGATGGTAATCACCGCGGTACGGTCCTGAATTTCGTAGCGCACATTCATCGCTTCTGCCTCCCTGCGTCCGGTTTGGACCATGGTATCGTGCCGCGCAGATGAGCACGCTCGATCCGATCACGCTCTCGGTCATCCAGAACGGCCTGCAGCAGGTCTGTGCCGAGATGGACCTCGCGTTCGTGCGCGCCGCGTTCAGTCCCGTGATCTCGGAAGGGCTCGATCGTTCCGACGGCATCTATGGCGCCGAGGACGGCATGCTGATCGCGCAGGGCGAGCTCGGGCTGCCGGTGTTCGTCGGCACCATGCAGTTCTCCACCCAGCACGTGATCGCGCAGGTGCGCAACATGAACTGGTCGCTCGATCCGGGCGACGTCTTCATCGTCAACGATCCCTACCTTGGCGGCACGCATCTCATGGACGTGCGCTTCGCGCGCCCGTTCTTCTACGGCGGGCGCCTGTGGGCCTGGCTGTCCAACACCGGGCACTGGCCCGATCTCGGCGGCATGGTGCCGGGCGGCTTTTCGGCCAATGCCACCGAGGTCGAGCAGGAAGGTCTGCGCCTGCCGCCGGTGAAGCTCTACAAGAAGGGCGTGCTCGACCAGGAAATCCTGTCGATCGTGCTGTCGAACATCCGCATCGCGGATCAGCGCATCGGCGACATCAAGGCGCAGGCGGCGGCGCTCGCGACCGGCGAAAAGCGCCTCACCGCCCTGCTCGATCGCTATGGCGACGACACGGTGCGCGCTGCGATCCGCGAGTTGCGCTTGCGCGCGGCGCAGCAGATGCGCGCCAAGATCGCGCGCATTCCGCTCGGCAGCTACGAGGGGCACTCGATCGTCGATTCCGACGGCGTCGTCGACGAACCGCTGCACATCCGGCTCAAGCTCACGCGCACCGCGGACGAGAACCTGGTGTTCGATTTTTCCGGTTCGTCGCCCCCCTGCCAGGGCCCGATGAACTCGGTGATCGCCACCACGCGCTCGTCGGTCTACCTGGCGATCAAGCACGTGTTTCCCGACGTGCCGATCAACGCGGGCACCTTCGAGCCGCTGCAGATCATCGATCCCGAGGGAACGTTTCTGTACGCGCGGTATCCGCGCCCGGTCTCGGGCTGCGCGGCCGAAGTCAGCCAGCGCATTGCGGAGGCCGTGTTCGATGCCCTGGTGCAGGCGATTCCCGCGCAACTCTTCGCGGCGCCGGCGGGCACCTCGGGCAATCTCGCAATCGGTGGCGTGGATCCCCAGAAAGACCGCGCCTACGTGATGTACCTGTTCACCGGCGGCGGCTACGGCGGCAGTCCGCGCGGCGACGGCATTTCCAACGGCTGCTCGACGATCGGCATTTCCAAGATGCCGCCGATCGAGGTGATGGAGCAGTACTACCCGGTCCTGTTCGACGAGTTTTCGATCGCCGAGGGCTCGGGCGGCGCCGGCATGCAGCGCGGCGGCTTCGGCGTGAACTACGCAATTCGCCTGCGGCGCGGACGGGCGCGCGCCTCGATGGTGATGGACCATGGCCGCAGCGGGCCGCTCGGCGCGCTCGGCGGTGCCGAGGGCGGGGTGAACACGGTGGCGGTCGATCGGGATGGCGAACGTTATCGCCCGCTCCATCTGTCCAAGGACCAGGATATCCAGCTGCAGCCCGACGCCGTCATTCGCGTCTCGACGCCGGGCGGTGGTGGCTACGGCGACGCCTTCAAGCGCGTGCCCGCGCGGGTCGCGCGCGACGTGATGCGCGGCTATTACCGGCGCGATGAGGTCGAGCGCCTGTTCGGCGTCGCGCTCGACGCGGACGGCGCCGTGGATGAAGCGCGCACCACGCGCTTGCGGAGAACGCGCGCGGCGGCTTGAGCGCGTCCCGCCTCAGGCCATCGTTTTATCGGGCGTAAAGAGCGCGATCGGCGCTTCGTAGCCACGCACGGAGGCATCGGCGACTTTGCGCAACGCGATCCCCGTACAGAGCTCGGCGGTGTAGGCGGACATCAACACCCGCGTGCCGTAGTCCTTGTTCATCGTCTCGAGCCGCGCGGCCATGTTCACCGCATTGCCGTGCACGGTGTAGGTCATGCGGCCGCGCGACCCGACCGCGCCGGAAACCACCTGCCCGGTGCACAATCCGACGCGGTTGCCCGCACGCACCCCCGCGTAGGACCGCGCCTGCGCGGCGTCCACCATCTCGATCGCCGCGCGCACCGCGTTCTCGGCGTGCGCCGGATCGGCAATCGGCACGTTGAACACGGCGAGGATCGCGTCGCCCTGGAACTGGGTAATCACGCCGTGATGGCGCTCGAGGATCGCGACCATGTCCTCGAAGTATTCGTTCAAAAATTCCACCGTGCCGGTCGGGCCGAGCGACTGGGTGAGCGACGTGAAGCCTTCGAGATCGCAGAGCAGCACCGTCGCCTCGGCCTCGCTCGGCTCGAGCGTGCCGCCGCCCTTCATCAACTCCCGCGCAACCTCCTTGGACACGAAACGACCCAGCGTGCGGCGCGTGATCCGACCGCGCCGCAGACTCGCGACCATGGCGTTGAACGACTCGCTCGCGTCGTCGAACTCGACGATCGCGCTCCCCGGCAGCGTCGGAACGTCCTCGAGACGTCCATCCTGGACCGTCTTGGCGGCCTGCGCGAACGCTTCCACCGGGCGGCTCAGGCGCCTGCCGACGAAACCCGCCGCGACCACCGCGACGACGAGCACGCCGAGTCCGGCGAACAGCGACCACATCACGCGGCGCATCTCGGACGGGCCGCCCTGCTCGGGATCGAAATGCACGCCGAAGGACCAGGCCTGCGGCCCGCGCTGATCCATGTCACGGGTGATCGTGACATGCCGCGCGTCGCCGACCCGTGCGACGACGGCCCTGGAGCGCGACAACTTTCGCAGGCCGAAGGGCGACACCTCGTCGGGCGAGCGAATCCGCTCGAGAACGGGGTCGCCAACCTGGCGTAGCAGGGGCAGCGGATCGGTTCGCGCCTCGTCGAGCTCGTCGCGCGCAAGTAGCGGGTGCGCAAGCACGCGATCGGGCCCATACAGAACGAAGGGCGTCACGCCCGTCTCGATCGAGAATTCGGCCAGTTCCTCGGACAACCGCTCGAGCGGAACGACCTGTGCGAGCATGCCGACAAAACGCCCGTCGCGGTGCAGGGGCGCATCGTGCACCAGGACGGCGACGCGTTCCGATGACGTCCACAACGGTGGACGCCATGCCGGGCGGACCTGGGCGCGGCCCGCGGTCAGCCAGTCGATGATGTTCTTGCGGTCGGACCAATCTTCGACCACCGCAGCGACTGCTTCCCGGCGCCAGCGTCGGATCAGTCCGGTCGGATCGACGATGCCGATGCTGGCGACCTGGGGCGTCGTGCCGAGCGCGCCGTTCATGAAGGCGTCGAGCTGGGCGTTGTTCGCCAGGTCGATGTGCCCGTCGGCGACCGATCGAACGATCCAGTTCGCCTGTTCATCGACCGGCTGCAGGCGCGCCTGCAGCCGGCGGTCGAGCGCATCGAGCAGCGCCTCGGCGCGCTGCGCGACCAGTTCGCGTGTCGTGCGCACGCCGGTCGCGCCGCTCATGACGAGCGTCACGCCGACCGAGAGCGCGACGAACAGGCCGAGCCCGGTCACCGCAATCGTCGCAAACGCAACGCGCCGTCGAGGCATGGGCCATTATCCCTGCGAAACCGCGCATGCGCCGAACGGCGCCTGTGCCTCGCTACGCTAACATCGGCCTGCCATGCCGGTTCGACCCAGGGACGCCGCAAGCCTCGTGCTGACCCGGCAACGCGACGCTCACGCCGAAGTCCTGATGGGCCGGCGTGCGCGGCGCCACCGCTTTCTGCCCGACATGTACGTGTTCCCGGGCGGGGGCGTCGACCCCGAAGACCATCGCGTCACGCCCCTCACGCCGCTGCGCGCCGACGTCGCCCGCTTGCTCGAGCAGACCGCGAGCCACGCGCGCGCCCGCGCGCTTGCAGTTGCAGCCGTGCGGGAAACCTGGGAAGAGACCGGCCTCGCCCTCGGCGACGTGCGCGACGGCGTGCTGCGCCCGGCGCTCGACGGGCTCGACCATATCGTGCGCGCGATCACCCCGACCGCAAGCCCGATCCGATTTCATGCGCGCTTTTTCGTCGCCGAGGCGGCTCGACTCCAGGGTGCACTGCGGGGCAATGGAGAACTGCTGGATCTCGACTGGCGCCCGATCGAGCGCTGCCTCGCGCTGCCGCTCGCCGACATCACCGAGTTCGTGCTCGGTGAGCTTCGCGCGTACCTGCGTACCCGACACCCGCCGGCGCGTGCGCCCTTGTTCACCTACCGCCATGGCCGCGCCAGCGTACAGCGCTGAGCGCGGCCTCAGAGCGCGGGCAGCGCCTCCAGCCGAACGCGCGCGTTACCCTCGGCGTCGATCAGCTCGAGCGCATCCCCCGAAATTTGATAGGCGCGCGTCGCACCGAGCGCCTTGAAGTATGCCGACTCGAATGTCATCGCCGCCGGCTTTCCCGCGCGTCGCGTCGCCGCGAGCGGGCCGAACTTGAGGCTCGTGCCGCGCGTTTCGTACGCACCGCTAAAGCTGTTTACGCCGCTGTAGCCGGTCGCGCGTTTGTTCTGCGCATCGAGGCGAAGATGCGCCTCGCGCTGGCCCTTTGCCGCTTTGAATGTCTGCGCGCCGACCTCGGTCACGTTCCAGTAGGTTCCGGCGAGTGAGGCCGGTTTGCCCCCGCCCCCCGCGCAGGCCGAGAGAATCAATGCAGCCGACAGTGCGAGCACTGCGCGCGCAGCCTGCGCAGGTCGAACGGCAGAGGTCGAGAGTCGGTTCATGAACGCAGTGCTCCAGTGAGCCGCCGAACGCGGCGCGCGCAAGGATAGCTCAACTTCGGGCGGTGGCGCGCACGCTCAATCGAACAAGGGCAACACCTCGGGCAAACGCGGTGCCGCTGCCGCCTGCGAATCCACCGGCAGCAGCGCGCCGACCCGGACCCCCAACAGGCGCAGGCGCCGCTCGAGCGACACGCGCTTGAGGCAGTGTCCCGCCGCGCGCCGAATCGATCGCGCATCGTCGGTGTAGACCTCGAGCGTCTGGTCGCGTGTCACGGTGCTGAAATCATCGAAGCGCAGCTTGATGCCGATCGTGCGTCCGACGTAGCGCTTGCGCTGCAGATCCTCGGCGACCCGCTCGCACAGATCGGTAAACACCGCAGACAAGGCCTCGCGGTCACGCACCGGATGCAGGTCGCGCTCGAACGTCGTTTCGCGGCTCATCGACTTGGGTTCGCGCTGCATGACCACGGCACGCGCGTCGCGTCCGTGGGCCGCCTCGTGCAGCCAGGCGCCGGTGTTGCGCCCGAAGCGCTCTACAAGCAGCGCCGGATCGAACGCAGCAAGCTCGCCGATCGTTCGCACGCCCATCGTTTCAAGTCGCGCCGCCGCCTTGGGGCCGATGCCGTTGATCCTGCGCGCCGGCAGCGGCCAGATCCGTGCAGCCAGGTCGCCCGCATCGAGCAGCGTCAGGCCGTCGGGTTTGTCGAGCTCCGAGGCCATCTTTGCCAGCAGCTTGTTGGGCGCCACCCCGATCGAACAACTCAGCCCGGTCGCGGTGTGCACCCTACGTTTGATCGCCAGCGCAATTGCGCGACCACCATCGACGGCCACACCGGGCAGCGCGCTCAGGTCGATGAAAATTTCGTCGATTCCACGGTCCTCGATCGCCGGCGCAATGTCGCGCGCCGCCGCCTTGAACAGGCGCGAGTATTTGCGGTACTCGTCGAAATCCGCGGGCAGGAGCGTGGCCTCGGGACAGAGCCGTGCCGCACGCGCCAGGGGCATGCCGGAATTCACGCCGTGCGCGCGGGCCTCGTAGGTCGCCGTCGTGCTCACCCCACGGCCCGCATACTCGGCGAGGCGCGCAAAGCGCAGGCTGCCATCGGCGAGCACCTCGGGCTGGTAGCGCCGCCCGCCGCCGATCACAACCGGCTGGCCGCGCAGCTGCGGGTAGCGCAGTAATTCGACCGAAGCGTAAAACGCGTCCATGTCGAGGTGCGCGATGCGTCGTATCATGCCGCCTTCGCCCGGCGCCCGCGCCGCGCCTTGGGCCATCCGATCAACGGTACCCGTCATCGCCATGAACTTCGCTCACCGACTCAGCGCCCTCTTGCTGCCTATTATCGCCGGGCTCCTCCTTGTTTCGAGCGCCGGCAGCGTACAGGCCAAGGACGCCGCGCCGGCGCCCTCGAGCCCGGCAACAGCACCCGCCACGCTGCCAGCGCCGCTCACGCCGGAGGCGATCCGCGAACTGATCTCGCGCCTGAGCGATACGGAGGTGCGCAAACTTCTCATCAATCAGCTCGATCGTGCCGCGGTCAAGCCCGCAGACGGCGGCGACATGACCGACATGGTCGGCGCGATGGACAAGGGCTCGAGCCGGCTGCGCGAGCGCGCAGAGCGCGTGCTGCGCGCGGGCGGACGCTTACCGGAGGCCATTGGCCATGTTGTCGGACGTCTGACCGACGCGCGCGGACCAATCCATCTACTGGAGATCATGCTCGGCCTCGCCGTGATGATTCTCGCCGGCTGGATCGTGGAGTCGGCCTATCGCCGCGTGCTTCACCTGCCGCTCGCTCGCGTCGGCGCCGGCCTCGGCGCAAGCTTCGGGGCCGAAACGGGGCGCTTCGTCCTCAAGGTCGCGCTCGAAGCAATCGCGATCGCACTGTTCTACGCCGGCGCGATCGGCCTGTTCTTCGCCTTCTACCAGGGTCATCAGGCGACGCGCATCGTCGTGCACACGGTGCTGGTCGCAATCGTCATCGTGCGCGCGGTGGTGATCGCCTCGCGCATCCTGCTCGCCCCGCGCGCGCCGACTCTGCGCCTGCTGCCCTTTGAAGATGCGACGGCACAGCGTCTTCACGCCAGCGTCATCTGGCTTAGCGTACTCTGGGTTGGCACGCTCGCCATCTACGCCACCTTCGCTGTGCTCGGTGTCGATGCGCAAGTGATCGAGTTCCTCCAGCTGGGCCTGGGCACCGTGTTGCTGCTGTCCTTCGTCACTGCGGTGTGGCGAATCCGGGCGCCGATCGCGCAGCTGATCCGCGGCAGCGACGGCGGGGCACTGCGGCGCATTCTCGGCGATCTGTGGGCGGTCATCGCGACGCTGTACCTGGTCGCGATCTACGCGGCGCGTATCGGTGACCTGCTGATGGGAACAACGGGGCAGAGCGATGCCGCGATCGAGAGCATTCTGCTCGTCGTTGCGCTACCGATCGCAGACATGGTGCTGTGCCGCGCCCTGAGCGCTGCGATCGGTCCGTCCGAGGACGAAGGCGCACGGCCGTCGCTCCTCGCCAGCTACGAATCCGTGCTGCGACAGGCAATCCATATCGTCGTCACCGTCGTGGGCTTTCTCATGCTCGCCGACATCTGGCAGCTCGACCTGTTCGGCTTCGCCGAGCGCAGCCTCGGCGGACGGATCACCAGCGCGCTGCTCGGGATTGCGGTGGTGCTGCTGCTCGCCTACATCACCTGGGAAATCGTCAATACGGCGATCGAGCGGCGCATGCAGGCCGAGACGCCGCAGGACGCGGTGACGCCCGCCTCGCGCCTGCGCACGCTGCTGCCGCTGTTCCGCATGGTGCTGCTGGCGACGATCTTCGTCATGGCGACGCTGTCGGTCCTCTCCGCCCTCGGCGTGAACATCGTGCCGCTGCTTGCCGGCGCAAGCGTGGTCGGCGTGGCGATCGGCTTCGGCTCGCAGACGCTGGTGCGCGACATCGTCACCGGCGCGTTCTTCCTGATCGACGACGCGTTTCGCCTCGGCGAATACATCGAGGTCGGCAACACCAAGGGCCGCATCGAGAAGATCACCGCGCGCGCCCTGTTCCTGCGCCACCACCGAGGTCAGCTCAACGTCCTGCCCTACGGCGAAATCCGCCAGCTGAAGAACAACAGCCGTGACTGGATGATCATGAAGCTGGAATTCCGCGTGACCTACGACACGGACCTCAATCTGGTGAAGAAGATCATGAAGAAGATCGGCGCCGAGCTGTCGGCGGATCCGGAACTGGGCAAGGACCTGCTCGAGCCGCTCAAGTCGCAGGGCGTGTACTCGACCGAGGACAGCGCGCTGGTCATACGCGCGAAGTTCATGGCCAAGCCCGGGCCGATGGTGTACATGATCCGGCGCGTCGCCTTCGACAAGGTCCTCAAGGCGTTCAAGGAGAACAACATCAAGTTCGCGCACCGCCAGGTCACGGTACTGGTGCCCAGCTCTGCGGACGAGGCGCAGGCCGCCAAGGCGGCGGCGGGCGCCGCCGCGTTCATCTCCGAGCCCCCCAAGCCGGGCGCCGCCTGATCGACGATGGGCGGACCCGCCGACCGACAAGCCGGCCTGCTCGCCGAGGCCGGCCGCACCCTGGCCGGCGGCGGGCTCGGCCTGTTCGTGCTGCCGCCCGAACTCAACCTGGTGGTCGAGCGTGGCCAGGGCAGCCACGTCTGGGACCTCGCCGGACGCGAGTACATCGACTACCACCTCGGCTCGGGCCCCGCGTTGCTTGGCCATGCCCATCCCGCGGTCAGCGCGGCGGTCGCCGCACGCCTCGACAAGGGTACGACCTATTTCTTCCTGAATGAGCCGGAGATCGAGCTCGCGCGGCGCCTGGTCGACGCGATCCCCTGCGCCGAGGTCGTGCACTACGCGGGGTCGGGGACCGAGGCGACCTTTTACGCGCTGCGCATCGCGCGCGCGTTCACCGGCCGCGACAAGATCCTCAAATTCGAAGGCGCCTGGCACGGCATGCACGACTACGGCCTGTGGGGCACGGTGCCGAACGCGCCCTCGGACTATCCGCACGCGAGACCGGACTCGGTGGGCGTCCCGCTGCAAACCGGCGACTCGGTCCTGGTCACCCCGTTCAACGAAACCGAGCGCGCCGTCGCGCTGATCGAGGCCCACGCGAACGAACTGGCCGCGGTGATCGTCGAACCGCTGCAGCGCGTGCTGCTGCCCGAACCTGGCTTCCTGCACGCGCTGCGCACGGTCACGCAAAAGCACGGCATCGTCCTCGTGTTCGACGAGATCGTCACCGGCTTTCGCATTGCCTGGGGCGGCGCGCAGGAGCGCTACGGCGTGGTGCCGGATCTCGCCTGTTACGGCAAGGCGGTGAGCGGCGGCTTTCCGCTCGCAGTCATCGTGGGGCGCGCCGACGTGCTTGCGGTGCTCGATGCGCGCAGCCGCCCGCGCGAGCAGGTGGTCTGGGCAACCCACACCCTGAACGGCAACCCGATCTGCGCGGCGGCGGGCTGCGCCGCACTCGACGTGCTCGCCGCACCCGGCATCTACGACCAACTGCATCGCATCGGCGCGCGCCTGCGCGCCGGCATCGTCGAGTCCGGCACCCGTCACGGCTTCGCGGTCCAAACGCCGGGCGAGGACGCCGTATTCGGCGTGCGCTTCACCGACCGCCGGCCGCTGCGGACCTGGATGGACCTGACCACCGCGGACAAGGACCTGGGATGGCGCTGGGCAATGGAACTGCTCAAGCGCGGGCTGCTGGTCAATCCGAACGAGAAGTTCTATATCTCGATCGCGCACAGCGACGCCGACGTCGAGCACACGCTCGCGGTCGTCGACGAAGCCTTCGCCGCGCTGCGCCGGAACTAGGCGGTAAGGTTCGCGCCCCGGCTGCGACCAACCATCGATGGCCGCAGGTCTGCATGGCGCGATTCTGGCGCCGGTAAGCCCTTACCAGGAGGCGATCTGGACTGCCGCGCTCGAATTGGCGGGACTTGCCACGCAGTCCATCGGGCCCGCGGACTCGGTGGCGCGATTCGCCGCGGAGACCGCACCCACCGCCCTGCTGGTCCTCGATCTTAGACGCCTCGCCGAAGAATCCCGCGACCTGATCGCCTACGCCAACGCGTTGCGCGAGCGCCGGCCGGCGCAGACCTGGATCGCGGCGCTCGACGCCTGCGTATCGGTCACTGAATCAGAGCGCGCGCTTGCCCATGCGGTGGGCGCGGTCGATCTGGTCGCGATGGTCGATCACAAGAACCTTCCAAGCCTGCGCACCGTATCGGGCGCGCTGGCGCGGGCCGGTTTTCCGAGTGACGCCGAGGCCTTGTACGGAACGCTCCGTTCGCGCCCGCCGCGGGGCCTGCCGCCCGCGCTCGCCCTACTGCATGGCGCGGGGGTCACGGCGCAGGCGATCGTGGGATACATGCTGGGCAGGGGAGGCATCGCGCGTGCGGATCGTCGCTACGTCGGGAAAACCTATGTCGATTGCTTCATCGGCAGCGAGGCGGTCGATTGGCTGGTGCGTGCGACCGGCGCATCGCGCGCCGCCGCCGTGGAAGTCGGGCAGTTCCTGCTCGAGCACGGCGCCTTTCATCATGTGGTCAAGGCGCATCCGTTCCGTGACGAGTACCTGTACTATCGTTTTGCGACGACCTCAGCTGCGGTCGAGGCAATCGCACTGGACGACCTCGTCAAACAGATGTGGGCGCTCGGCGGCCTTGCAGTGGCACCACGCAGCTACCACGGCAAGATCTACGACGATTGTTTCGTTGGGTCAGAGGCGGTGGACTGGATCGTGCGTCGCACTGCATTGTCACGCGAGGAAGCGGTCACGCTCGGCCAGCAGCTCGTCGATCTCGGCCTCGCGCACCATGTCGTCGACGCGCACCCGTTCAAGGACGGCCCCTACTTTTTTCGTTTCCGGCGCCACGAGTACGCCTGAGCCGGTTCAGTTTCGCGCCAGCGCGCCGAGCGCCGCCTGCGCCGCCTCCAGCCCGCCGCGACCGAAAGACACACCCGCATCGCGCAGCGCGAGCTCGATGCCCGCCAGCGCGCCGAGCAGCATCGGTTCGTTCAGATCGCCCATGTGACCGATGCGGAACACGCGCCCCTGCAGCATCGCGAGCCCGCGGCCGAGCGCGACGCCATAGCGCGTCTCGGCGATCTCCCGCACGCGGTCGGCGTCCTGGCCCTGCGGCATCAGCACCGCGGTCAGCGAATCCGACGCGAACGCGCGCTGCTGCGCAAAGACCTCGGGCCCTCCGCCCACCGCCCAGGCGTCGACGCAGGCGCGCGTCGCCTCGGCGAGGCGGCGGTGGCGCGCAAAAACGTTCTCGAGGCCCTCTTCCTCCAGCATCGCGAGCGCCGCCTCGAGCCCGTAGAAGAAATGCATCGGTGCGGTGCCGACGAACGCCGCCTGGCGGCCGTCCTTGACCATGTTGCGCCAGTCGAAATAGCGCCGCGGGTTGCGCGCCGCCTGCGCCGCGGCCCAGGCCTTGTCGTTCGCCGCGGTGAAGGACATCCCCGGCGGCAGCATCAAGCCTTTCTGCGCCCCGCCAATCACGAGATCCACCTTCCATTCGTCCATCCGAAAGTCGTAGGAGGCGAGCGACGATATCGTGTCGACGAGATACAGCGCCGGATGGCCGACGCGATCGATTGCCGCGCGCGCCTCGGCGACCGGGTGGCGGATTCCGGTCGAGGTCTCGTTGTGCACCAGCATGACCGCCTTGATGGCCTGCGCCCTGTCCTGCGCCAGGCGCTCGGCGAGCGCATCCGGGTCGACTGCGTTGCGCTCCGGGGTCGGCAGGCTCTCGACCTCCAAGCCGAAGGCCGCTGCGGTCGCCGCCCAGTTGCGCGAGAAGTAGCCGCTCTCGCATACCAGGACGCGATCCCCAGGGGAAAACAGATTCGCGATGCTCGCCTCCCAGGCCCCGTTGCCCGAGGCGGCGTAGGCAACCACCACCGCCCGCTCGGTCTTGAGGACCTGCTTCAGTTTCTCGAGGCAGGTGTCGCGCAGCGCAACAAACTCGCTACCGGTGAAATCGATCGCCGGGCGCGCCATCGCCTGCAGCACGCGCTGCGGGATGTTGGTGGGCCCGGGATGCATGAAGTACTGCCAGCCGCGTGCGACGCTCACAAGAACCTCCACAGATGCTCGGCCACGATCATAGCGAATCCTTCGTCCGCTGCCGCCTCCGTGGTACAATCCTCTTCGCAAGATCTTCAAGCTGTGTGTACGAAGTCCCCTCACCGTCGTGTGTAAGCTGCGCGGCCTCAGTAGCGGTACCCAGTTCCCTTCCTTGATGTCGTGCCCGGTCGCATCGGCCCGGTTTCGCCGACGCAACGCAATCAAGGAAGACATCACATGGCTACCGGTAAAGTGAAATGGTTCAACGACCAGAAAGGGTTCGGCTTCATTACGCCTGATGAGGGTGGCGAAGACCTCTTCGCACACCACTCGGAAATCCAGATGGGCGGCTTCAAGTCGCTCAAGGAAAACCAGCAGGTCCGCTTCGAAGTTCGCAAAGGACCTAAAGGCCTTCAGGCCGCAGCGATCCAGCCGCTCTAAGCAGACGGCAGGTCAAAAAAGGCCCGCGGTTGCGGGCCTTTTTCATTTCCGGGCCGCCGTACCTCAGGTGCCCGCGATGTGAAGCGCCGAGGGCAACCAGAGCGAGATCGCCGGGAAGGCGATCAGAATCCCCAGGCGCACGATGTCGGCGATCACGAACGGGATCACGCCGCGAAACAGGGTCGGCGTCGGCACATCGGGCAGGAGCGAACTCAGCACGAACAGGTTCATCCCCACCGGCGGGCTGATCAGGCCGATTTCGACGATCACCACGATCAGAATCCCGAACCACACCGGATCGAAGCCGAGCTGCGTGACCAGCGGGAAAAAAATCGGCACCGTCAGCAGCACCATCGACAGCTCCTCCATCGCGGTGCCGAGAACGACGTAGATCGCGCAGATCGCAACGATCACCATCAACGGGTGTACTTTGAACTGCTCGACGAAGGTCGTCAGATCGTAAGGCAGGCTGGTGAAGTTGATGTAGTTCGCGAACACCAGCGCACCGATCAGAATCATGAACAGCATCGAGGTGGTGCGCGCCGAGTCGATCAGCACCTCGCGCAGTACGCGCCAGGTCAGCGCCCGGCGCGCGAGCGCGAAGATGAAGGCACCGAAAGCACCGATGCCAGCGCCCTCGGTGGCGGTGAAGATTCCGGCGTAGATGCCGCCGATCGAGATGACGAACAAAACGACCACGCCCCAGATGCCCTTCACGGCATCGAGGCGCTCGATCCAGGATGAGCGGTCCCCCGCCGGTCCTGATGCGGGATCACGCCACACCACCCAGCGCACCGCGAGGCACAACAGCGCCACGGCAACCACGCCCGGAAAAACCCCGGCGGCGAACAGGCGCCCGATATTGGTCTCGGTGATGATCCCGTAGATCACCATGATCGTCGACGGCGGAATCAGGATGCCGAGCGTGCCGCCGGCGCAGATCGACGCGGCGGAAAGCTTGTCCGAGTAGCCCAGCTTGCGCATCGGCGGGTAGGCAACCTTCGACATCGTCGCGGCGGTCGCAATCGACGAGCCGCAGATCGAGCCGAATCCGGCGCAGGCGACGATCGTCGACATCGCCAGCCCGCCGCGCCAGTGGCCGATGAAGGTGTACGCCGCGCGGAACAGTTCCTGCGACATCCCGGCACGGGAGACGAAGTTGCCCATCAGCACGAACAGCGGCACCACCGACAGCTCGTAGTCGATGCCCGCGGCGAAGGTCGTCTGCGCGAGTTGGTCGAAGGCCGCGTGCATGCCGCGCGTCAGCGCGAAACCGCCGACGCCGACGATCAGCATCGCGAACGCAATCGGAATCCGCGCGAAGGCGAGGCCCAGCAGAATCGCAAATGCGATGAGCGTTTCGGTCACGCGTTCAGGCGGTTACGCCGTCACGGCGTCAGGTTCCGCTGCCCACGCCGTGGCTCATGTCGCGCGCCACGCGCACGCCCCGAACATAGTCCCAGGCCACCGCCAGGCAGGCGAGCGTGGCGAGCGCAGCCATCACCGCGAACGTCCGTGTGAACGGGCCGTGCGGGATGTGCAGCGTCATCGTGACTTCATTGGTGCGCAGGTGGCTTCCCGACATGATCCACAGCCGCCAGGCGATGATGCCAAGCACGACCGCGCTCAGGAGGCTGACCACGACGCGCTGCGTTTTCATCGCCGCGGTCGGAACGAAATGATCCATGATGTCGATGGTCACGTGGCCCTCGCGCGCGGTGACCAGCGGCAGCGCACTGAGGTGGGATCGACCCATCATGAA
>CAVQQK010000004.1:0-268668 GCA_963714925.1 uncultured beta proteobacterium | reverse complement strand
GCTTTGGCACTCATGGGGATATACCCGCTGGTAATATTTCTTACAGATGATGCAGCTGCTCGGCTAGTTGCTGAACAATTGAAATTTAATGTGCATGGAACCATCGGCATCCTTGTTAGATCGATACGCAGGGGTCAAAAAAGCCCAGAAGAAGTTTTACAAATTCTTTCAGAGATACCGCTGAAAAGCAGTTTATATATTAAAGCTTCTCTTCTGAAAGAAATAGAGAAAAGGATATTGGATAAGTTTCACCTATAAATTTTGCGACTGAGCAGAAATCTCTTTGATGAAACCTTGATTCAGTTGCGTTAAATTTTTCGTAGAAAAAGAGCGAAGCTCATTTAACCGGGGCGCCCTTTGCGTCTCCGCCTGCCCAACCTGTCCAGTTAAATGCGCTCTCCTATTAATTCGGCGCCTATTTAACCGGGATGAAATCTCTGTTACACTTATTTCATCTCCGCGGTGAATTATTTGCTTTAAAAACCAATAAAGAGCTGTTATTTTAACAATACCGAATACCCGATACCCGTTACTTGACTTTAAGATGCACCCTGAACAAAAAAAATCATATCAAGCAATGACGCCGGAAAAGAAGTTACAGCTTGCTTTGGATCTTTACTATTCTGCCAGAGAAATAAAAGCTGCCGGATTAAAACGGCAGCATCCGGATTGGAGTACCGCAAAGATAAACCAAAAAGTCAGAGAAATTTTCCTGTATGCCAGAACATAATTTATTCCGGATTTTCGTCAGTCGCTTAAATAAGCTTTCCATTCCCTATATGAATACGTTGTTTTACGGAAGCTTGAGTATTACCGTGAAGGTGAATCCGAAAAGCATTTGCGGGACATATCCAGTATTCTGGCTTTTTCTTCAGATGCCATTGATTTCAACATGTTGGAAGCGCAAATAAGTAAGAGATCGCTCGAAAAAGAATGGAAAGCCGCAAAAGATTTTAAAGTTTAAAATTGACATGGCCGCAAAAAGCACAAAAAGCACAAAAAATAAAATTTCAGGGCTTGTAATTTCAATGTGTTACAATGAACAAAAATCGAAATTCTGACTTTTTACGAAACCCTCAAATTTGAGCCATCAGCTCTTTCTGCTTTCCTCTGCCCCTCTTTAAACCTACCCGTTCGTGTGCGTCCGCGTGGGTCTGCGGTTAATATTTTCCTTCAATCTTTCCTCTGCGCCCTCCCACCGGGGCGTAGGCCATCCCTATGGGCCGGAGGCGGCGATCTCCGCGGTGAATTCTTTTGCTTTCAGCTTTAAGCTTCTATTGCTTGGAGCCTTTTTACCTTCAATTTTTTCGACTCTGTTGACAATATGCACAACTACATCTATCTTGTTCCTTTTGTTAAAGATGATAACGGGGCACGATTTCTCAAGACCATAATTCCCAGTCGTAAAGCTACCAAGCTTTACTTAGAGGAAAAGAAAACATGAAATACAAACTCGATAAAGAAGAGAAAGAAATTCTGGATGCCTTCGAACGGGATGAATTAAAACCCGTGCCGAATGTCGTGCAAGAAATTGAAGAAGCCCGGCAAGCAGCTCGCAACACGTTCAATAAAACCAAACGGGTGAACCTCAGATTAACGGAACGTGATTTTCACATGGTTCACATTAAGGCACTGGAAGAAGGCTTGCCTTACCAGACACTGCTGTCAAGCGTCATTCACAAGTACCTCACCGGTCGCTTAATTGACAAGACATAAATCACCCTCGCACTTCGCTTTCCAGTCGGCTTTTTTTGCTTCATGCCAGAACCTAATCTATTTAAGAAGAGATTCAATATTTTGGTAAAGTTCAGGCATGATGGCTTATCAATTTTTTCTGCAATTGGCTCCACAATTTGTTTGGTCTATCCCGCTGTTCAAAAAAATCTAAGGATCTTGCGATTTCCCATATAGAAAAAGTCTGCTTAAGCAGAAGCTCTGGAGGCGCTTCTCGAATTTCCCGATTTTCAGCCTCGGCAACAAGTTTCCAGCGCTTTTTGTATGTTTGAATTTGTTCTTTAAGCATCTTTCTCGCGCACGCCTTCAAATATTGGTAATTGGTGCCCATCCGACTATACACGCGTTAATTTGAGTAAGTTGTCAAGATTATTATTAATAATTGAAATCTTTTTCACGGAATTGACACAGCAGGTTGATTGTTGAATAATTTGGAGATTTGACACCCAATGCACTGAGATCAAGCTGCTATTGTCTGTTTGTTTACAGGAATTTTGCTAAGTACCAGTTCTTTCAGATCCATTTTCTTGCTGGCATTATCAATATCTATGCCGACTAGATTTCCTTTATCATCATAATCTAGAACTATCCCTGGAGAAACCTCAGTACTTTCAGTGCTACTTTTGGAACTAAGATCAATATACATTGAGTCGGTATCCGGATAATATGCTATTTTCACGATTTAAACCTCCTGTCGAAAAAAGCGTTGTGAATGGTGATCTGATCTTCAAGGGTTACCACACGAAGGAAGCGTCCATCCATTTCATCAATGGTCGCCCAATAGCGGTATCGGTTATTCTCTTGCCTTTCTATTTTTGTGGGAGATTCTAGCACACGAATACACCATTCTTTTTTTAGATACGATCGCTTTCTTAATACCTCATTTTCAAAATAATCTGTAAACTTATATTTTTTCATTTAGCAATACTTTTACAATTTTGAGAATTAAAAGTAAACAGTGAATATTTTTAAGATTTCTTTGAGCTTTAAACCTACCTGTCCGTGTGCGTCTGTGTGCGTCTGCGGTTAATATTTTCTTTAATCTTTTCTCTGCGCCCTTTGCGTCTCCGCGGTGAATTCTTTTCCTTTGACCTTTCTCCTTTCACCTTTAACCTTTCAGCTCTATCGTCCGCGTGTGTCCGCGTGTGTCTGCCTGCCCAATGAAATCTCTGTTGCACTTATTTCATCGGGGCGGTTAATATTTTCCTTTTCTTTAATTTTTTCTCTGCGAACTTTGCGCCTCTGCGGTGAATTATTATCCAAAATAGACCCTCCCAAAATGGCACGACCCCATTCAACCACCCGAATTACTTAAACTTCCACCACCTCCCCTCCCAAAATGGCACGATCAACAGCCCCCTCCAACCCCCCTTCCACAACCCTGTCCGTCAACGGATCTTTGACACAACTAATTGAAATTATGTATTTATATTTTTTTCCCGCCTGTTTTTGCGATCTGGCACGATAGTTGCCATTGGTAAAGCGGATAGTAATGATTCCTAAGAAGGATAGACCGGAAAAAATTGCCAAGCTAGATCACGAAGGAATTGGATTCATGGATTTAAACAAAATATCAGACAGGATTTAAAGGATCATCTGGATTGAAGGGCCTTCGGCCTAAGGGTACTCGCCGCAGGCAAAAAAATCCCAGTAATCCTGTAAATCCTGCCTGCCCAATGGAATTTTTTTATCTCATTCCATCGGGGTCAAAAAAAAACCTAAAGATCGAATTCATTGCAACCACTTAGTGGCTGAAATTGTGTCCCAAATTAATAGTACAAAATCTAACAATCTAAAATGCGATGATTCGCACCAACCAACCATTTTTTAAAGGAGGAATATCATGAGCAAACGCAAATTCTTAAACCTTTTACTTACGCTGCTGGTCGGCGCTGCTCTCATCCTTGGGAGTACCGCCCACTTGGCCGCGGCCCCGAGCTCGGCCACGGACGAAACAAAAGTCCCCCACTACTTCGGACCCTATCCGAACTACGCCAACAGCCCGTTCACATGGCCCGATGCGATCGTCACGATCGACCCGTCTGTAGACGGCCGCCAGGCGACGGCGACGGCCACGGTCGGGGGTGACGGCGCCATCACCGGCGTCAACATCACCGATCCGGGCAGCGGCTATACGTCGGCTCCTGGTGTGACAATAACAGGTGGCGGAACGGGCGCCACGGCGACGGCCGACGCCCCCAGTACGACCGGGTCCGTCACCTCCATTACGGTGGACGCTCCTGGCGGGGGGTACACCCTGCCAGTCGTAACAATCAGTGACTCAACTGTTCCCGCTGGTTCCGGCGCGACGGCGACAGCCTATGGCAGTGTCGATGTGGTCACCCTCGAAATCGACGAAGCTACATTCGCGGGCTATTCGATGCCGACGGTCGAGTTCGAATTGCCGGATGACCCCAACGGCGTCCAGGCGACTGGATACGTTGTCTGTGCGGTGACCCGACCGGCTCCCTATTGCAACGCACACCCCCGGCAACGGTGACCCCCGAAAGCGTTGTTGTAGTGAATTCGGGCTCCGGGTATGCGATCGCCCCGAAAGTATATATCCTCGATGGGACGCGCGGCGACCCGATACGGCCGGGTGGCCAGGGCGTCACGGCCAGCTCGACGCTGGCGATCACCGACGTCAAGATGGACACCTTCGGCTCAGGGTATACCCAGGGAACGACTACGGTGGCGATTGCTGAATATGACCTAACCGACCGATGCCGGGGCCGGCGCCATGGCGTCGGCGACGGTGGAGGTCGGGGCCATTACCGGTATTACCGTTACCACCGCCGGCTCGGGCTATCTCACGGCCGGTGGCATGCGCAAATTCATCGACCCGCTGCCGGGAATGTGCGACCCCGCCGATGTCGCGGCACCCTTGTGCCCGAAAGACGGCTCGAAATACATCCCACTGGCAGTGCCTGATACAACCACCTACACGGACGCCGACACCTACGAGATCGCGCTGGTGCAGTTCCGCATGAGCTACTCGTCGGACCTGAAGGATCCGATCACGGGCCTTCCTGTGGGAACGCTGACCCGCGGTTACGTGCAGATTGAGACGGGAGGCGTGCCGGGCAGCCAGCAAGTTCCCCTCATGAACGAACTGCTTGATGGAGACCTTAGTGAGTACTGGCTACACTGGCGTGACAACGCCCCAGTACCTCGGGCCGATCATCGCCGCCACCAAGGACAAGCCGGTGCGCATCGTCTTCCGCAACCTGCTGCCGACCGGCTCGGACGGCAACCTCTTCCTGCCCGTAGACACGACGCTCATGGGTTCCGGGCCCGGCCCGGTCGACTCAAATCCGCTACGGTGGACAACGGCGCCGTCACCGACGATGACACCGCCCGCAACCCGCTCTGCGGTGAAGATCACGAACGCGAAGCCGGGACCTGTTTCTCGGACAACCGGGCGACGCTGCACCTGCACGGCGGCATCAGCCCCTGGATCAGCGACGGGACCCCGCACCAATGGATCACCCCTGCGGGCGAGAACACGCAGTGGCCACAGGGTGTCAGCGTGGAGAACGTCCCGGACATGGATGTCTGCCAGGCGGACGATGACGGCTGCTCGACCTTCTACTACACCAACCAGCAGAGCGCGCGCTTCATGTTCTACCACGACCACGCCTGGGGCATCACCCGCCTCAACGTCTACGCGGGCGAGGCGGCCGGCTACCTCATCACCGACGACACCGAGCAAAAGCTGATCGCCGATGGCACCATCCCGGCCGACCAGATCCCGCTCGTCATCCAGGACAAGACCTTCGTCCCCGGCGCGGAACAACTGGCCGCGCAGGACCCGACCTGGGACGCGAGCCGCTGGGGCGGCTACGGCAGCATGTGGGCGCCGCACGTCTACATGCCCGCCCAGAACCCGGGCGACCCCACGGGCATGAGCCCCTTCGGACGCTGGATGTACGGGCCGTGGTTCTGGCCGCCGGCCGACCCGGCGCACGGGCCGATCGCCAACCCATACTACAATATGGACCCGAATGTGGACCCGCCCTTTAGCCAACGCTGACCACGCTTGCGACCTGAACAATCCCGCCACCTGGCAGTACCAGGCGGACCCGTTCTGCGAGCCGGAGTTGATCCCCGGCACGCCCAATATCTCGGTGGGCATGGAGGCCTTCAACGACACGCCCATCGTCAACGGCACCGCCTACCCGGAGGTGACGCTGGAGCCGAAGTCCTACCGGTTCCGCATCCTCAACGCGGCCAACGACCGCTTCTGGAACCTGCAGTGGTACGTGGCCGACCCCACCACCGGGACCCTGAGCGAGGTTGCATTGAATCCCGCCGAGCTGGCGGCCGCACAGACCGACCCGGTCGTCTTCCCGACCCCGGACACGACCCTCAGCCCGCCTGGACCGGATTGGATCCAGATCGGCACCGAAGGCGGCTTCCTGCCGGCCCCGGTCGTCGTGCCCAACCAGCCGACCACCTGGATCACCGACCCGACGGTTTTCAACGTCGGCAACGTGGACCTGCACTCGCTGCTGCTCGCCCCGGCTGAGAGGGCTGACGTCATCGTCGATTTCTCGCAGTTCGCGGGCCAGACGCTGATCCTCTACAACGACGCTCCGGCGGCCTTCCCGGCCAGAGTGCCGAGCTACGATTATTACACCGGGGGCCCGGACCTGTATCCGGTGGGCGCTCCGACGACCCTGCCGGGCTACGGGCCGAACACCCGCACCGTCATGCGCGTCACCATCGCCGGGACACCCGCGCCCGCGTTCAACATGACGAAACTCAAAAATGCCTTCAAGCACAAGCAGGACGGCTCGGGCGTGTTCGAGGAAGGTCAAAACCCGATCGTCGTCGGGCAGGCGGCCTACAACTCAGCCTACGGCACGAATTTCGTGGCCAACGGCTGGTGCAATGCCCCCGGCAGCACGAGCACGAACTGCGACGGCTTCGCCCGCATCGCGGAACAGGGCGGCTTCCAGTTCGGCTTCAATACGTTGAATCCCGCCTGGGCGCCCGGGGTTGGGAAAATGCAGATCCCGCTGCAGCCCAAGGGCATCCACGACGAGATGAACTCGACCAACTTCGACGAATACGGGCGCATGCAGGCCACCATGGGCCTCGAAGCGCCGGGCGCGACCCCGCTGCTGCAGAACATCATCTTATACCCGTATGTGAACCCGGCTTCGGAGATCTTCGACGCCACCAACCTGCCGGTGCACGATCCCGATATACAGGTGGAACCGATCTCCTCGGCGGCGGATGGGACGCAGATCTGGAAGATCACCCATAATGGGGTGGATACGCACCCGATCCACTGGCACCTGTACGACTTGCAGCTCTTGAACCGGGTCACCTGGGATAACATCGTCCAGCCGCCCGAACCGACGGAGTTGGGCTGGAAGGATACCGATCCGCATCAGCCCGCTGGAGGACACGATCGTCGCCATACGGCCGATCATCCCGACGTTCGATGTGGCCGGCGGCTTCACAGAAGAACTACCAAACAGCGTCCGGCCGCTCAACCCGATGATGCCGCTCGGTGCGACGGTGGGCTTCAACAACACGGATGCCTTCGGCAACCCGACCGAGCCGATCGTCAACGAGGTGGTCAACTTCGGCTGGGAGTACGTCTTCCACTGCCACATCCTCAGTCACGAGGAGATGGACATGATGCGTCCGGTCTCCGTGGCCATGCCGCCGCGTGCCCCGTCCGATCTGGCTGGGACGATCGTGGGTAAAGGCAGCAAACAGAGTGTGGTTCTGACCTGGGTGGACAACTCCATCACCGAGACCAGCTTCACGGTCAAGAGAGCGCTCACCGCGGACGGGCCGTGGACTGTCGTGGGGACGGTGGATGCCGACGTGACGACATTCACGGATCCCATCGGCAATAAAACCCAGGCTTACTGGTACCAGGTGTTCGCCAACAATGAGGTCGGCTATGGCGGCAGCTACTCCGTCATGACCGTCAATTCGAGCTCAGAACACGATCGGTGTGGGTGATGTTGCGGTCGTGCCGCCGGCAGACCCAACGAACCTGACGGCCGTGGCGCAGGCCGGGCCGCAGGTCCTGCTGAGCTGGACCGATAACGCCACCAACGAGACCGGATTCATCATTGAGCGGGCTCTCGGCGGCCCCCTCGCCCCGCTCGACTTCGCTTTACTGGTAAAGTTAGGGCCGGGCAACGGACAACATGAGCTACACCGATACGACGGTGACGGCAGGCGGCACTTATACCTATCGCGTGTTTGCCATCAATTCGAATGGCTCGTCAGCCTTTTCCAACGAAGCCTTCGTGTCGCTGGGCGCGGTTCCGGCAGCGCCCGGTCCCGTAGTAGCCACGGCCGAAAATTAGGAATAACAGATGGTCCCTGGCCACAGTGGAGTGGCAGGACGTGGACAACGAGACCGGATACACCATCCAGCGCGCGACCAATGCGACGTTCACGGCTAACGTGGTGAATGTCAATGTGGGTGCGAATGTCACCGGTTATACCACTGGAAACCTGCCGCGCAGCACGCCTTATTACTTCAGAGTTCTGGCGTTCAACGGCGCCGGCCCATCCCCATGGGTGAATGCCTCGCCATTCCCCGTGATTACACCGTAAGTCGTTTAATGTACACTTCCGGCGTCAGCGAGCAGTGGCTGACGCCGGAAGGACGCTTACGAATTCGATAAGTTTTAGGTCCCTTAGGGGCATAATCATGGCCGGTGTGCGGCATTCAGCCACCGGCCATTTGACTTGCCCGGCCAAAAGGAGAGGAGATAACATGTCAACCGCATCCAAATCAATCGGCATCGCCCTGCTCGTTCTGGCCGCGCTGCTCCTAACGCCGGGTTATCCGGTGGCTGCTATCCTCTTCAGCCAGCCTCCCGATCCGGCCGGCGGACTCTATCAATCCTCATGGTGGTCTCCGAACGAGAGTAATTTTGACAAGTACCTCTGGGACAATTTCACCCTGACGACTACCCAGGACATTACAGGGATTCAATGGCGCGGCGGTTACGATCCCAATGTCTTCAACGGCGCCGGCACGGTGGTTGATTTTGAGGTGGCCATTTATGCTTCCAATGGCGCGGAGCCGGCTTATCTCAGTGGCCCGCTGGTTACCTATCCAACCGGCGGCAATGCCGGCCAGACCTTTGCCGGGACGGTTGGCATCGTGGACATGTATGACTACGCTTTCACCCTGCCGGCGGCCTTTCAGGCCCAGGGGGGAACCAAGTATTGGGTTTATATTGTGGCGGAGCAAACAGGCAATCCTGATTGGGGTCTCAGCAAAGCCACAGGCGGCGATACGCAACATTTCCGCCTAACCCATGATGGGAGCATTCCCGAGTTCCGCTCGGGGGACCTGGCCTTCACCCTGCTGGGGCCTCCGGTGCCAATCAGCGGTCTGAGCGCGACCAACGACAGCCCGACCGTGCTCGGCCAGGCGACGACCTTCACCGCTACCGTCAGCAGTGGCAACGATGTAAGCTACAACTGGACCTTCGGCGATCAGACAAGCGGCAGCGGGGCGGTCGTCACGCACACATATGCTGCTGCCGGCAATTACACGGCCGTGGTCACGGCCAGCAACGCGCTTGGCACTGTCACGGCGCCAACATCGGTCACCGTCAACCCCATCCCGATCCCGGTTGAAACATTTACCGTCATGGTGAGTGATACGAGCGCAGTTGCCATTGCCGGTGCCGATGTGACCGTGGATCACCCGGGCACGGCGCCACAAACCACCGATGCCGCTGGTCAGGCGACTTTTACATTACCGGCGGGAGGGACCTATCTTTACACCATTGAAGCCGCTGGTTACGTAAGACAGGAGGTTTCATCCGGCAATACGATCGTGGATGTCACCCTCGTCGAAATCGACGCCACCATTAGCGGCATCGTCGAGGACACCAACGGCACGCCGCTGGTGGGCGCCACCGTGACGGCCTTTCAGCCGGTCGAGGTTGCCGTGACCTATCGAGCCGTATCAGGCGCCGGCGGTGCTTACACGATCGACCTGCCGA
Source organism: uncultured beta proteobacterium (assembly GCA_963714925.1). Lineage (GTDB taxonomy): Bacteria > Pseudomonadota > Gammaproteobacteria > Burkholderiales > SG8-39 > SG8-39. The sequence goes on along the minus strand of CAVQQK010000004.1, from coordinate 258,934 downwards.
CGGGTGCGCCGAACAGCGGTTACACGGTTGTTGCCGAACTGGCAGGCTTTGTTTCGGTGGAGCAGACCGATCAGGCCGCGGGCATTGTGGACTTCACCGGCAGCAAGGGCCTTCAGGCCAAGACCACGATCACGTCGGTGACGGCCACCGTGGCGGGCACCGGCGTAAAACTTGACATCACCGCCGAGCCGGCTTTCACAGCGGTCAGCGAGGCGGATGTGACCGTCACCAGCACCGGCGGCACCGGATTATTAGGCCCCCTTTCCTTGGCCGGTGGCACGATAGCAGTGACATACTCGGCGCTGGAGGATTTCACCGTGCTCATCAAAGCCGATACCAGTGAAGACCATGACCCCAACGTCGGCTACTTCGCAAGCAGCCCGTTCAGTTATGTGGCGGACGATCCGGCTGCAGACAGTGCCCGGATGGATGTGGACGCCGGTGGCGGCACCCTGAATCTGACCGCCAACGGTCAGACCGCCACCGTGGTGGTGCCCGTCGGCGGTATTTCCAGGCCGGCCACTGTCGTCATCAAACAACTACCCAAAACCGTAGAAACCAGTGACACAGAGGGCTCCCCGACCTATGTGTACGAGGTGACGGCCGTAGATAGTGACACCGGCACGCCATTGACTGCAGACGAGATCAACCGCATCGAGCTCACCCTGCCGATCGATCTGGACATCGTACAGCCCGGAGATCTGGAAGACGATGCATACGTCATCTATCAGGCTGCGGATACGGCCACCCTGGAAGCCGGCGGCGGCACCCCCGTGCCGGCCTCTCAAATCATCAGTACCGATTACGTTGGTGGTGGTATACTGGGCAGTGTCCGTTTTTGGGTCGATCACCTCTCGGCCTTTGGCGCCGGCGCAACGGCTGCGGTAACACCACCTCCCGATGGCGGCGGTGGTGGCGGTGGCGGCGGCTGTTTCATCAGCACGTCTTACGGTTCGATCCCACCGTGGTGAAAATTCTCCTATCGGGGCCTTTGACTTTTTTTATCCCGCTTTTTGGGCCCAAGGCTTCGGGTGTCAGTGTTCAGCCCAGCCGCTGGCCAAAAAAATTTACCCGCCTTGGAGGACAGCCGGTCAAATCGAAAAAGAAACTGATGAACGTTGAACACCCGCCTGCCATGCATAGTGCCGTTATTTGGTGCTAACAACGGCATAAAAATGAATGGGCAGAATTTGACCTCAACACCACTATCAAGGCATTGCGGGCAGGTCGAACGTCCAACATCGAACGTCGAATATTGATGACGCTGCGCTTTATCGATTAGACTGGACGCTCGCGGCAGCACTTTCCCGACGGGATTAACAAGATTTTTTTTATTTTTATCCTGAACATCCTGTCTATCCTGTCTAAAAAATATTTCGATCCCGGTACCGCGCTATGCCGTGTGGGCTGCGATTTTGGGGATATTCATGACGTTGTCGGCTGTGGGGCTGAAACCTTAAAAAAATTGCATTCATAGGTGTGATGGATTACAATGAAGCTCATTGAGAGGCAAATGGGACGGGGGTAAATCCGATAAGCGCAAAGAAAAAAATGAACATCGAACATCCAACGTCCAACATCGAATCTTGAATGGAAAAGATTAAAAAAATGAACATCGAACATCGAACGTCCAACATCGAATTTTGAATGGAAAAGATTAAAAAAGATGAACATCGAACATTGAACGTCCAACATCGAATCTTGAATGGGAAAAATGAAGAAACCAACATATGATCTGGAAGAAAGACTGCTCGAGTATTCGGTGCGAATCATAAAAATTGTTGACAGCTGCCGAATAGCAGAGTCGGCAACCATGTTGCAGGGCAATTGTTAAGATCGGGAACTTCACCTTATCCAAACCATGGTGAAGCCCAGGCAGCGGAGTCCCCCAAGGACTTTATCCATAAGCTTCGTATCTCATTGAAGGAGCTTAGGGAAAGCCAGAGATGGCTAAAACTTATCCAGCGTGTACCATTAATTAAAAAACCTGAGCTATTAGACGAAATTTTACAGGAAACCGAAGAATTAATTAAGATTTTCGTTACGAGTATCAAAACGGCTGAAAAGAAAAAGAAATAGCTGTTGAATGTTCGGCTAATACCGTGTTCAAGAAAGTCATCGGCCAAGATCAAAGCGAAGCCAGCCGCCCCGCTCCCGCACTTCCGGAAATCCGCCACGCGGAGCTCCGGTTTCCGCTCCGCCATCCTACGGCGGCACAGCCCGCTGCCGCTCCGGCACGCTCCGCGCCCGCCGCCACCCGCAACGTCCTCTCCTCCGACGTGGAAATCAAAGGCACCGTCAAGTTCACCAACGACCTCGTCGTCGATGGCAAAATCGAAGGCGAAATCACACTCCGACGGCAATCTCACCGTCGGTGAAAACGCCCGCATCAAGGCCGAAATCAAAACCGCCACCGTCGTCGTTTACGGCAAGGTCCACGGCAACCTCACCGCCACCGACCGCGTCGAACTCAAGGCCAGCGCCGAAGTCGTCGGCGACATCAAGACCAAGACCCTCTCCATCGAAGCCGGTGCCATCTTCGTCGGCAAATCCACGGTCGGCACTCCGGCCCAGGCCCCGGCATCCGGCACGCAGCCCGCAGCCGCCAACCGGCAGCAGCCAAGCCCGCCCGCGGCAGCCACTCCGGAAGCGCCCAAGCAAGGGACCTGCTCGCGGGCACCAATTCCTGAACTTGACGGCCTCGACACTCCGAGACTCCGACTTCCCCAGTCATGGCCGATGAGCCCCAGCGCCATCGCATCGAGGTGGCATGCCCGGAATGCGGGCACGTCGCAAACCGAGCCGGCGCTGGTGGTTTCCACCCAGTGCCGCGCCTGCCGCGCGAATTTCCAGGTCAGGGATGGCAAGGGCGTCGTCAGCGAGCCGCCCGGTCACCCGGCTGGCCACGCCCCGCAAGGACGGCGACCCCGAACCCGGCCGCCCCCGACGCCAAAACCCAAGCCGCCGCTGCGCCTCGGGCCCGCCGGTTCCGCCGCCCCGCTCGTTTCTGATGCGCCTGCTCCATCCCGGCCAAGCCACCGCGGGAGTCATCTGTTTCGACTGCGGCCACACCTTCACCGCCATCGCCGAGGCCCAGTCCAGCCAGTGCCCGAAGTGCAGCGGCTACGTCAGCCTGCTCGATTACGACATCACCGAACACTGGAACCGCCGCATCCAGACCCGCGGCAACGTCATCATCCACAAAACCGGCATCGTCTCCGGCGTCACCGTCCGCTGCCACCACCTCACCGTGCTCGGCGAACTCGCCGGCTCGGTCGAGTGCTCCGGTGACCTCGTCATCCGCAGCCACGGCAAGATCATCGGCACCGTCCAGTGCCGGAACCTGCGCGTGGAAAAAGGCGCGCGCGTCGAATTCCTCAACCCCGTCACCGCCGTCACCGCCACCATCGACGGCCATGTCCGCGGCCAGATCTCCTGCACCGGCGCCGTCACCCTGGAAAAACGCGCCCACCTTCACGGCCTCGTCCGCACCTCCTCCCTCATCGTCAAATCCGGCGCCAAACACACCGGCACCATCGAAATGGTCACCGCTCCGCAAGTCTGAATCTCAAATTCCATCTCACGCCATGCCCGCCGCACTCGACCTCAAGGAGGAAATCCTCGCCCTCAAAAAGGAGCGCAACGCCGTCATCCTCGCCCACAACTATCAGACCGGCGACATCCAGGACGTCGCCGACTACGTGGGCGACTCGCTCGGCCTCGCCTATCAGGCCAAGGACACCGATGCCGACGTCATCGCCTTCTGCGGCGTCCACTTCATGGCGGAAACCGCCAAGATCGTGAACCCCGGCAAAATCGTCGTCCTGCCCGGACGCCGACGCCGGTTGCTCGCTCGAACAATCCTGCCCCGGCCGACCAGCTCGAAGCCTTCCTCAAGGCAGAACGCGGACAAGAACTACTACGTCATCGCCTACATCAACTGCTCCGGCGGCGTGAAAGCGCTCTGCGATGTCATCTGCACCTCCGGCAACGCCGTCAAGATCGTCAACCAGGCCCCCGCCGACCGGCCCATCCTCTTCGTCCCCGACGAAAACCTCGGCGCCTGGGTCATGGAGCAGACCGGCCGCAAGATGGATCTCTGGAAGGGCAATTGTTATGTCCACGTCGAGTTCACCCGCGACTCGATCAACCGGATCAAGGCCGAGTATCCCGACGCCCTCGTCGTCGCCCACCCGGAATGCACCCAGGCCGTCCGCCTGCTCGCCGACGAGGTCTGCTCGACCGAGAAAATGGTCACCTACTGCAAGAACGCGCCGGTCAAGAACATCATCGTCGTCACCGAGAGCGGCATGCTCCACCGCCTGCGCAAGGAATGCCCGGACAAGAACCTCATCGCCGGCCCCACCGACCGCTGCGCCTGCGCCGACTGCCGCTACATGAAGATGAACACGCTGCAGAAACTCCGCGACTGCCTCGACACCCTCCAGCCGCGCGTCGAGATGGAGGAATCCCTCGCGCCAACGCGCCGAAGCCCCGCTGCTGCGCATGCTCGAGCAGTCGAAGTGAGCGAAGCTCCCGTGGCCGTCTGCCCTCTTGAACTTTCCAGCAATACGGCGTATTGCTCAATCGGATGAGCGAACTGTCCTTTGAATGGGATCCGGGAAAGGCGGCGGGCAATGCCGCGAAACACGGCGTCACATTCGAGGAAGCGAAAACCGTGTTCTCATGACGAGGACGCGCTCGTGATTCCAGATCCGGATCATTCAATGGACGAAGAGCGCTTCATCATCATGGGACAAAGCAGCAAGTCGAGGATGCTGGTGGTTGTCCACTGCTTCAGGAAGGCAGGCTCATCCATCAGAATCATTTCGGCACGAAGGGCCGGAACCAAGGAACAAAAACCATACCGGAAAAAACAATCATGAGAACGGAATACGACTTTTCAAAAGCGAAGCGGAACCCTTACGCGAAGCGGCTCAAGAAGGCCGTCACCATTCGTCTGGAACCGGACGTCATCGACTACTTCAAGTCGATGTCCGGAGAGACTGGCATCCCATACCAGAACCTCATCAACCTTTACCTGTTGGACTGCGCGAAAGCCGGCCGCAAGCTGTCGCTCACCTGGAAAAAGTAAGCCATACCGTCGGTTTGCAACCGCCATGTTGCCATTCCGCCTCACTTCGCTTTCTTGCCCGCTTCGGGCTTGTCATTGCCATTGACGAAATCCTTCACGTCCTGACGGTTGATCTGATGCAAGGTCTTCATCCCGCGCAGGACTACAAGCCCCTTCGTGATGCGCGCGGGATCAAAATGAATGAACTCGAGCGGCATACCCTCAACGATTCCAAGATCCGTCACGCCGCAACCCGTGATGTCTAGGCTATTGATCGGCATGCTCCGGATTGCGGACAGATCCACGACCTTCGGACATCGCAGGCGGAGACCTTGCAATTTCATTTCCCGCAGCGGCGACAGGTCGCTCAGCCCATCGGAGGAAATTGAGAGATCCCTGAGAGGAAGCCCTTTTAGCGGCGACAAGTCGGTGAGCAGCGAACTTCCGATGGATAGGATTTCCAAGCGTGATCCAGCCAAAGGGAGCAAGTCGGTGACTTTGGAGTTTCGGATGAATAGCGCGGTGACCGGAAGTTCCCTGAGTGGAGTGAGGTCAACAATCTGATCTCCTTCGAACCAAAGCGCACAGGTACCATCCTCATCGACACCCAATCTCGCGAATTCCAGACCGGATTGATGAACCTTTTCCCTGACCGTGCGGCACTTGTCGTAATGTTTCCAGAATTCAGCGGATTCCGTCTGGTTGATTTTCTTCAGCGATTTCATGCTGCGGACCACTTCCATTCCCCGCGTTACATCGTCCTCGCGAAATCGCAGCGTTTCGAGTTCCATGCCTTCGAGCGGTGTCAGGTCCGTGATTCTAGCAGGTTCCTCGACATCGATATTCAGATGCTTGAGGCGCATGCCCTTCAGAGGTGAGATATCGGAAACCCGAGTGCACCAGAGACTCAGATCGACCAAAGGAAGATCCTTCAATGGGGAGATGTCGGAAATGCTACCCAGTATCAGCAATTTCTTCAACCGGGTGGATTTGAGGGGCGAAAGATCCTTCAATGGCACCTTCCAGATCCAGAGCGTCTCCAGAGGCATCCCTGCCAATGGCGCGAGATCCACGACCTTTCCGGAAGCCAGAAGATCCATCGATCCCATGATCTGCATGTTCCGCACAGGCAACCCGCGGAGCGCGGACAGATCGGGATTTTCATACATGCGAATGCTCGGTACGGGAACCCAGTCATCGTTCACTCCCACTCCCATTCCCTTGGCGCGCGGGCCCAGTTTTTCGAGCAGAGCCATAAGCTCGGCCTTGGCGGGATCGACAGGTTGCGGGTTCTCTTTCGCGTCGGCATCCGCCTCTTGGCCTGCCGCAAGCATGATTCCACTGAAGATGGCCAAGAGAAGTTGCGATTTCATGGTGTTCGAAGAACTCAGATTCCCGTGCTTCAACTATCTGGGTTATAGTGCCATCAGCCAATTGGCAATTCGCCAATTACCGGCATTTTGAATAGCCGGAAGAATCCGATTGGCACACACCCGTTTTTGTCGTTTCCATGAGGGCGGCTGCGGGTTTGAATCGCCGCGCCATGTGGAAAGGCCGCTTCGCTAAAGAAACCTCCTCGCTCGTCCAACAATTCGGCGAGTCCATCTCCTATGACTGGCGGCTCTTCCCGCACGACATCGCCGGGTCCATCGCCCACGCCCGCGCCCAGAAGAACGCCGGCCTGCTCACCGGAGACGAGTTTTCCCAAATCGAAACCGGCCTGCGGGAAATCGAAGACGGACATCATCGCCGGGCAACTTCGAGTTCACGACCGCGCTCGAGGACATCCACATGAACATCGAGGCCGCGCTCACCAGACGCATCGGCCCGGCCGGCGCGAAACTCCACACCGCCCGCTCCCGCAACGACCAGGTCGCCACCGACATCCGCCTCTACTGCCGCGACGAGATCGACGGCCTGCTGCCGGAAGTCATCGGCGCGCTCCAGAACGCCCTGCTCGACCGCGCGGAGAAGTACGCCGCCGCCGTCATCCCCGGCTACACCCACCTCCAGCGCGGCCAGCCGGTCACCGCCGGCCACCACCTCCTCGCCTACGTCGAGATGCTCGAGCGCGACAAGCCCGCCTCGCCGATTGCCGCACGCGCCTCAACGTCTGCCCGCTCGGCTCCGGCGCGCTCGCCGGCTCCACCATCAACCTCGACCGCGAGCCATCGCCGCCGAGCTCGGCTTCGACGGCGTCACCCACAACTCCATGGACGCCATCACCGACCGCGACTACATCGCCGAGCTGCTGTTCGTCTCTCGCTCTGCGGCGTCCACCTCTCGCGCCTCAGCGAGGACCTCATCCTCTGGTGCACGCGCGGAGTTCGGCTTCGCCTCCCTATCAGACGCCCACACCACCGGCTCGTCGCTCATGCCGCAGAAGAAGAACCCGGACGTCGGCGAACTGACGCGCGGCAAGACCGGCCGCCTCGTCGGCAACCTGGTCGCCCTGCTCACCACCCTCAAGGGCCTGCCGATGACCTACAACCGCGACCTGCAGGAGGACAAGGAGCCGCTGTTCGACTCCGTCGACACGCTGCGCCTCATGCTCGCCGTGAACACCGAGATGATCGCCGCGATGGAACTCGCGAGCGACTGCCCGCCGCCGCCGCGACCCGATGCTCCTCGCCACCGACCTCGCCGATTACCTCGTCCGCAAGGGCGTCCCCTTCCGCGACGCCCACGAAATCGTCGGCAAGGCCGTCGCGGAGTCCACGCCACCAGCCCCGCTCGACCAACTCGACCTCGCCGCCATCGACCCCGCCTTCGGCCCCGACGCGAAGATGTCTCTCCCTCGACCGCGCCCTGCCGCCCGCAGCAACCCGGGCTCCCCCTCCCCCGACAACGTGAAGGCGGAAATCGCCAGATGGCGATCGGTGATCGGGAGAAGGCTGAGCCATGAGCGCTGTTTCCCCGCTGGTGATTGAAACCTCCACGCCCCACGCATCCATCGCGCGGGTGGCGGCGGATGGCTCGATAGATCAGCGCGGTTTTTGCAGCGACCGCAATCAACAACGCACTGCTCTTCGAACCGCTGCGTGAGCTGTTGGAGAAACATGGCAAACCATCGCTCGTTCTCGTTGGCAGCGGCCCGGGAAGCTACAGCGGCACGCGCGTCGGCATCGCCGCGGCCCAGGGCGTGGCCATCGCCATCGGTTGTCCGGCGGTGGCCGTGCCATCCATCCTCGCCGTGCCCGCCGCGGAAAACGGCTCGCGCTGCCTCGCCATCGGCGACGCCCGGCGCGGCAGCTACTGGGACTGCGGAGATCGTAAACTTCCGCCTGATGGAGGAACCCTCGCTTTGCGACGCGGCGGAACTCGAACGACGGATCGCACAGTCGCACGCGGATGATCTATCTGTTTTTTTTCTTCGAGGGATCCCCACCCGCCTTTCCGCTTTCGGATCGAACTGCTTACCCAAGTGAAAATGGGAAATCCCGGACGCCGCGCGCTGTGGCTGGCCTGGTGCGGAACGAATGACGAAACCCGCGCCAAATGGGTCCGCGGAAATCCCCCTCAGCCGCTCTATCTCAAGCCGCCCCACATCACCCCCGCGAAACGGCCTTGGCTGCTCCAGCCATCCCCTGAATGAAGCGACGGGAAAATGCCATCTCATGAAAAGCCCCGCATTAGGTCATTAACGCCCTTTTCAAGTGGCTAAGACTCCGCAAGGGTTTGTCCCGCCTTTCAAACCACCTGGACCACAATCCACATTCCCATGCCCGCACACTGGTCAAACGATACCGAACTCTTCGCCCGCTGCCGCAAAGAATTGTTCACCGCCGTGGTCGGCGACGTCATGGACAAACTCGGGCTCCTGAAACAATTCCTGCCCGCGAAAATCCAGCCGTTGCGCGAGGACATGGTCACCGTGGGCCGCGCCATGACCGTGCTCGAGGCCGATGTTTTCACCGAAGCCTCGCCGGGCAGCGCCAACCCGCTGCTTTCGAAACCCTTCGGCCTGATGCTCGAAGCGCTGGACGATCTCAAGACCGACGAAATCTACATCTGCACCGGCGCATCCCCGACTTATGCCTTGTGGGGTGAGTTGATGAGCACCCGCGCTATGAAACTCGGCTCAGTCGGCGCGGTGGTGGATGGATACTCCCGCGACGCCGCCATGGATAAAGTCGTCGCCGCCGCCGCCGTAGATCTTGTCGGCGTCGCTTTCGCCGTAGATGAAGTCGTTGTCGGCGTCGCCAAAGAGCGTGTCGCCTCCGGTGCCACCGCGGATGGTGTCGATACCGCCGCCGCCGTGGATCAGGTCCTTGCCTTCGTCGCCCCAGACGGTGTCGTTACCATCGCCCGCATCGATGGTGTCGTCGTTGGTGCCGCCGTGAATCGTGTCGTCGCCGCTGCCGCCGAGCACGTCGTCAAAACCAGCCTCGGCCCAGATGGTGTCGTTACCGGCGCCGCCGTCGACCTGGTCGTTGCCGCCGCCCGCGTAAATAATGTCATTGCCGTCGTCCCCGGTGATGACATCAATACCGCCGGTGGAGCTGCTGGTATTCTCGAACGTCGTAACGTTTAGATAGCTGTTGGGCGCAGCGAGCGTCAGCAAGGCGCCGTCGCCGATGACGATGTCGTTGCCGCCACCGCCCGAGATGGCGTCGTTGCCGCCGCCGCCGAGAATCAGGTCGTCACCGGCGCCACCGGCAATGGTGTCGTTGCCGCCGCCGAAGGTCGACGATTTCAGCGTCAGGCCGTCTTCGCCAATCTTGCCGTCGTCGCCGAACACCAGGTCGTTGCCACCGCCAGCATCGATATCGTCGTTGCCCGCTTCGCCGTAAATGATGTCGGCACCGGCACCCGATACGATTTCGTCATCGCCGGTGCCGCCGCGGATCAATGCCGCCCCGGCAGAGGCTGCCAGGATGATCTGGTCGTTGCCGGCACCGCCTTCGATCTCGTACGTAAGTGAGGAATTGGTGATGCCCGACAGGTCGATGATGTCGTTACCCTCGCCGCCGAGTGCAATGATCTTGCTGGACGCGGAATAGGTCTGGGTATAGCCGTAGGCAGTGACGTCGACTTTGCCAAGATCGGTACCGTGCTGGGCGACGACAAAAGTTTCATTGCCGTCGCTGATGTCGCCTTCCAGCCGCAATCCGGCATTGCTGCCCATGTTGAGCTGCAACACACCGCCCGGGAGTTCGGATGCCAGTGTCGGTACCCGTGTGAACGGAATATCGAATTCGACCAGCGTGATCGGCGGCGTGATATCGAACTCTTCGTCGATCGAGAAGAAGAACAGGTCGACTTTGAGGAAAGCGAACAGCTTCAGGAATATCTCGCCGTGCACGTCGAATATGGCCAGCGGTGCCAGCAGCTTTGCACCGCCTTCGGCGTATACGGCCTGATTGAGGAAGTTCTTGGCCAATTCCTCAAGGCGGATCTTGCCGTCCTTGTCCGGATCGTGCAGGTCGAAATCGATCTCGATGAAGATGCCGCCGGCAACACCGGCTTTCGCCACGCCGAGATTGAGTTCGGCGGCGGCGCTGATGCCGCCGGTAAACACGAGCTCGGCGATGTCCGGGCCGCTGCCGTCGACTGCAGCCGTGTCGCTGATGTACAAACCGTTGAACAGCAGCTCCGGATTGCGGAAACCACTGTCGAAGAACTGGCGCAGCCCCAGCGTGTCGTAGCCGATTGGACCGAAATCGATCTTCATGCCGATGGTGCCGGTGATCGACACGCCCAGCGGTCCGAAGATCGTGAAGAACTGCGAATAGCTGAACTCCATCGACAACTCGGGCAGATCGATGGCGATCAGCGTCGGGTTGTCGCCCATCAGCAGCCCGAATATCTGCGTCGGATCCTGGAAAATCGGGAACGAAATAAAATCGCCGAAATCGTTCCCGGCAAACCCATTACTGAACGATTTGGTGGTTTCCGCCTGCGAACCGCCGCCGCTCGTGTCGATGCCCGACAGCGCGCTGCTGAAATCGAACGCCGGCGTGCGACCCGCAACGTCGATTTCCTCTCTGGGATTGAATCCCGGATCCCACAGTGCCGGCTGGAAGCCGGCCGTGGCACTGGCGTCGTCAAATACGGTGAAGCTGCCGAACGGAATGATCAGCGACCCGACGTCCGCGGGATCGGGAATGCTGTTGACCAGCGAGATCACATCGGCAATCGCGTAAATCAAATCGGCATTGACATAGCCGGTCATGCCGGCGATGTCGATCAGCGAAATCGGCGAACCCGCAAGATCCGAAATGACCGGAATCGGCGCGGTGATCACGTCGATCACCGGCTGCAGCGGCTCGGTGACTTTCTGGACTTCCTGAACGATGGGACTCAGAAAGTCGGAAATGAACGTACCGAGATCGAGACCGATGTCGCGGAACTCGACCAGGTGAAGGCCGGCTTCGATGGCATTGCCAAGGCCGCCCAGACCAACGAGCGTGCCTTCCGAACGGTTGCCGATCGACCAGTCGAGATAGAAATCCCCGACGATTTTCGGGAACACCGTGTCGGCACCGGGTACCAGATCGCTGTTGAGCTGCAGTTCCAGACCGAGATCGACGATCGCTTCCGCGGCAATTCCGATGTCGACCGAAATATCGCCAAGTTGCGCGAATCCGAGATGCGTGTCCGCCGGGGTGCGTCCGTTGCGGATATCGACACCCAGGGTCACGCCAAGGTGCGTGTCGCCGTTGTCGTCGGCGTCGAGTTGGAGGAACGCGAGCCGGCCGGTCAGTCCCGCCCCCGGCAGGGTGACGTCGAGATTGAGTTCGAGCTCGTTTACGTCCGCTATGTCGAGATAAAAGCCTTCCTTCAGATCGACGCCGAAACCGAAATCCAGCTGCCAGTCGAGCGTCGCCTGCACGGCCCCGCGCGTTTCCAGTCCGAGACCGGGAACGCCGATGTCGAAATCGATCCCGGTGCCCGCATCGAGCAGCGTGCCCCCGAGTTGCAGGTTCCACTGCATGAAGATGTCTTCCGGCGCGGGGACGGGATCCGTGTCGGAAACGTTGGTCAGGAGTTGAATGTCCTCGATGGTGACAAAGCCATCCTCGTTGCGGTCGCCGAGTATTCCCAGCTGCGTGTGCAGCAGGCTGAACAACTGCACGGATATGTAGTTCTCAGTCGGACTGTCCGCGGTTTCCACCATGTCGCGCAGGCCGGCAACAAAATCCCTGCGGAAATCGCCAATCACCTCGGCGGCATCGACAAGCTGGTCGCCGATCAGCGGCAGGGTCAGTCCGCCGATTTCCCCATCGAACGCGTCCTCCAACAGCCCGAGAAAACCGTCGATTCCATCGACAATCAGCAGCAGGTTCTGCATCGGGCTGAACTGGCTGAAATCGATGCTCAGAATGTCGTCGGGGACGTAAATGAACTGATCGTTCCCAGGTCCGGCAGTCCCTGCGGTGGTAAATCCGTCGGTCAGGTTGAATCCCAACGTGCCGCCAACCTCGATGTCGCCGCGGAAACTCGACCGGGTCGGGAAAGAAATCGGCAGCAGGGCTTCGATGTCGCCGCTGAACCCGAAATCGACACTCGATTCCAGATTGGATAGCAGATCGACCAGAGAAATCCGCTCATCATCTCCGGTTCCGGCGGTCATCGCCGCCTCGGCGACATTCAGGTTGAAATCACCTGTGATCGACGCGCTGCCTTCCTGGATGAAGGCGCCAAGGCCGCCCAGGGCGGCGGTAAATTCGATGTCGTCGGCGGACGCATCCAGCGATCCCGTGATACCGGTGCCCTCGAAAATCCAGATCAGGTCCTCGATGTCCAGCGGTGCGCCGGTCAACGCACCGATGTCGAGACCAACGCCCAACTGCATGTCGAGGCCGCCCTGCGCGCGCAGGTTGGCGTTGCCCGACAGGTCCAGCGTCCCATCGGGCAGCAGCGACAGACTCAGCGGGATCGACTCGTCGAATGACGGCGAGAAATTCAGGTCGAGACGCAGGATGTGGCCGTCGACCAGCGAGAGATCGAGCAGATCGCTCGCAGCCGGCAGGCCGAAGGCTTCCTTGAGCTTGTCTTCCAGTACCTGAATCGTGCCGGCCGGGTTGGCCTGCAGCTCGTCGAGTGCCTCATCGAAATCCTCGACGAAGCTGAGCATGTCGTTGACGCTGATGTCGATCAGCGGAATTTCCTCGTTGAGGAAGCCGAACTCCTCGAACTGGGTGAGGAAATCGACCAGCGCGCGCAGCGCCGCAAGGATGTCGCCGAAGCCGAGGTTTTCGAAATTGAGGAGATCGTCGAAGCCGTCGGTCGTGACGAGGAATCCTGCATCGCCGTCGTCGTCGCCGTCGAGCATCTCGGCGAGACTGGTGATCTCGATGTGCAACTGCGGGTTCGTGGTGCCGATGATGCCGATGTCCGGCGTCATGCTGATCGCAAGGTCGAAATTTCCGCTGCCGTCAATATCCGGCCCGACGAGGAAATCGCCGAGGTTGGAGACGTTGTCGATCAGGTCCTTGAGCGTGATCTTCGCGTCGGGATCGAACTCGGTGGCATCGGCCGGCTTCAGCCCGACACTGATGGCGCCGGTCATGGTTCCGCCGCCGTGCGCATTCAAGCCGACGAAACCGAAACTCAGGCCGGCGTTCAAGCCGTCGTCCGTAAATCCGTCGCTGTCCGTATCGTCGACGTTGCCGTCTGCGTCGAATTGCGGCGTCGTGATCTGAATGCTGGCCGCGGCGTGCGCGTTACGCACGAACAAACGGTCGAGCGGATCGACGCCGCCCAGTTGGGCGCCGATCAATTCATTCAGATTGACCGACACGCCCGGCGTAGCGCTTGGCTTGATCTCGCCGAAAATGCCGAGATCGAAGGCCGCCGTATTCGGGCCATAAAATACGTCTGAGGTATCCCCGTCGCCGTTGATGTCTCCGAGAACCGACTCGTCTCTTGCCTTCGAACCCGGCGCGTTGGCGACCTTGAAGTTGCTGCTGCCAGTGGTGTGATCCGTGAGCCGCAAGCGCGTGCTGTCGTCGACGTAATCGACGGTAACGTCGCCGCTGGTCTGCGTCTGGATCGCGGTGATGACGTCGCCCAGATCAGTGGCACCATCCAGGGTGATTTCATGGACGGTTCCGTTACGCGTGGTAATCAACAGATCGGCGCCCGATCCACTCGCCGATTCCGGCAGACCCAGTTCGTTCACCGCCACGCTGCCCGCCGTCGCACTGATGGCGAAACCCGTCGCGGCCGGCTCCAGCGTCGCGAAGGTCAGGCGGTTGCCGGCCGAGCCGACGCGGATCTTGTCTTCGAACCCGGCGTCGTCGAGTGCGTTCTGCACGTCGACCACCACGTCGAGAATGCTGCGGTTGCTGTCTGTATCGCCCTTGCTGACCGTCACCGCTTGCGGCGCTCCGCCGCCAACCGTACTGAGGCTGACCGAGAACACCGCGTCGCCGGTCAGCCGGCCGACGTAACCGGCCACCGGCGCTGCCGCCTTGAGGCGCAGCGTGCTGTCCACCGGATTTGTGGCGGTCAGGCGCTTGACGCCGCCAACGCTCGTGGCAGTCTGGCTGGTCCCGAATCCGATCTCGGTGACCGCAGCATTTCCGCCAGCCGCGGTCAGCGAGAAAGACGTCACGCCCTCCAGACCGACGAGCGCAATACGCACGTCGTCCCGTATCGCCTGAATCTGGCTGCCGAGGCCCGCCGTCGCCAGGGCGGCATTGATGTCCTCGGCCAGATGCAGAATGGTCGAATTGGCAAAGGTACCGGGTGCGCTGCCGTCGGTGCGCGATTGCGGAATCGTGACCGCGACGCCCGCGGCGCCATTGACCACTAACGTAAAGGTCGCGTCACCGGACAACTGACCGTAGGCCAATGCCGCCGTCTGGCCGTCGCGGAAACCGATCTGTGTAATCGCAGGATCGCCGGTCTCGGCGCCCAGCGCGATCGACGTCGTACCGCCAAGTGCATTCAAGGCGACGCGCTGGCCGTCGGCGACCGCTTCTACGTCGCCCGACAGACCTGCACTCGCCAGCGCGAAATTGATGTCGGCAAGCAAGTCCTCGAACGACGTATTGGTCAGGTCAATGCGGTCGTAATAGGCATCGGCAAAGCTCAGGGCGCCATCTGGATTCGGTGCTTCCACGATCGTACTGTCCGACGTGTCCGCCCATACCATGTGGACGACGCCATTCAGGAATGCCAGCGCGGTATAGTCGCCATAATCACTGCCGCCGTTGTTGACGCCGCTCGAGGCGGCATCGCTCACCTGAATGTTGGGTGCCCACGTCAGGCCGCCGTCGCTGCTGTACGACGCGTAGTACATGACGTCGTTATTGGCGATGCCGTCGATGTCGCCGATGCCCAGAGGGCCGTCGTCATTGCGTGCGTCGTACCATGACACCGCGACGTTGCCGCTCGACTGATCGACGTCCAGCCAGGAGAAGAACTGGCTGTTCGACGTCGTGTCGTCGAAGTTGACGAGTTTGGGTGCGGTGCCGAGCGTGTTCCAGTTCCGGCCGAAGTCGACCGAAGCGATCACGAAGATATCGGTGTCGTCGTGCGCGGTCGTGGCATCATTGTCGAGGTCACCTTGATCGGCGAACGCGACGTATATGTGCCCATCATGATCACCGCCGCTGCGGTCCACGTCCATCGACAGACCCATCCAGATGCCGCGCGACGCCTGGGCCGGAACCGTGTACGTGCCACCGGAGGTCGTATCGTTGAAGAAGTTGACCGTTCCGGTGTAGACGAGCCGATCGACGTGCAGTTCCACGCGCCGGTTGGCGGCGTTATCGACGCCGTCCGCGGTGGCCACGACGAGTTGCGATTCGCCAAAGCCGACCATGGTCAGCCGCGAAGCGAGAATGGCGTGCGGCGACCCCGATGCGGCACCGGTCAGGTAATCGAACACCGACTGGGCGCGCGCGTCGGACAGCGTCTGGTTGGCCGCCGCCGAGCCCGCGGTATCGGTATGCCCGGCAATCGATACCACGAGGGTCGGGTCCGCGTTCAGAAGTGCCGCAAACGCGTCCAGCGTAACGCGATCATCGGCAGTCAGTGCCGATTCGGCAGTGGCAAACAAGACCTGCGTGTCATGGCCGCCACCCCAGGTGACGCCGCCGTCGAACGACACGTCGAACATGATCTTGGACTGGTTCTGGACGGCGACATTCTCCCAAACCACGTAGATTTCGCCGTTCGGTCCAATTGCCGGAATCGAATCGATCGCGAAATCCCCTGCCGGCAAGTCGGTACTGCTGCCCGAGGTAACGTTACTGACAGCGACTGGAGCTGACCACGCGACACCGTCGAGCGACGTTGTCGCATAAATCACATTGCGCTCGTGGAACACCAGCACGAAGCGGTCGCGGGTCGGATCGAGCGCGTCCGGTCCTACGCCGAGAAACTCCTTGTCGTCCGTAAAGGAGTCGGCGTCGACCGCAGTGACGGCGGTCGCGTTGATCCACGTCAATCCGCCATCAATCGACACCGCTGTGGCGAGAATGTGGTCCTGGTCATCAGCGCCGGTGCCGTGCTCGTGTGTTCCGTTGGGACCGAAATCGGTGTCGACCAGATGCGAGAACACCGCACGCCCGGTGCGATCGAATACCACGGTCGGATCGCCGGAGCCGCCGACCGCGCCACTCGGCAACGGAATTTCCACCCGCGTCCAGTTCACGCCGCCATTCGTGGTGACATACACGTGATCACGGCTGATGGTGTTGCCGAAAATGCCGTCGGTCGCGTCGATATCATTGACGCCGACAATGATGTTGTTCGGGTTGGTCGGATTGACCGCGATCGCCGTTTCGTGCTGCCCGTCGACATGGTGCGTCAGATTGATGTCGGTGCCCGGTGCGCCGCTGAACTGCGATACGGTCACAGGCACCGACGCAGCGTCGTTCACCGACAGGGTGAAGCTTGCGTCTCCGGTCAGCTGTCCCTGCAGGACATCGACGTCGTTCTCCGCCGAAATCGACTGCAACTGGCTGAAAGCGATACCGTCTTTCAGGTCGGCGAGCAGCGTACCGTCGTCAAGGGTGATACCACCTTCGTCGCCGAGATAGACGCCGATGGTGAGTTCCAAGCCGCCGCCCGCAGACAGCCGGATGTTGCTGTCGCTGCTCAAATTCAACAATCCGGCAGTTTCGAAATTCAGCAGATCGAAACTGAGCGGCACGTCAAGCACGCCGAAATTGTCGACGCTCGCCGGATTCCCAAGATTGAGATCCAGCGTCAGCTCCTTGGTGACCGAATCGTAATCGACGATGTCGAGGCCGAGGATGTAGATCAGTTCCTCGACCATCCCGTCGACCGTGCTGAACGTCGGGCGATTCGCCCCGTCGAGCAGCTTGCGCCGGTCGTTACCGACACTCGTATTGCCCGTAGTCGACGAAGACGTGACCGTTACGACGACCGGTGCGCCGGTGACCGGGGCACCTTGAACGAGTGCCGTGATCACCAGACTGAATACCTCGTCGCCCCCCAACTGGCCGCTGGCCGGCGCAGCAGACGCGGCCACCAGTTCAACGCGGCCCAAGTTGTCGACTGAACTTTGGCTGGCGCCGAAACCAAGCGCGTTACCGCCGGTCGCCGTCAGCGATATCTCGGTAATACTGCGATCAATCGCGAACAGGTGCAGCCGACCATCAACGGCCTCGGCAATGATGCGATCCTGCAGGCCGGCATCGGCAAGCGCCGAATTGACGTCGGCGACCAGCGTCGTCGCGCCGTCGACGCCGTCGCCGCCGTCGTCGAACAACAGCGTGTTTTGGAACAGATCGGCAAAGCGCAACACTTCGTCGAGCGCATCGCCGACCAGCGGCACGTCGGTGGCGCTGAAGTCGTGCCGCAGATCCTCCAACCAGTTGGCAATCTGCCCGAGGAGGCTGACCAGCGTGCCCGCGTCCATGTTGGTGAAGTCGGGCAGGAAATTGAGCAGTCCGGGCGGAAAATCACTGATCGATATCGTGTCCGGATCGGACAGATCGGCCCAATTGAGGGTCATCGTCGTATCCGGCGCTGCATCGATCAGCAAGAAGGGAACTGCGATCGGCAGAGTGATATTCGCCGAGCCGGTCAGGTCCAGCGAAACCGCAGCCAGGGCGTCCGCAAGCTCGGACAGGTCGATGCGCCCGGTACTTGCCGTGGCCGCATTGGTGCCGGGGTCGTCGACCGTTACCGAAAGACTCGCCACGGCAGTCGCGCTACCGTCGACAATTTCGATGTCCACGAATCCGAAACGCGCACGCGCGTCCAGGTCGACCGCCGTGAGCGACAAACCCGCCTCCAGAGAGGCGTCGTCGATGAACACGAAGTCAAACAGCGTGTCGGTCAGCGGGTCGAAATTCAGATCGACGCCGAAGACCAGACCGAAATCCAGTGTCGCGTCGATGGCCGCATCGACGCTTGCTTCGAAATCCGCCAGACCTTCGGCGAGATCGATTCCCAGATCCAACGGCGCTGCGGCGCTGAACGCCTCGTGCAAACTCAGGTTGAACGTAAGCAGTTTGGTGACCGGGTCGTACGCTGCGCCGATGACGCTGGGATCGAGGCCCAGAATGATCGCCAGGCGCTCGGCAAACTCCTGGGCGGTCGTGAATGTCAGCGTGCCGTCCCCGAACACGAGCTTGGGTATGTCGTTGCCCGGATCGCTGTCGTCGAGATCGTCAATCAGGAGCGTGTCGGCGGCAAAATCGGTGAAATTCAGAATTTCATCGATCGCCGCCCCGATCACGGGAAGGTCGAGCAGAACCTGGACTGCATCGGTTGCGCGCAATTCGTCGAGCTGCGTCGTCAGTTGCGTGACCATCGCCAACACGTCCTCGGCGCTCAGGTCGCCGAACTCGAACGCGTTGCTGAAGTCGCCGTCGAAGCTGACGTCGAACGTGCCCAGATCGAACAGATCGGGTGCGCTGATTAGGACCGTGCCGATGTTCGGGTCGATGAAACCGCCCAGGCCGACGTCGACCTGGATTGGCAAACTGCCGGTGAGCGAACCGCTCGCGTTGACGGTGACCAGCGTGCCGAGCGGCGTCGCGAGAAACTCGTCGAGCGTGATCTTGCCGTCGACGTTCGGATCGTTGAAGTCGATCGAGACGTCGGCCTCGAGATTGAGACTGCCGCCGACGACGCCGACACCGAGGAAGCCGAAATTGGCGCCGAAGTTCAGGCCTGTGGCATCGACGTCGGCGCTGATCACCGCGCGCTCGACGCGCAGGTAGAAGCGGTCGGCGAGCGCGATGCTGCCTTCGGGCGTCAGGTCGATGCCGAGCGTGAACTTGGGCAGCGTCTCGTCGAGCGCCTCGACAAAGCCGATCGCGGCCGACAGGTCGAGCGTACCGTCGAGCCCGAGGCCAACGTCACCCGCCGCGGCGCCGAGCTCGATCGCGATGTCCTCCAGCGAGATCATCTTGTGCAGATCGAGCTCGAACTCGAGCGCGGCCGAGACCGCGGCGCGCTCGGGCAACAGGTCGCGCAGCAGGTCGATGAATTCGTTGACCGTCGGCGTCGAATCGGTCGCGAAGTAGTTGACGATCGGCTGGCGAAGATTCGTGTCGACGCCGTCGGACAGGCCGATGATCTCGGCCAGAGTCTTGTCGATCACCGGCAACGTGACGCTGAAGGGCGGCGCCGACTCGATGCTCACCGCAAGCGAATACACCTCATTGACACCGTCCAGAATCGCGTCCCTGAGCGCGTCCGGAATCGGCACGACGAGGTCGTTGTCGGGCACGACCGGACCGAACGGGGTCGCGTGCGAGCCGAGCTCGGACTTGGCAATCGTTGAGGTATTCGGATCAGGCGAAGCGGCATCGCCGAGCGCTGGGAACTGAAGCGATCCATTGAGCCAATCGGTAAACAGATCCCGGAATACCGGGCGCAGGACCTCGCTCTCCCACAACGGATTGTTGCCGCCGCCGCCCGGGTAGACCAGATCGGTCCACGTCGCCGGATTGTCGGTGTATTCGTTTCCAGGTTCGGGGACGAGCGTTTCAGGATCGCGTGCATTCTGGATGCGCCGTCCGGCGCCGCCGGAGACCGGCTCGATGCGGATCGGGCCGGCGATCACGTTGCCGCTTGCGATGTTGCTCAGTTCGACACGCAGCGCGCTGCTGCTGAACATGAACGTGCCGAGCAGGCGGAAGGCAAGACCGTCTTCCTCGACGAACGTGAATGCCGGATCACCGGCGAAGCGGCCTTGGTCGACCGCTTCGGGCTGCGTACCGAGAGCGACGCCGCCGTCCTTGATGGTATACCGCGCGTTGGATGCCGGGCTGAGGAACTGGTCCGGATAGGTCGCGTCGTCGAGGTTGTCCGTCGTCTGCGTGACGTTGGTCAACCAGGTCGCATAAACCCGGTACTCGCCCGGCGTGATCGCCGTCTCCCATACCGCGGGACTCGGCGTTCCTTCGTTTTCGGTGCTGACGCGGAACAGCGCCGTGGTCGTCGTCTGGCTGTCGGCGCGCCAGACCTGGTCGGCGTCGATCGTCAACAGCCACGGCCGCCCCTCGGTTCCCGGCACGCCCGGCAGCGTCGCCGTGAGGACGTTGCCGCCATGCGCGCCGTTCAGGTTGAGCAGGCTGAAATCGTAGGCGACCGACAGCATCCCCGAGAACAGGGCGCTGATCTGGTTCTCACCGATCGTCTCGCCGTCGACCGGATCCTCGACCAACAGCAGCATCTTCGCCAGCGTGACGCTGTTCGCATACGCGGCGAAATCCGCCTTCGGGAACTCGGCCGTCTCGGCGAGCGCACCCTCGGCGTCGTCGTAGAACGTGAAGGTGATTCCCGCGATCGTCACCGACGAGGTGAACGCTGGCGGCAGCGGCAGATGCGCGGCGCCCGCCATCCCCATGTAGCCCTCGAGCGTTTCGCGATCGCCCGGCTTGAAGATCGGGACCACCGTAGCTCGGCTCGTCGAACGCCCAGTGCGCGGCGAGTGCGCTCGGTGCGCCCGAGGCGCCGCCGGCAAAGTCCGCCGCGATCTCCCCGGCGCTGCGCACCGTGTTCCAGATCGCCACATCGTCGATCACGCCGACGAACCCGCCGTTGCCGCCCATCGGCCCGCCGATCACCAGCCGGTTCGACGCCACCGCCGCGGTCGCCGCGCACCGACCCGCCTCCGGCGATGAGGACCAACTCCGTCCCGTTCAGGTACAGCCGCACCTCGCCCGTAGCCCGGTCGATCACGCTGGCGAGCTCGTACCACTGCCCGGTCTGCACCACGCCGCCGGCCGTGTTCCAGTACTGCTGGCCGGCGGCGTCCTGCGTATCCACCTGCAGCTGGCCCGTGTCTCTGGTTCACCCACAGCGCGTAGGTCCGGTTCGAGCCCACGCCGTCGGTCGATTTCTGCACCAGCGTCGTCCAGCCGGTCGCCGCGGGGTCGATCTTGAAGCGCACTTCGACCGTCGAGGACCCGGTGAGCGCCAGGCTCGCGCTGTCGGCCACGTCGACGTGGTCGCCGCCGTCGAAGGACAGCGCGCCGTGCGCGTCGGCGCCTCGGTCGCCGGGCCGCCGCCGAGCACGCCGTCGTTGCCGTTGCCCGAGCTGTCGATCGCCGTCGTGCCGCTCGGCTCGTCGAACGCCCAGTGCGCCGCCGAGGTCGGCGTCGGCGTCGTCCGAGGCGCCGCCGGCAAAGTCCGCCGCGATCTCCGCGGCGCTGCGCACCGTGTTCCAGATCGCCACATCGTCGATCACGCCGACGAACCCGCCGTTGCCGCCCATCGGCCCGCCGATCACCAGCCGGTTCGAGGCAAGCGCCGCGACGCTGAGCACCGACCCGCCTCCGGGGATGAGGACCACCTCCGCCCCGTTCAGGTACACCCGCACCGTCGCCCGTACCCCGGTCGATCACGCTGGCGAGCTCGTACCACTGCCCGGTCTGCACCACGCCGCCGGCCGAGTTCCAGTATTGCTGGCCGCCGGCCTCCTGCGTATCCACCTGCAGCTGGCCCGTGCTCTGGTTCACCCACAGCCCGTAGGTCCGGTTCGAGCCCGCGCCGTCGGTCGATTTCTGCACCAGCGTCGTCCAGCCCGTCGCCGCGGGGTCGATCCTGAAGCGCACTTCGACCGTCGAGGACCCGGTGAGCGCCAGGCTCGCGCTGTCGGCCACGTCCACGTGGTCGCCACCGTCGAAGACCAGAATCGCGGCGTCGGCGACGTCGACGTGATCGCCGCCATCGAAGGTCAGCGCGTTTACGGTGCCGACGCGCGTCGGTGCCTCGATCGCGCGCCCGTGCCGCCAGGACGCCATCGTTGCCATTGCCCGATCTGTCGTCCGCGCCTGTGTTACACCAATCGTGACCGTCGCAAGGTCCATTTTCGAATTCAGCTCGGTGAGGAACTCGAACACCTCGAAACTGAAACCGAACCGCTCCGCGATCTGGTCCTTGATGAAGTCGACAACGAGCGCCTCGACCTCCCCGATCACCGCCTCGATCGGGTTGAACAGGACGCCGATCGGTTCGAGCGCGTCGCCGATCAGGTCGCCGAACGCCTGCAGCGCGTAGCGCACCATGCCGGCCTCTTCGGGCAGCCCGAACATCGGCAGCAGGTGCTTGTTGATGTACGAGTCGTCGGTCGAGCCGTCGCCGTCGGGGTCGTCGAGCTCATGGATCAGCACGTCGAGGATTCCGACCGAGGCTTCGGCGTCAGCCCGCAGCGTGTTGCCGAGCGTGTCCGGACCTTTCGAAGCGCCGACTTCGTTCTGCAGGTCGCGCCGGCTCTGCGGGTCGAACATTGACTTGGTAAACGCGAGGCCCACTTCGCCCCAGTGACGCAAACCTTCGTCGATTTCGTCGACCCAGTTGTACAAATAGCCGGTCAGCAGGTCTGCAACGTCCGGCAGCGCGGCGACGCCGCCGGTGATGTTGTCGAGCAGGTCGCTGGCGAGCGGTCCGAGGTCGACGAAAACGCGTCGCGCGACATGGCGAGCATCTCGATCTCGTCGCGCATCGCGAAGATCGCGTTCAGCGCCTTGCCGCGGTCGCCCTGCGCAACCAACTGCTCGTCGCCGCTGCCGCTCTCGCTCGCCGTCAGATCCTGGTAGACCGTCAGCGTCAGCCCGTCGAGGGAGATCGACTCGACGAGGTAGTCGTCCTGGTTCGACTCGAAGCCGTAGGCGGCAAAACGCTGGTCGACGACGAAGCCGTCGTCGAGGAAGCTGCCGCTGGCACGGATGAACGAGTCCGTCGCCGCGTCGACGTTGATCGTCGTCGGCGCGTTGGACGGCACGAAGACCCGGATCGTTTCGTCCCCGTTGGCGGCCGTTGCGGTTTCGTCGCCGGTAGTGAGCGTCTCCGATACCGTGAGCGAGGTCGGCGTCACGGCGGTAACATGGAATTCGCCATTGTTGGCCGCGGTCTCGAAGCCCGCCGTGACGATCTTCTGGCCAACCTTGAAGCCGTCGTCTTCAAAGCTGCCGGTCGAGCGATCGAAGGCATTGGTCCCCGTGTTGGCGGTCAGCACGCCGGTATCGCCGAGGTCGACCTTGGCGATCGGCGTCGGATCGTTCGGGAACGGCCGGATCAGCGCCTCGTAAATGAAGCGGGCCGGCGCGTCGAACGGAATGCCCGGCGTGCTGTCGTCGCTTACGTCGCCGTCGGGCAGCAGCGTGCGGTCGTCGCGATTGCTGTCGAAGCCCGGCGTCGCGTCACCGACATAGCCTTCGACCAGGAAGTGGCGCAGCGCATTGGCGAGTTCGCGCTCGTCGTCGCCGATCGAGCCGATGACATCGCCGACCTCCGGAAACACACCCTCGGCAAACTCGTTGACCAGGGTGTGCGCCCAATGGTCGCCCGCCGCATGCGTCAGGAAGCCGTAGGACCAGGCAAGGATCTGGGACTGTTCCTCAGGGCTGAAGCTCGGGTCGTCCTGCGCCGCCCAGGCCATGTCGAGGATGCGCGTGAGCCAGGTGCCCGTGTCTCCGCTGTGGATTACACCCTGGCCCATGACCACGTCCGGGAACCCGTCCGGACCCACGGTGCCGGCATAGTAGAAGGCTTCGTAGTTCTGCAGCGCCGCGACAATCTTCGGATGGACGTCGAGCGTCTGTCCGCCAATCGTCAACTGCCCGTCGTCGATCACGTCGGCGCGCGCGTCGCGCGCGATCTCGACGTGCGTATAGGGCTTGAACGCGACCTCAGCGAGCGGGTCCTGTGTCGCGCCCACCGTGTGCGCATGTACACCACCCAGCAGGTGCCCAACCTCGTGCGCCACCAACGCGCCGAGGTGTCTCGCCGTACTGCTGCGCGGTCAATCCCGAGGTGACGAAGTTTTCGCTGAAAACGAATGCATTGTCGTTCTGATCGCGGTTGCCTTCGTCGATCTTCTCCGACAGGCCGACGTACCAGCCATAGTCGGCAAAGGCGGCACCGTCGCCGCCGATATAGACCGTCGAATAGTCGCCGTTGACGGGCTGCTCGAGCGCGAAGTCGATCTCGATTCCCGCATATTTATCGTCGAGCACATCGAGCAGCGCAGCGATGATTTCGGCTTCCTGGCCCGCGAGTTCGCTCGGCGCGCGGAACGGATCAACGTCGATGTCCTCGACCAATACCGGCCCTTCATAGTCGACGTGCTGCGCGCCGTCCAGGTCGAGGAACACGGTCTGGCCGCGCGCCGCGGCCTCGCCTTCGGGCAGCGCGGACTGTGCATCGATGATCCAGGTCTCGGCGGTGACGTCCACATCGACCGACGCCTGCACGTCGCTCATGATCAGGACCGGGGTCGTGTCCTGCAGCGGCAGCGCCGTTTCTTGTTGCGTCGCCTGCGTCGGGTTGAGCGAGGCGGCGAGCGCTTCGGCGAGTGCCGGAGAAGCCGCATCCGCCGACAACAGCAGCCGCGGCTCAAGCGCTTCGAAGAGAATTTTGCGGCTGAACGGTGGCGCTTCGCGCCGCCGCGCGCGCAATTGACGCCGAGGTTTGAATCCCAGTTCGAACGGCGCGTTCATAGGAAAGCTATTGGCCCCGCCTGCTGAAATCGCCGGTTGCGCAGCGCGCACGACGTGACGCAACGCTCGCGATTACGCCAGTCGCCGTCATCCGCACACTGTCCGAGTTGACGCGTAAATCAAACGGGACTCCTCCGCCCAATCGATGCACTTTTATTTGAACTACTTTTGAATTACGTATTGGGACTGGTCGATTGCGCGAACAGTAGCACGCGGCATAGGGCGTCGCATCTGCTTTTTCGAGTGGATTTCAGTAGTGCATTTGTCCTAGGTGTCGCCGGAAAACGAATGGCTCATGCAGCGCACGAAATCTCTTCGTAGATTTTGCACGAAGAGTTATTCGTAACGTCCTTGACCGAAAATGATTAATTGCGAATTGCAATTTTATGTAACGTGGACTCGAAGACACGTTCGGCAGCACGCTCGGCTCAAAGCCAAAGTTCCAAATTTCTTTGGAAAGTCTGCACTGCCGCGAGCGCGCTGATCGCATTGGCCGCCGACGTGGACATCGTCGTCGCCACGTGCTACGCGAGGCGGTCTCGGCACCAAGGTCGACGATGATCAGCGGCCCAGGCGGCAACGAAATTCTATCGGAGGACCGACCGCGTTAAACGCAGCGGCGAAACCCAGCGGGCGCAGCAGACCGAGTCAGCGCCTTCAAAAAAACCGTCGGGATCCGTTTCCGGCGTGCCGCCTACCGGCAGCCCTTGCTGGCGCAGAGGATACGGTTCATCAACCACCAGCCCGCAGTGACAGCCTGCTTCCACGCGGGCAGGCCCGCATACCATTCTGCGTCGGCGGCGCAGCGCGCGCAGTCTTCGGACGGCATCGAGGCCGGCCAGCCGGCTTCCTGGCTGTGGAAGAACCGGCCAAGCACGTAGGAACCTCCGATCGCGCCCGCGCCCATCGCCACCATCACGCCGACGATCAACAGCACAATGCTCAGGAATTGCATGGTCGCCTCCAGTGCAGCTTTCGTCACAATGCAATGAAACAATCTTAGCGTCGCTGGGCACGGGCGCCGCCTCCCGCGAGGAAGTTTTTTAAGCCGTTGCAGACAAAAGTCACACTCGCGCAGCACGCGACCGGAAAAATCCCACGCAAGTCATGATGCGCACCGCTGAGACGGTGGCGCTAAACAACGACACTTCAGCCGAAAGGATTCCTGGAACCTGTTCAGGTCCAAAATCCGAAGCTGCGCTCGAAGACCCAGAACGCGGCGAGCGTGCCGATCGCATACGCCGCCGGCTTCGCCACCGCGGCCGCGACATGCCAGCTCTGTGGGTCCGCTGTCGCGGAGATGCGCACCCGCAGCGTCTTCAGCAGCCAGAACACGCCAAACACTGCAGCGACGAAGACAAGCTGCCCCGCCTCGACGCCGAGATTGAAGAACAGCGGCGCGATCGGCACTGCGTGCTCGGGCACGCCGACTGCGCGCAGCGCGCCGGCAAAGCCGAGCCCGTGCAGCAGGCCGAAAGCGAAGGCGACGAGCCAGGGCGCGCGCCGGGTGAGACTGTCAGCGCGCACGCGCAGAATGTCGGCGGCGACGAAGACGATGCTCAACGCGATCGCCGCCTCGACCGGCGGCTGCGGCACGTAGACCCAGCCGAACGTCGCCGCCGCGAGCGTCAGGCTGTGCGCGAGCGTGAACGCAGTCACGGTGGCGATCAGGCGCGGCCAACTGCGCACCAGGAAAAGCAGCGCCAGCACAAACAGCAGGTGGTCAATGCCGAGCAGGATGTGCTCGACGCCGAGGCCGAAGTACGCGCCGGCCACGGCGAGCGCGCCCTGTGCCGCAACGACAGTGAATCCGGTGTCCTCGGGCGTCAGGCGCGCGGTCTGCGTCGTGCCGTCGGCGCGCTCGATGCGCACCAGTACGTCGGTGCGCGTGGCCTCCAGCCCGTCGATTGCAATCTTCTTGCCGACCAGGCCGCCTTCGCAGCGCAGCCGCGCGCGCTCGATGAAGGCCCCCTCGGCAATGCGCGTACCGGACTCGCTCGACCTGCAGTTCTGCGGCAGGCGCACGTAGATGCCGAGGCGCCGGTCGCCGCGCGCCGGCACTTTCCACAGCAGGTCGTAGGTCGGCCCTTCGATCTGGCGCAGCTGCAGAAAACCCGGCCGCACTTCGTGCGCCTGCGCCGCCGCGCCGAGCAGCGCGACGATGCACAGGAATGCCTGAAGAACGCGCTTCATCGCTTCGGCGCAGCCGCCTTGTCCTCGGCGGCCGGCTCGACCGACACCGTGTAGCGGCTTCGCAGCGCAGCGTAGAACTTCGCCTTCGCTTCTGCGCGCTGCGCCGCGCCCCACTCGCGCGCGACCGCCTGGCGAACGGCGGTCAGCGGCAAAGCGCCACCGGCATCGCGTGCGCTCACGTTGAGCAGGTGCAGTCCGTACTCGGTTTGGATCGGGCCGTGCCAACCCCCGTCCGCTGACACCTTTTGCAGTGCGGTGGCGAACGGTTCGCCGAACCTGCGCGCGATCTCACGCGTGCTCGCGTTCTCCAGTCCGCGCGGCAGCAGCGTCGCGTCGCCCGCCTGGTCCACGGGCACGGTGCCCGCATCGAGCTGCGCACGCACCGCGTCGGCCCGTGCGCGCACCGTGCCTTGACAGCGCAACGGCTGACGCCGCGCGAACGGCTGCGCAGATTCGGGTCTCGAAACCTGCGGTCGTCGCCATGTGCTCAGTCGAATTCCCAGGTGTAGATCAGCGTCACCGCATTCTCCGAACCGGTGCGGCCCTGCACCGCGATGCGCTCGGTGAGATCGAGCGTCGCCTGCACGAAGCTGTCGGCGTTGCGCAGGCTCTGGCCAACGCTGACGTAGACCGCCGACGCAAGCTGCGCGCCGACGCTCACGTAGCTCGCTCGCGCCGTGGCTGGACGCTGCTGCTCGCGAGGCCGAACTCCGCATCGCCCGCCGCACCGGGCCCGGAGCCGAATACGAGACACTGCAGTTTCTGCGCATCCGGCACCGGCGGATTGGAATACAGCGTGGTGCGCGGCGACAGCGCGCTGCCGCCGATCGCGACGCCGGCGACGACACGCTGGTTCTTGCGCACCGCGAGAATGTCGAGCTTCGGATTGTCGAGCGGCCCGTCGAACAGCAGCAGCCCCGCTCGATCGTAAGCGGCTGACCGTAGGCCACGTAGCGCCCTTCGACGACGCGCACGCTGCCCGTCGCGCGCGGGCGAATCTCCCCTCCTCCGAGCGTGACGTGCACGCCGCCTGCCATGCGCACGTCGAGGCCCTCACCCTTTACGTAGAACGTGTCGCCCAGATTGAGCTTACGTCGAGGCGCAATCGCGTTGGCGCCGTGCTCACCGTGGGTTCGGTCGCCGACGATCACGACGTCGGACGACAGGCTCGGCCGGTCTGCATCGCGCAGCTCGATCAGCCCGTGATCGGCGGTGAACTCGCCCTCGAGCGCGAGCTTGCCGTCGCGCGAGCGCACGCGACCGTGCCCGCTCAGCGCGAGCTGGTGGTCGTCGCGGCGCACCGCGGCGAGCTTGTCGGCCTGGAACTTGAGATCGAGCTGCGGCTTGCCGCCGGCCAGCGTCGCCTCGCCCACTCGCAGTCAACGTGCCCTCATCGCCGCGAAAGGCGATGCGGCGGAAGATCACCTTGTCCTGCGCCAGCTCGATCTTCATCTCGCCGTCGCGCAGCCGCACGCCGGCAGCGCCGTAGCGCACGTGCAGCTTTTCGCCGTTCAGTTCGCCCTGCAGGCGCGGCGCACTGCAGCGTGCCGTCGACGTCGACGTGCCCCGACAGGCTGCCGCGGTGCGCAGCTCCGGATTGACGCAGTCGCCCGAGCCAGTCGAGGCTCGGTACGGTGAAGCGCGAGCGCAAAGCGAGTCGGCGCCTCGGGTGCGATCGCCAGGCGCCGGCGCGGCGCTCGGCCGTGCTGCGCAGGTCGACCGAGAGCGCAGCCGAGCTTGTCGCCCTGCCCGCGCAGGGTCGCTTCGATGACGTTGTCGCGCGCCACCGCGTCCAGGCGCAACTCGCTGATCTCCAGCGGCAGCGGCGCGTCACCGCTGAGCACGACGTCGCCGCTGTCGCGCGCGAGCTGCAGGCTGCCGCTCAACGTGTCCGCGGCGCGTACGTCCCAGCACCGCTCACCACGAGGTCGGTGCGGAACGTGGCCGCAGGACCCGGGTGCCGCAGAGCAGGTCGGCGAGCGCGATGCGCTCGATGCGGCCGCGGGTCTGCAGTCGCCCCTCGGCCGCCACCAGTTGCTCGAAACGCAGCTCGCCGCCTGCGAGCGTCAGGCGGCCGGCGCCGGCTTCCAGGCGACCTGGGCGCCAGCGCAACGCGACCGGCTCGACGAGGCGCGCGCCGTACGGGCGCGCGGCCTCCAGCGTCTCGACGCGACCGTCCCAGCCCGCCCGCGTCGATCGAGGCCGCCTTGTACGCGCGCGCTTGGCCGCGAGCGCCGGATCGTCGATCGTCGCGCGCAGCACGTGCTGGCGGCGCGTGCCCTCGAGCGTCGCTTCGAGACGCGCGAGCGACACGGCCCGCTGCGCGCGATGCCGCGCGCCTCGACGCGCGCGCTCGACGGCGACCCTGCAGTCCCTCGACGCGCGCGCGGCGAAGTGACAGCGTCGCCGCTTCGACGTCTTCCATAGTCGCGTCCAGCGCCTCGCCATCGAGCGCGAATGCGGGATTCGCCGCGGGTGCCGCCGATCCATCCCGTCAGGCGCAGCGCGCCGCGCGCACCGAGGCCGAGCTGCGCGAGCTGCGGTGCATCGAGCTTCACGTTCAGCCGATCGCCGGCTGCACCGCACCGGCCGTCCGCACGCAGGCGATTCGCGCCCACCGTAAGTGATGCCGCCTGCACCGCTGACGCGTTCGCTGCGCGGCGACCATTTCCCCTCGCCACTCAGCGCTGCCCCGGCGAAGCGCTCCGTGGCGATTCGGTAGACGATCTCCGCCCGCCAATCGGGTCGCAGCGCACCGCGTGCCTGCACGGTTCCGTTCAGTCGTGCCGCCGGCATGTCGACGAACCGGCCCGGATCGAAATTCCTTCAACCGGGCGTCGAACTTGAACGTCTGCGTCTCATTCAACAGTACCTCGCCGGTCGCCGCGACCTCGCCCCCGGGCATGCGTAGCGTCGCCGCGTCGACGTCGATGCGCGCTCTGCTGCACCGCGCCGACAATTCGAGCGCGTAGTCACCCGCCTTCAGGCGTGCATCGACGCGCTGTGCGTCCGCTTCGCGCGCAATTCGAACCGTGCCGGCAGGCCGCAGCGGGCGCAGCGCCCCATGCAGTTCCTCGAGGCGCAGGCCGTCGGTGGCGAGTTCCATCGCGTAACCCTCGAGACTGACCTCGGCCCAGCCGGCAGCGCTGCCGGCCTGCGCGAGCGACAGCTTGAGGTCGTCGACGCGCAGCCGCGCGCCGTCGAAGCGCGCGGTTCCGCTTGCTGCCGACAGCGGGATGCGGCCGCTGTCGATGCGACCCGCGAGCGCATTCTTCACCGCAACCGGTCCGCTGAGCACGCCATCCTTGCCAACGAGCACCGTGTCCAGACGCGCACGCGTCGCAGGCAACGCCGGATCGAGGCCGGCCAGATTCACCTCGCGCAGCGCGAGCGAAAGACCTTGCAGCGGGGACGTCGCGAACGGCGTGATCGTCGCCTTCGCGCTGCCCGCGAACCAGGTTGCCTTCGGCGCGGCCGCAATCTCGACGCGCGAGGCATTGCCCGTGAGTGTCAAGTCTGCAGCCTCGAGCGGCAATGTCCCCAGCGCGCGCAGGCCGACGCGACCGCGCAAGCGAAACGGCGCCCAGGCACCAATCGAAACTTCGCCGTCGACGCGCGCCCACGGCGTGCCGAGCGCGCCCAGGGTGAGGGTATGTCGCGTCAGGCCAAGCGTCACTGCGCCGGCGACCGGCGCGAATTCGAGCGGCGCTTTGCCATCGTCGACCACCAGCCGATCAATGCGCAGATCCTGCAACGCGACACGGATCGGCACCCGCAGGCTGGCCGGCGGTGCCGCGGCCGTCGCACCGCCCGCGGTAAGTTTCAGCGTCAACGATTGCGCCGCCAGCCGATCGACGCGTACGGTCGCCGCAAGCAACGCCCGCGGCGACCACTCGAGTTCGAGCGATTCGACGATCACGTCGCGGCCTGCCTCACGGTAGACAAGCCGCTGCACGCTGAGCGGTCCATAGAGCGTACCGGCGACGCCGTGCAGTTCGAGTCGGCCGTCGCTCACGCGCTCGAGGACCTGCACCACCGTCGCAAGCGCGTGCTCGGTTCGGCTCCATGCGACCGAGTGCGACCAGCGCAACGACCGGCAGCAGCACGGCGGCGGCAAGGACCCAGGGCCAGCGCCGGCGTCGCGGCGTCGCGTGCGGTTGCGCGTCCATCAGAACGAATACCCGATGGTGAAGTGAACGCGGTACGCCTTGACGTCGTGCCCGTAGGCGACGTCGACCGCGAGCGGGCCGATCGGGCTCCTCCAGCGAGCGCCCAGGCCGTAGCCAACCTTGAATTCGAGGTCGCCCACGCTGTCGGCGGCATCGCCCGCGTCGACGAAGGCGGCAATGCCGTAGTCTTCGGTGAACATGTGGACATACTCGGCGCTGGCGACGCCCAGCACGCGTCCACCCGTCACCGCATCGCCCACGTCGACGCCCAGGCTTTCGTAGGCGTAGCCGCGCACCGTGCTCGAACCACCGGTTCGGAAGAGATAACGCGATGGCACGCGGCGCGGGTCGGATGCCCAGGTGCGCCCTAGTTCCGCCCGCGCGCTTAAGGTGTCGCGCTGCCCCACGGGCACGAAGCCCGCGAGCTTTACGTGCCCATGGAGGAAACTTTCGTCGGTCAACAGGCCTTGGACCGCAGCCGCGGCGTTCAGGTTCAGCAGCCAGCCCTTGCGCGGGTTGATGAGGTCATCGACGCGGCGCCAGGTCCAGCTGCCGTACACCGGCAGCGACTTGAAATGCTCGCTGGTGAGATCGCCGGTCTGTTTTCTTCGTAGGTTGGCGCGAGACCCACCTCGGCGTCGGTCTCGCGCCCCGGCGTCAGGCGGCGCAGGAGCGCGCTCACGCTGGTGGTGATCTCGTTCTGGATGTCCTGACGCACCACGATCGCACCAACGCCGTAGCGGTGGCCGCTCGCGTTACGTGGCGTGAGCACCTCCGAAAACGCCGCCTGCTCGCGCTGCGCGAAGCGCAACCCGGAGGACCACTGCCAGGGGGTGCCGAAGAATTCGCGTTGCGTGTAGACCGTTTCCAGCTTGAAACCGACATCCGTGCTGTAGCCGATGCCCATTTTGACCCGCCGCCGGGGCGCCTCGACCACGGTGACTACGATCGGTGCGTCGTCCGGGCGCGCCGCGCTCACGTCGGCCGTGACGAAGGCCGAGGCGAAGTAGGTCGTCTCGAGCAGGTCGCGCTGGAAATCGGTCAACTTCTTCTGGCTGAAGGGCGTGCCCGGCGCGATGTGGTTGAGTTCGCGCACGATCGATTCCGGATAGCGCTCGAGTCCGGAGATACGCAGCGCGCCCAGGGTGACCGCCGGACCGCTGTCGACGAGCACGCGCAGCTTGACGGCGCGCGACACCGGATCCACGCGCGCTTCGCTCTCCGCCACCTGCGCAAGCGGGTAGCGCTCGTCGACCAGGGCGCGCAGCAGCCCGTTCTTGCCGGCGTCCCACTCGGCCTGGCGAAAGCGCGCGCCCGCCTTCAGCGGCCAGGCGGCCTCGAGCGTGCTGCGCCGCGCTGCGTTGTCCCAACGATCGGTGCTGATCTCACCGCGGAACTGCACTTCCACCGAACTGATCAGCGATGGCTCATCGAGCTCGACCGCGTAGCGCGCAGTCCACTGCGCGTCGCTGCGCTCGACGGTCAGTTCGACGCGCGGCGAGAAATAGCCCTCGGTGGCAAGCAGTTCGCGAATCTCCTGCACGGCGCGCCCGGTCAGGCGCTCGAACCGGCGCTGGTTGACGCCCTCGCGCACGCGGCGCACGACGCGCAGGTTCTTCTCCAGCAGCGCGCGGAACGGCTCTGGCGCGTCGATGCGCACCGCGTAGGTCGGATCCGCGGCGTGCGCCGACCACGCAGCCATCAGCGCCGCGGTCATCGCCAGGGCCAGAAAACGTCGGATCGCGATCAATATGAACCGGCTGGTCCGGCCCCAATAGAGTGCATCATTCGATTGATCTCCGTCGTGCGCGCCGCGCATGCGTCGCTTTCCGCGACGGCGCCAGCGATCGCCTGTTCAAGCCGCGATCGCACAGACCACAGACAGCCTGCAGCCTGTGTGCACGGCCCCGTTTCGGAACCGTTGGCTATGCCGAAGGTGTCGCAGGAACGATATTTTCGCTCATCCAACGCCATGCGAACGGCATGGTCTCTCTGTTTCCCTCGTCGCTTCCGCGCGCGTGGACTGCCGGCGGCCACGGGGCTCGAACGATCGCCGGCCCGTTCACTGCGCCGGCGTTGCGCCGGGCCGCTGGATTCTGGTAGATTCCGCCGCCCTCGCCAGTCGAGGGGCCGTGCCGCATCGGCGCACGTTTGTCACACCTACACGAAAAGGAAGCAACCGAATGAAGCTCATCGCCGTACTCGTGCTTGCGCTTGGCACCGCGCTCGTCACACCCGTATTCGCGCAGAAGACCTCTGGCGAAGCCAACATGCAGATCCTGCGCGACAAGATCAAGGCCGACAAGAAACTGGTCGTCGCCGCGAACATGGCGCTCACCGACGCCGAGGCGAAGAAGTTCTGGCCGATCTACGACGGCTACCAGAAACAACTCGCCGGATTCAACAAGCGTCTTGCCAAGGTCATTCTGGATTACGCGAATGCCGACGAGAAAGGCACGATGACCAACGCGCTCGCCAAGAAACTGATCAACGAAGCGATCAAGATCGATCAGGACGTGGTGAAGGCACGCGGGCATGTCGCGAAAAAACTCTCACCGGTGCTGCCGGGCAAGAAACTCGCGCGCTACATGCAGATCGAAAGCAAGATCCGCGCTGCGATCAACTACGAACTCGCTGCCGGAATTCCGCTGGTTGAATAGGACCTCGGCGGGCGCGCCCGGGTACGGCGCGCCCTACGCCGCCTCCATCGGCACGGTCGGTCGCGTACCGCGCACGACGATGCCGCCACGCGCGCCCGGCGTGACGCCGCCGTAGCGCGGTGCGAAAATCTCCGGCAGGGGCCGACCTTGCGTCGGCGCGAGCCACAGCCGCAGCAGGTGGCGGTGACGCTCGGGCTCGGGCCAGTTCTCGAAATCGTTGCGCGAATGCAGGATGACCTGGTTGTGCAGGAACTGCATGTCACCTGGCTCGAAGGCCATCGACAGGTGGATGTCCGGGTCGTTTGATAGCGCATCGAGCAGGTCCATCGCCTCGATCTGCTGCGGTGTGAGGCGCGCGGCCTGCGGAAACAATGCCTGCGCCGATTCGATGTACTGGCGCACGTAGATGCAGCTCAGCCGCCCGGCGTGCCAGTGAAAGATCGGCATGTCGAACCAGGGCTGCATGCCTTCGGGCACTTCGCCGCGCCGATCGGTCGCGTACGGCATGAACAGCGCCGGCACCAGATCGGGCCGGCGCGCGCGCACTTCGTTGTATAGCGTCATCGAGCTGACGATGAAGCTCTCGCCGCCCGCTTTCGCGGTCTTCAGGCACAGCAGGCCGACGATGTCGCAGGAGTCCGTGTGGTACTCGAGCTTGCGATGGGTCTGGTAGTAGCGCACGTTCGGGTCGCTGACGTCGAGCCCGAGGTCCTTCACGTGGCCGAGCAGATGCCCCTTGGCGTTTTGCGAGCGCGGCACGCCGAGATGGCTGCCGAGTCCCATGAAGGCGATCGCCTGCGCTTCGCGCGGGTAGCGCTCGACCTCGAAGCCGCGCAGCAACACGAAGCCACGACCCTCGAGCAGTTCGTCCAGCAATCCGCGTAACGCCGGCCCGAGCGTGGGCAGGGGAAACTGCGCCGGCGTGATCTGCGCGAGCGGCGCGCCGGTGGCCTGGAACACACCGATCGCCGCATGCAGTTCATCGCAATGATTTTGGGTCAGGTGGAAGACCCAGGCATCTTCGCGCGCCCACAGCATCCTTCCGGACCATGCTGACGGTCCGATTATTGCCGCGGGCACTTCCAGCGCGTTCGACGTTTCGGCAGACATGTTGCTGCACCGCAATCGTGAGGATCAGCCTGTCAGGGTAGCGCAGCGTGTGCCGAGGCCGCGCGACACGTTTCGCAAAGCGCATTTGGTACAATAGAACCTTGGTTCGTCGCACCCTGCGGCGGGCTCGCAAGAAGCGACACCGCACTTTGCGCTACGCAGCTAGCGCCATCGCGTCGGTCAACGATCGGCGACCACCCCGCGGCGCGACAATGGATCGAGACCTACCCCATGCTGACTGATCACGACATCTATCTATTCCGCGAAGGCTCGCACGGCCGGCTCTACGAGGGACTCGGCTGCCAGATGCACCGCGGGCGTGACGGCGCGCAGTTCGGGGTCTGGGCGCCGAACGCGCAGGCAGTGTCCGTGGTCGGCGAGTGGAACGCGTGGAATCCGCAGACCGATCCCCTGTCCGCCCGCGCGGACGGCAGCGGGATCTGGGAAGGACGCGTGCGCGGCGTCGAACACGGTCAGGCCTACAAGTTCCGCATCGTCTCGCAGGCCAACGGACATGTGGGCGAAAAAGCCGACCCGTTTGCGCTCTACGCAGAAGCACCGCCCGCCACCGCCTCGCGCGCCTGGACCCTGGACTACGACTGGGGCGATGTCGACTGGATGGCGCAGCGCGGCGCGCGCAACGCGCTCGACGCGCCGATGGCGGTGTACGAAGTGCACCTCGGTTCGTGGCGTCGCGCGGCCGACGGCGAATTTCTCGGTTACCGGGCGAGCGCGCATGCGCTGGCGGATTACGTCGAGCAGATGGGCTTCACGCACGTCGAACTGATGCCGGTGACCGAGCACCCGTTCTACGGCTCCTGGGGCTACCAGACCACCGGCTACTTCGCCCCGACCGCGCGCTACGGCACGCCGCAGGACTTCATGTACCTGGTCGATCACCTGCACCAGCACGGCATCGGCGTGATCCTCGACTGGGTGCCGTCGCACTTTCCGACCGACGCGCACGGCCTCGGCTATTTCGACGGCACCCATCTGTTCGAGCACGCCGACCCGCAAGCAGGGCTTCCATCCGGAGTGGAATTCGAGCATCTTCAACTACGGCCGCAACGAAGTGCGCGCCTTTCTGCTCTCGTCGGCGCTGTTCTGGCTCGACAAGTACCACATCGACGGCCTGCGCGTGGACGCGGTCGCCTCGATGCTCTACCTGGACTACGCGAGGAAGGATGGCGAATGGATCCCGAACCACTACGGCGGCCGCGAAAACCTCGACGCGATCAGCTTCCTGCGCGCGCTGAACGAGGCGGTCTACCGCGATCTCCCGGATACCCTGATCACGATCGCCGAGGAATCCACCGCCTGGCCGATGGTGTCGCGCCCGACCTATGCTCGGCGGCCTCGGCTTCGGCATGAAGTGGAACATGGGCTGGATGCACGACACGCTGGCCTACTTCAAGGAGGACCCGGTGTTCCGCAAGTATCACCACGACCAGCTCACCTTCTGCTCTGGTACGCCTTCAACGAGAACTTCGTCCTGCCGCTGTCGCACGACGAAGTGGTGCACGGCAAGGGCTCGCTGATCGGCAAGATGCCGGGCGACGACTGGCAGCAGTTCGCCAACCTGCGCGCGCTGCACGGCTACATGTGGGGGCATCCCGGCAAGAAGCTGCTGTTCATGGGCGGCGAGTTCGGCCAGCGGCGCGAATGGGCGCACGACGACCAGCTCGAATGGTGGGTCACCGACATGGCCGAGCACGAGGGCATGCAGCGCTGGATCGCCGACCTCAACCGCTGCTACCGCAACGAGCCGGCGCTGCACGAGGTCGATTTCGCGGCGCGAGGGCTTCGAATGGATCGACTGCAACGACCACGAGGCAAGCGTGATCGCCTTCCTGCGCAAACCCAAGGACGGGGGCGCCCCGGTCCTGGTGGTCTGCAACTTCACGCCGGTGCCGCGCACCGAACTACGTGCTCGGCGTGCCCTCCGGCGGCGACTGGCGCGAACTGCTGAACAGCGACGCGCGCGAATTCGGCGGCGCCGGCTGGGGCAACCTGGGCGGCGTCGAGGCCGCGCCGGTGCAGGCGCACGGACGCCCGTGGTCGGTCAGCGTGACGCTGCCGCCGCTGGCGACCGTGATGCTGAAGGGCGAGCCCGATGGCTGACACCGAGATCCACGCTCAAGGACCGCGTGCAGCGCAGTGCACGCGCAAACGCAGGAGACCGATGGCCGCGTGCGCGCGGTGATCGACGCGGTGCGGCCCTGCGTCGACGGCGGGCGCTTTGCCGCAAAGCGCGTCGAGGGCGAGACCGTCACGGTCGAGGCCGACTGCTTCACCGACGGTCACGACGTGCTGCGCGTGCTGCTGCGCTGGCGCGCAGGCTCCAGCGACCGACTGGCAGGACGTCGAGATGACGGCCGGCGTCAACGACCGTCTGGCACGGCAGCTTCGTCGCCGGGCCGCCGGGGCGCTACGTCTATACGGTGGTCGCCTGGGTCGATCGTTTCCTGTCCTGGCGCCACGAGCTCGAGCGGCGCAAGACGCCGAGGACATCGCACTTGCCGCGCAGGTCGGCGCCGGCCTGGCGCGCGAGGCGATGGCGCGCGCCCAGCGCGAGGACCGCGACGCGCTCGGCCGACTGGGCGACCCGCCTCGAGCAGGACGCCATGCGCTGCAGCGGGTGACCCGCAGGCACAGGCGCTGAAGGCGCTCGCGCTGGACAGCCGACCTCGCGCAACTGGTGATGCGCTACCCGGACCGAGCCGCGCGGAAACGCTGGCCGGTGGCGCTGCCGCTGGTCGTCGACCGCGTGCGCGCGCGCTACTCGACCTGGTACGAACTGTTTCCGCGCTCCTGCGACGGCACCGAGCCGGGCCGTCACGGCACGTTGCAGGATTGCGAGGCGCGCCTGCCCTACGTCGCCGAGCTGGGCTTCGACGTGCTCTACCTGCCGCCGATCCACCCGATCGGGCGCGACCAGCGCAAGGGCAAGAACAACGCCCTCGTCGGCCGCGCCCGACGACGTCGGCAGCCCCTGGGCGATCGGCGCCGCCGAGGGCGGCCACAAGGCGATCCATCCCGAACTCGGCACGCTGGACGACTTCCGCCGCCTGGTCGCGAAGGCGCGCGAGCACGGCACTCGAGATCGCGCTCGACATCGCCTTCCAGTGCGCGCCCGACCACCCCTACGTCAAGGAGCATCCCAAGCTGGTTCCGCTGGCGCCCCGACGGCAGCGTGCAGTACGCCGAGAATCCGCCGAAGAAATACCAGGACATCTACCCGTTCGATTTCGAGACCGAGGACTGGCGCGCGCTGTGGGACGAGCTGAAGAGCGTGTTCGACTTCTGGATCGCCGAAGGCGTGCAAGATCTTCCGCGTCGACAACCCGCACACCAAGCCCTTCCCCTTCTGGGAATGGGTGATCGGCGAGATCAAGCGCGAGCATCCGGACGTGCATCTTCCTCGCCGAGGCCTTCACGCGGCCGAAGGTCATGCACCGCCTGGCCAAGCTCGGCTTCACCCAGTCCTACACCTACTTCACCTGGCGCAACACCAAGTAGGAACTCACCGAGTACTTCACCGAGCTCACGCACGGGTCCGGGCGCGAGTATTTCCGCCCCAACGTCTGGCCCAACACGCCCGACATCCTCACCGAGTCGCTGCAGTTCGGCGGGCGCCCGGTCTTCATGACGCGCCTGGTGCTGGCGGCCACGCTGGCGGCCAGCTACGGCATCTACGGACCGGCCTTCGAGCTGCTGGAAGCCGCGCCGCGCGAGCCGGGCAGCGAGGAATACCTGGACTCGGAGAAGTACCAGCTGCGCAACTGGGACCTCGAGCGGCCCGG
Source organism: uncultured beta proteobacterium (assembly GCA_963714925.1). Classification (GTDB taxonomy): domain Bacteria; phylum Pseudomonadota; class Gammaproteobacteria; order Burkholderiales; family SG8-39; genus SG8-39. The sequence continues at coordinate 220,039 of CAVQQK010000004.1, read as the reverse complement.
ACAGCCTGCGCGCCTTCATCGCCCGGGTCAACCGCATCCGCCGCGACAACCCGGCGCTGCAGGCCGACTGGAGCCTGCGCTTTTATCCGACCGACAACGAGCAGATGCTCGTGCTACAGCAAGACGACGCGACGACGGCGCAAACCAGATCATCTGCGTGGTCGAACCTCGATCCCCACAACGCCCACGCGGGCTGGGTCGACGCTCGATCTCGACGGCGCTCGGCATCGACCCGCCGCTGCCCTACCAGATGCACGACCTGATGACCGGTGCGCGCTACCTGTGGCACGGGCGCGCGCAATTTCGTCCAGCTCGACCCGCAGCGCGTCCCGGCGCACATCTTCCGCCTGCGCCGGCGCGTGCACCGCGAGCAGGACTTCGACTACTTCCTGTGAGCGCGAAGACCGCATTGTGAGCGCTCCGGCAATCACACCGCAACCCGCTGCCCAGACCCCGGCGCCGCCCCGGCCGTGCGACGCCCTGTGGTACAAGGACGCGATCATCTACCAGCTGCACATCAAGGCCTTCTTCGATTCGCAACGGCGACGGCATCGGCGATTTCCGCGGTCTCACCTCGAAGCTCGACTACGTGCACGACCTCGGCGTCAACACGATCTGGCTGCTGCCGTTCTATCCCTCGCCGCTGAAGGACGACGGCTACGACGTCGCCGACTATCACAACGTCCACCCGCAGTACGGCACGCGCCAGGATTTCCGCCATTTCGTGCGCGAGGCGCACCGCCGCGGCCTGCGCGTCATCACCGAACTGGTGATCAACCACACGTCGGATCAGCACCCCTGGTTCCAGGCCGCGCGCCGCGCGCCGCCCGGCTCGGCGAAGCGCGACTTCTACGTCTGGAGCGACAGCGACCAGAAGTACGCCGGAACGCGCATCATCTTCACCGACACCGAAACCTCGAACTGGACCTGGGACCCGGTCGCCAAGGCCTACTACTGGCACCGCTTCTTCAGCCACCAGCCCGACCTCAATTTCGACAATCCGAACGTGCTGAAGGCGGTGCTGCGCACGATGCGCTTCTGGCTCGACATGGGCGTCGACGGCTTCCGCCTGGACGCGATTCCCTACCTGTTCGAGCGCGAGGGCACCAACAACGAGAACCTGCCCGAGACCCACGCCGTCCTGCAAGCAGATCCGCGCCGCGCTCGACGCGCGCTACACGGGCAAGCTGTTCCTCGCCGAGGCCAACCAGTGGCCGGAGGACGTGCGCGAGTACTTCGGCGACGGCGACGAGTGCCACATGGCCTACCACTTCCCGCTCATGCCGCGCATGTACATGGCGATCGCGCTGGAGGACCGCCACCCGATCGTCGAGATCATGCAGCAGACGCCGGACATTCCCGAGAGCTGCCAGTGGGCGATCTTCCTGCGCAACCACGACGAGCTGACGCTGGAGATGGTGACCAGCAAGGAGCGCGACTACATGTACCGCATGTACGCCGCCGACCCGCGCGCCAAGATCAACCTCGGCATCCGCCGCCGGCTCGCGCCGCTGATGGAAAACGACCTGGACCGCATCAAGCTGATGAACAGCCTGCTGCTGTCGATGCCGGGCTCGCCGATCATCTACTACGGCGACGAGATCGGCATGGGCGACAACATCTTCCTCGGCGACCGCAACGGCGTGCGCACGCCCATGCAGTGGAGCCCGGACCGCAACGCCGGCTTCTCGCGCGCCGACCCGCAGCAGCCTGTACCTGCCGCCGATCATGGACCCGATCTACGGCTACGAGGCGGTCAACGTCGAGGCGCAGGCGCGCGATCCGTCCTCGCTGCTCAACTGGATGCGGCGCATGCTCGCGGTGCGCAAGACCTCGCGCGCCTTCGGCCGCGGCAAGCTCAGCTTCCTGCGCGCCGGGCAACCGCAAGATCCTCGCCTACCTGCGCGAGCTCGACGACGAGGCGATCCTCTGCGTCGCCAACCTCGGACGCTCGGCGCAGCCGGTCGAGCTCGACCTGAAGCGCTACCGCGGCCGCGTGCCGGTGGAACTGCTCGGGCGCACGCCCGTTTCCGCCGATCGGCGAGCTGCCCTACCTGCTCACGCTGCCGGCCCACGGCTTCTACTGGTTCCGGCTCGCGGCCGACGTCGAAGTCCCGCACTGGCACGAGGAGCACCTTGCGCCCGACGAGGCGCCCGTGCTGGTGCTGTTCGACGGCTGGACGAGCCTGTTCCGCGACCGCGTCGTGCCGTGGCGCATCGGCATGGCGGAGAAGACGCGCGCGCCAGTTCGAGACCGAGATCGCTGCCGCGCTTCATCGAGGCCCAGCGCTGGTACGCGGCCAAGGGCGCAGCCGGTCACGCGCGCGGCGCTGGCCGAGCACGCGCTGTGGCAGGCCGACGGTCAGCACTGGCTGCTCGGCCTGTTCGAGGTGCAGTCGTCGGGCGAGCCGACGCAGTATTTCATTCCGCTCGCGCTCGCCTGGGAGGATCAGGACGAAGAGCGCGTCAAGTCGCTCGCGCCTGCGATGCTCGCGCGCGTGCGCCAGCAGGCGCAGGTCGGCGTGATGGCCGATGCCTTCGCCGACGAGACCTTCGTGCCGCGCGCTCGTCGGCGCGGTGCGCTCGGGCCTCGAGCTGCCGGCCGAGCGGGGACGCGTGCGCTTCGCGCCGACCACGGCGTTCGAGGACATCCTCGCCGGGGACGACATCGCGGCGCTGCCGCTGGTGCGTTCGCCCGCGGCGCAGACAGCAATACCGGCGTCACCCTCGGCTCGCGCCTGTTCATCAAGGGCTACCGCACCGTCCGTCGCGGGCATGAATCCCGAGTTCGAGGTCGGTCGCTACCTGACCGAGGTCGCACGTTCGCGAACTGCGTCCCGGTCGCGGGGGTCGTCGAATACGTCGGCAACGACGGCGAGACCACGACCCTCGCCATGCTGCAGGCCTACCGCTCGAACCAGGGCGATGGCTGGGCGCACACCCTCGCCTACCTCGAGCGCTTCGTGAACGACTGCCGCGCGACTGGAGAAGCACCCGGATCTGACGTAGCCGACGTGCATGGCGCCTACCTCGCGCTGGTACGCACCCTCGGTCTGCGCACCGGCGAACTGCACGTCGCGCTCGCGCAGCGCACTGGCGATACTGCGTTCGATCCCGAGCCCGTGACCGACGGCGACGTCGCCGCCTGGCGCGGCAGCGTGCTCAAGGAGGCGCTCGACACCCTCGCGCTGCTCGAGCGCAGTCGCGGCGCGATGCCCTCCCCGACGCGTGACGAGGCGCGCACCGTGCTGGTCGAGCGCGAAGCGCTGCTGGCACGCATCGAATCCGCCGGGCGCGGTGGCGGCGCGACGCTGAAGACGCGCTACCACGGCGACTACCACCTCGGTCAGGTGCTGCTGTCGCAGAACGACTTCCTGATCATCGACTTCGAAGGCGAACCGGCGCGTGCGCTCGAGGAGCGGCGTGCCAAGCACTGTGCGCTGCGCGACGTCGCCGGGATGATGCGCTCGTTCAGCTATGCGCGCTGGACCGCCATCAAGCAGATCGACGGGGTGGATCTGAGGGACCGCGATCGGCTCGAGGCGCTCCTCGTGCGCTGGGAGCGCGAAACGCGGCGCGAATTCCTCCTCGCCTACGAACGGGCGGTCGCCGGCAGCGGTCTGTACGGCAGCTTCCCGGCGGCGCGCGGACTGCTCGAAATGTTCGAGCTCGAAAAGGCGCTCTACGAGTTGCGCTATGAAATCAACAACCGGCCCGGCTGGGTCAGCATCCCGCTGCAGGGCATCCTCGCCCTCGCCGGGGGCGGACTGGCCGGCCATTGAGATCGCCGCTTCCGAAGCCTCGGACGGCGCCATTCCATCGTTGAATCGGAGATCGTTATGGAAAACGTGAGTGTGATGCTGGAACCCGTGCGGGTCTTCCTCGCCCACGTGGGCGATTTTCTGCCGCGCCTGGCGCTCGCCGCGGCGGTGGTCATCGGCGGCTGGATGCTCGCCAAGCTCGCGCGCATCGCCGTCGACAAGGGCTTGCGCGCCGTCAACTTCAACGTCATCACCGAACGCTCCGGGATGGACGGCTTCCTTTCACAAGGCGGAATCCGCACCGACACGACCGGAATCTTTGCGCTGCTCGTGTACTGGCTCGTGGTGTTGGCCGCGCTGATCATCGCATTCAACGGCCTCGGCCTGACCTACATCACGGACCTGCTCGGTCAGGTCGTGCTGTTCGTGCCGAAGGTCGTCGTTGCGCTGTTGATCCTCGCCTTCGGCGCGTACTTCGCGCGCTTCATCGGCACGACCGTCGTCACCTACTGCCACAACGTCGGCATCCAGGACGCCGACTTTCTAGGCCGGGTCGCGCAGTACGCGATCATGACCTTCGTCGCCCTGATCGCGCTCGATCAAGTGAACGTCGGCGGCGATATCGTGCGCCAGAGCTTCCTCATCGTTCTCGCCGGCGTCGTGTTCGGGCTCGCGCTCGCCTTCGGCCTCGGCGGCCAGCAGTGGGCGGCGGAACAAATCGCAGCGCTGGCTGCCGCAAAAGGGTGCGCACAACGGGGACGCGGCGCCGTCGGATCCCGAACCCGAGTGATCCTCGCAGGGGACGTCGGCGGCACCAAGACGCGCCTCGCGCTGTTTAACCACGTCGACGCGCCGCCGCAGTTCGAGCAGCGCTACGCCTCCGCCGATTTCCTTGCGCTCGAAGCGCTGCTCGAGCGCTTCCTTGCGGATGCACGCGCGGCGCTCGGCAGCTTCGCGCCAGCGCAGGCGGCCTGTTTCGGAATCGCCGGCCCGGTTCAGGGCCTTCGAGTGCCGGTGACCAATCTGAGCTGGACGATCGACGCCGATGTGCTCGGACGCGCGTTCGGGTTCGAGCGCGTGCGCCTGTTGAACGATTTTGCCGCCGCCGCCTATGGGATCGACGCGCTCGGTGCGAACGAGTTGGCGACGCTGCAGGAAGGCGAACCCCTTGCCGGCGCGCCGCGCGTGGTGCTCGGGGCAGGCACCGGCCTCGGAATCGCCTATGTCGTGCGCGACGCAGCGGGCGATCGCACGGTGTCCGGCGAAGGCGGACACGCCGGATTTGCGCCGACCGATCTCGACCAGATTGCGCTCTGGCACTACCTGCATGAACGCGTGGGCCGCGTGACGCTCGAGCACGTGCTCTCGGGCGCCGGGCTGATGGGCATCTACGATTTTCTGCTTGCGCGCGGCGCGCATCCCGAATCGCCTGCGCTGCGTGCCGCGCTTGCAGAGGGCGACGCGCCGGCGGCGATCACGCGCGCCGCGCTCGAGCGCGGCGATCTGCTGGCGGGCGCCGCGCTCGATCTGTTCGTCGCCTGCTACGGCGCTGCGGCCGGAGACCATGCGCTGAACGTCCTCGCGCGTGGCGGGGTCTACGTCGCCGGCGGCATCGCGCCGAAAATCCTCCCGCGCCTTGCCGCCGGCGGGTTCGTCGCAGCATTCAACGACAAGGCGCGTTTCGCCGACACCGCGCGGCGCATGCCGGTGCACGTCGTGCTGAACGAGCGCCTGCCGCTGCTGGGCGCCGCGCGCGCAGCGCTTGTGCCGGACTGACGGGTGCATGAGATACTGCGCGCCCGCGGCGCGGCGCCCGCGTGAATCTGACAACCCTTTCTGAGGAACATCGTGGCTGAAAAAATCGGCGAACCCCCACGCATTAACGCAGTCTGGCCGGGCCACCCCTACCCGCGCGGCGCGACCTGGGACGGCGAAGGCGTCAACTTCGCGCTGTTCTCGGAGAACGCCGACCAAGGTGGAACTGTGCATTTTCGACGACGCCGGACGGCGCGAACGCCAACGCATCGTCCTGCCCGAACGCACCGATCAGATCTGGCACGGCTACCTGCCCGAAGCGCGCCCGGGGCTCGTCTACGGCTATCGCGTGCACGGCCCCTACCGCCCCGACGAGGGCCACCGTTTCAATCCGCACAAGCTGCTGGTCGATCCGTATGCCAAGGAACTCGTCGGCGCCCTGCGCTGGAGCGACGCGCTCTACGGCTACACGATCGGGCACCGGCGCGAGGACCTCGCGCTCGACCGGCGCGACAGCGCCACCTTCATGCCGAAATGCCGCGTCGTCGACCAGGCCTATACCTGGGGCGACGACCGACGCCCCGAGGTCGCCTGGAATGAAACGGTGGTCTACGAACTGAACGTACGCAGCTTCACGATGCGCCACCCCGACGTGCCGCAGGCGCTGCGGGGCACCTATGGCGGCCTCGCCTCGGCGCCGGTCGTCGACTACCTGAAACGCCTCGGCGTGACCACCATCGAACTCATGCCGGTGCACGCCTTCGTCGACGAGCGCCACCTCGCCGAGCGCGGGCTGCGCAATGCCTGGGGCTACAACACGCTCGGCTTCTTCGCACCCGAAATGCGCTACTCGGCGTCCGGCAGCTCGAAGGAATTCAAGACCATGGTGAAGACCCTGCACTCGGCGGGGTTCGAGGTCATCATCGACGTGGTCTACAACCACAGCTGCGAAGGCAACCACCTCGGCCCGACGCTGTCCTTTCGCGGCCTCGACAACGCGAGCTACTACCGCCTGGTCGAGGACGGCCGGCGCCACTACATGGACTTCACCGGCTGCGGCAACACCCTGAACCTCGAGCACTCGCGCGTGCTGCAGATGGTGATGGACTCGTTGCGCTACTGGGTCGAAGTGATGCACGTCGACGGCTTTCGCTTCGACCTCGCGCCGGCGCTCGCGCGCGAAGGCAGCGAGGTCGAGCGCATGGGCGGCTTCTTCAGCGTCGTCCGCCAGGACCCGGTGCTCAATCGCGTCAAGCTGATCGCCGAACCCTGGGACATCGGCGCGGGCGGCTACCAGGTCGGCAACTTCCCCCTCGGCTGGGCCGAGTGGAACGACCACTACCGCGACGGCATGCGCGCCTACTGGAAAGGCGACGGCGGCCTGATCGGCGAATTCGCCCGGCGCTTCACGGGTTCCTCGGATCTCTACGGACGCGAAGGACGGCGCCCGCACGCGAGCATCAATTTCCTCGCCGCGCACGACGGCTTCACGCTGCACGACGTGGTGAGCTACAACGACAAGCACAACGAAGCCAACGGCGAAGAAAACCGCGACGGCCACAGTCACAACCTGTCCTGGAACCACGGCCACGAAGGCCCGACCGACGACGCGCAGATCAATGCGCTACGCGAGCGCCAGAAGCGCAACCTGCTCGCCACCCTGTTCCTGTCCCAGGGCATCCCGATGCTGCTCGCCGGCGACGAGCGCGGGCGCAGCCAGCAGGGCAACAACAACGCCTATTGCCAGGACAACGAAACGTTCTGGGTCGACTGGTCGACGAGCCCGGAGCAGGCGGGGCTGCTCGCGTTCACGCGCCGCCTGATCGGGTTGCGCCACGCCCACCCGAGTTTTCGCCGGCGCGACTTCTTCCAGGGCCGGCCGCTGCACGGGCAGGACGTGAAGGACATCCAATGGCTCAAGTCCGACGGCACCGAAATGACCGACGAGGAATGGGACCACGAGCATGCGCGCAGCCTCGGGGTCTACCTCTCGGGCGCCGCATTGAACGAAATCGACCGGACCGGAAAGAATGTGCGCGACGACGACTGCCTCGATCCTGTTCAACGCGCACCATGACGACATCGCCTTCACGCTGCCCGCGCCCACCGACGCGCCCTGGCATGCGCTGGTCGACACCGCGGCGGAGCAGGACCATCCCGATGCGCGTCGTGCCTACGCGGCGGGCGAGACCTACGCGCTGAAAGGGCGCTCCCTCGCCCTGCTGATCCGATCCGCGAGCGTCGCATGAAGCACACCCATCGGATGCCGTTCGGTGCCGAGCTGCGTCCGGACGGAACCACAGCCTTTCGCCTTTGGGCGCCCGGGCGCGACGTCGGTCGACCTCGATCTGGGCGGCACGCAAGGCCAGGCACGCCTCGCGATGCAACGCGGCGCCGATGGCTGGCACGAACTCGTCACCGCGGCGGCGCCCGGCGCGCGCTATCGCTTCGTCGTCGGCGAGGGACTGCTCGTGCCCGACCCGGCCTCGCGCTTCAATCCGGACGACGTGCACGGTGCGAGCGAGGTCGTCGATCCGCTGGCGTATACCTGGCGCACGGACTGGCGCGGCCGGTCGTGGCACGAAGCGGTCGTCTACGAACTGCACGTCGGCACCTTTACGCCCGAGGGCACGTTCGCCGCCGCAGCCGCGCGTCTGCCTGAGCTGGCCGCGCTCGGAGTGACCGCGATCGAACTGATGCCGGTGGCCGACTTCCCCGGCGCGCGCAACTGGGGCTACGACGGCGTGCTGCCGTTCGCACCCGACGCGAGCTACGGCCGGCCCGACGACCTGAAGGCGCTGGTCGATACCGCGCACGGACTCGGAATGATGGTGCTGCTGGACGTGGTCTACAACCATTTCGGGCCGGAAGGCAACTACCTGCACGCCTTCTGTCCGCAGTTCTTCAACCCGAAACACCAGACGCCCTGGGGCGCGGCCATCAACTTCGACGGCGAAGATGCGCGCACGGTGCGCGACTTCTTCATTCACAACGCGCTCTACTGGGTCGAGGAATACCGCTTCGACGGCCTGCGGCTCGACGCCATCCACGCGATTCGAGACGATTCGACGCTGCACATCGTGAACGAGATCGCCGCACGCGCTGCGCGCCGGCCCGGGACGCGAACGCCACGTCCATCTGGTGCTGGAGAACGAGGACAACCAGGCGCGCTTCCTGGCGCGCGACGCGAACGGCGCGCCGCTGCATGCCAGCGCGCAGTGGAACGACGACGTGCACCACGCCTTCCACGTCCCGCTGACGGGCGAAGCGGATGGTTATTACGCGGACTACGCCGACGTACCGCTTGAGCGCCTCGGGCGCGGACTCGCCGAAGGCTTCGTCTACCAGGGCGACCCCTCCGCCTTTCGCCACGGCGAGCAGCGCGGCGAGCCGAGCGCGCAGTTGCCGCCGACGGCGTTCATTTCCTTCCTGCAAACGCACGACCAGGTGGGTAACCGGGCGTTCGGCGAACGCATCCATGCGTTGTCGGATCCGGCGCGCGAGCGCGCGGCGGTCGCCGCGCTACTCCTCTCGCCGCAGGTGCCGATGCTGTTCATGGGCGAGGAATGGGCCGCGGCCTCGCCGTTTCAGTTCTTCTGCGATTTCGGCCCCGAGCTCGCCGCGGCCGTGACGCGCGGGCGGCGCGAGGAATTCGGCCGCTTTGCCGCGTTCACCGACCCGGCGGTGCGCGAACGCATTCCCGATCCGAATGCGCTGACGACCTTTCAGGCGAGCAAGCTGAACTGGGCCGAATGCCGGGTCTCGCCGCACCGCGAGCGGCTCGCGCTGGTACGCGAGTTGCTCGCGATTCGCGCGCAGCACATCGTGCCGCACCTGGCCGGTGCGCGCAGCGGCGGGCGCTTCGAGATCGTCAATGGCGCGCTCTGCATCGCCTGGCCGCTTGCGCGCGGCGCGACGCTGCGCCTTGCGCTGAATCTCGCGGACGCCGACGTGCGGCTGCCGCGGGTTCCGCAGGGACGAGCGCCTGTATGCGCTCGGCGCGCAGGCCCAGGACGGCGCACTGCGCATGGCGGCCAGCAGTGCCTACGTGACGCTGGAGACGGTCGATGGCTGAGTATCGCGCGACGCTCGAGCGCTTGTGCGAACGAGCGCAGATTCGCACCGAGTTCGTCGATATCTGGGGCAAGCGCAACGCGGTGCCGGAGACGAGCCTCGTCGCGCTGTTGAAGGAGCTGGGCATCGACGCGGCCGACCCGGCGCGCGCTGCCGAGGCCGAGCGGGCGCAGGGCACTGCAGGCGCAGGCGACTGGTTGCCGCCGGTCACCGTCGTCGCGGCCGACAGCACCGACTGGAGCGTGGCGCTGTGCACGCCGGAAGGCGGCGCACGCGGCACCCTGCGTTGGACGCTCGAGCTCGAAGCGGGCGAACGCCATGAAGGCGCGCTTGCCCCCGAGGTGCACACGCTCGGCCCCGGGGTCGCGCTCGCGCCCGGCTATCACCGCCTGACGCTCAGCGAAGAAGGCAACGCGTCCGCCTGCGCCACAGTACTGGTGCTTGCAACCCCTGCGCGTTGCTGGCGCCCGGCGGTGCTCGACGACGACACGCGGCTGTGGGGGCCCGCGCTGCAACTCTATGCGCTGCGTTCTCCACGCAACTGGGGAATCGGCGATTTCGGGGACCTTCTGCGCGTGGTAGAGAAATGCGCCGAGCGCGGCGCGGGAATCGTCGGCGTCAATCCCCTGCATGCGCTGTTTCCGCACAATCCCGCCCATATCAGCCCCTACAGCCCGTCGTCGCGCGTGATGCTGAACGTGTTGTACCTGGACGTCGAGGCGATTGCGGACTACGGCGAAACCGATGTCGTGCAACGGCTCGTGCGCAGCCCCGAATTTCAAGCCCGCCTTGCGCGCCTGCGCGACGCCGAGTTCGTGGACCATGTCGGCGTCGCGACCGCCAAGTTCGAAGTGCTCGAACGGCTCTATGCGCACTTCCGCGATCGGCACCTGGGTGCGCCGGCGGACGACCAGCGTGCCGCGGGGTTCCGCGCCTTCCAGGCTGCGGGCGGGGTCGCCCTGCGCCGGCACGCGCTGTTCGAGGCATTGCAGGAGCATTTCCACACCGACGATGCGTCGGTCTGGGGCTGGCCGGTCTGGCCGGAACCCTACCGCGATCACGATGCGGATGCGGTCAAGGCGTTTTGCGTCGAGCGCCTGGACCGGGTCGAGTACTTCGAATACCTGCAGTGGCAGGTATCGCTCCAGCTCGAGCGTGTCGCCGCGCGCTGCGACGCGCTCGGCATGGAGGTTGGCCTCTACCTCGACCTGGCGGTCTCGGTCGACCGCGCCGGTTCGGACGCCTGGACCTACCGCGAGTGCTACGCGCTCGGCGCGAGCGTCGGGGCGCCGCCCGATGATTTCAACATGAGCGGGCAGGACTGGGGCCTGCCACCGTTCCGCCCGGACGCCCTGCGCCGCCTGCACTACGCGCCCTTCGTCAATGCGGTGCGCAACACGATGCACCTGGCGGGGGCGCTGCGCATCGACCACGTCATGGGCCTGATGCGCCTGTTCTGGATTCCGTCCGGCGGCCAGCCGAAGGACGGCGCCTACGTGCATTACGCGCTCGAGGAAATGCTCGCGATCGTCGCCATCGAGAGCCACCGCAATCACTGCCTCGTGATTGGCGAAGACCTCGGCACGGTCGCCGACGAACTGCGAGAGGCGCTCGGTCGCTACGGCGTGCTTTCCTATCGGGTACTGTTTTTCGAGCGTGACGCAGCGGGCGAGTTTCTGCCTCCGGACGCAATTCCGCGCGAGGCGCTGGTCAGCGTCAGTACCCACGACCTGCCGACGCTCGCCGGCTGGTGGGAGGGGCACGACGTCCGGCTGCGCCAGACGCTGAACCTGTTCCCGAACGACACGATTCGCGATGCCGAGGCGGTGCGTCGGGCGCAGGACCGCGTGCGCCTGATGCTCGCACTGGAGCGCGCGAAGCTGCTGCCCGAAGGCGCGAGCGCCGATGCGCTGCCGCCCGCGCTCGATGCACCGATGATCGAGGCCGTACATGCCTACGCCGCGGCCGCGCCGTCGCGCCTGATGATGGTGCAGCTCGAAGACGCCCTCGGCCTCGTCGAGCAGGCGAATCTGCCGAGCACCGTCGACGAGCATCCCAACTGGCGCCGCAAGCTCCCGCTCGAGCTGGATGCGCTGTTCGATAACCCGCGCGTGCACGCCCTGTTCGAGCGGCAGGCGACGCTGCGTCCGCATCCGCTGCGGTCCGGCGCACCGTCCGCCCACCGGGCGGTAGTCCCGCGCGCGACCTACCGCATTCAGCTCAATCCATCGTTCACGCTGGACGATGCGGCCGCCATCGTGCCCTACCTCGCCCAGCTCGGCGTGAGCCATCTGTACTGCTCGCCGATCCTGCGCGCGCGCTCCGGCAGCACGCACGGCTACGACATCGTCGATCACCGCGGCATCAATCCGGAACTCGGCGGCCAGGAAGGTTTCGATCGCCTGCAGGCGGTACTGCGCGCGCACGACATGGGCATCCTGCTCGACATCGTGCCGAACCACATGGGGGTGCTCGACGACGACAACGCCTGGTGGATGGACGTGCTCGAGAACGGGCCGGCCTCCGCGCATGCGCACTACTTCGACATCGACTGGCATCCCGTCAACGACGAACTCCAGGGCAAGGTGCTGGTGCCGGTCCTGGGCGACCACTACGGTATTGTGCTTGCGCGCGGCGAGCTCTCGCTCGGCTTCGAGCCCGAGACCGGTGCCTTCGCCGTGCGCTATTACGAGCACCGTTTTCCGATCGATCCGCGCGAGTATCCGGCGATCCTGCGGCGCGCCGAGGCCGTCCTCGCCGCCGATGTCGACGGGGCCGCGCGCCTTGAGTTTTCGAGCCTCGCCTCCGCCTTCGGCCACCTGCCGCCACGCGATACGGACGATCCCGCGGCGCGCGGAGAGCGCGCGCGCGACAAGGAACTGCACAAACAGCGCCTGTCCCAGCTCGCGCGGACCTACCCCGGCCTGTCGGTCGCGATCGACGCCGCGCTGGCCGAGATCAACGGGGCCGACCGCGAGGCGCTGCACGCGCTGCTCGAAGCGCAGGCCTACCGCCTCGCGTTCTGGCGCGTCGCCACCGACGAGATCAACTACCGCCGCTTCTTCGACATCAACGATCTCGCCGCGCTGCGCATGGAGGACGAGGAAGTCTTCGATGCGACGCACGCCTTCGTGCTGTCGCTGGCGGCCGAGGGCCGCATCGACGGCCTGCGCATCGACCACCCGGACGGCCTGTTCGATCCGGCGCGCTACTTCCGGCGGCTGCAGCAGAGCTACGCGCGGCTCGCCGGCATCGACGCCGGCCTGCCCGAGGGCGGGCGCCCAGCGCGCCCGCTGTACGTGGCGATCGAAAAAATCACCGCGCGCCACGAACATGTCCCGGAGTCGTGGGCAGTACACGGCACCACCGGCTACCGCTTCGGCGCGGTCTTGAACGGCGTGTTCGTCGACACCGCGGCGCGCAGCCGCATCGATCGCATCTGGCACGCATTCACCGGCGCCAACTTCGATTTCGAGGAGGCCTGCTATCGCGGCAAGCACCAGACGATGCGCAACGCGCTCGCCTCCGAACTCACCGTGCTCGCCACCGAACTGCTGCGCATCGCGCGCGCCGACGTGCGCACGCGCGACTTCACGTTCAACACCCTGCGTCGGGCGCTGGCCGAGGTCGCCGCCTGCATGCCGGTGTACCGCACCTACATCGTGCGCCGCGCGTCCGCGCAGGATCGGCGCTACATCGACTGGGCGATCGCGCATGCCACGCACCGCAGTCGCGCGGCGGACACGACCATCTTCAGCTTCGTGCGCCAGGCCCTGCTCGGCCTTGCGCACGACGGCGCGCCGGTTGCGCTCGCCAAGCGCGTGCGCCGCTTCGCGATGAAGTTTCAGCAGTTCACCGCGCCGGTCACCGCAAAGGGCGTGGAGGACACCGCGTTCTACCTCTTCAACCGGCTCGTTTCGCTGAACGAAGTCGGATCCGACCCGAGCGTGTTCGGCGTCACCGTGCGCGCCTTCCACGGCGCAAGCGCGGATCGCGCGCTGCGCTGGCCGCACACCATGCTCGCGACCTCGACGCACGACAACAAGCGCTCCGAAGACGTGCGCATGCGCATCAACGTGATCTCCGAGATGGCCGGGCGCCTGGCGGCTGCTGCTGCGCCGCTGGGGCACGCTCAACCAGCCGCAGCCGACGCAAGCTCGAGAAAGGCCTGGCGCCCTCGCGTAACGACGAGTACCTGCTCTACCAGACGCTGCTCGGCACCTTTCCCGGGTCGGGCCTCGAGGGCGAGGCACTCGAGCACTATGCCGCGCGTATCGTCGCCTACATGTGCAAGGCGGCGCGCGAGGCCAAAGCCCATACCAGCTGGATCAACCCGAACGTCGCCTACGAGGAGGCGCTTGCAGGCTTCATCGGCGACCTGCTGTCGCGCGCCCAGCCGAACGCTTTTCTCGACGACCTGCACCAGCAGGCCGCGCGCGTCGAGTGGTTCGGCAGCTTGAACACGCTGTCCATGACGTTAGTGAAGTTCACCTCGCCGGGCGTGCCCGATCTCTACCAGGGCAACGAACTGATCGATTTCAGCCTGGTCGACCCGGACAACCGGCGCCCGGTCGACTATGCGCCGCGCGAACAGGTGCTCGACGATCTCAAAGGCCTCGACCCCGCGGATCTCGCACGCGTCGCGCAAGCGCTTGCCGCGGCGCCGCAGGACGGACGCGCGAAGCTGCTGATCACCTGGCGCCTGCTCGAGCTGCGCAAGCGCCGCTTCGAACTGCTGCGCGACGGCGACTATTCCGGGCTCGCGGTGAACGGCGCACGCGCGGCGCACGTGCTGGCCTACGCGCGCGGCCACGGTCGCCATGTCCTGATCACGATCGCAGGACGGCTGTTCGCGCAGCTGATGCCGGATCCCGGCCAGTTGCCGCTGGGCGATGGCGTCTGGGGCGACACCACCGTCGAGATCCCCGGCCTTGCCGAGGGTGCCACGCTCATCAACGTGCTGACCGGCGAGCGACTCGCGGTGCGCGGCGGGCGTATTCGCCTCGCTGAAGCCTTTGCCCACTTTCCGGGCGCGGCGCTTTTGGGAGAGCAAAGCTAGAACGGGGAAAGAAGGAGTCAGACCCTAAAAGCAAAAAGGGGTCAGACCCTTGTGGATAACTTTGACGGCGCGCAATGTCGCAAACTAGCAATTCCGAGAAGTTATCCACAAGGGTCTGACCCCATGCCTGACCCCATGATCGCGCTTGACGACATTCGTGCAGGCTGCCGATCGCATCGAGGGCGCGAGTCGAGCGCACGCCCTGCCTGCACAGCCGCACGCTGTCGAAGCTGACCGGGCGCCGAGGTCTTCCTCAAGTTCGAGAACCTGCAGTTCACCGCGTCGTTCAAGGAGCGCGGCGCGCTGAATCGCGCTGCTGTTGCTCGCAGCCGCCGAGCGCCGGCGCGGCGTGATCGCGATGAGCGCGGGCAACCATGCGCAGGGCGTCGCCTACCACGCCGCGCGGCTCGGCATTCGCGCGGTGATCGTGATGCCGAAGGGCACGCCGAACACCAAGATGAAGAACACGCAGGTGCACGGCGCCGAGGTCGTGCTCGAAGGCGACGCGCTCGCCGAGGCGGCGCAGCGGGCGCAGGCACGCGCGGCGCGCGAGGGCCTGACCTTCATCCACCCCTACGACGACCCGGCGATCATCGCCGGCCAGGGCACGGTCGCGCTCGAGATGCTCGAGGACGTGCCGGACCTCGACATCCTCGTCGTGCCGATCGGCGGCGGCGGACTGATCTCCGGCATGGCGAGCGGCGGCCAAGGCGCTGCGCAGCGACATGCGCGTATTCGGCGTCGAGTCGCAAGGCCTATAGCGCGATGCACCAGCGCCTGCACGGCCAGCCGGTCGACGTCGGCGGCGACACCATCGCCGAGGGCCTCGCGGTGCGCGACGTCGGCGAACTGACGCTGGAGATCGTACGGCGCCTGGTCGACGACGTGCTGCTCGTCGACGAAGCCACCATCGAGCGTGCGATCGTCGCCCTGATCGAGATCGAGAAGACCGTGGCCGAGGGCGCGGGCGCGGCCGGGCTCGCCGCGCTGCTCGAGCATCCCGACCGCGTTTCGCGGCCGCGGCGTCGGCATCCCGCTGTGCGGCGGCAACATCGACACGCGCGTGCTTGCCGCGGTGCTGATGCGCGGTCTGGTGCGCGACGGCCGGCTCGTCCGCCTGCGGATCACGATGCCGGATGTCTCGGGCAGCCTGGCGAAGGTCGCGACGCTGATCGGCGAGGCCGGCGGCAACATCGTCGAAGTGCAGCACCAGCGCCTGTTCGGCACCGCGTCGGTGCAGCTCGCCCGAAGTCGAGTTCCTGGTCGAAACGCGCGACCGCGCGCACACCGAGGCGCTCGTCTCGGCGCTGAAGGCGAAGGGCGTACGGGTCGCGGAGGCGTAAAAAGGGGTCAGACCCTTGTGGATAACTTTGGGGTCAGACCCCATTGGATGATCGTTGCACGTCGAAAACAAAGAGGGGTCTGACCCCTTTTTGAGTTATCCACAAGGGTCTGACCCCATTTAGGCCGGTACCGAAATCTCGATCAGGTTCAGATCCGGATCGCGCACGTACACCGAGCGGATCTTCGACATCGCGCCGGTCTTGATCACCGGACCTTCGAGGATCGGCACGCCGGCCGCCTCCAGCTTCGCGATCACCTCTTCGAGCGGCACGCGCCGCGATGAAGCACAGGTCGAGCGTGCCCGGGCGCGGCGACATGCGCGCGCGGCGTGAACTCCCGGCCCCACTCGTGCACATTGATTTTCTGGTTGCCGAACATGAGCGCGAGGCGCTCGCTCGGTTGGCGTCGCGAAAGCGCTCGAGCTTCATGCCGAGCACCTCGCCGTAGAAGCGAATGCAGCCCTCAAGGTCGCGCGTCGTCAGCACGATGTGGTCGATGTGGTCGATCATAAGATTTCGTCCTTTCTCAGTTCGGCGATCTCGGCGGCCGGAATAGCCGAGCGCGCCTAGAATTTCGTCGGTGTGCTCGCCGAGTTTCGGCGCTGCGCTGCGAATCGCGCCCGGCGTCGCCGACAGCTTGGGCACGATGCCCGGCACCTTCAACGGCTCGCCATCGCCGGCGACGATTTGCTCGATCATGCCGCGCGCCGCGTAGTGCGGATCGGCCGCGATGTCGGCTGCGCTGTAGATCCGGCCCGCGGGCACCTCGGCCTGCTCCATCGCCGCGAGCACCGCCTCCTGCGTGCGCTCGACCGTCCAGGCCGCGATCGCCGTCTCGATCTCCTCCATGCGTGCGGCGCGGCCATCATTGCGCGCGAGGCCGGGATCGTCGCGCAGGTCCGTCGCGTCCGATCGCGGTCATCAGCCGTGGTAGAGGCTGTCCGCGTTGCCGGCGATCAGCACGTAGCTGCCGTCGCGGCAGGGGTAGAGGTTCGACGGCGCGATGCCGGGCAGCGCGCTGCCGGAGCGCTCGCGCACTAGCGCCTTGCGCGTCGTACTCGGGCAGCAGGCTCTCCATCACGTTGAACACCGATTCGTAGAGCGCGACGTCGATGACCTGGCCCTGCCCGCCGTTCTTCAGGTGATGCAGCGCGAGCAACGCGCCGATCACGCCATGCAGCGAAGCGAGCGTATCGCCGATCGACAGGTTGGGACGCACCGGCGGCCGGTCGGGAAATCCGGTGACGTAACGCAGCCCGCCGAAGGCCTCGGCAATCGCGGCGAAGCCCGGTCGCGACTTGTAGGGCCCGGTCTGGCCGTAGCCCGAGATGCGCACCAGGATCAGCTTCGGGTTCTCCGCCTTGAGCACGTCCCAGCCCAGGTTCCATCGCTCGAGCGCGCCGGGCCTGAAGTTCTCGATCACGACGTCGCTCGCGCGCACGAGGCGCCGCACCACCGCCTGCCCTTCGGGCGTGCGCAGATCGAGCGTGATCGACTTCTTGTTGCGCGACTGGACGTGCCACCACAGCGACGTACGCCGTTCCGCATGCGGCGCCAGCGCCGCAGCGGGTCGCCCTCGCCGGGCGGCTCGACCTTGATCACCTCGGCGCCGAAGTCGGCGAGCGTCTTGGCGCAGAACGGCCCGGCGATCAGGCTGCCGAGCTCGAGCACCCGGATGCCCTGCAGCGGCCCCGGTCGGCTCGTGCTGACATGCCCTCCGCCGCGCCTCACGGCCGGCGCTTGAGCATGCGCAACGGATCGTATTCGAGCACCGCCTCGCCGTGCTGATTGACCACGCGGTTGGCGAAGCGCACCAGGCCGCGATCGCCCTTCGAGGTCAGCCGGTGCTCGGTCACCTCCGCTTCGACGTGGATCGTGTCGCCGACCAGCGTCGAGCGCTTCACGTCGAGCGTCGCGCCGAGAAACGCAAGGCCCGTGTCCTGCATGCTCGGCAGCAGCAACCCCTCGGCGCAGGCGTAGACCAGCGCGCCGGGCACCACCTTGCCCTTCAAGGCGCGCTGCGTATCGTCGTCTACCGTGAACAGCTCCTCGGTCAGCCAGGTCAGGTTGACGAAGGCCGACGAGGTCCGCCTCGCGCAGCGTGCGGCGGTGGCTGCGAAAGCGCGTGCCGACCGCGAGGTCCTCGAAATAGAACCCGTGGCCGATCAACGGCGGCGTCTGCACCATCGCCCCCCCCGCCTCGCGCCTGCGCGCCGTCCTACTTCTTCTCGAAGTGCGAGCGCGCCTGGCTGACGGCCTCGCCCATGCGCTTCCAGGCCTCCTCGACGCCGCGCATCATGTCCATCCAGGCGTCGGTCGACGCCGCCTGCAGCTGCTTCATGTTGTACATCGCCTCGTCGCGACGCGAGCGCACGGCCTCGAGCTGGCGCTCGTACTCCACCTTCATGTCGGCTTCGGCGTGCTTCAGCTTCTCTTCCCAGCGCTGCGCTTCCGCGTTCCACTGTTCCAGCTGCGACTTCATTTTCTCGACATACTCTTCACGCTTGGTCATGTTTACCTCCAGACGATGGCTGAAACGACATACCCAATCATCCTAGCGCGGATCGATTCTAGCGCCATGATCCTGGCTCAAAGCTGATGCTGCGGATTGACCCGCTCCATCTTGCTTTCCAGCTTGTTGAGCGCGTTCACGTAGGCCTTCGCGGAGGCGACGATGACGTCCGTATCGGCGCCGACGCCGTTCACCACGCGCCCGCCGCGCGACAGCCGCACCGTCACCTCGCCCTGCGACTCGGTGCCCTGCGTGACCGCATTCACCGAGTACAGCAGCAGCTCGGCGCCGCTCTTGGCGAGCGTGCTCGATCGCCTTGAAGGTCGCGTCGACCGGACCGTCGCCCTGCGACTCGGCGCGCTGCTCGGCGCCATTCTTCGGCCAGCACGATCGACGGCATGCGGGCGTTCGCCCATGCCGCTCGCCTGGTTCATGGTCACCAGCCGCCAGTGCTCGTCCGACGGAGGCGCCGGCCTCCTGCGCCACCAGCGCCTGCAGGTCCTCGTCGAAGATGTCGGCCTTCTTGTCGGCAAGGTCCTTGAAGCGCTGGAAGGCCTTGTTGTAGGCGTCCTCGCTCTCGAGTTCGATGCCGATCTCCTTCAGCCGCTGCTTGAAGGCGCTGCGCCCGGAGAGCTTGCCGAGCACGATCCGGTTGGTCGTCCAGCCGACGTCCTCGGCGGTCATGATCTCGTAGGTCTGGCGCGCCTTCAGCACGCCGTCCTGGTGAATGCCCGAGGCATGCGCAAAGGCGTTCGCCCCGACCACCGCCTTGTTCGGCTGCACCACGAAACCGGTGATCTGGCTCACCAGGCGCGAGGTCGGCACGATCTGCGTGGTGTCGATGCCGCGTCTCGAGGTTGAAGAAGTCGCCGCGCGTGCGCACCGCCATCACCACTTCCTCGAGCGAGGTGTTGCCGGCGCGCTCGCCCAGGCCGTTGATCGTGCACTCGATCTGGCGCGCCCCGCCGATCTGCACCGCGGCGAGCGAGTTCGCAACCGCCATGCCGAGGTCGTTGTGGCAGTGCACGCTCCACACCGCCTTGTCGGAGTTGGGAATCTTCTCGCGCAGCGTCCGGATGAAGTCGCCGAACTGCTCGGGCACCGCGTAGCCGACCGTGTCCGGAATGTTGATCGTCGTCGCGCCCTCGGCGATCGCCGCCTCGAGCACGCGGCAGAGGAAGTCGACCTCGGAGCGGCTGCCGTCCTCGGGCGAGAACTCGACGTCCGGGCAGGCGTTCTTCGCGTAGCGCACCGACAGCCGCGTCTGCTCGAGCACCTGCTCCGGGCGTCATGCGCAGCTTCACCTTCATGTGCAGCGGGCTGGTGGCGATGAAGGTGTGCATGCGCCAGGCCTTCGCCCCCGTCAGCGCGTCGATGCCGCGCTGGATGTCGCGGTCGTTCGCGCGGCACAGCCCGCAGACCACCGAGTCCTTGATCGTGTTGGCGATCGCGCTGCACCGCCTCGAAGTCGCCGTTCGAGGAGGCCGGGAAATCCCGCCTCGATGACGTCGACCCGCATGCGCTCCAGCGCACGCGCGATCCGCAGCTTCTCGTCCTTCGTCATCGACGCGCCCGGGCTTTGCTCGCCGTCGCGCATGGTGGTGTCGAAAATGATCAATTGCTCTTTGCTCATGGTCCGCTCCTGGTCAAGGATTGCGTAAGGCTCCGCTGCCTGCGGCCTCGTGGGCCGGCAGTCAGTGGAAAACTCGAATTGTGGGGGTGGGAGGTCTGCTAGCGCGCGAGGCGCAGCAGCAGCAGGCCGTCGAGCAGCAGCTCGAGGCCGGAAAGGCGTGTGCAACGGAGAGGTCGCTGCGGCAGTCATGGCCGCGACTATAGCGCGCCCGATGCGCGCCGGCAAGCGTTCATCCCGGGCGGCCGTCGACCCGTGGGCGAGCAAGCCGCGCCAGGTAGGTGATGAAGTAGATGGCGAAGGCACCGGCCCATAACCACGCCGCGGCGGCGACGAGGAACGTGTAGCCGAACTCCGGCAGGAGTCCGGCGACCACGCGCGCCAACGCCGCGACATGCACCATCACGTAGGCACGCGATCTCCAGGCGCCCGACGACGAGCGCGCGCCCGTATGCCCGAGCGCGGTGCGCGTGATCATGCCGATGACCGTTCCACCGAGCGCGCCGATGCCGAGTGCGTGGACGCGCGACCGGCTGCGCGATCCAGCCCACGCGCGTTCAGTGCGAGCAGCGTACAACCGATCGGAATCCAGGCGTGAGACAGGTGCAGGATCCACAGGATCGGCTGCGCTGCGCGTGGCAAACGGTCGCCAGCCCCACTGACGCAACAGGTGCAGCACGGCCGCGAGCAGCGCGGCAGGCGCCACCCACCATGCAGGCAGCGCAAACACGGCGCCGACGAACGCTAGCGAACGTGAAGCCGAGCGCGGCCGTATCGAGCCGTGGTTGACGCTCGACACCGGCATGCGGAAACGCGTTCGCGGTAAATCCCGGAATTACGCGACCCGACATCACGACGACGAGAAACAGCAGGAGGAAGAGCGCCGCCCGCACCGCCAGATCCGCGGGCCCATCGAGCAGGCGCGCGTGCTCAAGATGAAATCCGACATTGGCGATACCCAGGGCGACCAGGAGCAGGACAACGAATGCATTGCGCCAGTTGCGCGAGGCGATGATGACGCGCGCCATGATCGCCGCAAGCACGAAGGGGAAGCTGCCATCGACCAGTCCCGCCGCGAGCGCAGGGCCCGGTAAACATCAGCACGCGCGCCGCCAGCCAGAGTGCGGCCAGCGCCAAAAGCGCGACGCCCTCGGGCGTGCGCAGTCCGGTCCACAGGCGGCCCGCAGTCAGCAGAAAGCCCGCGACGACCGCCGAGTGCAAACCCGAACGTCATTTCGTGCTGATGCCAGGCCAGCGGCGAGAGAAATCCGTGCCAGACCTGTCCGCGCAGCACCGCGAGCCAGACCAGCACCGACACCGCGGAGAACAGTGCGGCCAACAGATAGAACGGGCGAAACCCGAGGGCGAAGAGTGCAAACCCGGCGGGCGGTGTCTGCTGCGTCGGTTCGGAGATCGGAATCATCACGCGCAGCCTAAAGCGCGCGGCGCGAAGGCCGATTAACCTGGATCAAGCGGCGACGGGCGCGCGCGCACTGCGTGGCGCCGGTGCGGCGCCGTGGCTGCGCCCTACTCCGGCTTCAGGCGTACCCGCGTGCCGAGCGCCCACAGCACGTAGCCGGAGATCGCAAACGCGAGCGCCATGAGAAACAGCACCACCGATGGGCGCCATGCCACGACCGCAATGCCGAGGACGAGCGCGAGCACCCCATAGAACGGAACCCGCTTTTTGGGATTGATGTCCTTGAAACTGTAGAACGGCACGTTGGACACCATCGTGATTCCGGCGAACACGGTCAGAATCCAGGCGAACGCACGCAGTGCGTCGCCGAGCGTCACGCCGAAATCGCTGACCACCCAGACAAACCCCGCCACCACGGCGGCCGCGGCAGGACAGGGCAGCCCCTGGAAGTAGCGCTTGTCGACGACATCGATATTGGCGTTGAAACGCGCAAGGCGCAGTGCAGTCCCCGCGCAGTAGACGAACGCCGCGATCCAGCCGAGCTTACCCATGTCGCGCATCGCCCACTCGTACACCACCAGCGCGGGCGCCGCGCCAAATGCCACCATGTCTGCGAGGCTGTCGTACTGCGCGCCAAATTCGCTTTGCGTATGGGTCCAACGCGCAACGCGCCCGTCCAGGCCGTCGAGCACCATCGCGATGTAGATCGCCACCGCAGCCACCTCGTAGCGGCCGTTCATCGCCTGCACGATGGCGAAGAACCCGCCGAACAATACCCCCGTGGTGAACAGGTTCGGCAGCAGGTAAATTCCACGCCGGCGCAGGCCCCGGCGACATCACGGGCGGGGTCGTTTCGGGTTGGTCAGGCATGATCGGCCAGTCTTGCAAGCACGCTTCGGGCAGCGTACACCTTCTCCCCGAGCGCCGCGCTCACTTCGGCGTCGAGCGGAAGATAGACGTCCACGCGTGAACCAAAGCGGATAAACCCAAAGCGCTGCCCGCGCGCGAGCACCACGCCCGCGTTCACGTCACACAAAATGCGCCGCGCAACCAAGCCCGCGATCTGTACGCAGGTCACGTCCTGGCCATCGTGCGTACGCAACCAAAGCGCATTGCGCTCGTTCTCGGTCGACGCCTTGTCCAGCGCCGCATTGATGAAGGCACCGGGGTGATACCAACGATGGCGCACCTCGCCATCAACGGGCGAGCGATTCGAGTGCACATTGAACACGTTCATGAACACCGAGACCTTGAGCGCGTCGCGCTCGAGCCAGGGGTCGCGTGCGTTCTCCACCGCGACGATGCGGCCGTCTGCAGGCGAAACGACGGCGCGTGGATCCTCGGGCACCTCGCGTGGCGGATCGCGGAAGAACTGCAGCACGAAGACCGCCCCCAGCCAGAACGGCAGCGACCAACCCCAGCCCGCCATCGCGTTGACGAGCAACGCGAGCGCCACGCTGCCCGCGACGAACGGCCAGCCTTCGCGCGCAATCAGCGGGTGCGGGTACGGCGGCCGCATCGGCTACTTGTTCTTCTCTTCGGCCTCGCGGTTACGCGCCGCGCCCTGCTCCAGCGCCTTTGTGACATTGGCGCCTGCCCTGTCGATGGTCTGCTTCGGAATCTTGCCGACCTCCTTCGCCGCCTCGGACTCGGGCGTCTTGTCGCCGCAGGCCGCAAGCGCCACGACCGACACGAGCAGCACGGCAGACGCAATCAACGGCGCAATACGCATCGTCCGCTCCTAATTCTTCGACGTATCGACGAGGCGATTTTTCTTGATCCAGGGCATCATCTCGCGCAAGCGTGCGCCGACGACCTCGATCGGGTGCTCCGCGGTCATGCGCCGGCGGCTCAACAGGGTCGGTGCGCCGGCGCGGTTCTCGAGCACGAAGTCCTTCGCGTACTCGCCGGTCTGGATGCGACCGAGCGCCTCGCGCATCGCCTGACGCACGCTGTCGTTGATGATCTTCGGCCCGGTCACGTACTCGCCGTACTCGGCGTTGTTCGAGATCGAGTAGTTCATCGTGCCGATGCCGCCCTCGTAGATCAGGTCCACGATCAGCTTGAGCTCGTGCAGGCACTCGAAATAGGCCATTTCGGGCGCGTAGCCCGCCTCGACCAGCGTCTCGAACGAGACCTTGATCAGTTCGACGCAGCCGCCGCAAAGCACGGTCTGCTCGCCGAACAGGTCGGTTTCGGTCTCCTCCTTGAAGGTCGTCTCGATCACGCCGGCTTTTCCGCCGCCGATCGCCGCCGCATACGAGAGCGCCATGTCGCGTGCCTTCTTGGATGCGTCACGGTAGATCGCGATCAGCATCGGCACGCCGCCCCCGCCCGCGTAGGTCGAGCGCACGGTGTGTCCCGGCGCCTTCGGCGCCACCATCCAGACGTCGAGGTCGGCGCGCGGCTGGACCTGCCCGTAATGGATGTTGAAGCCGTGCGCGAACGCAAGCGCGCCGCCCTTCTTGATGTTCGGCTCGACGTCGTCCTGGTACACCGCGGCGATATGCTCGTCGGGCAACAGCATCATCACGATATCGGCGCCCTTCACCGCATCGCCGATCGCCGCGACCTTGAGCCCCGCCTTCTTCGCCTTGTCCCAGGATGCGCCGCCTTTGCGCAGCCCCACCGTGACCTTGACCCCGGACTCATGCAGGTTGAGCGCGTGTGCGTGCCCCTGCGAGCCGTAGCCGAGGATGGTGACCTTTCTGCCCTTGACGAGCGAAAGATCAGCGTCCTTGTCGTAATAGACCTTCATGGTTCTCCCCTGTAATTCGGCGCCGGTGCAGCTGCATCACACGGTTCGCAGGCGGGACGGCCCATGCCTGCGGATCCGCGGACCCGCTGGTCCGGCTCCATTCACAAAAAACTAAACCCGAAGAATGCGGTTTCCGCGCCCGATCCCGCTTGCGCCCGTGCGCACGGTCTCGAGGATCGCGCCCTGGTCGAGCGCCTGGATGAACGCGTCGAGCTTGCGCCCGTCGCCGGTCAGCTCGATGGTGTAGGTGTTTTCCGAGACGTCGATGACGCGGCCGCGAAAGATGTCGGTCATGCGCTTCATGTCCTCGCGCTCCTTCGGGCCGGCGCGCACCTTGATCAGCATCAGCTCGCGTTCGATGTGCTCGGCTTCGGACAGGTCGACGACCTTGACCACCTCGACCAGCTTGTTGAGCTGCTTGGTGATCTGCTCGATCACGTCCTCCGAACCCGAGCGTGACGATGGTCATGCGCGACAGCGACGCATCCTCGGTCGGCGCGACCGTGAGCGACTCGATGTTGTAGCCGCGTGCCGAAAACAGGCCCGCAACGCGCGACAGCGCACCGGCCTCGTTCTCGAGCAGAATGGAGATGATGTGGCGGCTCACAGGTCTTCTGCGAGGATCATCTCCGAGATGCCCTTGCCGCCGGGCACCATCGGGAACACGTTCTCCGTCTGGTCGGTGATGAAATCCAGGAACACCAGCTCGTCCTTGCGCTTGAACGCATCGCGCAGCGCGGGCTCGACGTCCGCCGGTTTGTCGATCCGCATGCCGCGGTGGCCGTAGCCTTCGGCAAGCTTGACGAAATCGGGCAGCGCGTCCATGTAGGACTCGGCATAGCGGTTGCCGTGGAAGAACTCCTGCCACTGCCGCACCATGCCCATGTAACGGTTGTTCAGATTGATCACCTTGATCGGCAGGCGGTACTGCTTGCAGGTCGAGAGTTCCTGGATGCACATCTGGATGCTCGACTCGCCGGTGACGCAGGCCACGCGTCGCGCCCGGGTTGGCGAGCTGCACGCCCATCGCCGCCGGCAGGCCGAAGCCCATGGTGCCGAGGCCGCCCGAATTGATCCAGCGCCGCGGCTTGTCGAACTTGTAGAACTGCGCCGCCCACATCTGGTGCTGGCCGACGTCCGAGGTGACGAAGGCGTCGCCGCCGGTGACCTCGTAGAGCTTCTCGATGACGAACTGCGGCTTGATGATCTTCGAGCCTCGGTCGTACTGCAGGCAGTCGCTTGGCGCGCCACAGTCTCGATCTGCGCCCACCATGCCTTGAGCGCCGCGCGCGTCGCGGCTGCGCGCTCTGGCCGTCGAGCAGCTTGATCAGGTCATCGAGCACGTCGGGACGTTGCCGACGATCGGCACGTCCACCCTGACGCGCTTGGAGATCGACGACGGATCGATGTCGATGTGGATGATCTTGCGCGGATTCTGCGCGAAGTGCGCCGGATTGCCGATCACGCGGTCATCGAAGCGCGCGCCGATCGCGAGCAGCACGTCGCAGTGCTGCATCGCCATGTTCGCCTCGTAGGTTCCGTGCATGCCGAGCATGCCGAGGAACTGGCGGGTCGGTGGCCGGATAGGCGCCCAGACCCATCAGCGTGCTGGTGCAGGGAAAGCCGAGCAGTGCGCACCAACTCGGTGAGTTGCGGCGCCGCATCCGACAGGATCACGCCGCCGCCGGTGTAGATCATCGGCCGCTTGGCATCGGCAGCAGCTTCACCGCCTTCTTGATCTGGCCCGGCGTGTCCCTTGCGCACCGGGTTGTACGAGCGCATCGAAACGGTTTCCGGATAGTGGAATTCCAGGTTTCGGCCGACGACGTCCTTGGGGATGTCGACCAGCACCGGCCCGGGCCGTCCGGTCTGCGCGAGGTAGAAGGCCTTCTTGATGGTGACCGCGATGTCCTTGACGTCCTTCACCAGGAAGTTGTGCTTGACGCAGGGCCGCGTGATGCCGACCGTGTCGCACTTCCTGGAATGCATCCTGGCCGATCGCGTGCGTCGGCACCTGGCCGGTGATGATCACCATCGGGATCGAATCCATGTACGCGGTCGCGATGCCGGTAACCGCATTGGTCACGCCCGGACCCGAGGTCACCAGGCACACGCCGACCTTTTTCGATGAGCGCGAGTAGCCGTCTGCGGCGTGCACCGCACCCTGCTCGTGGCGCACCAGCACGTGACGGACCTTGTCCTGCTTGAACAGTTCGTCGTAGATGAAGAGCACCGCGCCGCCGGGGTAGCCGAACACGTACTCGACGCCTTCTTCCTGCAGGCAGCGCACGACGATCTCTGCGCCGGTCACCTCCACGCCCTTGATGCGATCCATCGGAAAGGTTCTGATAAGTGAAGGGAAAGTATTGAACAGTAATGTCTTGTTGCGCTGCGGTCAAGGCATGCCCGGGAGCGTCTGGCGGGTCGTTTGCTAACATCCGACGCGAGTCAAAACCCGCCCCAAGGCGACGAAGAGCCCCCTTTGGCATCGCGCAACGAGCTTGCGGCGTTCCTCGAAAGCGTCGAACGCCGCGCGTACAAGCAGGCGCTATTCGCCGTACGGGAACGAGGAGGCGGCGCTCGATATCGTCCAGGACGCCATGATGCGCCTCGCCGAGCGGTACGCGGACCGGCCGGCCGGCGAACTTCCTCTGCTGATGCAGCGCATCCTGCAGAACGCGATCCGCGACTTCTTTCGGCGCAGCAAGGTGCGCACGGCCTGGGTCACACTGCTCTCGGCGCTCGCGCCGGGACGCGCAGACGGCACGGATGTCGACCCTCTGGAGACCCTTGCGCCGGCCGGCCGGGCGGGCGAAGCAGAGCCACCGCCCGACCACGTAGAACGCGCCCAAGCCATTGAAATAATTGAAAATGAAATCAAAAAACTACCCCCCCGTCAACGTGAAGCGTTCTTGCTGCGTTATTGGGAGGAGTTGGATGTTGCCGAGACCGCGAGGGTCATGGGCTGCTCCGAGGGCAGCGTGAAAACGCATTGCTCGAGGGCCGCGCATGCGCTCGCGGCCGCGCTGCGTGCGCGAGGCATTACCTTATAGGACCGCGCGTCATCTTGCACCCGACATGAACGAGCATCAGTTCGGCAACCTGGTTCGGCAGGCCCTGAATGAGGGCCCGGCGCTCGATGCGCGCACGCTCGAGCGCTTGCGCGCGGCGCGCATGAACGCGCTCGAGCACCGGCGCGCCGGACCCGAGCGCGTGCACGCGTTCGCTGGCAACGGGCGCGGTCGATTTGGTGGTCCTTTCGGATTTTCCCGGACCGTCCTCGTGCCAGCGCTGCTGCTCGTGCTCGGCCTTGCTTTCCTCTACTCAGCGCAGCAGAAGCGCCTGGTGGCCGAGGCCATGGAACTCGACGCGCAGTTGCTGGCCGACGAATTGCCGATCGACGCCTATCTCGACAAGGGATTTGAGGCGTGGCTCAAAAAGCGCCGGCCACAGTGAGCCCATTGCGTCGCGTCTGCTGTCTTGTGCGGGGCGTCGCTTTCGTGCTTCTGGCCGTGCTCGCGGCCGGTACGACGCATGCGAAGGACCGCT
Organism: uncultured beta proteobacterium; assembly: GCA_963714925.1. Lineage (GTDB taxonomy): Bacteria > Pseudomonadota > Gammaproteobacteria > Burkholderiales > SG8-39 > SG8-39. Next base: position 192,178 of record CAVQQK010000004.1, on the reverse strand, counting down.
ATCCCGATCTGAGCTGGGTGGCGCTCGAAGCGCCGCAGCGGGAAATTCTTGCGCCGCTCGCAGACGAATGGGATCACTTGGATGCGGACAGTCGCAAGCGCTGGCTCGGCGTCGCGACACGCTACCCGACGATGACGCCCATCGGCCAAAAGCGCGTCAAGACGCGAATCAAGAAGTGGGCCGCCCTCACCCCGCAGCAGCGTGCGGAGGCGCGCGCGCGGTACAAGCGCATGCGACAGCAGCGCCAAATGAAGCGACTGCAGCTTGACTGGCAGCGCTACCAGGCGCTGTCGGCCGAGGAACGCGAGGCGCTGATCGCCTCGGAAAAGCGCAAGCAGCGGCGAAACAAGACGTCTTCCGCGCCCGCACCGGCGACGGGCAAGCACGCGCAGTGAGCGGGTCGATCCAGCCGCCATTCGTCGCGCCGAGCATCCTGCGCCGGCTCGCGAGCATGCTGTACGAAGCCCTGCTGTTGAGCGCCGTCGCATTCTTCGCCAACGGTGCGTTTTTTCTCGCCAGCGGCGGCAGCGACGCGACGGCCTGGCAGCGCGCGCTGCATCAGATCTACCTCGGCGCCGTGTTCGCGGCCTACTTCCTGTGGTGCTGGCTGCGCAGCGGTCAGACCCTCGCGATGAAGACCTGGCGCATCCGGCTCGTCGCACCCGGCCATTCCCGCCTGCCACCGCGGATCGCCTTGATTCGGCTTTTGCTCGCGGCCATTCTGATCGGCAGCTTCTGGGCCAGCGTAGTTGCGGCCTTCGTCAATCGCAATCCATGGCTGTCCTTTGCAATGCTTGCAGTAACCGGAATCGGAATCGGCTGGGCGCTGTTCGATCGCGACGGCCAGTTTCTGCACGACCGCCTGGCCGGCACGCGCCTGATCGGGGTCGACTAAGCGCGTTCTCTGGCTTGCCTGCGCGCGATCGCGCCATGACCGGTCGCGATCCAGAACGTCGTTGTTGTTACCGTCGCTCGACCCACCACATCATGCCGATCGCGGCGCAGAAAAACACGAATCCGGGGATCGCCACCGCGGCGAACGCCGGCCAGGCCTGCAGCAGCCCGATGTGCGCGAACAGGCTGTTCAGCATGTGAAACAACACCCCGAGCATGATGCCGAGAAAAACCTTCAGGCCGACCATCCCGGCGCGTGTTTGCATATAGGCAAATGGCAGCGCGAGCGCGAGCATCACCAGCGCAGCCACCGGGTAGAGCAGCTTCTTCCACATTGCGATCGCATAGCGATCGATTTTCTGGCGGTTTTCTTCGAGGTGCTCGATGAACTGGTACAAACGCCACGCCGACATGCGCTCGGGGCGAATGATCAGCAGATCGAGGAGTTCCGGGTTGACCGCCGTACGCCACTCGCTGTGGGCGAGCCGCTCGACGCGCGGACCCTGCGGCGTAAAGTGCGTGCGCGCGACGTCGCGCAGCGCCCAGCGCCCCTCGCCACGGTACGCGGCCTCCCGCACCGTACTGATCGAACGCAGGCGGTAGGCCTGGTCGAACTCGTAGATCTGCATGTTGTTCACGCGGTTTGACTGCCGCGCCTCGCGGATATTGACGAACGAATTCTCGTCCTTGAGCCAGAGTCCGGATTGCAGATCGCGCCCGATCACTGAACTCATCGCACGCATCCGCACCTTGGCGGCAGCCGTTTCGCTCGCAGGCGCAATCCACTCGCCAAGCACCAACGTCGCGATCGCAAACACGAGCCCGATCCTGAGGAGCATTCGCCCGGCCTGCGCCGGCGACATCCCCGCCGCGCGCATCACGACGAACTCCGAATTGGCCGCCAGCTGCGCAAGCACGTACATGGACCCGATCAGAACGGCAAGCGGCAGCAGCTCGTAGGCATGGGTCGGCATCGTGAGCAGGACGAAGGTCATGACCTGGGGCAGGTGGTATCCGGCGCGATCGAGGTCGCGCAGCTCACCCACCAGATCGAAGAACGCGAACAGCGCGAGGAAGCCAACGAGCACGAACCCGACGCTCGCGTACAACTGGCGCGCAAGGTATCGATCGAGCGTGCGCGTTGCCATCGTGCGCTTAGCGCCGCAACCGCAACCGCAACATGAACGGATTCGTACGCTGTACGTACAGGACGAGCAACACGCCGAGCATCACGGCATGCACCGCCCACGCGCCAATGCCAATATCGATTTGACCCTGCGCGACCCGTGCCTGGCTGAAGATGAGCAGATTCCAGTACACCACGTAGACCAGCAGCGCAAACACCAGGTTGATTGCACGCGGGGCGCGCGCGTTGACGAAACTGAGCGGAATCGCCAGCAACGCGAGCACCAGCGCCGACACGGGAATTCGCAAGGCGCCAATCAGCTCACCGCGAAACGCATCCGAGAGCACCGTCGAGCAATGCGAGCGTGGACGCCGTTGCGCGCCTTGATCTCCGGCGTATCGCGTTGCCTTGCGTTGCATGCGCAGCGCATAGCGCTCGAACTCGGTCACCCGATAGCCTGCGGTGCCCGGCTCGCCCTCGTAGCGCCGGCCGTCCTCGAGCACGATATAGCGGTCGCCGTTGGCCGCGGTCGTCAGGCGTCGCTGAACGGCTGACCATCAGTCCCTGCCGGCCCTGCTGTACCGAACTGATGAACACATTGCGCACTGCGCTGTCGTCGTCATCGACCGATTCAACGAAAACACCCGCTCGCGGTTCGCGAAATTCGCCGAACACGCCGGGCGTCACGCGCGACACGTCATCACGCTCCTGAAGCTGGACGGCGTACTGCACGCCCTTGTGCGCCGCCCACGGCGAAACGACGAACGAGAGAACCGCGATCAAGCGCGACGATCGGCGAGGCGTAGACGGCCACCGGCTTTCAGCCATGCGGTCAACGACTGCCCGACGCCGAGCCAGATCACCATTTCCGAATCGCGATAGCCAGCGCGCCAGCGTCAGCAGCACCGCAATGAATACCGTGACCGACAGCAGCAGCGGCAGCGCGTACAGCGTGAAAAAGCCCAGAAAGGCGACGACCGCGTCGGACGGGAATCTCCCGCCGGCGGCCTGGCCGAGGAGTTGGACGAGCCGGGTCGTGAGCGTGATCGCGAGCAACGCGAGGAAGACCGCGACCGATGCGTTGGCAAACTCCCGGATCAGCGCACGCTGAAAAATCATCTCGCCTTCGAGGCTGCCTCGCATCCTGCAGCGCGATCGCAAATCATGCGATCATTCGCACCGACCGCAACAGTGCGGCTTGCGGTACGCGGCATACGACGGATGGTCGCCCGCGCGATGCCGCCCAAGACGGGAGAATGTAGTGGAATTTAGCATAAGGACGCTCGCGCCCGAACGCGCGAAGACGGCCTGCCTGGTCCTCGGCGTATTCAAGGGCGCGACGCCGGCGCAAGGGCGAGTTGTCGCCCGCGGCGCGGCGCGCGGACCGTGTCGCCGCGCGGCGCGCTGCGCGCCGTGCTCGCCCAGGGCGACCTCTCCGGGCGCGCCGGCTCGACCACGCTGCTGCGCAAGCGTCGCCGGCACTCCCCGCGGCGCGCGTGCTGCTGGTCGGGCTCGGCGACAAGGACGAGTTCAACGAAGCCGCGTACCGTGACGTGATCCGCAGCGTGGCAAACGCGCTGAAGGAACTCGGCGTGCGCGATGCGATGCTGTACCTCGTCGGTTACAAGCTGCCGTCGCGCGACGTCGAATGGAACGTGCGCCACGCGATGCTTGGCCTGCGCGACGCCTGTCTACTATTCGACCAGCTCAAGACGCAGAAGAAGAGCCACGCCGCCCGCGCTCGACGAAATCACGCTCGCCCTGCCCGGCGGGCGCGGTACCCGCCGCCGCGCAGCCGCGCGCTGCGCGAGGCCGTCGCAACCGCCGACGGCGCGGCGCTCGCGCGGACGCTGGGCAACCTGCCGTCGAACATCTGCACGCCGACCTACCTGCCGAACGAGGCGAAGAAGCTCGCGCGCCAGTTCAAGCTGCGCCACGAAGTGCTCGAGCGGCGCGACATGGAGCGCCTCGGCATGGGCGCGCTGGTCTCGGTCACCCAGGGCTCGCACCAGCCGCCGAAGCTGATCGTGCTGCACTACAACGGCGGACCGAAGTCGAGGAAGCCCGTGGTGCTCGTCGGCAAGGGCGTGACCTTCGACACCGGGGGCATCTCGCTCAAGCCGGGCGCCGAGATGGACGAGATGAAGTTCGACATGTCCGGCGCCGCGAGCGTGCTCGGTGCGATGCGCGCCCTGGCGGGCATGAAGGCGCCGGTGAACGTCATCGGCGTCGTGCCGGCCGTGGAGAACATGCCGGGCGGCGGCGCCTCGAAGCCGGGCGACGTGGTGACGACGCTGTCGGGGCAGACGGTCGAGATCCTCAACACCGACGCCGAGGGGCGGCTCATCCTGTGCGATGCGCTGACCTACGCCGAGCGCTACGCGCCCGACGTCATCGTCGACATCGCGACGCTCACCGGCGCCTGCGTCATCGCGCTCGGCCACGTCGTCAGCGGCCTGTTCGCGAACGACGCCAGGCTCGCCGACGCGCTCGTTGCCGCCGGCGACGACGCCTGGGACCGCGTCTGGCACGATGCCGCTGTGGGAGGACTACCAGGAGCAGCTGCGCTCGAACTTCGCCGACATGGCGAACATCGGCGGGCGGCCGGCCGGCAGCGTGACCGCGGCCTGCTTCCTGGCGCGCTTCACGCGCAAGCAGCGCTGGGCGCATCTCGACATCGCCGGGAACGGCGTGGAAGGGCGGACGCGAGAAGGGATCGACCGGGCGCCCGGTGCCGCTGCTGGTGCGCTTCGTGCTGCGGCACGCCGGCGGTCGCGCCGGCCTGAGGCGACAGGGGACGAACATCGTGGCGGTGACGGCGTGACGACGATCGACTTCTACTTCAACGCCGCCGACCGGCTCCAGATCGCCTGTCGGCTGGCGGGCAAGGCGCATGCGCAGCGCAAGCGCCTGCTGATCTACGCGCCGCAGCCCGACACCGCGCAGCGCATCGACCGCTGCTGTGGACCTGGCCGGCGACCGGCTTCGTGCCGCATTGCTTCGCGCACGACGCGCTCGCCGACGGAGACGCCGGTACTGATCGCGCGGACGACGCCGCGGCGCCCGAGGCGGGCGAACTGCTGCTCAACCTCGACGATGGCTGTCCGCCGCATTTCGAGCGCTTCGAGCGCCTGCTCGAGGTGGTCGGCCAGGACGACGACGCACGGCGCCAGGGCGCGAGCGTTACCGCTATTATCGCGACCGGGGCTACCCGATCCGCAATCACGACCTGACGGCAGGAAGAAAACACGTGACGAATGAGAGCGGCCGCAGACCGGCTCAATCCGCTGATCCGACAGGTCGACACGCTGCTGCGCAGCCACAGGAAGCCGAGACCGAGGTGCCGGTGCTGACCGAGGTCGTCGACGCCGCCGACGAAGCGCGCGACCCTGCTCGATCCTGTCGCTGCTCGAGACGCTCGCGCGCCAACTCGAGCGCGCCGTGCTCGAGCAGCTTCGGCCCGGAGTTCACCCGCCTGATCGAGGAGCGTCTGGCGCGCGCGCTGAGCGTCGCAACTCGAGACAGTCGGTCGAGGAACTGCGCGACGCACTGGTCGCCGGACTCGACCAGATGGTGCGCGAGGCCGTCGCGAGCGCGATCGCGAACACGTTCAGCGTCAAGTCGGAACGTGCCGCGCCCGGCCAAGCGCCCGCGGCCGCGGTGGCGCGACGCGCGCCACCTGACGCATCGCGCTGCAGCCGCTCAGTATAATTTCGCTCTGGCGCGACGGATGCGAGCTCGAATCGACCGGATCCGCGCGCCATCGCATTTCTCGAATCATGACCCTGCCGAAGAGTTTCGATCCTGCCGCCGTCGAGGCGCGCTGGTACGCGCACTGGGAGCGCGCCGGCGAATTCGACGCCGGCGACGCGATGCGGCGCGCCCGTCGTTCTGCATCCAGCTGCCGCCGCCGAACGTCACCGGCCTGCTGCACATGGGGCACGCGTTCAACCAGACGATCATGGACGCGCTCACCCGCTATCACCGCATGTGCGGACGACAATGCGCTGTGGCTGCCCGGCACCGACCATGCAGGCATCGCGACGCAGATCGTCGTCGAGCGCCAACTCGAGCAGGCGGGCAGTTCGCGCGAAGCGCTCGGGCGCGAAGCGCTTCATCGAGAAGGTCTGGGAATGGAAGGCCCAGCTCGGGATCGACGATCACGCAGCAGATGCGCCGCCTCGGTGATTCCTGCGACTGGGATCGCGAATACTTCACGATGGACGACAAACTCTCGCCCGTCGTGATCGAGACCTTCGTGCGGCTCTACGAACAGGGCCTCATCTACCGCGGCAAGCGCCTGGTCAACTGGGACCCGGTGCTGCTCACCGCGGTGTCCGACCTCGAAGTGGAGAGCGAGGAAGAAGACGGCCAGCTCTGGCACATTCGCTACCCGCTCGCCGATGGTTCGGGTCACCTGACCGTGGCCACGACGCGTCCCGAAACCATGCTCGGCGACACCGCCGTCATGGTGCATCCGGAGGACGATCGCGTACCGCTCGCTGATCGGCAAGCAGGTCGTGCTGCCGCTGACCGAGCGCACGATCCCCGTGATCGCGGACGACTATGTCGACCGCGAATTCGGCACCGGCTGCGTGAAGGTCACGCCGGCGCACGATTTCAACGACTGGCAGGTTGGCCAGCGTCACGACCTGCCGCGCATCGAGCGTGCTGACGCTGGACGCGCGCATCAACGACAACGGCCCCGGCGCGCTACCGCGGACTCGACCGCTACGAGGCGCGCGACCGCATCGTGCACGACCTCAAGAGCGGCCGGCCTGCTTGAGTCGGTCAAGGCGCACCGCATGGTCGTACCGCGCTGCGGCCGCACCGGGGCGGTCGTCGAGCCGATGCTGACGGACCAGTGGTTCGTCGCGATGTCGAAGCCCGGTGGTGCCGACTCACCGCAGCCCGGCCAGTCGATCGCGCAGATCTGCGCTCGACGTCGTCGCGCGTGGCGAGGTGCAGTTCTTCCCGGACAACTGGGTAAACGTCTACAACCAGTGGCTCAGCCAACATCCAGGACTGGTGCATCTCGCGCCAGCTATGGTGGGGACATCAGATCCCGGCGTGGTACGACGCCAGCGGGCAAGGTCTACGTCGCGCGCAGCGAAGCCGAGGCACGCGCCCAGGCCGGCGGCGCGGCGCTCGAGCGCGACCCGGACGTGCTCGACACCTGGTTCTCGTCGGCGCTGGTGTGCCACTCGACGCTCGGCTGGCCAGACGCCGCAGGGCGAGGACGGACTGCCTACGAACTTTACCTGCCCTCGTCGGTCCTGGTCACCGGCTTCGACATCATCTTCTTCTGGGTCGCCCGGATGATCATGATGACGACCTGGTTCACCGGCCGGGTGCCGTTTCGCGACGTCTACATCCACGGCATCGTGCGCGATCACGACGGCAAGAAGATGTCGAAGTCCGAGGGCAACACGCTGGACCCGGTCGACCTGATCGACGGCATCGCGCTCGACGCGCTGCTCGAAAAGCGCACCACGGGCCTGCGCAAGCCCGAGGATGCGCCGCGGATCGCGGCGAAGACGCGGCAGCGAGTTTCCGCAGGGCATTCCTGCCTTCGGCGCCGACGCGCTGCGCTTCACGATGGCGGCCTACGCGACGCTCGGTCGCAACATCAATTTCGACCTCAAGCGCTGCGAGGGCTACCGCAATTTCTGCAACAAGCTGTGGAACGCGACGCGCTTCGTCCTGATGAACACCGAGGGCAAGGACTGCGGCGCGGACGACGCCGCGCCGGTCGTGCTGTCGGACTGGGACCGCTGGATCGTCAGCACGCTGCAGCGCACCGAAGCCGAGGTCGAACGCGGCTTCGCCGACTACCGACTCGACAACGTCGCGAACGCCATCTACCGCTTCGTCTGGGACGAGTACTGCGACTGGTACCTCGAGGTCGCCAAGGTCCAGCTGCGCAATCGGCGACGCTGCGGCGCAGCGCGGCACGCGCCGCACGCTGGTGCGCGTGCTGGAGGCCGCGCTGCGCCTCGCGCACCCGTGATCCCGTTCATCACCGAGGAGCTCTGGCAGAACGTCGCGCCGCTCGCCGCGAAGACGGGGCGAGACGATCATGCGTCGCGCCGTACCCGAAGTACCAGTCGGAAAAGATCGACGAGGCCGCGGAGCGCGAAGATCGCGCTCGCGAAAGACCTGGTCAACGCGCTGCGCAATCTGCGCAGTCGAGATGCACCTCGCGCCAGGCGCGAAAGTGCCGTATCGAGGTGACGGCCGCGCCGAGCGCAGGCCGCGCTGTCGGCGATTCGACGCGCTGGCGCGTCCCGCGGCGATCGACGCGGTCGACGCGCTGTCGGACGCGAATGCAGCCGGTCGCGGTCGTCGGTCCGCATCGCGCGATGATCCGCGTCGAGGTCGACGTCGCGGCCGAAACGAGCGCGCCTCGAGAAGGAAATCGCCCGGCTCGAGGGCGAAACCGCGAAATGCCGCGCGAAGCTCGGCAACGCGTCGTTCGTCGAGCGTGCGCCGGCCAAGGTCGTCGAGCAGGAACGCGCGCGGCTCGCGGCTTTCGAGGGCACGCTCGCGCAGTTGAACGAGCAGCTCGAGCGCCTCGTGCGCGCGCCAGCCTGAGGCTGCGCCGGCGCCGATGCGCCACGCCTTCCGCGCCTTCCGGCACCCGCTACTTCCGCCGCTTTTTCCTCGGCCAGGGCACCTCGCAGATCGGCACCTGGCTGCAGCTGATCGCGGTCAGCTGGCTCGTGCACAGGCTCACCGGGTCGCGTTCATGCTCGGCCTCGCCGCCTTCGCGCTGCAGTTGCCGTTCCTGCTGCTGACGCCGTTCGCCGGCGTGATCGTCGACCGGCTCGAGCCGCGGCGCGTACTGATGATCACCAACAGCATCGCCGCGTGCCAGGCGATCGGTGCTGTTCGCGCTGGTCGCGAGCGGCCGCGTCGAAGTCTGGCAGCTGATCGTCGGCAACCTGCTGCTCGGGATGTCGAACGCCTTCGACGCCCCCTCGCGCCAGGCGCTGCTCGTGCGCCTGGTCGGCGGACGCAGCGACCTGCCGAGTGCCATCGCGCTCAATTCGAGCATGATGAACGGGGCGCGCTTCGTCGGCCCGATGATCGGCGGCACGCGTGATCGCCGTGCTCGGCGAGCGCTGGGGCTTCGCCCTCAACAGCCTGTCCTACCTCGCCATGCTGCTCGCGCTCGCCTCGATGCGCAGCATCCCTCGCGCCGACGCACCGCGCGGACGAGGGCTCGCTCTGGCAGCGTCTCGGCACCGGCCTGCGCTTCGTCTACGGCTTCCTGCCCACGCGCAGCGCCATGCTGCTGCTCTCGGCGGTGGGATTCTGCATCTGGCCGTACCAGTCGCTACTGCCGTGGTTCGCCGATCAGGTCTACGGCGGCAGCTCGCAGACGCTCGGCGTGCTGATCGGCACCGGCGGGCTCGGCGCGGTCAGCGCGCTGCTGTTTCTTGCCTCGCGGCCGACGATCCGCGGTCTGCTGCGCATGATCGCCGCCGCGGCGGCGCTCTCCGGCCTGGCGCTGGCGGCCTTCGGCCTGTGCCAGCTGCTCTGGGTCGGGCTTGTTTCTGGTCTACCTGGTCGGCGCGGGACAGATGTTCGTCGCGGCCTCGACCAACACCGTGCTGCAGAGCATCGTGCCGGACGAACTGCGCGCGCGCGTCGCCTCGCTCTACGTGATGTCGTTTCTCGGCGTCGCGCCGCTCGGCGCCCTCGTCGGCGGCTGGGTCGCCGAGCGCATCGGTCCGCCGCTGACGCTCGTCGGTGGCGGCCTGCTCGCCATCGTTGCGGCCGGCGCTCTACGTTCGCCAGCTGCCCGCGATCCGGCGCGACATCGTGCCGCTCTACGAGCAGCTCGGCATCGAGCGCAGCGCGCGACGCTCAGTAGCTGCCGGGTAGCGAAGTCCTCGCGCTGTCGAGGAACGGCGGCTCGCGTCCGACCAGCGACTCGAGCAGGATCAGTTCGGCGTCGCTGTGGTTGATGACCGGCGCCTTGACGATGCGCGTGGACGCGCCCGAGCCGTACACGTAGCGCGGCTGGTCATGGTGCTTGGTCGTTACGGTCTCGCGCACCGCGGCGATCGTCCGCGGCCGCGATATCGGCGACCCGTAGCAGGTACAGACATAGGCATGATCCCGCATGTCTTCCGCGTACACCGCCGTGCCGCGGATGCCGATCGTCGCGGTACGCACGGTGATCGCACGTCGCGCGCCCGGCGAATACACCGAGAGCACCGCGCCGGTGACGATGCGCAGGCCCTGTCGCGACGAAGGCGCCGATGCGACCCGCCACCGTGACCCGCGCGTTGCCGCGCACCAGCATCGCATCCTTGCCGATGACGAACACGATCTCGCCGCCAGGCCCGGTGGTCAGCACGTCCCCTGCCTTCACGTCCATGCCTTCGCGCGCCGGCGTACCGTTCACCCGCGCGTCGCCGCGTACCCGGTGCACGCCCTTTTGGATCTTGCCCGCGGCGAGCGCCTCACGCAGCGCACCGAGTCGCGCAGCCAGCGGAAGCGCGAGCAAAATGCCGAGCCGGGCAAGCCAGCGTCTACGCGTCGTCATGGACGACCTGCTCCGAGAGCTCAGCGCGTGCCGCGCCGATCGCAACCGCTTCCGCATCGCTCGGCCAGTCGTTTTCGAACCGCCAGCCGTATTGGGCTTCCAGCCGCGCGCGAAACGTCTCCTCAAGTTCGCGCTCGGCCGGCAACGCGTCGTGGGCGGCCCACTCGGTCATCGCGAGCGAGAGACCTTCACGCAGCCAGGTGTGGAATTCGGGCGATGACCTTGCCCTGTCGTCTGCCATGCGTTCGAGCGGAAAGCGCAACAGAAAGCTCGCTGCAACCACGGCGCACTCGCCGATCGAAGCGGCAACGCTGCCCGTGATCTTGCGTCCGTCCAGCCACAGGTCGTTGCCGTTCAGATACGCGCGAAGTCCGAACCCGCGATAGGTCGCAATCACCGGCGCGAGCGCCCAGGTGAACCAGCGCGCCGGGCGACCGGGTGCGTGGCGCCGCGGCGCGATCAGGACGAAGATGTACTGGTTTTCGTCGACCCAAACCAGCTCGCTGCCGAGCGGCCCGCGCACCACCGGTCGCGGACCACCGGTCTCGCACTGCGCGAGCTCCAGGCTCTGCCCGAGACAGAGAGGGGATTTCGCGCGCGCCCACACCACGATCGGCGCGCCATCGGCCGGCTGTGCCGCCGCGAGCCCCGCAGTGGTCGCGTGGAACGCGAGCGGCTCGACCAGGCCGAGCCGTATCCAGCGCGCGCGCGACCCCGCCATTAATCGCTGCACCCGGCTCGGATCGGCGGCGCGGGATCGAAATTGCACGTCGCCATCACCAGCAGCGCGCCCGCGTCGGTCAGAGAGACGATCTTCGCCATCGCTGGATTATTCCCATTCCCAGCGCCCGGCGCAAACAGCCCCGTGGGCACGGGGCCGTTTGAGGTCAGACGAGACCCGCGCGTCGGCGTGCTCAGAACTTCCGCGCGTACTGCAAGCCGAACGAATACTCGTACATCTGTATCTTCTCCTGCGCGTTAAAGGCGCTGGGCGGGAAGAAGTTGTTGAACAGGCTCGGGCCGGTGACGTCGTTCTGGAACGCGTACATGAACGCGCCGGTGACCTCGTTCTGTTTGTCGGTCCAGGTCGCACCCAGCGTGACATGGTTCTGAATGACGCCGGGCGCAATGATGTTGAAGGTCACGTCCTGCGACTGGATCGGGTTGTCGCTGTAGTTGTAGCCGGCGCGCACCGTCCAGGCCGGGTTGACGACGTACTGCACGCCGAGCTTGAAGACGTTGACGCTCTGCCAGCCGAAACCCGCGCCGTTCGAGGCGCCGAGGCAATTCGAGGCATTCGCGCCGAAGGGTGGACAGTTGAGGATCAGATTACTCCGATTATTCACCGAGGTGATATCGCTGTAGTTGATCCGCTCGTAGTCGAGGGCAACGAGCCAGTCTGAAGCGGGTCTGATTGCGATACCGAGGCTCCAATTGGACGGGATGTCGAAGCCGCCAGACTCCGCGAACAGCCCCTTGTACTTGTCGAAGTTCCCCATGTTGATCTTCGACGCGTACGAGGCGCCGATCTGGACCTGCTCCGAGAGATTGCCGTAGTAGCCCACGCGCACGCCCCATCCAGTCGAACTGTCGTAGCCATTGTTCGTCAAGTTGCCATTGGAACCGGTGACGGGATTGAACGTGCTCGAGAGCGCCCCGAACGCCTGCAGGCCGTCGGCCTTGAAGCGCTGGTAGGCAAACAGCGGTGCGATGCCGATCGAATGCCCTTCGGTGAATTTCCACGCCAGCGTGGGTGCGACCATGAGCTGCGCGAGGTCCACGCCGAGCTTGCCGTTGCCGCAGAGCATGTTGTAGCTCGGCTGCACGGGACCGAACCCGCCGGTCTGGAAAAAGTTGCAGGTCCCCGTTCCGGACGGTGACGTGATCTGCCCGCCGGAGTAGTCGGTATTCATGCCGCCGTGACCGGTGACCGTCAGGCCAATGGCGAGGTCCGGGCGCAGCATGTAGTTGACAGCGCCCTCGGGGATGAAGAAGTTCGTGCTACCGCTGTCGACCGAGCCATCCAGATTCGCGAACGCCGGGCTTCCGCTCCGTTCGGCGCTGCGGTGGGGACTGAACCAGTCGACGCCGATCGCGAACTGGTTGCCGACGAATGCCATCGTCGCCGGGTTGTTCGCGCCGCCGAAAGCGTCCTGCGCGACCGCCATCGATGCACCGCCCATCCCCTTCGCCTTCATGCCATTACCGTGCGGCAAGTAGCCGTCGGTCGCCGAGGCGGCAAATGGGGCGAGTCCAGCCGCAAGCAAGACGGCGCCGAAAACGTTCTTCTTCATGTCCGTACCTCGCAGGTCAAATTGATTCCGTGCTCAGATAAACAGGCTCACGTCCGAGTCGCGCGCCATCGGCAGGAAGGTCGCTGCACCGACGTATTCCGTCACTTCGGGCACAAAGTCGTCATGCTTGAACCCGAACAGGTCGACGGTCATTTGGCAACCGATGAGATTGACCCCGGCCTCGATCGCACAGGTTGCGCAACTCGGTGATATCGGCCACGCCCTTGTTCTTGATCGTCTGCTTCATCAGGGTCGTCGCCACGGACTCGAACCCCGGTATCGCCTGCACCGCACTCGGAATATTCCAGGTGACCGACTGGAACCAGTCCGGGCCGAACGGCATCTTCATCGGCATCGCCGGGTTGCCGAGCGGGCTGACGTGCAGGTCCGAGATGTCCTTCCTGAGCAGCGTCAGACCGTAGAAGGTGAAGAACATCGACACGTTCCAGCCCAGCGCGGCCGCCGTCGAGGCGAGGATGAACGGCGGGTAGGCCCAATCGAGCGTGCCCTTGGTCGCGATGATCGTCATCGAGGGCGTATGCTCCGGCCGCGCGCTTTTCGAAGGCCTCTTCGATCTTCTGCGGCAGCAATTCGTCCAGGCGGCGCTTGATCAGGTCGTCGATCAGGGCGGTATCGGGTGCAGCATCCATGGGCCTCTCCTCCAATGATGTCTGCCGCACGGTTCGCAGGCGGCATATTCGAATTTGGTGAAATACTGCATGATATGCCCCGCGTTGAACAGGGTTAATATTTTCAGAAGCCGGTTTTATGCTCCCATCAGGAAGTTGGAAAAAAGCCAGGCGGCTGGCGGTGCATTCGCCGCTTGATCCCCGTCAATGCCGTTAACATGCGGCGTTTTAGGCTGAACCCACTATGAAAGCTCGCGATATCATGACGCCCAACGTGGTCACGGTCCCTGCCGACATGGCAGTGCGGGACGTCGCCGCACTCCTGCTGGACCGGCGCATCAGCGCGGTCCCTGTGGTCGACACGAGCGGGCGGGTGGTCGGCGTCATCAGCGAAGGCGATCTCATCCGCCGACCGGAACTCGACACCGACAAGCCGCGCTCGCGCTGGCTGCGCCTGTTCATGGGAGACGAGGACCGTGCGCGGGACTACGTCAAAACCCACGGCCTGCACGCGCGGGACGTCATGACGCGGGTCGTGGCCAGCGTGTCGCCCGGGGCGTCACTGACCGAGGTCGTCAACCTCATGACCAAACGGCGGATCAAGCGCGTGGTCGTGCTCGAACAGGGCAAGCTGATCGGCATGGTCACCCGCAGCGACCTGCTGCGCACCCTCCACGCGCGCGAAGCGCTGCCCACGGAAAGCGTGCCACAAGACGACAGCAGCGTTCGCGCGGCAATCCTGGAAACGATCGACAAGGAAGGATGGGCGGCCAGCGCGATCATCAACGTGCAGGTCACCGCCGGCACCGCGTACCTGTGGGGCGCCGTCGATTCCGATGACCAGCGCAAGGCGATCCTCATCGCGGTCGAAGGCGTGCCCGGCGTGCGCGCGATCGAGGACCATCTGGGTAAGGTGATGGCGGGCTGACGTCTGCCGCGGCGTCCCGCCTAGAACTCAAGATCTTCGCGGATTGCGGCAACGCCTGCCGCGGCGCAGCTGTCATCGGCCTCCCCGCCCGGGGCGCCCGAAACGCCGATCGCACCGAGCAGGGACCCGCTCGCTTCGATCAACAGACCGCCGCCGACCGCGGCAACCCCGGGCAGCTGGCGCACGCCACTTTGCGGCTTGCCAGCCTGCGTCACGTCGGCGAGCACGCTCGTGTTGGTGCGAAAGCTCACTGCCGTCCACGCCTTCGAGCGCGCCATGCGCGGCGTATGCGCCCCCGCGAACCGATCGCGCAACATGACCTGCGTCACACCCATTCGATCGACGACCGCGACCGCGACCTGGTAACCCGAACCGCGGCAACTCTTCAGCGCGGCCTGCGCAGCCTTGAGCGCAGTCTCCGGCGTCATGACGCGAATGTTGAACGTCGCTTCGGCCTGCGCCTGTGCCGCGCTCGACAGCGCCAGGCCAGCCAACACCATCATCCATCTCGTCTTGTGCATGAGGTTCGTCGCTCCGTTTACGCCGTGTTCACCGTACCTGGCGCGGCGAGGCCACGCTGCCGACGATCTCATCCGTCAGTGCCGTCATCTCCGCATCCCTTCACGCGCCCCCATCAGGGCTTGCGAATATGGAACACATACTCGCCGCGCGCGCTTTCCCGGGCATCGGCGAGTTCCATGCCCGTGGCCTTTACCCAGCTGCGCAGGTCCGCGCGGATGCCCGGACAATCGCTGACAAGCTTCAGTACCTCGCCCTTGCGCATGCCGTCGAGCAGCTTCTTGGCCTCGACGATCGGGCCCGGGCAGGTCGTGCCGCGCATGTCGAGCACCGCATTGGGGGAAACGCGCTGGGCCTTGCCCTTGCGGATGTAATACCCCGTCGCGCGCCGTGCCGCCTTCTCGGTCTTGACGATCTTGACGTCGGCGTACTTGGGCCAGGCGGAAAGGTCGTCCTTCGTCGCCGGACAATCGGAAATCAGCAGCATCACCTCGCCCGGCAGCAGTTCATCGAGGACCCTTTTTGCGCCCAGCAGCGGCCCCGGGCAGGCCGCGCCGGTCATGTCGAGCGTGACCTGCGGCTTCGGTTTTGACGTCTTGGCCATGAAATCGAGCGGTCGGTGCGATGCTAGACTGAAACTATACCCCGACGATGATGCGAAATCTCCCGCCGCTCGCACGCACGGTACAGCGCAACTGCGACATCTCGGACGCACGCCACGCCGGAGACTACGGCCTGTGCACTTTCCTGCTCAAGATGCGCGAGTATTACCGCTGGGAAAACGCGTTGCCGTTCTCGCGCACGCTGCCCAGGGATGCGCTGGGCGACTGGCTGAGCACGCGCGAACAGCGCTGGGACGCCATCGAAGCCGAACCATTCCAGCCGCTGCCGATGGCGCGCGGCGATATGGATCCACTGGCGGCCGATGCCGCCAATCGTGAGCTGCTGCCGCAGGGCTTGGTATACAGCGCCGGCTACGGACGGTTTCACAAGCCGGTGTTCTTTCTGGGCAAGTTGCTGCGCATCGAACAGCGCGCCGGCTTCACGATCCTGATTTCGTCCTGCGAGTACGCGCGCGAGTTGGCCGCGCCGCCGGCGATGCTGCAGGGGCGCACCATCTTTTTGCGCCTCGAATCGGTGCGCCGATTCCTGTGGGAGAAGATCGAGGAATGGCAGTGGCGCAAGGAGGACAACACCATGGCCCGCGCACTGGCGGGCTACGATTTCATCGCCGACACCGAGGCGGCGTTGCAGCGCATGGCCGACAACGAGATGGAAACCATGATCCTGCACGAAGTCGGCGAGGCGATGGCCGGCGAGCAGCTTGGCGAGGCGTGGCGGGACATGACGGCGTCGGTGGCGAGTCCGCGCAGCGAGCTGGTCGCGCGTGCGATCCGCGACCTGCTCGCCGATTGCCTGTCGACGCTGCCCGGCCTGCTCCAGCGTGCCAATCTGCCGGCGCTGCATTTCTATTTCGCCACCTTCGATGCCCAGCGCCGCCAGCTCTTTCCGCAGGCCCTGGAGGGCTACGCGCATTTCCTGCGCAGCAACGATCTGGCCCAACTATGGCAGATCGTGCACGAAGGCACGGCGCACTGGCTGGCGACTGCCCGGGCGCTGCTCGCGCTCGACCCGGGCGAGCGCGAGTCCGCCCTGCACCGGCTGCTCGAGGATGCACCGCCGCCCGCAGCCGGCCGTCGCGTCGGCTAGGCCTCGGACGCCGCAGTGCCCGGTCCCGAAACGGGCGTGGGCCCCACGGTTTGATCGACGAGTTTCTTGATGGCACGCACCATCTCCGGTGCGTCGATGTCGATCATCTGCTCGACCACCCATTTGTTGTCACCCTCGGCCATCGCCTCGGATACCTGGGTCGCAAAGAAGCGCAGGCAGGCATAGTCCGGTTCGCCGTCGCGGTACTCGAAGGCGGCGTACGCCGCGAAGCGGGCGTTGAGTATGCCGATAAAAGGCTTGCGGTAATCTCCGTGCTCTGCCGGCCCGAACAGGTCGCGCTGGTTATTGTCCATGGTTGCAGCAAGATGGCCGGCCACCTCGGCGATGAGGGTGGCGCGGTCGGGTTCGCTCAGCCTGCCGTAGACCGCGCGGTCGACGAGCTGGACGCCGAACGCGATGAATTCGGTGAGCACGTTGGTCACCAACCGGTCCGAACCGAAGCGGAAGCCCTCTCTTTCCATGTGCTTGAAGATCTCGAGCGAGACCTTCCACAGGTTCGCGCCGATCACGCCCGCACGATCGGCGAGCGTGCGTTCGCCTTTCTTGCGCCAGCGGGTCTTGACGAGCGCAACCGAAGGGCGGCTGCTGATGATGGCCATGCGTGCCGGTCAATACGTTTTGTTCACGGATAATAGCCGCAGGAGCGAGACATGTCTGGACTGGATATGGAAATGGCAAGCGGCATCGCCGCATTCGAGGCCAAGGAGTTCGCGCGAGCGATGCAGTTGCTGCTGCCGCTCGCCGAGCGCGGCGATCCTCAGGCGCAGTACCGCGTGGCGATCATGGCCCAGATCGGACTGGGCATGGTGAAAGACTGCGCCCGCGCGGTCAAATGGATGCGCGCCGCCGGCGAGCAGGGCTTTGCGCTCGCGCAGCATGGGCTCGGCTTCATGTATTTCCAGGGCGAATGCACGAAAACCGACGCGGTCGAGGCCGCGCGCTGGTTTCGGCTGGCCGCCGAACAGGGCCTGGCGGGTTCGCAGTCGATGCTCGCGACGATGTACGACAAGGGCGTGGGCGTCGGGCGCGATGCGACCGAGGCCGCGAAATGGCGCGCGCTGGCGGAAAAGAACGCCGGCGCTTCCCCCGCTACTTCTTGACCCAGGCCTCGAAGCCGCCGGTATCGTGCGCCACGCCATGCGCGTAGCCCGCCTCATAGGCTTCGTTGACGCGCTGTTCTTCGCGCTTCGGGTTGTGCAGGAAACCCGAAGCCCAGCCGTTGATGTACTCGGGATCGACGCCCTGCTTCTGCATCCGGTCGACGGTTTCGTAGTAAACGGTAGCCATACTGTGCGCGCTCGTGTTTCCCGACCCGCATAGGGTAATGGTTGACGGGAAACTTTCAATGCGCTCTTTTTAACCATGCGATTCAAGGTCATTATCGGCGCGCAGGTCTATGCGGTTGAGGTACCGGAGGATCTGCTGCGCGAAGCCGACGAATTCCATGCCGAACTCGACCGCGACATGGACCGCGGCTGGCAGATGAGCCGCCAGTTCGTCGCGCAGCCAGACCGGCTGCAGCGCTGCCAGATCGTCGCCGACCGGCTGCTCACCAGCATCATGCAAGGCAACCAGGCCACCGCCATGTTGATGGCCGGCGTACATCGCGCTGCGCATGCCCGGCGCGATCGGCGTGGACATCGACGCCGAGGGTGAGATGCAGAATACCGAGTTGCTGTATGCCTGAACGATGACGCTTGCCGACGCAGGCATCCGCGAGGTCAAACCGCTCAGTTTCATCTATGCGGTGGCGCGTGCGCTCCCGGCCGATGTCTGCCGCGAAGCGATTCGACGATTCGAAGCGAGCGCCGACCAGCAGGTCGCCGGGCGCATCGGCCAGGCTGGCGAGGCAGTGCCGGAGGTCAAGCGGTCCACCGACCTGCGCATCAGCGGGCGCGAGGACTGGCGCGACATCGACCAGACGTTGTCGCAGCAGCTCGTCGCGACGTTCAACGTGTTTGCGCGTGAGTTTCCGTTTTTCGCCGCCAATTCGTTCAAAGACATCGGCTACAACCTGCAGCGCACCCTGCCCGGCGAGTATTACCATTGGCACGTCGACGCGGGACCGGGTGCGTTCAGCGATCGTCAGTTGGTCGCAATCTGGTATTTGAACGACGTCCCGGGGCCGGGCGGCGAGACCGAGTTCCCGCTGCAAGGCGTCTCGATCCGGCCGGCGCAGGGCACACTGATCCTGTTCCCGCCATTCTGGACCCACGTCCATCGCGGCGTCACGCTGCAGACCGGCGTCAAGTACATTGCCACGACCTGGGTCTCATTTGCATGATCCGCCAGCGGTTGCATCATTGAGGCACCTGCCATGACCGAATCGGAGCTTTCGATGGAAGCGCGCATCCTGCAGGCAGTGAAGCTGACCCTGGCCAGGGTCATCAAGGACACCGCGACGCCGCACGGCATGCGCCACCCCCTGTCGGATGGCACCATCGAGGACCTGCGCCAATGCCTCGCGCTCATCAGCGCGCGCGAGCGCGAGCTTGCCCAAGCCACCGGGCAGTCGACGGCGGCGCGCCCGCGTTTCAGCGATGAACCGACCGGCGAGAACACGGTGATCCACTTTCACAAGAACACGCCCGCCGGTGACAAAGGCTAGGACACAGGCCATGACGCAGACCGGCTGCAGCGCGCTCGAACCCTACGCCCTGCGCGTGCTCGGCGACAGCATGGCGCCCGAGTTCCCGGAGGGCTGCGTGATCATCGTCGATCCCGGCCACACGGCCGCAGACGGCTCGTACGTGGTGGTGGAATTCGCCGGCGACGTCTTCTTCCGCCAGCTCGTGTTCGACGGCGAGCGCCGCTTCCTGCGGCCTCTCAATCCGACGTACGGCGGCTTCGAGCTCACGCCGCCCTACACGATCCGCGGCGGCGTGGTGCAGAAAGTAGGCAGGCGGCGCGCGCAGCGCAAGCACTACGCCTGACGCGCGCGCAAGCGCTCAGTACCCGCCCTTGCGCATGCTCTCGGGAAGCCCCGCGATCTTGCCGGCCTGCTTGGACGGATTTCCCGGGAAGAGATCGAACAGCGTCTTGTTGTCCACTTTGCGGTCGGACCATGTGTCCTGCATCGTTTTGAGGATCGCGCGGTTGTTCGGCTGCTCGCCGTTGTTGTTTTGGTAGGCGTCGCGCAGATACTCGATCACGTCCCAGTGGTCCTGGGTGAGCGTGAGACCGTCCTCCGCCGCGATCGCCTCCGCGACGTCCCTGTCCCAGTCGTCGAGCGACTCGAGGTAGCCGTTTTCCGTCGTTTCAATCTGCTTTCCGTTCACGTCGTACGCCATGTTCACCCCTGGTTCGATGATCCGCAGCAATCGGTAAGCATGGATCTTAGAGCCAAGGTCCGGCTGCGGCCAAGACCAGGCGTTCGCGGACCATCGCTTCATGGATCGATCAAAGTCGCTTATATTCGGCCGCGGTTTGCAGCAGAACTGGCGCGGGCTACCGCCCTATACGGAACGGGCGCAAAATCCAATCCGCCAACCCGACAGCGCCACGATCACCCCGGAGGAAACCCCATGTTCGAACCTGTCACGCTGCCATTCGGCGCCAAGATGCTGTTCAACACGGTCAAGCTCAAGCCCGGCGTTGCGTTCGAGGACGTCGAACTGGCCGTGGGCGAGATGTGCAACGTCGTCAAGGAAACCTACGGCGGCGACAAGGGCGGGTTCATCGCCGGCCAGGTGTTCAAGTTCTCCGGCTTCGTGTCCGACGAGGGTTCGCTCAACGACTCACGCACGGAGGACGAGCACTACGTCATCGTCACGTACTGGCGCTCGTTCGAGGAACACGAGAAATCGCATGCCGACGCGACCTTCTCGAATAAGTTCGAGGCGCTGGCAAAGATGTGCTCCGATACCAAGGAACTGGGCTACGACATGCTGTGGCAGGGCGCGCCGGAATAGGGTCGAACGCGGCCTCGCGCGCGCCGGCCTAGTCCGACCGGGCGCGCAGGTCGCCGATCCCTTTGTGGGGAATGAACAAACCGCAGCCCAACATGCGCTCGCCTCCCAGGCCTTGGCGCTGCAGTGTGAGCGACTGCTCGACGCTGAGGCCGGCGAGCATCAGGCTTCGCGTCTCGTAGTTGCCCGCCGGCGTCGCGACCCGCGTCATTCGCCCGCACAGTATCGTTGCGGGCGCGATGCCAAGGTCACCCAGCGCTTCGGTGGCAGCGACCAGGAAGGCGGCTTCGTCATCCGCGCCGGCAAGCACCACGCTGCGCGCGAACAGGGTCGCGACGCGCGACAACGGTCGTGCGGCGAGTTTGTCCACCCGTAGCGGCCAGCCCGCGACGTCCAGCGTACGTCCCAGCAGCGCGGCCGCATCGTCGAGGCGTTGCCGCCTCAGGCGCAGCGTCAACTTGGTGCGACGGGATAGCTGCAGCAGGGCGTCTTCGCCTTCGGGCCGCATCCAGCCGCTGCCGGAAGCGGCACCATGAATGGTGTGCAGGCCCGCGCCAGGTTCGTCGGCAAACCAGGGCAGCGCTGCCTGGATCGCCTGCGACAACGCGTAGGCGTGATCGACCGGCAGGCTGCGGCAGGCGATCGCGAACACCGCATCCACGATATCGCCGGGATCGTCCCGACGCGCGGCGTCGTCTTCAACCGACATCGCGCTCAGTCGACCGGCAAAGCCGCCTGCAGGGCCTCGCGATCGAACCACCAGTCGTCCTGCACCAGCACGTCGACGACATTGCGCAACCGCGGCAGGAACAGCGCCGGGTCGTTCAGCTCCATCGCCTCGATCCAGCGGTCGAAATCCTGCTGCCCGTCGACACCGCTATGCCGGCGTGCCACCGTGGCGAGTAGCTGATTGGCGAAGATGACCAGCTGCCCACGCTGTGGTTCGCGCGCCCGCAGATCGACCAGGTAGACCGCGGTGATGGCGGCCACTGCCGCGCCGTCGGCTTCCGGTGGCGTCTCTTCGACCACGCGCTGAAGGAGCGCGACGCTCAACTCGGGATCGACCGGATAGGTCACCGCAAGCCAGATCCCCTGCCCGAGCGCCGCAAGCGACTGCGGCTGCTCGGATAGAAACAGGACATCGCAGGCCTGCGCGGCGCCTTCCCAGGCCTGCTCGGCCAGGTACAGGTCGAACGCCTCACGCGCGGCGACCCAGGCATCGGGGTACTGCTCGAGCCGCACCAGCGCACGGCCGAGCTGCAACAGGAGATCCGCGCGCCGCAACTTTTCCGCGCCGGGAGACAGCGCGACGAGCTGGTCGCGCAGATCGGCGACCAGGCGCTTGAGCATGCCCGTCGATTCTTTCGCGTCCTCGCTGCTATCGGCGTTGCCGACGGCAGCGTCCTCCCTGACGTATTTGAGCGGAATAGTCTTCATGCGTGGTCGAGGCGGTCAGAATATCGGGCGCGATAGACGAGCCGGCCGAGGCCGGGCGCAGGGTGGTCGGTAAACGCACTGCGATTGTGCAGCACGTTGTTGCAAATCAGGCCTTGCCCGCCTGCCAGGCGAACGGCAAACACGTAAGGCGACGCTGCATCGAGCAGGCGCTCGAGAAACTTTACCGCGGCGTGGGTCGTCTCGTCGGCTCGCCACGCGATACTGCGCGTGCGCGCGGTGTACCGCATGTGAAGCGCGCCAGCCTCCGTGGAAAACACCGGGCCGGTCTGGGCGGAGCGCAGTTCCATGCCCGCCTCCGCGTTGGCGGGAATGGTCATTGCGTGAGGTGCCGAGAGTGCGTTCACATACGCCGGGTCGGCGTCGCGCAACAGCAGGTAGGCGATCTCGTGATCGAGCAGATGATTTTCGCCGCCGGTCGCAGCGGGCCGCACGCAGTGCAGGATGAACGCACGGATGCGCTGCGCGGGGGCGTTGTAGTAGCCGTCGGTATGCCACAGCAGGCGCCGATTCGAGTAGGGAATGTAGCCGCGCGCCGATTTGGCAGCTGCCGTCTCGAGCGAACTGATGCCGTCGGCGTCGGCGAGCGGGTTGCGCCTGCAGGCGCGCAAGGCCGAGGCGCGCGCCCAGGCGGCGCGCAAGGTCCTTGTCGGCGAGACCGGCGAGCGGGCTGGCATAAATGGCCATGTTCGCGACGCTGCAGAGGCGCCGGATTTCATCGACCTCGCTGTCGCTCAGGTCGCGTGGATCGCGCACCTCCACGATCAGATCCTCGACGCGGCGCGGATAGCGCGCGAGCTTGCGCTCGCGCCAGCGCAGGTAGGCCTGCGACCGGTCTGGCGCAAAAGGGTGTTCGACGACGCTTGGCAGGACGGCGTTCAAGGCGCGCGCATCTCGGTCGGAGCCGGGGGAGCACACCGTACCGCATCCCTGCCGCGCAGAGAACGTCACGCACCCGAGCGGGCGTCTTGCCACCGGCCTGCGACCGGTTTCCCGCTGCGGAAATAACCTATTGAAACCACGTCATTTCTAACAACGCGACGCGCTGCGCCTATCCCCAAAGGGAGGGGTACGGTGCCGCCGCGCTATCCCCAAAGGTTACTGATGCGCTACGACGGCACGTCGGTACACTGTCCCGCGGCCCGTCCAGGGCCTCGTTTGGAGGAGGAATCCATGGCCGACCCGCAGCAACCGCCAAAGAACCCCGCGCGCCACAGCACCCACATGCCGAAGGAACGGAAGTCCTCCAAGCCCTTCCATCCGACGCCCATGCTCGACCAGCTCGAAAGCGGTCCCTGGCCGAGCTTTGTCACCGGGCTCAAGCGCCTGGCGCACGACAACAACATGATGGTCGACCTGCTCGGCCAGCTCGAACATTCCTACAAGACGCGTCTCGGGTACTGGAAAGGCGGCACCGTTTCGGTGTTCGGCTACGGCGGCGGCATCATCCCGCGCTTCTCGGAAGTCGCGAGCCTGTTCCCGGAGTCCAAGGAGTTCCACACGCTGCGCGTGCAGCCACCGGCCGGCAACCACTACACCACCAAGCTGCTGCGCCAGCTCTCGGACTCCTGGAGCAAATGGGGTTCCGGGCTGATCGCGTTCCATGGCCAGACCGGCAACATCATGTTCATCGGCTCGACGAGCGAGAACACGCAGCATTTCTTCGACGAGATCAACGAGTACGGTTTCGATCTGGGCGGTGCGGGCCCCTGCGTGCGCACCGCCATGTCCTGCGTCGGCGCGGCGCGCTGCGAGCAGTCGTGCACCAACGAGCACCGCATCCACCGCACGCTGGTCAACAATTTCATCGACGACATGCACCGCCCGGCGCTGCCCTACAAGTTCAAGTTCAAGGTCTCGGGCTGCCCGAACGACTGCATGAACTCGATCCAGCGCGCCGACTTCGCCGTGATCGGCACCTGGCGCGACGACATGCAGGTCGACCAGAAGGAAGTCAAGGCCTATGTCGCGGGCCACGGGCGCAAGTACACGATCGACAACGTGATCACGCGCTGCCCGACCAAGGCGCTGTCGCTGAACGATGACGACACGCTCGAGGTCGACAACCGCAGTTGCGTGCGCTGCATGCATTGCATCAACGTCATGACCAAGGCGCTCAAGCCCGGCAAGGACCGTGGCATCACCCTCCTCATCGGTGGCAAGCGCACCCTCAAGATCGGAGACACGATGGGAACGGTGATGATCCCGTTCATGAAGATGGACACCGACGAGGACTACGAAAAGCTGCGCGAACTCGCCGCGACGGTGATCGATTTCTGGGCCGAGAACGGCCTCGAGCACGAGCGCTGCGGCGAGATGATCGAGCGCATCGGTTTGGCGACCTTTCTGGAAGGCGTCGGCCTCGAGGTCGATCCAAACATGATTACCCATCCACGCACCAGTTCCTACGTACGGCTGGACGACTGGGACGCGGAAGCGCAGAAGTGGATCGATCGCAAGAAGGAAAAGGCAGCATGAATCGCGCCGTCGAAAGCACGCAGGCCACGGCCTGAATTCGGCCTCGGTACGAACGGAGAACAGACCAATGGCACAAGCACAGGCGACGGTGGAAAAGAAGAAAATGCGCGCGCCGATCGAGAGCGGCTGTCCCGACGGCATGCAGTTCATGCATCCGCTGATGATCAAGAACTTCGGCAACTGGAAGTACCACGACCGGCCGCGGCCGGGGGTGCTGCACCACGTCGCCTACTCCGGGGAGGAGATCTGGACGGTGCGCGTCGGCACCCAGCGCCAGCTCGGGCCCTACGAGATCAATCTGCTGTGCGACATCATCGACCAGTATGGCGAAGGCTACGTGCGCTTCACCATCCGCTCCAACATGGAGATCATGGTCTCGAGCTGGGACAAGGTCGGCCCGCTGATCCAGGCCTTCAACGACGCGGGCTACCCGGTCGGCGGCACCGGCAACTCGGTGACCATGATCTCGCACACCCAGGGCTGGCTGCACTGCGACATCCCCGGTACCGACGCCTCGGGCGTGGTGAAATCCCTGATGGACGAGCTCTACGAGGAGTTCATCAAGGAGGAGATGCCAAGCCGCGTGCACATCACCACCTCCTGCTGCCAGATCAACTGCGGCGGCCAGGGCGACATTGCGATCAACGTGCAACACACCAAGCCGCCGAAGATCAACCATGACCTCGTGGCCAACGTGTGCGAGCGCCCCTCGGTCGTCGCGCGCTGCCCGGTGGCGGCGATCCGGCCGGCGATCGTGAACGGCAAGCCCTCGCTCGAAGTCGACGAAAAGAAATGCATCTGCTGCGGCGCCTGCTATCCGCCCTGCCCGCCGATGCAGATCAACGATCCGGAGCACTCCAAGCTCGCCATCTGGGTGGGCGGCAAGAATTCCAACGCGCGCTCCAAGCCGATGTTCCAGAAGCTGGTCGCCGCGGGCCTGCCGAACAACCCGCCGCGCTGGCCCGAAGTCGCGGCGGTGGTCAAGAAAATCCTCTACACCTACAAGAAAGATGCGCGCGACTGGGAACGCGTCGGCGACTGGGTCGAGCGCATCGGCTGGCCGCGGTTTTTCGAGCTCACCGAGCTGCCGTTCACCAAGTTCCACATCGACAACTGGCGCGGGGCGCGCAACAGCCTCAATGCCTCGACGCACATCCGCTTCTAGCCGCGAACGGGCATGAAACTCAGCATCCTGGTAAACGAAGGGCCGTACACGCACCAGGCGTCGGACACGGCCTACCAGTTCGTCAAGGCCGCGCTCGCGAAGGGTCACGAAATCTATCGCGTGTTCTTCTATCACGATGGCGTGAACAACGGCACCCGCCTCACCGTCCCGCCGCAAGACGACCGCAACATCGTCAAGCGCTGGAGCGAGCTCGCCGCGCAGTACGAGCTCGACCTCGTGGTCTGCATCGCGGCCGCGCAGCGCCGTGGGCTGATGGACAAGAGCGAGGCCAAGCGTAACGGCAAGGACGCCGACAATATCGCGCCGGGTTTCCGCATCTCCGGGCTGGGGCAGCTCATCGAAGCCGGCATCCAGGCCGAGCGCCTGGTGGTCTTCGGCTGAAGGAGGCGAACGCATGACGGACGAAACCGAAGGCGGCGTTGCCAAGCGATTCCTCTACGTCAACCGCAAGGCGCCCTACGGGACGATCTACGCGCTCGAGTCGCTTGAAGTGGTGCTGATCGGGGCGGCATTCGATCAGGACGTGAGCCTCGCGTTTCTGGGCGACGGCGTGTACCAGCTCACGAAGGGCCAGGACACCAAGGCGCTGGAGGTGAAGAACTTCTCGCCGACGTATCGCGCGCTCGACGACTACGACGTGACCAAGATCTACGTCGATGAGGACGCGATGCGGGCGCGCGGCCTGAGCGCGGCCGATCTGGTGATTCCGGTCGAGGTCGTCAATGCACAGCGCATGGCCGAGATCATGGACAACCAGGACGTGATCCTGAGCTTTTGAGGACTGTGTAGATGCTGCATACCGTCAACAAATCGCCGTTCGAACACCGCGCCCTCGAGTCCTGCCTGCGCTACGCACTGCAGGGCAGCGCGGTGCTGCTGATCGAGGATGCCGTCTACGCGGCGGCCGGCGACACGGCGGTCTCGAAACAGGTGCAGGACGCGATGCAGCGCCTGTCGATTTGCGCGCTCAAGTCCGACGTCGAGGCGCGAGGCATGCAAAACCGGGTGATGGACGGCGTTCGCCTGGTGGACTACGGGGACTTCGTGGACCTCGTGGTGGAGCATCACGCCGTGCAATCCTGGCTTTGAACCCATAGGACAGACAGACATGACACTCGAAGTGAACGGCCAAACGATCGAAACCGACGAGGAAGGCTATCTTGCGAACCGCACCGACTGGAGCGAGGACGTGGCGAAGGAGATGGCACGCATCGACGATTGCGAGCTGGGCGAGAACCACTGGGAAGTGATCAACTTCCTGCGCGAGTACTACGACGAGTACCAGATCGCGCCTGCGGTACGCGTGCTCACCAAGGCGATCGGCAAGAAGCTCGGCGCCGACAAGGGCAACAGCAAGTACCTGTATGAGCTCTACCCCTACGGGCCGGCCAAGCAGGCCTGCAAGTACGCGGGCCTGCCGAAACCGACGGGCTGCGTTTAATGGGGTCAGACCCCTTTTCCTCGGTCGAGGCAACGGCTTAGCGACGGTCTCGAAAATGGGGTCAGACCCCATTTTTCCTTACCCGGGAGCGGAGGAATGTCCGTGCTGACCATCTTCTACGCGCTGCTCTTTTACCTCGCCGCCGGGACGCTGGTCGTCGGCGTGGCCAGCAAGTGCTGGGTGTATGCGCGTACGCCGCAGCCGCTGAAGATCCCGACCCCGCCGGCGCCGACCACGCGCCGCGGCGTGGTCCTGCGCATGCTGCTCGAGGTCACGCTGTTCCGAACCCTGTTCCGTTCCAACAAGTGGATCTGGCTGTTCGGCTGGATCTTCCACGTCGCGCTGCTGGCCGTGCTGTTGCGCCACCTGCGCTACTTCACCGAGCCGGTCTGGGCCTGGGTGGCGCTCATCCAGCCCATTGGCCTGTACGCCGGCTTCGCCCTGCTCGCCGCGCTCCTCGCGCTCTGGGCGCGGCGTTTTCTGGTCGATCGCGTGCGCTACATCAGCAGCCCGTCGGATCACCTGATGCTCGCGCTGCTCGCGGCCATTGCGGCGAGCGGGCTCGCGATGAAGTACGTGGCGCGCACTGACATCGTCGCGCTGAAGGCATTTTTCCTCGGCCTGATGGCCTTCGATTGGCAGCCGCTGCCTGCCGACCCGGCGCTGCTCGTTCACCTCGCACTGGTGGCGACGCTGATGATCGTGTTCCCGCTGAGCAAGCTGCTGCACGCGCCGGGCGTGTTCTTCAGCCCAAGCCTGAATCAGGTCGACGACGCGCGCGCTCAGCGCCACGCGGCGGGCTGGTCGGCGCGCATCAGCCACACGGCACGCGGAGGCTGAATGGCGGATTTCGAGACGCCGGCGCTGGGCGAATATCCGGTGATCCCGCTGCTGCGCGAAGGCGTCATGGCGCATAGCAAGCCGTTCGTTGCCAAGCCCGACCTGCAGAAGCCGCTCGGCTTTCCCGGCGAGCTGGCGCCGGGCTGGGAGAAGGTTGCGGTGACCAAGCTTGGCGAGCTGGTGTCGCAGTCGCGCGCGCTGCAGGTGTTCCTCGACAGCTGCGTGAAATGCGGCGCCTGCACCGACAAGTGCCACTACTACCTGGGCACCGCGGACCCGAAGAACATGCCGGTGGCGCGCCAGGACCTGTTGCGCTCGGTGTACCGGCGCTACTACAGCTTCGCCGGCAAGCACTTCCCGAAGCTGGTGGGCGCGCGCGACATGACCAAGGACGTGCTCGACGACTGGTACAGCTACTTCCACCAGTGCTCGGAGTGCCGGCGCTGCTCGGTGTTCTGCCCCTACGGCATCGATACCGCCGAGATCACGATGGCGGCGCGCGACGTCATGGACAGCGTCGGCCTCGGGCAGAAGTACTCCAACGAGATCATCGGCAAGGTGCACACGATCGGCAACAACCTCGGCCTGCCGGGCCCGGCGCTGCGCAATACGCTCGAGGGCCTGGAGGAGGACGTCAAGGAAGCGACCGGCGTCGACGTCAGGTTCCCGCTCGACGAAAAGGGCGCCGAGGTGCTGCTCATCACGCCGAGCGCCGACTTCTTCGCCGAACCGCACGTCGACGGATTGATCGGCTACGCCAAGGTGTTTCACGCCGCCGGCATTTCCTGGACGCTCTCTTCGCACGCCTCCGAGGCGGCGAATTTTTCGCTGTTCATCGGCAATCACGACAACCTGCAGAAGGTGGCCGAGCGCATCCGCGACGCGGCCATCGACCTGGGCGTGAAACGCATCGTCGTCGGCGAGTGCGGTCATGCCTGGCGCGTGGCCTACAGCTTCTGGAACACGCTCATCGGGCCGTTCGATTTCCTCGATTCGCGCTATCCCGTACCGCAGCACATCTGCGAGCTGACCTACGACCTCATCCAGCGCGGCGCGCTCAGCTTCGACAAGAGCGTAAACGACGACAAGGTCGTGACCTTCCACGATTCCTGCAACGTATCGCGCGGCTCGCGCATGGGCGACGTGCCCGGCGGACAGTTCCTCATCCCGCGCGCGATCATTCGCGCCTGCGTCAACCACTTCGTCGACATGGCGCCCGAGACCATCGGCGAGGCCACCTTCTGCTGCGGCGGCGGCGGCGGCCTGCTCACCGACGACTTGGTCGAACTGCGCGTCAAGGGCGCACTGCCGCGCATGCAGGCCCTGCAGCAGGTGGTAGACGAGCACGGCGTCAACTACATGGCGGCGATCTGCGCCATCTGCAAAAGCCAGTTCACCAAGGTGCTGCCCTATTACAAGCACCCGATGGACATGATCGGCAGCGTGCACGGCCTGGTCGGCAATGCGATCCAGCTCGGGCCAAAGCAACAGTGACAATCGTGCGGTTCAATCGGAGATAGAAATGTCGGCACCCGCGAAAAAGACCGAGACGAAAAGCGGCCACACGTTCCGCCGCTACAAGGACGGCGACCACGTATGGCGCTCGGTGCAGGAGCAGATCTTTTCCGGCGATGAAACCGACAAGTGCCCGACCTACGTGCACAAGACCCCGCCCTGCCAGGCAAGCTGCCCGTCGGGCGAAGACATCCGCGGCTGGCTCAACATCGTGCGCGGCGTGGAGAAGCCGCCCAAGGACTCGAGCATGCAGGAGTACGCCTTTCGCCGCTCGAGCGACGCGAATCCGTTTCCCTCGATGATGGGACGCGTGTGCCCGGCGCCCTGCCAGACCGGCTGCAACCGCAACAAAGTGGAAGACACCGTGGGCATCAACGCGGTGGAACAGTACATCGGCGACTACGCGCTCGCGCAAGGCTATGCCTTCCAGGCCGGTCCGGCGTCCGGCAAGCGTGTCGCGATCATCGGCGGCGGCCCGGCGGGCCTGTCGGCCGCCTATCAGCTGCGCCGCAAGGGGCATGGCGTCACCCTGTTCGACGATCACGCCGAGCTGGGCGGCATGGCGAAGTACGGCGTGCCGGGCTACCGCCTGCCGCGCACGCACCTCGACGGCGAAATCAACCGCATCATCGCGATGGGCGTCGAGTTGCGGCTCAACACGCGTATCGGTGTCGACGTTCCGTTGAACGAACTCGAAGCCGGTTTCGACGCGGTGTTGATCGCGATGGGCTGCAAGGCCGGACTCCCGCTGCCGGTGCCCGGGGCGGACGCGCCCAACTGCATCAGCGGGGTGGCGTTTCTCGAGGCCTTCAACCAGGGCCGGCTGAAATCGGTCGCCGGCCGGGTCGTGGTCATCGGCGGTGGCGACACCTCGGTCGACGTGGTCTCGGTCGCACGCCGCCTCGGCTACGTCGAGGATGTGCCGGAGACCGAACGCCCGGAGATGGTGGTGATGGGTCACACGGCACACGACGTCTCGGCGCTGGCCGCACGCAGCGGCGCCGACGTGATGCTGATCTCGATGCAGCCGATCGAAGAGATGAACGCAGCCCAGCACGAAATCGAGGATGCGCAGCGCGAAGGCGTGAAGATCCAGGGCAAGCTGCTGGCGAAGAAGGTGCTGATCGACGAGGCCACCGGGCGCGCCAAGGCACTGCGGGTGATCGCCGTCGACTGGGTGAAGGGCAAGCCGGTCGAGAAGCCCGGCACCGAGATGGATCTCGAGGCCGATCTCATCGTGACCGCGATCGGCCAGGCCGGCGATCTGCGCGGCATGGAAGAACTCGACAACGGCAAGGGCCTGATCGCCGCCGACAAGTTCTATCAGCTGCCGAATCGCAAGGGCCTGTTCGCCTGCGGCGACATCATCCGCCCGCACCTGCTCACCACGGTCATCGGCCAGGGCTCGATCGCCGCCGAGAGCATCGACCGTTACCTGAGCAATCAGGAGATGCTCAGGCGCCCCAAGGTCGACGTGCACCATTTCAACCTGCTCGACAAGCTGCGTGAGGTGAACCTCGAGCCCAAACCGTTCAAGGCCGTCGAAGAGCCGGATCTGCGCGAGATCGACCGCGGCCTGCGGGGCACCGCGCTGGTCGGCAAGGGGGTGGGCGGCTTCGCCATCCACAACTACGAGGACCGCGGCGCCGCGGAGATTTGCAAGTCGGACGAGCTGTTCCTCGGCCATTTCCCCCACCAGGAGCGAATCAAGCGCACCGAGATCGGGCCCTCCGCCGAGGAAGTGCTGGGTCATTTCGCCGAGCGCATGGTCGGCCTCACCGACCCGCAGGCGGTCGACGAGGCCAAGCGCTGCATGAGTTGCGGCATGTGCTTCGAGTGCGACAACTGCGTCATCTACTGCCCGCAAGTCGCGGTCAAGCGCACGCCGAAGTCGGAGGCGACCATGGGCCGCTACGTCTACACCGACTACGACCTGTGCATCGGCTGCCATATCTGCGCCGACGTCTGTCCCACCGGCTACATCAAGATGGGCATGGGCGATCACTGAGCGACGTGATGAGGACGATCATGCGCATCGCTGCCGCTGTGCTGACCGCCGTGCTCGTCGTTGCGGGCGCGGCCGAAGCGCAAGACCGGCGCGCGAGCGGCGTCGCCCTGCCCACAATCAAGATTGAAAAGGGGAAAGACTGCGTGGCGCCGACCGGGGAGATGCGCCGCGACCACATGACGTTTCTCCTTCACCAGCGCGATCGAACCATGCGCCAGGGTTTGCGCGAGCCGCGCTTCAGCCTGAAAAAATGCATCGACTGTCACGCCGATCGCGAGACCGGCAGCGTGCTCGGCAACGACGGCTTTTGCGCGAGCTGCCACAGCTATGCGTCGGTGAAGATCGACTGCTTCGAATGCCATAGCCCGCTGCGCCAGCGCGGGACCGCCGGCACAGCCGCCAACGTGGGTAAGGCGCGATGAGCCTGGACCGCCGCCAGTTTCTCGCCTGGGGCACGGCCGCCGCCGGTGCGGCCCTCGCGCCCGGCCTGCGGTTGATCGAACTCGCGCAGGCGCGCTCGCCGCAGGAAGCCGCATCCAAGCTGCAGCGCTGGGGCCTGCTGATCGACATCACCCGGTGCACCGACTGCACGGTGTGCGTGAACGCCTGCCACGAAGAGAACGGCATTTCGGGCCACGGCCGCCCCGAGACCGACGCGCAGTGGATCCGCAAGGTCAACCTGCGCGACCAGCACAGCGGCTACGCGCAGACACTGCCGCTCATGTGCCAGCACTGTGCGCAGCCGCCCTGCGTCGACGTATGCCCGACCGGCGCCTCGTTCAAGCGCGACGACGGCATCGTGCTGGTCGACAAGCACAGCTGCATCGGCTGCCGCTACTGCGTCCTCGCCTGCCCCTACGGCGCGCGCTCGTTCATCCATGAAACGCTGAGCGGCCAGAAGGCGGACGTGCCGCGCGGCAAGGGCACGGTGGAATCCTGCACCCTGTGCGTACACCGCGTGGATCGTGGCGAGACCCCGGCCTGCGTCGACGCCTGCAACCAGGACGGCGGCAAGGCGATGCTGTTCGGCGACCTGAACGATACCGCGACGCAGATCCACCAGCGGCTGCACAGCGCGCCTTCGAGCCAGGTGCGCGCCGACCTCGGACTGAATACCGGCGTGCGCTACCAGGGCCTGTAGCAATGGCGAGCGTCCAGTACCGCGAAATCGACGGCCGCAGCGGCGGTTTCTACGCCGTGCTCGCCGTGCTCGGCGCACTGATCCTCGCCGGTCTCGCTGCCGCCTGGACGATGGAACACCACGGCCACGTGATCACCGGCATGACCAATCGCATCGTGTGGGGAACCCCGCATGTGTTCGCGGTATTCCTGATCGTTGCCGCCTCGGGTGCACTCAATGTCGCCTCGATCGCCTCGGTATTCGGCCGCGCGTTCTACAAGCCACTTTCGCGACTCTCCGGCCTGCTCGCATTGACGCTGCTCGCCGGCGGCCTCGCGGTGCTGGTGCTCGACCTTGGACGGCCCGATCGCCTGATCGTCGCGATGACCCATTACAACTTCAAGTCGATCTTTGCCTGGAACATCTTCCTCTACACCGGGTTCTTCGCGGTCGTGGCGCTCTACCTGTGGACGATGTTCGAGCGGCGCATGAACGGCTACAGCGGGCGCGCAGGCCTGCTTGCGTTTCTGTGGCGCCTGATCCTTACCACAGGTACCGGCTCGATCTTCGGTTTCCTCGTCGCGCGCGAGGCGTACAACAGCGCACTGCTCGCGCCGCTGTTCATCGTCATGTCGTTCTCCTTCGGTCTGGCGATCTTCATGCTGGTGCTGATGGCCGCCTGCCGCTGGAGCGGCCGTGCCCTGGGCGATGTGGTGCTGCACCGGCTCGGCCGGCTGCTCGGCGTGTTCGTTGCGGCGGTTCTGTATTTCGTCGCGGTCTATCACTTGACCAATCTCTATCTCGCGCGCCAGCACGATGTCGAGCGCTTCATCCTGCTCGACGGCGGCGTCTACACCGCGCTGTTCTGGATCGGGCAGGTATTGGTCGGCGGCATCGTTCCCCTTGCGCTGGTCTTCGCCCCCGGCAGGGTCCGCACGCCACGCGCGCCCAGCGCACTCGCAGCGGCGGCGGCCTGCGTGATTGCGGGCGGCCTCGCGCAGCTCTACGTGCTCATCATCGGCGGCCAGGCCTATCCTCAGCTGATGTTCCCCGGCAAGGACGTCAGCAGCAGTTTCTTCGATGGCGTGGTGGCCGCCTACGCGCCCAGCCTGCCGGAAGTGGCGCTCGGCGCGGGCGGCGTGGCGCTCGCGCTGGCGCTTACCGCCGTGGCGCTCAAGCTGCTGCCCTTCCTGCCATTGAGCCTGGCCGACGGCGACGTCGATTCCTCCGCGGCGTGAATCGCCTGTTCGTCTCTGCCGCGCACAAGTCCTCGGGCAAGACGACCGTGTGCATCGGCCTGTGCGCCGCGCTGCGCGCGCGCGGCGAGGTGGTGCAGCCGTTCAAGAAGGGACCTGACTACATCGACCCTCTGTGGCTCGGGCTCGCGGCCGCGCGGCCCTGTTACAACCTCGATCCCTACCTGAGCCGCGCGGACGAGATTCGCACCGACGTCGCGCAGCGCATGCACGGCGCCTCGCTCGGCCTGGTCGAAGGCAACAAGGGCCTGTACGACGGACTCGACCTGGACGGCAGCAACAGCAATGCAGCGCTCGCCGCGCTGATTGGCGCACCCGTGGTGCTCGTGATCGACGCGCGTGGCATGACGCGCGGCATCGCGCCGCTCATTCTCGGCTTCCAGGCTTTCGACAAGAACATCCAGATCGCCGGCGTGATCCTGAACCAGCTCGGCGGCGCACGCCATGAAGCGAAGCTACGCGCGGTGATCGCCCACTACACCGGCGTACCGGTGCTCGGCGCCGTGCAATACGACGAACGCCTGACGATCGTCGAGCGCCATCTCGGCCTTGTGCCGAGCAACGAGGCCGAGGCCGCGCGCTTGCGCGTCGACGAAATCGCCGCGCGTATCGCCGCCCAGGTCGATCTCGATCGGCTGCTCGACATCGCGCGCGCGGCGCCGCCCTTCCCCGCCATCGCCCCGATCGGCAGTGGCCCGGAGACGTTTGGTGGCCCGCCGGTACGTATCGGCATCGCGCGCGACGCCGCGTTCGGCTTCTACTATCCGGGCGATCTCGAGGCACTGCGCGCCGCCGGCGCAGAACTCGTTGCCTTCGACACACTGCGCGACCAACGCCTGCCACCGGTCGACGCGCTGTTCATCGGCGGCGGATTCCCCGAGACGCACATGGACGCGCTCGCCGCGAACGTGGCCCTGCGTGCCGAGCTGCGCAAAGCGATCGACGCCGGTCTGCCGGCCTACGCCGAGTGCGGCGGTCTGATGGTTCTCGCGCGCAGCATCGAATGGAACGGGCGCCGCGCTGAGATGGCGGGCGCACTCCCGGTCGATATCGTGATGCACGCGCGCCCGGTGGGTCGCGGCTACGTGCATCTGCGCGAAACCGGCGGCGGATTGTGGCCGGCGCGGGACGGCGACGCAGCGCTCATTCGGGCGCACGAATTTCACTACTCGAGCGTCGAGAATCTCGCACCCGGTACGCGCTTCGCCTACGCCGTCGAGCGCGGCCATGGCATCGACGGCCGGCACGACGGCATCGTGCATCGCAACCTGCTCGCGTCCTACGCGCATCTGCGCGACGTCGCCGACAATCGCTGGGCGCGGCGCTTCGTCGATTTCGCCCGCAGCTGCAAACTACAACACGCCGCCGTCGCGCAGTCCGGCGTCTGACCAGAGCGCACAGCATGCCACAGGTGATTCGAGGGACATCGGTTGCGGTGGACGAAGAAGGCTACCTGATCGATCCCGCGGACTGGAGCAAAGCCATTGCCGAGGCGCTGGCGCGCGAGGAGCACATCGTGCTGCTCCGATGCACATTGGGCGGTCATCCGATTCATGCGCGACTACTACGAGCAGCACAAGATCATTCCGGACGCGCGCCACGTCATGAAGCATCTGGCCACAGTCAAGGGTCCGGACAAGGCGCAGAGGAACGATCTGTTCGTGCTCTTTCCCTATGGTTACGTCAAGCAGGCCTGCCGAATCGCAGGCATGCGGCGACCGCGTGCATGGAGCACCGGCTGAGGCAGGCAGAGGAGATTGCATGATCATCGTCACGCCGCAGGCCGCCGAGCAAATCCGCCTGTCCGCCCGTCAAGCGGGCCTCGACGCGGTCTGCCTGCGTCTGGCCGCGCGCCTGGGCGACGGCGGCGCCATCGAATACGGCATGGGCTTCGACGCCAAGGCCGAGGATGACACGGAGGTCGTACGCGGCGACATCACGCTCCTGGTGGCCGCCGGCTGCGTCGAACTGCTCACCGGCGCAACGCTCGACTACGTCGAGATCAATCCCGGCGAGCAGCGCTTCATCTTCATCAATCCGAACGACCCCGCGCACAAACCGCCCGGGCCGGCGCCGCGACCATGATGACGCACTGAAAGGTTATCCTTCGGGTCTCATTGGCCCATCGGGCGCAGGCATGAATCCGAAATCCCATCTCGAGTTCGTCGGCGTCGACCTGCACAGCGGCTGGGAAATGCCGCCGGGCTATCCGCCCGGCTTCTACCAGAAGGTACTCGCCAGCGATCTCGACGAGGTCAACAAGTGCGGCAGCCGCACGCGCATCCTCAAGATCGAACCCGGTGCATTTTCCACCGAACCCTTCGTGCACGATCACTGGGAGGAGGTGTACCTGTTCCAGGGCGACCTCATCGTCGGCAACGACGCGAATGGCCAGGGCGGCCAAACCTCGCAGGCCTTCACCTACGCCTGCCGGCCGCCCGGCGTGCACCATGGCCCGTTCGGCTCCAAGGACGGCTGCCTGCTGTACGAGACGCACTATTACGAGACGTCGGGAAGAAATAGTGCCAGCGCCCGGCCAGCGAATTCCCGTTGCGTGGCCCACATGACAACGCCCCCGATCAAGCCATCGGTGCGCCTTGCGCGCAAGACCCAGTCGCTCGACATCCTCTACGCGGTTGCGACTGGCCTGAGCCAACCCGGCAGCCTGGAGCAGTTGCTCGACGGTTTCCTCGACACCTTCATCGAACTGGTCGATGCGCGCGCAGCCTGCGTGCGGCTGGTGACCGAAGACGGCCACACGCGCCTCGTCGCAAGCCGCGGCCTCGCCGCGGAGGTGGTCGAACGCGACCGGCTGATGCCGACGGGACGCTGCGCCTGCGGCTGGGCCGTGATCGAGGGCGGCCTGCGCATCCAGAGCGGCACCGCAACCTGTACGGCGCTGCTCGGCCGACCAATGCTCGCGCCGGACTGCACCGAGTTCGTGGTCGTGCCGGTGCAGTACCAGGATCGCATCCTCGGGGTCTACAACCTGTTCCTCGACCGGCCGCTCGCCGCCATGGGCGAGGACATGCACGATCTGCTGATCAGCGTGGGCCGTCACCTCGGTCTCGCGATCGAGAAGGCGCGCCTTCAGGGGGAGGCGCGCCGCCTGGCCATCATGGAGGAGCGCAGCCTCATGGGCAGCGCGTTGCACGACTCGCTCGCCCAGTCGATGATTGGCATGCGCCTGCAGTTGAAAGTACTGAGCGAGTCCCTGGCGCGCAAGGACTTCGGCGCCGCCCAGTACGAAGCCAACGGCCTGCGCCGCGCGTTGACCCAGGCGAGCGCCGACCTGCGCAGCCTGCTGACCGACTACCGGCTGAAGATCGACGAAGCCGGCCTGGTCCAGTCCGTCACCACGCTGGTCGAGCGTTTTGGCCGTGAGACCGGCATCGCCGTCTTCTTCCACAATGAATGCGGGGCGCTCGCGCTCAGTCCGGCCCAGGAAATCCAGGTCTACTACATCATCCAGGAAGCGCTCACCAACATCCGCAAGCACAGCAGCGCGCAACACGTGCGCGTCATGCTCAACAACGCGGACGACCTGTACACGGTACTGATCGAAGACGACGGTCTGGGCATGGCGGCGCCGGATGCGCCGATGCCCGGCGCGCATGCCGGCCTCGCGATCATGCGCGAGCGCGCCGAGAAGCTGCCGGGCCAGATCGTGATCGAGAGCGAGCCCGGCGAAGGCACGCGCATCGTGCTGATCTTCAACGCACCACCGGTGGCTGCGGCGGGCGACGCGGGGCCGAGATGAGGGTGCTCCTGATCGACGACCACGCGCTGGTGCGCAAGGGCATCGAGGAACTGCTGCAGAGCCGCGGCGTGCAGGTCGTGGCCTCGGTCGGCTCGGGCGAGGAAGGCCTGCGCCGCGCGCGCGCGCTCGCCTGCGACATCATCTTGCTCGACGTCAAGATGCCGGGCATGACCGGCATCGAAACCTTGCAGCAACTGCGCGCAAGCGGCGTCGCAACGCCCGTGGTGATGCTCACCATGAGCCGCGAGGATGCCGACCTGGGCGCCGCGCTGCGCGGCGGCGCGCAAGGTTACCTGCTGAAGGACATTGAACCCGAAGAGCTGGTGCCGGCGCTCGAGGCCGTGCTGACCGGCGACAAGGTCGTGGCACGTGAGATGGTGGGAACGCTGGCAGGCCTCGTGGGCGGCGACGCGAAGCCGGCGCGGGATGCGCGCCGCGCACCGGCACCCTTCGCCGAGCTCACACCGCGCGAACTGGAGATCCTGGTCCACGTCGCCGATGGCTACAGCAACAAATTGATCGGGCGGGCGCTCGAGATCACCGACGGAACGGTCAAGCTGCACGTCAAGGCGATCCTGCGCAAGCTCGGCATGCGCTCGCGCGTCGAGGCCGCGGTGGCTGCGGTCGAGCACGGCCTGGGAAGGCATCGGAAGAAGAACGGGTCGCCGCCGAATGCGTAGTTGACGTCGATCAAACCGTTCGCATCGGGCGCCGGTAGGGTGTCGCAAGGGACGGACATTGATGACACCGACATCGTCGACAATGGACGGCACGCGTGCGGTGCTCGATTCGGTCAAGGCACCCGATGCGAAGCGCGCGGTGCGCGCATTCATCGCCCAGACGGATCGCGACGTCGCGTTCCAGCTTGAGGCCTGCGTGCACTGCGGCCAGTGCGCCGACGCCTGCCACTTCCATCTGGTGACCGGCGATCCGCGCTATACGCCGATCTATAAGCTGCAGCCGATGCGCAAAGCGGTACAGCGTGAGCTGACGCCCTTTGCGTCGTTCAAGAAGGCGCTTGGGCTTGCGCCGCCGGAGGTCACGGCGGAGGAATTGCACGCCTGGTCCGAGCTGCTCTACGACAGTTGCAACCTGTGCGGCCGCTGCACGCTCGCCTGCCCGATGGGCATCGACATCGCGAGCCTGGTGCGACGCGCGCGCGAGGGCATGGCCGCAGGCGGCTTCGCGCCGCCGGATCTGTACAAGGCGTCCGAGCGGGCGATCGAGACCGGCAGCCCGATCGGCGTGCGCTGGCCCGCGCTCAAGCGCCAGATCGAACTGCAGGAACAGGAGACCGGGCTGAAGGTGCCCGTGGACGTCGAGGGCGCCGAGTACCTGGTGGTGCTGAGCTCGATCGAGATCATGAGCTTTCCCGAGGTGATCGGTGCCCTGGCGCGGATCTTCCGCCAGGCCGGCGTGTCGTGGACCATTCCGAGCACGGGCTTCGAGGCGACCAACGTCGGGGTGCAGATCGGTTCGCGCGACGTGGCGGCCACGCTGGTGTCGCGCATCGTCGAAGCGGCCGAGCGTCTCAAGGTAAAGACGGTCATCAGTCCCGAGTGCGGGCATGCCTATTCCGCGCTGCGCTGGGAAGGGCCCAATCTGCTCGGTCGGCCCTATGCCTTCGAGGTGGTGCAGATCGTCGAATTGCTGGACCGCCTGGTGCAGGAAGGTCGGCTCAAGCTGCGCGACAAGGACGCGCGTCGCCTGACGTTTCACGATCCCTGCCAGCTCGTGCGGCGCGGCGGACTGACCGAGGCACCGCGCCGTCTCATGGATGAGGTGAGCGCGAATCGCGTCGAGATGCCCTCGCCCGGAGCGACGAATTTCTGCTGCGGCGGCGGTGGCGGCGTGAGCGCGATTCATCGCGCCGAGGGCCTGCGCTTCGCCGCGTTCGCGTGCAAGAAGGCACAGGTCGAAACCGCCGGCGCCGAGGCGCTGGTCACCGCATGCGGCAACT
Source organism: uncultured beta proteobacterium (assembly GCA_963714925.1). GTDB lineage: Bacteria > Pseudomonadota > Gammaproteobacteria > Burkholderiales > SG8-39 > SG8-39. The sequence continues at coordinate 152,573 of CAVQQK010000004.1, read as the reverse complement.
GTCGCAATGTGCTCGAAGAAGCGATCGAGCACTACGACATGACCTTGCCGGTGCTCGGGCTGACCGAACTGGTCGCGCAGTATCTTGAACCCGAGAGGCAAACAGGATGACGGCCGTTGACCTTCTGGAATTTGCGCGCGGACCCGCGCTGTGGGTTTCGCTCGCGGTACTGATTGCGGGCAGCCTGTGGCGGGTCGTCGATATCCTGCGGCTCGGGACCCGGCCGGATCTTTCCGCGCCGCGCAGCACGCGGCGCCTGGCAGGGGCGCTGCGTGGCATCTTCGCGCGCATGGTGCCGCACAAGGAATTCGGGCACAAAGTCGCGCTCGGCTTCTGGAACGGCTACGTCTATCACATCGGGCTCGCCGTGATCGTGTTCGGCTACCTGCCGCATATCCTTTTCGTCGAACGTCTGACCGGACTCGCGTGGGCGCGGCTGCCCGATCCGATCGTATATGTGTTCGTCGGCCTGACCTTCGTGTCGATGTTCATCGCACTCATGGAGCGCCTCACCGACCCGGTGCGGCGCCTGTTGTCCGGCTTCGACGACTATTTCAGCTGGTGCGTCGTGTTCCTTCCACTCCTGACCGGCATGATCGCGATCCACCAGACCTATGCCTCGGGCGCCGCGCCTCCGCCGCCGCTCGACCCGCTGCCGCTCGCAATCCACCTGCTGAGCGTCGAGCTGCTGTTCGTCTGGTTGCCCTTCGGCAAGCTGGCACACGCCTTTTTGGTCTTCGCGTCGCGCGGCGTCACCGGCGCCGCACTGGCGCGCAAAGGCGCCGCAATCTGACCGCGCCGGACGCCCCGCGCAGCGTGCAGCGTACAGGGGCCGTGACGCGCCCTGCCCTCAGGCCCCCCTGCTTCAGGATGCCAGCGCGTCGACGGACAACTGCGAACGCGGCAGTCCGCGCTCGAGCAGCATGAATTCCGCCGCGTTCGTCAGCGTCTCCGGTCCGGCAACGTAGACATCGCACTCGTCCAGCGCGGGCTGATCCTTCAGCAGCTGCGCGAGGGCGCGATCGACTGCCGCGGTCGACCCGCTGCCGTCCAGCGTCAAGGGCAGGTATCGAAAGTCGTCCAGGGCGTCGCTCCAGGAGCGGCACAGATTGTCGAGGTAGTGGCCGTCCCGGGTGGATGCGATCCAGTACAAGCTGAGCGACTCCGCGGCTTCGAGCGCCATCGCGTGCTCGATCAGGCTCTTGATGGGCGCAAAGCCGGCGTCGCCGGCAATGAAGACGAGCGGGCGATTCGACTCTTCGTCGAGCACGAACGTCCCGCGCGGACCCTCGATACGCACCGTGTCGCTGCCGCCCAGGCCTTCGAACACGCGTTCGGCGAAGGCATCGCCCGCGCGCCGGCGAACGTGAAATTGAAGATTACGGTCGTCACAGGGACAACTCGCCACCGGATACGACGCACGCTGGCCGCCCGCGACTTCAAGCGCAACCGACTGGCCGGCAAGAAAGCGTAGCCGGTTGCTGCGTGGCGTCTGCAGGTGCAGCAGGCGCATGTCCTCGGCGATCGCGCCGACGGACTTGACCCTGGCCTCGATATTCTGCAGCGGCATGTCCGCCGCGCCGTGCGCCTCGCGCGCCTCGATCACGAGATCGACCGCGGCGGTGTTGCAGCACATGAGCACGACGCCAGCGGTCTTTTCCGCCGCGCTCAGCACGTAGTCAGAGTGGCGCGTCTTGTGCACCTGACCGGAGAGGACTTTCGCCTTGCACTTGCCGCAACTGCCCGCGCTGCAGCCGTAATCGAGCGCGAGCCCGGCGCGCAGTGCCGCCTCCAGCAAGCTGTCGTTGCCGTCGACGAAGAACTCGTGGCCGCTCGGCTTGATCTGGACGTGTGCCGTCATGATCCTCAGAAAATCCTGTTGCATCCGCAGCGGGCGCGGTTCCGCGCGCTGCGGTTGCGGGTCCAGGCTGCGGTCGAGCCAGTCGAGCAGACCCGCCGCCGCGGCACGCGGAGAACCGGACTCGCCCAGCGCCCGCAGCTTACCCTGCAATTCGCCCACGATCGCCCGGTAGTGCTCGAGCCGTGCCTCGATCTGCGCCCGCTCTGTGCTCATCGCAGTGAGGCGTGCCGCCAGCGCCTCGGCGTTGGGCAGCAAACGCTCGCGCAGGCGTCGCGCAAAGGCGGCGTCCTTGATTTTCTCGATGTGCTCGAGTCCGGAATCGTCCTCCAGACTCGCCTGCGGATAGGCGCGCTGCAGGTCTGCCGCCGAAACCATGCCCTCGAACGCGGCAAGTTCGCCGCTCCTGATCTTGCGCTGCAGGGCGCCGCGCCGCACGCCGATCAGGCGCGCAGCCCTGGATAGTGTGAGGTGCTGGGGCATGCGGCTCTCGATTTGAATCTATGATATCGGAGAACCCGCGTCGCGACGCGGACCCGGATTAGCATGGACTATCTACCGATCTTTCTCGATATTCGCGCGCAGCCCTGCCTGGTGGTCGGCGGCGGCGACGCGGCGGCGCGCAAGGCCGCCCTGCTGCTGCGCGCGGGTGCGCGCGTGACCGTCCAGGCGCCGGCATTGAGTGCGGCGTTCGACGCCGATCTTCCTGCAACACGCATCGCGCACCGCGCCCTGCGCTTTGGCGACGAGGACGTGGCGGGCCATGCGCTGGTGATCGCCGCCAGCGACGACGCGACGATCAACCGCGCGGTCGCCGCGGCTGCGAAGGCGCGCGGCATCCCGGTGAACGTGGTCGACCAGCCGGCGCTGTGTTCTTTCATCATGCCCTCCATCATCGATCGCGACCCGGTGATCGTCGCCGTGTCGAGCGGCGGCGCCTCGCCGGTTCTTGCGCGCCTGCTGCGCGCGCGCCTGGAGACGCTGATCCCCGCGGGCTACGGCCGGCTCGCTGCGCTCGCGGCGACGTTCCGCGATCGCATCAAGGCGCGACTCGAACCTGCGGCGCGGCGGCGCTTCTGGGAACGCGTCCTGCAAGGGCCGATCGCCGAGCTGGTGTTCGGCGGGCGCGACGCGGAGGCCCGCCAGGCCCTGGGCGACGCGCTGAGCGATCCGCGCCTCGCCCTGAGCGGCGGCGAGGTCGCGCTGGTCGGCGCCGGCCCGGGTGACCCGGACCTGCTCACCTTTCGCGCGCTGCGCCTCATGCAGCGGGCGGACGTCGTGGTCTACGACCGCCTGGTCTCGCAGTCGATCCTCGATCTGGTGCGGCGCGACGCCGAGCGCATCTACGCCGGCAAGGCGCGCGCGATGCACACGCTGCCGCAGGAGGACATCAATCAATTGCTGGTGCGCCTGGCGAAGGACGGCAGGCGCGTGGTGCGCCTCAAGGGCGGCGATCCGTTCATTTTCGGGCGCGGCGGAGAAGAGATCGATACGCTTGCGGCACAGGGCATCCCCTTCCAGGTGGTGCCCGGCATCACTGCGGCGGCGGGCTGCGCCGCCTACGCCGGCATTCCGCTCACCCATCGCGATTACGCGCAGTCGGTCGTGTTCGTCACCGGCCACCTGCAGGACGGCAGCCTCCAACTGAACTGGTCTGCGCTTGCGCAGCCGCAACAGACCATCGTGTTCTACATGGGGCTGGTGGGCATCGACATCCTGTGCCGTGAGTTGGCCGTGCACGGCCTGCCGGCCGCCACGCCTGCGGCGCTCATTCAGCAGGGCACGACGCCGCAGCAGCAGGTGTTGACGGGTACCCTGTCGTCGCTGCCGGGCATCGTGCGCGAGAATGACGTCAAGGCGCCGACCCTGATCATCATCGGCGAGGTGGTGCGGCTACGCGAGCGGCTCAAATGGTTCGAAGCAACGGCCTGAGCGTCGCGCCGCAAACGAACGAGGACAGATGCCGAAACATTTCATCGATGCGGGCGCCGCAAACGAACTGCATCCGGGAACGATGCGACGGATCGAGCTCGAGGGCCGACGCATCCTGCTCGCCAATGTCGCTGGGCGCATCTGCGCCGTGGACGATACCTGCACGCACGAGGACGCGTCGCTCTCGAGCGGCGTCCTCGAAGGCGAATGGGTCAGGTGCCCGCTGCATGGCAGCCGCTTCAATGTCTGCAGCGGCGAGGCGCTGGAAGAGCCGGCCGAAGAAAATCTGCGCAGCTATGCGGTGCGGCGCGAAGGCGCGCGCATCCTGATCGCGCTGCCCGACGGGAGCACCGCATGAGCGCGCCGCAGGCGATCCCCGCGGACCCGGCGGCCCTGATGCATTCCATCCTCAAGCGCATCGCCACCGGCCCCGAGTTGAGCAAGGATCTATCGCAGGAAGAGACCTGCGCCGGGATGCGCTGCGTGCTCGAAGGCCGGGTGGATCCGGTACAGGCGGGCGTGTTCCTGATTGCGCTGCGCATGAAACGCGAGACCGACGCCGAGAACCGCGGCCTGCTCGATGCGATCCGCGCAGCGACGCTGCGCGTCACCGCGCCGGTCGACGAGGTCATCGATATCGGCGATCCCTACGACGGCTGCAATCGCACGCTACCTGCCGCGCCGTTTCTGCCCGCGGTGCTCGCCGCCTGCGGTGTCGCCGCGGTCTCGCACGGCGTCCGGCGCATGGGCCCCAAGTACGGCGTCACGCATCGCCAGGTACTGCACGCCGCCGGCCTGCCCGTCGATCTGTCGCCCGACGCGGCCGCGGCGCGACTCGGCGATCCCGCCCTCGGATGGGCCTACATCGACCAGGAAGCCTTCTGTCCACAGCTTCACGCGCTCGCCGCGCTGCGCGCGCTGATCGTCAAGCGACCCGCGATCACCACCGCGGAAGTACTCGCGGGGCCGGTGCGCGGGCGCGTCAAGACCCACCTCGTCACCGGCTACGTGCACAAACCCTATTCGCGCGTCTACGCGCTGCTCGCGCGCCATGCCGGGTTCGACTCCGCGCTGATCGTGCGCGGCGTCGAAGGCGGCGTGATTCCGTCGTTGTGCCAGACCGGCAAAGTGTTCCGCACCCTTGACCGGGGCGAGGAATGGTCGGAGGAATTCAAGCCGGCGGAACTGGGCATCGATCAACCGGTGCGGGCGGCGCAAATTCCGGGCGGGATTCCGCACGACGCGAATGCTGCCGCAGAGGCCGGCACGGCGCTCGATCGGGATGCGCTCGCAAAAGCGGCCGCCGCCGCGGGCCTGGCTGCGCTCGAAGGCACACCCGGCCCGACCCGCGATGCACTGGTCTACGGCGCCGCGCTCTGCCTGTGGCACCTCGGTCGCGCCGATTCGGTGAAAACCGCCGCCCACGTCGCCCGCACGGCGCTCGACAGCGGCAAGGCGCTGGCCCATCTGCGTGGCGCGGCGGCATGACGCGGCGCGTCGCCGCTGAACGCGCGGGCCGGCCTACTTACGCTTCATGAAGAACGTGAACTCCTTGTCCGCCTCGCTCGAAGACAGGAGCTCATTGCCCGTCTGCTTCGCGAAGGCCTGAAAGTCCTTCACCGAACCTGGATCGGTCGCGAGAATCTTGCAGGACCTGCCCGGACTGCATGTCGGTGAGCGACTTCTTGGCGCGCAGAATGGGCAACGGGCAGTTCAGCCCGCGTGCATCGAGTTCCTTGTCGAACTGCATGGTTTCCATGTCATCTCCGTCGAATGGGTCGTTCCTTATAAGACAGCCAGACACCTGTTACAACCATGCGTTCCGGCCCACTGCGCGGTCCGCAAATCCCGTTCGCATCAGGTGCTTTTATTAGCGATCGCTAATATATCAAATGTTTCCCTCGGTCGCGTTGTGCAGATCTACCTGCGACGCACGCACGTTCGCCCGCCGTTTTGCGCCAGATCAGGCGAGCGCGCGGTAGTAAAGGTTCTGCGGATGATTCGCCTCGGCGAAGAAGTACCAGCGCTCCGCCAACAGGCCGGCGCACTGCACCAGCGGCGCGGCGACGAACCAGGCCGGCGCGCCCTGCGCCAGGGCGAGCGTCAGCAGCAACAGCGGCAGGCCGAACGCGCCACCCAGAAAGCTCCATTTGACCGCCCGCAGGAACGCAGCCGTGCGGCCGTGAAAGAACTCGCGCGTATTGAACGAACCGCCGAGAAAACCCGCGGCGCGCTGCTCGATGTGCGGATGCTTGATGCCGATCGCCGTGGCGAGCGTCGACTTGTGCCGCAGGCGCGCATTGCGCAGCAGCGACTGCCGCCGCGGCCGAGCAGGCCGAGCGCAGTGAGCGCGAGCGCGGCCAGCGCGAGCCCGGTGCCGCCTCGAGACCGTCGAGCGCGGCGAGTGCCGCCGCAACCGAGAAGCCCGACGCCGCGCCGAGCAGCGTGAAGTTGACCACCGTCAGCGGCGTCGCCCACTCCTGCAGGAAACGCAGGCAGGCGTAGATCATGCCGGTGCACACGTACAGCGCGATGCAGGTCGAGCGCGCCGAGCGAGCCGATCCAGGCGACGATGCGGGCGCAGCAGCGCCGCCCGCCTCGAGATGCGCGGCAGCCGTACAGTGCGACCAACCCCATCAGCGCGGGCAGCACGATGACCTCGCGCGACAGCCATGAGGTACGCCACTGCGCGGCGCTGCGCCAGGCGCGCAGCGGGCGGCCGAGATGGAAGAACGACGCCGCCAGACCCGCGACCAGCAGCAGCAGCGCGAGACAGGCGGCGCGCGCCACGAAGCGCGTCGGGCAGCGCCGCCCAGGCGCCGAAGCGCGCGCCGAGCGCGCAGGCCAGCAGCGCGAGAAACAGCCCCTGCCCTGCGCCGATCAGCGTGGTGAGAAAAATGACCGAGAACGCCGGATTCATGCGTCCCTACCACGACGTCACGTCGTCGAGCGCCGGCTCGCCGAGGCCCGGGCGCGGCAGCTTGCCGTCGACCTTGAGCGGGTTGTCGACGCGCACCAGTTCGTCCGGATGGACCGTGATCTCGGTGCGTCGGCGCGGCAGGTAGTGATTCGCCGGATGCGTGCCCCATTCGGGCATCAGCGCGTAGCCGCCCGGCTCGCGAATCGCGACCGACACCACCGAATCCGGATCGTGCACGTCGCCGAACAGGCGTGCGCTCGTCGGGCAGGCCAGCACGCAGGCGGGCTTGCGCTCCGCCGCCGGAAGCGTCGGGGTCCGTGATCCGATCCACGCAAAGCGTACATTTCGTCATCACCTTCTGCTGCGCGTCCAGTTCGCGCACGCCGTAGGGACAGGCCCAGGCGCAGTACTTGCAGCCGATGCACTTGTCGTAGTCGACCAGCACGATGCCGTCCTCCGCGCGCTTGTAGCTTGCGCCGGTCGGACACACCGGCACGCAGGGCGGATCCTCGCAATGCAGGCAGGACTTCGGAAAGTGCACCGTCTGCGTATTCGGAAAGGTCCCGACCTCGTAGGTCTGCACCCGGTTGAAGAACGTGCCGCTCGGATCTTCGCCATACGGTCGTTCGTCGCCCATGGGGCCCGCCGGCCCGGAGGTGTTCCATTCCTTGCAGCTGGTCACGCAGGCGTGGCAGCCGACGCAGACGTTGAGGTCGATGACGAGGGCAAGCTGTGTCATCTCACACGCCCTGAGGTGCTGGCCAACCCTGCCGAACACGCGAAGGAAAAATACATCTCGTGATTTAGATCGACTTGGCCGCGCAACCTCGTACCGGGCACAGCGCGGAATCGGCCAAGCCGATCGAAATCACGAGACCATTTAAAACCCGAATCCGCGTCATTCTTGGTCAAGGACGCCGGGTCGATCGAATCAGCGGTGACATCACGACGCAGCGCAGCGCGGGCGCGAGACAAAACTATCTCGTGATTTTGATTGACTTGGCCGCGCGTCGATGTCTCAGGCACATCGCAGATCCGGCCAAGTCGATCAAAATCACGAGACCGAATAAAACCCAAACCACTCGACACCCGTGGCAAACGTTGCAAGGCTCGCGAATGCACGAACGGCTTCACTCCCGCCCCCACCCGCGTCATACGCAATCGTCTCCGGCACCTCGACCTGCATGCCCGGATAGCGATGCATCACCTCGAACTGCGGCGCGGTCTCGTTCGGCTCGTCTGCGCCCGCCTTGGTGATGCGCACCCGCACGTCGTACCAGCCCGCCTGCCCGGTGATCGGATCCGAGTTCGAAATCCTCTGTCCCTCGGCCGATTGGAGTGTGTCGCTGATGAGATGGTTCAGGAGGAAGCCTTTGCGTGATTCGTTCGCACCGGCGCGCGAGTTGCCATGCGCCCGCCTGCTTGCCGATGGCGTTCCAGGTCCACACGGTCCCCGGCTCGACGGCTTCGGAATACTTCGCGATGCAACGCACTTTGCCCCAGGGCGACTCGACCCAGATCCAGTCGCCGTCGGCGATGCGCTGTGCGGCGGCGGTTTTCGGGCTGACGTACAAATGGTTGTGGGCATGGATCTGCCGCAGCCAGGCGTTCTGCGAGTCCCAGGCGTGGTACATGGCCATCGGCCGCTGCGTCACCGCGGCGAGCGGATAGGCGCGTGCCGTCGGTCGCCTGGCGCTCGAGCGGCTCGTAGTAGAAGGGCAGCGGATCGAAGTAGGTCGTGATGCGCTCGCGCAACCGTTCGGGCGGGCGGCGTGCGCCCCATTTGCCGTCGGCCGCCAGGCGAAACTTCTGCAGCACCTCGGAATAGATCTGCAGGATGATCGGGTCGCCGAAGCGGCGAATGCGCACGCGCTGCGCCCACTCCATGTAGCCCTTGTTCCAGTTGCGCATGTACTGGTAGGACGGCGGCAGGCGGTGGTGGAACACGCAGTTGTTCTGCGCGTACATCTCCCACTGGCGTGGATTGGGCTCGCCGTGCATGAACTTCTCGCCGCCCTTGCCGCGCCAGCCGGCGAGAAAGCCGATCCCGGATCCGGGTTCGGTCTCGTAGCGCAGAACGAAGTCGGGATAGTCGCGATAACGGCGCTTGCCCTCGGTATCGGTGAAGGCCGGGAATTTGAGACGGCTGGCGAGTTCGATCAGCACATCCTGGAACGGCTTGCACCCGGCGGGCGGCGCGACCACCGGCACGCGCACCGAGTCGGCCGGCCCGTCGAATTCCGAGATCGGTCGATCGAGCATCGACATGACGTCGTGGCGCTCGAGGTAGGTCGTGTCGGGCAGCACCAGATCGGCGAACGCGGTCATCTCCGACTGAAAGGTGTCGCAAACAACGAGGAAGGGAATCTTGTATTCGCCGTCGCCCGCGCGCGCGTTCAGCATCTCGCGCACCTCGACCGTGTTCATGGTCGAGTTCCAGGCCATGTTCGCCATGAAGATCATCAGCGTGTCGAGCCGGTAGGGATCCTCGTTCACGGCATTCGTAATCACGCTGTGCATCAGGCCGTGCACCGACAGCGGGTATTCCCAGGAAAATCCCTTGTCGATGCGCACCGGCTCGCCGGCCGCATCGACGAACAGATCGTCGGGCGACGCAGGCCAGCCGAGTGCGAGGGCACCGAGCGGCGTATTCGGATTGACCGCCTCCGGCCCGCGCGGCGGCTTGGCTGCGGGCGGAATGGCGCGCGGAAACGGCGCCTTGTGGCGAAAGCCGCCCGGGCGGTCGATCGTGCCGAGCAGCGTCATCAGGATCGCGAGCGCGCGAATGGTCTGAAATCCGTTCGAGTGCGCCGCGAGTCCGCGCATGGCGTGAAACGCCACCGGATTGCCGGTCACCGTCTCGTGTTCCTTGCCCCAGCTGTCGGTCCACGCGATCGGGAGCTCGATTTTCTCGTCGCGCGCGACGATGCCCATCTCCTGCGCGAGGCGCCGGATCGTCGCCGCGGGAACACCCGTCACGTTCTCGGCCCACTCGGGGGTGTAGTCCTTGACCCGCTCCTCCAGAAGTTGAAAGCCGGGCTTCACGGCTCGGCCATCGGCCATGCGGAACGTGCCGAGCAGGTGGGGATCGGCACCCTCGGTGTGTGTCACGACCGGCGCCCCGGAGTGGCGGTCCCACCAGAGCTGGTTGTGTGCGAATTCGGGGTTCTCACCCGGCGCGGCCGGATCGCGCACCAGCAGCCCGTAGTCGTCCGAGTGCTCGTCGAGATTCACCAGATGCCCGGCGTTCGTATAGCGCACGAGAAATTCACGGTCATACAGTCCGAGCGCGATGATTTCGTGGACGATGGCGAGCAGCAGCGCGCCATCGGTACCCGGACGAATCGGCACCCACTCGTCGGCAATCGCCGAATAACCGGTACGCACCGGATTGATCGATACGAAGCGTCCGCCGCGGCGCTTGAACTGCGCGATCGCGATCTTGAGCGGATTGGAGTGATGATCCTCGGCGGTGCCGATCATCACGAACAGCTTCGCGCGCTCGAGATCCGGCCCGCCGAACTCCCAGAACGATCCTCCGATCGTGTAGATCATCCCGGCCGCCATGTTCACCGAGCAGAAGCCGCCGTGCGCCGCGTAGTTCGGCGTGCCGAACTGGCGCGCGAACAGCCCGGTGAGTGCCTGCATCTGGTCGCGCCCGGTGAACAGCGCGAACTTCTTCGGATCGGTGGCGCGGATCTTGCGCGAGACGCTGTTCGAGAATGTCGAAGGCCTCGTCCCAGTCGATCTCGACGAAATCGCCCGCGCCGCGCTCCGCGCCCTCGCGCCGCTTGAGCGGCCGGGTCAGCCGCGCGGGCGAGTACTGTTTCATGATGCCCGACGATCCCTTGGCGCAGATCACGCCGCGGTTGATCGGATGTGCAGGGTTGCCGTCGATGTAGCGCAGCTTGCCGTCGCGCAGATGCACGCGAATGCCGCAGCGACACGCGCACATGTAGCAGGTGGTCGTCTTGATCTCGGTGCCGGAAGCGGTCATAAGCAGGCTTTCGTATTCTCCTTATGCGCTTTCCGGAAGTGAAGCTGATAATCCTGATTGACCCATACATCTATACGATTCAAAAGCTTACGAAGTATTCGCGGGCCCTTGTCTCGAATGCAGGTCCGTAATTGCGCAGGTCACGCCGTTCGACCGAACCGAGATGGCATTGTGCGCGGGCGGTACCACCGTTGGTCATGCAACTTAGTGAAACGACGTTGCGGCTCGTCAATCCTCCATCAGCCTGATCTGATACGATTATTGCGTTGCAGCATATCGAATCGAATCGAGCCTTGCGGTGTCCTTTTCGAACACCCTCAACGCGCCGGCTTGCCATTGCAACCACCCGTCGCCAAACGGAAAACACCATGAAAGATCAAAGCCAGAAGCTTCTGCGAAGCCATGACATTTCGGCCAAGGTCGCCGACGTTCTGACGCGCCGCACCAAGCTCGCACAGGCGCGCTTCTCCGAGCGCATTCAATCCGCGTCCGAGCAGCACCTCGCCGCAGGCGCGGCCAATCCGGCCACGCCCTGGGACCTGTGGCGTGATTGGCAGTCCTACGCGATCGATCTCGCGCAACGTTCGGTCCTGTTCTGGGACACCCTGCGCGCGCGCGGCAACCACTTCGTCGAACCGAGCGCTCGGGTCTCACCTCCGTGCTGCACTTCGATTACGAAACGGTGCTCGACGGTCGCCAGCTTCGAGCGACCGGTCAACTATGCGCTGTTGCGCATCACCCCGCCCGCAGGCGTCGAGGTCGATTCGAACCGCCGCCCCTACATCGTCATCGACCCGCGCGCCGGGCACGGCCCCGGCATCGGCGGTTTCAAGGACGACTCGCAGGTCGGCGTCGCGCTGCGTGACGGGCATCCAGTCTACTTCGTGGTGTTCTTTCAGCACCCGGAGCCGGGCCAGACGCTGCTCGATGTCTGCGCCGCCGAAGCCAAGTTCGTGCACGAAGTGCGCGCGCTGCATCCGAACAGCCCGAAGCCGGTCCTCGTCGGCAACTGCCAGGGCGGCTGGGCGGCGATGATGCTTGCCGCGGCGAACCCGGAAGACACCGGTCCGATCGTGATCAACGGCGCGCCGATGTCGTACTGGGGCGGCGCGTGGAGCGAGGGCGAAGGCGACAACCCGATGCGCTATGCCGGCGGGCTGCTCGGCGGCACCTGGCTGTCGTCGCTCGCGGCCGACCTCGGCAACGGCGTCTTCGACGGCGCCCACCTGGTGCAGAACTTCGAGAACCTCAATCCGGCCAACACCTTCTGGGACAAGTACTACCACCTGTTCGCCAACGTCGACTCGCGAGGCGCCGCGCTTTCTCGACTTCGAGCGCTGGTGGGGCGGCTTCTACCTGATGAACCGCGAAGAAATCGAATGGATCACGCAGAACCTCTTCGTCGGCAACAACCTGTGGTCGGGCAACGTGAAGTCGGGCCCGGGCAGCAGTCTTCGACCTGCGTTCGATCAAGGCACCGATCGTCCTGTTCGCCTCGCTGGGCGACAACATCACCCCGCCGCAGCAGGCCTTCAACTGGGTCGCCGACGTCTACGGCTCGACCGACGAGATCAAGGCGCGCGGCCAGGTCATCGTCGGCCTGCTGCACGAGGACATCGGCCATCTCGGCATCTTCGTCTCGGGCAAGGTCGCCAAGAAGGAGCACGCGCAGATCGTCTCGGTGATGAAGTCGATCGAGGCGCTGCCGCCCGGCCTGTACGGCATGCAGATCCTCGAAATCACAGGCGGCCGACGGCAAGCCGGCCTACGACGTGGAATTCATCGAGCACCGGCTGGAGGACATCGTCGAGCGCCTGAACCGCTTCAACGCGCGGACGAGAAACCCTTCGAAGCCGTGGCCGGCATCTCCGAATTCAACCAGCGTGCCTACGAGCTGTTCGCCCAGCCGCTGGTGCAGGCGAGCGCGAACGAGTACGGCGCCAAGCTCGGGCGCGACCTGCATCCGCTGCGCGCCCAGCGCTGCGTCGGTCTCCGACGCGAACCCCTGGCTGTGGTGGTTGGGCCCGGTCGCCGAGTCGGTGCGTGCGCAACGCCAGATCGCCAGCCCCGATCAGGCCTGGCGCAAGAGCGAGCGCATGGCCTCCGAATTGCTGAGTGCATCGCTCGACTACTACCGCGACCTGCGCGACGCCACGAGCGAGGCCGCGTTCTTCCTCGTATACGGCAACCTGTTCTCGCTCTACCTGGCCGACCGCGAGGCGCGCAGCGGCCAGCGCATCGGGCGCGGCCACCGATCCGCGCGAACTGCCCTTCGTGGCCGAGGCGCTCGCCTCGATCGAGCAAGGCGGCTACGCGGAGGCGCGTGGCCCGCGTCTGTGCGCTGCTCGCGCGGCGCGGCGAGCCGCTGCCGCTGTCGCGCGTGCAGCTCAAGCACGAGCTGGTCGAGGAATACAAGGACCTGCTGCCGGACATTCCCTGGGAACTCGCGCGCCGCATCCGCGGCGAGCAGGAAATCATCGTGCGCTACGAGCCGAGCAGGCGCTCACGACGCTGCCGGCGCTGCTCGCGAACCCGGCCGACCGCGGCGCGACTGCTCGCGCTGCTCGAGCGCCTGCGTCGACGATCCACGCGTGCAGGCGCTCTCGCATACGCCGGAGCAGGATGCGATGCTGGCGCGCATTCGCGACGTGCTCGCCGCGCGTCCCGGCCCGGCCGCCTCGCCGCGAGCGCCTGAGCAGGTGGCCCGCGCATGAAAAATTTCACCTTCACCAACCGCACCTTCGACGAAATCAAGGTCGGCGACCATAAGCAGGTCACGCGCCGGGTCACCAGTACCGAGGTCGAGGCGCTTGCGCTGGTGTCGGGCGACGTCGACGCCTTTCACCTCGAGGACGGCGCGGCCGCGGTCGACGACGACGGCATGCACGCGAAGGCGGTCGGTGCGGAGGCGCTGCTGTCCGGCCTGCTCAGCCGGCGGCTGCCCGGGCCGGGCACCACGATCCTGGCGCAGGACCTGCGCTTCGAGGGCATGGTCCGCGCCGGCGATGAGCTGACCGGGACGGTCACGGCGCGCGAAAAGCGCGCCGACGGCAATCAGATCGTTTTCGACTGTCTCGTCGAGCGTGCGGGCGACCGCCTGATTTCGGGCACGGTGACGGTCGAGGCCCCGACGCGGCGGATCAGCTACTCGCAAGTCGCGACGCCGGAGCTGCTCCTGCGGCGCAACGACGCCTTCGCCAAGCTGCTCAAGGAATGCAAAGGACTCGAGCCCGTGCGCTGCGCGGTGGTGCACCCCTGCGACAGTGCTTCGCTGCTCGGGCCGCTCGAAGCCGCGAAACACGGCCTGATCGTTCCGGTGCTGATCGGCCCGCTGGACAAGATCCGCGCGGTCGCCGCCGCCGAGAAGGTCGACCTCGGCGCATTCGAATGCATCGATGCAGCGCACAGCCACGCCGCGGCAGCGCTGGCGGCCGAGCTGGCGCGCGACGGCAAGGTCGAAGCGCTGATGAAAGGCAGCCTGCACACCGACGAACTGCTCGGCGCGGTCCTGCGCTCGGCCGCCGGCCTGCGCACCGCGCGCCGCGTCAGCCATGTCTTCGTGCTCGACGTGCCGGCCTATCCGCGTCCACTGATGATCACCGACGCGGCGATCAACATCCAGCCGACATTGGAGGACAAGGTCGACATCGTGCAGAACGCGATCGAACTCGCGCGCACGCTCGGCATCGAGCAGCCCAAGGTCGCGATCCTCGCCGCGGTCGAGACGGTCAACCCGCGCATGCCGGCGACGCTCGATGCTGCGGCGCTGTGCAAGATGGCCGACCGCGGCCAGATCACCGGCGGCCTGCTCGACGGCCCGCTCGCCTTCGACAACGCGATCAGCGAGGAAGCCGCGAAAACCAAGAAGATCGTTTCGCCGGTCGCCGGCCGCGCCGACATCCTGCTGGTGCCGGATCTCGAGTCGGGCAACATGGTCGCCAAGCAGTTGCAGTATCTGGCCGGCGCCGACAGCGCCGGCATCGTGCTCGGCACCCGCGTCCCGATCGTGCTCACCAGCCGCGCCGACACCGTCCGCACGCGCCTCGCCTCGACCGCCGTGATGGCGCGCGTCGCCCACGCGCGGCGCCAGGCGCTCGCGCTCAAACCCTAGCCACTGCGCGACGCGATCCTCGTCCTCAACGCCGGCTCGTCGAGCATCAAGTTTTCGCTCTTCGCCGAGGCCGACGCGCGACCTCGAGCCTGCAGTGCGGCGGCCAGATCGAGGGCCTCTACACCGCGCCGCGCTTCGTTGCGCGCGACGCACGGCGGCGCGCAGCTGGCGGAGACAATCCTGGGGCGAAGGCCATCGCCTCGGGCACGACGGCGCAGTCGACCATCTGGGCGACGTTCCTGCGCGCGCAGCTCGCCGATTTTCGCCTCGCCGGCATCGGCCACCGCGTGGTGCACGGCGGGCTCGAGTTCACGCAGCCGGTGCGGCTCGACGCCGGCGTGCTGGCGGCGCTGGAAAAGTTCATCCCGCTCGCGCCGCTGCACCAACCGCACAACCTGGCGCCGATCCGCCTGCTGCTCGAGCGCGCAGCCCGACGTGCCGCAGGTCGCCTGCTTCGACACCTCGTTTCACCGCACGCAACCCCGACTCGCGCAGCGCTTCGCGCTGCCCGCCGAGCTGCACGACGCCGGCGTGCGGCGCTACGGTTTTCACGGCCTGTCCTACGAGTACATCGCCTCGGTGCTTGCCACAGCACGATGCGCAGGCCGCCGCCTCGGGGCGCACGGTGGTGCTGCATCTCGGCAACGGCGCGAGCATGTGCGCGCTCGAAGGCGGCCGAAGCGTCGCCAGCACCATGGGCTTCACCGCGGTCGACGGCCTGCCGATGGGCACGCGCTGCGGCGCGATCGATCCCGGGCGTGATGCTCTACCTGATGGACGAGCGCGGCATGGACGCGCGCGCGATCGAGAAGCTGATCTACCAGCAGTCCGGCCTGCTCGGCGTCTCCGGCATCTCGAGCGACATGCGCACGCTGCTCGCGAGCGACGAACCGCGCGCCAAGCTCGCGGTCGACCTCTACCTCTATCGCATCCGCCGCGAGCTGGGCTCGCTCGCCGCTGCGCTCGGCGGCGTGGACGCGATCGTCTTCACCGCCGGGATCGGCGAGAACTCGGCGGCGATCCGCGGCGCGCGTGCTGGCGGATGCCGCCTGGCTCGGCGTCAAGCCCAACACGCGCGCCAACGCCAAGGGCGGCCCGCGCATCAGCGCGGCGCGCAGCCGCGTCTCGGCCTGGGCAATCCCGACCAACGAAGAACTGATGATCGCGCGCCACACGCGGCGCGTGCTCGCCGCATCCTGAACAGAGGCAGATCATGACCGCCGCAGTCCCCCGCCCGGCGCTCAAGGGCAAAAAGGCGCTCGTCGTCGGCATCGCCAACGAGCACTCGATCGCATACGGCTGCGCCAAGGCCTTCCACGAGCTCGGCGCCGACGTGGCGATCACCTACCTGAACGAGAAGGCGAAGCGCTTCGTCGAGCCGATCGCGGCCGAGCTCGAAGCGCCGCTCTTCCTGCCGCTCGACGTTTCGCAGCCGGGCGAGCTCGAGGCGCTGTTCGAGCGCATCGCAAAAGACTGGGGCACGCTCGACATCCTCGTGCACTCGATCGCCTGGGCGCCGAAGGACGACCTGCAGGGCGGGCTGCTCAGCTGCACCGCCGAGGGCTTCGCCAAGGCGATGGACATCTCCTGCCATTCGTTCGTGCGCATGGCGCGGCTCGCCGCGCCGCTGATGAAGAACGGCGGCACGCTGTTCGCGATGAGCTATCACGGCGCGCAGAAGGTGGTGCCGAACTACAACGTGATGGGCCCGGTGAAGGCGGCGCTCGAGGCCGCGTGCCGCTACCTCGCCTACGAGCTCGGCCCGCAGGGCATCCGCGTGCACCCGATCTCGCCCGGTCCGCTCAAGACGCGCGCCGCCTCCGGGCTGAAGGACTTCGACCTGCTGCTGAACGAGGCGGTCGCAGCGCGCGCCGGTCGGCGAGCTGGTCGACATCATGGACGTCGGCTTCGCCTGCGCCTTCCTGGCGACGGACTACGCGCGGCGCATCACCGGCGACACGGTCTACGTCGACGGCGGCGTGAACATCATGGCCTGAGGCCGGCGCGCGGCTAGCGCGCGAGGTTCGGCCGCTCGACGCGCGGCGCGTTCGCGCGTCAGCGCGATCGGCTCGTCCTGGTGGCGAATCGTGAAGCCCTCGCCCTCGCGCAGCGTGTAGGTCGTCGACTCGATGCCGATCTCGACCTCCAGCAGCTGCCCGCGATAGGTGAGCGGAAACTTGATCGTCGACTGCGGCTCGGGCGCGCGGTACGGCCGGAACGACAGGCTGCCGTCGTAGTCGCGCATGCCGGCGAAGCCGTAGACGAACACCATCCAGGTGCCGCCCATCGAGGCGATGTGGCAGCCGTCGTGCACGTTGCCGCTGACGTCGGCGAGGTCCATGAGCAGCGCCGCCATCGTATGCTCGATCGCCTTGTCGTACTCGCCGATCTCGGCCGCCACGATCGCCTCGACGCAGGACGAGAGCGACGAGTCGCCGGTCGTCAGCGGATCGTAGAACAGGAAATTGCGCCGCTTCTCCTCCAGCGTGAACTCGTGCCCGAGCAGGAACATCGCCAGGATCACGTCGGTCTGCTTGATCACCTGGTGGCGGTAGATGTTGAGCGGGTGGATAGCTGAGCAGCAGCGGATACTTGTCCGCCGGGCGTGTGCTCGAAGTCCCAGCGCTCGCGGTCGAGAAAGCTGTCGTCCTGCGGATAGATGCCCGTGGCCTCGTCGTAGGGCACGTACATGCGGTCCGCGGCGCGCTTCCAGTCCTCGACCTCCGCGGCCTCGAGCCCCGTCTTGTGCGCGAGCGCGTCGAGCGCCTCCGGGTTCGATGCGCGCAGCGCCTCGATCGTCTCGCGCCGCGTAGCGCAGGTTCTCGCGCGCCATGAGGTTGGTGTAGGTGTTGTTGTTGACCACCGTGGTGTACTCGTCGGGCCCGGTCACGCCGTTGATGCAGAACTTGCCGCCCCTGCGCTCGGAGAAGAAGCCGATGTCGAACCAGAAGCGCGCCGTCTCGACCAGCATCTCCGCGCCGAACTCGCGCAGGAACGCCTCGTCGCCGGTCGCGTTCACGTACTTGCGCAGCGCGTACATGATGTCGGCGTTGATGTGGTACTGCGCCGTGCCCGCCGCGTAGTACGCGGAGGCCTCCTCGCCGTTGATCGTGCGCCACGGAAACAGCGCGCCGCGGTGGTTCAGCTCGCGCGCGCGCTCGCGCGCCTTGTCGAGCATGCGGTAGCGAAACAGCAGCAGGTTGCGCGCGATGCGCGGCGACGTGTAGATGAGGAACGGCAGCACGTAGATCTCGGTGTCCCAGAAGTACTGCCCTTCGTAGGCGCTGCCGGTGAGCCCTTTGGCCGGCACGCCCGCGTTGTCGGCGCGCGCCGAGGCCTGCAGGATGTGGAACAGGTTGAAGCGGATCGCCTGCTGCACCTCGACCGTGGTGCGCCGCACCCGTCCGGTCCGCACGTTCCGCACCTGCACGTCGCTGCGCCGCCAGAAGTCGTCCATGGTGCGCTGCTGGCTCTCGGCCAGCGCGTCGAAACCGTTCGTCGACGATGCGGTCGAGCGTCCACGCCACCCGCCCGCAGACCTGCTCGGGCGAGGCGGTCGCCGAGGTGTGGTACGCGATGAACTTGACGAGCCGGATCGGCTGGCCCGGCTCGGCGTCGACCGTGAAGGCCACCTGGCCGAAATCCGTCGTCGTGCGCGGCCTTCCAGGCGTACGCGCACTCGGTCTCGAGGCGGTGGTCGATGCCGCAGGCCAGCACCATCTTCGTGCGATCGGTGCCGTGGCACAGCACGACGCGCATGTCCTTGGCCTGCGTGGTGCGGGGCTGCAGCACCCGGCCGGCAAAATTCTTGCCGCGCCGCGGATCGCTTGCCGCCGCGCGGCTCGCTGCGGCGCTCGGCCAGCACCTCGGAGGACAGCACCACCGGCGCGCGCGCATTGAGCACCGTCACCTCGTACAGGATCGCCGCGGCATGGCGGTGCTCGAACGAAATCAGGCGGCGCGACCTGATCAGCACCTGCTTGCCGCCGGGCGTCTCCCACAGGATCTCGCGATCGAGCGTGCCGGCGCGCATGTTCAGCCGCCGGTCGAAGCGCAGCATGTTGGCGGTCGCCAGCCAGAACGGCTCGTCGTCGACGAACAGCTTGATGATGCGACCGTCGGTGACGCTGAGCATCGTCTGGCCGGTGCGCGCGAAGCCGTAGGCTTCCTCGCCGTAGACGATCGGCCAGGTCTCGTGAAAGCCGTTGACGAAGGTGCCGTACTGCACGACCGGACCGCCCTCCTCGGGCGAGCCGCGCATGCCCAGGTAGCCGTTGCCGAGCGCGAGGATCGTCTCCGTCTGCGCCATGAACTCGGGATGGAACTTGCGCTCGATCCAGTTCCACTCGTCCGCGACGTAATCGTGCGGCGGCGGCTTGAGGCGTTCGTGGGCGGGCATGGCTGAGCGTCTGGTGTGCGCGCGCCCGATGGTCAGGCCATCAGTTCGGTCAGGTCGGTGATCACGCGCTGCGCGCCGTGCGCCTTGAGTTCCTCGGCGTTGCCCTTGCGCGCGACGCCGACGACGAGCCCGAAATTGCCGCGCGCGCCCGCCTCGACCCCGGAAATCGCGTCTTCGACGACCACCGCGCGCGCCGGCTCGACGCCCAGCGCGCGCGCCGCCTCGAGGAACATGTCGGGCGCCGGTTTGCCGGTCAGGCCGCGCGCCACGATCGTATGGCCGTCCACCGCGGCGTCGAACAGCGCCGCCGAGGCCCGCCGCGTCGAGCACCCGCGCGCGGTTCTGGCTCGAGGTCACGACCGCAATCTTGATGCCCCGCACGCGCAGTTGCTCGAGCAGGGGCACCGACCCCGGAAACACCCGCACGCCTTCGGTCGCGATCACCTGATTCACCAATTCGTCCTTGCGATTGCCCAGACCGTGCACCGTTTCCGCGCGCGCCGGATCATCGGGCCCGCCCTCGGGCAGTTCGATGGCGCGCGCGCGCAGGAAGTCGCGCACGCCATCGTAGCGCGGCTTGCCGTCCACGTGATGCTTGTAGTCCGTCGCAATGTCGAACGGGACGAAGGTTTCGTCGGTCCGCACCGCCCGTGCCTGCAGAAACTCGTCGAACATCTTCTTCCAGGCGCTCGCGTGAACGCTCGCGGTATCGGTCACCACGCCGTCCATGTCGAACAGCACGGCGTCGAAACGCGCGCGCGAGATCCGATCGGCCGCGCGCGTCATGCGGCCTGCCGCAGCCAATCGAGCGCCGCGGCACGCGCCGCGCGTCGGGAAGTGCCGTGGCTCGGCGTTCACGAAGTGGGCCGCGATGCGCGGCATGATTTCGAGTACTGCGCTGTCGGAGACCACGGCCAGCTTCTTGACCCGGCGATGGTGCTCGCGCACGAACTTCAGATGCGACAGGAGCGCCGCGAAATTCTCCCACCCCGGGAACGCGTCGGCGTCGATCATGACACCGGCCAGTGCATCGTTGCGCGCCAGATACGCATCCGCGACGCGCGTGAGTTTTGCGAAGTCCTCCGCCGTCAGTGCCCCCGAGGGTCTGACGATCAGGATGCCGTCGTTTTCGTCCAACTGATGCTCGAGCATTCTGCGCCCAACCATACACCAGATGCGCAGCGCAATCACGCCGAACGCTGCGCCCCAAGTCAACGCTGGCCGCGCGATCGGCCGGCGCGGTTGATGTTCTCCTGCACGGCCGCTAAGCTAGCGCCGCTGGCCGATGCGCGCTTGAATCTGGATCAAGCCAGCGCGATGTCACGCGGCACGATGCACCTCCTCGCGATGCCCGAAAACACGAACCAACTGAAAATCGACGGACTGACCGCGCGATATCAGCCGATCGTCGATCTCAACACCGGCGAAGTGCGCGGTTTCGAGGCGTTGATGCGTATCGTCGAGACCGACGGCCGCGTGCATTCCGCCGGCCCCCTGATCGAGACGCTGGAGCACGATCTCGATGCGCTCACCGCGCTCGTCGAGCGCTTGCTGGTCTGCATTCGCGAGGACGTCGTCCCGGTGTTCGAGCGCCACGGCGACTTCTACGTCAGCATCAACATTCCGCCGTCGATCATCGGCACCGGACGCCTGCGGCCGATCGTGGAGACGCTCGACCTCGCCCACTGGGGCCGCCGGATCGTGATCGAACTGACCGAACGCCAGGCCCTGTCCGACGAGGGGCGCACGGCGGTGCGTCTCGCGCGCGAGGCGGGCATCGCGGTGGCAGTCGACGACTTCGGCACCGGACACAGCGGGCTCGCGCAGATCGTCGGCCTCGAACTCGACATCCTCAAGATCGACAAGAGCCTCATCACCCCGGCGCTGACGAGCCGCTCGGCGGCGCGCCTGCTGCGCGGCATCGTCGGTCTCGCCGAGAGCCTGCGCATGCGCACGGTCGCCGAGGGCGTCGAAACGGCGGAAGAAGCGTTTTACCTACGTGCGGTCGGCGTCGACTACGGCCAGGGCTGGCTGTGGAGCAAAGCCGTGCCGGCGAGCGAGATTCCCGCGCTGCTCGCGCAGGGATTTCCGGCGTCGATCGACTGGCGCGGCGCGCGCAGGGCGTAACGTCAAGGCGCTATAGCGTCAAGACCTCCTGTCGGCAACGCGCGAATCAGCGCTCGGTGACGCCGAGGTTATCCATCTTTGCGCCGCAGTCGGTGCACTGCACCGATCCGCCCGGATAGAGCAGGAAGCGGTCGCCCGCGCAACGGGTGCAGTAGTAGTTGTTCACATCCAGCGGCTTGGGCGGACCGGACGGCCTGCGATCGGCAATGTTTTTCCAGCCGCGGTCCGGAAGGTGGAGAAGCTGTCCCATCGACACTCCTTCGACACGTGGTCGAAACGCAATGTCTGCACTGTGCGCCGACGCCGCCGGAAAAGGTGTCAGGAACCATTTGCGACGTGCGGTTGTTTCCCCTGCCGTGCGCAGGCTGCGTTTCCGCAGTGCGGATCTGTCGAGTTCTTACACTTCCGCGATCCCAAACTCACGCACGCTCGTCCGCAGCACGATCATAGAGCCCTCTCATCGAGCGACAACTTCGGTCAGGGGGTTGCCGATCGAAGCCGAGGGCGGCTTGACGCCGAGATAGGCCGAGAGCGTCGGCGCGATGTCGTACGGCGTGACCGGGCGACTGACCGTCCCGGGCGTCAACCCGGCACCCGCAAATATCACCGGCACGAAGCTGTCGTAACGCCACGGCGAGCCATGGGTCGAGGCGACCGTCAGGCCGTCGAATTCGTTGATGTACACGTTCGGCTCGAACACCAGATAGATATCGCCCGAGCGCTTCGGATGGAAGTTGCGCTGGATCGCCCGCGTCAACGTCGTGTCCGGCAGCCCGCCGCTGCGCAGCGCAGTGCTGGAGATCGCGGCTGCGACGCCGGCGAATTTCTCCAGCTCGGCTGCGACCAGCCATTCCACCTCGGCCTGGTCCAGGCCCTTTTCCCGGATCAACTTCCGATTGAGATAGACATAAGGCTGGAAGAAGGCCTCGATCAGTTCCTCGCCGATCCCGAATTTCTTCTTCAATGCCGCGATCGCCGGTGTCCGGTCCAGAGATTTGGGGTCGAAGTAGTGACTGCCCTCGATGCCCAATGCGTGCAAATACCCCGGCACTTCGGGCTGGCCGTGATCGGCAGACAGCACGACGAGCGTGTTCTTCAATCCGACTTTCTCGTCGACGTAGGCCAGCAGATCCGCCAGCGTGCGGTCGAGATGCGCCAGGTTGTCTTCGCTCTCCAGGCTGGAGGCCCCGAACAGATGGCCGACGTAATCCGTCGAGGAAAAGCTGACGGCGAGATAGTCCGGCACCTCGTCCTGGCCGAGCCGTTCCTGGACCAGCAGCGTCTTGGCGAAATCCAGCGTCAACGCGTCGCCGGCCGGACTGAGCGTCAGACGCGTCGTGAGGTACTTGTCCCCCGCCTTGCCATAAGGATGGGGGAACGTCCGCCCAAACCCCGGAAAGTCGATTTCGTAGGCGCGGTCGTCGGCGTCACCGAACAGGTACTTCGACGACGGGCGCAGCAAGGTCCACGACTTGCCCCCGTATGTCAATGCAGGTTTGCGGGCGTTCCAGGCGTTCACCCAGTCCGGATACTTCTTGTAGTAGTAAGTGCTGGTAACGAACTCGCCGCTGGATTTGGAAAACCAGAAGGCCTTGCCGGCATGTCCGGCCAGCGAAACCGCGCCACGGTCCTTGACCGACACGGCGAAGAGCTTCGACCGGCCGTTGAAATGCACGGCCAGCTCATCGCCGAAGGTCGAAGACAGGATCGCCGCCGGTGAACGGCCATCGACCTTGGCCGCCTTTTGCGTCGGATCGATCTCGGTCTTCTTGTCCACGTCCGCACCCGCCGTGAGCAGGTGGTAGCGCGCGTCCTCGATGTTGTAGACCAGACGACCCTGTGTCCGGTCGAACCAGACGTTCCCGACCATGCCGTGCGCTGCCGGCACGGTCCCGGTGGCCAGCGACGCATGCCCGACGATGGTCTCGGTATTGGCGTGCCGGTAACTGGCGTTGGAGTACTGCACGCCGTGATTCCAGAGGTATCGGAAGCCGCCCTCACCCAACACATGCGCGTAGCGATGCGGCAGATCCCCGCGCAGGGCGTCGACTGTAATCTGCAGAATCAGACGCGGCTTGGCCGGTGTCGGCGCCGCGCCCTGCGCAGGGGCCGCCCATGGAAGCGTAACCATTGCAGCGGCCAGAACGATTGAGCGCATCAACCCGGCGCGGCGGTTCAGGGCACCGAAAGGACTTCTCGCGAGCGGCGAATTCATGAGCCGTTTCCTCCAAACCATCGATAGTAAGCATTGCGGCCGTCGCCCTCGAGCACGCGTTGCATATCCCGCGCCCATAGCGTCCGATGACCGGCACCGGCATTCAGCGCGGCCTGATAAAAGAGCAACAGTCTCTGGCGTTCGGCTGCCACCGACTTCACGAAGCCAATATCCGCGCGCCGCAACGGGGGATCGCTGCGCAGCGCCATCAGTCGTGGCAGCACGCGCTGCAGCTCATCGGAGCGAACCCAATCGGCGTACTCGATCCGCGGCCGATCATCGGTCACCGGGCGCGCGTCGCCGGCGTAGGTTTCCAGACCGGCTCGATCCGTAACCCAGGTTGCCATTAATGCTTCGGGTGACGCAACACCGACTTCGCGCAAGGCAGACGCCACCTCCGGCTGGTTGAATCGTTCGATGATGCGCGGCACGTCGAGCGCGACAGGTTCAAGCGACCCGACGAGCAGCATCTCGTGAAGCTCGGTCGTCCAGAGTGAGACATGCGGAAAGACGTCGAGGAAACTGCGTACCAGGGAACGGGTGTCCGCGTCATTCTGGGTCGGCAAAGGCAGCCACTGGGCGACAATGCCGTCGGTGCGCAGCCGGGCGCGCGCCAGTGCGTAGAAATCGGTCGAATACAGATTCGCGACGCCCGCGGCGGACGGTGGTGGTGGCTCGAGCGTGATGAGGTCATAGGTTTCGTCGTCGCTCAAAAGTTCGCGTCGACCATCCCGCACGCGAATGTTCAAGCGCGGGTCTGCCGCTGCGCCGAAGTTCCCTTTGAACGTTTTTGCGGCCCGCAACACTTCGGGTAACAGCTCGGCGACGACGCGCTGCTCCAGCTCGGGAAAACGCAGCAAGGCCCCCGCAGTGATTCCGGTCCCGAGCCCGATGACGAGCGCCGATTTCGGTTCGGCGTTATGAATAATCAACGGCAGAAGCGCCTGAAGACGCATGTACCGCAGCGAAGGCAGGCTGTCACCCGTGTTGGATACGCCCTGGATGTAGAGACGGCGAAATCGCTTATGTCCGGCGAATTGCTCGAGTACCGCGACCGTTCCCCCCTTCCCTCCTCATAGAAGACGATCGTGCCGCCGTGCGTACGGGCCAACAAACTTGCCAGCCGGTCGGACGGCGTCAGCACGGCCGCGCCCAGGGCACCGACGGCAACGGCGATCGCCCCCCAGCGCGCGAGCCGAAGCTGTGGGCTACCGCGCAGCGCCGCCAACAGCCCGATGAACGCCGCGGCAACGGCAAGTAGCGCCAGGGTTTTTACCAGACCGAATAGCGGTACCAGCACAAAGCCGGTGAACACCGTACCGACAATTCCACCGAATGTGTTCAACGCAACGACCGTGCCGATATCGCGTCCGACATGCCCCGAATCGACGATCAGTTTCAACGCCGCGGGAAACGCAGCACCCAGCAGCACGGTGGGAATGAAAACGACGTACATCGCCGCGATGGCGAATCGGGCGCACATTTCGGCCAGGCGACTATCCGTCAGCGCGCGGACTGCGTGCGCTCCCATGGACTGCAGAGCGGGCAGCCATGGCCCGAGCAGGGCGATCTCGAGCAGAGCAACCAATCCTGCGGCCGCGATCAACAGCCCGAATACGCCCCAGGGATCGCGCATGCGGTCGGCCCAGCGCGCGAACAGGGCCGCGCCAAGCGCCAGGCCTGCGAGATAGGTCGCCAGCATCACCGAGAACGCGAAGCTGCGCGTGCTCATGAACTGCACGATCGATTGCGACCAGACCACTTCGTATCCCAGCGCCAAACCACCGGCAATCGCATAGAAAAGAATTGCCGTGGCGGCCGCTTTCGCCAGCGGCGCGCGATTTGGTTCTTGTGCGGCTCTGGCTTGGGCAGCTGGGAAGCGATCGAGCCAAATCCCCCCGGCGGCGGCGAAAAGGCCGATGCCGGCGGCGGTCAGGGCCGAGCCTTGAATGCCGAGCGTCGGGATGAGAACGAAAGCGCAACCCAGCGTACCGATGACCGCGCCCGCGGTATTGGCGGCATACATCCACCCACCCCCGACGCCGATGCGGTTCGCTGTGAGCCGAAGAGAACGCACCATCGCCGGCAAAGTGCCGCCCATCAGGAACGGCCCCAGACCGACCAGCAGAAAAATAAGCCCCCAGGCGAGCACGGGGCTCCGCGCCTCAAGTGTTGCGAAAAGGGCTGCCGACTGCGCAAGCGCGATGGTCATCAGGACCCCAACCAGGGCAACGCCCAGCTCCAGCACCGCGTAAAAGCGCAGCGGCCTTGTGACCCGATCCACCCAACGCCCGAGCAATAGCCCGCCCAAGGCGAGTCCGGCAAAGAAGGCGCTGACGCCGGTGGTGACCGCATAGACGTCGACGCCGACGATCAGCGTCAACTGCTTGACCCAGATGACCTGATAGATCAGTGCGGCGCTGCCGGAGGCGACGAGCAACAGGGCGCGCCACCCCATACCATCCGTTTGGTCAGACCCGGGACGAACGGGTTGTTGCCGCTGGCTCGATCGAGCGGCGGTTGATCGCCGGTTTTGAAAGCGACTTCTTTTCGGCATGCCGGCTATAAAAAAGGCCGCACCCGTCCAGAACGGGTGCGGCCCCGCGTCGGTTCAACGTCTCGAAATAGGGCGTTAGTTGCTGCCCTGAGGCGGTGCAGTGAGTTGCTTCATCACCTGATCAAGGCTAAAGCTGCCGACCTTCTGGCTCGGCGGATATTCCTTGAGGGTGGCCAGGAATTTGCCGACGTACTGCTGCGCCGGCACGAGCAGGAAAGCACGCTCCAGACGCCAGCGGGGGTAATCGATTGCCTCGTGGTCTGCCCGCTCGAAAGGATCCGAACGAAGGTTAAAGAGCTTCGGCAGGCGCAGCGTCACGAAGGGATCCTGCCAGACCGTGTAGTCGTGCGCGCGTTGCTCGGCAAACACGAGCTTCCATTGGTCGTAGCGCAGCCCCACCAGCGATCCGTCGTCATTCCAGTAGAGGAACTCATGTCGCGGATTCGGGCCTTTGCCGGCAAGGGCATCGGTGACGTTGTAGCCGTCCAGATGCACCTTGAAGGTCTTGTCGCCAACCTTCATGCCTTTCAGGAGCTGCGCGCCCACGTCCGGAACGCCCGCCGCGGCCATGATCGTCGGCAGCATGTCCATGTGCGAGAAGATGTCGTTGCTGACCGTGCCGGGCTTGATGGTGCCGGGCCACCTGATCAGGGTGGGCACGCGGTAGCCGCCTTCCCAGTTGGTGTTCTTCTCGCCGCGGAACGGCGTCGTGCCGCCGTCCGGCCAGCTCATCATTTCCGCGCCGTTGTCGGTGGAATACATGACGATGGTGTTCTCGTCGAGGCCCAGTTGCTTGAGCTTGTCGAGCAACTGGCCGACATGAGCGTCGTGCTCGACCATACCGTCGGGGTAAATGCCAAGGCCCGTCTTGCCCTGGTTTTCCTTCTTCAGGTGCGTCCAGATGTGCATACGAGTGGAGTTCCACCAGAGGAAGAACGGCTTGTTGGCCTTCTTCGCTCGCTCCAAATAATCCAGCGAGGCCTTGGTGACTTCGTCGTCGATGGTCTCCATGCGCTTCTTGGTCAGCGGGCCGGTACTCTCGACCTTGCCGTTGGCCCAGGCGTGGATCACGCCGCGCGTGGCGTACTTCTTGATCATCGCCGGGTTCTTGAAGTAGTCGGGGTTCTCCGGCTCTTCTTCGGCATTGAGGTGATAGAGGGAACCCATGAACTCGTCAAAGCCGTGGGCCGTCGGCAGGTGTTCGTCGAGGTCGCCGAGGTGGTTCTTGCCGAACTGCGCGGTCATGTAGCCCTGCGCCTTGAGCAACTGGGCGAGTGTCACGTCGCGTGCCTGCAGACCTTCCTTGGCACCCGGCAGGCCCACCTTGAGGTTGCCGGTGCGAATGCCGCTCTGTCCCGTGATGAAGGCCGAACGCCCGGCGGTACAGCTCTGCTCCCCGTACCAATCGGTGAACAAGGCACCTTCCTTGGCGATGCGGTCAATGTTGGGCGTCTTGTAGCCCATCATGCCCTGGTTGTAGGCACTGACATTCCAGTAGCCGATGTCGTCGCCCCAGATCACGAGGATGTTGGGTTTCTTCTGTTGCGCGATTGCAGGCGCGGCGAGGACGAGCGCCAGTGCGCCGGCGGCAAGTCCCGTCAATAGTCGGTTTCGCATGAACTCCTCTCCTTTGTCTCGATCACGGTGCACGAGGCGCCGCGAGATGGTCCCACCCGGGTGCGTTCGCAACCATTGGCGTCAGGTGCAGAGCGCACTGCCCGTTGGTGCAGGGTTCGACGCCAGGAATAAAAAAAAAGCGGCGCGGAGTCTGTCGTTCCGGCGCCGCCTTGGGAGGGAGATCTGCATGTATTGCGCGACCGATGATGGCGCGCGCGCGGCGCGGACGCCATTGCCATTGGGTGCCTGCGGCGCTGCCCATTGGGGCCGGCGCGGCGCGGGGCTCAGCTGTCGGTCGGCCCCGACGCCGCGCCCGGAACCAACCCCATCTCGGTCGCGGCGCGCGAGAGCTCGGCGACCGAGCCGACGCCCATCTTGGCGAGCACCTGCGCGCGGTGCGCCTTGACGGTGCGCTCCGCCGCGCCGATGTCGGCCGCGATCTGCTTGTTCAGCCTGCCCGCGACGACGCCTGCGCACACCTCGCGCTCGCGCGGCGTGAGCGTTTCGTAGCGCCCGCGCAGTCCGCGCAGCCGTTCGTCCGAGGCGCGCGCCTCGGCGCCGCGCGCGAGCGCTTCCGCGACTGCGCGCAGCAACGGCCCGCGCTCGACCGGCTTCTCGAGAAAGTCGACCGCGCCCGCCTTCATCGCACGCACACTTTCCTGCACATCGCCGTGCCCCGTGAGAAACACGACCGGCAGCGCGACGCCCTGCTCGGCGAGCGCCGCCTGCAGCTCGAGCCCGCTCGGCCCCGGCATGTTGATGTCGAGCAGCAGGCAACCGGGCACGTTGCCGGGACGCGCAATGAGAAAGTCCCCTGCGGAGGCGTAGCCGCGCGCCGCATAGCCCGCCGCCTCGAGCAGACGCAGGAGCGCAATGCGAAACGAATCGTCGTCGTCCACGACATGGACGATTGGCGCCTGCGCGTTCAAGTGGGGCGCTCCACCAGCGCCGGCTCCGCTGCCGGTTTCGCCCCGGGCAGCGTGAACCGCAGCGTCGCGCCGCTGCGCGGGTCCGGTTCGGCCCAGATGCGCCCGCCATGCGCCTCGACGATGGTGCGCGAGATCGACAGGCCGAGGCCCATGCCGCGCGGCTTGGTGGTGAAGAACGAATCGAACAGCTTTTCGATCTGCTCAGCGGCGATGCCGGCGCCCCGGTCGGACACGGCCACCGCGACGCCGCCGTCCGGTCTCAGCTGCGTGCTCACGAGGATCCGTCGCCTGCCTGGGGTCATGTCGGCGACCGCATCCATCGCATTGACGATCACGTTCAGCACCACCTGCTGCAGCTGGACGCGATCGCCGAGCACGGCCGGCAGCTGCGGATCGAATTCGGTCGCCACCTCGACGTCGCGGCGCCGGATCTCGGCCGCGAGCACGCGCAGCACGTCGCCGATCGCTTCGTTGACGTCGAGCGTCTCGCGCTGCGTCTCTTGCTTGGCGAACAGCGCGCGCAGGCGCCGTATCACCTCGCTCGCGCGCAGGTCGTCGTGCCGTACGTCAGCGAGGATGCGACGCAGCTCGTCGCTCGACACACGCCCGGAGTCGAGCAGCATCTCGGCGGCGTCGACGTTGGCGAGGATCGCGCCGAGCGGCTGGTTTACTTCGTGCGCGATCGACGCCGTGAGCTCGCCCATCGTCGCGAGCCGCGCCGCATGGAACAGCTCGCCGCGATGGCGCTGCAGCGCGATCTCCGCGCTGCGGCGGCGGTGACGCTGCAACAGCAGTGCAGAGATCAGCGCGGCCTGCGCCAGGATCACGGCCAGCGCGACGAAAATCTGCCAGCGATAGCGGTCCCAGGCCGTGACCTCCCTGAACCGAACCTCGCAGCCCGCCGGCAGCAGGCTCTCGTCGATCCCCCAGCGGCGCAGCTGGTGCCAGTCGGCGATGCAACCTGGCTCGGCCGGCGCCTGCACACCAATGGCGGAAGGACTTTCTCCTTTCAGCACGCGGGCGACCAGCTCGCCCGCGCGTCGCCCTTGCGCCGCATAGCTCGCGATCGAGCCCGCAGCGATCCCGTGGCCGAGATAGGTCTCGAACACGCCGAAAATGGGCACCTGAGCAACCTCGGCGATCCGCTCGAGCACGTCGCGCGGGACCATTGGCACGCCCGCACCATCGCGGAACACCAGCACATACAGCACGACCGCGTCCGAAGGAAGTGCGCGCACCGCAGCCAGGGTGTCGGCGAGCGTGAGACCGACCAGCTGATGGATTTCGAGCCTTCCCGCAAAGCGCTCAAGCGAAGCGCGCGCAATCGCGAGCGCCGCCCGGTCCGACTCGGAAGCGCCTGCGACAATGGCGACCCGCCGCGTCTTCGGACGCAGCTTCAAGGCGAGATCGAGTGTCGCTCCGAAATCGTACTGGAGCGGAATGCCGATCGTATCCGGCGCGAGACGGCGCTTGAGCAACTCGGAGGCCGACACGCTGTGAAACACGATTGTCGCACCCGGCCAGATCTCGTCGCGATGGCGCTGCGCGAAATCGAGCGCATTGGTCGGCGCGGCGACAACCGCGTCAACGTTCAGGCCGCGGTATTTCTTGCGCAGCAGCTGAACCGTATCCTGCTCGAGCAGCGCCTGAGGAAAGCGCGAAATGTCGAGCGTTTCCGCATACGACTCAGTCGGCGTGCTGCGATTCGCCCGGATCGCTTCGCGCATGGCACCGTCCACGACGATGAACGCCGGCAGATAGGGATCGGTCCCGTTCAGGATGACCACACGCGGCGTATCACCCTTGTCGCCCCCGGACTGCGCCCATGCGCCGGCGGGCACGACCGACGGCCCGACGGCTGTGAACAAGGCCAAGACGATCGCGGCGATTCGTGCTTTCGGTTGATGCGGCTGCACCCCTGATGCCGGCGGACACCGGCTCCTCCGAGCAAGGGTCGAAAGTGTATAGCGGGACGCCCCCGCCCGCCGCACCGAACCTCAGGCCGAAGCCAGCGCCCCGCGCACCGCCTCGACCAACTCGCGGCCGGGAAAGGGTTTGATCAGATAGTTTGCAGCGCCAAGCGCCTCGGCCTCGGCGCGCACGGCGGGCAGTTCGTGCGCGGTGATGAAGATGACCGGCACCCGCGATCCGGCCTGCGCCAGCCTGCGGCAGAGCGCGAACCCCGACTCGCGCGGCAGATGCACGTCGCAGACGATGCATTCGGCGCGCGTTGCCGCACGCGCGGCGAGGGCATCCTCGGCCGTGGCAAAGCTTTCAACGCGATAGCCGGCGAGCTCGAGAATGCGCACGAGCGCCGATCGCAGTCCGTCGTCATCCTCGACGAGGACAATGCTGTGCGGTGTCGCGGCCACGCCTGCCGGCCCTGACGCGCCGCCCGCGGCTTGGGCACTGAGGGAATTCACCAATGCAATCATGGGGACTGCACCCGCCCGCCGCCATTCGCCCTACATGCAGATTCCCCTGCCCGTAGGTGCAGGGACCTGCGTGCGCGCCGCCCTCTGGCAGAATGCCCCGTCCTTTCGGCAGGCGATCGCGAACCTTGGCCTCGAAAAAGAGCAAACGTAGGCGCCCCGCGGCAGCCGCGGCGCCGGCGCCTCAGTCGGTGTCCCGCCGCCGCTGGAGCCTCATCGCCGGCATCGCGCTGGCCGTGCTCGCCGTAGTCACGACCGCGTGGTGGACCTCGCGCACGCCGCCGATGCCCGCCACGCAGACGTCCGCGCCCGCGCGGGCCGCTTCGGTCAAGCCGACCTTCATCGGCAGCCCGGCCTGCGCCGAATGCCACCGCGCCGAGACCGCGGCCTGGAAAACCTCGCAGCACGCGCGCGCGATGCAGCACGCGAACGAAAAGACCGTGCTCGGAAACTTCAACGACGCGACTTTCACCTACAACGGCATCACGTCGACCTTCTTTCGCCGCGACGGCAAGTATTTCGTCCGCACCGACGGCGCCGACGGCACGCTCGCCGAATTCGAACTGCGCTACACCTTTGGCGTCGAGCCGCTGCAGCAATACCTGATCGAATTTCCCGACGGGCGCCTCCAGGCACTGTCGATCGCCTGGGACGCGCGGCCCAAGGACGCCGGCGGCCAGCGCTGGTTCCACCTCTACCCCAACGAGAAGATCGACCACCGTGACGAGCTGCACTGGACCAAGCGCCAGCAGAACTGGAACTTCATGTGCGCCGACTGCCATTCGATCGACGTGCGCAAGAACTACGACGCGACGAGCGACAGCTTCAAGACGGCCTGGTCGGAACTCACTGTGGGCTGCGAAGCCTGCCACGGCCCGGGCAGCGCGCATGCGCAATGGGCGAAGACCAAGCCAAACGATCCGACGCAGGGCTTGACGGTTCAACTCGATGAGCGCCGCGGCGTGACCTGGACGATCGATCCCGCGACCGGCAACGCCGCGCGCAGCACACCGAAAAACGCAAACGTCGAGACCGAGGTCTGCGCGCAATGCCATTCGCGCCGCGCGCAGATCGCCGAAGGCTACGTCGCCGGCAAACCGTTCCTCGATCATTACCGGCCCGCACTGCTCGCGCCCGGCCTCTATCACGCCGACGGGCAGCAACGTGACGAGGTCTACATCTGGGGCTCGTTCCTGCAAAGCAAGATGCACCGCGCGGGCGTGACCTGCAGCGACTGCCACGACCCGCACAGCGGCACCCTGCGCGCCCAGGGCAACGCGACCTGCGCGCAGTGCCACCTGCCCGCGCGCTACGACAGTACGAAGCACCATTTCCACCGTGCCGGCGAACCGGGCAGCGCCTGCGTCGATTGCCACATGCCCGCGACGACCTACATGGTGATCGACCCGCGGCGCGACCACGGTATGCGCATCCCGCGCCCGGACCTCAGCGTCTCGCTCGGCGTGCCGAATGCCTGCAACGGCTGCCACACAGACCAGGACGCGACCTGGGCTGCGGCCGCACTCGAGCGCCAATTCGGCCACAAGTCCGCGGGCTTCCAGCGCTTTGCCGGGACGCTTGCGGCCGCGGCGCGCGGCGAGGCCGGCGCCGGCGCAATGCTCGCGGCGCTGGCACGCGATCCGTCGCAGCCGGCGATCGCGCGCGCCAGCGCGACGCGCGGCCTTGGCGATGCACTCAGCCCCGACGCGCTCGAGGCGCTGCGCGCCCAGCTGGTGGCCGCCGACCCCTTGCTACGCCTCGCCGCCGTCTCGGCGCTCGAGGCACTGCCGGACGCACAACGGCTCGCGCTCGCCGGTCCGCTGCTCGACGATCCGGTGCGCGCGGTGCGCGTCGAAGCCGCGTACATGCTGGCTTCGATCCCCGAGGCATCGCTCCCGGTTGCGCGCAAAGCCGCGTTCGCGCGCGCCGCGACCGAGTACGAAGCGGTCCAGCGCTACAACGCCGACCGGCCCGAGGCGCGCATGGCACTCGGTTCGTTCTACGCGCGCCGCGGACGCATCGACGAAGCGGACCCGATGCTGCGCAGCGCGATCACGCTCGACCCGCGCCATGTGCCGGCCTACGTGAATCTCGCCGACCTGCGGCGCAGCCAGGGACGCGACGCGGACGCCGAAACGATCCTGCGCGAAGGCCTCGTTCAGATGCCCGACGACCCCACCCTGCACCACGTGCTCGGGCTCACGCTGGTCCGCTTGCAGCGCGCCGACGAGGCACTCGGCGAACTCGCGCGCGCGGCGCAGCGCGCGCCGGACAACGCCCGCTTTGCCTATGTTTACGCGGTCGGGCTGTACTCGAACGGGAAGAAAGCACAGGCGCTGGCGGAAATCGACCGCGCGTTGGCCCTGCATCCGGCGCAGCGCGACCTGCTGCTTGCCGGTGCGAGTCTGAGTCGGGACGCGGGTGAGCGCGAACGCGCACTCGGTTACGCGCGCCGCCTCGTCGCCGCGGCGCCGCGCGATCCGCAGGCGCAGCGCCTGCTGCAGCAGCTGCAGACGCGTTAACTGTTTTCTTCGCGCACCTTGCGCTGCATCGCGTCGAGATAATCGTCGAGCTCGCCGACGCTCTTGAAAACGCTGCGCAACGGCAGCGCCTTGACGATGTCGAACACCTTTTGCACCGCGGGCTGCATGTTCACCATCAGCACCTCGCCGCCCGCCGCGTGCATCACCTTCTGGGTACGGAAGATCGCGCGCAGCCCGGCGCTGCTGATGTATTCGAGCGCCTCGAGGTCGAACACCACTGCCAGTGGTTTCGCCGCGAGCACCGCGTCGACCGTCTTTTCCAACTCGGGCGCGGTCGTAGTGTCGAGGCGTCCGCCCAGGCGCAGGCGCTGGAACGGGGGCTTCGAGGTATCGACGTCGATCGTCAGGCTCATTGCATAGTCTCCTCGCTCGGGCGCGGATGCGCCGTGCGGCGCAACCAAGCGGCATTGTAGCCGCCTCGCTCAGGCCTTGGCGCCGTGCCAGCGCACGACGAGCAGCGTGATGTCGTCGCTCTGCTCGGCGTCCGCGACGAACTGTCGGACCGCGGCAAAAACCCCCGCACACAGGTCGAGCGCCGAGGCCTGCGCGTGGTGGCGTGCCGCGGCTTCCAGGCCCTCACGCCCAAACGCCCGCTGCGCCGAATCGAAGGCCTCGGTGATGCCGTCGGTATAGAGAATCAGGGCGTCGCCGGGCGCGAGTTGCCGCTCGGCAAGCGGGTAGTCCATGGTTCGACCAAGCCGAGCGCCGGACCACCCTCCACCTCGATCCAGGTGAGCCGCCCGTCATGATCGACCTGCAGCGGCGGCTCATGGCCTGCGTTCGCGAAGCTCGAGCCGCCCGCTCGCACAGATCGAGCGACCCGCACACCAGCGTCACGAACATGCAGCGCTCATTGTCCGCGCACAGCGCATCGTTCATCGCCGCGAGCAGTTCCGAGGGCGAGACCAGGCGCGGCGAGCGATCGCATCAGCGTATGCGCGCGGACCATGAACAGCGCCGCCGCGAACGCCCTTGTCCGAGACGTCGGCGACCACGAAGATCAGGCGTCCTTCCGGCGTCACGAAGTAATCGAAGAAATCCCCGCCCGACGGCGCGCGCCGGCTCGAGCGCCGCGGCAACGTCGTAGCGCCCGAACGCCGCGTCGTGCGCCTCCGACGGCGGCAGCATGCTGCGCTGCAGTTCCTTGGCGAGTGCGAGTTCGCTTTCGATCTTCTCGCGCACCGCGGTTTCGGCGATCAGCGCCTGCTCGCGCTCAACCAGCGCGCGCGCCATGTCGCCGAAGCTGCGCGATAGCCGCGCGATTTCGTCATCGCCCTCGCTCGGCAGATCGATGTCCATGTCGCCTTGCGCAACGCGGGCGCCGCTGCATCGAGTCGCGCAACCGGCGCGGTGATCCGGCGCGTGACGACCAAGAGCCGGGGCAATCACGACGAGCGTCACCGCAAGGCCAATCGCCGCCTCGGCGACCCGTCATGCACCTCGCGAAATACCGTGCTTTCGTCGACCCGCAGGCCCAGAACCCAGCCGCTCGAATTCACCGGGGCGTAAAAGATCCACTGCCGCTCGGTCGAATCCCAGCCGCGCGCGACCGTATGTCCCGGTGCGTCGCGCAGCATCCATATTGCCCAGCTCGAGAATGTCCGCGCGCCCGTTACGCTGCGCGATCGTCGCCAGCGGCGTACCGATATCGGCGCTGTTGTTCGCGAACACCATTTTCAGATCCGCGCCGATGACGAACATCTTGCTCCGCGCAGCCTCAGCGCCGAACACCAGCGCGCGCAGCGTCGGCAGCGCGACGTCCACCGTGGCGACCGCGACCGGGACGCCGTCGCGCCGAATCGGCGCAGAGAACGTAACCATCATCGTGTTGCCCGCGCCGTCGTCCTCGTAGGCGTCAGTCCACACCGCGAAACCGCGCTCGATCGGACGCCACCACCACTGCCACCGCCGCGAGGTGTAGTCGTAGCCATCGCGGCCGATGTCCATCACCTCGATCGCGTCGCTAGAGCGGCGATATGCGTAGGGCGCGAATCGCGCGCCGGTCGACGAGGCGTCCGGCGCGAACGCGATCGCCGCGCCGTAGACCAGACGATCGGCCTTGACGTTGTGCTTGACGATATCGAACAGACGATCCTTTTCAATGTCCGGATTCAGTTCCAGGAACGCCGCTGTATCACGCGCGATACGTGCCACCTCGCGCAGCCGCGCGTTTAGCGCACGCGCCTCGCGCGTGATACGGGCTTGCTCGCGATCGATCGTCGAGATCTTCGCCTCGTCGTACAACTGGACGACACGAAACGCCTGCGCGCCGCCGAGAACCAGGACGACGGGCAGCGCAACGTAGACGAAGATCTTGCCGCGAAGGTTGAGGCGCATAGGCTTGAAACCGCAGCCAGTATACCGAGCCCTGATAGTATGATTCACCACGTCAACAGCGCTGTCGAAGCCTATGTTCCGTGCCCGCCCGATTTCCTGGATCCTCGCGTCGTTTGCCGCGGCGACGCTATTCTCTGCTGCGGAAAGCGCCGCGCAATCCACCACCAGCCGGACGACCGCGCCCGCGCGCGCGATCGGGAGTGCGTCGGTCGTACTCAAGCCGCAGCAGCTCGATTTCAACTTCGGCGGCACCACAGCTTCGCTCGGCCCCAAGGGCGATTGGAGCATCAAGGGGCTGGTCTCGCACCGCGGCCTGCTGTGCGGCGACTATTCGATCGGCGTGCGCTTCGGCGTCGGCAGCCCGGAGTGCAGCAACGTGGTGTGGCTGACCGATGTGAGCTACGTGACCAGCCAGCGCCAATGCAACAGCGCGTCGGTGCAGCACTCGGGCGGCGATTTGCAGCCCCAACTGATCGAACCGTTCCGCCGGATCAGCTGCGCCGAGCGCGTCATCCGTTGTACCGGCGTCTGTAAATAGCGCCGACGCCGCGGCTCAAAGCAAGGTTTTCTCCGCCCGCCGGATCGCATCGTCGCGCGGCGGCATGTCGCGCCGCGCGCAGCGTACGAATGCAATGACGCCGCGCAGACCCTCGCCGATGAACAATTCCTGCAGCGTCAGGTCGGTCGCCGCGTCGCTCGACCCGGGTTCGACCCGTATGCCCATCCGGTTCAGGCGCAGCGCGATGGTCTCGAGCCCGAGGTGCTTCTGCGGCGCCTCGAAGATGCGCCGCACGTTGTCGATCGTACCCTCGAGCGTGGCGAAGCTCGTCTTGGCATCGATGAACTCGTCGACCGTGTTCTGCAACGCTCGCTCGAGCTGAGCGATCTCCACCGCCGGGTCGCTCGCCGCGTCCGTTTCGCTTTCGAGCGCGCGCCGGACCCCGTCGCGCTCCAGCTGCAGCATGCGCAGGCGCGTCGCCAGGATCGCTTTGCGCTCCTCCAGATCCTTCACGCGGCGCTCCTTGCCGACGATGCCCTGCAGCGCCAGCGCGGCCAGGCGGCGGAAGATCGCAGCGCCGACTTCGCGCCGACTGCCGAGCCAGTCCGCCGCCGGCGCGATCAAGCGGTGCTGCGCGAAGCTCACCGCAGTCTGCGCGACGTCGTGGCGCAGCGCGCCGTCGACCAGCGCCGGTCCGAGCGTCTTGCGTTCCTCGCGCCGCATCGCGAGCAGCGCGTGCGCATCGCTACAGCCTGCATTCGCCGGCGCGTCGAAGAAACGGTACAGCTCGCGACTGCGTCCGAGCAGTGCGCTCACCTCGTCGGGTGTGGCAAACAACGCATTGATCAGCGGATCGGTTCGCCAGGCAGCGGGCGAGAGTACGATTGGTTCGGGCAGACGTTGCGCAAATTCGCGCATATGCGCGAGCGTACGGCGTACGCCCGGCTCGAGTTTCGCGCGGTATTTCCGCTCAACGCGGATTTTCGGGTCGACGGCGTCGACCACCGCTTCGATCGTCGCTTCGATGAGCGCCTGGTCCGCGTCCGGCGTCCCGTTCGATCCAGTCGATCCGAACAGACGCG
Organism: uncultured beta proteobacterium; assembly: GCA_963714925.1. Classification (GTDB taxonomy): domain Bacteria; phylum Pseudomonadota; class Gammaproteobacteria; order Burkholderiales; family SG8-39; genus SG8-39. The sequence continues at coordinate 115,018 of CAVQQK010000004.1, read as the reverse complement.
CCGCAACACTGGAAAAAAGATCGCCAAACGCCATGTCAACCGCCAATCTAAAGAACCGATATCATACGGCCTCAGAAGGCAACGGCACTAAGAGGAACTCTGCAATGATGCGCATCGTGATCGGCAACCTTCCCGAAGATGCCACCGAAGAAGGCATCCAGGAGGCGCTCAGCGCCTTCGCGCCGGTCGACGCCATTCAGCTGGTGCGTGAATCGGGTGCGCCGAGCGCGGTGATCGAAATGGACATGAGCAAGCCGCAGGCCGACGCGCTGGCCAAGCGCATTCAAGGCCGTATCTTCGAGGGACGTGAGCTACGTGCCTGGGTGCCGATCATGGACTGGAAAAAGTAACGTCGCGCGGCGGCCTCAGCCCGCAGCGAGGGTGAAGCTCGGCACCGGCTGGGGAAATCCCTTCAACTGCAGCGTCTCGCCCGCGTGCAGGTCGGCGCGGCGCGCTTCGTCATCGAGCAGTTCGCGCGTGCGCGCGTCGACCAGCACTTCGCCATGGATGGCCTCGCTGCACAGGCGCGCGGCAAGATTCACCGCGGGCCCAACCGCGGTGTATTCGAGACGTGATGCGCCGCCGATCACGCCGACGGTCACGAAGCCGCTCGCCACGCCGACGCCGACGCCGAGCTGCAACTCATCGTCCGACGAACGTTCGGCGATCGCCAATCCCTGCTCGCGGATGCGCCGGGCGAGCTCGAGTGCACGCGCCGCATGGTCGGCCACCGAGACCGGCGCGCCGACGAGGATCAGTACCCCGTCGCCGGCCTGGTCCTTGATCGTCCCGCCGACCGACGCGGCCGCCGCGCCCACCGCGTCGTAATAGGTGCGCAGGATCGCGATCACGCGCGCGGACGACGTCGCCGCAGTGAACGCGGTGAACCCGCGCAGGTCGCAGCAGACGACCGATATCTCGAGCGTGCGTTCCTGAGTCGCGCTCTTCAATCCCTGTTCGCGCACCAGTTCGGCGACCTGCGGGGCGAGAAAACGCGCCATGAACTGCGCGCGCGAACCCTGAATCACGTGATACTGCACCCCTCCGACGAGAAAGATGAGCAGACCGATTGCGGTTGCGACCGGCGCATACTGGGTCGGCAAGACCAGTCCAGAGGCCATGATCGGCGCCCCGATCATGAATGCGACCAGTCGAATTTGCTCTGCCTTGTCGGGACGGCGATTGAGCAGCAACAAGCCGGAGCCGATACCCAGAACGAGCGACAGGCCGAGGGGCACGGCAAACCACCAGAACTGGATCGCCCCGAGCGGACGGGTGCCGATCTCCGGATTGGCGAAGTACTGGGAGTGCTCAAGCGGGAACAGCGCAGCGAGCAGCAGATAAATCACCGAAAACGCCTGCGCGACGCGCAACTGCCGGTCGGCGAAGCGCGTCTTCAGGTTGCGCGTGGGGACCGTGCGGCGCACGCGCAGGATCCATTCGTAGGCGAACACGAAGGCGAGCGTCTCGGGAACGATGAATACTCCGCTCCACCACTGCACACCATTGCGCGCGTGATAGGGCAGGCCGACGAACACGGCCACGCCGATCGACATGCCGACGAACGCGAGGAACAGGCCCAGCGCCCGGCTGGTCGGCGAGCGCCGGTCGGCGAGGACGAAGGCGAGCGCCATGCCCAGGGCAAGCAGCGCGACGATCAGCTGTGGCGTCCTGTCGATCAGCATGCGCCCATGTTACGCCCCGCGCCTCAGCGCGCACGGGCGCGCGTCTCGCGGATCAGCACCTCGGTTGCGACCTCGAGCGCATCGAACTGCGCGGCGAAATCCAGTCCATTCGCTTGCTCGATCTCGCGTCCGGTGTCCGAGGAGATCAGCCAGGCGTCGCCGCGCGGGTTGCACTCGATCACGTAGAGCGCGCCGGTTTCCGCATCGCGCACGATGTCGGTGCCGAGCAGCGGCTGGTCGGGAAATGCGGCGTGCGCGCGCTCGGCGAGTGCGATCACGTCAGCGTCGAACGCGAGCGTGTAGTGGGAGTCCTTTTTGTTCGACACCACCGTGATCCCACCCGTCGCGCGGAAATCCCAGCGCGACTCGAGCGGCCAGTAGCGATGATCGGCCTCGCAGTGCCAGGCGAGCAACCGCGTGCCGAACAGCGTCACCACGCGGTAGTTCACCGGCCAGCGTCCGGTGTAGATGAACTGCTGCGCGACGAGCGGTGCCTTGCGCACCGGATGGTCCTCGGGAAAACTCTCCGGCGCGCGGTAGCGCACGCGGCCGGTGCGCTTGATGAAAATCTCCGCGCCCTTGCGCCCCAGCTCGGGCTTGACCAGGACGTAGGGTCCCCAGTCGGCCGCCTCGAGCGCAATGTCCGGGGTGACGCGCGTCCACTTCGGCACCGGGACGTCGATCGCGGCGAGGTGCTCGTACTGTTCGCCCTTCGGAAACTCGTAGCCCTCGCACACGGCCCCGTGCGGCGGGACGAATCCGCGTCGCGGCATCGGCGCGACTGTGAGCGTCGGCTGCGCGGCGTCGAACCCGGGCGGGCGCCAGGCGCGGTCCTTGGTATCCGCGACATGCACCGCGACTTCCGGCGCGCGCGCCGCAATCCGCTGCGCGATCTCGTGGTAGTCGGCCGGATCTTGTTTCGAGCGCTGATGAACGAGGATGAGATTGGGCATGGGCAGCCAAACGGCGTGTGGGTACTCGTGCGTGCAGGCAGCTATCTAACACATTCGGGCGGCCCGCTTCGGTACCGCGCAGGCGCGGACTTGCGTCCCCGGGCAACCCCGGACGACAATCCGCCCTGCCGGCGGCACGCCAGGGAGGATCGGCTGCCCGGCGGGCCGCGACGCGCCAAGGGGAAAACAACCATGAGATCGACTCAAGGTGCGGGCCGCATCCTCATTTACAGCCACGACAGCTTCGGCCTCGGCCATCTGCGGCGCTGCCAGACCATCGCGCACGCGCTCGTCGAGCGATTCAAGCAGCTGTCGGTGCTCATCCTGTCCGGCTCGCCGATCATCGGCAGCTTCGATTTCCGCTCACGGGTCGACTTCGTGCGCGTTCCGGGGGTGATCAAGTTGCGCAACGGCGAATACACGCCGCTCAATCTGCACATCGACATCGAGCGCACGCTGTCGATGCGTTCCTCGATCATCCGCCATACGGCGGAGGTGTTCGACCCGGACGTGTTCATCGTCGACAAGGAGCCGCTCGGCCTGCGCGGCGAAGTGCTCGACACGCTCAAGGTATTGAAGCCGCGCGGAACGCGGCTCGTGCTCGGCCTGCGCGACGTCATGGACGAGCCGCGCCTGCTGGCGCCGGAATGGGAGCGCAAGCAAGCGGTCCCCGCGCTGCGTGACTTCTACGACGAGATCTGGGTCTACGGCCTGCCGCAGATCTGCGACCCGCTCGAAGGGATTTCGCTGCCGCTCAGCGTGCGCCAGCGCATGTTCTACACCGGCTACCTGGCGCGCGAGGCGCCGGACTCCGACGTCAGTTCGCGGCTGCCGGAAATCACGCAGCGGCCCTACCTGCTCGTAACCACGGGCGGCGGCGGCGACGGCGAAGCGCTGATCGACTGGGTGCTGCGCGCCTACGAGCATGATCCGCTGCTGCCCTATCCCGCACTGCTCGTGCTCGGACCATTCATGCATTCGGACCGCCAGGGCGAATTCATCGAGCGCGCCGCGCGTCTCAAGCGCGTCGACACGATCACCTTTTACAACCATCTCGAAACGCTGGTCGCGCGTGCCGCGGGCGTCGTCGCGATGGGCGGTTACAACACCTTCTGCGAGGTGCTGTCGCTCGACAAACGGGCGCTGATCGTGCCGCGTACCACGCCGCGGCTCGAACAATTCATTCGCGCGTCACGCGCCTCAAGTCTCGGCCTGGTCAGCATGCTCGCCGACGATGGGCGCCGCGACTCCGAAATCATGGCGGCGGCGCTGCGCGCGCTGCCGCGCCGCAACCTGCCCTCCGAGGTCGTCGTACCGGGCCTGCTCGAGGGATTGCAGAACGTCGCGCGCCTCGTGTCGCCCTGGATCGAGGGCGCGCGGGACGAGGCGGTCGAAGCAAACACATTTGATATCTCGGCCCTGCGCCGCGCTTGATCCCATGCGCAGTACCCGCGTCGGACGCGTTGCGGTCGTCCTCAAGGGTTATCCGCGGCTGTCCGAGGCGTTCATCGCGCAGGAAATTGCCGCACTCGAGCGCCGCGGACTCGAGTGCCTCATCGTCTCCCTGCGCCGGCCGACCGACCGCCGCAGACATCCGGTGCACGCAGAGATCCGCGCGCCGTTGCTGTATCTGCCCGAATATCTTTACCGGGAACCGCTGCGCGTTTTGCGGGCCTGGCGACGCCTGCGACGCTGGCCGACCTATGCGCCGGCACGCGCGCTGTGGTTGCGCGACCTGCGGCGCGACCCGACGCCGAACCGGCTGCGCCGCTTCGGTCAGGCGCTGGTGCTGGCCGACGAACTGCCGCGCGACGTCACCCAGCTGCATGTCCATTTCCTCCACACGCCGGCCTCCGTCACCCGCTACGCTGCGCTGCTGCGCGGGCTGCCGTGGAGCGGTTCGGCACACGCGAAAGACATCTGGACCACCCCCGACTGGGAGAAGCGCGAAAAGCTCGCCGCCTGCGCCTGGCTGGTGACCTGCACGGCCGCCAACCGTGAACATCTCGCAGCGCTCGCGCCACCGGGGCGCGTCGAGCTCGTGTATCACGGCGTCGATCTCGCACGCTTTGCGGCGCCCGCCGCGGTCACCGTGACACGCGATGGACGCGATCCCGCCGATCCGGTGATCGTGCTCAGCGTCGGCCGACTGGTCGAGAAAAAGGGCACCGACGTTCTGTTCGAAGCCCTCGCCGGCCTGCCGCGTACCGTGCACTGGCGTCTGGTTCACGTCGGCGGTGGGTCACTGCGCAAGGTCCTCGAGCGTCGCGCACGCGCGCTCGGCATCTTCGAGCGCATCGCCTGGCGCGGCGCCCTGCCCCACGACGCGCTGCTCGCCGAGTACCGCGCCGCCGACCTGTTTGCGCTCGCCTCGCGTATCGCGCGCGACGGCGATCGCGACGGCCTGCCAAACGTGCTCATGGAGGCACAAAGCCAGGGGCTCGCCTGTGTCGCGACTGCGGTCTCGGCGATTCCGGAACTGATCGAACACAACGTGACGGGCCTGCTCGTCGCGCCGGAATCGAGCACGCCGCTCACGCACGCGCTCGCGCTGCTGATCGGCGATCCGGCGCGCCGCCGGGCGCTCGGCGCAGCCGGACAGGCGCGCGTTGCCGAGCACTTCAGGCTGGAGCGCAACCTCGACCGGCTGGCGGCGAAATTCGGCCTCGGCGCGCCAGCGGCCGCCCTGCACCCGGACCGCGCGATCGCCGTCGCGCAGCCAGAATAAAATCCGCCATGCGCATTGCTTTTTACGCGCCGCTCAAGGCGCCGACCCATGGCGTTGCGTCCGGCGATCGGCGCGTGGCGGGCCTGCTGATGGCGGCCCTCGCGCGCAGCGGCCATCGCGTCGAGCTCGTCTCGAGCTTTCGCAGCTACGCGCGCGACGGCGATCCCGCGCGCCAGGCCGCGCTGCGCGCGCAGGGCGTCGCGCTCGGTGAGCGGCTCGCCGCCGGCTGGCGTGCGGGGCCGGCCGCGTCGCGGCCCGCGCTGTGGTTCACCTATCACCTGTACTACAAGGCACCCGACTGGCTCGGGCCCGTGGCAAGCGCCGCGCTCGGCATCCCCTATGTCGTCGCCGAGGCCTCGCACGCGCCCAAGCGCGCGGGTGGGCCGTGGGCGATCGGCCACGACGGCACCGCCGCGGCGATCCAGCACGCGGCACTCGTACTCGCGCCGACGCAGCACGATGTCCCCTGCCTCGAAGCCCTCCTCGGTTCGGCTGAGCGCATTCGGCGCCTGCCGCCCTTTCTCGAGGCCGCGCCATTCGCCGCGGCACGCGCCGCGCGCGGCGCGCATCGGGCGCGACTTGCGCAAACGCACGCCATCGATCCAGGGATTCCCTGGCTCATCGTCGCGGCAATGATGCGGCCCGGTGACAAGCTCGCCTCCTACGAAGCACTCGCCGCCGCACTGACCCTGGTCGGCGATCTTCCCTGGCGCCTGCTGGTCGCGGGCGACGGCAGCGCGCGCGCCGTGGTCGAAGCAGCCCTGAACCGCGCCGCGCCGGGCCGCACGACCTTTCTCGGCGCGCTCGATGCGGTCGAACTTGCGGCCGCCTACGCAGCGGGCGACGTGTTCGTATGGCCCGCAGTAAACGAGGCCTACGGAATGGCGATGCTCGAAGCCCAGGCCGCCGGCCTGCCGGTGGTTTCCTGCGCGCTGCGCGGCGTACCCGACGTCGTGATCGACGGCCGCACCGGGTTGCTCGCGCCGCCCGGCGATCCGCCCGCATTTGCCGCACCGCTGCGCGCACTGCTCGAAGACCCGTCGCGCCGCCGCGCGATGGGCGACGCGGCAGCGGCCTTTGTCCACACCGAGCGCGACATCGGCGCCGCAGCGCAGACGCTCGACGCCGCGCTGACGCAGGTCGCCGCCGGCTGGCCGCCTGCGGTCGCCCGGTCATGACGCTGCTCGCCACGCTGCGTCACGCCGAGACCGACTGGAGCCGGGACAAACGGATCCAGGGTCGCAGCGACCTGCCGTTGTCCAACGCCGGGCGCGACGCGCTGCGCGCCTGCGCGTTGCCGGCGCTCTGCGCAGACATGCGCGCAGTGACCAGCCCGCTCCTGCGCTGCGTCGAGACCGCCACGCTGCTCGGTCGCGCGCAGGCGGATCGCGAGCCGCGTATCGCCGAGATGGACTGGGGCGCATGGGCGGGACGGCGCATCGCCGACCTGCGCATCGAACTCGGCACGGCGATGCAGGCGAACGAGGCGCGCGGACTCGATTTCACGCCGCAGGGTGGCGAAAGCCCGCGCCGCGTGCTCGAACGCCTGCGCCCCTGGCTCGCCGAAATCGCCGCCGGCGCGCAGCCGACGCTCGCGTTCACGCACCGCGGCGTGATCCGCGTACTGCTCGCGGCCGCCTGCGACTGGGACATGCTCGGGCGGCCGCCGGCGAAGCTCGACTGGAACGCACTGCACGTCTTTCGGCTCGACGCAACGGGCAATCCGCGCATCGAATCGCTCAATCTGCCACTTGCGCCGGCGCGCGAGGACGCGGGCGCAGCGTGAGCGGCGGCTTGAACAATCCTGCGCAACGGCGGGTCCTGTTCTATGTCCAGCACCTGCTGGGTATCGGCCATCTGCAGCGCACGGCGATCCTCGCGCGCGCCTGTGCAGCAGCGGGACTCGAGGTCACGCTGGTCAGCGGCGGCATGCCGGTACCCGACCTGCCCCTGGGCGACGCACGCTTCGTGCAACTGCCACCCACCGTGGCCACCGACCCGAGCTTCAAGGTTCTGATCGACGCGGACGGCCACCCGGTGGACGAGGCCTGGAAGGCCCGTCGCCGCGACCTGCTGCTCAAGTTATGGCGAACGTTCCAGCCGCATGCGCTCGTGATCGAGCTCTATCCATTCGGACGGCGGCTGATGCGCTTCGAGCTACTGCCCCTGCTCGAGGCGGCGAAAGCGGCCGTGCACCGTCCGCTGATCGTGTCATCGGCGCGCGACGTGCTGCAGGACAACGAAGACAACGCGGCGCGGTTGCAGAAGATGATCGAGGCCTTCGAGCGCTATTTCGACTGGGCATTGGTGCACGGTGACCCGGCGTTCATCCCGTTCGAGCGCACCTTCCCGCATGCGCCGCGCATCGCCGCACAAATCGCCTACACCGGCTACGTCGTCGACAGCCGGCGCACGGAGGATGCCGACGCCACCGCGAACGTAAACGATGCGCGCAACGACGGGTCCGGCGAGGTTCTCGTCTCGGCGGGCGGTGGCGCGTTCGGCGGCGCGGTGCTCGAGACGGCAATCCGTGCGCGCGCGCACACGGTGCTCGCCGACCGGCTCTGGCGGGTGCGCACCGGTGTCAGTCCGGCGCCCGCGCGAATCGAGGCTCTGCAGGCCCTCGCCGCGCGCAGCGGCACGGGCCGCGTCATCGTCGAAGCGAACCAGCCCGATTTCCGCCATCGCCTGCGCCACTGCGTGCTGTCCATCAGCCAGGCCGGCTACAACACCTTGCTCGAGACGCTGCAGGCGAACGCACGCGCGGTGATGGTCCCTTACGTCGGGCGCAAGGAAACCGAGCAGACCCTGCGCGCGCGTCTGCTCGCCGAGCGCGGCGCAATCGACATCGTCGAAGAGTCGGCGCTCAGCGTGGACGCCCTCGCGGCGGCAGTCGATCGCGCGGTTAAACGGCCGCGGGCCGATCGGGTCTCGATCGACATGGACGGCGCTGCGCGTAGCGCGGCGCTGCTACGTCAGTGGACCGAGGCGCTGACGTGGTGAGCGGGGCGTGGCAGGCGCTGCACGACGAGCTCGCGCGCTGGCGCGACGCAGGCCGCAGCGTGGACTTCTGGTGGCGCGACGACGACGCGACGCAGTGGACGCCCGCGCTCGCGCGACTGGTCGATCTCGCCTATGCGATGGAGGTGCCGATTGCACTCGCGGTCGTGCCGGCAACGGCGGATCCCGCGCTGTTTACCCGGCTGCAGGCCCGCCACCAAGACGTGATCGTGCTCCAACACGGCGTCGACCATCGCAACCGCGCTGGCGAAGGCGGGAAACGAACCGAGTTCGCAGCCGCCGAACCGGACGATGACGCCCTCGCCCGGATCGCAGCAGGTCGCGAACGCCTTGCCGCGCGTGCAGGCGCGTGCATGCTCGCCGTGCTCGCGCCGCCGTGGAATCGCCTGTCCGCCACGCTCACGGCCCGCCTGCCCGAGGCTGGCCTGCACGGGCTGAGCAGCTTCGGCGCGCGTGCCTGCGCGGGTCCCGCGCCGGGACTCACCCAGGTCAACGCACACGTCGATCTCGTCGCCTGGCGCGGTGATCGGGGTTTCGCTGGCACGCAGGCAGCGCTCGATCAGGCCGTGCGCCACCTCGCCGCACGGCGCACGGGCGGCGCCGATCCCGGGGAGCCGACGGGCTGGCTGACCCACCACCTGCAGCATGACGAGGCCGCGTGGGTCTTTCTCGCCGAACTGCTCGAGACGACACGCCAGAACCCGGCCGTGCACTGGCACAGCGCGCGCGCGCTGTTCGCCCCGCCGGTGGCATGAACCCGCAACCCAGTGACCCCGTGAACGCGCGGTCCTACCGTTATCCGGCGCATGCGCTGCGCGCCGGCTACGCGCTGGGCGGGTCCGGCGCGATCGGCGCCGCGGCGCTCCTGACGCTCGCACAACCCGCACCGCTCGTGCAATGGGTGCTCGGCGCAGGCGGATTGCTTTTCCTCGTATACTTCGCGCGGATCGTCGTCCGTCAACTGTCCCGCATCGAGTTAGACGCGGCGGGAATAAGCGCCCGTGGACCGCTCGGCACCACGATCCGCTGGGATGTCGTGCGCGCGGTGCGCTTGAATTACTACTCGACGCGACAGGACCGATCGGGAGGATGGATGGAGTTGGTAGTACGCGGCCCGCGGCGCTCGATCCGGATCGAATCTGCGCTCGAGGGATTCGCCGAGGTCGTCGGCGACGTCGTGCGTGAAGTCCGGCGCCACGGGCTCGAGCTCGACGAGCGCACGCGTGCGAACCTGCACGCGCTCGGGATCACGGCGTAGACGGGCACAACGGAACACAGCAAGTCGAGACGGTTGTTACAACGATGCCGGATCTACTGCAGGTCAACAATTTAAAGGTCTATCTCGACGTCGATGCCGGCACGGTCAAGGCCGCCGACGGCGTGTCGTTTCGCATTCCGGAGAGCCGCACCGTCGCCCTGGTCGGTGAGTCGGGTTCCGGCAAGTCAATCGTTGCCCAGGCGATCCTCGGCATCTTGCCGACGATCGCGCGCATCGAACAAGGCGAAATCCTGTTTGCCGACCCGGATCGGCCGGGCACCGTGGTCGACATCGCGCGCCTCGATCGCAACAGCGCCTCGATGCAGGCGATCCGCGGCGGACGCATCTCGATCATTTTCCAGGAACCGATGACCGCGCTCTCGCCGCTGCATACGATCGGCAACCAGATCGGCGAAGCGCTCGCGCTGCACCGCACGGATTTTGGAAAAGCCGAACGCCGTGCGGCGGTGGTCGAGATGTTGCGTCACGTGAACTTCCCCGACCCGGCGGCGGCCGAGCATAGCTACCCGTTCGAGCTCTCGGGCGGCCTGCGCCAGCGCGCGATGATCGCGATGGCCCTGGTGTGCCGGCCTGCGCTCCTCATCGCCGACGAACCGACGACGGCGCTCGACGTTACGATCCAGGCGCAGATCCTGCAGTTGATCCGGGATCTGCAGCGCGAGCTGAACATGGCGGTGCTGATGATCACGCACGACCTGGGCGTCGTCGCCAACATGGCCGAGGAAGTCGTCGTGCTGTATCAGGGCCGCGTCACCGAGGCCGGCACGACCGAAGACATTTTTCGCAACCCCCAGCACCCCTATCTCACCGCGCTCATGCGCGCGGTGCCGCGCTTCAACATGGCCGCGGGAGAACGCCTGACGCCGATTCGCGAAGTCCACGTCACCCTCGAGCACCGGCTGCTCGCGCCAAGCGAGCGGCCGGTGACGCGCGAAGGCGGCGCGGCGCTGCTCAGCGTGCGCCATCTGACGAAACGGTTCCAGACGCGCAAAACCTCGCTCCTGGGCAGCAAGCTTGCGGGCGACGTACTCGCGGTGGACGACGTCAGTTTTTACGTTAACGCCGGCGAATGCCTCGGGCTGGTCGGTGAATCAGGCTGCGGCAAGACGACCACCGCGAAGATGCTCCTGCGCTCAATCGCGCCCGACGCGGGGGAGATCGTGTTCGACGATTACGGCACGTCGCGCGACGTGCTCGCGCTGAAGGGCGACGCGCTATTCGACTACCGACGCAAGGTTCAGTTCGTGTTCCAGGATCCCTTCGGGTCGCTCAACCCGCGCATGTCCGCGCTCGAAATCATCGCCGAACCGCTCGTCATCCACGGTATCGGCGACGAGGACGAGCATTTCGAGCGCGTCAAGGAGCTGATGCTCCTGGTCGGGCTCGACGTGCGCTTCCTGCGCCGCTACCCGCACAGCTTTTCCGGTGGCCAGCGTCAGCGCCTCGGCATCGCGCGCGCGCTGGCGCTGAGCCCCGACCTACTGCTGTTAGACGAGCCCGTGTCGGCGCTCGACGTCTCGGTCCAGGCCCAGGTGTTGAATCTCCTGCGCGACCTGCGCGAGACGCTGAACCTGACCTACATCTTTATTTCGCACAATCTGGCGGTAGTACATTATGTTGCCGACCGGATCGCGGTCATGTGCGCGGGCCGCATCGTCGAAACCGCAGACTGCCATACGCTGTTTCGCAATCCCGTTCACCCCTATACCAAGGCCCTGCTGTCCGCCGTCCCGAACCCCGATCTCGACCGCCTGCTCGACTTCGAGGCACTGATGGAGGGGAAGGCCTCGGATCCAAGTGCCTGGCCGAATCCGTTTCGCCTGGACGCCAGCGTGCGGACCAGTATGATCGACCTTGGCAACGGTCACTCGGTGCGTGCCCACAAATCCGCTGACGCTTCGGAGCTCATCGCATGAAAACCAAACCCCAGACCGACTCCCTCACCCCGCGCCGCGCGGCCACCGCCAGCCGGCTCGCGGCGTGGCTGCTGACCGGCCTGCTGGCGCTGCCGGCCGCTGCGGCCAGCCTCGTGGAAACGCCCATGCTGGCCGACGACGTCGCGGCGAAGAAGCTGCCGCCCGTGACCGAGCGCGTGCCGAAAACGCCGCTCGTCAGCCAGACGACCGGCAAGTCGGGCGGGACGCTACGCACCCTCATTGGCCGCGCGAAGGACGTGCGCCTGCTCGTGGTCTATGGCTACGCGCGGCTGGTGGGCTATGACACGCGTTTCAACATTGTTCCGGACATCCTCGAAAGCATGGACGTCAAGGAAGGCCGGATCTTCACCTTCAAGCTGCGCGCGGGCCACAAATGGTCGGACGGCATGCCGTTCACCACGGAGGATTTCCGCTACTACTGGGAGGACGTGGCGAACAATGCCGAACTCAGCCCGACCGGACCGTCGCGCGCCCTGCTCGTCGACGGCCAGCCGCCCAAGGTCGAGATCCTCGACAAGACCACGCTGCGATATACCTGGGCGAAACCGAACCGCGAGTTCCTGCCGCATCTCGCGGGAACATCGCCACTGTTCATCTATCGGCCGGCACACTACCTGAAAAAGTTTCACAAGAAGTACAACCCCAAGATCGCGAAGGCCGAGACGGACGGCAGCACAAAACGCAGCTGGGCGCGCGTGCATAACAAACGCGACAACATGTACCGCTTCGACAATCCAAGTCTGCCGACGCTGCAGCCGTGGGCGAACTCGACATCGCCACCGGCCGATCGCTTCGTCGCGGTGCGCAACCCCTACTTTCACCGCGTCGACGCGCAGGGCAAGCAGCTGCCCTACATCGACCGCATCGAGATGCTCGTTGCCGACGGCAAGCTCATCCCCGCCAAGGCCGGCGCGGGCGAAGCCGATCTGCAGGCGCGTGACGTCAATTTCAACAACTACACCTTCCTGAAGAAAGCGGAAAAGCAGAACGGCTATCGCACGCTGCTCTGGCGCACCGCCAAGGGATCTCATTTCGCGCTGTTCCCCAACCTGAACGTGAACGACCCGGTGTGGCGCAAAGTCGTGCGCGACGCGCGCTTCCGGCACGCGCTGTCGCTGGCGATTGACCGATCCCTGATCAACAACGTGCTCTATTTCGGACTCGCGATCGAGGGCAACAACGCGGTGCTTCCGGACAGCCCGCTATTCAAGGAACCCTACCAGAAGCGCTGGGCGAACTTCGACCGCGCGGGCGCAAACAAGCTGCTCGACGCGATGGGGCTCGCGCGCGGACCCGACGGCCTGCGCCGGCTGCCCGACGGCCGCACGATGGAGATCATCGTCGAGACCGCCGGTGAAAGCACCGAGCAGACCGACGTCCTCGAGTTGATTCGGGAGATGTGGCGCGAGGTCGGAATCAAACTGTTCAGCAAGCCGTCGCAACGCGAAGTCTTCCGCAACCGCATCTTCTCGGGTGAAACACTGATGTCGGTCTGGAGCGGCTGGGAGAACGGCATTCCCACGGCCGATATGAGCCCGGAGGAACTGGCGCCGACCAGCCAGCAACAGCTGCAGTGGCCCAAGTTCGGCCAGTATTACGAGACGAGCGGCAAGGCGGGCGACGCGCCCGACGTGGTGGAGATCGTGGCGCTTGCTAAGGCGCTGGAGGCGTGGAATGCCGCGACGACGCACGAGACCCGTGCGGTGATCTGGGAACGCATGCTCGAGATCCATGCCGAACAGCAGTTCGTCATTGGCGTGGTGAGCGGCGTGCCGCAGCCGGTGGTGGTGCGTAATAACGTGCAGGGCGTCCCCGAAAAAGGGATCTACAACTGGGATCCCGGAGCGTTCTTCGGCGTCTACCGGCCCGACACATTCTGGTTGCGCTGAATCGGACGCGTTAGGCTGCACGCCGATCCCGCCCCGCGGGGCGGGACGCGCAGCGCCCGCGCGAACTCGGCGCCGTTTCGTCCATGCTGAACTATACGATCCACCGCATCCTGATCATGATCCCGACGCTGCTCGTGATCAGCTTCGTGACGTTCGTCATCATTCAACTGCCGCCCGGCGACTTCCTGTCGAACCAGATCGCCGAACTGAAGAGCGCGGGAGAACTGGCCGCGCTCGAGCGCGTCGAATTCCTCCGCCGCGAGTTCGGCCTCGACAAGCCCTTCGTGGAGCAGTACGCGGTGTGGCTCGGCATCTGGCAGGGCCCAAACGGCTTTTCGGGACTCCTCCAGGGCGACTGGGGCTGGTCCTTCGAGTATGACCTGCCGGTGAAGGAGGTGGTCGGCGACCGGCTGATGCTGTCGTTCATCCTCAACTTCTCGACCATCCTGTTCACCTGGGCGGTGGCATTTCCGATCGGCGTCTATGCCGCGACCCATCAGTACAGCTGGGGCGACCACGGCCTGACCCTGCTCGGCTACGTCGGGCTCGCGACGCCCAACTTCCTGCTCGCGCTGGTATTGATGTACTTCGCGAACGTCCAGTTCGGCCTGTCGATCGGCGGGATCATGGACCCGGCATTTCTCGGCGCGCCCTGGAGCTGGGCCAAGGCCGGCTCGGTGCTCGATCACCTCTGGATCCCCGTCATCGTGATCGGTACCTCCGGCACCGCGGCCATGATCCGCCGCCTGCGCGCGAATCTCCTCGACGAACTGCAGAAGCAGTACGTGGTCACGGCGCGCGCCAAGGGGATGCCGCCCACGCGGCTGCTGCTCAAGTACCCGCTGCGCATGGCGCTCAACCCGTTCATCGCCGACATCGGCAGCCTGCTGCCAAGCATCATTTCCGGCTCGGCGATCGTCGCCGTGGTCCTGTCGCTGCAAACCTCGGGGCCGATGCTGCTCGACGCGCTGCAAAGTCAGGACCTGTACCTCGCGGGCTCGTTCCTGATGTTCCTGTCGCTGCTCGCGGTGATCGGCACCTTCATCTCCGATCTGCTGCTTGCGGTGCTCGACCCGCGGATTCGCCTCACCGGAGGCATGGCGAAGTGAGCGAGCGCGTCGAGCGCGACGCACGGCTGGCGCATTTCGTCTCGACCGAGCCGTTCGAACCCGCGGCGAGCGAGTTGCTCACGCCTGCGCAGGAGAATTTTTACCGCGCATCGCAGTGGCAGATCATGTGGTGGAAGTTCCGCCGCCATCGCATCGCAGTGATCGCCGGCGTGATCCTGCTGCTGTTCTACTGCTCGACGCTGGTCAGCGAGGTCATCGCACCCTACGAACTGCATACGCGCGACGCGCGCCACATCTACGCCCCACCGCAGGCGCTCAAGCTGTTCCACGAGGGCACGCTCGTCGGCCCCTTCGTCTACGGCTACACGATGCATCTCAACCTGGAAAAGCTCAAACGCGAGTATCGGATCGATACGTCCAAGGTACAGCCGCTGCGTTTCTTCTGCCGCGGCGACGGCTACAAGTTCTGGAATCTCTTCGAGTCGAATGTTCACCTCTTCTGCCCAGCCAAAGGGGGCACGGCGTTCCTGCTCGGCACCGATCGGCTTGGACGTGATCTGCTGTCGCGCATCATCTACGGCACGCGCATCTCGCTCACCGTCGGCCTGTTCGGGATCGCCGTCAGCTTCTTCATCGGCATCGTGCTGGGCGGCATCTCCGGCTACTACGGTGGCTGGGTCGACAACGTGATCCAGCGCTTCATCGAGATGGTGCGCGCGTTTCCGGAACTGCCGCTGTGGATGGCGCTGTCGGCGGCGCTACCGGTCACCTGGAGCCCGATCCTGGTCTATTTCGGGATCACCATCATCCTCGGGCTGCTCGACTGGCCGGGGCTCGCGCGGGCGGTACGCTCCAAGCTGCTCGCCTTGCGCGAGGAGGATTTCGCCGTCGCCGCGGTGCTGATGGGCGCAGGACCGGGCCGTGTGATCGCGCGTCACCTGCTGCCCAGCTTCGCCAGCCACCTGATCGCCTCGGCAACGCTCGCCGTCCCGGGGATGATTCTCGGCGAGACGGCGCTTTCGTTCCTTGGCCTCGGATTGCGCCCGCCGATCACGAGCTGGGGCGTGCTCCTGAACGAGGCGCAGAACATCAACGTGGTCGCGCTCTACCCCTGGCTGATGATCACGGTGGTCCCCGTATTCCTCATCGTGCTGGCGTTCAATTTCTTCGGCGATGGCCTGCGCGATGCGGCCGACCCTTATCGTTAGGCAGCGCTAGGCCGCCGGCGAACGCGGTACGCGGGAGAAAACCCGCAGCTTAGGGCGTGAGCACCAGGCCTTCGTAGGCGAGCAGTGACCCGGGCAGGGCCTTCTCCACTTCGCGCGCAATCCCGTCCAGGGTGTCGTCATCGTGGTCCGGGTCGTGATGAAAGACCACGAGCCGCTTGGCGCCCGCCGCCTTGCACAGCCGCACCCCCTCCTGCCAGGTCGAGTGCCCCCAGCCGGCGTGGCCCTGCGCATATTCCTCGTCGGTATACATGCAGTCATAAATCACGAGGTCGGCACCCTCGATGAGCGCGAGAACATTGCGATCGGGCGCGCCCGGGACATGCTCGGTATCGGTGAGATAACACACCGCGCGCCCATCGTATTCAATGCGATAGCCCGTCGCGCCGTCCGGGTGGTTTAGTGCGGTGGTACGCAGCGTGATGCCGGGGCCCGGCGTCAGCGTCTGACCCGCATCGAATTCGAGGTAACTCAGGTTCGAACGAAACACCTCGGGCGGCACCGGAAACAGCGGCGATATCATGAACTCACACACCACGCGATGCAGCGTCACGCGACCGCCAAGGTGGCCTGCCCACACCCGGAACGTGTTTTCCGGCTGAAAGAACGGGCGGAAAAACGGCAAGCCGCAGACGTGGTCGAAATGGGTGTGGGTCAGGTAAAGATCGATATCCACCGGCGCCGAGGCGAGCATCGCATTACCGAGATAACGGATTCCCGAGCCCGCATCGAACAGCAGCCGTCGCCCACCGCAGCGCACCTCCAGCGACGAGGTATTGCCGCCGTAGCGCATGGTCTCGGGACCCGAGCAGGCGATGCTGCCCCGTACGCCCCAAAACCGGATCGTGAAATCGTCGTCTGCCGTCTCCACCGCCCAACTATAGCGGATCGTAGAGCGGTGAGGGGCCAGCGGGTTAAGATGGCGGGCGCGCCGCTACGGCCGAGCGCACCCGCAATGGAACGTACGCTCTTCGGATTCATCCTTCGCTTCAGCAGGCGAGAGCAGCTGCTGATTGTCCCGTTCGTCGTGCTGTCGATGGCGGTCTACTTTCTGTCGCTCGACCTCCCGAAGACCATCATCAACCAAGCGATTCAGGGCCAAAGTTTCCCCGACCCTGATTCCGTTGCGGCCTTTCTGCGGGTCGGCTTCTCGCTTCCCGCTGTGCTGGGCGGACATCGCATCACGCTGTTCGACGGCGTCGAGCTGTCGCGCCTGCCCTATCTCATGGCGCTGTGCATTTCCTTCCTGACGCTCATCGTCGTCAACGGACTGCTCAAGCTGCGCATCAACACGATGAAGGGCTGGATGGGCGAGCGCATGCTGCGCCGCCTGCGCTACGTACTGTTCGACCACATCCTGCGCTTTCCGCTGCAGCGCTTTCGGCGCGTCAAATCGGCCGAGATGGCGACGATGATCAAGGACGAGATCGAGCCGCTCGGCGGATTCATCGGCGACGCCATCATCGCACCCCTGTTTCTCGGCGGACAGGCACTGACCGCGCTGTTCTTCATTCTCTACCAGCACCTGGTGCTCGGCCTGGTCGCATTCGGCATCGTGGCCTTTCAGACCGCGCTCATTCCAAAGCTGCGGCGGCGTCTGTTGGTCCTCGCCCGGGAGCGGCAGCTCGGCGCACGCCAACTCGCCGGACGCATCGCCGAGTGCGTCGAGGGCGTGACGGAAATTCACGCGCACGACACCTCGAACTATGAGCGCGCGGAGATCTCCGACCGACTCGGCAAGCTGTTTCGCATCCGCTTCGAGTTTTACCAGCGCAAGTTCTTCATCAAGTTTTTGAACAATTTTCTGTCCCAGGTCACGCCGTTCATCTTCTATTCAATTGGCGGCTACCTGGTGATTGTGGGGCGGTTGGACATCGGCGCCCTGGTGGCCGTCATTGCGGCGTACAAGGATCTGCCGAGCCCGGTCAAGGAGTTGATCGACTGGGATCAACGCCGCCTCGACGTGTCGATCAAGTACACCCAGGTCATCGAACAGTTCACCGACGAGGATCTCGTTCCCGCGGCGGTGCAGCAGCTGATCGACGCGCCGCAGTTGCCGCACGAAGGCACGATGCGCGTGTCGAACCTCACGCTCATCGACGAGTCCGGCGCAAAGGCGGTGGACGGTGTGTCCTTCGAAACCGGACTGGACGCGCACGTCGCGATCGTCGGGGCGCATGGCGCCGGCAGCGGCGAACTCGCCCAATTGATCGCGCGCCTGGTCTTTCCGAGCAGCGGATCGATCGAGATGGGCGGAATTGACATCACCCGGGCACCCGAGGCGCTTACCGGACGTGCGCTCGGCTACGTCGGCGCGCCCGCCTATCTTTTCCCGGTCAGCCTGCGCGACAACTTGCTCTACGGCCTCAAACACCGTCCGATTCTGGAGCACCAATACGAAGGCGCTGCGCTGTCCGCGCGTCTGTTTCACACGCGTGAGGCGGAGCGCACGGATACGCCGATTCACGACATCAACGCCGACTGGATCGACTACGCTGCCGCCGGAGCGTCAGGGCCCGAGGACATGGATGCGCGAATGCTCGAGGTTATCCACGTGGTCGATCTCGACGAGACGATTTTCGAGCTCGGTTTGCGTAGCGCCGTGAACGCCGACCGCAGCGAAGAGTTGCGCGACCACCTGCTGGGTGCGCGCGAGGCCATGCGCGAACGACTCGAGTCGCTCGGCATCCAGGACTGGGTCGAGCGCTTCGACCAGGCGCACTACAACCGCAACGCGACGGTCGCGGAAAACCTGCTGTTCGGCACGCCGGTCGGCCAGACGTTCGATATCGAGAACCTCCCCGCACACCCGTACGTCCGCCGCGTATTGGAGGACACGGGGCTCGCGCCGGAGCTGCTGCGCATCGGACACAAGCTGGCCGAAACCATGGTCGAACTGTTCAGCGACCTGCCACCGGGGCACGAGTTCTTCGAGCGCTTCGCGTTCATCCGGCACGAGGACCTGCCGCACTATCACACCATGCTCGGCAAAGTTCTCGAATCCGGGTTGAAGGGTCTAAGCGACGCGGACCGTGGTCAGCTGCTCGCGCTGCCGTTCAAGCTGGCCCCCGCGCGGCACCGCCTCGGCCTCATCGATGATGCGCTGGAGGCGCGGATCCTCGAGGCACGCCACTACTTCGCGCAGAACCTGCCCCAGGAACTGCGCGCGGCGGTCGAATTTTTTGAACCTGCGCGCTACAACGCCGCCGCGTCATTGCTGGACAACATTCTGTTCGGCAAGATCGTCACCGGCCAGGCCGAAGCCGCGACGCGCATCGGCGCCTTGCTGCGCCAGGTCCTCGACGAACTCGGACTGCGGCCATTGGTCGCGAAAATCGGGCTCGAATACCAGGTCGGGGTTGGCGGGGCGCGACTCGCCACACAGGATCGACAGAAAGTCGCCATCGCGCGCGCGATGCTCAAGCGGCCGATCCTGCTCGTACTCGACCACGCTGCGGCGGCGTTCGACCCCGCGTCGCAAGCGCGCGTGTTGTCGCGCATTCTCGAGCATCGCAAAGGTCAGGGTGTTGTCTGGGCGCTTGGCCGGGCTGAATTTGCCGACCAATTTGGCCAGATCCTCGTCCTGGACCACGGTAAGCTCGTCGAGTTCGGGGCGTTCGAAGACCTCAAGGGCAGCGGCAGCGCGCTGCATCGACTGCTCAATCCCGCCTGAATGCGGCAGATGAAGGAGAACGTGCATGTCGCTCGAACAGGAAGTTGAACTGATCCGACGGTTTCCGATCTTCAGCAAAATCCAGCCGGCCATGCAGAAGCTGCTGTGCTTCAGCAGCGAACGTCTGACCTACGAGGCCGGGCAGGTCATGTTCCGCGCCGGAGACGCGGCGGATGCCGCCTACATCATCATTGTCGGCCGGGTCGACATCACGGTGCCGACCTCGACCGGCGCGATTCTGGTCAACACACTGAATCAGAACGACATTATTGGAGAGATCGCGATCTTTGGCGACGTCCCGCGTACCGCGACGGCGACCGCGGTGACGCGGATGGAGGCCCTGCGAATTTCCAAGGACATGTTCGTCAACGTGATCCGCGAAAATCCGGATGCGGCCCTCGAGTTGATCAAGACCCTCGCCGGACGGCTTGCCAACACAACCGCGCAACTCAGCCGCCGCCCCGGCTAGGCAGCGCGGTGCGGCTACCTGCGCTCGAGGCCGCCTTCGGCCAACGGCCGCGCGCCACGCCACCCGAGCGGGTGCGAACGCTCATCGCGGCCCAGCAGTTCCAGAGCGAGATCCTGATCGGCTGGGTCCAGTTCGCCCTCATCCTGTTCTGGGTGGCGCTGTACCTGATCGCACCCAAGACGTCCGCGGGAACACGCTTCCTGCCGGTGCCCTGGGTGCTGGGCGCGTTCCTGGCCGCGACGGTACTGCGCCTCATGCTGGCGCATCGTCACCGGCTCACGCCCGCACTGCTCGTCGCCGGCGTCGTCATCGACATGGCGCTCCTGATGGGTCTGATCTGGAGCTTTCATCTGCAGTACGAACAGCCCGCGCCGTTCTACCTCAAGGCGCCGACGCTGTTGTACGTGTTCATTTTCATTGCGCTGCGCGCGTTGCGCTTCGAACCCGTGTACGTGGTCGTGGCAGGCCTGGCCGGTGCGGCGGGCTGGCTTGCGCTGCTCGTGTATGCCGCGATGTCCGGCGAGATGGCGGTCACGCGCAACTACGTCGAATACATGACGTCGAACAGCGTGCTGATCGGCGGCGAGGTGGACAAGATTCTCTCCATTCTCGTGGTGACCGCGGTGCTCGCGCTCGGCCTGGTACGCGCGCAACGCATCCTCTACCGGGCGGTTGCCGACAGCGTCATCGCGCGCGACCTGTCGCGCTTCGTCTCGCCGGAGATTGCCGCGCGCATTACGACAGGGGCGCGCGAACTCAAGCCGGGCGACGGCGAAGTGCGTACGGCGTCGGTGCTGTTCACCGACATCGAGGGCTTCTCGACGATCTCGGAGCGCCTGTTGCCCGAGCAGCTGGTCTCGATGCTGAATGCGTATTTCGCCGCCGTCTCGGATGCCATCGACCGGCATGGCGGTGTGATCAACCAATACCAGGGCGACGCGATGCTGATTACCTTCAATACGCTGAAGGACGATCCTGACCACGCGGCGAACGCCGTGCGCACCGCGCTGGCGATCCAGGACGCGACCCGCGAGCGCAGGTTCGGCGACGGGATCCAATTGCGCACACGCTGCGGGATCAACACCGGACGCATCGTCGCCGGCGCCGTCGGCACCGGCGAGCGCCTGCTCTACACCGTGCATGGGGACGAAGTGAACATCGCCGCGCGGCTCGAGCAACTCAACAAGACGACCGGCACCTACGTTCTGGTCACCGAAAACACGGTGCAGGCGACGGGCGATGCGTTCGCATTCGAGCGCGTGGCCGAAGTGACTGTGCGCGGACGCAGCCAGCCGACGGCCGTGTATGCGCCAACGCCCGTCGCCCCTCGGATCACCGCGCCGCGGGCCCGGCCATGAGCATCGCACGCCCTGTGCACGCGCAGGACGGCGTGGCGTCTGCGGTGGCCTGTAACATCTGCGGCGGCACGCGTTTCGAACCTGGCCCGAACCAGCGCTCGAGCAGCACCGGGCGCGCGCCGCGCTGCAGCCGCTGCCGCTCGCTCGAGCGCCACCGCCAGCTGCGCCGGGTTTACGCCCTGCTGCCCCGAGACGATCTCGCATCGCTCGAGGTGCTCCAGCTCAGCCCCGACATCGGCGTCGACCCGGCCTGGTTTCGCAGCTACGAGGTGTCGGACTACGGCGCAGAGAATTCGCTCGACCTGCAGGCGATCGCGCGCGCGGACGCCGCCTACGACCTCGTCATCTGCAATCATGTGCTCGAACACGTGGCGGACGATCGCCAGGGCCTGCGCGAGCTCCTGCGCGTGACGCGTCCAGAGGGATTCGTCCAGCTCACGGTGCCTTCGCCCTACACGCGCTCGACGACGGTCGATTGGGGCTACGCCGATGCGCGTGCGCACGGCCACTACCGCGGTTACGGACGCGACTTCCTCCAGCGTTTCGGCGCGGCGCGGCCGGACGCAGCAGTGCTGCAGATCGAAGTATTCGACCCCGTCACGGCGGCGGGCAGCTACGTCTACCTGTGGACCGCGAGCGCGGCGCGGGCGGCGCAGCTCGAACGCTGGATCACGCTGCCGACCGAGCGTGCCTAGGCGGCGCACCGCGCCACAGCACAACTGGATAACTTCGCCCCAGTCGTAACGATCGTATCCACGGCCCGCCGTTGCGCCGTTCCGCCCTGCAGGGGCGGGCTGCACTGACGTCCAATCACGACGTGTCAGATGCTGGATTGGGTTAATATCGGAAGGCGTTGAATTCGGGAGAGTTTCTCTCCCCGACTTAGGTGACGGAAAAGACACTCGGACGCTACCGGATTGTTGGTGAGCTTGGGCGGGGCGCGATGGGCACGGTCTATCGCGCCGTGGATCCGCTCATCGAGCGCGAGGTCGCCATCAAGACGCTGAATCCGAGCCTTCCGGACGAAGCGCTGGGGGAGATTCGCGAACGCTTTCTGCGCGAAGCGAAATCGGCCGGACGCCTCAACCATCCGAACCTCGTCACGATCTACGACGTGGGCGAACAGGATGGCACTGCCTACATCGCGATGGAGTTTCTTGAAGGCCAGTCGCTGCAGCAGATACTGAAGAAGGGCGAGCGGCTGCCCCTGGAGAGCGTCGCCGAGCTCGTCGCCCAGATCGCCGAAGGGCTCGATCACGCGCGCGGCTTTTCGATCGTGCACCGGGATGTAAAGCCGGCAAACGTGATGGTGTCTCCCACAGGACGCGCAAAACTCACCGATTTTGGCGTCGCGCACTTGCAGTCTTCGACCATGACGCAGACCGGCATGGCGCTTGGCTCCCCGAAATACATGTCGCCCGAGCAAGTGCTCGGCCAGCCGGTCGATCCGCGCTCGGACATCTTCTCCCTTGGCGTCGTGCTCTACGAGATGCTCGTGCAACGAACGCCATTCGAACAGCCGGGCGACTCGACCATCCTCACGCTGATGAGCCGGATCGCACGCGACCCGCACCAGCCGGTTGCGAAGATCAATCCGTCGATACCCCCGGGGTTCGACGTCGTCCTGAATCGCGCGCTCGCCAAGACGCCCGACGGGCGCTACCAGGGTGCGGGCGACATGGCGCGTGATCTGCGCAACTACCGCAATCTCGAGCCAGGGACCGCAGATCCCTACGAGCGCACCGAGCCGCTCGGCCAAACCCTGTCAGACCAGACGATGCTCGACATCGGCGCGCCGCGCTCCCCCGAAGCCGAGAAGGTGCGCGAGAAACTGCTCGCGGATCTCGACGCCTTCTCGTCCGATTTCGAGGCGCAGGAACGCGAACGCGTGGCCCAGGAAGCCGAGGCCGAACGCCAGAAAAAGGCGGCGCTCGAGGAGTGGGCAAAAGCCGAAACCAAGAAACGCGAGGACTTCGAGCGCACGCGCGATGGCGCGTCATCGCTCGGAGAGACGACGGTGATGCGGCGCGGCGCCGTCGACATGCTGAAGAAGCAGGCCGCCGAACGCCCGCCGGCGGAGAACAAAGCGCTGGTGCGTGCCCAGGCCATCGAACACATCCACAAGAATCTGCAGGCAGCGTTCCAGTATCTGGCCGAATTTGCGACCGAACTGAACGGCGTGACGCCAACGACGGGCAATCCGCTGAGCTTCGTATTCCTCAAAACGCCTTCTCCGGTGACGGTCTCCGATGCGTTCGTTGATTACCGCCCGACCAAGGTCGACGGCAATGACGTCATTGATCACGTCCAGCTTCGCTATCAGGCGCGCTACACCGAGCCGGCGATCATTGAGGCCGTGGGCGGCGAGGTACAGCGCTGCGGCGACTTTCTGAAACTCCACCGCGTCACCTTTGCGTTCCGGGAGAAAAAGAAGGACGACTTTGGCAAGGCGACGGCGGGCACTTTCCTGCTAAACGGGCCGATCCGTTGCGAATTGGTGCTGCGCGCAAACTACGACAATCCCGCAGTGAACATCGAATTGCTGAATATCGGCCAGATCGGGACCGCGAGCGTCAGCATGCCGGGAAAGGACTTCGAGCACGAACTGGCGGACGAGCTTGCGCGGTTCGTTTTGGGCGTTGACAATGATTTCGAGAAGCGCCTGAAGCGCTAGTGCGCGGGAGACAGGCCTTGGCGGCGGACGACACGACGGACGATACGGCCGATACGCCCCTGCCCACGGCGTTCGCGGTATTGTTCGCGGACGTATCGGGCAGTACCCGGCTCTACGACACCGTGGGCGACACGCTCGCAATCACAGCGGTCGCGACATGCCTGGAGATCTTTCGCTCGAGCACGCACGCTACGGGCGGTCGCGTCGTGAAGACCATCGGCGATGAGATCATGGCCGCGTTCGCCAGCGCAGACGACGCGGCACAGACCGCGCTCGGTATCCAGCAGGAAGTCGATGCGCTCGAACCGATCTCGGGGAGCAAGCTCGGCGTTCGGATCGGCTTTCACTATGGGCCGGCGGTCGAACGCGGCGACGATCTGTTTGGCGATACCGTAAACCTTGCCTCGCGACTCGCCGGCGTCGCGACGCGGGGACAGATCATCCTGTCGCAGGACACGACACAGCGGCTTGGCGTGACGTTGCGGGCCGCGTGCCGGCCGCTGTATTCGATCCCGCTCAAGGGCAAGAGCGACGAGATCGCGATCTGCGAGCTCACCTGGAGAGCGGGGGATGACGCGACGACGATGATGCCGACGATCAGCACCGCGCGTGGGCGCACGGTGCTGCGCTTGCATTACCGCAATCGGGAAATCGTACTCGACGAAACGCGCAGCGGCATCACGCTCGGCCGCGACCAGGATTCGGACCTGGTCGTGCCGGAGCGTATGGCGTCGCGTGAGCACGGCCACATCGAGCACCGCAGCGGAAAGTTCGTGTTCGTGGATCACAGCGCCAACGGCAGCTACGTGACGGTTCAGGGTGAACGCGAACTCGTCCTGCGCCGCGAGGAGTGCATCCTGCGCGGGCGCGGCGTCATTGCGCTCGGTCAGCCACGCGAGAAAGCCACCGAACTGGTCGAATTCGTCTGCGACTGAGAACGGTTGGACGAATTGAAGTCAGGCAAGCTCGGCGTCATCGACGTCGGGAATGCGGCTTACGCGCCAGTCGCGGACAGGGTCACCGGAGCCACGCCGTAATTCGGGCACCCTGAGGTCTCGCACGATGCGCACGCCCAGTACGCAGTTCTACGGCGCGTTGCCGGTATTCACGGACTTTTCCGAGGTCACGCGGAACGCGAACTTTGCATCACTGCCCGAAGACTGGCACGTGGCGACCTGCGACGTGCGCAGTTCGACGCGTGCGGTTGAAGCCGGCGAGTACAAGCACGTCAATACGGTCGGCGCCGCGGCGATTGCCGCGGTGCTGAACGCTGCGGGGGCGACCGAGGTCCCTTCCGTCTTCGAGGGCGACGGCGCGTCCTTTTGCGTGCCACCCGCCCTGCTCGAGGCAACGCGCGCGGCGCTTTCGCTCACGCGCGATGTCGCGCGCCAGTCCTTCGGGCTTGAGTTGCGGATTGCCAGCCTGCCCCTGCGCGAGGTGCGCGCGGCGGGGTTCGATATCCGCGTCGCGCGCTTTCGCGTATCGGAAAACTATGTTCAGGCGGTATTTATCGGCGGCGGCATGGCCTACGCCGACCGCGCGATGAAGGACCCGGCGACTGCGGCGCGCTGCGCGATCGACCCGGACGGCGTCGCTGCGCGGGGCAGCCATGACGGACTCGAGTGCCGCTGGCAGGACATCCCGAGCCGGCACGGGGAAACCGTCAGCCTGATCGTGCGCGCGCAGCCGTCCGACCCGGCGCAGGCCGCGGCGCTGTACCGCGCGGTGATCGCCAAGGTCGCCGAGGTCTACGGCACCGAAGACGCCTGTCACCCGCTGTCGGTTCACGGTCTGACGCCCGCGCTCGGCGCCGGGCGCCTGTACAACGAAGTCGGCGTGCGCGCCGCCGGGCGCGGACCCCTCGGTCGGTGGCGCTATCTCATGCGGGCGCGCTGGTTCGTGCTGCTCGGCTGGTTCCTGATGAAGTTCGGCCTGCGTACCGAGGAAACCGACTGGAGCCACTACAAGCCGACGCTGGTACGCAACGCGGACGTGAGGAAGTTTAACGACGGCTACCGCCAGATTCTCGCCGGCACCGCCGAACAGCGCGCGGCGCTCACCGCCTGGCTCGACGCGCGCTACGCGCAGCGCGAACTGGTCTACGGTCTGCACATCAGCGACCGTGCCCACATGACCTGCCTGGTGTTCAGCTACGCGGCGCGCCACCTGCACTTCATCGACGGCGCCGACGGCGGGCTGTTCCTCGCCGCCAAGGCGTTCAAGGCGCGCGCCGCGGCGTTGGACCAGGAGACCGCAACCCCGGGCTGAGCCGCGTTACGGCCGCAGGTCGGTGAATCCCTGCTGCTGCAGCGTCGCGAGCACCACCACGCCTGGGATGTCGCGGATGCGTCGCTCGAAGTACGCCGCAGCTTACGCGCGGTCGCCGGCGAGCGCCTGGGGCCCGAGACGACGATGGATCCAGAATCCCGCCGCGCTGACCAGGGCGATATGCCCGAAGGCGAGCGACCAGCCGAGCGGCGACATGCCGCCGGCGAGATCGAGGATCCAGCCGACCGCAAACGGCCCGATGAAACCGCCCAAATAACCCAGCATCGAATGCACCGCGAGCGTCGCGCCGCGCCGCGCAGGCTCGGCGCTGCCGGCGGCACCCGCGGTGAGTGAGGCCGAATCGAGCCATATGAAGGCCGCCCAGGCGAGGACCAGGACGGTCGCCATCCCGTAGCTGGTCGGGCCGAGCAGGCCCACGGCGAGCGCAAGCACGCCCGCACCGAGCATGGCCACCGCGATGAGGCGGCCGCGACCCCAGCGGATCGACAGTTCGTTGCCGGAGAAACTCGCCCAGGTTCCGAGCAGGGCCATTGCGGTCGCCACCGTCGCCGGGGCGAGCCATGCCGACGTCGACGTCCCGGCGGACAGTGCGACGTAGGCGAGAAAAGCGACTACCCAGCCGCGCAAGGCACTCATCTCGAAGGTGTGGACGCCGTAGGCCACGGCGTAGGCCATCGCCGACCGGTTGCGCAGAACCGGCCGAAAATCGAACAGCGCTGCACCGTTGATCCCTGCCGCAGCGGGCGCGGCGCGCGGCGGGCAACCGAGCGCAACGATGATCCAGGCGAGCGCCGCACAGGCGCCGGCGGCGACGAATGCGCCCTGCCAGCCGACGGCAGCGGCAATACTTGCCGCAAACAGGAAGGACAGTGCGCCGGCGATCCCGATACTTGCCGCATGGC
Source organism: uncultured beta proteobacterium (assembly GCA_963714925.1). Classification (GTDB taxonomy): domain Bacteria; phylum Pseudomonadota; class Gammaproteobacteria; order Burkholderiales; family SG8-39; genus SG8-39. The sequence goes on along the minus strand of CAVQQK010000004.1, from coordinate 87,865 downwards.
CGGCGACCGCGCGCGACATCATGCGCGCGTCGACGCGATCGGCGAGCAGCTTGAGCCCGGTCATGTAGGTGCCCGCCCAGCCGACGCCCGCCAGCATGCGCAGCGTAAACGCCTCCCAGAATCCGCTCGCAAATGCGGCGAACGCGAGGTGGCTGACCACCGTCAGCGCAACCCCGGCGAGATAGATCTTCTTCGGTTCGAAGCGGTCAGTCAGCGTGACGAGGATCGGGACTGCGAGGACGTAAGCGCCGTAGAACGCGCCGGTGATTGCACCGGCCTCGCGGTTGCTCAACGCCCAGGCGTCGACGAACTGCGGCAGCAGCGCCGCCCAGGTATAGGCGCCGATCTGCGCGAGGACCTGCGCCGCGCACACGAGGAGCACCAAGCCGCGCGCCCGCCTCAGGTCGTCAAGCGCCGGTACACCTCCGCCACCTTGAGCGGCAGGCGCGCCACATCCTCGACGACGGTGTAGTTCACCGCACCGTACATCCGCGGCAGATAGCTCGCCGCGTCGCGATCGATCGTGATGCAGAACGGGTGCACCCCCGCACGCTTGGCTTCGATCAACGCCTGGCGCGTGTCCTCGATGCCGTACTCGCCGCGGTAGCCATCCGAGAAGTCGTCCGGCTTGCCGTCCGACAGGGTGACGAGGAGTCGCGTGCGCGCGTCGATCCTGGAGAGAATGCCGGTCAGGTGCCGGATCGCCGCCCCCATGCGCGTGTAGTCGAGCGGCAGGATGCCGGCGATGCGCTCGCGCACCCGTTCGTCATACGGTTCGTCGAAGCGCTTGACCCGGAAGACTTCGCAGCGCCGGCGCGTGACACCGGAAAAACCGTAGATCGCGTAGCGGTCGCCGAGCACTTCGAGGGCCTCGGCGAGCAGCACCAGGGCCTCGCGCTCGCAATCGTTTATCCAGCCCTTGGTCGATCCGGACATGTCGACCATGAACAGCACCGCCATGTCGCGTTCATTGCGCCTGCGGCGCGTGAACAGGCGCTCGTCGAGCTCGGCGCCCGCGCGCAGGTCGGCGTGCGCACGCACCAGCGCATCGAAATCGATGTCATCCCCGTCGGGCTGGGCACGCAGGCGCTTGTCCTCGCCGCGCAGCGCCTCGAACGAACGCCGTAGCTGGCCGATCTGCGCACGGTAGCGCTCGGTCGTACGCGTGACAAACGCGGGGTCGCCCGGATGGACGTCGCGCTCGCGCAGCACGCACCAATCCTTGCGATAGTGCTGGCGGCGGAAATCCCATTCGTCGTAGTACAGCGCGCCGGCCTCAGCATCGCGTCCGTCGATCGCGTCCTGCGGCGCCTCTTCCACCGAATTCGGATCCGGCCGATCGGTACCGTCGCCCGCAGCCACGAGCATGTTCTCGGGCAACGCACCGAGATCCTGAAACAGGGATTCGACGAGACGCTTCACGCCCGGCGGCGGGGCGACCGCCCGCCCGTCAAATACGGCCGTTACGTCGACCGCTTCGTCGGTCTCCGACACGCTTAGCCGCAGCAGCTGCGAAGCCTCCTCGGCGCGTTCACCCGGTCCGTTCTCGGCGGCCCGCAGGTCGTCCTGCAGATGGATCAGTGCACGCTTGAGCGCCGCAGACTCGCGCGCCACGCGCTCGGCGCGCACCGCAAGCGCGCGCGACGGATCGATCGCACCGAGGAATGGCCACGCCGGCAGGCGCGTGGGCAGCGTGGGCAGGTTCGCGAGTTCTGCGCTGTCCGCCGCGGTCGCATCCGGGCGCTCCAGGCGCGCACGCACCGTGGCGTATTCCGGCCCGAGCGCCGGCTGCGCCAGCGCCTCGAGGTCGTGATGCAGCCCGGGTAGCGCATGCGCGAGCCGCGCCGCGATGCGTACCGCCTCCAGCAGGCCGAAGCGCTCAAGCGCAGACGCCGCCTGCGGATAGGCCGCCGCGTCAAGGTTGTAGGTGCCGTAGCGCGCCTGCCCCCAGAGCAGCGCGGCCATCACCTTGTAGACCCGGAAGTTCTCGGCGCGCGTCGGAAAGATCGCGATCCGTGCAGGCAGCGTGAGCGTCGTCGTGTCGGTCCCTGCCTGCTCGCCCGCCGCGAGCCGCAGGCGGCGTCCGCAGAGGCCGGTGACGAAAAGCTCGAGCACGCCCCGAACCTCCTCCAGCGCCACGCCGTAGGCTGTCTCCCGCGCCCGCGCGACATAGCCGTCGACGTCTTTCAGCATGGCGCTCGCCCAGTACAGCCCGTCGCGGTCGTAGACGTCCATCGCGGCGAGGAGCCAGCGCTCGGCGTCGGGCAGGCCGAGCGTTGCAACCGCGTCGGCGGCGAGCGCGGCAAACTGGTAGGCGAGTTCGGGATTCGTCTTCGAGGTCACCGCGACCCAGTGCAACGCGAAATCCTGCAGCGCGCGCGTTTCGCCCGCGAGGCGTTGCGAAATCCCGGCCGCGGTGCGGCGTGAAGACAACACCGCGCCGATCAGGTCCTCGATGCGCGCCTCGAGCGCCGCGGCGGACAGGGGGCGCGAGTTCGATTGCGCGGACGCCGTCATGCGTCGAGGGAAACATTCCGCGCGCCACGCGTCAAGCACGCCTCGCCCTCGCTCGCGGCGACTGCCGCCCGCTTGCCGGTCGATCGCCCATGGGCGAGACTTGCGGCATGACGCGAGTGCGCAAGGTCCTCGTCGCCGTGGCCGCCGTCATTGTCGTCGTGATCGCCGCCGGCGCGGTCGCGCTGTCGACAATCGACCTCAACCAGTATGTCGCCTTCGTCGAGGCCAAGGCCAAGGAAGCCACCGGCCGCGAACTGAAACTGAAGGGAAAGATCGGTTTCAAGCTGTCGCTCCTGCCCACGGTCGCCGCCGATGACGTCAGCTTCCAGAACGCGCCCTGGGGCTCGCGCCCGCTGTTGGCAACCGTCAAGCGTGTCGAAGTCCAGATCGCGTTGCTGCCGCTGCTCACCGGCGAGGTCGTCATCCGCCGCCTGCGGCTGGTCGAACCCGATCTGCTGCTCGAGGTCAGCCCCAAGGGCGAGAGGAACTGGGTATTCACCCGGCCCACGTCGGGCGGCGAAAAGGTCGCTGCGGCAGGGGATGACGCGGGTTTCGAAGTGCACCGCATCGAGGTCCGCAACGGCCTGCTGACCTACCGCCAGGCCAAGCCGCGTCTCGCGCACAAGGCCAGGATCGAGCAGCTCGAGCTCGACGGGGCGCGCGGCTTCGACGCGCTCGCGTTCGACGGCAAGCTCGCCCTGAACGACGTTCCGCTCATGATCGAGGGGCGCATCGACAACCTGCGCCAGGCGGGCAGGCCGGGCGCCACCGGCGGCATCGCGCTCGAAGCGGACGTCGGTGGCAACGCCCTGCGCATCGACGGTCGCGTGCCGCTTGCAACAGGCACGCCGGTTGGCCTGGATGTCAAATTCTCGGCCGAACTGAAGGACGTCGCGACCGTGCGCACGCTGCTGCAGCGGCCGGTCCCGACCCTGCCGCCGGCCACGCTGCGGGGGCGCGCCTCGTGGACCAAGGCGGCGTTTGCCATCGAGGACCTCGTCGCCGAGATCGGCCACAGCCGCGCCAGCGGCCGGCTGCGCCTCGAGCTGGAGGGTGAACGGCGCGCGTTCGAGCTGAATCTCGACGTACCGCTGGTCGACCTGGGTGAGGTCGCCGCGCTACGCAAGGCGGCCGGCGGCGAGCCCAGGCGACGCACGCGCGGCGGGCGCGTGTTCCCGAACGATCCGTTTCCGCTCGCGGCGCTGAAGGCGCTCGAGGGCGAGGCGCAGATCCGCATCGCAACGCTGCGCCTGGCCGACGGCAACGTGATCGACGACGTGCGCGTGCGCACCCGCTTCAAGCAGGGCAAGATCGACAGCGACGAGCTCAAGCTGCGCCTGCAAGGACGCGAGCTGAAGGTCGTCCTGAAGGCAGATGCGTCCTCCGGGAAGTACCTTGCCGTCGACGCTGCGCTCGCAGGTTCGAAAGTTCCGCTTGCTGCGCTCACCGGATTGCTCGGCCTGACCCCGCCGCCCGAGGGCGCGCCGACCGACATCGCGGTCAAGTTCTCCGGGCGCGGCAACTCGGTGCGCGCGCTGATGGCCTCGGCCAACGGCAGCGTCCGGGTCGTGGTGGGACCCGGCCGGATCAAGAACCGCGCAATCAACGTCGGTGCCGACATCACCGAACTTCTGAACGCGCTCAACCCGGCGCGCGCGCAAGACCCCTACAGCAACGTCAAGTGCGCGGTGCTGCGCTTCCCGGTGCGCAACGGCATCGCCAGGATCAGCAACGGCATCGCCCTCGAAACGACCAAGATCAGGCTGATCGGCGGCGGCACGGTCAACCTGCGCAACGAGGCGCTCGAGCTGGGCTTCCGCCCGGAGGCGGCGAGCGGCCTCGGTGTCGGCGCGGGCAATCTCGCCAGCTTCGCCAAGGTGGAAGGCACGATCGCCAACCCGCGCATCGGCCTCGACATGGCGAGCACGGCGACCGCGGCAGCGGCGGCCGGCGCCGCGGTCATGACCGGCGGCCTGACGCTGCTCGCGGGCGGGCTGCTCATCGACACGGTGCCGGACAATCCCTGCCAGGTCGCGCTGACCGGCACCCCGAAGCGCAAGAAGGGCGTGGTCGACAAGGTGCTCGACCCGCTCAAGAGGCTGTTCGGCAACTAGACTCGCAACAGGTCCGAATGAAGCGCGCGCTGCGGTGTTCTCGCTCCGCACGGTGCGCCGGGGCCGCGCGGTCCCTCAGAAGACTGCGCTGACCAGCTCGCGCACCGCGGCGAGCATCTCGCGCTCGTCGGTGAGCGCATGCGCGATGGCGCCCTCACAGGCGGTGCGCGGCGCGATGCCCTGCGCCATCAGTTTGCCGGCGTGCACCAGCAGCCGTGTCGAGGCGCCCTCATCGAGCCCATTGCCCTTGAGATTGCGCGTCATATGCGCCAGGCGGACCAGTCGTTCGGCCATCGCCGCATCGACGCCGCTCTCGTGCGTCACGATCCCCGCCTCGACCTCGGCGGCCGGATAGTCGAAGTCGATCGCCACGAACCGCTGCCGTGTCGACTGCTTCAGTTCCTTCAGCACACTCTGATAGCCCGGGTTGTATGAAATCGCGAGCAGAAATTCCGCCGGTGCATGCACGACCTCACCCGTCTTTTCGATGAACAACGCGCGCCGGTCGTCGGCGAGCGGATGGATCACCACGGTCGTGTCCTTGCGCGCCTCGACGATCTCGTCCAGATACAGCAGCGCGCCCATGCGCACCGCGCGCGTCATTGGGCCGTCGATCCACACGGTCTCGTTCGCGGTCACGAGATAGCGTCCGACCAGGTCCGCGGCGGTGAGATCGTCATGGCAGGACACCGTGACGAGCGGGCGGCCGAGCTGCCACGCCATGGCCTCCATGAACCGCGTCTTGCCGCAGCCCGTCGGTCCCTTGAGCAATACCGGCAACCGATTGCGGTAGGCCGCCTCGAACAGCGCGATCTCATCGCCCAGCGCTCGGTAGTACGGCGCCTCGCGCACCCGCAGCGCGTCCGGGTCCACCGCGTGCGGCGCGTTCACCAGCCCTGTTCCTCGGGTGCGTCGTACATCTGATCCTGCTGCTCGGACATCGATCAATCGCGGAATCAGTCGAATCCCGAGTTTAACCCGAGTCCACTGCCGGAGCGCCGCGCGCGCGGCCGGACGTTCGCCCGCCGACACCACTATCCGCCTTTGCGCGCCACCGTCTGCGCGGTCTGGCCGAAGAGCAGCTTCATCGCGTCGCGCGTCGACGACGCGCTGCGTATTGACCGACTTCGAGATTTCGTAGGCCTTCACCACGGCGGGCCGCGCGCGAATCGCCTCGAACCAGCGCTTGAGGTTCGGGAACAACTCGATGTCCTGCTGCTGGCGCTTCCAGGGCACGATCCACGGATAGCACGCCATGTCGGCGATCGAGTACGGACCGGCGATGAATTCGCGGTCCTTGCCAGGCGGTTGTCGAGCACCTGGTACAGGCGCGAGGTCTCGTTCACGTAGCGATCGATCGCATACGGGATCTTCTCCGGCGCGTAGAGATTGAAGTGGTGGTTCTGCCCCAGCATCGGGCCCAGCCCGCCCATCTGCCAAAACAGCCACTGCAGCACCTCGACCCGTCCGCGCAGGTCGCCCGCGAATGAACTTGTCCGGTCTTCTCCGCCAGGTAGAGCAGGATCGCGCCCGACTCGAACACCGAGACCGGCTTCGCCGCCGCCGGCCGGCGCATGATCGACGATCGCCGGCATGCGGTTGTTGGGCGAAATCTCCAGGAACTCGGGCTTGAACTGGTCGCCCTTGCTGATGTTGACCGGGATGATCTTGTACTCGAGCCCGGCCTCCTCCAGGAAGATGGTGATCTTGTGCCCGTTGGGCGTGGTCCAGTAGTACAGATCGATCATTGCGATAACCCTACTCGGTTTTAAACAATCTCCGCATTTTGCACGGGTTCGCTTTTTGAACCCGTGCAAAATGCGGAGACAAAAACTGCCTCAATTCAGCGCCACGACCCGCATCGCTCTCGAGTCCATCGCCCTCGAGTCTATCGCGCTACTCCCCGCGCAGCGCCTCGAGCGGGTCGAGGCGCGCCGCACGCCGCGCCGGCAGCACGCCGGCAGCAAGCCCGACCGCGACGGCAACGCCTTCCGCCGCGAGCGCGTAGAACCACACGGCGTGCACCGGTAGCGCCGGCAGCGCGAGCTTGAGCACGAAGGCAAGCCCCCAGCCGAGCGCGAGACCGGCCGCGCCGCCGATCGCCGCGAGCAGCACCGCCTCGCCGAGAAACAGCAGCAGCACCGCACGCTGCGTTGCGCCGATCGCGCGCAGCAGCCCGATCTCTGAAGTCCGCTCGGCCACCGCGATGGTGAGGATGGTGAGGATGCCGACCCCGCCCACCACGAGCGAGATCGCGCCGATCGCGCTCACCGCGAAGGTGATCGCGGTAAGCACCGTGTCGAACACCTCGAGCATCTTCTCCTGCGGCGTGAGCGTGAAATCCTCTGCGCCGTGGCGCGCGATGAGGATGCGGCGAATCTCGGCCTCGACCTCGGCGAGCGGCGCGGTCGGCTCGTAGACGACGTGGACCTCCATCAGGCTCTCGCGGTTGAACATGTCGATCGCGCGCGCGACCGGGATGTACACCGTGTCGTCGAGGTCGAAGCCGAGCACCTGTCCCTTCGATTCCATCACGCCGACCACGCGGTAACGCTCGCCGCCGACGCGCAGCCGGCTGCCGAGCGGGTTTTGCGCGCCGTAGAGTTCCTGCGCCGCCTTGGAGCCGAGCACGGCGAAGGCGCGCGGCGCGCGTGGATCCCCCTGCGGCAGGAATTCGCCGGACGCCACGCGCATGCTGAGCGCAGTGGCGAAATCGGCACCCACGCCGTACAGCGTCACGCGCCGGTTGCGGCCCAGGTACTCGACCTCGGCGTTGCCCTGCACCAGCGGGTCGACCACCGTGACGTGCCGCGCGCGGGTAAGCGCGAGCGCATCGTCGATCGACAACGGGCGCGCCGTGTTGACCGCGCCGAGCGACGCCCCATGCGTCGTGATGCGTCCGGGCGTCACGGTGACGATATTGGTGCCGAACTGGGTGAACTCGGCGATCACGAAGCGGTGCAGTCCCTCGCCGATGGCGGTGAGCAGCATCACTGCGGCAATGCCGACCGCAATGCCGAGCGCGGTGAGCACGGTGCGCATGCGGTGCGCGACGAGCGAGGCGACCGTGAAGCGGACGAAGTCGGAGAGATACATCGATCGGATCTGACCCTGGGCTCTGGGTCTTATCGGTTGGACAGTGCCTGCACCGGGTCGAGGCGCGCCGCGCGCCGCGCGGGTGCAACGGAGAACAGTACTGCGGTGAGCGATCGCGGTGGTCGGTGCGGCAATGAGCGCCCACCAGGGTGGCGTAAACGGAATGTTCGGGTAGAGCTGGGAGATCGCGAGCTGCCCGAGCTTGCCGACGGCGACGCCGCAGCCGGCGCCGCCGAGCGCGAGCAGCACGGCCTCGGTGAAGAACGCGAGCCGGATCTGCCGCCCGGTCGCGCCGAGCGCGCGCAGCAGCCCGATTTCGCGCCTGCGCTGCGACACTGCGATCAGCATCACGTTCATGATGAGAATGCCCGCGACCGCGAGACTGATCGCGGCCAGCCCGCCGACCGCCAGCGTCAGTGCGCCCAGGATCCGATCGAAAGTGGCGAGCACCGCGTCCTGCGTGATCACGGTCACGTCGCGCTTGCCCTCGTGCCGCTCGCGCAGGATCTCCTCGATGTCGGCCTTGGCCGCCGCGACCTGCCCGCGGCCCTTCGCCTCGACCAGAATGCGAAACAGCGCATCGGTATTGAACAGCGCCTGCGCCGCGGCGAGCGGCACAATGACGATCTCGTCGGTGTTGAAGCCGAGCGACTGGCCCTGCGAGGCGAGCACGCCGACGACGCGGAAGCGCCAGTCGCCGATGCGCAGCCATTCGCCGAGCGCCGGGCGCGTACCGAACAGCTCGGCGCCAAGCCTGGCGCCGATCACGCACACCGGCTGGCTCAGGCGCGGATCGCCCTCGGGCAGGAAGCGCCCCTGCGCGAGCGCCATGTGGCGGATGTCCATCAGCGCCGCGGTCGAGCCCAGCACCGGCGCCTCGCGATTGAGCGCGCCGGCGCGCACATCACCCGCGCCGACGATGAGCGGTGCCAGGCGCCGCACCGCGGTGCTGCGCCTGAGCGCAAGCGCATCGTCGATCGTGAGGTCGCGCGGCGTGCGGCCGATCAATACCCCGGGCATCGCGCCCGCGGTCTCGCTGCGCCCGGGCAGCACGATCACCAGGTTCGTGCCGAGCGCGCCGAACTGGTTGACGATATACAGCCGCGCGCCCTCGCCGATCGAGCTCACCGCGATCACCGCGGCGACGCCGATCCCCATCGCGAGCAGGATGAGCGCGGTGCGTGCGCGATGGCCGGCGACCACGCGCCAGGCGAACTGCACCAGGTCGGCGGTTCGCATCTCAGCCCCGTTCGTCGGCGGCGATTGCGCCGTCGACCATGCGCAGGCGCCGCTGCGCCCGCGCGCCGATCTCCGGATCGTGCGTCACGACCAGCAGCGTGCCGCCGGCATCGTGCACCGCCTCGAGCACCGTCATCACCTCCCGCCCGGTATGCCGGTCGAGATTGCCGGTCGGTTCGTCGGCGAGGATCACCGACGGCTGCATCGCCATGGCGCGCGCGATCGCGACCCGCTGGCATTGTCCGCCCGAGAGCTGGTCGGGCCGGTGCGCGGCGCGTTCGGCGAGCCCGTAATCCGCCAGCAGTTGCTCGAGCCGGCGCGCGCGCTCGGCAGGCGCGATGCCCGCGAGCACCATCGGCAGTTCGATATTCTGTTGCGCGCTGAGCCGCGGCACCAGATGGAAGAACTGGAACACGAAGCCGATCTTCTCGCGCCGCACGCGCGCCTGGTCGTCGTCCGACAGGCCGGTGACGTCCCGTGCATCGAGCGCGTAGCGCCCGGCGCTCGGCCGGTCGAGCAGGCCGATGATGTTGAGCAGCGTCGACTTGCCCGAGCCCGAGGGCCCCATGATCGAGAGGTATTCGCCGGCTTCGATCTCGAGGTCGATTGCGCGCAGCGCGTGGACTTCCTCCTCCCCGACGCGGAAGACACGCTCGATGCCCTGCAGGCGAATCATGCGCGGCCGGTCACCGCGCCGGGGGCGCCGCCTCGACGCCGCGCTCGACGACCACCCGTGCGCCGTCCTCGACGCCCGCGCGCGCGAGCGAGATGACGATGCGGTCGCCGCGCGCCAGGCCCGCCTTCACCTCGGTGTATTCCCAGTTCGACAGGCCGGTTTCGATCGCGCGCGCTTCGAGCCGCTGGTCGGCACCGAGCCGCAGCACCCGGTTGGCGGGCAGCAGCGCATTGGTCGGGATGCGCAGTACGTCATCGTGCGCTTCGATGATGATCTCGACGTCGGCGCTGTAGCCGACGAGCAGGTGGCGCACCTCACCCGGTCGATCGAATTCCACCTCGACTTCGACGGTGCGGGCCTGCTTTTCCACCGCCAGTACGTACGGCGCAATGCGGCGAACGCGCCCTGCGAAGTGCGTGCCGCGATAGGCATCGAGCGTGATCCGCGCCGCCATCCCGACCCTGAGCCGCGCGCCGTCGACCTCGTCGATCGGTGCGGTCACGTAGAGGCAGGAATCGTCGATGAGGTCGATCGCCGGCAACGTCGGAATGCCGGGTGGCGAGGGCGTCAGGTATTCGCCTACCTCGCCGTTCACCTCCGCGACAATACCGTCGAATGGCGCGCGCAGCACCGTGCGCGTCGTATCGGCGCGCGAGGCCTGCAGGCGCGCTTCGGCCTCGCTCACCTGCGCGCGCGTCGATTCGCAGCCGGCCCGCTTGGCCTTTGCCTCGTTCTCCGCTCGATCGACGCTTTCCTCCGAGACGAATCCCTTGTCACGCAATTGACGCGCGCGCGCCGCCGCACGAATCGCGATCTCGGCCAGCGCGCAGACTTCGCGCACGTGCGTGTGGGCCGTAAGCAACGACTCGTTCGCGACGAGCTCGCGCGCCACGAGGTCTTCGTTCCAGAGTTCGAGCAGGATCTGCCCGGTCTTGACCCGGTCGCCCGCTTTCGCTGCGAGCTTCTCGATGCGTCCGCCGAGCGGCGGCGCGAGCTTGGCGCGACGGCAGGCCGACACCGAACCCGCACGCGTGTTGGCGACGGTGGTCTCGACGCGGCCCGGCTCGACCGTCGCGACCAGCACCGCCAGGGGCTCAGGGCGCGTTGCAATCCAACTCGCGGCCGCAATCGCAACCAGGACGGCCACGATGAGCACGCGGCGCAACGCAATCGCAACCGTCACTGCACGGCCCACCACTTAAGGCCGACGACGCCCGCCACGATCAGAGTGATGCAAGCCATCTCGCTCCTGTTCTCATCGACCGCCACGCGCGCGGCGGCGCAAACGACCGTCCGACCCGAATTATCGCCGACCCCCCCGGCACGCCACAGCACGGCACCTCATCCGCACAAGTTGCGGTTCCGACCTGCCCCATGCTTCACTTGCACGATGCTGCTGCGCGTTCTGTCCTCCATCGTCCGCCCGACCCGGCGCGGCGCACCGCAATCCCCGCGCGTCCCGCTCGATCCCGCGCGGCAGAACGTGCTGAACGTCGGCGGCGGCGATCGCAGCATCGCCCTGCCGCCGCACTACGCGGAATGGAATCAGCTGTTTCTTGACATCGACCCGAAGGCAAAGCCGGACATCGTGCTCGACGCGCGCGCGCTACGCAGCTTGCCCGCCGGGCAGTTCGACGCCGTGCACTGCTCCCACAATCTGGAACACTACTACGAGCATGACGTGTCGAAGGTGCTGGCGGGCTTCGCGCATGTGCTCAAGCAGCCCGTGGGATTCATCGAGATCCGGGTGCCGGACGTGCATGCGGTTGCGCAACAGATCGTCGCGCACGACCGGGACATGGGCGATACGCTGTATACCTCGCCCGCCGGACCCATCCGCGTGGTGGACGTACTGTATGGGTTCACCCGCGCACTTGAGCAATCGGGCGAGGATTTCTATGCGCACAAGACCGGCTTCACGCGGCGCGCGCTTCGCCTGGCGCTCGAACATGCCGGGTTCACGCACGCCTATGCGCTGGCGCCGATCGGCGTATTCGAGATCCGTACCGTCGCGCTGCGCGCCCCGCCGACGGCGCTGCACGGCACGCTGTTCGGCATCGATGCCGACAGCGAAGCGCTCTAGTCAGGCGCGGCAGCGCACCAGGCGCGCCACATCGTGCGTAGCGCGTCCTCGAAGCCGCGCATGAAGCGCGGCGCGTCGCAAAGCGCAGACGCGGCCATCCGCGCGCGCAGGGCGCCGTGCAGGTCCTCGAGTGCAGCGCGCTCGCCCGCAAGGCGCACGGCCCGGCGACGTAGTCGTCGGCTGCACGCGCGATCCAGTCCTGCAGGCCAAGCGTGCGCAGCATGCTGCTCCCGGAACGCGCGAGCACGCCGTCGCCCTCGAGCGTAAGCACCGGCACCCCCATCCAGAGCGCATCGCAGGTCGTCGCACCACCCGTATACGGGAAGGTATCGAGCGCGATGTCCACCGTCTGGTGCAGCGCGAGGTATTCGGCGTAGGACAGGCGCCCGTGGAACGTCAGCCGATTCGCGGCGACGCCGCGCCGCTCGAACGGCTCGAGCACACGCGCGCGTGTGCGGCCGGGCGGTACGCCGACCAGAACAAGCCGCGCCTCCGGCAGGCGCGCGAGGATCTCAGCCCAGGCCTCGAGCGCCGCCTGTGACACCTTGGAAAAGTTGTTGAACACGCCGAACGTCACGCCGCCGTCCGCCGCCGCGCCGCGCGCGTCCGGTGCCGGCGCATCGGCCGGCGGCGTAAAGCACCACATCGCCCCCGGCAGTCGCACCAGGCGCTCGCCGTAGAAGCGCTCGGCCTGCCCGGGCGGGTCGATCACGCCATCGGTGATGCGGTAGTCGATCGTCGCGACGCCGCTCGTGGCGCCGTAGCCGAGGTACGTCGCCTGTACGGGTGCGAGGCGGCGCGCGAACGCGGTGAGCCGGTTGCCGGTCGTGTGGCCGTTGAGGTCGACGAGGATGTCGATCGCGTCCTCGCGCACGCGCGCGGCGAAGGCATCGTCGTCGAGCTGCGCGACCTCGCGCCAGGCGTCGGCGCGCCCCGCCAGGCGCTCGGTGACCACGTCGCGCTCGCCCGATGCGGCGTAGCAGACGACGTGGAAGTGGTCCGCGTCGCGCGCCGCGAGCAGCGGTTCGATGAACGGCGCCGCCGAGGCGCGGCGAAAATCCGCCGACACGTAACCGATGCGCAGCGGCCGTTCGGCCTTGCGCGGGTTGTCGAAGCGCGGCATCGCGCCCGGCGGCGCAAAGCGCCGGCCCCAGACGTGGTGACGCCGCGCGAGCGCCGCGCGGTCGTGGTCGCGGTACAGCGCGTGAAACAGGACCGCACTATGCGTGGTCGGCATCTCGGGAAGCAGCGCGGCGACGCGCTCGTAGAGCGCGAGCGCTTCGTCGATGCGGCCGGTATCGCGATACTGGATCGCCAGTTCTTCCAGCGCGAGGGCGGTGGCAGGGGCCGCGGCGACCGTGCGTTCCATCGCATCCGTCGCGGCGTCGAAGTCCTCTCGCGCGCGCAGGAGCCGCGCGAGCCGCACGCTCGCCTTCCAGTCGGTGGGGTGCGCCACGGCGACCGGCGCAAGCAGTTCGATCGCTTCCTCGGCAAAGCCCAACTCGTCCAGCGCCTGCGCGCTACGCAGCACGATGACGCGGTTGTCCGCCTCGAGTTGCGTCGCAAGCTGCAGGTGGCGCAGCGCGGACGTCGCGCGCGCCCTGGCGCTGATAAAGAACACCGAGCCCGCAATGCGCCGCGGCACAACCCGCATCGCGCGCGAGTGCCGCCTCAAAATCGCGCTGCGCCGCCTCAAGCGCGCCCTGCCCGAGATGCGCCACGCCGCGCGCCGCGAGCGTTTCGGCAGAGCCGGTTTCCGACTTGGCGCGCAGCAGGCCGCCGAACAATCTGGCAAGGAGCGACATGGACCCTGCCAAGACTATGTCACGAGCGCGGTCTGTGCCAAGCTTGCCCCCGCAACCAGAGAGGAGGAATGCACATGCCAGGTGAGGACATCAAGGTCCGCTCGCGTGCGGGCGGCGAATTCGACTGCTATCTCGCTGCGCCGAAAACGGCCGACCGAACGCCGGGCATCGTGCTCGCTTCGGCGGTGCACGGGGTCGACGCCGACGTGCGCGCCATCGCCGACGAATTCGCAGCGCAGGGCTTTCTTGCCGCGGCGCCCGACCTGTTCTGGCGCTCGGTACCCGGCCCGCTCGCGCGCGACGACGCGCGTGCGAAGGCGCGCGCGCAACCGCGCCTCGAGATCATCAAGACCGGCGAAGCCGATCTGGCCGACACGCTGACGGCGCTGCGCGCCCAGCCGCAGTTCAACGGGCGCGCCGCCGTGATCGGATTTTGCTTTGGCGGCCCCTACGCGATCCTCGGACCCAAGCGCCTCGGCTACGACGCCGGTATTGCCTGCCACGGCACGCAGATGCTCGACTACATCGAGCGAGCTCGACGGCGTCACCAAGCCCGTATGCATCATCTGGGGCGACCAGGACTTCGCCGCGCCGGCCGAGGTGCAGGATGCCTACCGGGCCGTGCCCGCGCGGCAGCAGAACGTCGAGGTGCACATCTTCCCCGGCGTGCAGCACGGCTACATGATGCCGGGCAACAGCGCCGCGTTCAACGCCGAGACGCGTGCGTTTTCCATGCAGCGCGCGCGCGCGCTGCTCGAGGGCCTGCGCAGCGTGCCGGCGCGCCAGGCGTCGTAGCGCTTCAGGCACCGTAGTCCACCCGGCCGGTTGCGAACCGGCCCGCCGCAGCGCGCGCCCTGCGGCGATAATGCGCGCCGCCATGCAGCGCGAAAACCTTTCCTCTGCGCAGACCTTCGCCATCCTTGGCGGCGCGGCGGTCATGCTGAGCCTCAGCATGGGCATGCGTCAGAGCTGGGGGCTGTTCCAGCCGCACATCATCCGCGAGATCGGCCTCAGCGCAGCGGACTTCTCTCTGGCGATCGCGATCCAGAACATCCTATGGGGCATTACCCAGCCCTTCGTCGGCGCGATCGCCGACCGGCACGGCACGCGCCGCGTCGCGCTCGCCGGCGTTCTGATTTACGCCTGCGGACTTGCGCTCAGCATGGTCGCCACTTCGCCGCTCGTATTTACGCTCGGGGCCGGACTGTGCATCGGCATTGCAATGTCGTGTACCGGATCGAGCATCGCGATGACCATTACCTCGCGCACCGTGTCCGCGGCGAGGCGTTCGTTGGCCATGGGCGCGGTGTCGGGGATCGGTTCGCTCGGACTCACGTTCGCCTCGCCGATCGCGCAGACCCTGATCTCTACCGGCGGCTGGCAGATCGCGCTGGTCGGTTTTCTCGGACTGTCGATGGTCATGCTGCCGGCGGCCTGGCTCGGCGGCGGCGCCGACCGCGTGCGCCACGCATCCTACGGCGCGCCGCAATCGATCGGCAACGCCCTGGGCGAGGCCCTGCGCCACCCGGGCTACGTCGTCATGGCGCTCGCCTACTTCGTCTGCGGCCTGCAACTCGTCTTCCTGACCACCCATCTACCCGCCTACCTCGAGATCTGCGGCATCGGGCCCGCGGTCAGCGCCTCGGCGCTCGCGCTGATCGGCCTGTTCAACGTCTTCGGCTCCTTTCTCTTCGGCTGGCTCGGCGGGCGCTACTCTCGGCGCGCGCTGCTCGGCGGCATTTACGTCCTGCGCTCGCTCATCATCACCGCGTACTTCATGAGCGTTCCGACGCCGCTCACCACGCTGCTCTTCGCTGCGGCCATGGGCACGCTCTGGCTCGGCGTCGTGCCACTGGTGAGCGGGCTCGTGATCCAGCTGTTCGGACTGCGCTACATGGCCACCATCGTCGGTGTCGCGTTCTTCAGTCACCAGATCGGTTCGTTCGTCGGCGCCCTGGGCGGCGGGCTCGTCTACAGTGCGATGGGGTCGTATGACCTGGCGTGGAAATCGGCGGTCGCGATCGGGCTGGTGGCCGGCGCGTTTCAGATGACGATGAACGTTCGCCCGACCAAACGGGTGGAAGCCGAACGCGGCGGCACCCAGGCCGCCCAGCACTAGCGAGCGCCGGCCTGATGGGCGCTGCTCAGTCGGCGCCGCCGAGTCCGTGCTTGGACGCGTAGGCGAACAGCCCGGTCCGGTTCGGCACCCCGAGCTTGCGATAGATCGACGTAAAGTGATTGCGCAACGTGTGCTCGCTCACCCGCAGGCCTGCGGCGAGGTCGCGGCTGCCCGCGCCATCGTGCGCGAGCAGCGCACGCACCACCTCGAGTTCACGCACAGTCAGCTTGTCGGCCTCGCCGCCGCCGTTCGCACTGGCCTGGGCTGTTTCCGCGCGCGCCGCGGTGAGCGCATCGACAATGCGTCCTGTCGTCTGGCGATCGAGCCAGAGCTCACCATCACGGACCTTGCGTACCGCTTTGCGGATCGTCTCAGGTGCGTCGCTTCGGAACACCACGCCGCGCGCGCCTGCCTGGATGACACGCACGGTCGAATCGGGGTCGCATACGCTGGCAAGCATCAGAACCTGTGCGCGACACGCCGCTCCGAGCCGCGGGATGGCATCGATGCAATCGTCGGCGTGGCGCCCCATGTCGAGCAGGATGACGTCGGGCTGAGAGGCCCGCGCAAGTGCGACCGCGTCGGCGCCGGAGGACGCCGTGCCGAGGATCTCGATCGCCGCGCCCTCGGCTACGCGCGACAACGCACCGAGAAACGCACGGTCATCATCGATGACCAAGAGGCGGATGGACTGCGGTGGCTGCATCACCTCGCAACAGTAACGCCAAAGCGGGCGATGCCGTTGCGTCCTTAAGAAAATTGACACTCCGCGAAACAGCTGCGCGAACCCTTCTGCGATCGCCGCGACGGACAATCGCTTGGCGCGCACCCCCACGCCGCTACAATCGATGCTGCATGGGCATTCTCAAGCGCTTGTTCGGCCGCGACCGCACGCTCCGCACCGGCGCGCCCCCTGTTGCGTCCGTGGAGACGCTGAAGCGCGCGCTGACGGAGACGATCAAACGCGGCGAGCGGCAGGCCGTGCTCGCCGTGTGTGACAAAATTCTCGCCCGTGCGCCGAACGACCAGGCAGCGCTGCTTGCGGCCGCGGTCAACCGACTCAAGACCGGTGACGCAGTGCGCGCCGCCGCACATTTTGCCCGGCTCGAAGAACTCGCCTCGGGCGGTGCGCGCACTGCGCGCCTGGTCACCGAGTCCCTCATGGACCCGGCGCGTGCGGGCCGCGGCGAAGCCTACGTTGCGGCACTCGACGATGTACTCGTCGACACGGACTTCTGGTCGGTGATTCAGGGCGAGCGCATCTTCACGCGCGAAACGCAAGGCCGCACCGTGTCCAATAGCCCGCTCGTGCGCGGCCGCGTCACTCCCGATCAGGGACACTGCGTGATCACGCTGCCCCGCGCCTTGGAACGGTTGGATCGAATCGAGACGCCCTGCGTGCTGCTCGGCAGCGATGGCAACTATGCGCACTGGGTTCTGCGCAATGTGTTGAAACTCGCGTTGCTCGAGAACGCCGGCGTGCCGGCCGAGGCGCCGTATCTCGTGCGTGACGACCTGCGGCGCTGGGAGCAGGACTACCTGACGCTGCTCGGGATCCCGCAGGCACGGCTGCTGCGTGTGCCGACGGATCGCATCCTCCACTGTTCCAGGCTGTACGTTCCGACGCAGTTGCGCAACCACCCCCGCATGGCCGACGGCATCGCGTGGCTGCGCGCAAAGCTCGCACCGCAGCTCGCGCCGCCGGACCCGGCCGGCGCGCTCATTTACGCTTCGCGCCGCGAGCAATCCAAACGCCGCCTGCTGAATGAGGCCCAGATCGAAGCAGCACTCGCGCAGCAGGGATTCCGCATCATCGTGCCCGGTGAAATGAGCGTTCGAGAGCAGATCGCAGTATTCTCCTGCGCACGCGTAGTCGTCGCGCCGCACGGCGCGGCACTCGCCAACATGGTATTCGCACCACCGGGCGCCTCGATGGTCGAGATCACCAGTTCCGCGATCGTGCACATGGACGAACTCCGCTTCCTGTGCAAAGCGGCCGGCCACCACGCGGTCAGCGTGGTGTCGCAGGACGTGGACCGCACCGGTCCGGCAATGCACCGCGACTATCGCGTCAATGCCGAGGAACTGGACGCCGTGGTCCGTGAGACGCTCGCCGCGCACGCTGCACGGGAACGCGCAGCAGGCGCAGCCTGAACGACGCAAGCCGTTCGTTGTTTACGCTGCGAGCCCAAGAACGCTGGCCCAGCGCGCCGCGATTCGCGCCGGTGCGAACCGCGTTTGGACATGCACCTGTCCGGTACGCACCTTTTTGAGCGCAGCCTCGGGCTGCGCAAGCGCAGCGCGCAATGCCGCCGCAAGATCGTCGTCGATCTGGGCGTAATCGGAAAGCTCGCGGTAGGACGGAATGGCAGAGCCCACGGCGACGCGCCCCGCGCGAATCGCGTGGACGAGCCGATTATGCGACTTGCAGCGCCCCCAGGGGCTGCTCGAATCCTGCGGCAGCACGACGACATCGCAGTCGGCGAGCGACCGCGTGACGCTCTGCAACGACCACTCCACGAAGCGCACGTCGCTCGCGTGATGCACGGCGTCCAATCGATCGGCAAGTTGCCGGGCCATCGGGGCACGCGACGCGTGCGTCACAAAATCCACCCGCAGGCGCCGTTCCGATTGCGTTTGGGCGAGCGCGACGAACGCACGCTCGACCAATTGCGGTTCATAGGCGGCGCCAAACCAGCACAACCGCAATTCGCCATCGCTTGGCGCAAACCGTGCCGGCGCTTCGGGGGACTCGAAGGGATCCTCGATGACATGAACGCCGCGTTGCGCCTGCGCCTGCACCGCCTCGGCGAGGGCACTGCAGGGCACGGTCAGCGTCGCGCGCGCACCCAGTTGGGTCTGGTATTCGAGCAGTTGCGGTGCACTGGCCGAGCCGAAGGCCGGGTAGTTGTCGCTGATATCGGCAAACACAGGATGGCCGCAGCGCGCGATCGCGTCAAACAGCCCGGCGCGGCCCTGCGCGCCCAGCGTCTCCACCTCGGAAACCGAGAGTTTTCCGATCACGACCGCGCGGACGTTGTCGAACGTCGCAAGCGCCGCATCGCGCAGGAAGTTCGCAATCGGCACGAGCTTGACGGTGGCGGTACGCGCCAGTTCCCCGGCCGGGATGAGCATCCGCAAGCGCATGCTCGCCATCGAGGAATAAATCGGACTCCCCGGGACGAGTTCCATTTCGCGGTCGATCCGGGTAATGTAAATCACTGTGTCGCGCACCGCGCGATTTTACAAGAGGGACTGCCGTCTTGAGCGACGCGCCGGGTACCGAATACTTCCGCTGGTTTTTCGACCAAGGCATCTGGAAGCGCATGCACTATCGCGGCATCCGCGTGCTCAAGCTGCCGAGCGATCTGTGGAACTATCAGGAAATCTTCACCGAGTACCGCATCGACTGGGTGCTGGAAACGGGGAGCGCCCACGGCGGGTCGGCATTGTTTTTCGCCGACCTGCTGACACTGAACGAGGCGCGCGGCAAGGTGATCAGCATCGACGTCGACAGCAGCTACAACCTGGTGCGCAAACATGAGCGCATCGAGTTCTGGCTCGGCGACAGCGCGTCTCCCGAAATCGTCGCCAAGCTCCGTTCACGCCTGCCGCCTGAGCGCGGCCCATTGTTCGTGATCCTGGACTCCGATCACGAAAAAGCGCATGTGCTGCGCGAACTGAAGGCGTTCCTGCCGCTCCTGCGCAAAGGTGACTATCTCGTGGTGGAGGACAGCTGCGTCAATGGCCACCCGGTTCGCCCCGATTTCGGTCCCGGCCCCTTCGAAGCGCGGGAGGCGTTCGTCGCAGAATATCCGGACGCGTTCATCACCGACCGCGCGCGCGAGGAAAAATTCGGCATCACGGCCGCGCCGGGCGGATACCTGATCAAGACCTAGCGTGGCCAGGTCTCCGAGAACCGCATCCGAACGCGCATCGCGCGGCGCCGCGACCCTCGTCAGGGCAACGCCGCAGGCGGCGTAGGCGTGCTGCTTCGCGTTCTGCGGCAGCTCATCAAGCCGCGCGCGTCAGCGGTGGATGCGGCGGAGGGTCTCGCGCGCTGGCGTGCGGGCGACCTGGCGGGTGCGGAAGCGGCGTTCCGCGCGGCGCTGAAGGGCAATGCGGCGGACGCCACGGCACTGAATGGTCTGGGCTCGCTGCTCGTCGCGCAGACGCGCCTCGACGAAGGCATCGGCGCGCTGCAGCTCGCCGTGGATGCACGCCCTCGAGAGGTCGACTACCGGGTGGGTCTCGGCAACGCGCTGCTGCGCGCCAAACAGATGTCCGAGGCCGTGGCACAGTTCACCGCCGCGGTGGCGCTGGCGCCCGAGCAACCCGAGCTCGAAGCGCGGGTGCTCAAGCCCCTGCTCGATATCTGCGACTGGGATCGGATCGAGGCATCGCTCGCCCGGCTGCAGGACCGGGCGCAGCGCGAGCCGGCGGCGCAGTGGACGCGCCGCGTGCATCCCTGGGTCGCGCTCGCACTGCCGATGCCGGCCGCGATGCGCCACGAAATCTCGCGCCAGCACGCGCAGCGCGTCGCTGCACATGCGGCAACGCTGCCCGCGCTGCGTCGCACGGCGCGCAGAGACGGGCCGCGGCTGCGCGTCGCCTACCTCTCGGCGGACCTGCGCAATCACCCGGTGGCGCAGCTCGCCGCAGGGTTGTTCGAGCGGCACGACCGCGCGCGCTTCGACGTGTCGGCGTATTCGCTGCTCGGTGACGACGGCAGCGCACACCGCCAGCGGCTGCGCGCGGCCTTCGAGCACTTCGTCGATGCAGAGGATCTCGCGCCCACGGCGCTCGCGCAGCGCATCGCCGATGACGGCATCGACATCCTCGTCGACCTGACCGGCTACACCGGGCAGGCGCGTACCGAAGTATTCGCGCTACGGCCGGCGCCGGTGCAGGCGGGTTACCTCGGCTATCCGGGGCCGATGCAGGCGTCATTCATCGACTACCTCATTGCGGATGCGATCGTTGCGCCCGCCGCCGAATTCGACGCCATCGAGGAGGCGGTCGTGCACCTGCCGGGCAGCTACCAGGCGAACGACGACCGCCAGCCCACCGCCGAGCACACGCCGACGCGACGTGAAGCCGGCTTACCCGAAACGGGCTTCGTATTTTGCTGCTTCAACCAGAACTTCAAAATCGAGCGCGTGATGTTCTCGGCCTGGATGCGTATCCTGGCGGCCGTTCCCGGCTCGGTGTTGTGGCTCTTCGCGAGCAATGCCGAGGCCGAAGCGACGTTGCGCGCCGCGGCTGCCGCGCAGGGCGTGGACCCGGCACGGCTCGTGTTCGCCCGCTGGGCGCGGCGCCCCGACCACCTGGCGCGGCAGCGCCTGGCCGATCTGTTCCTGGACACGCACAGCTACAACGGGCACACGACGGGTAGCGACGCACTGTGGGCCGGTGTGCCGCTCGTGACCTGGCCGGCCGACGCGTTCGCCGGACGGGTCGCCGCCAGCCTGCTCACCGCGATCGGCCTGCCCGAACTCATCGCGCCGACACTGCGCGACTACGAGCAGCTCGCGATCGCGCTGGCGCTCGACGGCGAGCGACTGCGCGCACTGCGCGCGCGGCTCGCGGCAAACCGCCTGACGCAACCGCTGTTCCGCACCGAGGATTTCACGCGCGCCCTGGAGCGCGCCTACGAAGCGATGTGGGCGCGCCACGCGGCCGGCGAGCCGCCGCGCCATTTCGCGATCACCTAGCCGACGGCAACGTCTCGATCGACGCTGATACCGGCCGCTGTTGCTGCCCGATCATGGCCGACAGGACCGCCTCGGTCCGCTTCACGCGCAAGCGCAGCGCCGCTTACTCCGGCGGATTGAACGCGAAGTTGTCCGTCTCGATCACCTCGCCGCGGGCGTTCACGATTTCGACGGTCCAATCACCGGTCCACTCGGGCCGCATCGCGCTCTTCGACCACACCGCCTGGCGCGCGCGTTTCACCGCGATCGGCACTGCCTGCATGATCTTGCCCTCCAGCGTCCAGCGATGCGTCACTGTCTGGCCGCCCAGGCCCAGGATTTCCGCATAGTAATAAACGACCGGCGTCGTGTTATCGAACGCCTGGCGGAAATCGGTGGGCGCGCCGCCGGAAATCGCCGACGTGAACGTCGCGTTTTCCACCGTGCCACGGGTGCCTTGCGCGGTGGCCGGCACGGCGTGCAGCACGGTGAACATCCCCATCGCCGCTGCGACGCAGGCCCAGGGGGTACGTTGCGCTTTCGATTGCATTGCTTTGATTACCCGTCTTGATCGTCATCCGACGCACGCCGGAATCAAGGTCATTGAATTGATGGCGCCGCCGGCGCGATCAGGCCAGGGTGCCATCGTCGAGCGGCGCGTGCTGCGCCAACCGGCGCGCCGCAACCGATGCTGCGTCGTCTCAGCGGTGCCCGCGCCGGCGAACCGTGCTCCGCTTGACGTAGAAACTCACCGGACTCGCGGCGATGAGTACCTTGCCGCCAGGATCGACCACGGCGACCTCCAGCCGGTGTTGCGCAGTGTCCGCGGCTGCCGCTTGGAAGTCCTTGTCGGTGAGCGCAATGTTGCCCACGGTATACCGGCCCGGTAGCGCGGTGCCATCCAGCGTGACGACGAAACTGTCGCCGGGGTTCAGCGCCGGGGCGAGGCTCACCGCCACGTTGAACGCGCCGGTATTCGAATGCACCGTGCCCTGCTCCGCAGGCGCGATGATCGCCAACTGCGCGTACGCGGGGGCGGCTGGCTGCGGCGACGCCTGCGGTTGCGCCACAGGCTGCTGATTGACCACGTTCGGTGGTGGCAGGGTGACCGACTTCGACCCCTGCGTGGGCCGATCGGAGAACGTCGGCGCACCGCCCTTGTCGGTGGATTCGTAAACCGGTTGCTGCGCGGCGGTGAAGGTCGACCACAGCGACACCACGACAGCAACGAACCACAGTGTGGGCTTCATACGAATGTGCTCCCGGGTCCGATAGACGACTGGGAGCATTCTGCACGCAACTGCGACAGACCCGCAACGCGCCGGCCGGCACCCCTTCCCCCCGCTGCCCAAACGACGCGGGGCCGCGAGCGGGGATGCGGGCGAACGCGTCAGTCGATGATGTGGTAGACGGGCGCCTTCTCCATCGCCCACTTGCCGGACTCCCGGTCGTAGCGCGACAGGGTGAAGCAATGCCGGTTCTCGTCGGCCGGCTTCATGTGATTGCCGCTAAGACCATCCCCCTTATGGGGGTTCGCATCCTGGCCGCGCGATCCGGTTCATCCATTGCGCGCCATGACAGCTACGGCTGTTTCGGCGTCTCGTATTCGGCTTCCTTCTGGAACGGTTCCCAGACGGTTTCGTAACCGACAAACCCCTTTTCGTTCGGCGGCAGCTGGCGCGTTGTCACAAACCGCGCATGGCCGTCAGGAACCTTGGTGGTGGTGGGTTTCTTCTCCTCGCTCATAAGTCACCTTTTCTGCCGTGAAGTCAGGATTGTAAAGGTCTCATCAGTGACGGGTCGACATCCGCGCCCGCAACGATCGCCTGGCCCGCTCTTGTCTCTTCAGCCGTTGCGTCGCGCACCGTCAGAATCTCGAGCGTAAAGACAACCTCTCTGCCGCACAGCGGATTGTTGCCATCGACCGTCAGCGTCTTGTCGTCGATCCGCGTCACGGTAAAGCTGCGGGTCTGCCCCTTGTCGTTCTCCATGAGTATGGAGGTGCCTATTTGCCGATACGCCTCGGGAACGTTCTCGATGTGATCGGTAAAAACCAGCGACTCGTCTCTGGGGCCGAAGATCTGATTGCCGTCGATCGGCACCTCGATGACCTCGCCCGCGGACTTGCCCTCCAGCTGCCGATGAACCGAAGGGGCCAGAATTTCATTGTGTCCGTGCACGTAGCCGAGCGGGAATTCGACCCGGCTGAGAACATGCCCCGACTTCTTGTCGGTCACCGTGTAGGTGAGCTCGACGAACTTGCCGTCCCGGATGGTTTCGCTCATGTCGAATCCGCCCGGGCCATTCAGAAGATGGATACGCCGAAGATCCTGACTTCTCCGTCTTCGTAGCCGAGGACAAGCCGGCCAAGCCATTCGCCTTCCTTCTTGCTGCTCCGCTGCCGGTAGAGAACCGTCACGTGTTCGCCCCGGCGGATAATGCCGAGGGCGTCGACGTCTTCCGAAAGGCTTCTCGCGAGTTCGCTGTTGGCGAACTGGTGGCCGGCCACGACCTGGTTCATGGCAAGCGCCAGAGAATTGGAGAAGTTCCTCGCGAATTCCCCGTACTTGCCTTCATTCGAATACTTGACGAGGTCGCGCCACAGGGGATCAGCGATGGCGAGAATCTCTTCGTCGGTCTTTTCGATGATGTTCACGCGCGGCTCTTCCCGGGCGGGAGAGACCGGCTTCATGGAGAGGGTTGCGGCTCCTCGTCCGAAACCAGGTGATAGCAGGGCGCCTTCTCCATGGTGTATTCACCGGTTTTCGGATCGCGACGCGAAACCGTCAGCACGTGCCAGTTTTCGTCGTCCACCTTCATGGCGTCGCCCCGGTAGTAGTAACCCGGCCAACGGGTCTCCTTGCGGAACAGCGTGTGCTGCGTGACGCACTCCGCGGCGCGATGACGGTGCTTCAATTCCCAGGCACGCAGCAACTCGTGAATATCCTTTGCGGCCAGGCTCTCGAGGTCTTCCTCCATGATCTTGAGCTTCTTGAGACCGATATGCAGGAGCTTCTCGTTGGTCATGTAGTTGACGGTCATACCGCCGCAATATTCGTCCATCAGCTTCTGCAGGCGGCCCAGGCCCTGCTCGGGATTGATGTAGTGCGGGTTGACACTGCCCGCCACGATCGCGTTGCGATAGGTCTTGTAGTGCTCCAGGGGCTTGTAGATCTCCGCCTGGCGCCGCTTGATCTGCTCGTCGGACACGACGATGCCTTCGGCCTTGCCGTCGTCGATGTACTTGCAGGCGGCCTTCGCGGCGAGACGACCTTCGGTGAACGAGCCGGATGAGAAGGCGTGCGGCGTGCCGCCGACCGCGTCACCGGCGCCGAACAAGCCTTCGATCGTCGTCATGCGGTTGTAGCCCCAGAAATACTCGGGCGGGGAAAGGTCCTCGGGACCCGAGCACCAGGCACCCGAGCACGTCGCGTGGGAGCCCATCACGTAGGGCTCGGAGGTGGTCAGCTCGGGATTCTCGTTCTTGGGATCCACGTCGGTCGCAGCCCACAGAACGGCCTGGCCGACGGTCATGCCGAGGAAGTTTTCCCAGCCGACTTCTTCCAGATGAGGATCCTGGAAGGCGCGCATGGTCACCATGTGAATGGGGCCGCGCCCGGCATTGACTTCGCTGATCAAGGCATGGTTGCGCAAGCAGGTCGGGATCGGCCGATGGGTCAGGTGAAAGGAATCCGGATCGAGATATTCCTTGCCGACCATCTTCTGCAGCTCGGGCCACCACGTGGACTCGAACTCTTCGCCCAGGCAGTTCTGCGTATAGGTCTTCAGGTGCAGGAAGTAGGCGCCGACCGGGCCATAGCCGTCCTTGAAGCGCGCCAGCACGATGCGATTTTCCATCTGCGTCATTTTGGCGCCAGCGTCGATCATGAGCCCATAGGCAGACGCGGACGACCAGGGCGCATACCAGGTGCGGCCGGAACCTTCGCCCACCGAACGCGGCTTGAAGATGTTGGAGGCGCCGCCCGCGCCGCAGATCACCGTCTTGGCCTTGAAGACGTGGTAGTTGCCTGTGCGCACGTTGAAGCCGACGGCGCCGGCGACCCGGTTTTCCCTGCGTTCGTCCATCAGCAGGTGGGTGACGCAGATGCGGTTGAAGACCTTGTCCGCCGATTTCTTGGCGGCTTCGGACACGATGGGCTTGTAGGACTCGCCGTGAATCATGATCTGCCATCGCCCTTCACGCAGATACTGTCCGGTTTTCGGGTCCTTCATGATGGGCAGGCCCCACTCTTCGAACTGATGCACCGTGGAGTCGACGTGGCGTGCCATATCGAACGCCAGGTCTTCCCGCAGCAGCCCCATCAGGTCGATGCGCGCGTAGCGGACATGGTCCTCCGGCTTGTTCTCACCCCAGCGGGTGCCCATGTAGCAGTTGATCGCGTACAGACCCTGCGCGACCGCGCCGGAGCGATCCATATTGGCTTTCTCGGCGATGACGATCTTCTTGTTCTGACCCCAGAATCTCGCCTCCCAGGCGGCACCCGTGCCGCCAAGGCCTGCACCGGCCACCAGAATGTCGATACCGTCTTCGATGATCGTTTCGTAGGCCATTAGTAGTAGACACCCTTCTTCAATTTGAGACCGGCGGCCTGAAGCGTATGCAAACCGCCGTCATCCATGCGGATGAATTTCGGCTCGTCGTACAAGAGCTCGCCGTCGCGCATTTCCTTGCTGGGGCCGGGAACATCCGCGAGCTTGGGGATCGCCTGTCCCCAGGGCTTGGTGGTGATGGGCGACAGGAAGTTCTTCTCCGTACCGTTGCGGAATTTGATCCTCCAGGCAATCGTGCCTTTCTCTTCGTCGCGGTGGACGCGAACGCTGTGGCCGAGCGGAGCAAAGTCGGCATATCCGCGCACATCGATCGCATGCTGCGGGCACGCCTTGACGCAGGAGTAGCACTCCCAGCACATGTTGGGCTCGATGTTGTAGGCACGGCGATAGGTCTTATCGATGTGCATGATGTCCGAGGGACAGATGTCGACGCAGTGTCCGCATCCGTCGCACCGCGTCATGTAGACGAAAGTAGGCATGCTGTTTCCTAGTAGTGGCGGGGCGCTTCGCGCTTGATGCCAAGTCCCATGTCCATCGGAGCGTTTCGCAACAGTTCCATGGAGTGTTTTTGCTGTTGCTCGGGATCGTCACGGGTCTGCGTCGGCAAGTTCTCGGCCGTCCCATTGGCCTTGGTCACTCTTTTCTCGAAGGCCGCCGCAGGCTTGAAGAACATGTGCGCAAACTTCGACCACGGCACCCCGGCGAACAGCACGGTGGTGGCGAAGATGTACAGCACGAACAGCACGCCCGTGCCGCCGCCGGCGATCGCCCAGAGCAGGCCGAGCGTGGCGCTCGCCAGCAGCGAGAGGATGAACAGGTCGGCGCGCATGACGCGGAAGGGGGAGCTGCCTTCGGCCGCGACATCGACGCGGATGAAAAACCAGAACCAGTAGCCGCCCACGCAGGCCATCAGCGCGCCGAGCCACCAGCCGAAGGCGAGCAGGCCGGGGGTCGGCGTCGCCGGCGTCGGGAACTCGAACACCATGCACACCGTGGCGCTGACGTAGAGGATGAACCCGTACATCGTCAGCAGATGCGCGATGCGCCGGTGCGGATTGCAGAACTCGCCCGAGGCGAGCACGTCGACCACGGCGGTCTGCACGGCAATCGACGCCAGCGCGCCGCCGCCGACCGGCTTCGCACCTTTCTTCTTCTGCCCGTTGCGCCAGTTCTCGAAGAAGTACTTGGCGCTGCCCTTGTGCACGACCTCGAACAGCGTGCCCGCGACGACCAGCAGGAACATGACGATGACGTAGCCCTGCATGACGCCAGGCGAGATGGACGCGGACAACGCCGCAAACGGATTGCCTGTGAACATTAAGGTTTTCTCCCCGTAACGTGCAGAATTTTATAGGGAGCCCCCAGGCGCCCGCCTACAAGTTCGCTATGCGCTTATAGAGTCGCTGTATGCGGCTCGCCGAGCGCGCGTATCTCGAAGCGCATCGCCGCGAGGTCGCCCAGCACCCAGGTCGCGGGCGCGGCGATGTGCGCCGCGCCTCAGCGCGCCGAGTGCCCAGCCAGCTTCACCTCAACCTTTTCGTGCGCCTCGAGTCCCGCATAGTACGTACGCAGGATCTCGAGCACTTCGGGGCGCGAGAACTCGGCCGGCACCGGATCACCGTCGGAGAGCCACTTGCGCAGCTTGGTCCCCGACACCAGCAGGCGGTCCTTCTCTGCGTGCGGGCAGGTGCGCGCCGAGGCCATGCCGCCGCAGGCGTAGCACCAGAACGTCCAGTCAATCTTCATCGGCTGGGTTTCGAGCGCGTCTTGCGGGATCTCGTCGAAGATCCGGTGCGCATCGAACGGGCCATAATAGTTGCCGACGCCCGCATGGTCGCGCCCGAGGATCTGGTAGGCGCAGCCGTAGTTCTGACGGAACACCGCATGGAGCAGCGCCTCGCGCGGCCCGGCGTAGCGCATGTCGAGCGGGTAGCCCGACTGGACCACGGTATTCGGCGCAAAGTATTTTTCGACCAGGACCGAGATCGCCGCCGTGCGCACCTCGGCCGGAATGTCGCCCGGTTTCAGGTTGCCGAGCAACGAGTGCACCAGCACCCCGTCGCAGATTTCGATCGCCACCTTGGCGAGATACTCGTGCGAGCGATGCATCGGATTGCGGGTCTGGAATGCGGCGACCTTCGACCAACCGAGGCGCTCGAAACAGGCTCGGGTCTGCGCCGGCGTCATGTACAGCCCCGGGTAGCGCTCCGGAAACCCGCCCTGCGACAGCACCTGCAGCGGCCCGGCGAGATTCACCTCGCCCTGCGCCATCACCATGGCCACGCCGGGATGCTCGAGGTCGTCGGTGAGATAGACCGTCTTGCACTCATGGCGCTTGTCGATCCGGTACTTCTCGGTCACTGTCATGGTTGCGATCGGCTCGCCCGTGTCGGGATCGCCAAGCGCGATGGCGCTGCCACCCGCAATGGCGTCAGCCGTCGCAGCGTCGACCGAGAGCGTGATCGGGATGGGCCAGAAGGTCCCGTCGGCAAGCCGCATGTCGTCGCATACGCCCTTCCAGTCCGCGTACGACATGAAGCCGGCGAGCGGCGTAAACCCGCCGATGCCAAGCATGAGCAGGTCGCCCTTTTCGCGCGAGGAAATCGACACGCGCTTGAGTGTCTCGGCGCGGCGCCGCTCCGCCTCGGCCGCAGTGCCCTCGAGCATCAACGGGCGCAGGCCATGACCACCATGCGGAGCCACCAAACGCGACATGTAAGAAGCTGACCAGGAGGCGCGAAGGCGTAGACGCTAGCACGCTGCGCCCAGGCCCCCGAAAGGGAATACTAATTTGGCAATAAGAGGCCCCAATTTACGGTCCCGCCTACGCCGGGCCGCGCCAGCTCAGCGTCGCGCTTCGCGCCGCTCCTGCGCGTCGGCCGCGCGCACCTCCCGCAAGCGCGCATCGACCTCGGAGTGCAGATAAAAATCGCCATCGCCGGCGCTGCGCGCAAGCTCGAGTTGCTCGATCGCCGCCGGCAGACTGCCCTGCAGCACGTAGACCTCGGCCTGCGCCTTGTGTTGGAGCAGGCGCTTGCCAGTCGCGGCGTAGGACTTCGCCTGCAACGCATACAGGCGTGCGTCGGTCCGGTACAGGCGCAGCGGCTCGGCAAGCGTGGCCAATGCCTCCGCATGCCGCCCGAGCGCCTGCAGTACGGCTACGTAGGCATAGAGCACGGCGCGACGCTGCGGGTAGCGCAGGCGGGAGGCCGCGAGCAGTGCCAGCGCCCCCGCACCGTCGCCGGCCGCAAGACGCAGATTCGCCGCAAGGCCGTCGACCATCGGACTCGCTGCCTTCATCGCGCGCAGCCGGCCGACTTCGATCTGGGCGTCGGCCACGCGCCGCTCGCGCAGCAGCGCGAGCGCAAGTCCGTAGCGTACGGCCGCTTCGTTCGAATAGCGGCGATCGCGCAGCAGTCCGCTGAAAAAGGCGACGGCGTCTGGCGCATCGCCGAGTTCGGCGCGCAGCTTGGCGCGCACGAGGTGGAACTCGAGGCTGTCTGGCGTCTGCCGATAGCGCAAATTCTGGGCACGGTTCTGGGCATCGGACATACGGTCGATGCTCATCGGGTGGGTACGCAGGTAACCCGGATAACTGCCGTCGTCGCTCAGCCCGGTCGCGCGTTGCATCTTTTCGAAAAACGCGGCCATCGCGCGCGGGTCGAAGCTCGAGTCGGCGAGGATCTGGAAGCCGACGCTGTCAGCCTCGCGCTCGAAGCCGCGCGTGTAGCTGATTTGCGACTGCACGCCGGCCCCCTGGATCGCCGCGGTTGCACCCGCAGCGAGGTCGGGCCGCGAACCGCCGAGCAGGATCGCCGCGATCGTCGCCGCGATCATCGGGATCTGCATGCGCTCCTGCGCACCGACCAT
This sequence comes from uncultured beta proteobacterium, assembly GCA_963714925.1. Taxonomy (GTDB): domain Bacteria; phylum Pseudomonadota; class Gammaproteobacteria; order Burkholderiales; family SG8-39; genus SG8-39. The sequence goes on along the minus strand of CAVQQK010000004.1, from coordinate 58,081 downwards.
GCGCGCGATGTGGCGTTGCGTGACGTGCGCAATTTCGTGTGCAAGCACCGAGGCCAGTTCGGATTCGGAGGTCGACGACAAAATCAACCCGGTGTTCACGCCGATGAACCCGCCTGGCAATGCGAAGGCGTTGATCGAGCCGTCGCGAATGGCAAAGAAGGTAAAGGCCTGGCGCACGTCGGGCGCGACCGCGACCAGGCGTCCGCCCAGGAGGTTGAGGTACTCTGTGACTTCGGCGTCCTCGACGTAGCTCGGTTCGTGGAACCGGATGTCGCGCATGATGCTTTCGCCGATCCGGCGTTCGACTTGCGGCGGCAATGCACCGTCCGCAGTGCCGCCCAGATCGGGCAAGTTCATCTGCGCATAGGCCGGTGGCAGTGCGATCGCGAGGGCGGTCAACATCACCACGGCTGCACGCATCCACATATGATACCGTCGACACGACTAAGTTCCCTTGGGAATTCAACCACGTGGCTCGATCGTCCGCCGGCACGCTGACGCATTTCGATACGCGCGGGCGCGCGCACATGGTCGATGTCGGCAACAAGGCGTCGACCCGACGGGTCGCAGTCGCGGCCGGACGCATCGAAATGAAGGCGACGACCCTCGCTCGCGTCGCGTCGGGCGGCGCGGCCAAGGGCGACGTACTCGGCGTCGCCCGCATCGCCGCCATACAGGCGGCGAAGCGCACCGCGGAGCTCATCCCGCTTGCCCATCCGATCGCATTGACGCGCGTGGCGGTCGATTTTGTGCTCGATGCACCCGCCCGCACGGTCGAGATCTCGGTGCGTGTGGAATGCCGCGGCCAGACCGGCGTCGAGATGGAGGCACTCACCGCGGTCGCCGCCGGGCTGCTCACCGTCTACGACATGCTGAAGGCCGTCGATCGTGCGATGACGATTCGCGACGTCAGATTGATCGAAAAGCGCGGTGGGCGATCGGGCACTTTTCGCCGCCCGGTCGTGAAAGGAAAACCCGCGAAGTCGAGAAATCGACGCCCCGGATGAATGAATAAGTACTTTTGATATAAGTAGGGACTTTCCACATCGTGCATTCACGGCTAGCATGCCCCAGCTTCAGCATGTTGACGTGGCGCAAAGTTCCAGCCCCGCGGCAGGTGGTGATTCGACAACGAGCGTCTGCGCAACGGCCGGCGCCATTTTCTCGAAGGAGACAGTGATGGATGAGGCACGCAGAGTTGTGCTGAGAGGCGCCGGCGCGACGGGCATGTTCGCCGCCGCACTCGCGGCAGGCTTGCTCAAGCCCGAACGGGCGCTTGCGGCGAGCTGGAACAAGGCGGCGTTCGATGCGAAGAGCACGATCGACGCCCTGCAGGGAATCGGGGCCGCAAATCCTCAAAAAAGCGAAGACATCGTGATCGACGCGCCGCAGATCGCCGAAAACGGTGCCGTGGTGCCGGTCGAGATCACGAGCAAGATCCCGGGCACGACGGCGATTGCGGTGCTGATCGAAAAGAACCCGCAACCACTCGCCGGACAGTTTCAATTCATGAACGGTGCGCTGCCGTACGTGAAGGTAAACGTGAAAATGGGCGAATCCTCCCTGGTGCGCGTCATCGCGACGGCGGGTGGAAAGCACTACACGGCCACCAAAGACATCAAGGTCACCGCCGGCGGCTGCGGCGGCTGAGAAAAGGAGACGATCATGGCAGGTCCGATGAAAGCACGCGCCAAGATGCACGGCGACTACACCGACATTCGCGTGCTGATGAGCCACCCGATGGAGACCGGGCTGCGCAAGAGCGGGGGCAAGGCGGTTCCCAAGCACTTCATCCAGAACCTCACCGTCAAGCTGAACGGCAAGACGGTGGTCGAGGGCGAAATCAGCCAGGCCGTGTCGCGCAATCCGGTATTTTCCTTCCGCGTCGGCGGCGCGAAGAAGGGCGACAAGGTCGAGATCAGCTGGCTCGACAGCAAGGGCGACACCAACAAGACGGAGACCGCGGTCGCCTGACGCAGCGCCGTGGCGCCGCCGCCTCGATGGGCGGCGGCCTGCGGTCCTGAACATATCAAGGAGGAGGAGGACAGTGATGCGTGCATCAGGATTCAGTGTGCTGTTAATCGCGGCATTCGCGCTCGCCGCAGCCCCCGGGGCTGCGCAGGCCGCGAAAGCCACGAAATACCAAAAGATGGTTGTCGAGGGCAGTCCGGCGGAATTGTTTGAACTGGTCGGTGAGGACCTGTGGAAGAAGAAGCAGGGACCGAAAAATGCATCGCTCGAAAAGTGCGATCTCGGCAAAGGGCCTGGCGTCCTGAAGGGTGCCTACGCGGCGCTGCCGCGCTACTTCAAGGATACGAACCGCGTGGACGACGCCGAAACGCGGCTCCTCTACTGCATGGAGACGCTGCAAGGCCGGAGTCGCAAGGAGGCGCTCAAGCGGCCCTTCGGCAACGCCAACAAGCCCTCGGAGATGGAGTACCTGGCGGCTTATGTCGCCGGGCAGAGTCGCGGTTACAAGGTGGCCCCCGGGATGCGTCACCCCAAGGAGAAGCGTGCCTACGAGCTCGGCAAGGTGCTGTTCTCCACGCGCACGGGGCTGTATGACTTCTCCTGCTCCACCTGCCACGGCGACGAGGGCAAGCGCATCCGTGCCTCCGAACTTCCCGTGTTGAGCGATCCGGCGGTGGCACGTCCGGTCATGGCGACCTGGCCCGCGTATCGGGTCTCGAACAGCCAGATGAAGACCATGCAGTGGCGGATCAACAACTGCTACCGGCAGATGCGCACCCCGCAGCCGGTCTGGGGCTCGGAAGTGGTGAACGCGATTCACACGTACATGATGGTGACCGGCAAGGGCGCGATCTACGCCGGCCCCGGCACCAAGCGCTGAGGGGGGAGAGACGATGATGACCAAATGGATACTGGGCGCGGGCGTTGCCGCGCTGGCGTTTTCGCCGCTCGCGAACGCGGAACCTTCGTACGCCGAGGTGCAGCAGATCATCAAGCGCGATTTCAAGGCCAAGGGTCAGGCGAAGATGGATCGCCTCGACCAGGACATCGTGCAGCAGGTCTGCAACCAATCACACGACAAGCCGCCCGCCGATGTCGCCAAGGCGATCGAGTCCGATCAGCTCGCGGCGATCCCCTTTCCGTCGGGGTCGCTGATCGGCAACTGGAAAAACGGTGCCAAGCTCGCCTGGAGCGGCAAGGGCATGCAGTGGAACGAGGACCCGAAAAAGGGGGCGGCTGGCGGCTGCTACAACTGCCATGAGATTTCGCCCCAGCGGACCTCGTTCGGCACCATCGGAACCAGTCTGCGGGCCTTCGGCAAGAAGCGCGGCAGCGGCGCCGACATGCAGAAATACGTCTACGGCAAGATCTACAACGCAAAAGCCTACAACCTGTGCTCGAACATGCCGCGTTTCGGCAGCACCGGCACGCTGACCGAGCAGCAGATCAAGGACCTGGTCGCGTACGTGCTCGATCCGAGTTCGCCGAACAACAAGTAGCGCGCGGACGATCGAGCGTCATCCCCCACGGGGCTTGGGATTTCCCAAGCCCCGTTTTTTTAACCCCGACCATTCATGCACAGACGCGACTTTCTTCGACTGCTGGCCTTCGCGAGTGCCGCCGGCGCGAGCCTGCGGCCCGGCCTGAGCGCGGCGCAGGCGGCGGGCGAACTCTACGATCTGCCTGCGTTCGGCAACGTCTCCTTGCTGCACATGGCCGACTCGCACGCGCAGTTGCTGCCGACGTATTTCCGCGAGCCGAGCATCAACCTGGGCGTCGGCCCAGCCACCGGCAAGGCGCCGCATCTCGTCGGCGACGCCCTGCTCAAGCACTTCGGCGTCAAGCCCGGCGGGCGGCTCGCGCACGCCTATACCCACCTCGATTTTGCAGCGGCCGCGCGCCGCTACGGCAAGATCGGCGGCTACGCGCATCTCGCCGCGCTGGTGAAGCGCCTGCGCGCGTCGCGCCCCCATGCCCTGCTGCTCGACAGCGGCGATACCTGGCAGGGCTCGGCGACCGCGCTGTGGTCGAAGGGCGCCGACATGATCGGCGCGCAAAAGCGCCTCGGTGTCGACCTGATGACCGCGCACTGGGAGTTCATGTACGGCGCAGCGCACGTCAAGCAGGTCGTCGAGAAGGAACTCGCGCCGATCGAATTCCTCGCCCAGAACGTCAAGACCCTGGACTTCGAGGACCCGGTGTTCAAGCCGTATACGCTGCGCACGATGAACGGCGTGCCGCTGGCGGTGATCGGCCAGGCCTTTCCCTATACCCCGATCGCAAACCCGCGCTACCTGGTCGCCGAGTGGTCCTTCGGGATACAGGAGCGCCGGCTGCAGAAACTGGTCGAAGCCGTTCGCGCCAAGGGCGCGAAAGTGGTCGTACTGCTGTCGCACAACGGCATGGACATCGACCTCAAGCTCGCCAGCCGCGTGCGCGGCATCGACGCCATCCTCGGTGGCCACACGCACGACGGTGTCCCCGCGCCGACCATCGTGCAGAACGGCGGCGGGCGCACGCTGGTGTCCAACGCGGGATCCAACGGCAAGTTCCTGAGCGTGCTCGACCTCGACGTCAAGGGCGGTCGGGTCGCGGACTTCCGCTACCGCTTGCTGCCGGTGTTCGCCAATCTGCTGCCGGCGGATCGGGACATGGCGACGTACATCGATTCTGTCCGCGCGCCGCATCGCGCCAGGCTCGAGGAAACACTCGCCGTGACCGAAGGCCTGCTGTACCGCCGCGGCAACTTCAACGGCACCTTCGATCAACTGATTCTCGATGCGCTGATGGCGGTCAAGGGCGCCGAGATCGGGTTTTCGCCGGGATTCCGCTGGGGCACCACGCTCTTGCCCGGGGACGCGATCACGCTCGATCACGTGATGGACCAGACCGCCATCACCTACCCGGCGTCGACCGTGAACGAGCTCTCGGGGGCGCAGATCAAGGCCATCCTCGAGGACATCTGCGACAACCTGTTCAATCCCGACCCGTACCTCCAACAGGGCGGCGACATGGTACGCGTCGGCGGCCTGCGCTACGCCTGCAGCCCGAACGCGAAGATGGGCGCGCGCATCACCGACCTGCGGCTCGGCGGTGAGCCGATCGACGCCGGGCGCAAGTACAAGGTCGCCGGCTGGGCGCCCGTGGCCGAAGGCGCCGAGGGCGGACCCATCTGGGAGGTGGTGACGCGCTACCTGCGCGACAAGAAGACCATCGCGCCGCTCAAACCGAATCTCCCGCGCCTGGTTGGCGTCAAAGGCAATCCCGGCCTCGCCTGAGTCCCGAGTCTGCTGCAGCCGTTCCGGGGTCGTCCGATCGTAAACGGCACGTAAACGCCCCGGGATGGGTGACGTTTACCGCTATGATTCGGCGCCCGGCGATCAGCCGTCCAGCTGCGTCGCGCGGTGAAGTATGCGACCCATCCTGTTCAAAAGCGTCATCGTCCTCGCCCTGCTTGCGGCGGTGGCGGCGCTGTACGCATGGCTCGGCGGCGGCGGCAGCGACGTCCCGCAGTACCGCACGGTCAAGGTCGAGCGCGGCGCGATCGCCGCGGTCGTCGCGGCCAGCGGCACCCTGAACGCGGTCACGACCGTCCAGGTCGGTTCGCAGGTCTCCGGCCAGATCAAGGAAATCCTCGCCGACTTCAACAGCGCGGTGAAAAAGGACCAGATCATCGCGCGCATCGATCCGGCGACCTTCGAACTGCGCGTCAGCCAGACGCGCGCCGACCTCGATGCCGCGCGCAGCGCGGTCGCCGTGCAGCGCTCGGCGCTCGCCGCGCAGGACGCGGAGATCGCCCGCGTGCGAATCAACCTGGTCGATGCAGAACGCGACTATCGGCGCAAGAAAGCGCTGGTCGACAAGCGATTCCTTTCGCCCGCCGAGCGCGACAAGGCCAAAACGCTGTTCGACGCCACGCGCCAGCAGTTGCGCGCGGTACAGGCGCAGCGCAAGGTGGGCGAAGCGCAGATCGCCAGCGCCCTCGCCGCGGTCAAGCAGCGCGAGGCGCTCGTGCGCCAGGCCGAGGTCGACGCCGAGCGCACGATCATCCGCGCACCGGTGGATGGCACCGTGATCCTGCGCAACGTCGACGCCGGACAGACGGTCGCCGCGAGCCTCCAGGCGCCGGTGCTGTTCACCATCGCGCAGGACCTGCACGACATGCAGGTCGAGGCGGCGATCGACGAGGCCGACGTCGGGCGGCTGCGCGTCGGACAGCGCGTCGGCTTTACCGTCGATGCGTTTCCGCGGCGCAATTTCTCGGGCGGGATCCGCCAGATCCGCAAGTCGCCGCTGAACGTGCAGAACGTCATCAGCTACACGGTGGTGATCTCTGCAGCCAACGCCGACCTCGCGCTGCTCCCCGGAATGACCGCGAATGTACGCATCGAGGTCGAGCGGCGCGACGACGTCCTCAAGATTGCGAACGCGGCGTTGCGCTTCCAGCCGCCCGAGGCGTCGCCGGCGACGTCCCCGCCGAACGCGCCCGTCGTCGGCGGCGCGAGCGGCGCAGCCAGGGGCGCCGCGCGCGGGGCGACGGCGTTACAGCGCGCACGCCAGCGGCTCGACACGGCACTCAAACCCGACGCGACCCAGCGCGCGAAGCTCGACGCGATCTTCGATATTGCGCGCGGCAAATTCGCCGCGCTGCGCGACCTGACCGACGCCGCAGAGCGCCGCCGCCGCGGTGCACCGATCCGCGCCGAGATGCGCGCGCAGATCGTGGAACTGCTGCGTCCGGAACAACGCGCGATTTACGAACGCTTGATCGCGGCATCGGGCGCCCGCGCACGCGCCGTCGCCGCCCGCCTGTGGGTACTCGAGGACGAGACGCCGAAACCGGTGGACGTTCGCATCGGGCTTTCGGACGGCACCAGCACCGAGATCGTCGCGGGGGACCTGCGCGAAGGCACGGAGGTCATCGTCGGCATGGCACAGGCGGCGCAGCCCGCTGGCGCGTCGCCACGCATGCGCCTGTTCTGATGTCCGCGCCGCTGATCCGCACCCAGGGGCTCGAGAAGATCTATCGGCTTGGCGATTCGGATGTCCACGCGCTCGCGGGCGTCAGCATCGACATCGCCGAAGGCGAGTTCATCGCGGTGATGGGCGCATCGGGTTCAGGCAAGTCAACCTTCATGAACCTGATCGGCTGCCTCGACCGGCCGACGCACGGGGCCTACGAACTCGACGGGCAGCCGGTATCGGCACTCGATGGCGACGCGCTCGCAGTCATGCGTAACCGCAATATCGGCTTCGTGTTCCAGAACTTCAACCTGCTCGCGCGCACGCCGGCAGTCGAGAACGTCGAACTACCGCTGGTTTACGCCGGCGTTCCGGCGGCCGAGCGGCGCGCGCGCGCGCTCGAGATGCTCGGCCGCATCGGCCTCGCAGCGCGCGCTCACCATCAGCCCTCGCAGCTTTCGGGCGGTCAGCAGCAGCGCGTCGCGATCGCGCGCGCGCTGGTGACGCGACCGCGATTGATCCTCGCCGACGAGCCGACCGGCGCACTCGATTCGCGCACCAGCCTCGAACTGATGGCGCTGTTCCAGGCGCTGAATCGGGACGGCATGACGGTCGTGCTGGTCACGCACGAATCCGACATCGCGCGCTTCGCCGGACGGGTGCTGCGCTTTCGCGACGGTCGCGTGGTGGGGGACGAATCGAACGCGCCGCTCGATGCGCGCGCCCTGCTCGCCGAGGACGTCCCTGCATGAGCCTCGCTGCCCTCCTGCGCATTGCCCTGCGCGCGCTCGCGGTGAACAAGCTACGCAGCGCGCTGACCATGCTCGGCATCATCATCGGCGTGTCCGCGGTCATCGTGATGGTCGCGGTCGGCGCCGGCGCCCAGGCACGCGTCGAGGAGCAGATTCGCGCGCTCGGCTCGAACCTGCTGCTGATTCTTTCCGGTGCGCGCACCCAGTCGGGTGTGCGCCTTGGCCTGAGCTCGAACTTCTCGCTGCGCGAAGGCGACGCGTTCGCGATCAACAAAGAGATTCCCGGCGCCACTGCGGCGCCGGCGGTGCGCGGCGGCGGGCAGCTGATCTGGGGCAATGTCAACTGGTCGACGGTCATCTTCGGCACGACCCCCGAGTATCTGCCGGTGCGCCAGTGGGCGCTGGCCGCGGGTCGCGTGTTCGAACCGGCCGAGATGGCCGGCGCGGCGAAGGTCTGCATTCTCGGCCAGACAGTGGTCAAGGAATTGTTCGGCTCCTCCGATCCGATCGGACAGTCGATTCGCATCCGGCGCGTGCCCTTCACCGTCATCGGCGTGCTCGCAAACAAGGGCCAAAGCATGATGGGCACGGACCAGGACGACGTCGTGCTGATGCCGCTCAATACCGCGCGCAACCGGGTGCTCGGCTCGACCACGCTCGCCAAGCAGCGCGCCGTGAGCGTGATCTGGGTCAAGGTCGACGACGGGCTCGACACCAACGCAGTCGCCGAGCAGGTGCGTGCGTTGTTGCGCCAGCAACACCGCCTGCAGGCCGGTGCAGACGACGATTTCTCGCTGCGCAATCTCGCCGAAATCATGGCGGCACGCGAAGCGTCGAGCCGGGTCCTGACGCTGCTGCTCGCGGCGGTGGCCTCGGTATCGCTCCTGGTCGGCGGGATCGGCATCATGAACATCATGCTCGTCTCGGTCACCGAGCGTACGCGCGAGATCGGCCTGCGCATGGCGGTCGGCGCGCGCACCCGCGACATCCTGGGTCAGTTCCTTGTCGAGGCCGTGACGTTGTCGCTGATCGGCGGACTGATCGGCACGCTGCTCGGGGTCGGCGGGGCATTCGTCGTCGGCAGGATCGCCGGCTGGCGCGTTCGTACTGTCGACCGACGCAGTCCTGCTCGCAGTCGTATTCGCCTTCGTGATCGGCGTGTTCTTCGGCTTCTACCCGGCGCGCAAGGCCGCGCGGCTCAATCCGGTCGAGGCGCTGCGCTTCGAGTAAACGCGTCGATCGCGTCCCGTGCGCCTTCGACGACGGTCTGCGCATCCGACCCCGGCGCCCGCCGCAGCAAGCGCATCGAGCCGTACCAGGGCATGCGATCCCCCTGCCACAGATAGCGCCAGGTGCCGACGCCGGGCACCAGTACCCAGACCGGCCGACCCAGCGCGCCGGCAAGATGCGCCATCGCCGTCGGCACGCAGACCACCACGTCGAGCGCACAGGCCAGCGCGGCGGCCTCGTCGGGCAGCGCCGCGACGCCCTGCCAGACGTCGATTCGGGCACCCGTCGCGCGGCGCATCGCGTCCACCGCCGCGCCGCAATCGCCCAGTTCCAGCACGACAAAACGCGCGTTCCGCATCCGCAGCAGCGGCTCGAGCGCGGCGAGCGACAGCGAGCGCGCCGCGCGCAGCGTGCCCGGCAGGCCACCCGTCCACGCGATGCCCACGCGCAGCACGCCCGGCGTGTCGCCAAGCCGTTCGCGCCACGCCGCGATGCGCGCCGCGTCCGCGCGCAGGTACGGCGTGCCCGGGAAGTCGGCCGCGGACCGACGCAGCCAGCGCGGCAGGCTGCCGGCGTGGCACTGAACGTCGATCGCGCCGAACGTCGCCCAGTCCGGCGGGTTTGAACGGTCGCGCGCGATCACCCGCGCGCCTGGAAACGAACGCGCGAAGAGCGCCGTCAAACGCCGGCTGCACTCGATCACGCACCGGGCGCCGGCGGCCTGCAGGTCCGCAACGCAGGAGGCGAACATGATCTCGTCGCCGATCCCCTGCTCGGAGCGCACGAGGAGCGTCTTTCCCGCCAGCGCCTCGCCCCGCCAGACGGGAAACGGCGCCGGAACGCTGGCAACGGCGCCGGGTACACGCAAACGCCAGTCGTATTCGTCCCAGCCCCGCGCGAATTCACCCGCACCGAGCAAACTGAGGGCGTACCCGGCGTGCGCGTTGGCATCGTCGGCCTGCGCCGCAATCGCCGACTCGTAGGTCTGCAGCGCGCGCGCGGTCTCGCCAAGGCACTGATAGCTGAACGCCAGATCGGCGCCGAATCGGGGATCCGTCGGCCGCAGCCGGTGCGCCGCGAGAAACGCCGCATGTGCAGCGTCGAGGTCGCCCAATTCACGCAGTGCGATGCCACAACTGCGATAATCGGCGGGATCCGGGCGTCCTTGGAGCGCGGCGCGCAGGCAGTCTACGGCTTCGTGGTACAGCGCCCGCGCCTGGTCCTCATCCGAATCTGAAATCCGCCCGAAGACCTCGCGCGCCCCGTCGATCAACAGGCCGCCAAGCGCACGCTGCAGCGCCGGATCCGGACCGCGCGCGGCCGCGGCACGCCCAAATGCGATCGCCGGCCACAGGCCCTGTTCGGCGGCGATGCGCTTGAGACGCAGCACCACGTCGCCCGCGCGCCGTCGCGAACCCGTCAGTCGCCGAAGCAGATCACGCAACACAAAAAAAACGCCCCCCGAAGGAGGCGTTTTGACCGAAGAACGGTTTTCTCGTCAATCCGTACGGCAGGTCGACGGGCCGTATTTCTGCGGCACGACGCTGCACGACCAGATGACGGTGTTGGCCGTCGCATTCCAACTCGGTTCGAGCGTCACGGTGATACCCGTGGTCCCCATGATGTTGGCGTCTTGGCCGGTGATCGAGATCGTGCCGGTCATGGCAATCACGGCTGTCTTGACCTTGCCGCCAGGCTGGATCGTGAGCCCCTCGCCCGCGCTGGTCATGCCGTTCAGGTTCTGGGCGCTCTCGGTCACTGCCGTACGCGCGGAACTCGCGGAAAGGATCAGTTCAGACACCTTCGCGCGGATGGTGTAGTCCTGATAGGCGGGCAATGCCACTGCTGCCAGAATACCGATGATCGCGACCACGATCATCAGTTCGATCAGCGTAAAGCCTCGTTGCATGCGCTTCATTTACGTCTCTCCTGTCTAATTGCGGAAATGCCCTGCACGCCTTCAGGACGCACGATGCATGCCAGCGCCGTGCCGATTCGCCGAGGCATTCTGTAGAAACTGTGTTGCCTTTAATATCAAGCTGTTAGAGCACGTCCACGCGGATCCTGCGAACGTGCTGAGAACCGCTCACCGGGGCGTGTGAAATAGTGCGCGGTCCGGCCCGTCGGCCGAGTGACGAAATTCGTCAGCCAAGTGACCAAATCCGTCACTCACTGCCCTGATCAGGCACCGAAGCGCTGCCCGAGGTCGGCGGCGACCCTGGCAAATACGTCGGACCAGTCCCCGCGTGCCGCCTGGCGGATCAGGCGCACGGCAGGATACCAGGGCATCGCGTCACCCGAGACCCCGTAGCGCCACTCCGGAACCGCGGGCACCATGACCCAGACCGGCCTGCCGAGCGCACCATTCAAATGGATGACCGAGGTGCACACGCTGACCGTCAGGTCGAGCGCCGTGCACAGCGCCGCCGTCTCCTCGTAGTCGGCGATCGCCTCGGGCCAGTGCACCAGTTCGATGCCCGACGCTACGCGCAGCGCCTCGAGATCCTGCGTACAGTCGCCGTATTGCAGATTGACGAAGCGCAGACCCGGAACCCGCAGGATGGGCAGCAGCTCGGGCAGACGCAGGCTGCGGAAGCTGCGCCGCGTCAGATGGGTGCCCCCGCGCCAGGACAGCCCGATCTTCGGCCCGGCGCCGAGCGCATCGAGGCGTTCCTTCCAGCGCGCCACCCGCGCCGGGTCGGCGACGAGGTAGCCATCGTGGCGCGGAAAATCCTCCAGACGGTTGCGCAAGAAACCGGGCAAGTTGCCGGCCGGGACGTGGTAGTCGGGATGGCCGACGTCGCGCAACCACGGCGGCGTCTTTTCGTGCCGACTGCCGATGACGCGGACCGTCGGAAACGAGCGCTGAAACAGACCCGCCAATCGATCGTTGCATTCCAGGGTGACGTGCTTCGCGGCCTCGATCACCTGCGGCAGACAGGAGGCGAACATGATCTGATCGCCCAGCCCCTGCTCGCCGCTCACGAGCAGCGTCTTGCCTTCGAGCGACTCCCCTTTCCACGGCGCAAATGGAATCAGGCGCCGGTGCCACAGATCATCCACCTGCAATCGATAGTCGAACTCGCGCCAGCCCTCCGTGTACTCCTTGCGCCCGAGCAGGAGGTGGGCCCGGTTCCAGCGCGCGGTGAAATTGTTCGGCTCGTACTGGAGCATGTAGTTGTAGACGCGCTCGGCTTCCGCGGTATTGCCGGTGTGGCTGAGCGCATTGCCATAATTCAAGCGCGGCCAGAGCAGCGAGTCCGGCGTCGCGGCGCACACCCGCGAGAACACGGCGAGCGCTCGGTCGTACTCCTCCTGTCTCACATACGCGTATCCAAGGTTGTTCTGACCGTGGATGCTGCGCGGGTCGAGTTCGACCGCACGCTCGAGGACCTCGAGCGCCTCGGCGATGCGCTCGAGCGACAGCAATACGTACCCCAGCTCGACGTGGGCGCGCGCGAGATTCGGGTCTTTGTCGATCGCCTTGCGGAAAAACTCCATCGCGCCGTCCAGGTGCCCTTGCAGTCGGTGCAGGTCGCCGATCTCGAACAGCGCGACCGCGTTGTTGGGATCGTGGAACAGGGCGAGCGAAAGCGCATCGAGCGCGCTTTCGTATTCATGCGCCCGGCGGTGAAGCGCCGCGAGTTCAAGGTGTGCGTCGACGTTTGCGGGCTGAATCTCGATCGCACGACCCAGCAGTTGCGCAGCGCGTTCCACCTGTCCCCCGAGCAGTTCGATCTTGCCGCCAAGAAAGAGCCCCTGGGGATCATCGGGCGAGCGCTCCAGCACCCCGGCGACGAGTCGCTGCGCCTGCGCCACGTCGCCTTCTTCGAGAAGCTGTTGCGCGCGCTGAATCTGATCGGCCGCCAGATCCGGCGTGGCCGGCACGGCTGCGCTCACGACGCGCCCCGCGATGCCTGCGGGACCTGCGCCCGCAACGCGACGCCAAGCCGCTCGCCAACCGCCGCAAGCACAGTGCTCCAATCATTGCGTCGGCTCTGCCGGATCAGCGAGACCGATGCGTACCAGGGCATCGACGATCCCTCCAGCATGTAGCGCCACTCGGCGCCATGGGGTGTCAGGACGAGGGTCGTGCGGCCGAGCGCGCCGGCGAGATGCACGACGGTCGAGCACACCGTGATGACCATGTCGAGCGCGCACATCAGGGCCGCGGTCTCTCCGAAGTCGGCATGCACCTCGTCCCATGCCGCGACCGTCACGCCGTGACGCCTCTCGAGCGCGGCCACTTCCTCTTGCTTCGCATCGTGCTGCAGACTCACCCAGTGCACGCCCGGGGTCCGCAGTACCGGCAGCAGCGTCTCGAGATCGACCGAGCGCTGCGTCCGTCCGGTGCGGGCAAGACCACCGCGCCACGAGATGCCGACGTTCAGTCCGGCGCCGAGCGTCGCCAGGCGCTCGCGCCACCGCGCGGTGCGACGTTCGTCCGCCTTCAGATAGGGTTTTCCGCCCGCAAAGCGCGCACGCGACGTTCTCAGCGTGCGCGGCAAGGATCCGATCGGCGTGCAGAAGTCGGCCTGCACATCGATGACCTCGGGAGAATCCGGCCGCGACAGCGCATCCAGCACGTCAACCGCGGGAAACGATTCGCGCAACAATTCGCGCAGGCGCGGGTTGCAATCGAGCAGACAGTGCGCCCCGTCTGCGATCAGATCCGGCAGGCAGGACGCAAACATGATTTCGTCTCCGAGACCCTGCTCCCCGTAAACGAACAGTCGCTTGCCCTGCAGCGCCTCGCCGCGCCAGCGCGGAATCGGGAACTGGCGCTGTACGCCGTGGCCGCCGTGCAGCCGCGCCTCGTAGTGTTCCCATCCCTCGGCGAAATTCCCCGCCGCGAGTTGGGCGGTGCCGAGGGCCAGCCGGGCTTCCGGATTCTCCGGCGCGCACGCCAGCGCGACCTCCGCGAAGCGCAGGGCACGCGGCCCGTCGCCAAGGCGCAGCCAGAGCGCGCTGAGCGCGGCGGCGACATCGGCATCCTGCGGCAGCTGTGCATGCGCGGCCTCCAGTACCGCGCAGGCCTCGTCCGGCCGCCCGAGGTCCTGCAGCACGACCGCCAGATTGAGTCGCGCCGCCGTCGGACAGGGATCGAGCTCGAGCGCCCGGCGCAGCTCGCGCTCGGCGTCCTCGAAGCGCTCGAGGTCTCTGCTGACCAGACCCAGGTTGCACGCCGCCATATAGAACTCGGGTTTCAAAAATACCGCGCGCAGAAAATGTCGCCGCGCGTTCCCCAGTTCGCGCCGACGCGCGAGGATCATGCCGAGATTGTTCCAGGCCTCGGCATGCTCCGGGTTGCGGCTTACCGCATTTTCGATCGACTCTTCAGCATGCTCGAAATTGCCAAGTGTGATTTCTACCAGCCCGAGCTCGTTCCACACATCCGCATTCGAGGGATCGACGACGTTCGCGAGGCGCAGATAAAAACGCGCCCAAAACGGATCATTCTCCAACCGATAACAGGTGCCGAGGTCGAGCCAGCCCTCGGCGCACTTGGGATCGAGCGTCAGTGCATGCTCGAGCACGCGTTTGGCCTCCGCCAGGCGCTTCTGCCTGCGCAGGATCGAGCCCTTGAGGACAAACGCATCGACGTTCTCGGTCTCCACACCGAGCACGCGTTCGACCTCGGCCGCCGCCTCATCGAAGCGCCGCTCGGCCGACAGCGCGCGGGCACGATCGAGCGCCGAGGCACGCGGCACCTCGGGCACGCTCGCAGACGCCGCCCGCGCGGGCGATTTGAAAATTTGCCGAAGAAGGGCGCTCAGCATGCCGCGACGACGGGAGGCACGCCGATCAGGCGCTTGGTCCGCACACTGCAGGCGTGATCGCCGGGTCTCGATTGCTGGCGTGAGGTGGGCATGGCGCGAGTCTGCGATCCAACGCGCCCGCCATGCGGTGAAATCCGTCACGGCGGACAGGAAATGCGGTGCGCGGCGAGCGTCCGCTCAGCGGGTGAAAACGATTCTAGCGCAAAAGAATTCGCTTGATGGCAATGGTATATTGCCGTGGACGTCACAGGACAACCGGGGTCACCATGGGAATACTCGACAAACTGGTCGGCAAGGACGTCGACGCGTTCGCTGCGAAGCTGGTCGAAATGGTTGCGAAGCGCTATCCGCCGGCGCTCGATCAGGCGAAAGAGAAACGCGTCTCGGCAAACCGAATCACCAAGGTGCTCGAGGACGTACTTGACGAGGCTGCGGCGTACGGCGCGCAGAACCGACTCGGCGTATACAAGAAGGCACGCCTCGCGAACGCGTTCAAGTGGTCGCTGAAGGAACTGGGCTATAGCGACAAGTTCATCGAGGTCGCCACCGAAGGTCTTGTCGTCTACACCACGCGCGGCAGCGGAAAAGAAAAGCCCGCGCCGTAGTGAACCTCGGTCGCAGCACTGGCTGCCCCCGGGAGCGACCGAGATGCTGATGCAGCTGCTGAAATCGCTCCTGGCGCGTCGGCGGCGTCACGCCGTACCACAGGAAAAGACCACCGCACCTCCGGCACCCGCGCCCGCACCGGACGGAGAGGTTTCGCAGCTCGATTTGCTTTCGCGTCTCGCGTCGCTGGCAAGCGGACAGGACGTGCGCATCACGGGCAAGCAGGCGCCTGGCGGCAGCGGAACGCGGGCAGCGCAGACCGAGGTTCCGATCGCGCAGATCATTGCTCGGGCGGCGGCGCTGCGATCGACACGGCTGGAACCCGCGATCGAGGCCCGCGTACTGGCGTTCGAGCGCGCATTCAAGCGCGTCGCGCTGCAAGACGCTGGCGTGGACGTTTTTGTCTACCACGCCGACATGCCCGCGAAGACGAACATTGACTACGTCGACGCAACGTTCGTTCCCGAAGATTTCGACTACTTCGACATCCTGCGTCGATTCATAGAACGCATTCGAACGCATTGCGCAGGCGCGACGATCACGCTCGTGACTGCGAGCGGCGCGCGCTACCGTGCGCTGGCGGCAGCCGATGTCGCGGTGGTCGAACTTGACCTGGATACGACCTGCCCCATGTACGAGCGCGCAACCGCGCTGCTCGCCTACGCGCGCTCCCGGGCCTTCGCGCGCAATACGGTGTGCCTGGACGCCGACGCCCTCGTCAATCGCCGCCTGGACGACGTGTTCAGCCTCGGATTCGACGTCGGCATTACGTTCCGCGAGGGTCCCCGGCTCATGCCGGCCAATGAAGGGGTACTGTTTCTCTGTGCGCGCCGTCCCGATGCCGTGCGCCGCTTTCTCGAATGCCGATTGGCAACCTACACGGCCGTCGCGGCCGATCCGTTCATCACGGGCTACTACGGCGATGTGAAACGCTGGCGCGGAGGACAGCTGTCCCTCAACGCGCTGGTCCACGATCTGCGACCGTACTCGCCCTATTGGCCGGCCGAGGCGGCGGGGGCACGCCTGCGCTTCCTGCCCTGCGACACGTTCAATTTTTCGGGTGGCGAGGGTGAAGCCGCCTCATCGGTGGAGCAGCTCGACGAGCGTTTCGTGGTCCACTACAAGGGCTCACGCAAGTACGCGTTCGTATTCGCCGCGCGGGCCGAGCGTTCTTCCGGCGCGGCGGGCTGACGATGTGCGGCATCGGCGCGGCGCTTGGCCTGAGTCCCGCAGTCGGGATCGAGGCGCTGCGTGAGGCAGTCGCGCATCTGGTGCGTGCGCAGGCGCACCGCGGACCCGATGGCGACGGCAGCTGGGACGACGCCCGCGGCTGCGCGCTCGGGCATCGCCGCCTCGCCGTGCTCGACCTGTCGCCGGCCGGCCACCAGCCGATGACCGATGCGAGCGGTCGCTACACGATCAGCTACAACGGCGAGCTCTACAATTTTCTCGAATTGCGCGCCGAACTCGAGGCGCTCGGGCATGGTTTTGTTTCGCGTTCGGACACCGAGGTGCTGTTGGCCGCATTCGCACAATGGGGCACCGCCTGCGTGACACGGTTCGACGGCATGTTCGCGTTCGCCCTGTGGGATCGTGTCGAGCGCCGCCTCACGCTGGCGCGTGACCGTGCCGGTGAGAAACCGCTGTTCTACGCGCGCTGCGACGGGATGTTCGTGGTGGCGTCCGAGCTACGCGCGATCGCCTCGTTGCCCGGCCACGCCTGGCACCTCGATCCGCGCGGGATCTTCGACTACCTGGCGCTGCGTTACGTACCCGCGCCGCGCACCGTGCTGGCAGGCGTCCATGCGCTCCCACCGGGAACGCTGATGACGATCGAACCGGGTGGCGAAGCGCAGCTGCGGCACTTTTTCGCCTTTGATCGGGCGGTCGACCCGGTGCCGCGTCCGCTCGACGAGCTCGCCGACGCGCTGGAAGCCGCGCTCCTGCGCGCCATCGAGCGGCGCCTGCTGTCGGACGTTCCGCTCGGCGCGTTCCTGTCGAGCGGCGTGGACTCGAGCCTGGTATGCGCACTCGCTGCGCGCGGCCTGAAGCGCGAACTGCGCACATTCTGCGCCGGGTTCGCCGGCAACGCGGCAGACCCGTCGGACGAGACCGCCGATTCGCGCCGCATCGCCGAGGCGCTTGGACTGCCGCACCAAACGTATGTGCTGTCGAGCGACGACCTGCTTGGCGCAGCAGGAACATTCGGCGCCTACCTCGACGAGCCGAACGGCGACCGCAGCTGTGTCCCGGTCTATCTGCTGGCGCGCGAGATGCGACGCGAGGTGACCGTCGCCGTGTCCGGCGATGGCGGTGACGAGCTGTTCTGTGGCTACCCGCGCTACGCCGGCTTCGATCGGTTGCGCCGCAACGCGTCTGCAGCCGATGCGCTCGAGGGCTACTTCGAGGGTGCGCTGCCCGTGTTCGCGCCCTCGCTGCTCAAGCGCCTGTTTCCGGACGCGTACGCCGGCTGGCGCGACGATTTCCTGGCGCTGTACGCACCGGTCGCGCTACGCGCAGGCTGGAACGAAGCGCAGCGCCTCAGTGTGCTCGATTTCCACACCTACCTCCCCGGCGCAGTCCTGGCCAAGGTAGACCGCATGAGCATGCGGCATGCGCTCGAGGTCCGTACGCCGTTCCTCGATCCCGCGGTGCTGGACCTCGCTGCCGCGCTGCCGCCGGCGCACTGTCCCGCGCGCGGCGCGCTCAAGCCCGTCCTGCGTCGGCTGCTCGCCCGCCATCTGGATCCAGCGCTCGTACCGCCTGGCAAGACGGGGTTTGGAATGCCCGCAACGTTTATACGTGCGCACGACGCGTTGTTTGAAAACCTGTTTCAGTCGGCGTGCGAGGTCCTGCGCGCGACGCCGTTCTTCGCTGCACGTCGCGACGCCTTTGACGGTCTCGTGGCCGCGGCCCCCAACAACATCAATAGTCGATGGGCTCTGACCGTGCTCGGTCTGTGGGTGGATTCCGTTGGCGTCACCAGCTGAGTCGCGAGCACCCTGTCATGTCAATGCTGAAACGTCTCATCGCGGATTTCCTCCGACGCGGGGGCCGGCTGCGGTCTGCGCCACCGTCGCCCGGCGCGCGACCACTGCGCGCGCCCAGCGCCGGCCCACCGGTGACGCCCTTCTTCGCGCTCTTCAACAAGATGTACAAGGAGGCGCCGTTCGATGACCCCGCCAGGCGCGCGCGCCTGGTTGATAGCCTGAGCGCCACGGCGGCGGCGCTGCAGCCGAACCAGCCTGGCAGTCATGCCTACCTTGCGGATGACATGCTGGTCTGGTTTCGCACGCTCGGATTTCTCGCCGACGCGAATTTCGTCCACGCCTGTCTGCCCTACGCCGACGACGCATTGATTCGCGCCCGCATCTGGCGCGTGTATACCCTGTGCTGGGCGGCGCGGTCCTGTCTCGAACTGCCGGGCGCATTCATCGACGTTGGATGCTACGACGCCAAGACCGTGGAGATCATCATGCGGTATGTCGATTTTGCGTCGACTCGACAGACGTATTATTTGTACGATCTGTTCGACGATCCGCCCGCGGAATCGCGCAAGGCACTTCACGGACCGCAGCTCTTCGACCAGGTCCGGGCGCGTATGCAGCCCATGGGACGCGTTCACGTCATCCCCGGCATGGTGCCGGCAACCTTCAGCACGGCGATGCCGAAACGCATTGCATTCGCGCAGATCGACTTGAACGACGCGCAGGCCGAATTGGCATGCCTCGAGCCGGTCGTCGATCGCATGCTGCCCGGTGCCCTGCTGGTACTCGACGACTACGGCTTCGTGCGCTACCGCGAATCACATCTGCGCGAGAAAGAATTCTTCGAATCGATTCGCCAGGGGGTGCTCGAACTACCGACGGGACAAGGCCTGTTCCTGAAACGCTGACGCTAGCCCGTCACCGGTTTGCGGATCACGAAGCAGCCGGCCTGGGTTGAAAACGCGGACCACGGCGCCGCGTATCGTTCGGCGACGACCCGTTCCAGTAAATGATGGTGCTCCGGGCCGAGGCCATCGAACATCTGGATCACCTCCCATTCCGTGTGCATGCGCGGCGAGGTGCACAATGCCTCGCAGGTTGCCCGCGCGAGCACGGGATCCAGCTCGCTCCAGCGCCGGATCGTACGGAAGAACCAGACGCAGAACGCATGCATTGCGGTCGGCTCAAGGACCCCGAACAGGCGGTTCATGTTCTCGCGCGGCGCGTAGAAATCAGGATACACGTAGACCAGCAGCGTTCCGCCGGGCTTCAGGATCCGCTCCATCTCACGCAGTGCGGCGCCATAGTCGTCTACGTGATGCAATGCGCCCCAACACAGGATGACATCCGCCGACGCGTCAACCAGCGGCACCTGCTCCATCGAGGCACGCACCAGGTCGACCCGATCGAGCGCGTCATCAGGGACGTCGAACGCGAGTACCGCATCGCTGAGTTCGACACCGACGTAGGCCGCCGCGTCGGCAATGACGAAGCGGCCGAGACGGCCATTGCCACAGCCGAGGTCGACCACCGTCTTGCCGCTGAAAAAGTGACGCGGCAACAGAAACCGTCCGTACAGATGACCGTACGATAGTGCCTCGAGCTCCGGATAAGGATCGAACGTGCGCCACTGCAGGCCGAAATCCGCAACGGCGCTTGCATCCTGGACGCGCGCGTCGACGTGGTAGCGCGCCCGCGGCCCGGTGCCCGGGCGCAACACGGTCGTGTCCAGAATCGTGCTCAGACGCCCCCCCGGAGTCGAAGCCCGTTCGCGCCATCGCCGATGGCCGCGACGCCGATGGGCAGTGATCGCCCCGTGCGAAGGCGTAGAAGATCGGCCATCAGGCCCCCGGCCGGATCGGCCGCGCGGACCTGCACGTCAAACCCCTGCGCCTCGATGCCGACGTCGAACTCGACCACGGACGTGCGGGCGGAAACGACCGCGCCCGCCGGCCCGTCAGCCAATTCGAGCGTACCCGCCGGCCAGGTGACGCGCGTCTGCGTCGCCTCGCAGGCGACGCGCGCATTCGGCAGGCGCGCCGCGAGTGCGCGACCGGCGTAGGCGTGCCAAGGCGCCCGCCTGGGATCGAAGAACCCGACCGACGGGTCGAACAGAACCTGCAGAGGCGAATAGTAGACGCGCACCGGATCGTCGTCGGCCAGGGCGAGCCCTGCCACGAAGTGCGGCAGCAGTTTGACTTCGACGGTCCCTGGCGCCGGTTCAAGCAGCCTCAGATGCTGCTTGAGTGCGGAAACCGGCGAGACGAAATCCTGCTTCTCCAGCACGAGCACCGAGGTCTGAAAGCGTGCCAGGCGGTCTTGCGCAAATCGACTGCGGTGGGCACCACGCGCATACGCAAAGGGAAACGTTTCCGGCTCGCGCAACGCGGCGACCGGCACGCTGTCCGGCTCACCGGCCACCAGTGCGCGCTGGCGCGCGACCAGCACGGACAGGGTAAGCAGCAGCCAGTGTTCGATGTCTGTCAATCCGCTTCGCCCAGGCAAGGGTCAGGCAAGGTTCGGGTGATCGAGGTATTTCGTCTGCGTCGGAAAGATGAGCGCGCCGTCGTGCTCGCGGCGCGCGATGCAATACAGTCGCGCCTCGGGCGGCCCCGTGAAACGATCGGTAGGCGGCATGTAAAACTTGCCCTTGCTGGTGCCACCCGTCAGCACCTCGAGCGTCCAGCCATTCTGCCCGTAAAAATCGTGGAACAACGTAGGGTTGAGGTTGTAAAAACCATGGTTCAACATCGTCATCGGCGGTGAGTGAAAGACGTGGCCGCCGACAACCACTGCCTGGGCGGCGTTCAGCATCGCCTGACCGATATTGAAGCAGTGCTCGATCGTACCGGCATCAATCACGAGATCGAACGCCCCCAGGTCACAGGGATAGTTCAGATCGACCACGCGTTCAACGCCCCGGCTCTGATGAATATCCACGCACAGCAGCTGCGCGCCGATCGCGCTGAATACGTCGAGTGTCTCCGGCAGCGGAAAATCCACCCCATGCCAGCGCCCAAAGTCCGTGAAACGCGTCACCCTGACGCCGAACAGGCGCTCGATCTCCTCGGCACTCGCGACCACATCGGGGTAGCCGAGACTCAGGACCCGCTTTTTTCCCGCAAGACGCGGGGCGAGAACCGCAAGCGCCTGGGACGTCAACGCCATCGACCGCGATTCTGCCGTTGCTGCGGCCAGCGCCCACTACGCCCCGTCGGCATCACAGGCGCGCCACACGCTCAAGGCGAATACCCCGGGATCCGGCGCTCGTCGACCCCGTCGATCTGCTCGCGGTCGAGGAACATCTCCGCGTAGCGCAAATACACCTTCTTGCGGACGAAGACGTCGAACAGATCCGCGTCGATGTGGCCATTGAGGCGGAACTTGCCGAGGATCTCGAGCGAATCGGAGAGTGTCTTGCCCTTCTTGTAGGGCCGATCCTTGGCGGTCAGGGCCTCGAAGATATCGGCGATTCCCATGCAACGCGCCTGCACCGACATCTGCTCTTGCGTCAACCCCTTGGGATAGCCCTTGCCATCCATGCGCTCGTGGTGCCCGCCGGCGTACTCGGGGACGTTGGTCAGGTGACCGGGCCATGGCAGTGCCTCGAGCATGTTGATCGTCGCCACGATGTGGTGATTGATGATCTGGCGTTCATCCTCGGTCAGGGTGCCCGCGCGGATGGTGAGATTTCTGACCTCGTCACCGGTCAGGAAATCCGCTTCGTGCCCGGCGACGTCGCGCCAGCGATAGCGGGCGATGCGCCGCACCCGCTCGATATCCTCGTCGCGCATGCGCTCACCGCCGATATTGCACGCACGCAGGAAACCGCGGTCGTCGTCGAGCTTGCGCAGACGGTCACGCAAGCGCTTGTCTTCTGCCGCCGCCTCCATGCGCTTGCCCTGCTCGAGCAGCCGCTGCTGGTTCCTCAGCGTCTCGATTTCCAGGTCCCGCTTCAAGACCTCGAAACGCGTGTCGAGCAGATGAATTCGGTCGTAGATGGTCTCGAGCTTGGTCGCCTTGTCCACCACATGCACGGGCGTCGTGACCTTGCCGCAGTCGTGCAGCAGGCCTGCAATCTTCAGTTCGTAGCGGTCCTTGTCGGTCATCGTGAAATCGCGCAGCGGACCCTCGGTCGTCTCGTTGACGGCCTCCGCCAACAGCATGGTGAGCACCGGCACGCGCTGGCAGTGCCCGCCGGTATAGGGCGATTTTTCGTCGATTGCCGTGTTGATCAGGTTGATGAGCGATTCGAACAGCTCCACGAGCTGGTTGATCAGCATGCGATTGGTGAGGGCAATCGCCGCCTGCGAGGCGAGCGACTCGGCGAGCCCCTGGTCCGACGTCGAAAAGGCCGTAATCTCGCCAGTCGCCGGGTCCGAGGCATTGATGAGCTGCAACACGCCGATGATCTCGTTCTCGTGATTCTTCATCGGCACGGTCAGGAAGGATTTCGAGCGATATCCGGTCTTGGCGTCGAACGCCCGGGTACCGGAGAAATCGAACCCCTCGGCCGTGTAAGCATCCGCGATATTGACCGTCTGCCCGGTGAGCGCTGCGTACGCCGCCACCATGCCGTGGTTCGGCTCGCCGTCTTTGTAGAGCTGGATCGGGTAGAAGGGCACCGGCTCGCCGGTGGTCCCGCCGAGGTAATACTCGAGCGACGACGTGCGGACAATTTCAAACCGCAGCGTTTTCTCGCCGGTCACCCGATAGAGCGTGCCGCCATCGGCGCGGGTGATGGATTTCGCCGCCGTCAGGATCGCTTCCAGCAGACGGTCGATGTCGCGCTCGGCCGAGAGCGACGCGCCGATCTCATTGAGTTGCTCGAGCCGCTGGACAAGGTCGTCGGCAGGGTCTTAGGGCACCCCGCCGGCGACAGGCGCAGCCCCTGGGTTCGATCGGCCGAGCGGCTCATCGGGGTCTGCGGGTACGCCGTTTCGCCCCGGCCGGCACTACTTGATGCAGACCGCGCGCACTTCTTTGATGTGTGTGAGGCCCATGAAGCACTTCTCCATGCCGTCCTGCTTGAGCGTGCGCATGCCGTCGTCGAGACACTGGGCGAGCATATCCGCGACCCGCGCGTGCTCCTGGATCAGCTTCTTGAGCGGATCGGTCGCCACCAGCAACTCGTGCAGGCCCACCCGGCCCTTCATGCCGGCTCCACCGCACTTGTCGCAGCCGCACCGGCTTGTAGAGCTGCAGCTGCCCTTTTTCGTTCGCGTAGTCCTTGGTCCACTGCTTGTAGATAGTCTCCATCGCCGCCTTGGCGTCGGTCTTGAACGCCGGCGTGTTTTGCAGCTCGTTGCAGTACTCGGTGAGAAAGGACTTCAACTCGGCGCCGTCCGGCACGTAGGCCTCCTTGCAGCTGCACAGGCGCTTGGCCAGGCGCTGGGCGAGAATGCCAAGCAGCGCGTCCGAGAAGTTGAACGGATCCATGCCCATGTCGAGCAGCCGGATGATCGATTCCGGCGCCGAGTTGGTGTGCAGCGTCGCGAACACGAGGTGACCCGTCAGCGAGGCTTCGATCCCGGTCGACGTCGTCTCCTTGTCGCGCATCTCACCGACCATGATGATGTCGGGATCGGCGCGCAGGAAGGCTTTCATCACGACCGAGAAATCGAGCCCGGCCTTCTTGTTGACCTGCACCTGACGCAGACCCTTCTGGGTGATTTCGACCGGATCCTCGGCGGTCCAGATTTTCGTATCCGGCGTGTTCAGGTACTTGAGTACCGAGTGCAGCGACGTCGTCTTGCCCGAGCCGGTCGGCCCGCATACGAAGAACAGTCCGTAGGGCTTCTCGACCGTCGTCTTCAGGTTCTCGTAGTTGGCGGGCGTGAGACCCAGCTTGTCGAGCGGAATCGGTTCGCCGGCAGCGAGAATCCGCATCACGATATCCTCGACGCCGCCGGCGGTCGGGATGGTCGCAACCCGCAGTTCGATATCCAGCGGCCCGAACTTCTTGAACTTGATCTTGCCGTCCTGGGGCCGGCGCTTTTCCGAGATATCCAGGTCGCACATGATCTTGAGGCGCGCGACGATCGCGGCGCGATAGCTCGCCGGTATCTCGATGTACGACTTGAGCGCGCCGTCCGTGCGCAGCCGGATTTCGGTTTTCGCCTTGCCCGGATAGGGCTCGATGTGGATGTCCGACGCCCCCATATGGAACGCCTCGATGATGACCTTGTTGACGAGCTTCACGAGCTCGTTGTCCGCGGCGGCCGAGACGTCGTCGCCCATACCCTCGCCCGCCTCCAGGCTCTCGTCGTCGAGTCCCGTCAGCAGGTCATCGATGTCCCCGGTATCGACCGACTCCTGACCGTAGAACTGATTGACCGTTTCCTTGAAGTCCTTGGTGGTCGTGACCCGGTATTGAATCCGCGCCTTGGGAAATACGTTCGACGCGATGCGCGAGCTCCGGATCCGTTCGGGGTCGAGACAGACGATGACCAGACCTTCCTTGGTGTCGTCGATCGGCAACCACTGGTTGGCATCGACGTATTCACGCTTCAGGTTGCGCAGCAAGTCCATCGGCTTGATACGATCGGACTTGAAGGCCTCGTAGGGCACACCGAAAAACTTCGACAAGGCCTGGCCGATCGCCGACAGCTTGACCTGAAACTCGTCGGTCAGCACCGCCTCGATGTCCATCGCCTTCTTGCGCGCCTGGCGCGAGGCGAGTTCGAACTCTCCGGCCGACAATACGGCATCGGCAATGAGGTAGTCGTACTTGGTCTTGACGATCTGCGGCTTCTGCCGCTGCCTGAATGCGATCGCCAGCGTCTGCGCAAGCTCGGCCACACCCTCTTCGGCGAGCGCATTGAATGGCACGCCGGCCTTGTTGTTGATGATCTGGATGACACCGATCAGATCCTTTGCCTCGTCGACCACCGGGACCACCAGCATTTGCTTGGTGCGGTAACCGGTGCGCTTGTCGACCTCCTGCAGGAAGCGCAGATTGGGATTGATTCCGCGCAGTTCCGCGTCGTCGTACACGTCCTTGATGTTGATCACGCGCTTCGCGAGGCCGCCGTAGCCCGCGATCGAGTGCTCGGCAATCGGCAGGCGCAGGTCCTTGAACGAGTTCAGGCCCGTTTTGACCTTGGAGATGATCGACTGCTTGTCCTCGCTGACCGCGTAGATCGTGAGGCGATCGGCATTGAACAGCACGCAGATGTCCGCGCTCACCTCGAGCATGATCTCGTCCACGTTATTGGTGGCGTGGACCTTGTTGGTGACGACCTGCAGCTGCTTCTGGAACGCGAGCCGCGCGTTGACGTCGGTCTGGCTCGCTGACGGATGGTTCAATACGGCGCTCATGAATTCCCTCCTCTGCCGAACCGCCCCGGGCACAACGCCAGGACTGCGTTTGTGCAACGTAACCGCAGGACAATCCCCGGGTGCCGACTGACGACGGTTATGCTAGCCCGGGCAGGGCCAACATTCAACCAGTGCTTCAATGACTTAATTCACATTTTCATATCTGCACCCCGTGCCATGAACGGCACCGCATAGGCCCTCGGCCGCGCCGGCGCATGGCCCCCTCAGAATTCGAACATCTGGTTGTTCTGCAGCATTCGCGGGCGGAATTCGCTGACGCAGGCCTCGATTTCCTCCATCGTGAGCTCGATCTCGCCCGGCTTCAGGTGCGTCACGTAAATGTCCGCCGGGCGTTTGAGTTTCGCGAGCTCCACCGCGAGTGTATCCGGACACAAGTGGCGCGACAGCTCGGCCAATACCTTGTCCCGGTTGGAAAACGCCGTCTCCACGATCACGGTCTGCAGGTTTTCGATCCCGTTGACGATCTCCCACAGCGCGTCGTTGCAGCCGGTATCGCCGCTGAATACGAGGCTGGTTTGGCCGCTGTCGAGGTGATATCCGACCGCCGGGACGGTGTGGTTGGCCGGCAGCGGCGTGATCGCGCGTCCGTCGAGCGATTCGGTTCGCCCGAGTTCGATCTCCGCATAGCGCATGAACGGCGCCGCGGGACTCGGCACCTGGGTGAAATCCGGCCAGATCGTCCAGTTGAAGATGTGATTCTTGAGAATGTCGATCGTTTCGCGCTGGGCATGGACCATGATCGGCCCCCCGGTGCGCATCCCGCCCACCGTGTCGACGAGGAACGGAATCGACGTCACGTGATCCAGATGCGAGTGCGTCAGGTAAATATGGTCGATCAGCGAAAGCTCGGCGAGCGAGAGGTCGCCGACGCCGGTGCCCGCGTCGAGTAGCACGTCGTGGTCGATGAGAAACGAGGTCGTGCGCAAGTGCCGACCGCCTATCCCGCCGCTACATCCGAGAACCCGCAGCCGCATTCCTAGCGTCCTCTATTTGGTCTTGAACGTGGTGACCCCGTCCCACGCGGGGCCGGGCGGGTCTCGACGCAGGCCGGCAATGCGCTCGACGAACTCCGCGTACAGCTTGGCGTTCGGGTTCATGCGCGTCAAGTTCAGCAGGGACATCTCCGCATGGTCCCAGTCCTGGGCACGGTATTGCTTGAGACATTGCTGCCAGAGCTTGGCTTCGTCGATCCGGCCTTTCTCGACCTCCCCCTCGCGCCCGAGCGGCTCGAAGATCGCGACCGGTTCGTCCTTGCCCTTGACCTTGACCCGGTCGATCTCGCGAAATACGAAACCGCTCGCCCGCTTGCGGGTTTCCTCGCCGACGAGGATACCGACGCCGTACTCGCGCGTCAGTCCCTCGAGGCGCGAGCCGAGGTTCACCGGATCGCCCATCACCGTATAGGCGCGGCGAATCTTCGAGCCCATGTCGCCGACGCTCATGACCCCGCTGTTCAGGCCGACCCCGATGCGGATCTCGGGCCAGCCCTTCGGTTGGATCACCTCACGATTCATGCGCGCCAGCACCGCCTGCATCTTCAACGCCGCGGTCACCGCATGCGCGGCGTGGTTCGCATCGACCACGGGTGCGCCCCAGAAGGCCATGATCGCGTCGCCGATGTACTTGTCGAGCGTCCCGCCGTGGTCCCGGATCACCAAGCTCATCGAGGTGAGGTACTCGTTGATGAACGCGGCCAGATCGCGGGGTTCGAGTGCCTCGGAAATCGACGTGAAGCCGACGATATCCGAAAACAGCACCGTCAGATCCTCGCTCTTGCCCTCCATCGAGTACTGCTCGGGATCCTCGGCCATCTTGTCGACCAGCTCGGGCGGCACGTACTGGCCGAACAATTCGGTGAACTGGCGCTTCGAGCGCGATTCGACGAAGTAACCGTAGGCCATGTTGGTCGTGTACAGGACCGCGATCATCAGCAGGCTCGCGGCGAGCGGGAGCACCGTGTCGGCCTGGATCCAGGTTGCGACGCTCAGCGCGGCAACCAGCAGCCCCGCCGCGACGCTCGCCACGGTCCCCCAGAGGGCGGAAAGCATTGGAATCAACAGCGCGAGCCCGATCCCGACCACGCCGAGCATGATCACTTCGGCGCCGAGCATGTAGGCCGGCTTTTGCTTGAGATTGCGATCGAGCATTCCGGCGATCAGGTTGGCGTGAATTTCGACCCCGGGATAGGCGGTCCCCACGGGCGTCGATCGCAGGTCGAGCAGCCCCGGCGCCGTAGTGCCGACGATCGCAATCTTGCCTTTGAGCGCGTCCGGTTTCACCCGGTCGTACACCACGTCCGCGAGAGAAATGTACGGAAAGCTCCGCTTGGGGCCGCGATACGGCACCAGTGCGCTCGCGGTTTCGTCGACCGGGATCGACAGCGCACCGACCTTGAGCCACTCGAGGCCGGCGTAGCCCTTTTGCATGACCCCCTTCGCAGCGAACCCGGCTTCAACCTTCGGATGGCCCAGCATCACGCGCACCATCGCCAGCGACAGTGCCTCGTAATACGCCCCGTCGAGTTCGACGATCAGCGGCACGCGGCGCACGATGCCGTCGATATCCAGGAGCGGATTGAAATGGCCCGCGCTGACCGCGCTCTGGGTTAACGCATCCAGATTGCCGCCGTAGCCGATCCAGCTCGTGAACCCGACGTTGCGGCCGGCGAATGTCCCCTTCGGCAGCACCGGCGGGGCGATGCTCTGAATCCGCTTCGCGCCCTTCTCGCTGCTGAAGTAATAGCCGAGCACCACGGGGCGGCCCTTGATCGCACGGGCGAACAATTCATCATTGTCGAGCGAGGGCCGCAGGCGCCGATAGGCGTCTTGGAATGCCGACACGGTCTTCAGATCGTCCTTGGCCAGCGCGTCCAGGATCCGGATACCCGAGGAGTAGTCGGCTTCGGCGAACACCACGTCGAAACCGACGATCGCCACCTTGTATTGGTCGAAGAGCTTCTCGACGATGCGCGCCATGACGTCGCGCGGCCACGGCCAGCGGCCCACCCCGCCCAGCTCCCGCTCGGCCAGACTGGACTCGTCGATGTCGAGGATCACGATGCGATCGTCCACGCCGCGCGGCATCGTCAGGCGCAGGCGCACATCGTAGATGATGTTGTCGAGCTGCGAGATCAGCGCGACGTCGTAGAACCGCGCTGCGTGCCCGATGAAAAACAGCGCGGTGACCAGCCCAAGCGCAAAGCGGACAAGCAGCGGTTTCACGTCGCCGCTCGCTGCCGCAGTTTACGCCGCGCCGGGTCGGGATTGCGGGGGTGGGCGCGCACCCCCTCGCTCAACCCTTGAAGAAGAATTCCATCTTCACGCCGGCAAGCTCGATCACATCGTGATCCTTGAGCGCATGCGGCGCGGCACCGATCGATTGCCCGTTGACGGCGGGCTGCGCAGCGCCTTCGACATGGGTGATGAAGTAGCCCTGCGGCCGTCGCGTAAGAACCGCGACCTGCACGCCCGGCTTACCGAGGGTGGTCAGGGGTTTTACGAGTTCGAGCGCCTTGCCGGCGTTCGACCCCGAGAGGATCTGGATCGCGCCCAGCGGCTGTGCGGGCTTTGGTGGCGCAGCTGCAGCTGCCGCAGCGGGGGGGACCGCAGCCGCGGGCGCTGCGGTCGATGTCGCGCCCGCGGGTGCCGCGGCCGGCGTCGCAGCAGCCGGTGCCGGTGCCGGCGCAGGCGCTGGTGCAGGTGCTGCCGGGGGCGCCGCGGTCTTGGCGTCCTTGTCCGCGATCCCGGCGCTGGCTGCAGAACTCGCCGCCTGTTGCACGGCCGCAGCGCGGGCCGCGGTGGCCGCTTGCTGGCCGCCACCCGGTGCCATCGCGCGCGCCTGCTCAACGGCCGCCTTCATCGCCGAGGGGCGCAGCACCATCGTCTTCTCGAAGTCCGCCGCCGCCGCCGGCTGTGCGCTAGGCTCGGCGAGGAACTTGAGCTTGTACTTGCCCAGCTCGACGACGTCGTTGTTCTGCAGGAAGTGTTTCTTGACCGGGTTGCCGTTGACGATCGTTCCGTTGGTGCTGCCGAGGTCCTCGAGAAACGAGTCGTCCATGATCGTCACGATCACGGCATGCTCGCCACTCACCGCCAGATTGTCGATCTGGATGTCGTTCGACGCCTTGCGGCCGATGGACGTGCGCTCCTTGCTCAAAGGAATTTCCTTGAGCACGAGCCCATCCATGCTGAGTATCAGTTTCGCCATAGCCGACCCCTCGGGACTATTTTAACCACGCGAAAAACTTGCCCACCACACCACGCGCGGCCGGGTATTCCCTAAGGACGCGCACGAGTATAACCGAAACATTGTCTCGACCGCCGTTGTCATTGGCCATCTGGACCAGTTGTTGGGTGGCGAGATTGAGGTGCCGACCCAGCGCGTCCAGCGTCAAGGCAATGTCCTCGTCGCTCACCATGTCGCACAGACCGTCCGAACACAGCAGGTAGATGTCGCCCGGTTGGGTGGCATACTCGTGTAATTCGGGCTCGATTCCGGGGTCGATGCCAAGCGCACGCGTCACCAGATTCTTGTGCGCCGCGGTCTTCGCCTGCTCGGGCGTGATGAGGCCGGCGTCGATCTGCTCCTGCAACAGCGAGTGATCGCGCGTCACCTGGCTCAGCTTCGTGCCGCGCATCCGGTACAGGCGCGAATCGCCGAGATGGCCGACCATTACCCGGTTGTCGTAGAACAGGCACACCACCAATGTGGTGCCCATGCCCGCGTACTGCGGCTGGCTCTGGGAGGCGTGGAAGATCGACGCATTGGCCTTGCGGATCTGCTCGCGCAGGATCAACTCCGCAATCACCTTGTTCGACTTCTCGTCGATGAGATGGGGCTGCACGTTGCCGAGGATTTGCGCGACTTCCGTCGCGATCACGGTCGTCGCCATGCCGCTCGCCACCTCGCCCGCGTTGTAGCCGCCCATGCCATCGGCCAGCACCGCCAACCCATGCGCCGCATCCGCAGCCACGGCATCCTCGTTGTGGGAGCGGACCATGCCCGGGTCGGTGCAAGTGGTGATTTCGAGGGCTTGCGACAGATTCATGGTCTAGCGAACCCGTCCGCGCATGCAGCCACAGCAGCACGCCACCTGCGGCGAGCGGATCATGCCGACGCACAGGGTAATCTCGAAGGCGCGCTTCAAATCCATTCGGAATGTCAGAGTTCGATGTCAAGGGCGTCGCTACCACCCGACGCCGGCCGGGGCGCTGGATTGGGGGTCGGCTGTGCCGGCTGCGCAGCGCCGCTGCTCGCGCCGCCCGCAGTCAGCGAGGCGCGCAGTGCCTGCGCGAATGCCTCGCCGGTTTGGAAGCGCTGATCGGGGTCCTTCACCATCGCGTGCCCGAGAAAGGCGACCAGACCCGGCGGGACCTTCGGGTTGATCGAGCGCACATCGGGCGGCGCTTCATTGGCGATCTTGAACATGAGCTGGGCCATCGACTCGCCTTCGAAGGGAAGCCTTCCGCATAGCAGCTGGTACAGGGTGCCGGCGAGCGAAAACAGGTCGGATCGGCCATCGATCTTCTTGCCCGCGAGCTGCTCGGGCGACATGAACGATGGCGTTCCCAGCACCATTCCGGTCTTGGTCTTGGAGCTGTCAGTGAGCCGCGCGATGCCGAAGTCGGTCACCTTCACCGAGTCCGACTCGGGGTCGTACATGATGTTCGCAGGCTTGATGTCGCGGTGCACAACGCCCTGTTTGTGGGCGTAGCCGAGGGCGTCCGCCACCCGCGCAACGAGCGAGAGCGTCTTGTCGACGCGCAGCAGCTTGTCCGGCTTGGTATAGGGCGCGAGATCTTCGCCCTTGAGCAACTCCATGGCGATAAAGCACAGGTCGTGCTCCTCGCCGGCGTCGTAGATCGTGACGATGTTCGGATGCGACAACCGCCCCGCGGTTTCGGCCTCACGGAAGAACCGCTCCTTGACCTCGTCCAGCTCGTCGGCTTCGAACTCCTGCGAGAGCGCCATCGTCTTGATCGCGACCACGCGCCCGATCTTCGGATCCCGACCCAGGTAGACCACCCCCATCGCCCCCTTGCCCAATTCCTTCTCGACCTGATAGCGGCCCAGCATGGGTTTTTCCACGCTCGCGCCACCTTCGCCGAGAATGCTGGCATTACTGCGCCCGCTCGCGCCCGCGCCACCGAGGATCAGCGTCTCCGAGAGCTGCTTGGCGCGCGACATTTTCTGTTCCAGATCGCGGAACTTCGGGTTGAAGGCATGCATATGCCTGAACACCGATTCGGCCTTGTTGAACTGGCGCTTGCGCTCGAAGTCGAGCCCCAGGTTGTAGAGGTTGTCGAGCACGGCCTCGGACAGCGGCACCTGGCGAAACTTGTCCCAGGCCTCGTCGAGCCGGCCCTGGCCCTGCATGGCGAGGCCGAGCATGCGGTTCGACTCGGCCGAGCTCTCGTCCGAGCGCAGCTTGGCGCGCTCGGTCATGATGAAGCGCTTGCTGACCAGCGCGAGATGGCCCACGAGCAGGAGCGTCGCCGGCAGCATCAGCTGCAACCAGGTCGCCTGCGTGGTCATGAGGCCGAAGTGCACGCCGAGCAGGACGACCAGGATCAGCGTGGTCACGATCGCGGCAAGCGACGCCTTCAGCCGCGGCAGGAGTACGACGAGATACGCCGCGACCAGCAGAAACACCAGCCATTCGGCGTTCCCACCCCAGCTCGGCGCGACGAAAAAATGCTCCTGCAGAATCGACGACACCGAATGCGCGAGCGTCACCACGGGCGGCATGGCCGGCGAAACCGGCGTCACGAATGCCGAACCGACCCCCGCCGCGGTCGCCCCGATGAGAACGATCTTGTCGCGGTATTTCGTGGCCGGAATCTTGCCCGTCAGCACGTCGTAAAACGAGTCGATCTGAAATGCGGAGCGCCCGTCCCGATCCTTGTAGAAGTAGGTGTACATCTGCAACGCCGGATCGGTCGCAATCCGCAGCCGACCCAGGGTCGCGCTCTCGCCGAGCGCCAGCTTGATGTCGGCCGGTCCGAGGTTCAGGCTCTTGGCCGCGATCATCATCGACAGCGACGGATAGAACTGATCGAAGTACTGCACCGCCAGCGGCTCGGTGCGAACCCCGCCGTCGACATCGAGGAACGCATTCAAGTGGCCGAGGCCCGCCGCGCTGCGCCCGATCTCGCCCACCGGAACCAGCACCCCCGAGGTCGGCAGCGGCAAGGCGTCCGGATCGCCCCCCGCGAGCACGGCATTTTTCATGACGTAGTCGGGCAGTTCCTTGTCCGGGCGCCCGCGCGGCGCGCCGAGCTGGAAAATCATCGGCAGCACGACCGTGCCGGCCCGCTGCTGGCTTTCGGCCAGCTTGCGGTCGGTATTGAGCGTTTGCTCGGCTTCCTTAAGCAGCGCCACCACCGCCGCGTTGCCCGCGTCGCCCGCCGCCGCACCGCGCTGGGTCATCTCGAGCAACTTGGTGATGTAGACGTAGCCCGCATCGACCTGCGGCTCGGTGAACAGCACCGTGTTGCCGATCACCTTCGCTTTGGCCGCCGCGAGCAGATCGACCATCCTGGCCATGACGTCGCGCGACCAGGGCCAGCGTCCGATGTTCGCGATGCTCGCGTCGTCGATCGCGATCACCGCAACGCGGTCCGAGGGCGTACGCGCGCTGGCCGCCACACCGACGTCGTAGGCCTTGCGCTCGAGGCTTTGCAGCAGGTCGCTTTGGGCCACGCTGAGCATGATCAGCACGACCACCAGACCGAGGAACCAGTCAGATTTCCAGAAACCGGATTTCACGATCAGGCCCTCGCGTTCTTGTCGTTCTCGAGCGTCAGACGGCGAGAAAAAATTTTACGCCAGCCCTCCGGACGGCACGCCGTGTTCCCCCAGGGACCATCAAACTGCCCTATAACGCTCTGCAAAACAGGAGTCTAAGGCGCATTCTTACAGTCAAATGTAAGATGCGTCAATGACTTGCGTGCGTCGGGCGCTCGCTGCGGGGACTTATTCGGGCGTCATTCGAGCGCGTTGCACAGGCCCTAGGTGCCCAGAATCACGCCGGGCTTGATCGCCCCCGAGGACAGGAGCTCGCCCGCGGCGACCTTTTTTCCCTCGCCGAGCTTCGCACGCAGCACCTCGATCCGCCCGCCCTGTGCGCTTACCTGGAAGCTTTCCGCAGTCGCTTCAACGACTTCGCCGATCTTGCCACGCACGGCGCCGAAGGTACGGACGGGAATCTTGCGCGCGTCGAAGATCTGCAGCGTCTCGCCCCCGAGCGTGGTCCAGGCCCCGGGCGCCGGGTTGCAGCCGCGTATGACGTCGTAGACGAAATCCGCCGGGTTGGCCCACTGCAGGCGCGCCTCGGCCTTGCGGCACCAGCCTTCGTAGCTCGCCTGCGACTCGTCCTGCACCCGCTCCCGGTGCTTGCCGGCATAGACGAGATCGGCGGCCTCGAGCATCGCCGCCACGCCCATCGGGAACAAGCGCTCGAAGTACACCGTGCCGAGCGTGTCGTCCGGGCCGATCAGCGTCTCCTTTTGCAGGACCACCGGACCTTCATCGAGGCCATCGGTCGGGCGGAAGATCGTCAGTCCGGTCTTCGTCTCGCCGCGGATGATCGGCCAGTTGATCGACGACGGTCCGCGGTATTTCGGCAGCAGCGACGGGTGGTACTGGATCGTGCCCAGGCGCGGGATGTTGACGAAGTCCTGCGGCGCAAACTGCAGCACGAAGGCCATGATGCCGAGGTCGACGTTCAGCCCCTTCATCGCCGCTTTCGCCTCGTCGCTCTTCAGCGAGGCGAATTGGAAGACCTTGACGCCCTTCCCCTCGGCTGCGGTTCTCAGCGCATCGGGCCGCGCACCCGCCTTTTCCGGCGCGCAGAACACGCCGGCGACCTCGTCGCCGCGCGCAAGGAAACCTTCCAGAACGGTCTTGCCAAAGTCCTGCTGTCCGACAATCGCAATTTTCATTTCGCTGCCCTCTTCGGGGGCATGGAAAAGGCGCCACCCTGCTTCAGCGCCGCGATGCGCGCGTCATCGTAGCCAAGGACGTCCCGCAGCACTTCGTCGGTGTGTTCGCCAAGCAGCGGCGAGCGTTCGATCTTCGCCGGCGAATCCGACAGCTTGATCGGCATGCCGACGTTGTACCAGGGGCCGCGCTCCGGATGGTCCAACGCGACCCACATGTCGCGCCCGCGCACATGGGTATCGTGGGTCAGGTCCTCGGTGCTCATGATCGGCCCGCAGGGCACGTCGAGCGGATTGAGGATCGCCATGAGTTCGCGCTTGCTGTGCTTGAGCGCGAACTCGCCGATGATCTCCCACATGTCGTTCTGGTTGTGGCGTCGATCCGCGATCTTGGCGAACTTGGGATCGGTCGCGAGGTCCGGCATGCCGACCTCCGGCCCGATGCGCTTGGCGAGCGCGTTCCACACCGCTTCCTGCACCACGATGTAGAGAAAGTCGTTCGGCCCGCCGGGCTTGCAGCGCACCGCGTTGCCGAGCTGACCACCGCCCGAGTCGTTGCCCGCGCGCGGCACCGCACCCATGCCCTTGTGCGTGCCCACCGAGTACTCGGCCAGCTCGCCGCGGGTCAGGCGCTGGTGGTCGCGGAACTTGACGCGGCACAGGTTCATGATGCCGTCCATCATCGCAACCTCGACGTACTGACCCTTGCCGGTGAGGTCGCGCTGGCGCAGCGCCGCGAGCAGGCCGATCGCGAGGTGCAGCCCGGTGCCCGAGTCGCCGATCTGCGCGCCGGTGACGAACGGTGGGCCCTCGGGCGTGCCGGTCGTGCTCATCGCCCCGCCCATCGCCTGCGCGACGTTCTCGTAGGCCTTGAAGTCGGCGTAGGGGCCGCTCGAGCCGAAGCCCTTGATCGAGCCCATGACGATCTTCGGGTTGATCTCGTGGATCTTTTCCCAGGTGAAGCCGAAGCGATCGAGCACGCCGGGGCCGAAGTTCTCCATGATGATGTCGCACTTGGCGAGCAGCTCGACGAACACGCGCTTGCCGTCTTCGGTCTTCATGTTGACCGTGATCGAGCGCTTGTTGCAGTTGAGCATGGTGAAGTACAGGCTGTCGGCGTTCGGCACGTCGCGCAGCTGGCCGCGCGTCGCGTCGCCGGCCGGATTCTCGAACTTGATCACGTCCGCGCCCATCCAGGCGAGCAGCTGCGAGCAGGTCGGCCCCGCCTGCACGTGCGACATGTCGAGGATGCGAACGCCTTTGAGTGCTTCCATTCCGATCTCCAATTGACTGCGACTCTACTTTTTCGCGCTCGGATTCAGGCTCGTGATGCGACCGCTTTCGGTGCCGGCGGTTTCATCGATCACCGCGTTGATGAGCGTGGGCTTGCGCGAGCGGATCGCCTCTTCCATGCCCTTGCGCAGCGCCGCCGGTGTCGTCGCGTGCACGCCCACGCCGCCGAAGGCTTCGATCAGCTTGTCGTAGCGCGCCCCCTTGACGAACACGGTGGGCGCCACGTCGCCGCCCCTCGGGTTGACGTCGGTGCCCTTGTACACGCCGTTGTTGTTCATCACCACGACGCAGACCGGCAGGTTGTAGCGGCACAGGGTCTCGACTTCCATGCCGGAGAAACCGAAGGCGCTGTCGCCCTCGATCGCAATCACCTGCTGCTTGGTCACCACCGCGGCGGCGACGCAGTAGCCCATGCCGACGCCCATAATGCCCCAGGTGCCGACGTCGATGCGCTTGCGTGGCTGGTACATGTCGACGATGCTGCGCGTGAAGTCGAGCGCGTTGGCGCCCTCGTTGACCAGCATCGCGTCCGGGTTCGCGCGTACGATGTCGCGCACCACGGCGAGCGCGCTGTGGAAATTCATCGGCTGCGGATCCTTGGCCAGGGTCGCGGCCATCTTCGCGACGTTGGCGTTCTTCTTCTCGGCGACCGCAGACAGCCACTCGGCCGGCGGCTTGGGCGCGTTCGAACCGATGCCGGCAAGCAGCGCCGACACGCAGGAGCCGATGTCGCCGACCAGCGGCGCGTCGACGCGCACGTTGCTGTCGGCTTCCTGCGGCGAGATGTCGACCTGGATGAACTTCTGCCCGCCCCAGGCCTTGGCGCCCTTGCCGCCCCAGGTCTTGCCCTTGCCGTGCGAGAGCAGCCAGTTCAGGCGCGCGCCGATCAGCATCACCACGTCGGCGCCCGGAAGCACGAAGGAGCGGGCGGCCGACGCGCACTGCGCGTGCGTATCGGGCAGCAGGCCCTTCGCCATCGACATCGGCAGGTAGGGGATGCCCGTGTTCTCGACCAGCGCGCGGATCTCGGCGTCCGCCTGGGCGTAGGCAGCGCCCTTGCCGAGGATGATCAGCGGCTTCTTCGCGGCCTTGAGCAGGTCGAGCGCGCGCTGCACGGCGTCCGGCGCCGGAATCTGCCGGGGCGCGGGGTCCACCACCTGGATCAGCGAGTTCTTTCCGGCCGCGGCGTCGATGCTCTGGGCGAACAGCTTCGCCGGCAGGTCGAGGTAGACGCCGCCCGGGCGGCCGGAGACGGCGGCGCGGATGGCACGCGCGATCCCGACGCCGATGTCCTCGGCGTGCAGCACGCGGAAGGCGGCCTTGGCGATCGGCCTCGCGATCGCGAGTTGGTCCATCTCTTCGTAGTCGCCCTGCTGCAGGTCGACGATCTCGCGCTCGCTCGAGCCGCTGATGAGAATCATCGGGAAGCAGTTGGTGGTGGCATGGGCGAGCGCATTGAGGCCGTTCAGGAAGCCGGGCGCCGACACCGTCAGGCAGATGCCGGGCTTCTGCGTCAGGAAGCCGGCGATCGATGCGGCGTAACCGGCGTTCTGCTCGTGGCGGAACGCCAGCACGCGCAGACCCTCGGCCTGGGCCCGGCGCGTGAGGTCGGTGATGGGAATGCCGGGCAGCCCGTAGATCGTGTCGATGGCGTTCAACTTGAGCGCATCGATGACCAGCTGAAAACCGTCGATCGTCGCGGATGCCTGCTGCTGCACGTCACCGGTCGTCGCGACGTGGGGTTCGATGTTGCCCATGGGCTGTCTCCTGGCTGTGCGCCTGCGCCGATTCGGCGGACCCTCTATGGTAGGAATCCAGAGACCCGGGGAGCCTTGACTGCGGTCAATGTTTCCGGTCGACTAGCGCGCTTTGCATGCCTGCGCACCTTCCGGGACGACCATGGTGAACGCGTGAACGCGATCGACGGCCACCCGCAACACAACAGCATCCGGCTCGAGTTGCGGCGCAATCTGGTCCTGCGCGACATGAGCGCGGCGCAGTGGGAGGGGCTCGAGCCGCTGCTCGAGGTCACCGAGTACCGCAAGGGCGACCGGCTGGTGCGCCAGGGCGACGAGGAGATGGCGCAGATCTTCGTGCTCGACGGCATGCTCAAGCGCGTGGTCTCCAACCCCCAGGGGCGCGAGATGATCCTGCGCTTCTCCGCCGAGAACGACATGGACACCTCCTACGCGGCCTGGCGCCTGCGTACCCCGGTGCCCTACTCGATCGTCGCCGTCACCAAGGCGCGCACCGCCGAGCTGCCGATGCCGAAGTGGGTCGAATTCATCGACCGCCACGTCGAGCTCAAGACCCGCTTCGAGTACGAGGTGATGAAGCTGATGTCCGAAGTGATGGCGCACACCATCACGCTGCACCTGCTCGACGCCCCCGGTCGCCTGCTGCGCTTCGAGCGCAAGCACCCGGAGCTCGCCGGGCGCATCCCCAAGAAAGAGCTTGCCGCCTACCTCAACCTGTCGCCGGAAACGCTGTCGCGGCTAAAGCAGAAGCTCGGCCGCGACTGAGGTTCCGCGCAGGGTGGGGATCAGTCGCCGCGCGCCTTGCGCCACAGCCAGGTCGCCAGCGGCCAGAACAGCAGCACGAGGGCCAGCGTGGTCAACGTACCGACCAGCCCGTTGGCGTAGAACACCCCCACCTCGCCCTGCGACATGAGCATCGACTGGCGGAACGACGACTCGGCGCGGTCGCCCAGCACGATCGCCAGCACCAACGGCGCGAGCGGGTAGTTCAGCTTCTTGAACAGGTAACCGAACACGCCGAACACCACCATCATCCAGACATCGAAAATCGAGTTGTGCACGGTGTAGGCGCCGATCGCGCAGATCACGATGATCACCGGCGCGATGACCGAGAACGGGATGCGCAGGATCGCGGCGAACGCCGGCACGCAGGTCAGCACCACGATCAGTCCCGCGATGTTGCCGAGATACATGCTCGCGATCAGGCCCCAGACGAAGTCCTTCTGCTCGACGAACAGCAGCGGGCCGGGCTGCAGGCCCCAGATCAGCAACCCGCCCAGCAGCACCGCCGCCGTCGGCGAGCCCGGCACGCCGAGCGTGAGCATCGGCAGCAGCGCCGACGTTCCCGCGGCATGCGCGGCCGTTTCGGGCGCGACCACGCCCTCGACCTGTCCCCTGCCGAACTTGTCACCGTCCTTCGAAAAGCGGCGTGCAATCCCATAGCTCATGAACGACGCCGGCGTCGCGCCGCCCGGCACGATGCCCATGAAGCAACCCACCGCCGCCGAGCGCAGCGAGGTCAACCAGTAGCGCGGCAGTTCCTTCCAGGTCTGCAGCACGACGCCGAGGTTGATCCGCGCCGAGGCGCCCTTGAACGCAAGCCCCTCTTCGAGCGTCAGCAGGATCTCGCCGATGCCGAACAGCCCGATGACCGCGAT
Source organism: uncultured beta proteobacterium (assembly GCA_963714925.1). Taxonomy (GTDB): domain Bacteria; phylum Pseudomonadota; class Gammaproteobacteria; order Burkholderiales; family SG8-39; genus SG8-39. The sequence goes on along the minus strand of CAVQQK010000004.1, from coordinate 18,805 downwards.
CAGGAAGTCGAACCCGGTCAGCAGATGGACCGTGCCGAAGGTGAAGCGCAGCGTGCCGGTCACCGGATCGGTGCCCACGGCGGCCAGCGCGAAGCCCGTCATCATGGCGGCCAGGGTCTTGAACGGCGGCTCCTTGCTCATGCCGATGAAGGCGCAGAACGTCAGCAGATAGACCGCGAAGAATTCCGGCGGACCGAACTCGAGCGCGAAGTTGGCGATGATCGGCGACAGGAAGGTGACCACGATGGTCGCGATGAACGCGCCGACGAACGACGAGGTGAATGCCGCAGTCAGCGCAGCGCCCGCGCGGCCCTGCTGCGCGAGCGGATAGCCGTCGAAGGTGGTCGCGACGGACCACGGCTCGCCCGGAATGTTGAACAGGATCGACGTGATGGCGCCGCCGAACAGCGCACCCCAGTAGATGCACGACAAAAGGATGATCGCGGAGGTCTGGCCGCCCGGGGTTTGCGCCATCGCGAAGGTCAGCGGCAACAGGATTGCCACCCCGTTCGCCCCGCCCAGGCCCGGCAGCACGCCGATGATCACGCCCAGCACGATGCCGGTGAACATCAGCGCCAGGTTGGTCAGCGTGAGCGCGACCGCGAAGCCGTGCATCAAGGACTGGATTTCTTCCACGCGCCGCTCCGCTGGAGGTCAGTCGAGCCCGAGCCAGGCCTCGATGGGCCCTTTTGGCAACGGCACTTTGAACCACAGCTCGAAGATCAGATAGAACGTCGTGCTCACCCCCACGGCGACCGCGATGAGCTTCCACCAGGGGTACTTGCCCAGCCAGCGCATGAACACGCCGATGTACACGATGGCCGAGACGTAGATGCCCAGCCAGCCGACCACGCCGACGAAGATCGCGGACGGGATGAGCACGCTCAAAACGAGTTTGAACTGACCGACTTCGACGAACGCCCGGTTGCGCGGTCCGCGCAGCATCAGCCCGCGAATCGCGTTCACGACCGACGCCAGGCAGATGATCACGCCGAGGTAAAACGGAAAGTAGCCCGGCTGCGGACCCTCGTCCCCCCACCGCGCCCCCAGGCGCACGCTTTCGAAAATGACGATCGCGCCGAGCAGGAAGAACAGCACGGCGACCGCGACCTCCGCGCTCCGGGTGCTGAACGCCGCCCGCGTGTTGTCCCGCGTGTTGTCCGATGTGTTCGCCATTCAGCTCCCTTTGCGCAGGCCCTGGACGCAAAGCGGCGCGCCGGACGGGCCGGCGCGCCGCAGGTCGGTCCGCGTGTTGCGCCTACTTCGAACCGGCAATGAAGCCGGCGCCCTTCATCAGGTTGACGTGGGTCGCTTCGGCCGCCGCGACCCAGTCCGCGTACGCCTTGCCCTCGAGCGAGGTCGTATCGAACGCACCCTTTTCCATCAGCGCCTTCCACTCGGCTGTCGCCTGCACCTTGGTGAACAGGTCGACGTAGAACTTGACCTGGTCTGCGCTGACCCCACCGGGCATGAAAATACCCCGCAGCATCAGGTAGTCCACCTCCAACCCCGACTCCTTGCAGGTCGGTATGCTGTTCCACGACAGGTCGCCGGTCAGCTTTTGCTTGTACGGCATGCGGCTGACGTTGAACACGCACAGCGGGCGCAGCTTCCCGCCGCGCCAGTGGGCGACCGCCTCGATCGGGTTGTTGACCGACGAATTGATGTGATTGCCAACCAGCTGCACGGCAACCGTGCCGCCGCCCTTGAACGGAATGTAGGTGAACTTCGCACCGGTCAGCTTCTCGACGGCGACGGTGATGATCTGGTCTTCCTGCTTCGACCCCGTACCGCCCATCTTCATCTTGCCGGCGCCGGCCTTCTTCGCCGCGTCGATGTAATTCTTCGGCGACTTGTACGGCGTGGCCGCGTTCACCCAGAGCACGAAGTTGTCGAGCGCGAGCATCTTGACCGGGGTGAGGTCGCGCCAGTTGAACGGAATCCCGGTCGCCAGCGGCGTGGTGAACAGGTTCGACAGCGTGATGATGATCTTGTGCGGATCGCCCTTGGACGCCTTGACGTCGAGAAAACCTTCCGCGCCGGAGCCGCCGCGCTTGTTGATGACGACCATCGACTCCTTCATCAGCTTGTGCTTGACGATGATCCCCTGCGCCGCGCGCGCCATCTGGTCAGCACCACCGCCGGGACCCGCCGGCACGATGAATTCGACCGTCTTGGTCGGCTCCCAGGCCTGCGCCGTGGCCGACCAGGTCGCAAAACCCACGGACAGCGCAGCCGCAAGTACAACTCCTACCCGTTTCTTCGTCATGTGCCCCTCCTCGTGATGAGCTGTTTGGCGACGCCCGGCGCCCTCGCTGCCGGAAGCGCCCACCCAGCGAATACGGCAATCGTATTTGAATTCGGGTGACTGCGCGAAACTTCCTTCATGGGTGCTGCATTGTCGATAGTTCCCGCATGCGACGACCTTGACGGCAGTCAAGATTCCGCACCGATCATGCCGCCGCGTGCACTGTTCTCTCCGTCCGCCCCGCGCCGCGTCTAGCGCTGGCCGAGCGTGAATACCAGATAGAGCGTGCCGAAATACAGCAGCGGAATCGCCGGCGTCAGCCGTTTTGCCCAGGCCAGCGCCTGATGGGTGCTGCCCCGGAGGATGAGGTAGCCCATGCCCATCAGGACGAAGGCGCCCGCCGCGGCGACGAAATGCTCGGCCTGCATCGCGCCGAGCAGCGGTCCCTTGAAATAGAACAGATCGGAAAAGAACAGAATGAACACGTTGAACGCGCAGCTTCCGTAGACGTTGCCGATCGCGATACCGTAGGACTTGCGCAGTGCAGCAGCAACCGTGACGGCGCCCTCCGGCAAGGTGGTCACGATGGCCACCAGCACCACGCCGACGAAGCTCGCGCTGATTCCGGTCAGCTTCGCGATCTGGTCGGCGCTCGAGGCGAGAAAGCGTGCCGCGACGATGACCACCAGCGCGCTCAATCCGAAGGCGATCCAGGCACCACGCGCGCGTCCCGTCGGGGCCGGGATGTCGGCGAGGTGCGCATGGGTGCGGCCCGCGGTGTAAACCTGGCGCATACCCCAAAAGTAGAGCACGAGGATAATCAGCCCCCCGAGGCTGGTCGGGCCGAGCTTGGCATCGCCCGAGGCGCCCACCACCATCGTCACCACGACGAGGCCGATGCCCATCAGCACCAGGACCTCGGTATCGCGTCCCTGGCGGCCGAACATGTTCGTGACCCCGAACACAAGCCCGGCAAGGCCCAGCACCAGAATATTGATCATGTTCGCGCCAAACACGTTGCCGAGCGCCAGGTCCGGTGCATCTTCGAGCCACACCGCAGAGATGTTGACGGTAAGCTCGGGCAGCGAGGTCGCGACACTCACCAGCGCAGTGCCCACCCAGAGCTTGCCCCAGCCGGTCTTCTCGGCGAGCTCGTCGCCGTAGCGCGCGAGCCCGACCCCGGCGTAGATCACGCTGACGGAACTGACCAGGAAGACGAGCGCGGCCGCGGTGAGCGGATCCATGGGTCGTGTGTGGCTGTCGCGTGTCGCGGTGCAGGCGGTCGGCGCCTAGAACAGCCCGACCACCTTGCCGTCGACGAGGTCGATCTTGTTCGCCGAGGGCACCTTGGGCAGGCCCGGCATGGTCATGATGTCGCCGCAGACCATGACGACGAATTCGGCGCCGGCCGCGAGGCGCACTTCGCGTACGTTGATCACGTGCCCGCTGGGCGCGGCGCGCAGCTGCGCGTCGGTCGAGAACGAATACTGCGTCTTGGCGACGCAGACCGGATAGCCGCCGTAGCCGTCGTCCTGCAGCTTCCTGATCTGCGCGCGCACCTTGGCGTCCGCCGTGACTTCGGAGGCGCGATAGACCTTCCTTGCGATCTTGCCGATCTTGTCCCACAGGCTGTCGGCGTCGTCGTAGACGAAGGTCGGCTGGGACGGCGTTTCGCACAGTTCGATCACTGCCTTGCCGAGTTCCGCGGCGCCCTTGCCGCCGTCGGACCAGTGCGTCGCGAATACCGTCTTCACGCCGAGCTTTTCCATGCCCGCCTTGAGCGCTGCGATCTCGGCCTTGGTGTCCGCGGTAAAGCGGTTGACCGACACCACGGTGGGGATGCCGAACACGTTCTGCACGTTGTCGACATGGCGCTCGAGGTTGACGAGCCCTTTTTCGAGCGCCGCCAGGTTCTCGTCGTTGATCGTCTTCAGGTCCGCGCCGCCGTGGTACTTCAGCGCGCGGATCGTCGCCACGATCACCGCCGCATTCGGGCGCAGGCCGGACTTGCGGCACTTGATGTCGACGAACTTCTCGGCCCCGAGGTCGGCACCGAAGCCCGCCTCGGTCACCACGTAGTCGGCGAGCTTGAGGCCCGATTGGGTCGCGATCACGCTGTTACAGCCGTGCGCGATGTTGGCGAACGGGCCGCCGTGGATGATCGCCGGGTTGTTCTCGAGCGTCTGCACGAGGTTGGGCTTGAGCGCGTCCTTCAGCAGCACGGTCATCGCGCCGTGCGCGTTCAGCTCGCGCGCGGTGACCGGCTTTTGCTCGCGCGTATAGCCGACGACGATGTTGCCGAGGCGCTTCTTCAGGTCCTCGAGCGAGGTCGCAAGGCAGAAGATCGCCATCACCTCGGAGGCGACGACGATGTCGAACCCATCCTCGCGCGGGTAGCCGTTGCCGGGGCCGCCGAGCGAGACCGTGATGTCGCGCAGCGCGCGGTCGTTCATGTCCACCACCCGCTTCCAGGCGATGCGCCGCACGTCGATGCCGAGTTCGTTGCCGTGGTGGATGTGGTTGTCGAGCAGCGCCGCGAGCAGGTTGTTCGCCAGCCCGATGGCGTTGAAATCGCCCGTGAAGTGCAGGTTGATGTCCTCCATCGGCACGACCTGGGCGTAACCGCCGCCGGCGGCGCCGCCCTTCATGCCGAACACCGGCCCGAGCGAGGGCTCGCGCAGGCAGATCAGCGCCTTCTTGCCGAGGTGATTGAGCGCATCGCCCAGGCCGACGGTGGTCGTCGTCTTGCCCTCGCCCGCCGGCGTCGGCGTCATCGCGGTCACCAGGATCAGCTTGCCGTCCTTGCGTCCCTTCAGGCCGTCGATGTACTCGAGCGAGATCTTGGCCTTGGTGTGTCCGTAGGGCTCCAGGTGATCCTCGGCGATGCCGAGCTTTTCGCGCGCGACCTTGGAAATGGGCTGCAGTTTCGCGGCCTGTGCGATTTCGATGTCCGATGGCATGGGTATTCGTTACCTTTCGCAGAAATTCAATGGGTCAGTGCTGCAGCAGCGCGAACGCGCCGCCCTTGCCGTAGCCCGGGTCGCCCGGTGCGCGGCCGCCTTTGCTGACGCGCACCGCGCAGTACTTGAACTCCGGAATCTTGCCGAAGGGATCGAGCACCGGGTTGGTCAGCAGGTTCGCCGCGGCCTCCTGGAACGCAAACGGAATGAACACCGCGCCGCGCGGCGTGCCTTCGTCGGCGCGCGCGTACAGTGCAATCCGGCCGCGGCGCGACTGCACCGTCATCACGTCGCCGGGTTTCGCCTTCAGCGCGTCGAGATCGAGCGGATGCATCGACACCATCGGCTCGGGCTCGATCGCGTCGAGCACGCCGGCGCGGCGCGTCATCGCGCCGGTGTGCCAGTGCTCGAGCTGGCGCCCCGTGATCAGAATCATCGGGTAGGCCCGATTCGGTCGCTCGTCGGCGTGGATCAGGTCGGCGGGCACGAACTTCGCGCGCCCGGTCGCGGTCGGGAAGTGGGTCTGGAACACCACCGGCTGGCCCGGATCGCCCTCGTTTTCGCAGGGGTAGGTGACGGACGAATCGCGCTCGAGGCGCTCCCAGGTGATGCCGCGCACCGAATCCATGCAGCCCCGCATCTCGTCCCACACCGCGCGCGGTCCGTCGTAGTTCCACGCGAGGCCGATGCGGCGCGCGATCTCCTGGATGATCCACAGGTCGGGGCGCGCGGCGCCCGGCGCCTCGAGCGCCTTGCGTCCGAGCTGCACCATGCGGTCGGTGTTGGTGACGGTGCCGTCCTTTTCCGGCCACGCCGTCGCCGGCAGGATGACGTCGGCAAGGCTCGCGGTCTCGGTGAGGAAGATGTCCTGCACCACGAGGTGCTCGAGCTTCGCCAGGCCGGCGCGCGCGTGCGCCAGGTCCGGATCGGACATCGCCGGGTTCTCGCCCATGACATACAGGCCGCGAATCGTACCGTCGCAGGCCGCGTCCATGATTTCGACCACGGTGAGGCCCGGGTTCGGGTCGAGCGCGGCGCCCCAGTACTTCTCGAAGCGTTGCTGCGCCTCGGGCATCGCAACGCGCTGGTAGTCGGGATACATCATCGGGATCAGGCCCGAATCGGACGCGCCCTGGACGTTGTTCTGGCCGCGCAGCGGGTGCAGGCCGGTGCCGGGGCGCCCCACCTGACCGGTCATCAGCGTGAGCGCGATCAGGCAGCGCGCGTTGTCGGTGCCGTGCACGTGCTGGCTGATGCCCATGCCCCAGAGGATCATCGAACCCTTCGAGGTCGCGTACAGGCGCGCGACCTCGCGGATCGTCGGCGCCGCAATGCCGCAGATCGGCGCCATGATCTCGGGCGCGTAGTCCTTCGCGTTTTCCTTCAGCGCCTCATAGCCGCTGGTGCGATCGCGCACGAAGGCTTCGTTTACCAGTCCCTCGTCGATGATGGTATGGATCATCGCGTTCAGCAGCGCGACATCGGTGTCGGGCTTGAACTGCAGCATGTGGCTCGCGTGGCGTGCGAGGTCGGTGCGCCGCGGGTCGGCGATGATCAGCTTCGCGCCGCGCTGCGCGGCGTTCTTGAGCCAGGTCGCCGCCACCGGGTGGTTCGAGGTCGGGTTGGCGCCGATGAGGAAGATGACCTCGGCGTTCTCGACGTCGTTGACCTGGTTCGACACCGCGCCCGAACCGATGCCCTCGAGCAAGCGCCGCCACCGACGAGGCGTGACACAGGCGGGTGCAATGGTCGACGTTGTTGGTGCGAAAGCCCGTGCGCACCAGCTTCTGGAACAGGTAGGCCTCCTCGTTCGAACCCTTGGCCGAGCCAAACCCGGCGAGCGCCGCGCGGCCGGCACCGTCAGCACCATGCGCAGGCTTGGCGTCGCGGATGCGCACGAAGCCCGCGGCGGCGAGTTCGAGCGCCTCGTCCCAGCTCGCTTCGCGAAACAGCGCCGACGCATCGCCCGGATCGAATTTGATCTCAGCCGACTTCGCGACCCCGGGCTTGCGGATCAGCGGCTTGGTCAGCCGGTGCGGGTGGTGCGCGTAATCGAAACCGTAGCGTCCCTTGACGCACAACCGGCCATGGTTCGACGGCCCGTCCTTGCCGGTGACGAATTCGATCCGGTTGTCCGCGACGTGGTAGGTCAGCAGGCAGCCGACGCCGCAGAACGGGCACACCGAGTCCACCGCGCGATCGATCGCCGCGAGGCCCGCCTCGCGCGCCGGCGCGAGCGCGCCGGTCGGACAGGCCTGCACGCACTCGCCGCAGGCGACACAGGTCGAATCGCCCATCGGATCGTCGAAGTCGAACACGATCTTCGCGTGCTCGCCGCGAAACGCGAAGCCGATGACATCGTTCACCTGCGCCTCGCGGCAGGCACGCAGGCAGCGCGTGCACTGGATGCAGGCATCGAGCTTGACCGCGATCGCCGGATGCGACAGGTCGGGCGCGGGTTGCACACGCCCCGCGAAGCGCGGCAGGCCGACGCCGAGCGCACGCGCCCAGTGATCGACCTCGTGCTCGCGCGTGTCGCGCCGCTCGGGCAGGTCGGAGAGCAGCAGTTCGAGCACCATCTTCTGCGACGCCAGCGCGCGCGGTGAATCCGTGATCACCTCCATGCCCTCGCTCGGCGTGCGGCAGCACGACGCCGCGAGCACCCGCTCGCCCTTCACCTCGACCACGCAGGCACGGCAGTTGCCGTCCGGCCGCAGGCCCGCCTGGTAGCACAGGCGCGGAATCTCGACGCCGTGACGCTCGGCACACTCGAGGATCGGCTCGTCCGGACGCCCGACGACGGTGTTGCCGTTGAGCGTGAACTCGATCGGCATCGTGGCCTGCTGCTGGGTGTTTACGCGGTCCATCGCAGTGTTCTATGTCCTATTTGTCTGTCGCAGCTGTGCGGTCAATCGCGACATAAGCGTTCTATTTGTCTCGTGTTCTTGCAAGGCTTCGCGAAAAGCGACGCGAAACCTTGCAAGAACAGGAGATTGGAAAAAACCAAACCGGCGTAGCGTTCAGTTGGTTACCACCGCGTCTCATCGGTTTTAAACCATCTCCGGTTTTTGCGTGGTTTCGCACGCTTTTCGCGAAACCATGCAAAAACCGGAGAAAAATCTGAACTCGCATTCCTCACGCCACCCGCAATCCCACACGCACTCAACCCCCGATCTCCTTCGAAAAATACTTCATCACGCTCAACGCAGGATTCGGCGCGGCCTGACCGAGGCCGCAGATCGACGCGTCCATCATCGCGCGCGACAGCTCATCGAGCAAGGGACGATCCCACTGCGTTTCCCGCATCAGCTCGAGCGCTTTGGCGGTGCCGACGCGGCAGGGCGTGCACTGGCCGCAGGACTCGTCGCGGAAAAAGCGCATCAGGTTGCGCGCGGCGGCGCTCGCCGTGTCGTGCTGCGACAGCACGACGATGGCGGCGGAGCCGATGAAGCAGCCGTGCGGCTGCAGGGTGTCGAAATCGAGCGGCAGGTCGGCCAGCGCTGCGGGCAGGATGCCGCCCGAGGCGCCGCCGGGCAGGTAGGCGTAGAGCCGGTGACCGTCGAGCATGCCGCCGCAGTATTCGTCGACCAGTTCGCGCAGGGTGATGCCGGCGGGCGCGACATGCACGCCGGGTTTGTTGACCCGGCCCGAGACGGAGAACGAACGCAGTCCCTTGCGGCCGTGACGGCCCTGCGCGGCGAACCAGGCGCCGCCGCGTTCGACGATTTCGCGCACCCAGTACACGGTTTCCATGTTGTGCTCGAGCGTCGGGTAGCCGTACAGGCCGACCTGCGCGACGTAGGGCGGACGCAGGCGCGGCATGCCGCGCTTGCCTTCGATCGACTCGATCATGGCCGATTCTTCGCCGCAGATGTAGGCGCCGGCTCCGCGCCGCAGATGGATCGGCGGCAGTGCGCAGGGCGGATCGGCCCGCAACGCGGCGAGTTCGCGCTCGAGCAGTTCGCGACAGCCGGCGTATTCGTCGCGCAGGTAAATGGTGATTTCGCCGACCCCGGCGCACCAGGCCGCGATGAGCATGCCTTCGAGAAAGCGGTGCGGATCGCGCTCGAGGAACCAGCGGTCCTTGAACGTCCCGGGCTCGCCCTCGTCGATGTTCACCGCCATGACGCGTGGCGCGGGGGCCTCGGCAAGAATGCGCCACTTGCGCCCGGCGGGAAATCCCGCGCCGCCCAGGCCGCGCAGTTCCGCGTCCTCCATGACCTTGGTCGTCGCGTCGCGCGTGCGCGCGCCCCGCAGGCAATCCGCGAGCAGCCGGTAGCCGCCGGCCTTGCGGTAGGCGGCGTAGCCGATCGCGCGCGGCAGCGGGCAGCGCCTGCGCTTTTCCGCCACGGCATCGCGCACGCGCTCGATGCTCGCGTGCCCGACCGGATGCTGGTGCACGATCGCGACCGGCGCGGTATCGCAACGCCCGACGCAGGGCGCGTGCAGCACGCGCACCTCGCGCCCGAGGATCCCCGGCAGGCGCTCGAGCAATTCCTGCGCGCCGGCGAGTTCGCAGGCGATCGAATCGCAGACCCGGACCGTGAGTGCGGGCGGCGCGTACTCGCCTTCGCGCACGACGTCGAAGTGGTGATAGAAGGTCGCGACCTCGTAGACCTCGGTCTGCGACAGGCGCATCTCGGCGGCGAGCGCCGCGAGGTGCGCCGCGGACAGACGCCCGTGGCGATCCTGGATGCGATGCAGGTTTTCGATCAGCAGGTCGCGCCGGCGCGGTTCGACGCCGGTCGTCTTCAGCGCGGCGGCGAGCATGGACCGCACTTCGTCGCGCGCGCGCGGATCGACGCTGCGGCCCTTGGGTGTCGCGCGAACGCCTTTCTTTTTCACCCTGCGGCTCTCCGGGTCAATGCAGCCATTGAATTATGCGCACCCGCCGCGCTGCGCCCCTTGACTGCGGTCAAGCACCGCCGGGCCATGACGTTAAGATTCATGCTCTTTCGGCCTGGATCTGCGAATCGGCGACATGCAAGCACAGGAAGGTACGCGCGAACTCGAACGCACGGCCGAGCGGCTGTTGGCCGAGATCGACCGCCTGCTCGCCGAGAATCAACCCGGCAGCGCGCGCCACGCCGAGCTCGACAGCACGCTGGAGCGCGATCTCGGTCTCGACAGCCTCGGGCGCGTCGAACTGCTGCTGCGCCTCGAGCAGGCCTTCGGCGTGAGCCTGCCCGAGCAGGCGCTGGCGAGCGCGGAGACGCCGCGCGACCTGCTGCGCCTCCTGCGCAGCGCGCAACCGGGTGGCGCGCGCGCGGTCGATCACGAGGTCATGAGCCTGGTCCAGGCCGGCGCGCGCGAGCATGCCGACGCAGGCGAAGACCCTCAGCGAGGCGTTTCTGTGGCATGTCGAGCGCCATCCGCAGCGCCTCACCGTTTTCCTCTACGACGAAGGCCGCGAACACCAGTTGAGCTACGCCGCGCTGTACGAGGCATCGCTCGGCTATGCGGCGCGCTTCGCCGCGGCCGGACTGCAGCCCGGGCAGACCGTCGCGATCATGCTGCCGACGCGCCCCGAATACCTGTACTGCTTCTACGGCGTGCTGCTTGCGGGCGGCGTGCCGGTGCCGCTGTATCCGCCGGCGCGGCTGTCGACGATCGAAGACCACCTGACGCGCCACATCGGCATCCTGACGAGCGCGCGCGCCACGCTGCTGGTCACCATTCCGGAGGCGAAGGCGCTCGCCTACCTGCTGCAGGCGCAGGTCGAATCGCTGCGCGGCGTGCTGACGCCGGCCGATTTCGAGGCGCCGCCCAGCGGCTTCACGCCGGTGCGCGGCAAAACCGGCCGACGTCGCCTTCCTGCAGTACACCTCGGGCAGCACCGGCCAGCCCAAGGGCGTCGTGCTCACGCACGAGAACCTGATGGCCAACGTGCGCGCCATGGGCAAGGCGGTGCGCGCGACGGGCGACGACGTGTTCGTCAGCTGGCTGCCGCTGTACCACGACATGGGCCTGATCGGCGGCTGCTTCGCCACGCTGTATCTCGGCTTTCCGGTCGTGCTGATGTCGCCGCTCGCCTTCCTCGGCGCGGCCCGGCGCAGTGGCTGTGGGCAATCCACCGCCATCGCGGCACGATGTCCGGCGGCCCCAATTTCGCCTACGAGCTGTGCCTGCGGCGCACGCAGGACGCCGAGCTCGAGGGCCTCGACCTGTCGTCGTGGCGTTTCGCGTTCAACGGCGCCGAGCCGGTGAGTCCGGAGACGATCCGCGCGTTCGAGACAGCGCTTCGCGCAGTACGGCCTGCGCAAGAACGTGGTCTCGCCCGGTGTACGGGCTGGCCGAATGTTCGGTGGGCGTTGCGTTCACGACGCCGGGCGAGCCCTGGCGTCGCGGATCGCATCGAACGCGATCGCTTTCGCGCGTACCGGCGAGGCGCGCCCGGCGGCGCGCCGACGACCCTGCGCCGACGGTGATCGTCGGCTGCGGCCGCGCGATTCCCGATCACGACATGCGCGTGGTGGACGCGGCGGGCATCGAACTGCCCGAACGCCACGAGGGCCATCTCGAGTTCCGCGGTCCGTCGTCGACCTCGGGCTACTACCGCAATCCCGAGGCGACCAAGGCGCTGTTCGACGGCGACTGGCTGCGCACGGGCGATCGCGCCTACTTCGCCGACGGCAATGCTCTATCTCACCGGGCGCGAGAAGGACATCATCATTCGCGGCGGACGCAACATCAGTCCCTACGAGCTCGAGGAAGCGATCGGCGACCTCGAGGGCGTGCGCCGCGGCTGCGTCGCCGTGTTCGGCAGCGTCGATCGCGCGAGCGGACACCGAGAGGTGGTGGTGCTCGCCGAGACGCGCGAGAAGGACCCGGCCCAGCACGCGCGCACTGCGCACGCAGATCAACGACCTCGCACTCGACACATCGGCATGCCGTCGACGACATCGTGCTCGCACCGCCGCAATCGGTGCCGAAGACCTCGAGCGGCAAGATCCGGCGCGTCGCGAGCCGCGAGTACTACGAGCGCGGCGCGGGCGCGGTCAAACCGCCGCCGGTGTGGCTGGCAGTTCGTGCGCCTGGTCTGGTCTGGCGTCGTGCCGCAGCTGCGCCGCGGCCTGCGCGTGCTGGCCGGCTTCGGCTTCGCCGCGCGCGTGTGGGCGGCCTTCGGCCTGGTGATTCCGGTCGTGTTCGCCTCGGCGCTGCTCGCGCCGGTGCCGCCTTCACCTGGCGCGCTCGGCCATCGCCTGCGCGCGCCTGTTCTTCCGCCTCGCCGGGCTGCCGCCTGGGCGCGCGCGGACTCGATCAACGCGCGCAGGACGCGCCCGCAGTACTGGTGGTCAACCACACCAGCTACCTCGACCCGATCGTGCTGCTCGCGCTGCTCGACTGGCCGGCCACGCCTTCGTCGCCAAGCGCGAATTCCTCGACAATTTCTGATGCGCACGCTGCTGGCAGGCTTCGGCACCCAGTTCGTCGAACGCATCGACGTGCGTCAAAGCGCCGAGCACGCCTCGACCTGGTCGCGCTCGCCAAGGGCGGCACCTCGCTGATCGTGTTCGCCGAGGGCAAGCTCACCCGCTACACCGGGCTGCAGCCGTTTCGCACCGGCGCCTTTCAGGCCGCGGTCGAAGCCGGCGTGCCGGTCATGCCCGTCGCCGTGCGCGGCGCGCGCTCGGTGCTGCGCGACGGCACCTGGTTTCCGCGTCGCGCGCCGATCTCGGTCACCTTCGGCGCGCCGATCGCACCGACGGCGAAGCGGCTGGAGCGCCGCGGTGCAGCTGCGCGACCGCGCGCGCGCCGAGGTCCTGAAGCACTGCGGCGAACCCGATCTTTCGGGCGCCAGCGCGACCGGCGAACGCAGCGCCGACGTGACGGGTACGAACGCGCCGCTTTAGCGCAGCACCGCGCGCAGGACCTTGCCCATTTCGGCCGGGTTGCGGGTCACCGTGATGCCGCAGTCTTCCATCACCGCGAGCTTTTCCTGCGCCGTGCCCTTGCCGCCCGAGATGATCGCGCCGGCGTGCCCCATGCGCTTGCCCGGCGGCGCGGTGACGCCGGCAATGAAGCCGACCACGGGCTTTCTCATGTGCGCCTTGACCCAGCGCGCGGCGTCTTCCTCGTCCGAGCCGCCGATCTCGCCGATCATCACCACCGCATCGGTGTCCGCATCGTCGTTGAACAGCTGCATGATCTCGATGTGCTTGAGGCCGTTCACCGGGTCGCCGCCGATGCCGACGCGCTCGACTGGCCGATGCCCAGCTCGGTGAGCTGGCCCACCGCCTCGTAGGTCAGCGTGCCCGAGCGCGACACGACGCCGACGCGCCCGGGCTTGTGGATGTGGCCGGGCATGATGCCGATCTTGAGTTCGTCGGGCGTGATCACGCCCGGGCAGTTCGGGCCGACGAGGCGCGTGCGGCGGTTTTCCTTTCGCATCCGGTCGCGCACCCGGACCATGTCGCGCACCGGAATGCCCTCGGTGATGCAGATCACCAGGTCGAGGTCCGCCTCGACCGCCTCGAGGATCGCCGCCGCCGCGCCCGCCGGCGGCACGTAGATCACCGACACCGTCGCGCCGGTCTGCGCCTTGGCGTCGGCGACGCTGGCGAAAATCGGAATGCCTTCGAAATCCTCACCCGCGCGCCTGGGGTGCACCCCGGCGACGTAGCAGTGTTTGCCGTTGGCGTAGTCGCGGCTGGTGCGGGTGTGGAACTGCCCGGTCTTGCCGGTGATGCCCTGCGTCATGACGCGGGTGTTGCGGTCGATGAGGATGCTCATTTCTTCTTCCCTGCGGCACGGCGCGGTGCCGGTTTCGCCTTGCGCAACGGTGTCTTCGCCCGCGCCTTCTTCGCGGCGGGCTTTCGCTTCAGTGCGGGCGTTCGCTTTGCTGCGGCTTTCTTGTTCGCCGGCGCGCGCTTCTTCGGCGCGGCCCTCCTCTTCACAGCGGCTTTCTTTTTTGGAGCAGATCTCTTTTTCGCCGGCGCCTTTTTCTTCGCCACAGAGTTCGATTTCGATGCTGCAACCTTCAACGCCCTCACCACCTTCTGCGCTGCCTCGGCCATGTTGTCCGCCGCGATGATCGGCAGGCCCGAGGCCTTGAGGATCTTCTTGCCGAGGTCCTCGTTGGTGCCCTTCATGCGCACCACCAGCGGCACCGCGAGGTGTACCTCGCGCGCCGCCGCGACCACGCCCTCGGCGATCGTGTCGCACTTCATGATGCCGCCGAAGATGTTGACCAGGATCGCCTTCACCTTCGCGTTCGACAACATGATCTTGAACGCCGCGGTCACCTTCTCGGTGGTCGCGCCGCCGCCGACGTCGAGAAAGTTCGCCGGCTCGCCGCCGAACAGCTTGATGATGTCCATCGTCGCCATCGCCAGGCCCGCGCCGTTCACCATGCAGCCGATCTCGCCGTCGAGCGAGATGTAGGACAGGTCGTGTTTCGAAGCCTCGATCTCGAGCGGGTCTTCCTCGTCGAGGTCGCGCATGGCGACGATCTCGGGATGGCGGAACAGCGCGTTGTCGTCGAAGTTGAGCTTGGCATCGAGCGCCACCACGCGCCCGTCGCGGGTGACGATGAGCGGATTGATCTCGACCAGCGAGGCGTCGGTCTCGTCGAAGCAGCGGTACAGCGCCTGCAGCAGGGTGCGCGCCTGCGGCGCCGCGGCCGCGGGAACGCCGATCCGGCGCGCGACGTCTTCCGCCTCGGCATCGCCGAGCCCGCGCGTCGGGTCGATGAACGACGGTGTGGATCTTTTCCGGGCGATGGGCCGCGACTTCCTCGATGTCCATGCCGCCCTCGCTCGATGCCATCAGCGCGACCTGCTGCCTGCCGCGATCGACCACCATGCCGACATAGAGCTCGGCCGCGATGTCGGCGCCCTCCTCGACCAGCAGGCGGCGCACGATCTGCCCGCCGGGCCCGGTCTGGTGCGTGACCAGGCGCATGCCGAGGATGTCCTTCGCCCGCGCACGCACCTCGTCGAGCGACCTGGCAACCTTGACGCCGCCGCCCTTGCCGCGCCCGCCGGCGTGAATCTGCGCCTTGACGACCCAGACCGTGCCGCCGAGCTTCTCGGCCGCGGCGACCGCCTGCACGACGGAGAAGCAGGGAATGCCGCGCGGCGTCGCGACGCCGTACTTGCGAAACAGTTCCTTGCCCTGATACTCGTGGATCTTCACCCGGCGTTCTCCCAGTCGCAGCCTGTCGCAGGCGTCGCGGCCCCGAATTTTACACGCGCCCTGCTATCATTTTTGGCATGCGTAGCCAACGTTACGTTCTCGCTCTCGATCAAGGCACCACCAGTTCGCGCGCCATCCTGTTCGACGCGCAGGGCCTGCCGGTGTCGAGCGCGCAGCGCGAATTCCGCCAGCTGTTTCCGCAGCCCGGCTGGGTCGAGCACGATCCGCAGGAGATCCTCGCGATCCGCAGCGCGACGTGGCGCGCGAGGCGGTGCGAGAAGGTCGCCATCGATCCGCAGGACATCGTCGCGATCGGCATCACCAACCAGCGCGAGACGACGCTGCTGTGGGACCGGCAGACCGGCGAGCCGCTGCACAACGCGATCGTGTGGCAGGACCGGCGCACCGCCGGCCTGTGCGCCGAGCTGCGCAGCGCCGGCGTCGAGGACCGATCCGGCAGAAGACCGGCCTCGTGATCGACCCCTACTTCTCCGGCACCAAGCTGCGTGGCTGCTCGACACGATGTCCGGGCGCGCGCAGCGCGCCGCGGACGGCGAGCTCGCCTTCGGCACCGTCGACAGCTGGCTGGTGTGGCACCTGAGCGAAGCCGCATCCACGTCACCGACGCCATCGAACGCCTCGCGCACGATGCTGTTCGACATCCACCGCGGCGACTGGGACGACGAGCTGCTGCGCATCCTCGACATTCCGCGCGCCGCTGCTGCCGGAGGTGTTGCCCTCCGCGCACGCCTTCGGCATGCTGCCGCGCCGGCGCTGCTCGGCGCGGCGGTCCCGATCGCCGGCATCGCGGGCGACCAGCAGGCGGCGCTGTTCGGCCAGGCCTGCCACCACGCCGGGATGGCGAAGAACACCTACGGCACCGGCTGCTTCATGCTGCTGCACACGGGCGAGCGCGTGGTGCACTCGGCCAACGGGCTGGTGACGACCGCCTGCGCGCAGGTCGGCTATGCGCGCGACGCGCGCGACGCCGACAAGGAATACGCGCTCGAAGGCAGCGTCTTCGTCGCCGGCGCAGTGGTGCAGTGGCTGCGCGACGAGATCGGAATCATTCGAATCCGCCGGCGAGATCGAGCGGCTTGCGCGCGAGCGTGCCCGACAACGGCGGCGTGTTCCTCGTGCCCGCGTTCACGGGCCTGGGCGCGCCGCACTGGGATCCGTTCGCGCGCGGCGCGATCCTCGGCCTCACCCGCGGCTCGAGCCGCGGCGCACATCGCGCGCGCCGCGCTCGAAGTCGATCGCCTTCCAGAGTCGCCGACGTGCTCGAGGCGATGCAGAAGGACGCCGAGCGTGGAGCTCGACCGAGCTGCGCGTCGACGGCGGCGCCACCGCGAACGACCTGCTGATGCAGTTCCAGGCCGACCTGCTCGGCGTGCCCGTGGTGCGCCCGCAGGTGGCCGAGACCACCGCGCTCGGCGCGGCCTATCTGGCCGGGCTGACCGTCAGCCTGTGGAAGTCACGCGAGGAGATCGCCGCCCAGTGGCAGGTCGACAAGCGGTTCGAGCCGCAGATGGATCGCGAGCCCGCGGCCGACCTGCTCGGGCGCTGGCGCGAGGCGGTGCAGCGGTCGCTGCGCTGGACGGATTCCGCCTAGGCGAGGTGCTTTTTGAATAAGGCGATCGTGCGCTCCCAGGCGAGCTTCGCCGCTTCGGGCTTGTAGCGCGGCGTCGAATTGTTGTGAAAGCCGTGCATGGTGCCCGGGTAGACGAACATTTCGTAGGACGCCCCCGCCGCTTTCAAGGCCTCCTCGTAGGCCGGGCGCATGCCGTTGACGCGCGGATCGTCCTCCGCATAGTGGATCAGCAGCGCCGCCTTGATCTTCGGCACCTCCGCCGTCGGCGCCGCCGCACCGTAGAACGGGCGCGGCCGCCTGCAGGTCGCGCGCCGAGCGCGACCGCGAGGGCGTTCGTCGATGCCGCCGCCCCAGCAGAAACCCGTCACGCCCGAGCTTGCCGGTCGAGAGCTTGTGCGCCTTGAGGAATTTCGCGCTGTTCAGCATGTCCGTGCGCAGCTTTTCCTGGTTCAGGTTCGCCTGCAGCGCTGCGTCCGTCGTCGTCGTTGCCCGGGTAGCCGCCGTCCGGGTAGAGGCCGTCCGGCGCGAGGGCGAGGAAGCCTTCGACCGCGCGCCCTGCGCGCGACGTCCTCGATATAGGGGTTGAGGCCGCGGTTCTCGTGGATCGACGAGCACCGCCGGGAACGGGCCATTGCCCGTCGGCTGCACCAGGTAGCCGCGCATCTCGCCCGAGTTGCCGCCCGGCGAGGGGTACGTCACGTAGCGTCGGCCGGATGCGCGTGTCGGTGAAGGAGATCGTCTGCGCCTGCGCGTAGCGCGGCATCATCGCGTGCGCCATCGCCAGCGCCGGCTCGCGCCCAGGCGCCGCGGCGCGGATGAGGAACTCGCGCCGGTCGATGCCGCCGTGGCAGTACTCGTCGTAGAGGGTGAAGACTTGCGGGTCGATTTCGTGCTGGGTGATGGCGTTCATCGCGGTTTCCTTGTTGGGGGCGCCTGGGTAAACGCGGCGCGCCGGGATTCTATTCCGGGTGGGTGTTATCTGAGTGTCTCCGTGCTGGACCCGGGGGTTTGGGGGGAGTAGCGTTCGTCGGGTTTAGTGCGACGGTTTGTTCTTATATGAACGACGCTGTGCTGGATGCCTCTGGCGATCCGCGACGTGGTCGAGAAGTGGGTGTTGTATTCGCGATTCCGGGGATTGGGAGAAGTTCGCCGCGCTGTGGCATCCGGATGGGTGGATGTCGGCGACCTGGTTTCAGGCGCCGGGGCTGGAGTTCGTGAAGGCGCGGCGGGAGGGGTTCGAGAAGGGCGTCAGCATCATTCACTTTTTGGGCGGGCATGCGTCGGAGGTGGTTGGTACGCGGGCTATTGCGCAGACCAAGATGACGATTTCGCAGCGGGCGCCGGTGCACGGGGTGCTGTGTGATGTGGTTTGTACCGGACGGTTTTTTGATTTTTTCGAGAAGGTTGCCGGGAAGTGGCTGATGGTGCGGCGGCAGCCGATTT
The DNA here is from genome assembly GCA_963714925.1 of uncultured beta proteobacterium. Taxonomy (GTDB): domain Bacteria; phylum Pseudomonadota; class Gammaproteobacteria; order Burkholderiales; family SG8-39; genus SG8-39. Next base: position 426 of record CAVQQK010000004.1, on the reverse strand, counting down.
ACGAGAAGGACCGGATGGATCCGGTGCGATCCTGCGGCGCGGGTTGAGTTGGATGGTGCTTTGTTGAGCGCGTTTTCCCGAGGGGTATCGGCACCTGGCGTATCTGCAGACGCAGGTCGGGTACAAGCCGAAGGAAACAGGGATGCCCGGGTTGAAGGGGCCCGAGGTGGAGAAGCTTTACGCCGAGGGGAAGGCGTGGTTGGAGGGGTCGGAGAAGGCGGGGGTGCCGGGGTAGGTGTGATGGACGTCCGAATCTGGCGGCGCCTGTCTTGCTGACCCTTCCTAGGTGAAATTAGCGCGCCGATACCAGGACGGCGAAAGTCGGTTTAGCCGGAGGGGCGATTCGATTTAGGGATGTGCGGCGCAAGGCAAAGTCTTCACAAACTGGACGGAGTGATGCTTTTTTCAACGCCTGTTTTGTGAACT
>CAVQQK010000003.1:250000-378856 GCA_963714925.1 uncultured beta proteobacterium | reverse complement strand
CGGGCAAGGACGTCGCGGCCTATTACCGACGGCGCGCTGAAGGCGGTGTCGGCCTGATCATCACCGAAGGCACCGCGCCCGAGCATCCGGCGGCGGCGAGCGATGCGAACGTGCCGCTGTTCTACGGCGACGCGCTCGAGGGCTGGGCCGGGGTGCTGCGCGAAGTGCATGCCGCGGGCGGGAAGATCGCGCCGCAGCTCTGGCATGTCGGCGGGCTGCGCAAGCCGGGGCAGGGCCATTTCCCGGACGCCCCTTCGTCGATGCCGTCGGGCCTGCATCATTCCGGCAAACAGGTGGGGCAGCCGCTGACCGAGGGCGAGATCGCCGAGCTGATCGCGGGCTACGCGAAGTCCGCCGGCTACGCCAAGGCGCTCGGCTTCGACGGCGTCGAGGTGCACGGCGCCCACGGCTATCTCATCGACCAGTTCTTCTGGGCGCGTACCAACCAGCGCACGGACCGCTGGGGCGGCAGCATCGCCGCGCGCACCACCTTTGCCGCCGAGGTGATTCGTGCGATTCGCCGCGCGGTGGGTCCGGCGTTTCCGATCATTTTGCGTTTCTCGCAGTGGAAGCAGCAGGACTACCCGGCCAAGCTGGCCCCCGATCCGGCGGCGCTCGAGACCTTCCTCGCGCCGCTCACCGATGCGGGCGTCGATATCTATCACTGCTCGACGCGGCGCTTCTGGGAGCCCGAGTTCGAAGGCGCCACATTCAATCTCGCCGGCTGGACGAAAAAGATCCCGGCCTGCCGACGATCACCGTCGGCAGCATCGGTCTGTCGGAGGAGTTCATCGCGACCTACCGCAGCGACGATCCGGCCGCACCGGCGCCGATCGATGGACTGGTGGAACGGCTCGGTGCGGGCGAATTCGATCTCGTCGCGATCGGGCGCATGCTGCTCGTCGAGCCTGAATGGCCGAAGAAAGTACGCGCCGGGCGATTGGCCGAGGTGAGGCCCTTCAGCCGCGCGGCGCTCGCGACGCTCAGTTGAGCGATTACGCTCGAAGGCGGGAATCCAATCTCGGTCGTTTGCGTGGGTTCGCCGGTGAGCGTGACCCGCGGTCCGAGGGCGAACCGATGCAAACGGCCGAGACAATAGTGCCTTCGATTTAGCGTTATCCGTCAATCGAAGTCAGACTGTCTCCTCATGCTGCACAGCGATCACACGCATCATGAGGAGATTGACTTTCCTTCGTTCAGCGTTTCGTTCGATGGCGGATACATCTCGGTCGTTTGCGTGGGCTCGCCTGTGACGCTACGGTCGAGCGCGAATCGATGCAAACGACCGAGCAACAGCGCTTTGCTTCGCGGCCGATCCGAACCGGTTTGCCCTCACGCCGCAATTCGACCAAACAGCGGTCGCAATGCATCATGAGGAGATTGATCCTTCGTCGAACGATATCGTTCATGCGGAAAACGAAGTTCTCGGTCGTTTGCGTGGGTTCGCGTGCTACGTGACCCGCTGAGTGCTCGATGCAAACCGCCGAGCACAACAGTGCTTTCGACTCAGCGTCGTCCGCCATCGGATCGGTTTCGCCCCACGCTGCACAGCGACGAACAGCGGTCGCAATGCATCATGAGAATCGATATCCCTTCGTCCAACGTGATCGCGTTTCGCCCGCGATTCGCCCGAACACGAGTGCGCGGAGCATCGCGACCGCGTTCGGCGCGGTGCCGTGGAAGTGTCCGGTGATCTCCCCGGCCGCGTAGAGTCCGCGGATCGGTCCGTCGTCTCCCAACACCCGCGCCTCGACATCGGTTGCGATGCCGCCGAAGGTATAGGCGATCGCGCCGACCAGCGGCCAGGCAAGGAACGGAGCGCGCGTCAGCGGGCGTGCCCAGTTGGACTTGGGTGGCGACAATCGGGGTGCGCTCGCCAGCCCGTCCTTCTGTGTCGCGTCGAAGCGGGCGGCGTCACCGGTGCACGCGGCGTTGTAGGCGTTCACGGTCTCGCCAAGTGAGACGGCGGGGATGCCGAGCTGCGCGGCGAGCGCGGCAATCGAGTCGGCGCGAATCGGCGGCAGCTCGGAACGAATGGCGCGCTCGTAGTCGGGGATGTCGAACAGCGCGGCGTCGAGGATCGCGTAGGCGGTGCGGCCGGGCTGCGAAAAGTGAAGCGCGCGGGCGAACGCCTCCCAGGTTTCGTGGACCAGGCCGGCGCCTTCGTCGAAGAAGCGGTGGCCGTCGCGGTTGACGACGATGCCGTAGGGATACACGAGGACGACCGGCGCCGAGGCGTTGCTGCGCGCATCCACCGGTTCGGCGTGCATGCCCTTCCAGTCGCCTGCGCGGCGCGCGCCGACTTCAATGGCGGCGCGGATCCCAGCGCCGTCGTTGAACGCGGTGCCGGGCGAGATGGGTGGCAGGGATTCCGCGCCGGGACCGAAGTGCGCGCGCAGCATCTCGCCGTTGCCTTCGAAGCCGCCGCAGGCAAGCACTACGGCATCGGCGTGCAGCACGGTGGGTGCGGGGCCGATTGCTACGCCAACGATTCGTCCCGCATCGACCACGAGCCGTTTCAGGCTGCGTCCATAGAGAAACTCGACGCCTGCGGCCTTCGCCGAACGCCAGAGCGCTTCGAACAGCACGCCGATCTTGCCGACCGGCTGGATGCGTGCGGGTCCCTTGGCGAGGTAGTAGGGCGGGGTGTGAAACGCGACCCCCATGCCTTGCAGCCATTGCGCAGTCGCCGGCGCGTCTGCCGCGAGACGCTCGAAATAGCGGCGATCGGATCTGCCGCCGGATTGCGCAACGATCGCGTCCACGAAGCCGGGATCCATCGAATCCGGCGCGCGCATGCGAATGTTGGACGGACTCCAGCGGCTGTTGCCGCCGCAGGCGTCCTGCGGCGCGCGCTCGACGAGCGTGACATGGACGTCGAGTTTTCGTTTGTGCGCAGTCTCGAGCGCCGACAGCGCGGCGCAGAGGCCGGCTGCGCCGTGCCCGACCACGACGATCCGGCGACGTGCCTTGGGGCGGTCGCTTACCCCCATCGGGCTAGCGCAACGCGCGTGCTAAGAACGGCATGATCGGCTCGAATCCTCGGCTGCCCTAAGCGCCCGCAACGGCCATGACCTTGTTCACGAGCGCAGCGACCGCATACGCAATCGCGAGCGCGAGAACGAAGATGCTGACGCTTCGTGTCATCCCTCTGGGGAATTCGTTGTCCTCGGCCCAGTGCATGATGAAGTAGCGCGCCACGAAGAATGCGATGGTGGAGACAATGAGGCTCAGCATTGCGTCACTAGTTTAGCGGGCCGGCCGCGTTCGCGCGCACGAACCGGGTGCATCAGGCGCCCCCGGCGCGATTGCGCCAGATCCGCTCGAGCAGCAGCGCGCCCCAGACGAGCGCGACCAGCATCAGCGCAATGCCAAAGTACTTCATCATCGCGGCGACCTCATGCGCTTGATCGAGTAGCCCCAGGTCGCCCAGCATGTCGATGTAATCGTGCGCGCCGGTGTCGCCGGTGCGACCCGTGAGCAGCGTCATCACGGGCGTCCTGGCGTCGTAGCAGTACGGCGCGAGGTCCACCCATTGCATGCCCGCCCACCACAGCATGAGCGAGCCGGCGAGATTGTCGCGCCGCCAGTGGACGAAATACGCCCCGAATCCGAGCGGCATCAGAAACTGCATCAGGCTGCCCCCGGCGACGTGCATGAATTCCCCGAACGGCTTGAACAGTATGTGTCCGAACTCGTGGAAGGGGACGATGGCGGTGTGCAGAAAGGGGAGCGGGATGCTCTCCGGTGCCGAAATATCGAAGCGAGCGAACCGCCAGACGGACCAGGCCGCCAGCAACCAGAGCGCGGTGCCCACCCCGGCGCGCACCGTGCGACCTTCTTCAGGGATATCAAGCAACCCTGTCAGCCACGCGAGCAGACGGCTGCCCGCGCGATCGTCCCGTGCCTGCGCCGTGGGTGCTGCAGGTGCGGGCAACCCCGCGCGCGCCGCGAGCCACTTGCGGAACAGCACACCGCAGGCAGGGCACTGCGTCTCCAGCATCGCCCCCGCTCGAGACGCCGCGTGGCCACACTTGGGGCACTGTCGGTACCTCAGGTTCATGGACGAAGGCTACCGGAAAGGTTCGGGCACCTCATGTTCTCCATTTGCGGACTTCACCGTCTTCGGCGTTACGCCCGCGCCATCGCGGTCACGACGGATGCCGCAGATCGCGCTGCGCGAGTGCGAGCACGGCGCCGACCGCGAGCAGCCCGGCGGAGGCCGCGAGCCCGATCTGCAGTGAGCCAGAGCGGTCGGCGAGCCAGCCGATCGCCACCGGCCCCGCGATTTGCCCGGCAGCGAACACGACGGTGAAGGTGGCAATCGCCGATCCCCAGGCGGGTCTGGGCAGCGCGCGCTTGATGAAGCTGCCGACCGAGGACGGCGCGCTGAACATCGCGAGGCCGAACAGCGTCGCAGACAGCAGCATTGCCGCCGGTTGCGTCGAGGCGAGCGGCAGCACCGCACCGACGGTGAGCACCGCCATCACCGCGGCGAGCGGACGGCCGCCGGGCCAGTGTTCGGCCGGCTTACGCCACAGCAACGGCGCGATCAGTGTCGCGAGGCCCAGAACGAACCACACCGCGACCACCGTTGCGGTGCTCGCACCATTGACGCGCATCCACGCGATGACGAAGGTCATGTAGCCGATGTAGCCGAGCGCGAATAGGGCGTAGGCGGCGAGTTCGGCGGCGAACGGCCGCAGCGTCCAGTGCGTCTCGCCCGGCATCGTTCCCGGCTCGGTGATACGCCATGCGGACCAGGCCGCGGCGACGGTCATCAACAGGCTCGCGTAGCCCATGCCGCGCCAGGCGAGCGGCCACGACGCGCTGCCGTGCGTTTCCAGCAGCAGCGGCACGGCGACGCCCGAGAGCATCAGGCCGACGCCGCCGCCGGCGAAGTAGATCGCGATCGTGGTGGTGGCAAGCTGTGGGCGCTGCGCAAAGATGTTGCCCGACAGCGCACCGCCGCAGATGAATACCGCCGCGCCGCCCACACCGGTCAGTACGCGCACCGCCATCAGCGCCTCGATCTCGCGCACGAAGCCGGTCGCGACGATCGCCACCGACGTGAGCAACATGCCCCAGCCAAAGAGTGCGCGGTTGCCCAGGCGCGCCACCAGCGCGCGGGTCAACAGCGCGCCGAGCAGGTAGCCGAAGGCATTGACGGTATTGATCGAGCCGGCCTGCGAGTAGCTCCACTGCAGGTCAGTGCGCATCGCGGGCAGGATGAGCGCGTAGGCGAAGCGCGCGAACGAATTCGATACCGCCGGTCCGAACGAGAGCAGGAACGCGACCAGCAGCCCGCGCGCGAGTGTGATTTGTCGAGGATCAGTGCCCACGGGCGTCAGCTTAGCGGTAACCACTCGGCGCGACCTACGCGTTCGGCAGACCGCTGAACAGACGTTGGGCGCCTGCGATAGACCCTTTGGGTCGCTCAAGCTTGGTCGGCATCGCCGTCGTCTCATCCAGATACCACGTTAGAATGACCGCATGACCAAAGGCAGCGGCTCCCACACCCAGCGCCGCGCGGGTAGCCGCGAAGCAATCCTCGCCTCCAGCCCCACGCTGCGCGTCGCCTTGGCGCAGATCGACGTCACGCCAGGTGACTACGACGCCAATCTGCCGAAGATCATCGACCTCATCGAGCAGCAGCGCGGCAAGACCGACCTGCTCGTGTTCCCGGAGTACGCGCTGTGCGGGTACCTGACCGGGAAGGATGTGTATGACCACGCCTTGAGAACCGATGACGACGTATTCCGGGCATTGGTCGCGGCAACGCAGGGCATCACGATCGCTATCTGCTTCATCGAGGAGACCGGTGCCTTCAATTTCTACGACAGCATGGCGTTTATTGGCGACTGCAAGATCCTCAGCATCCACCGCAAGATATATCTCGTTAACTACGGCGTATTCGAGGAGCGGCGCCACTTCAGCGTCGGACCCAAGCATGTCAGCGTCGACCGCAGCGCGTTTCGCCTTGCCCCCTTCATCTGCGCCGACGCGTGGAATCCGGCACTGGTGCACCTTGCGGCTTCTGATCTCGCTCACGTCTTCATTTTCTCCGCGTGCAGCCCGACCCAGGGCCTGGGAAGCCGCCTCTCGACGCGGGAAAGCTGGCATCGGATGAACCAGTTCTATGCCTCGATGTACGGCGTCTACGTACTGTTCGTCAATCGCGTGGGCGATGACGGTGGCCTGCAGTTCTGGGGCGGAAGCCAGATCATCGACCCGTTCGGCAAGGTGATTGCCGAGGCGAAGTTGAACGAGGAAGACCTGATCGAGGCCGATGTCCACCTCGCCGAGGTACGTGAAGCACGTACCGTCCTGCACACGGTGCGTGACGAGAACCTGTATTTCATTCGCCGGCGACTCGACGAGGTGCTGGGCGCCAATTACTCCTCTGTTGAGGCCCAAACTACATGAGAATCGACCCGACTTCGTTTTACAGTGAAGGACTCAAACTTGACGCGGCCTTTTTCCTGCCGGATGAAGGTAAGGAAGACCGTTCGCGACCGTTGGTGATCACCTGCTCCGGTTTCATGGGCCTCAAGGATATCCATCCCGCGCGCTTCGGCCGCGCACTGACGGCGCTGGGCTATACCTGCTTCGGCTTCGATTACCGTGGTTTCGCAAACAGCGAAGGGGAACGGCGCCGCGTCCTGCTCGAGGAGCAGATCTCCGACATTGCCAACGCGGCGGCATTCGCGAGCGCGCATCCAAATGCAGGCGGCGGTCGCGTCCTGCTCATGGGCTGGGGCATGGGTGGCGGGCTGGTGCTGGAGGCTGCACGGTTGATCCCGAGAATCGTCGGCCTTGTGTGCATGAACGGGTTCTATAACGGCAAACGCGTGCAGAAGATGGTGCGCGGCTTCTCGGACTACGTCGCTTTCCTCGAGCGCACGGACGCGGCGCGCGCCGCGGCATCGAAGAGTGGTGAAGTCATCGATGTCGACCCGTTTTCGATTTATCCGCTCGATCCCCAGTCGGAAGATTACGTCGACGGCACGCTGCGCCTGGTGCCGGAGTTCGGCGGCCTGGTGAAGCCGATGCTGGCGGACTCGTTGCTGCGGTTCGCGCCGGACGCGAACCTAGAAGACCTGAGCCGCGTACCGCTGCTCATCGCGCACGGCGAGCGCAACTTCCTGCACCCACCGACGGAGGCCGAAGCCCTGTACCAGGCCTACCCAGGTCCAAAGGAGCTGTTCTGGCTTTGGAACGCCGGCCATACCGAATGGATGGACGACGCCAATCCGACTTTTCAGAAGCTCGTCGCGGCGATCGACGGCTGGTACCACGGCCGGATCCAATCGCACGCCTGGTAAGGCGTCTGCAATAGCGCGTCCCCTGATCGCGAGGAGTACTATCAGCGAGCAGCGCGTCTCCGGGAGGGGGGGCTGGCGCAGGTGAGCAGCAGCGACCACAAAAAGCGATTGGTGGCGATTCTGGCCGCGGACGCGGCCGGGTACGCGCGCTTGATGACCGTCGACGAGCGTGCCACGGTGGTGGCGCTAGATGCTGCGCGGGAGGTTTTTCGCGCGCAGATCGAGCGCGGTCAGGGTCGGGTGATCGACATGGCCGGGGACGCCGTGCTTTCCGTTTTCGAGCTGGCGACGGCCGCAGTGACGGCGGCGCTCGCAATCCAGCAAGCGCTCGATTGCGCCGACATGGACGTAACCCAGAATCAACGCATGCGCTTCCGAATCGGGGTGCATCTTGGCGAGATCATCGAGAAACCCGACGGCACCGTGTATGGGGACGGGGTGAACATCGCTGCCAGGCTCCAGGGCCTAGCGGATCCGGGCGGCATCGTGGTGTCAGACTCGGTTCGAAATGCCGCAAAGGGGAGGGTTGATGCGGCGTTCGAGGACCTCGGCGAACAGACAGTGAAGAACATCGCCGATCCAGTGCGGGCGTTTCGCGCTCAGTCCGCCGAATACGGTGACTCGGAGCGGATCTCCAAAGTCGGTACGATCGACCTCTCTTTGCCCGACAAACCTTCGATCGCGGTGCTGCCATTCACGAACATGTCGGGCGACCCCGAGCAGGAGTACTTCACCGACGGCGTGAGCGAGGAAATCACCACAGAGCTGTCGCGCTTTCATTCGCTATTCGTGATCGCGCGCAATTCGTCGTTCTCGTTCAAGGGCACGTCGCCCGATATCCGGCTGGTGGGCAAGGCGCTCGGCGTTCGCTATGTGCTGGAAGGCAGTATTCGGCGCGCGGGGAACCGCATCCGAATCACGACGCAGCTTATCGACTCGGTGACGGGCAACCACATCTGGGCCGAGCGCTATGACCGGGTACTGGAGGACATCTTCGAGGTGCAGGAGGAAGTCACGCGCGCGATCATCAGCGCGATTGCGCCGCAGATCGAGGCGGCTGAGCGCGAGAAGGCGCGGCGGCGCCGCCCGGAAAGCCTGAGCGCCTACGAGATCGCGGTGCGCGCAAACGCGAACGCTCGGGAGAGCTTGCACACCTCCAACCAGACCCTCTGCGAACAGGCCATTCGGGAGGCGCGAGAGGCGCTGGCGATCGACCCGAGAAGCGTCCTTGCGTTGAATGCGCTCGCATTTGGACAGTGGCAGCGCGTCTCTCTGTTCACGGTGCCCGATCGCAAGGTCGCGTTCGAGGAAGGACTGGCGGCTGCGACGAAGGCAATCGAGGTTGATCCTTCCGATGGCGAGGCCCATTCGCTCAAGGCGTGGCTACTTCAGCGCCGGCCAGACAAGCCTCGCGGGGAAGAGGCATTGCCCCACGCGCGCCGCGCGTATGAACTGAACCCGAACTCCGTAAATTTGGTCAGCACGCTGGGTCACACGGAAATTTACGCCGGCGACCTTGATAAGGGTGTCGATCTCTTGCGCGCTGCACTACGCATGAGCCCCCGCGATCCGCTTATCTGTTATGTGTATTTGGGATTGGCGATCGCCAGCTGTCTCACCGGCGAGTACGCGAACGGCGTCGAGTACGCGCGGCAAGGCATCCATGCGTTGCCAGGCTTAGGTGTCAACCACGCCTTTCTCGCCATCAACTACGCGGGATTGGGGGAGATCGACCAGGCAAGAGCTGCCTTCAACGAGGCGCAACGCCTCAACCCGGGCTGGATCGAACCGAGGTTGCGCGGGCGGTTCCCATTTCGAAGTCCAGAGCACATACAGCGCGCAACGACGCTTCTGAAAATCGCCGCCGGCCTCGAGGACCCGAGCGCGGCGGACGCGCTGCGGTAACGGCGGCACGTGAACGCGCCGGCAAACAGAAAGGCCGCACGGCGGCTCGATCGTTTCAAGCGGCTGCTCGCCCACGTCCGCGAGCTCCTTTCGCTCGACTTCGGTTTCGTACTGTGGGATGGCTCCACGGTGCCTGCCGACCTTCCTTTGAACGCGCTGGCCTTCGTTTTTGCCGATGAGGGCGTCGTCGCCGCGATGCTGCGGCGGCCAGGTGCCGACACGTTCCTCAATCTCTGGGTCACCGCGCGGATCGACATCCGTAACGGCACGATCTTCGATTTCCCGGCAGGTCAGCCCAAACTGCGAACCAAAGAGATCCGAAGCCGTCTCGACAAGCATCTGGTGCTGACCGCTGCACTGAACTTTCTGTTCGTGCCGCGTGGCGGCCCGTGGCCGCTCGAGGCCATTCCGGACCATGCAGCGCGCAGGGACGGAAACGAGGAAACCAACAAGGAAAACATCCACTACCACTATGATGTTTCCAACGCGTTCTATGCGCTCTTTCTCGATCCCGAGATGGTTTACAGCTGCGCCTATTTCCGCGACTGGAACAACGATCTGGCGACGGCGCAGCACGACAAGCTCGACATGATCTGCCGCAAGCTGCGTCTGGTGCCAGGTGATCGCCTACTCGACATCGGCTGCGGCTGGGGGGCGCTCGTTTGCCACGCCGCCAAGCATTTTGGCGTCGACGCGGTCGGCGTGACGCTCGCCGAGGAGCAATTCGCCTATGCGAAGGAAAAGGTTTCGCGCCTGGGACTCGAGAACAAGGTAACGATCGAGCTGCGCGACTATTCGCTGATCGGGGGCGATTTCGACAAGATCGCCTCGATCGGCATGTTCGAGCATGTCGGGATCGAAAATTATCGTGCGTATTTCCAGACCATCCACCGCCTGCTGAAGCCGGGCGGACTCTACCTTCATCACTCGATCGCAATCCGCTCGGCGGCGTACGAACGCCGTCGCAAGAAAGGATCGCAAACGATGACCGCGATAGGGCGCTATATCTTTCCGGGCGGCGCGCTCGATCATGTTGGCATGTCGATTGCCAACTTGGAGCGCTATGGCTTCGAGGTGCATGATGTCGAGGCGTGGCGCGAGCATTACGCGCGCACCACCCGGCTCTGGCACGATCGTCTTTCTGCCAACCGCGCGGCCGCGGAGCGCGAGGTCGGCGTCGTGAAGACCCGGCTATGGATCGCCTATCTCGCCGCCGCCTCGATCGGCTTCACGCGAAACAGCGTCGGTATTTTTCAGACGCTCGCCTCGAAACGCCAGCGCGGACCGTCTGGACTGCCGCCGTCACGCGAGCAACTTTATCGCTGACCGCGCTGACCGGCGGCTACCGGCCAGGACAAGCGGCCGTTCGGCCGCAGCGTGTTTTCGGCGCCAACGTGGAAGCCGTGATCATTGCCGGCGCCTGAGCGCCAGAATCGCAGTGTTCCGGCGCGACTACCTTTCCACCAGCACCACGCGCCGATTCTTTTGTCGGCCATCGTCACTATTGTTGCTTGCGACCGGCGCCAGAAACGCGAGGCCGTGTGCCTCCAATCGTGCAGCTGCGATGCCGTGCTTGGATCTCAGGTACTCGACCACCGATTTCGCACGCGCGCGCGACAACTTCAGGTTGTAGGCAAGCTCGCCCTGATTGTCCGTGTGGCCCACAACAAACAGCTTCAGCGTGGACTGTGCTTTGAGCAGCGTGGCGATTTCGGCCAGCGCCTTTTGCGATTCATTCCTCAATTTCGCACTGTTCGTGTCGAACAAGATGCCGTAAAGCGCGATGTGCCCGTGCGCATCAATTTCCTTCTTCATCTTGGTGGCGTCAACGACTTCCATTCCGACGTCCATCTTCGCGATCTCGATCACGTCGACTTGCGCATAGATGCGATCGTGGCGAGGACCGCCTTCGGAATGGTTCCGCACGACATACAGCGACAAATAGACGTCGCCGGATGCCCCCTTTTTGCGCAATGCGAGATAACGCTGGTCCTCATAGTTTTCAGCGAATCCCCTCCAATAGGGCACCACAGTGTGATTGAAGGCTCTACCGCCACAGTCCTTGTTAACGCAGGCATATAAAGGCTGGAAGCCCTGCTCAGCAAGGCGCTTTTCGTAGTTTCGGAGAACCTCCAACGTGGTGCGACCCTTTTCGATTTCGTAGGAGGCGCGCGTGATCTTTCCTTCGAGCTTTTCATGCTTGCCGGGTTTGCCGCGATTCTTTGCCGGGCCAAGCAACAGCGCAAACTCGTCGAACTTCTGAACGTCGTAGCGGACGATTGTTGACCCCGGGTAACGCGCGCCAATTGCGGGGTGATCGCGCGCGCCCTTCACGTCCTTTGGCTTCTGCGCCTCGGCGACGGCAGGGATGCCGAGGATCAGAATGAATAGCGTCGAAAGAACCAGCCTCTGTAGCATCGCGAGCCTCCAGCAACCGAACGAACCGGTAGCCGCATCATCTCGCCCTTGCGGCGAACGCACAACCATCCTGCGCCTCGTGGGCAATGCCCGGCAGCCGGCCCAGACTAAACCAGCTAGGGAATCAGCACCGTCGAACCCGTTGTTTGCCGCGCTTCAATCGCGGCGTGCGCCTTGGCGACTTCCTTGAGGGGGTAGGTCTGGTTGACCGTGCTCTTAAAGACGCCTGTACGCATGGCACTAAATACATCCGCCGCGTAGGCGTTCAGGTCGTCGTGCTTGTGGACATACCAGTGCAACGCTGGCCGGGTGATGAACAACGCACCGGGTTTGCCCAGTTCTTCAATGATGTCGACCGGGTCCGGGGCGCCGGACGCGTGGCCGTAGGCGGCGCAAACACCCAATGGCCGCAGGCTGGCGAGCGACTGCCTTAGCGTCGTTTTACCGATCGATTCGTACACAACATGGCACCCCTCGCCATTGGTTATTTCCCGGGTGCGCGCCGCAAAATCCTCTTCGTTGTAATTGATGATGTGGTGGCATCCGAGCGACTTGGCCAGCTTGGCTTTCTCTGGTGAGCCGACGGTTCCAATGACGGTGGCCCCCAACGCGCGCGCCCAAGGGCACAGCACATGGCCCACTCCGCCGGCAGCTGCGTGAATCAGCACGAAATCCCCTGGCTTTACTTTGTAGGTGTCAAACAACAGCATGCGCGCCGTCATTCCGGTCATCATGACACCGGCCACAGAAACATCGTCGATCCCCTCCGGTACCTTGACCAGTGTCTTGGTTGGATAGATGCGTTCTTCGCAATACGAGCCAACGGGCGGCAGGCAATAGGCGACTTTCTCTCCGACCGAAAACTCTGAGACATCAGCGCCCAAGGCAATGATTTCGCCGACCGCCTCCAGTCCAAGGATCAGAGGCAACGGCGGCAGAGGGATCGGGTGACTGATGCCCCTGCGGTGATACGTGTCTGCGTAATTGACACCGATCGCCGTGTGCCGAATCCGTACCTCGCTCGGACCTGGATCGCCAACTGCAACCTCCTCCCAGGCAAAGACGCTGGGATCACCTTTTTTGTGAATGATTGCTGCGTGGCTCATTGATAGGCTCCGGGAGGTTCTCGCGGCATCGTAGAGCAGTCGAGTCACCGAGCAAACCGACGTTCATGGGGCGTCTCAAACGTTCAAGGCGGCGATTCTGACGACGCCGCTAACGTCAGGTTGGGGTCGATAGGGGCCGGTTCTGGCGGGCTCCTACCGGCCATGAGCCGTCGTAGCCGAACCCCCGATTGCGCCGCGGTACTATCCCCAAGCAGAACGGCTCAGGGAGGGGCTGGCGCAGGTGAGCGGCACCGACCAAAGACGACGTTTGATGGCGATTCTGGCGGCGGACGTGGCCGGCTATTCGCGCCTGATGGCGGCCGATGAAAGCGCGACCGTGACTGCACTCGACGCGGCGCGCACCATATTTGGAACCCAAATTGGTTCCAACCAGGGCCGCGTCATCGATATGGCCGGAGACTCTGTACTTTCCGTGTTCGAGCTGGCGACGAGCGCGGTGACCGCGGCGCTGGCGATTCAGCAGGATCTCAATGTGGCTTCAAACGATGTGCCCGACGAGCGGCGCATGCGTTTCCGCATCGGTATTCACCTCGGCGAGATCATCGAAAAGGCCGACGGCTCCGTGTATGGCGACGGCGTAAACATCGCCGCGCGCTTGGAAGGACTCGCTGAGCCTGGCGGCGTCACGGTCTCGGATTCGGTGCGCAACGCGGTGAAGGGCAACGTCGATACGGGTTTTGAGGACCTCGGCGAACAGACCGTGAAGAACATCGCCGAGCCAGTGCGGGCATACCGTTTGAGGACTGCCGGCGCCGACGAATCCAAAGCGAAACGCTCGGTGGCCGACATTGACCTGTCGCTGCCCGAGAAACCCTCGATCGCGGTGCTGCCGTTCACCAACATGTCGGGCGACCCGGAGCAGGAGTACTTCACCGACGGGGTGAGCGAGGACATCATCACCGAACTCTCGCGGTTCAAGTCGCTCTTCGTCATTGCCCGCAATTCAACATTTTCCTACAAGGGCAGGTCCCCCGATATCCGGCAGGTCGGCAGGGAGCTCGGCGTGCGCTATGTGCTGGAAGGCAGTATTCGCAAGGCTTCGAGCCGCATCAGGGTGACGGCACAGCTGATCGACTCGCTGACTGGAAATCATATTTGGGCCGAAAAATACGACCGAGAGCTTGAGGACATATTCGCGGTACAGGAGGAAGTCACGCGCGCAATTGTCAGCGCGATCGCGCCGCAGATTGACACGGCCGAGCGCGAGAAGTCGCGGCGTCGCCGCCCGGAAAGCCTGAGCGCCTACGAGATCGCCGTGCGCGCGAACGCAAACGCCTCGGAGGCCATGATCAAGTCCGACCGGGCGCTGCGTGAACAGGCCGTTCGGGAAGCGCGAGACGCGCTGACGATCGACCCGAGAAGCAGCCTTGCCTTGAATTCGCTCGCATTCGCGCAGTTTCAGCACGTCTTTTTCCGCACGACGCCAGATCTCAAGGCCGCGTTCGAGGAAGGACTGGCAGCTGCGACGAAGGCAATCGAGATTGATCCTTCGGATAGCATGGCCCATACGACCAAGGCGTTTCTGGTTCAGTTCGATCCAGACACGCCGCGCTGGGACGAGGCATTGACCAGCGCACGCCGCGCGTATGAACTGAACCCGAATAGCCTATCCGCGCTGAACGCGCTGGGCAATTTGGAAGTCCTCGCAGGCAATCACAACCGAGCAGCCGAGCTATTGCGGGCCGCGCTGCGCATGAGCCCCCGTGACGCGCTGATCTGTTACGTGTATTCGAATGTTGCGTTGGCCAGCTGTCTCACGGGTGAGTACGCGAATGGCGTGGAGTACGCGCGGCAGGGCATTAGTGCGGCACCGGGCTACGGTATCAACCACGCCGTCCTCGCCATGAACTACGTGGGCTTGGGGGAGATCGACAAGGCGAGGGCTGCCTTTGATGTGGCGCAACGCCTCAGCCCGAGCTGGATCGAACAGAGGCTGCGCGGCGCGGGTCTGTTTCGCAACCCGGTGGACATGCAGCGCGGAACGACGTTTCTGAGAATTGCCGCCGGCCTCGTGGACCCGAGCGAGGCAAACGCGCTGCGGTAGCGCGCGGCACTATTTCCGATTGCCTAGTTGCGCGAGGATTTCGTCGACCCTTGAACGTCCACTATTGGCGGCGGGTTCAATCGGTCAATGCAACACGGCTTGTAGTCTAGCGGCAGGACATCACCGACGCTGCCGTCACGCCTTCGGCTTTACCCGCAGCAGTCCCTGGCGCTCGAAATCCAAAAACAATTCGCGGCAGGCCCAGGCGTCCGTGGCGGCGTAGGTGATCTGCGCCGGCGACAGGCGCGGTGCGGCCCAGTTCGACGTGCGGTTGCCCTTGGGAATCCGGAACCCGAGGAACATGCCGGCGAGATTGCGCACGCCGGTCTGGTCGAGGCCGCTGCGGCGCGCGGCAACGCCCAGGTCGACGACGTTCTCGGCCGTGATTGGAAATACCAATTCAAGCTGGCGTAGATCGTGCGCCAGCCCGACCCCGGCCTTGACGAGATTCGGCCGAGCCAGCAGTTCTGCGAGCGCGGGGAATACCGCTTGGTGGCGCAGCGGGAACAGGTACACCGCACCGGCCGTCGCCACCTGGACGAGGCAGGGCAGATGGCTCTCGCCTTTCCTGAACGCGGGCCGAGTCTCCGTATCGAGGCCGACGACGCGTTCCTGCGCGATGTCCGCCTGCGCGTCCTGCACGTCTTGCTCCGTTTCGACCAGGGACACCGGGCCCTCGTAGCGGCGAATGGGCAGGTCGGCTACCGCCTGCTTCGAGATGCTACGCATGGGAGCCGCACGGGGTCAGACCCGTGTTGATAACTCGAAAGGGGTCAGACCCCTTGTAGCTGTTTGAAGGCCTATGGTCATCTTAGAAGGGGTCTGACCCCAGAGTTATCCACAGGGGTCTGACCCCATTTCAGATCGGATCCCAGGAAAACACGTCCTGCGACCGATCGAGCGCATAGAAATGCGCGCGCATCGACGGAATCGCGTGCTCGGCGATGGTCTCCGGCGTCCAGCCTTCGGACCGATGCACCGCGCGTACGGGCCGGTTCTGGCTGAACAGGAATATTTCGTTCGCGCGTACGCCGAAGATCTGCCCGCTGACGTCCTGTGCGAGGTCGCTGGCGAGGAACACGGCGAGCGGCGCGATCTTGGCGGTCTCCATGCGCTTGATCTTCTCGAGGCGCGCCTGCTGTTCGGGCGTATCCGAGGGGATGGTGCCGATCATGCGGCTCCAGGCGAATGGCGAGATGCAGTTCGAGCGCACCTTGAACTTGGCCATGTCGAGCGCCATCGACTTCGACAGGCCGACGATGCCGAGCTTGGCGGCCATGTAGTTGGCCTGGCCGAAGTTGCCGACCAGTCCCGAGGTCGAGGTCATGTTGACGTAGCAGCCGGCATTCTGGCTCTTGAAGTAGGGCGCGGCGGCGCGCGCGACGTAGAACGAGCCGTTCAGGTGAACGTCGATCACGGCGCGCCATTCTTCGATCGACATGTTGAAAAAGAACCGGTCGCGCAGAATCCCGGCGTTGTTGACGACGCAGTCGATTTGTCCGTAGGCGTCGATCGCGGTCTTGATGATGCGGTTTGCCGCGTCCCAGTCCGCCACGCTGTCGGTGTTGGCCACCGCCGTTCCGCCGGCGGATTTGATCTCATCGACGACCTTCTGCGCCGGGCCCGCGTCCCGGCCTTCGCCCGCGACCGAGGCGCCGACGTCGTTGACGACGACCTTGGCACCCTGCGCGGCCATCGCATGCGCGAAATCGCGCCCGATGCCGCCCCCTGCGCCGGTGACGACGACGACCTTGCCTTGCAGAAGTTTGCCCATGCTGTCCTCTCAGTCCTTGTATGACGGATCGCGCCGCTCGAGCATGCGCAGCATCGCGGGCCATTCGACTTCGGTGATGCGGCGGCGCTGGCCCGGTTTGTAACGCTCGGCGGTGCGTTTGACGACGTCTTCCGCAGGCATGTTGAGCGCGGTGTTGCAGGCCATCGCCATGAGCTGCGCCTGGCAGGATTTTTCGAGCCAGTGCATGACGACGAAGGCTTCGCACACGGTGCTGCCGGCGGTGATCAGGCCGTGGTTGCGCAGGATGAGCGCGGCGTTGTTGCCGAGGTCGCGCACCAGGCGCGCCTGCTCGTCGAGGTCGATCGCGGGACCTTCGTAGTCGTGATAACCGATCTCGCCGAAGAACATGGCGTTCTGGGTGAGCGGCAGCAGGCCGCATTTCAGCGCCGACACGGCCATGCCGGCGGGCGAGTGGGTGTGGATGACGCAGGCGACGTCGCTGCGGGCGCGGTGAATCGCGCTATGGATGACGAAACCCGCATGGTTGACGCCGTAGCCGGTGCCCGAGTCCTGCACGATGTTGCCGTCGAAGTCGATCTTCACCAGGCTCGAGGCGGTGATCTCCTCGTAGGCATAGCCATAGGGGTTGATGAGAAAGCGGCCTTCTTCGCCCGGCACGCGCGCGGTGACGTGGTTGTAGACGAGGTCGTTCATTGCGAACAGCGCAACCAGCCGGTAACAGGCGGCGAGGTCGACGCGTGCCTGCCATTCTTCGCTGCTCACCTTGCCGCGCAGCGACGCGATGGCGGGATGTGAAAGATCAGTCATTGGGATCTCCTGGCAGCCTTTTCTTACGTGTCGAGCGTGACCGCGTGCTGGCCCTCGGCGACCTCGTCGCCCTCGGCGACGTGGATGCCGGACACGGTGCCCGCCACCGGCGCGCAGAGCGGGATCTCCATCTTCATCGATTCGACGATCAGGATGGGGTCATCGGCCGCGACCCGCGCGCCGGACGGCGCCTCGATGCGGATGACCTTGCCCGCGACTTCGCACTCAAGCTTGCGCTGTGCCACGCAATCCCCCTTCGGATGAAGACCGGATTTTCGCAGAGGCCGTGCGCCTTGGGGTCGCGTTTCGCAGACGCCGCGTCGTTTCGCTGGTCGCAAGGCGGTGCGGATGCAAGAATCGGCACCGGAATCGGAGGGCAGGATGGGCTGGGAAGCGGAAATCGAGGAACTGCGCAGGCGCGAGGCGCTGGCGCGCGAAATGGGCGGCCCCGACAAGGTCAAACGCCAGCACGACGGCGGCAAGCTGACGGTGCGCGAGCGCATCGAGCGGCTGCTCGATGCGGAATCGTTTCACGAAGTGGGCGCACTCACCGGCGTGGCGCGCTATGGCGAGGACGGCGGGATCGCCGAGTTCACCCCGGCCAACCTGGTGACCGGGCGCGGGCGGATTGAAGGCCGCCCGGTGATCGTTGCGGGTGACGACTTCACCGTGCGCGGCGGGGCGAACGACGCCGGCATCAAGGGCAAGTTGATGCTCGTCGAACGCATGGCGCGCGACCTGCGCCGGCCGCTGATCCGGCTCGTCGACGGCACCGGCGGGGGCGGTTCGGTGAAGAACCTCGAGATGCTCGGTTATTCGCCGATGCCCAAGGCCTTCCTGTGGGATACCTGGACCGACAATCTCGGCGAAGTGCCGGTGGTCGCGCTCGCGCTCGGTTCGGTCGCCGGCCTCGGTTCGGCGCGCGTGGTCGCGAGCCATTACTCGGTGATGGTGAAGGAGAGCTCGCAGCTCTTCGTCGCCGGGCCGCCGGTGGTCGCGGTCACGCACCGGCGCTACGAAAAGAACGAGCTCGGCGGCAGCCACATCCATACGCGTAACGGCGCGGTCGACGACGAGGCCGAGAGCGAGGACGAGGCCTTCGCGCGCGCGCGCAGGTTTCTGTCCTACCTGCCGCCGTCGGTCTACGAACTCCCGGCGCGCACGCCATGCGACGATCCCGTCGGGCGGCGCGAAGACTGGTTGATCGATGCGGTGCCGCGCGATCCGCGCAAGGTCTACAACATGCGCAAGATCGTGAACGCGCTCGTCGACCGCGATTCGTTTTTCGAGATCGGCCGACAGTGGGGCCGTTCGGTGATCACGGGGTTTGCGCGGCTCGACGGCTGGCCGGTCGCGCTGCTGGCCGGGGATCCGCATCACTACGGCGGCGCGTGGACTGCGAAGGCCTCGGAAAAGATCACCCGCTTCGTCGACCTCGCGCAGGTCTTCCATCTGCCGCTGGTGCATCTGGTCGACATTCCGGGGTTTCTCATCGGTCCGGACGCCGAGCGCGACGCGACGATCCGCTTCGGCATGCGCGCGGCGACCGCGATACTGCAGTCGAGCATGCCCTGGTGCTCGGTGCTCGTACGCAAGGTCTTTGGCGTGGCCGGCGCGGTGCATCAGAATTCGACGCGTTACTGCATGCGCGTGGCCTGGCCCTCGGCCGAATGGGGCTCGCTGCCGATCGCCGGCGGGCTCGAGGCGGCGTACAAGGCCGAAATCGAGGCCGCGCAGGATCAGGACGCGAAGCGCGCAGAGATCGAGGCGCGCGTGCGCCGTTTTGCCTCGCCGATGCGCAGCGCGGAGAAGTTCGACGTCGAAGAGATCATCGATCCGCGCGACACGCGCGCGCTGCTGTGCGAATTCGCCGCGCTCGCGGCGCCGCTGCGCGAACCCGGACCGGTGCGCTTCGGCGTCCGGCCCTAGGCCGCGTGCCCAGAGCGAACCCCGCGCGCCGCGCATGAACCGGCGTCACGTCACACTCGGCGCGATCGGCATCACGCTCGGCCTCACCTACGGGGTCTGGTATTCCTACAGTGTCTTTCTCGTCGCGCTGCTGAACGACTTCGGCTGGAGCCGCTCGGTGCTGGCCGGCGCGTTTTCGGTGTTCACGCTGGTGCACGGTGCGGCCAATCCGGTGATCGGCATGCTCTGCGACCGCATCGGTCCGCGCCGCCTGGTGATCTTCGGCGGGATGGCGCTCGGGCTCGCGCTCTACGGCAACAGTTTCATCGATTCGCCGGGGGATCTGTATCTGGGCTTTGGCCTGTTCACTGCCCTGGCGGTGGCCTGCTGCGGCTGGGTGCCGGCGGTCGTACTGGTGCAGCGCCAGTACATGGACCGCCTTGCGCTGTCGCTCGGCATCGTCAGCTCCGGCATCGGTCTCGGGATGCTGTTCGTGGTGCCGCTGTGCCAGGCGCTGATCGAATCGCTCGGCTGGCGCACCGCCTGGCAGATCCTGGGCGCGATCTGCGCGGGCTGGATCGTGCCGGCGAACCTGTTCCTGGTGCGCGATGCGTCGACGCCGTCGGCGGTGATGCCGCGCGCCGGCGCACGCTGTGCGCCGCCAGTCGCAGGCCCACGGCGCCGGCGCGCAGGATGCCACGCTCGGCGGCGCGCTGCGCGTCGCAGGCCTTCTGGCTGGTGATGGGGGCGTTCTTCTTCGGCAACGTCTGCTCGCAGACATTGCACGTGCACCAGGTCGCCTTTCTGGTCGATCACGGCATGGCGGCGATGGCCGCTGCGTCGGTGGTCGGCGTGGTCGGGGTCGCGAGCGTGTTCGGCAAAACCGGCGGCGGCTGGCTCGCCGACCGCTTCGAGCGCGAGGTGATCTACGTCATCGGCATCGCGATCCTGGTGGGCGCGGTCGGTGCGCTCGCGCTGGTCGGGGTGATGACGAGCCGCTGGGGCGCCTACGTATTCGCGGTGATGCTCGGCGTCGGCTACTCGGCGACGGCCGCGCTGATCCCGGCGATGATCAGTGACCGCTTCCGCGGCCGGCACTTCGGTCTCATTCTGGGGATGGGCTTGATGGGTAGCGCGGTCGGCAGCGCGCTCGGCCCCTGGCTGGCCGGGCGGTTGTTCGATGCGACCGGCAGTTATTCGATTGCCTTCGCCATTGCCGCGGTCTGCGGCACGCTTGCCGCGGGGGCGGGCTGGCGCGCACGCGCCCTGCGTCTGCGCATGGCCTAGCGTGCCGGTGGCGCGTCGCGCCCTGACGCGTCTTTCGGTGGCGTCACCCACTGGCGGACTGCGTTGTACTCGCGCAGCACGCAGCCGATGCCCGGGTCCTGCGGCCAGCCCCTGAGGGCCCCGGTCACCCCGGCGGTCCAGTCCTGCGTGGTGATCGTGCCGAAGTACAGGCGCGAGGTCTGGTCCATGAAGTAGTTGCCGACCGTCGATTGGCTACGGCGCACCAATTGGTCCACGGTCGACACACCGATGGTCTGGTCGCGGCAGGCTTCGGCGAGGCGCGCGAGGAACGCGTCGTACGGCTTCGACGGGATGTAGGCGTCGGGCGCGCAGGCGGCAAGCAGCAGTCCGGCGCAAGCGATGCCCGTGAGACGCGTTTTCACCTGCGCAAGTGTAAACCGAGGCCGCACTGCACCTTCGCCGGCGGCGCGACCGCGGTGTCTAGCGATTCGGCGGTGCGGAACGCGGCGCCGGCGTCGTCCACGACTGCTGGCGTTCGAATTCGCGTATTACGCACTGCACGCCGGGATCGCTCGGCCAGCCATCGATCGGCGCGCTTACGCCGACGGCATAGTCCTGCGGCGAGGTCGCACCAGCAAACAGGCGATCGGTCTCGTCGATGAAATTGATTCCGGCAGTCGAATCCGAGCTCTCGATGAGGTTGTCGACCGTCGCCCGCGGCCCGATCTTCAGGCCTGCACAGGCTGTTTGCAGGCGCGAGAGGAACGCATTGTATTCGGGCGACGGTTGAAACGGCCGCAGGTCATCGGGCGCGCAGGCGGCAAGCAGCAGCGACGCGCAGAGGGCAGGCAGGATGCGAGAGGACATGGGCGGAACTCAAGAGCAACTGTGGAAAAGAAAGGTATACCAAAGTTTCTCATCCACCGCATCGCCTGTCCGGTCAACGGCGCGTAATCAACGCCAGTCCGGCGGCGACGAGCAGCATGCCGCCGATGAGGCCCGCGCTGAGGCGCTCGCCGAGGATCGCCATGCCGAGCAGCACGCCCGCGACGGGCGCGACGAAACTGAAGCTGATCATGATGCTCGGTGTGTAGCGTCGGATCAGATAGAAGTTCACCGTGAACGCGAGCCCCGCGACGACCACGCCCTGGTACACGATGCCCGCGATCGGCGCGACGCCGAGGTGTTCGGTACGAATGGACTCGAAGGCGAGGGCGCCGGTGAGAAACAGCGGCAGCGAGACGATCATCTGCCAGAAGGTGAGACGCACGTCGTTTACGCGCTTCAGTACGCGGCCGGAAAGGGCGAGACGCAGCCCGAGCAGGCAGGCGCTCGCCACGACGATCCAGTCGCCGAGGCCCGCGGCCTCGACCTGCACCGGACCGGTGCCGCGCAGGAGTACCAGCGCGGTGCCGGCGAACGCGATCATGACGCCGAGCGCGCGCAACGGTCGCACCCGATCGCCCGGGACGAGAAAGTGCGCGAACAGCACACCGAACAACGGGTTGGTGGCGATCAGCACCGCGCTATTTACCGCAGTGGTCGCGCCGAACCCGATGTTCATGATTGCGATCTGCAGCGTGAACAGCAACCCGAGGCCGCCGAAAACCGGCCATTCCGCGCGCGTCGGCCACAGGGGAATGCCTGCAACCAGGGCCCAGAGCGCGACGCAGGCACCGCCGAGTGCAAAGCGCAGGAACCCGCTCCAAAATGGCGGGAATGCTTCGAGGCCGAGTTTCACCGCGACGGGATTTGCGCCCCACAGCGTGTGGATGATGAGGGCGGCGAGGACGGCGCGCGCGGGGATGGACCAGCTCAGAGGATGCCTTTCGTTCGTGATGCGGCTGGCGTGCCGCGCGCGCCACGCCGCCTGGCAGCGTTGCGCTGCATCGCCCGGAATGTGGATTGTATCGGCACGCGGCAGCGAAACGGTGCCGAGCGGATGCCAGGCGCTCGCTAGAATGCGTTCCGGTTCTCCCAGGACAGAGCGGATCCCTCCGTGACACAGCCGAGCAGCCTGCACGCCGCACTCGATCCCGCGTCGATCGCGATCATCGGCGCCTCCGACAACCCGCACAAGGTCGGCGGCCGGCCAATCCTGTACATGAAGCGCTACGGCTATCGCGGCACGATCTACCCGATCAATCCCGCGCGCACCGAGGTGCAGGGGCTGAAGGCCTATCCGGCGCTCGCCGCAGTACCCGCTGCGCCCGAGATGGCGATCATTGCGGTGGCCGGCGAGGAGGCGGTGCGTGCGGTCGAAGCCTGTGCCGCGCGCGGCGTCAAGGTGGCCGTCGTGATGGCCTCCGGATTTGGTGAAATGGGCGGTGAAGGCAAGGTCCTGCAGGACCACATGCTGGCGACGGCGCGCGCGGCCGGCATGCGCATGATCGGTCCGAACTGCCAGGGCATCGCGAACATTGCGACCGGGGCGATGGCGAGCTTCTCGACCATGTTCCACGAGATCGCCGCGCAGGACGGGCCGGTCGCGATCATCAGCCAGAGCGGTGCCTGCGCGGCGGCGATCTACGCGCTTGCGCGCCAACGCGGCCTGGCCGTGCGCCATGCACATGCGACCGGCAACGAGGCTGACGTGACGGTCGCCGACCTTGCGCTCGAAGTCGTGCGTGACCCCGGCGTCGGTCTGTTGCTGCTGTACCTCGAAGGGATTCCGAATCCCGCAGTGCTGGCGCAAGCCGCCGAACTCGCGCGCGCGCGCAATGTCGCCATCGTCGCGGTCAAGGCGGGCCGCACCGCGAGCGGTCAGAAGGCGGCGAGTTCGCATACCGGGGCGCTCGCGAGCGAAGACCGGGTGGTGGATGCGTTTCTCGCCAAACACGGCATCTGGCGTGCCGCCGACCCGCACGAACTGGTGTCGGCGGGTCATCTCTACCTCAAGGGCTGGCGGCCGAAGAACGAGCGCATCGTCGTCGTCAGCAACTCGGGCGCGAGCTGCGTCATGGCGGCCGATGCGGCCGAAGCGTTCGGCCTGCCGCTGGCAGAACTTACCGCGGCGACGAAGGCGAAGATGAAGACCGTGCTGCCCGGTTTTGCCACCGCGGTCAATCCGATCGATGTCACCGGCGCGCTGCTTGGCAACAGCGACCAGTTCGCCCGGCTGCTCCCGATCATCGCCGACGGAATGGACGCCGACCTGATGCTTGCCGCGATCCCGATCGCGGGCGCGGGCTACGACCTGCCGCGCTACGCGCGCGACTTCGCGGCGCATTCCGCAGCGACCGGCTGCGCGATCGCGGTCGCGGCGACGCAGGCCGAGGTGCGGAGCGAATTCTCGAACGCGGGGCTACCGACCTTCGAGCGCGAGCGCGAAGCGATGCAGGCACTTGCGCAGCTCGCGCGCCATGCGGCGCTGTTGCGCACCACACCGGCGCCTGTGCTGGCGGGCAAGGCTGTCGCGCCGTTTCCGCAACCGGCGCGGGGCGCACGGTTCATCGGCGAAGCGCAGAGCCTCGCGCTGCTCGCCGGTGCGGGCATTGCGGTGATCGAGCACCATCTGTGCGTGAGCGAAGATGCGGTGCGCGCCGCATTCGCGGCGCTCGGTGGGCCGGTCGCGCTGAAAGCCTGCTCGCCGGATGCGCCGCACAAGACCGAGCTCGGTCTGGTGATGCTCGGCGTGGCGGATGCGGATGCCGCCGCGCGCGAGTTCGTACGGCAGAAACAGAAGCTCGCCTCGATCAAGGCACGATTCGACGGCGTGGTCGTCGCGCGCATGGCGCGCAAGGGGCGCGAACTCGCGCTCGGGGCGCGCATCGACCCGCAGTTCGGACCCGTGGTGATGATCGGCGACGGCGGAATCTATCTCGAAGCGTTGAAGGACTTCGTTCTCCTGCTGCCCCCGTTCGATTCAGCCGAGGCGCGCGCCGCGCTCGGTCGCTTGCGCATCGCGCCACTGCTTGCCGGCGTGCGCGGTGAAGCGCCGCGCGATTGCGACGCCGTTGCAGGCATGGCCGTGCGACTCGGCGCGGCCATCGTCGCGTGGCAGGACGCCGTCGCCTCGATCGACATCAATCCGGTGATCGTCCATGCAGAAGGCGAGGGGGCGGTGGCGCTGGACGGGTTGATCGAAACAAAAATGGGGTCAGACCCTTGTGGATAAGTTGTCGTGACGAAAAAGGGGTCAGACCCTTGTGGATAAGTCATTACAGCTGGCGAAGTTTCAAAACGCGTCACCTAGACTTATCCACAAGGGTCTGACCCCATGCGTCGGTATAATCGCAGCCTCCGTTCAACCTCCCTGGTCTCCAGCGCATGAAAGTCCTGGTCAGCGTCAAACGCGTGGTCGACTACAACGTCAAGGTGCGAGTCAAGTCCGACGGCACCGGCGTCGAGACTGCAAACGTCAAGATGTCAATGAATCCCTTCGACGAGATTGCGGTCGAGGAGGCGATGCGGCTCAAGGAAGCCGGTGTCGCGACCGAGGTGATCGTGATCTCCTGCGGAGTCCTGGCCTGTCAGGAGACCTTGCGCACCGCACTTGCGATCGGCGCCGACCGCGCGATCCTCGTCGAATCGAACGAGGACCTGCAGCCGCTCGCGGTGGCGAAGCTGCTCAAGGCGGTGTGCGACAAGGAAAAGCCCGAGATCGTCATCATGGGCAAGCAGGCGATCGACGACGACTCGAACCAGACCGGCCAGATGCTCGCGGCCCTGATGGGCTGGCCGCAGGCGACCTTCGCCTCCAAGGTGAGCGTCGCGGCCGGCAAGGCCGAGGTCACGCGTGAGGTGGACGGCGGTCTGGAGACGATTTCGATCCAGCTGCCTGCGGTGATCACCGCCGATCTGCGCCTGAACGAGCCGCGCTACGTGACGCTGCCGAACATCATGAAGGCGAAGAAGAAGTCGCTCGAAAACCTGAAACCCGATGCGCTCGGCGTCGATGTTGCCCCGCGCCTCACGATGCTCAAGGTGACTGAGCCGCCCAAGCGCAAGGCGGGGGTCAAGGTGCCTGATGCCGCGGCGTTGGTCGACAAACTGCGCAACGAAGCGAAAGTGATCTGACGATGGCCATCCTCGTAATTGCAGAACATGACCACGGGTCGCTCAAGAAGGCGACGCTCAACACCATTGCCGCCGCGCAGAAGATCGGTGGCGACATCCACGTGCTGGTCGCCGGCGCGAATGCGGGCGAAGCGGCGAAGCTTGCGGCGAACGCGGCAGGCGTGGCCAAGGCGTTACACGCGGACGCTGCGCAGCTCGGCGAATTCCTCGCCGAGAACGTCGCCGCCCTGATCGTCTCCATCGCGAAGAACTATTCGCACATCCTCGCCCCCGCGACCTCGAACGGCAAGGACGTGATGCCGCGAGTCGCCGCGCTGCTTGACCTGCAGCAGATCTCGGAAATCGTTTCGGTCGAGTCGCCCGATACCTTCGTGCGCCCGATCTACGCCGGCAACGCATTGGCGACGGTGCAGTCGAAGGACGCGATCAAGGTGATCACGGTGCGCACGACCGGCTTCGATGCGGTCGCCGACACGGGCGGCAGCGGCACGGTCGAGACGGTCGAGGTGCCGGCCGACAGCGGGTTGTCCTCGTTCGTTGGACGCGAGGTGTCGAAGTCCGAGCGCCCGGAGCTCACCTCGGCGAAGATCATCGTCTCGGGCGGGCGCGGTATGGCGAACGGCGAGAATTTCAAGACCGTGCTCGAGCCGCTTGCCGACAAGCTGGGTGCCGGGATGGGCGCCTCGCGCGCCGCGGTCGACGCAGGTTTCGTGCCGAACGACTGGCAGGTCGGCCAGACCGGCAAGATCGTCGCGCCCACCCTCTACATCGCGGTCGGTATCTCGGGCGCGATCCAGCATCTCGCCGGCATGAAGGACAGCCGCGTGATCGTCGCGATCAACAAGGACGAGGAGGCGCCGATCTTTTCGGTGGCCGACTACGGGATCGTGGGCGATCTGTTCCAGGTGGTGCCGGAGTTGGTGGAGGAATTGAACAAGTAGGCTCGAGGCGTCGAGTCTCGTGATCGTCGGAGGGGCATTAGGGTTTTATTGGTCTCCGCAATTTGTTCGACTTGGCGGTGATTCTTTGCCAAGTCGAACAAATTGCGGAGATTGTTTTTCGCCTTGTGAGTCGCCGGAATCGATCCGAGTAGACGTCTTCGCTTCAAGGATGTTTTGAGGAGTATCGCCATGAGCACCTACGTCGCGCCGCTCAAGGACATGCGGTTCGTGCTGGAGGAGCTGGCCGGGCTCGCCGAGATCGCGAAGCTGCCGGGCTACGAGGAGGCGAGCGCCGACACGGTCGAGGCGATCCTGGAGGAGGCCGGCAAGTTTTCGACCGGCGTGCTCGATCCACTCAACCGGTCGGGCGACGAAGAAGGTGCGGTGTTGAAGGACGGCGCGGTGACGACGCCGAAGGGCTTCAAGGACGCCTATCGCCAGTTCGTCGACGGCGGCTGGGCTGCGCTGCCGCTGGATCCGGAGTGGGGCGGGCAGGGACTGCCGAAACTGGTGTCGACGCCGGTCACCGAGATGGTGACCTCGGCCAACATGTCGTTTTCGCTTTGCCCGATGCTGACGCAGGGGGCGATCGAGGCGTTGCTCACCGCGGGTTCGGACGCACTCAAGCAGCAGTTCCTGCCGAAGATGGTCGACGGCAGCTGGACCGGGACGATGAACCTCACCGAGCCGCAGGCCGGCTCGGACCTTGCGCTGGTGCGCAGCAAGGCCGAGCGCAGCGGCGACCACTACCTGATCTCGGGGCAGAAGATTTTCATCACCTTCGGCGAACACGACATGACCGAGAACATCGTGCATCTCGTGCTCGCGCGCACGCCTGACGCGCCCGAAGGTGTGAAGGGCATATCGCTTTTCATCGTGCCGAAATTCCTCGTCAAGCCGGACGGCAGCCCGGGCGAACGTAACGCGGCACTCTGCGCGTCGATCGAACACAAGCTCGGCATTCATGCCAGCCCGACCGCGGTGATGGTGTTCGACAAGGCGGTGGGCTATCTCGTCGGCGAGGAGAACAAGGGCCTCGCCTACATGTTCATCATGATGAACGCGGCGCGCTTCGCCGTCGGCCTCGAGGGCGTCTCGATCTCCGAGCGTGCCTTTCAGCGTGCGCTTGCCTATGCGAAGGACCGGTTGCAGGGGCGCGACGTCGGTGGCGGTGGCGCGAAGACCGTTCCGATCATCCAGCATCCGGACGTGCGTCGCATGCTGATGCTGATGAAATCGCAGACCGAAGCCATGCGTGCGCTTGCCTACGTGGTCGCGGCGGCGATGGACATTGCGGCGCGCCATCCGGACAAGGCGATGCGTGCGCAGAACCAGGCCTTCGTCGATCTCATGATTCCGGTGGTGAAGGGCTGGTCGACCGAGACCGGCATCGAGATCGCTTCGCTCGGCGTGCAGGTGCACGGCGGCATGGGCTACATCGAGGAAACCGGCGCTGCGCAACATCTGCGCGATGCGCGCATCACCACGATCTACGAGGGCACGACCGGCATTCAGGCGAACGATCTCGTCGGGCGCAAGATCGCGCGCGAGGGCGGCGCGACGATCAAGGGTTGGCTCGAGCACCTCAAGGCCTTCGATGCCGAGCTCGCAGAGTCGAAGAACGCCGACGTACAGGCGATTCGCGCACGGCTCACCGACGCGACGCAGGCGGTGGCCGAGTCGGTCGACTGGCTGCTGGCAAATTTCGGCCAGGATGTGCGCGCCGCATCGGCGGCGGCAGTGCCCTTCCTGCGCCTCGTCGGTATCGTCGCCGGTGGCTGGCAGATGGCGCGCGCGGCGCTGATTTCAGAGCAGCGTCTCGCGGGCGGTGAGGGCGACAAGGCATTCTACGAGGCGAAGATCTTGACCGCGCGTTTTTACGCCGACCAGTTGCTGGTGCAGGCGCCGGGTTTGGCGGCGACCGTAACGAGCGGCGCGGCGGGGGCGATGGCGCTGGACGAGAGCGCGTTTCTCGCGGCGTAACTGGGGTCAGACCCCCTTTTAGATCATCGACGGCCAACGATCATCTAAAAAGGGGTCTGACCCCTTTTTTGTTTTTTTAGTCTTTTAGTCTTTGACGAACGCGGCGTAGAGCGCACGCACCGCGTTTGGATAATCCTCGGGCGCGACGCCGACGATGATGTTGAGCTCCGAGGCGCCCTGGTTGATCAGGCGCACGTTGACCTTCGCATCGCGCAGCGCACCGAACACCTTGGCCGCGATGCCGACGGTGTGCGCCATGCCTTCGCCGACGATCGCGATGAGCGCGATGCGCGGCACGAAGTCGATGTCGTCCGGCGCGAGGGTGCGGCGCAGTTCCTCGATCACCACCTCGGCTTTGCCCTCGAGCTGATCGGCTTCGATCACCACGCTCACCGCATCGATGCTCGATGGGCAATGCTCGAACGCGATGCCGTGATGCTCGAGCACGCCGAGCAGGCGGAAGACGAAGCCGACCTCGCGGTTCATCAGGTTCTTTTCGACCGTGATCATCGAAAAGTTCGGCTTGCCCGCAATGCCGGCGATCTCGGTGCTCTTCTCGATTTCGAGCGATAGCGCGGTGACGATGCGTGTGCCGGGATGCTCGGGCGCGTTGGTGTTGCGGATGCAGACCGGGATGCCGGCATCGCGCACCGGCGCCATCGCTTCCTCGTGCAGTACCGAAGCACCCATATAGGACAGCTCGCGGATCTCGGCGTAGGTCGCTTCGGCCATCGGTCGCGGATGCTCGACGATGCGCGGATCGGCCATCAGCAATCCGGAAACGTCGGTCCAGTTCTCGTACAGCGCAGCCCCGATTGCGCGCGCCGCCACTGCGCCGCTGACGTCCGAGCCGCCGCGCGAGAAGGTGCGGATGGCTCCCTCGGCGTCGCAGCCGTAGTAGCCCGGAACGACATAACGGCGCTGCGGATCGGCGAGGCGCTTGCCGAGCAGATCGTAGGTTTGCGCGTCGACGACGCCGTTCGGGCCGATGACGACGCACTCGGCCGGATCGACGAACTCGGCGTCCAGATACTCCGCCAGCAGCCGGCCGCAGAGGTATTCACCGCGCGAGCCCGCCTCGTCCGCGCTCATACCGTCCGCGAGTTCGACGCGCAGTTGGTCTAGAGAAGCAGCCAAGCCGGCGTCGACGCCGAGTTCGCGCTCGATCGCAACGAAACGCTCGGTAATCTGGCCGAAGGGGCCGGAAAAATCTCCCGCTACGCTCGCCGCGTGCTGGCACAGGTAGAGCAGGTCGGTGAGTTTCGCGTCGTTTGCGTCGCGCCTGCCGGGGGCCGACGGCACGACGATCTTGCGCTGCGCGTCGGCCTCGACGATCGCGCGCACCTTGCGGAACTGCGCGGCGTTGGCGAGGCTTGAGCCGCCGAATTTGCAGACAATGCGTGACACGGGGTCAGGATCGGGGTCAGACCCCTGTGGATAACTTGGTTGGCGGCGTAGAAATCTATGGTCGCACGAAGCTTAAGTTATCCACAGGGGTCTGACCCCCTTTTGCGTTCGCGCGCTTCATAGCACCAGCGGAAGTTGCCGCAGCCGCTTGCCGGTCAGCGCGAACAACGCGTTGGCAACCGCGGGGGCGATCGGCGGTACGCCAGGTTCGCCGACGCCGGTCGGCGGCGCTTGACTGGGCACGATGTACGTCTCGACCGCCGGCGTCGCCGCGAGGCCGAGCAACGGGTAGGCCGGATAGTTGGTCTGCTGTACGCGGCCGGCACGGATGTCGATGCGTCCATGCAATGCGGCGGTGAGGCCGAAGACGACGCTGCCTTCCATTTGCTGCGCGATGATGTCGGGATTCACCGCGATGCCGCAGTCGATCGCGCACACGACCCGGTGCACCTTCGGTGCGCCCAGGTCGTCGAGCGAGACCTCGGCGACCTCGGCGACGATCGAGCCGAAGGATCTGTGGAGTGCAATGCCGCGCGCACGTCCGTTCGCCAGCGGCCCGCCCCAGTCCGCCTTCTGCGCGGCGAGCTTCAGCACTGCGGCGTAGCGTGGCGCCGCCTCGAGCAGGCCGAGGCGATACCGGTAGGGATCTTTCCCCGCGGCATGCGCCAATTCGTCGACGAAGCTCTCGGCGAAGAAGGCATTGTGCGAGTGGCCGACGCTGCGCCAGGATCCGATCGGCACGCCGCTGCGTGTCGCGACGTGCTCGATGCGCTGGTTGGCGACGCCGTAGGGCAGGTCGAACAGACCCTCCGACGTGGTCTTGTCCGGGGCATCGATGCCGAGCAGCGGATAGACGCGCTCGCCCCAGCGCGGGGTGATCGCGTCGCCCGCCGAACGGATGCGCCAGCCGCTGACGTTGCCGTCCGCGTCCAGCGCGGCCGCCAGGCGCGCGACTTGCGCTGGACGGTAAAAATCGTGCGTCGTGTCCTGTTCGCGCGACCACAGGAGTTGCACCGGCCGCCCGTCGGTCTCGCGCGCGACACGCACCGCCTGCACGACGGGGTCGATGTCGAGTCGCCGGCCGAAGCCGCCGCCCAGCAAGGTGACGTGGAGCGTCACGCGCGCCGGATCGACGGCCGCGACGCGCGCGGCCGCCGCGTGTGCGAAATCCGGCACCTGGGTCGAGGCCCAGACGTCCACGCCCGCCGCGGTGATGCGCGCGGTGCAGTTCATCGGTTCCATCTGCGCGTGCGCGAGATAGGGCGCCGCGTACCAGGATTCGAGCGTGCGCGCCGCAGCCGCGAAGGCCGCATCGGCGTCGCCCCGCGTGTAGAAGGGAAAGCCGTCGCGCGTTTCGACCGCGCGGCGCAGGCTGCGCATGATGTCGCGATCGTCGAGCCGCGCGTTCGGACCCGCATGCCAGCGCGGCACGAGCCTGCGGGCCGCCTGTTCGGCGTGCCACCAGGTATCCGCGACGACCGCGAAGCCCTCGCTCGCGCCGGCATCGGCGGGCAAGCGTACGACACGCCGCACGCGCGGCAGGCGCAGCGCCGCGTCGACGTTCACCTCGGCGAGCGTCGCGCCGAGTTCGGGACGTCATGCGCACCGCGGCATAGAGCATTCCAGGCAGGCGCACGTCGATGCCGTAGATCGCCTTGCCGGTGATCTTCGCTTCGAGGTCGACGCGCGGCGCCGGCGTGCCGATCAAGCGCCAGTCCTGCGCCGGCTTGAGCGCAACGCGCTCAGGCACGACCGCGGCCGCCTGACGCGCAAGTTCACCGTAGTGCGCGCGCTTGCCCGACGCATGGACGACCACGCCGTCTTGCGCGCTGCATTCGGCTGCGGGAACGCCCCAGGCCGTCGCGGCGGCCTGCAGGAGCGCCGTTCGTGCAGTGGCGCCCGCCATGCGCATGACCTCCCAGGCATCGGCGACGCTGGACGAGCCGCCGGTCACGTTGAGGGCGATTTCGCGTGCGAGCTTGGCGACGATCCATTGCGCAGCCGCGACCTGTGGCCGGTCGCGCTCGAGCGGATGAAACGGCAGGGCATCCACGAGCGCGGCGACGTTGCCGTAGATCGAATCCGAGTGCACCTGCTCGAGTCGGATGCGATCGAGCGGCACGTCGAGTTCTTCCGCGACCAGCATCAGCAGCGCCGTGTGCACGCCCTGGCCCATCTCGGAACGCGGCATGGCGACCGTCGGCGTGCCGTCGGTGCCGATGCGGATCCAGCCGTTGAGGGCGATCGCGTCGTCGCCGTCGAGGAAGTCGGCCGGCTCGCCGAGCCGGCTGCGCGGCGGCAGCACGCCCCAGCCGATGACCAGCGCGCCGGTGGTGCCGAGCGCCGAAAGGAGGAACGTGCGCCGCTTCATCGCCGCATTGCCTCAGGCGCGTTCGCTCTGCAGCGCGTGTGCGGCACGCTGGATCGCCGCGCGTACCCTTTGATAGGTGCCGCAACGGCACAGGTTGGTCATCAGGTCGTCGATCAGTGCGCTGGTCGGTTCCGCATGGCGGTTCAGCAGACCCGCCGCGGCCATCAGCATGCCGGACTGACAGTAGCCGCATTGCGGCACCTGCTCGGCGATCCACGCGTTCTGCAATACCCGCAGCATGCGATCCGGTACGCCTTCGATCGTGCTCACGCGCTTGCCTGCCACCGCCGACACCGGGAACACGCAGCTGCGCACCGGGTGGCCGTCGATGAGTACGGTGCAGGCGCCGCAGGCGGCGATGCCGCAGCCGAACTTGGTGCCGGTCAGTTCGAGCAGGTCGCGCAGCACCCACAGCAGCGGCATGTCCGCCTCAGCCTCGACGCGCAGCTGTTTGCCGTTGACGTTCAGTTCGAGCACCTGGCGTCCTTCGTTTGCGTCATCCCCGTCATAGTGCCAGCGCGACGCGGACGACGGTCGCATCCCCGGGGAGGCGCGCGATCGTAAAACCCAGGCGCCGGGCGAGCTTCAACATCGACTGGTTGGTCGAGAGCACCTCGCCGAACATGGTTTTGAGGCCGCGCGCGCCTGCGACGGCGATGAGTTTCTCGAGCATGCGTCGGCCGATGCCGCGGCCCTGCCAGGCATCGGCGATGACCAAGGCGAATTCGCAGCTGACCGCGTCGGCGTCGACGACATAGCGCCCGACGCCGATGATCTCTTCGGCGTTATCGAACATCGTGATCGCGGCGAGCGCGACCTCGCGCGCTGCGTCGACTTCGATCAGGCGCCGGATGTATTCGTCGGTGATCTTCACGGCGCCGCCGAAAAGGCGGTTGTAGCGCGTGCGCTCGGACAGCCCAGTGACGAAGCTGCGCTCGATTGCGGCGTCCGCCGCCTGCAGCGGCCGAATGGTCACCGGGCGGCCGATGACCGGCTCGAACGACTCGATGAGGTCTTCGGGTGTCAGAAGCGGATCCGGCCGCGCAGGATCTCGGACCACATGACCCAGTCGCCCATGAAACTCCACATGGGATAGCGGAAGGTGGCCGGGCGGTTCTTCTCGAAGACGTAATGGCCGACCCAGGCGAAGGCGTAGCCGACGAGCAGTCCGGCGAGTACCCACCAGGCGTTCAGCGTGACCAGCGCGCCGACGAGGCAGCCGAGCCCGAGGCTGGTGCCGACAAAATGCAGGCGCCGGCAGGTTCGGTTGGCGTGCTCCGACAGATAGAAGGGGTAGAACGCTGCAAATGTCGCGTAGCGCCCGGCCTTGCTGTCGACGTTCTCCATTCCGAAACCTCCGCGCCCCTGCATCACTACATATTGGGGTAGTTCGGTCCGCCCCCGCCTTCGGGGGCGACCCAGACGATGTTCTGCGTCGGATCCTTGATGTCGCAGGTCTTGCAGTGCACGCAGTTCTGGGCGTTGATCTGCAGGCGCGGGTTCGAGCCATCGTCGTTGCGCACGATCTCGTAGACGCCGGCCGGGCAGTAGCGCTGTTCGGGCGCGTCGTAGCGCGCGAGGTTCACTTCGATCGGTACGCTGGCATCCTTCAGCGTCAGGTGGATCGGTTCGTCCTCACCGTGGTTGGTGTTCGAGAACGACACCGAGGTCAGGCGATCGAAGGTCAGCACGCCGTCGGGCTTCGGATAGTCGATCGGCGTCGCTGCCGACTTTTCGATCAGCGTTTCGTGATCGGCGTGCGTGTGGCGCAGCGTCCACGGCGCTTTTCCGCGCAGCAGGACCTGGTCGATGCCGAACATGAGCGAGCCGAGGTACAGGCCCTTCGCCATCCACGGCTTGAAGTTGCGCGCGCGGTGCAACTCGTCATAGAGCCAGCTTGCGCGGAAGGCGTCGGGATACGCGTTTAAGGGGTCGTGCGCGCGCCCGGCCGCGAGCGCATCGAACGCCGCCTCGGCGGCGAGCATCCCGGTCTTGATCGCACAATGGCTGCCCTTGATGCGCGATGCGTTCAGGAAGCCTGCGTCGTCGCCGATCAGGCAGCCGCCCGGAAATACGAACTCGGGCAGCGACTGCAGCCCGCCGGCGGAGATCGCGCGCGCGCCGTAGGCGATGCGCTTGCCGCCTTCGAAGAACCCGCGGATCGCCGGGTGCGTCTTGTAGCGCTGGAACTCTTCGTAGGGGTTGAGATAGGGGTTGGTGTAGGCCAACCCGACGACGTAGCCCACCGCAACGAGGTTGTCGTCGAGGTGGTAGAGAAAGGATCCGCCGTAGGTCCGCGCATCGAGCGGCCAGCCGGCGGTGTGGATCACGAGCCCCGGCTGGTGTTGCTCGGGCGTGATCTCCCACAGCTCCTTGAGGCCGATGCCATAGACCTGCGGATCGGCGTTTCTGCGCAGATCGAATCGGGTTTCGAGTTGCTTGCCGAGCTGTCCGCGGCAGCCCTCGGCAAAGAAGGTGTATTTCGCGTGCAGTTCCATGCCGGGCTGATAGGCGTCGGTCTTCACGCCCTGACGGTCGACGCCCAGGTCGCCGGTGGCGACGCCCTTCACGCTGCCCTCGGCGTTGATGAGCACCTCGGCGGCGGCAAAGCCGGGAAAGACCTCGACGCCGAGGGTTTCGGCCTGCTGGCCGAGCCAGCGGCACACCGCTCCGAGGCTGACCACGTAATTGCCGTGGTTCTGGAAGCAGGCCGGCAGCATCCAGTTCGGCGTGCGCCGCGCCCCGGTTTTGCTGAGGAGCAGGAAACGGTCCTCGCTCACGGCGACCGTGACCGGCGCGCCCTGCGCCTGCCAGTCCGGAATGAGCTCGTTGAGCGCACGCGGGTCCATGACGGCGCCCGAGAGGATGTGGGCGCCGATCTCGGAACCCTTCTCGAGCACGCAGACCGAGACGTCGCGTGATTGTTCCGCCGCGAGTTGTTTGAGCCGGATCGCGGCTGCGAGCCCTGCGGGGCCGCCGCCGACGATGACGACGTCATACTGCATCGATTCGCGTTCCATGCGGCCAATTATAGAATGGCGCCTTCCCGTGGCCACACGGCTTCACGCCACCACGCCAGCGGACCACATTGCACGATGACCGACACCCGCAGACTCGCTCATATCGAGCGCATCCCGATCCGCTGGGGCGACATGGATGCGATGGGCCACGTCAATAACACGGTGTACTTCCGTTTCATGGAGCAGGCGCGGATCAGCTGGTTCGACCGCCTGGTGCCCGAGGCCGACGTCTGGCGCTCGACCGGGATCGTGATCGCCAACGCATTGTGCAACTACAAGCGCCCGATGACCTATCCGGGCACGGTCGAAGTCCGGCTTTCGATCGGCGCGCCGGGGGGCTCGAGCGTGGCGACCCATTACGAGTTGCGCATCGACGACGACCCGCTGCCCTACGCCGATGGTGCGGCGACCGTGGTGTTCATCGACACGATCCGGCAGAAGGCGGTACGCATCCCCGCGCTGATCCGCGCGCGCCTCACGCATGCCGGGGCGCAGTCCGCATGAGCGACGCTCCGCTCTGGACCCCATCCCCCGAGCGCGTCGCGCAGACGCGCCTCGCGCAGTTCATGCAGCGCGCGAGCGGGCTCCAATCCGGCGCCGGCGGCTTCGCGGATTACGCTGCGCTGCATCGCTGGTCGATCGACGAACGCGAAGCGTTCTGGAATCTGGTCTGGGATTTCTGCGAGGTGCGCGGCGAGAAGGGCGCAACGACGCTGGTCGACGGGGACCGCCTGCCGGGCGCGACCTGGTATCCCGATGGGCGGCTCAACTTCGCGCAGAACCTCCTGCGCGAGCGCGACGACGCCGATGCGCTCGTGTTCTGGGGCGAGGACAGGGTGCGCCGGCGGCTGTCGCGCCGCGACCTTCACGACCTGGTGTCGCGGATCTCGCAGGCGCTTGCCGCGGCGGGGGTGAGGAAGGGCGACCGCGTCGCCGGCTATCTGCCGAACCTGCCCGAATCGATCGCGGCGACGCTCGCCGCCGCGAGCCTGGGTGCGATCTGGTCGTCGTGCTCACCCGATTTCGGCGTCCAGGGCGTGCTCGACCGCTTCGGGCAGATCGAGCCCAAGGTGCTGTTCTGCGCCGACCGTTACCTCTACGCCGGCAAGGAGTTTTCGACGCTCGACAAGGTGGGGGCGATTCTCGCGCAGTTGCCGAGTGTCGAGCGCTGCGTCGTGATTCCCTACGACAGTGCGTCAATCGACGCGGCGGGCGCCGCCGCAGTGCCAAACGGCGTCACGCTCGAGGCCTTCATCGCACCCTATGGCGCAGGCGACATCGCCTATGAGGCCGTCGAATTCAACCATCCGCTCTACATCCTGTATTCCTCGGGTACGACCGGGGTGCCGAAGTGCATCGTCCACGGCACCGGCGGCACGCTGCTGCAGCATTTGAAGGAGCACCAGCTGCAATCCGACCTGCGGCCGGGCGACCGGCTGTTCTACTTCACCACGCTGGGCTGGATGATGTGGAACTGGCTCGTGTCGGGGCTCGCCTCGGGGGCGACGCTGCTGCTCTACGATGGCTCGCCGTTCGTGTCGCGCGGGCGCATCGTGTTCGATCTTGCCGACGCCGAGCGCATGACGCATCTCGGCACCTCGGCGAAGTGGATCGACGCCATTGCCAAGGTCGGCGTCGAGCCGCGCCGCACGCACACACTCGACGCGCTGCGCGTGCTGCTCTCGACGGGTTCGCCGCTCATGCCCGAGGGCTTCGATTACGTCTACCGGAAGGTCAAGGCCGACCTGTGCCTGGCGTCGATCTCGGGCGGCACCGATATCGTGTCCTGCTTCGTCCTCGGCAATCCGATCGGACCGGTGTGGCGCGGTGAGATTCAGGCCGCGGGCCTTGGCATGGCGGTCGAGGTCTTCGACGCCAACGGAACATCGGTGGTGGGGGAAAAGGGCGAGCTGGTTTGCACGCAGGCGTTTCCGTCGATGCCGATCGGCTTCTGGAACGACCCGGACGGTGCCAAGTACCGGGCCGCGTACTTCGAGAAGTATCCGAACGTCTGGCGTCACGGCGACTGGTGCGAGATCACCGCGCACGGCGGCATGATTATCTACGGGCGCTCGGACGCGGTCCTCAACCCGGGCGGGGTGCGCATCGGCACCGCGGAAATCTACCGCCAGGTCGAGGCGATCGACGAAGTGGTCGAGTCGATCGTCGTCGGCCAGCAATGGGAAGGCGATGTGCGCGTGGTGCTGTTCGTGAAGCTGCGCGAGGGCCTGACGCTCGATCGCGACCTCGTCAACCGCATCAAGCAGCGCGTGCGCCGGAACACGACGCCGCGACACGTGCCGGCGAAGATCCTGCAGGTCGCCGACATCCCGCGGACCAAGAGCGGTAAGATCGTCGAACTCGCGGTGCGCGACGTGATCCACGCGCAGCCGGTGAACAACGTCGAAGCGCTCGCGAACCCCGAGGCGCTGGATGACTTCCGCGACCGCGCCGAACTGGCGACGGATTGAAAGAATCTACACGGGCTGACCGCAGAATGACGACGCAGACACTCGCCTTCGAAGAGATGGCCGCCGGGCTGCAGTTCCCCGAAGGGCCGATCGCGATGGCCGACGGTTCGGTGGTGCTGGTGGAGATCGCGCGCGGGACGCTTTCGCGCGTGACGCCGGACGGCAAGATCCATGTGGTCGCGACGCTCGGCGGCGGGCCGAACGGCGCCGCACCCGGTCCGGGTGGCAAGATCTATGTCGCCAACAATGGCGGCTTCAATTGGGTGCGGCTACCGGATGG
Organism: uncultured beta proteobacterium; assembly: GCA_963714925.1. GTDB lineage: Bacteria > Pseudomonadota > Gammaproteobacteria > Burkholderiales > SG8-39 > SG8-39. The sequence continues at coordinate 340,826 of CAVQQK010000003.1, read as the reverse complement.
GCGCCTATTCCCCGGCACCCAGCCCGACGATTACAGTGGCGGGCGCATTCAGGTGGTCGACCCCGAGAGCGGGCGTTTCGAGACGCTCTACGACGCCTGCGACGGGCGTGGCCTGCGCGGACCGAATGATCTGGTGTTCGATGCGGCGGGCGGGTTCTGGTTTACCGATCTTGGCAAGACGCGCGAACGCGAGCAGGACCGCGGCGCGGTGTACTACGCGCGCGCCGACGGCTCGAAGATCGAACAGAAGATCTTTCCGCTCGAGCGCCCGAACGGGATCGGGCTTTCGCCCGACGGCAGCACGCTCTACGTCGCCGAGACCACCACCGCGCGACTGTGGGCCTTTGCGCTGTCGGCAGCCGGTGAAATCCGTTCGGCGAACGGCCCCTACCGCGGCGAAAAGGGCCAGGTACTCGCGGGGCTGGGTGGCTACCAGTACTTCGATTCGCTCGCGGTCGATGCGGCGGGCCATATCTGCGTGGCCACGCTGATTACGGGCTGCGTGACCGATATCGCGCCCGACGGGGCGGCGATCACGCAGCACGCGCTGCCCGATCCAATGGTGACCAATGTCTGCTTCGGCGGCGCGGATTTGCGCACCCTGTTTGCGACGCTGTCGATGAGCGGGCGGCTGGTGCGTGCCGCGTGGCCGCGGCCGGGGCTGGTCCTCGCGCATGCGATGCCTGCCTAGCGTCACGCGCAGGCGCTGCGCGCCGTACGTTCCCCACGTTTCCGACGTTACGCACGCCCGACACGTTCCGACGCCGCAAAGTTTGGTGTAAACTTGCGCAACCGCGCCGCGCTGGGTTAGATGACCAAGTACGTTTTTGTCACCGGCGGTGTCGTTTCCAGTCTTGGAAAGGGCATTGCCGCAGCATCCCTGGCCGCGATCCTCGAATCGCGCGGTATCCGAGTCACCAACATCAAGCTGGATCCCTACATCAACGTGGATCCGGGCACGATGTCGCCGTTCCAGCACGGCGAAGTGTTCGTCACCGAGGACGGTGCCGAGACCGACCTCGATCTCGGCTACTACGAGCGATTTCAGAGTTCCAAGATGCGCCGGTCGAACAATTTCACCACCGGCCAGATCTACGAATCGGTGATCAAGAAGGAGCGCCGCGGCGAATATCTCGGCGGCACGGTGCAGGTCATCCCCCACATCACCGACGAGATCAAGCAGTTCATCACGCGTGGGGCGGGCGATGCCGAGGTCGCGATCGTGGAGATCGGCGGCACCGTGGGCGACATCGAGTCGCTGCCCTTCCTCGAGGCGATCCGGCAGATGGGGCTCGAGCTCGGGCGCAACAACGTGTGCTACATCCACCTCACGCTGGTCCCCTACATCGCGTCGGCGGGCGAGATCAAGACCAAGCCGACGCAGCACTCGGTGAAGGAGCTGCGCGAGATCGGCGTCTCGGCCGATGTCGTGCTGTGCCGCACCGACCGACCGCTGCCCGAAGACGACAAGCGCAAGATCGCGCTGTTCTGCAACGTGCAGAAGGAGGCGGTGATCGCGGCCTGCGACGTCGATTCGATCTACAAGATTCCGATGATGCTGCACGAGCAGATGCTCGACGAGATCGTCTGCCACAAACTCGGCATCCTCGCGCGCGCGGCGAATCTATCGGCCTGGCGCGGACTGGTCGAGGCGCTCGAGCATCCCGAGCACGAGGTCGACGTCGCGTTCGTCGGCAAGTACGTCGACCTGCAGGATTCCTACAAGTCGCTGAACGAGGCGCTGTTGCACGCCGGCATTCACACCCGCAGCAAGGTCAACATCCATTACGTCGATTCCGAGGACATCGAGGCCCACGGCACCGGCATGCTCGACACGGTCGACGCGATCCTCGTGCCGGGCGGCTTCGGCAAGCGCGGCACCGAGGGCAAGATCGCGGCGGTGCGCTACGCGCGCGAGCGGGGCGTGCCCTTTCTCGGCATCTGCCTTGGCATGCAGCTCGCGATCATCGAGTTCGCGCGCACGATCGCCGGGCTCGAGGGTGCGCATTCGACCGAGTTCAATTTCGACACCCCGCACCCGGTCATCGGACTGATCACCGAATTCGTCGATCGGGAAGGGAAAATCCAGAAACGCGATTCAAGCTCGGACCTGGGCGGCACGATGCGGCTCGGCGGACAGGCCTGCCAGTTCGAGAAGGGCAGCCTGGTACACGAGGTCTACGGCGCGGATTCGGTGATCGAGCGCCATCGCCACCGCTACGAGGTGAACAACGCCTACGTGCCGCGGCTGGTCGCGGCGGGATTGCGCTTTTCCGGCCGTGCGCCGGACCATGATCTGGTCGAGATGGTCGAGCTGCCCGGGCATCCCTGGTTCGTCGGCTGCCAGTTTCATCCCGAATTCACCTCGACGCCGCGCGGGGGTCACGCGCTGTTCAAGGCCTTCGTCAGCGCCGCGCTCGATCATCGGGGGCGCGGCAAGCGCGCGGCGCCCGGCGGTTCGCTCTCGGTGGTCGCGGCGTGAAGCTGTGTGGTTTTGAGGCGGGCACGGACAAGCCGCTGTTCCTGATTGCCGGCCCCTGCGTGGTCGAGTCGCTCGAGCTGCAGCTCGAGACGGCAACCCGACTGAAGGCGATCTGCGCGGCACTCGGCATCGCGTTCATCTTCAAATCCTCTTTCGACAAGGCGAACCGCAGTTCGGGGTCGTCCTTTCGCGGGCTCGGCATGGGCAAGGGACTCGAGATCCTCGCCGAAGTGAAGCGCCGGCTCGGTGTTCCGGTGCTGACCGATGTGCACACCGTGGACGAGATTGCACCGGCCGCTGCCGTGGTCGATGTGCTGCAGACGCCGGCGTTTCTGTGCCGCCAGACCGACTTCATTCGCGCCGCAGCCTCGGCTGGGCGCCCGGTGAACATCAAGAAGGGCCAGTTCCTCTCGCCGCAGGAAATGAAGAACGTGGTCGACAAGGCACGCGAAGCGAGTGGCACTGACAATGTGCTGGTGTGCGAGCGCGGCTTTTCCTTCGGCTACGGCAATCTGATATCCGACATGCGCTCGCTGGCGATCATGCGCGACACGGGCTGTCCGGTGGTGTTCGACGCGACGCATTCGGTGCAACTGCCCGGCGGGCAGGGCACGGCCTCGGGTGGGCAGCGTGAATTCATCCCGGTGCTGGCGCGTGCCGCGGTGGCAAGCGGAATCTCCGGCCTGTTCATGGAAACGCACCCCGATCCGGCGCGCGCGCTCTCGGACGGCCCGAACGCCTGGCCGCTCGATCTCATGCAGCCGCTGCTCGAGACGCTGGTGGCGCTCGATCGCGTGGTGAAGGCGCAGCGATTCGCCGAAGATCAATTAGAGAACATTCCTGCGCACGGCGGCGGTACGATCCCGCAGCGCACGCGCAGCAAGCAGCCGCAAAAAGCCTAGACCGAAGGAACCGCTGACATGAGCTCCATCGTAGACGTCGTTGCGCGCGAGATCCTCGACTCGCGCGGGAATCCCACGATCGAGGCCGACGTATTGCTCGAGTCGGGCGTGATGGGGCGCGCCGCCGTGCCTTCGGGGGCCTCGACCGGCACCCGCGAGGCGATCGAATTGCGCGACGGTGATCTGCAGCGCTACGGCGGCAAGGGCGTGCTGAAGGCGGTCGAGCACGTGAATACCGAAATTTCCGAGGCGATCGTCGGACTGGACGCCTCCGAGCAGGCCTTCATCGACCGTATCCTCGTCGATCTCGACGGCAGCGAGAACAAATCGCGCCTCGGGGCGAACGCCGTGTTGTCGGTGTCGATGGCCGTTGGCAAGGCGGCCGCCGAAGAGTCCGGCCTGCCGCTCTACCGTTACTTCGGCGGTTCCGGCGCGATGCAGATGCCGGTGCCGATGATGAACGTGGTGAACGGCGGCGCGCACGCCAACAACGGCCTCGACATGCAGGAATTCATGATCGTGCCGGTGGGCCCGCAGTCGTTCCGCGAAGCCCTGCGCTGCGGTGCCGAGGTGTTTCAGACGCTGAAAACGCTGATCCACGGCAAGCGCATGTCGACGGCGGTCGGCGACGAGGGCGGCTTTGCGCCGACGCTGGCCTCGCACGCCCTCGCGATCGAGTTGATCCTCGAGGCGATCGAAAAGGCCGGTTACACCGCGGGGCAGGACGTGGTGCTCGCGCTCGACTGCGCGGCGTCCGAATACTATCGCGACGGCGTCTACGTTCTCGGTTCCGAAGGGTTGAAGCTGAGTTCGGAGGCGCACGTCGACTACCTCGCGAACCTGGCCGAGCGTTACCCGATCGTCTCGATCGAGGATGGCATGGCCGAATCCGACTGGGCGGGCTGGAAACTGTTGAGTGAGCGCCTCGGGCGCACGCTGCAGCTGGTGGGCGATGACATCTTCGTCACCAACACGCGCATTCTGAAGGAAGGCATCGAGCAGGGCGTGGCGAACGCGGTTCTCATCAAAGTCAATCAGATCGGCACGCTGACCGAAACCTTCGCCGCGATCGAGCTCGCCAAGCGCGCGGGCTGGGGCTCGGTGATTTCGCACCGCTCGGGCGAGACCGAGGACACCATCATTGCCGACATCGCGGTCGGCACCAACGCGCTGCAGATCAAGACCGGGTCGCTCTCGCGCTCCGACCGCGTCGCGAAGTACAACCAGTTGCTGCGGATCGAAGAGGATCTCGGCGATTCGGTCGGCTATCCCGGGCGGGACGCCTTCACCCAGCTGCGCTGAGGGCGCGCGAAGGACGCGGGACGCGATGAAGATCCTGGTCGCGATTCTCGGCGCGCTGATCGTGTTGATCCAGTACCCGCTGTGGCTCGGCAAAGGCGGTTGGCTGCGGGTGTGGGAAGTCGATCAACAGCTCAGTGACGCGCGCCTGCGCAACCAGACCCTGCGCCTGCGCAACGGGGCACTGGCTGCCGAGGTGCGCGATCTGAAGGAGGGGCTCGAGGCGATCGAAGAGCGCGCGCGCTACGAGCAGGGGATGGTGAAGAAGGACGAAGTCTTTTTCCAGATCATCGAGGCGTCGCCGGCACCGTCATCGACGCCGGCGCCGCAGCGCTGAGGGCGGGTGCGCGGCCGCAGGCCGAATCCGGGATAATCGCGTCAGAGGAGGCCTGCCATGAAGCTCAGCAATTCCCAGCTCGCGCAGTTCGAGCGCGACGGCTATCTGTTCTTTCCGAGCCAGTTTTCGCCCGCCGAGGTCAAGGTGCTCACCGACGCCGTGCCGGGCCTGTACGCGCAGCGACGCCCGGAGAACGTGCGCGAAAAAACGGGCGACGTGGTGCGCACCAATTTTGCAGCCCATATGTACAGCGCGCCGTTTGCCAGGCTCGCCCGCCATCCACGCATGGTGGCGCCGGTGGAGCAGATTCTGGGCGAGAAGCTCTACATGCATCAGTTCAAGATCAACGGCAAGATGGCCTTCGACGGCGATGTCTGGCAGTGGCACCAGGACTTCGGCACCTGGACGAACGACGACGCGATGCCCGAGGCGCGCGCGATGAACGTCGCGATCTTCCTCGATGAGGTGAACGAGTTCAACGGCCCGCTGATGTTCATCCCGGGCAGCCACAGGCGCGGCGTGCTCGAGGCCGGACACGACACCGCGACCACCAGCTATCCGCTGTGGACCATCGATCACGCCACCATTGCCACGCTGGTCGCGCGCGGCGGCATTGTCGCGCCCAAGGGCCCGGCGGGTTCGATGCTCCTGTTTCACGGCTGCCTGGTCCATGCGTCGACCTCGAACCTGTCGCCGTGGAACCGGGTGAGCGTCTACCTGTCGCTGTGCGCGGTGTCGAACCACATCCGCCGCTTCAAGCGCCCGGGCTACATCGCGCACCGCGACTTCACGCCGCTCGAGTGCCTGCCCGACGACTGCCTGCTGAAGGACTACGATGTGCCGCTACCCTGGAAAGACGGTACGCCCGCAGAGGAACTCCAGGGACTGCGCGAGGCCGCCTGAGATGAATCTTTACGCGAAACTGCAGCAGCGCGCGGCCGAGGGCCGGCCGCTGCGCGTCGGCGTCATCGGCGCCGGCAAGTTCGGCGCGATGTACATCGCGCAGGTACCGAACACGCCTGGCGTGCACCTCGCCGGCATCGCCGATCTTTCTCCCGACAATGCGCGCGCCAACCTCGCACGTGTGGGATGGGCCGCAGAGCGCAGTGCCGCGGCATCACTCGACGCCGCGTTCAAGAGCGGGCAGACGCATGTTTCGGACGACTGGCGCGCGCTGGTCGCGCATCCGGCGATCGAGATCGTGGTCGAGGCGACCGGCAATCCGATCGCGGCGGCCGAGCACGCGCTCGAAGCGTTCCGTCACGGCAAGCATGTGGTGATGGTGACGGTCGAGGCCGACGCCTACTGCGGTCCGATCCTGGCGCAGAAGGCGGCTGCTGCGGGCGTACTCTACAGTCTGGCCTACGGGGACCAGCCGGCGATCATCTGCGATCTGGTCGACTGGGCGCGTGCCGCGGGCTTTAACGTGGTTGCGGCCGGGCGCGGGCACAAGTGGCTGCCGCAGTATGCGCAATCGACGCCCGACACGGTCTGGCAGCACTGGGGGTTGAGCGAAGAACAGGCGCGGCTCGGCGGTCTCAACCCGAAGATGTTCAATTCCTTCCTCGACGGCTCGAAGCCGTCGATCGAGAGCACTGCGGTGTGCAATGCCACCGGCCTGACGCCCGCGCCCGAGGGGCTGTGCTATCCGCCGGCGGCGGTCGACGACATCCCCTTCGTGATGCGGCCGCGCGACGAGGGCGGGCAACTGCACCACAAGGGCCAGGTCGAAGTGATTTCCTCGCTCGAGGCCGACGGCCGCGTGATTCCCTATGACATCCGCATGGGGGTCTGGGTCGTGTTCGAAGGCGAGACCGAATACGTTCGACGCTGCTTCGAGGAGTACAAGGTGCGCACCGATCCGTCGGGACGTTACGCCTGCCTGTACAAGCGCTGGCACCTGATCGGGCTCGAGGTCGGCATCTCGGTGGCATCGATCGGGGTGCGCGGCGAGGCGACCGGTTGCGCGACGGGCTGGCGCGCCGATGCGATCGCGGTCGCCAAGCGCGACCTCAAGGCGGGCGAAGTGCTCGACGGCGAAGGCGGTTACACCGTCGCCGGGCAGTTGCGCCCGGCGGAAATTTCCTACGCCGAAGGCTTGCTGCCGCTCGGGCTTGCGCATGGCTGCAAGCTGCTCAAGCCGATCGCGCAGGGCACGCCGTTGCGCTGGATCGACGTCGCAGTCGACGAACAGCAGAGCGCGGTGCGCCTGCGGCGCGAGATGGAGCGTGCGTTCGCGCCGGCCGCCGCGCAGCGCGACGCGGCCTAGCGATCAGGTCGGCGCGGGCTCCGCGCCGGAGAGCTGAATCGCGCTGTTCACCAGCCCGACGTGGGTGAGCGCCTGGGGAAAATTCCCCAGCATGCGCCCGAGCGTCGGGTCGTACTCCTCCGAGAGCAGGCCGACGTCGTTTGCGAGGCCGAGCAGGCGCTCGAAGCAGGCAACTGCGTCGGCCGCGCGGCCCTGCAGCGCAAGATTGTCGACGTAAAGAAAACTCAGCGGCAGGAAGCTGCCCTCGCCCGGCGGCAAGCCGTCGGCGTGGCTGCCGCCGGTTGCGTAGCGGTACACCAGGCCATCGGTCATCAGCTCGCGCTCGATCGCGGCGACGGTGCCGCGCATGCGCGGATCGCTCGCCGGCAGGAAGCCGACCAGCGGAATGATCAACAGGCTGGCATCGAGCGCCTCGCTGCCGTAGTACTGCACGAAGGTGTTGCGCTTCGCGTCATAGCCGTTCTGGCACACGTCGGCGTGAATCTGCTCGCGCAGCGCGCGCCAGCGCGCGAACGGACCGTCGAGCTTGAGGCGCTCGACGCTCTTGACCGCGCGGTCGAACGCGCGCCAGGCCATGACCTTCGAGTGGGTGAACTGCTGCTGACCGCCGCGCACCTCCCAGATGCCTTCGTCCGGCCGCTCCCAGTTCGATTCGAGGAAATCCATCAGGACTTTCTGCAGCTGCCAGGCATCGTCGTTATGGTCGATGCCGAAATCGCCGCCGAGGCCGAGTACGTCCATCACTTCGCCGTAGACATCGAGCTGGAACTGGCGTGCGGCGCCGTTGCCGATGCGCACCGGCGTGGCGCCCTGGTAGCCGGGCAGCCAGGGCAGTTCGCGCTCGAGCAGCCGGCGTTCGCCGCGCACGCCGTAGACGATCTGAAGGTCCTGCGGCCGGCCCGCGGCGGCGCGCAGCAGCCAGTCGCGCCAGGCGACGGCCTCCTGCCGGTAGCCCGTCATGAGCAGCGCATACAGTGCGTAGGCGGCGTCGCGCAGCCAGCAAAAACGGTAGTCCCAGTTGCGCACCCCGCCGAGCATTTCGGGCAGCGAAGTCGTCGGCGCCGCGATGATCCCGCCGGTCGGCGCGTAAATCAGCGCCTTCAGCGTGATGAGCGAGCGCAGTACCTGGTCGCGCCAGGGGCCCTGGTAGCTGCAGTGCGCCGACCAGGCCTGCCAGCTGCGTGCGGTGTGCGCGAGCATCTCTTCCGCGTCGCCCGCGGGTGCCGCCGCTTCGTGCGACGGCTGGAACGAGAGCACGAAGGGGATGCGCTCGCCGCTCCGGACCTTGAACTCGGCGACCGAGGTGAAGTTTTCGCCGTGCACACGAACCGGCGTGTGCAGGCGCAGCGCGTCCGGGCCGCCGACGAAATGCATGCCGTCGTCGGTGCGGCGCGCCCAGGGCACGACCGAGCCGTAGTCGAAGCGCACCACGAGCTGGGTCCACATCGCGACTTCGCCTTCGAGCCCTTCGACGATGCGCACCAGGTGCGGCGTGCCGGCATCGAGCGCCATGAATTCGATCAGGCGCACCGCACCCCCGGCGACGTGGTGCGTGGTCTCGAGCACCAGCGTACCGTCACGGTAGCGGCGCTCGATTCTTTTCGACTCGCGCGCTGGCCGCAGCAACCAGTGGCCGTGGTCGGCCGTGCCGACCAGCGCCGCAAAGCAGGCGGGCGTGTCGAAGCGCGGCAGGCACATCCAGTCGACCGAGCCGTTGCGATCGACCAGCGCCGCGGTGCGCATGTCGCCGAGGAGCGCGTAGTCCTCGATGCGGGCCGCGGTGTCGTGTTTGGAGCGGTGGTCCATCTGTCAATGCGATAATCGCAGGTTCGTTCGCATCGTACTCACTGCGTCAGTCCCGCTTTGCGCAGGCCTGCGACGAACTGGTCCAGCGGCGCACGGTCCCTGTAGGGGAGAACGCGCAGCGTATGTTCAAGCGTGTACTTCGGGTTGATCTCCATCAGTTCGCGCCAGATTTGACGGGCTTCCGCATGACGACCGGTGTGGCCGTAGAGCGAAGCCAGATAGGCGCGCGTGACGTCCGATCGCGGCATATGGATCAGGCGACGCTTGAAGGTCGCCTCGGCCTCGTCGTAGCGCTCGAGGGCAAACTGGGCGCGCGCGCAGGCATGGATCCAGATGTGGAATTCCGGGTCGAGCCGCAGTGCCTGCTCGAACGCGATGATCGCCGGCGCGTGTCGTCCGGCGAAATGCAGCACGTTGCCAAGGGCGCCATAGGCCTGGGACAGGTTGGGGTCGAGCGCGATGGCCCGCCGTGCCGCGGCCTCGGCTTCGTCCAGATGTCCAAGCCACATCAGGGCGATGGCAAGTGCGTTGCGTGCGATCGCATCGAACTCGTTTGCCGCGCAGGCCTTGCGCGCCAGTGCCAGCGCCTGCTCGAGCGCGTCCGCCGCCGGATCGTTCCAATCGTTCAGGTACTCGGTGGCGTAGGCGATCGCCAACATCGCATAAACCCCGGACAGGCCCGGGTCGATCGCAATCGCCCGTTCCAGCATCGCGCGCGCTTCGACCAGCGCTTCCGCAGTGAATTGCAGCAGGCAGCTCCTGCCGCGCATCAAGTAATCGTACGCTTCGGTATTGACCTTGCCGCGGTCTTCGCGCCGCGCCGCCTCGCTGCCGGTGAGGCGCACCTTGAGCGCGTCGACGACGCGGCGCGTGACCTCGTCCTGCACCGCAAAGATGTCCTCCAGATCGCGGTCGTAGCGCTCGGCCCATACGTGGCCGCCGGTTTGGGCGTCGATGAGCTGCGCGTTGATGCGCACTTTCATACCCGCCTTGCGCACGCTGCCTTCGAGCACGTGGCGCACACCGAGCTTCTTGCCGACCTCCTTCACGTCGATACTCTGTTTCTTGAACGCGAACGACGAGTTGCGCGCGATGACGAGGAGGCCAGAGATCTGGGAGATGTCGGTGATGATGTCTTCGGTAATGCCGTCCGCAAAGTACTCCTGCTCGGGATCTCCGCTCATGTTGGTGAACGGCAGCACCGCCAGCGAAGGCTTGTCGGGCAGCGGCAGGGCACTGTCGGCGAGCGGGCGTTTCCGGTTTGGCGCGTCGGCCTCGGCCGAGGCCACCCGAAATGCCCGCACCGGCTCGGCGATGTTCTTCACGGTCTGTTCGCCCAGATCGCTGAACCCGGCGCTCACTTTTCCTTTGACTGCGGTGCGGATCGACGCCGAGACCACGATCCCGCCCGGTTCGGCCAGCCCTTCCAACCGCGCGGCAATGTTCACCCCGTCGCCGTAGACCGTGCCGTCGGCCTTCTCGATCACGTCGCCCAGATGCACGCCGATTCGAAACCGCATGCGTCGGTCGTCGGATTCACCACTCGAGGCCGCATCGAGCGCGGCTTGGACGGCCAGCGCGGCCGACACCGCACCGGTTGCGATGTCGAACACCGCGAGCACGGAATCGCCCGCCATGTCGATGACCCGGCCCTGGTTGGATTCGATCCGGTCACGGAATACCGCACGCGCAACGTCGAGCGCGGCCACGGTCGCGGCCTCGTCGGTCGCCATCAGGCGCGAGTAACCCGCCGCGTCCGCGGCCAGGATCGCCACCAATCGTTTTCTGTTGTCGGTACTGCTCACCTATCCACGCCTCGCGTCGAGCCGCAATGCTCGCGGATAGTAACCCTCCGCGACAGCCGAAGCGGGCGATGCGCGCTGATGGCTAGGGCATCGCCGGTCGATTCAATCGAAAATTTCTTCGTCCGGCGATGACGAAAAACGTTTAGCCGGTGCAAAAACCGTCGACCGTCACTGCTTGTCGTGCGGCTCGAACGCGCGGCAGGGCCCCAGGATCGCCGCGATGACGACCGCGTTCTGTACGTCGCGCCGAGTTCCCATCAGCGATTGCCTGGAAAACCGACGTCGCGCAGCTGCAGGGGATGCGGTCGGCGACGTCGATCGATGTACGGGCTCGACGTACGCCGCAGGCTCCGGCAAAGCCGTTGCGGTGAGCGGCGCGCGCGCCCATATATCCTCATCAAGCGCGTCCTGCGGCGGCGCCTCCTGCGGCGCCTCGTCTTGCTCCATTTCAGCTTGCCGCCGCCGTGCGGCTTGCTGCATGAAGTGGTTGAACAGCAGCACGCCGCCAATCAGCAGGATGTAGATCAGTTCAGCGGGAAGACCTTTCATGATGTGCCGCCTCAGGTCCGCGGGCTGCCGGCTGGGTCGTCTCCGCCACCGGCAATCTCTTCGCGCATCACCGTATCGGCCTGCAGATTCTTCATGCGGTAATAATCCATGATGCCGAGGTTGCCCTGGCGGAAGGCCTCGGCCATTGCGCGCGGCACTTCGGCCTCTGCCTCCACGACCCGCGCCCGCATTTCCTGCTCCTGCGCAACCGCCATCGCGCGGCGTTCCTCGGCCTTGGCCTGGGCGATCTGTTTGTCGGCGTTGGCCTGATCGATCTGCAGCTTGGCGCCGATGTTCGCGCCCACGTCGACGTCGGCGATGTCGATCGACAGGATCTCGTAGGCCGTGCCGGCATCCAGGCCCTTGCTCAGAATGTGCTTGGAGATGTGGTCCGGATTCTCGAGCACGTTCTTGTGGCTGACGGCCGAACCGATGGTGCTCACCATGCCTTCGCCAACCCGCGCGATGATCGTCTCCTCGCCGGCACCCCCCACCAGTCGTTCGATGTTGGTTCGCACGGTGACGCGCGAAACGACGATCAGCTGGATGCCGTCCTTGGCCACGGCCGCGATTTTCGGCGTCTCGATCACCTTGGGCAGGACCGACATCTGCACCGCCTCGAGCACGTCGCGTCCCGCGAGGTCGATGGCCGCGGCGCGCTTGAATTCCAGCGGGATGTTGGCCTTGTCGGCCGAGATCATGGCGTTTACCACCCGCACGACGTTGCCGCCCGCAAGAAAGTGCGCCTCCAGGTCGTTTATCGAAATGTCGATACCCGCCTTGACCGAGCTGATCCGCGCCGTGACGATGGTGGTGGGCGGAACGCGGCGCAGGCGCATGCCGACCAGGGTGAACAGTCCCACATACGCCCCTGAGGCCCAGGCCGCGATCCAGAGCGGAATCGGCACCAGGTACAACACGAGGGCCAGCGCCGCCACCACCAGCACGAGTATTCCCATGCCTCCCGTGAGGCCGGTTGCGATTTCATTCATGTGTTATTCCTTTCGGTTGTGATGTGCGGTATTCGCCGCACGACGATGCGGTTGCCGTCCACGCGCGTCACCTCGACGAACTGGCCGGCATCGATCAAATCCCCCTCGGACACGACATCCACGCGTTCGCCGTCGATCTCGGCAATGCCTGCCGGTCGCAGCGGAGACGACGCCTGCCCTTTCTTTCCGAGCCAGCGCAGGTCGCGATCCGGCGCCGACCCATGCGCGTGACCCGTGCCCAGATCGGCCTCGAGGACGAGTCGCCGTCCGAAAGGCAGGCGGGGCAGGAAACGCAGTATGGCCAAGCTTGCGATGATTGCAACCAGGAGCGAAAAAACCACGCGCAGCGCGGCCGTGAGGATGACTGCCGATGTGGCTCCGGCGCCGACCACGCTCAGGATGAGGCCGGCGAGGAGTGCGGCGATCCCCAGCACCCCGGCAATGCCAAAACCTGGAATGACGAAGACCTCCAGCACCAAGAGTAGGACGCCGCCCAGCGCAAGCAGGAGTTCCTCCCAGCCGGCGAGTTGGACCAGCCAGTGGCCCCAGAAGAAAAGCGCAAGACTCGCGATACCGAGGCCGCCCGGGACCCCGAAGCCGGGCGACCGAAGCTCAACGATGATGCCGAGCATGCCGATGGTGATGAGCAGGGAACTGAGCACCGGGTGCGTCAGCAAGCGAACCAGATTTTCCGCCCAGTTAGGGGATACCCGTCTCAGCTCTGCCGCGCCAAGGCCCAACTGCTGTAACGCACTCTCGATCGTATCGGCGCGGAAATCGATCAGCTTGTGCGACAGGGCCTCCTCGGTCGTCAGCGTGAGGAGCTTGCCTTTCTCAATTACACCCTCGATCGCAACGTCCGCGTCCACCATCGCCTCGGCAAGCAAGGGGGGGCGCTTGCGGCTCTCGGCGGTGGCGCGGAATTCCTTTCTGACGTAGGACACCGTTTTCTCCGACACCGGCTGGGCTTGCGCGCCGGGCCCGCCCATGTGCACCGGCGTTGCCGCGCCGATTGTTCCGCCGCCGGCCATGACGAGATTCTCGGCGGCGAGGCTGATCAGGGCGCCGGCCGAGATGGCGCGCTTGTTGACGAAGGCGACTGTCCGCACCCGCGCGTTCAGCAGCGCGTCGCGCACCTGCACTGCCGCATCCACCCGTCCGCCGAAGGTATTGATGTCCAGAATCACGGCTGCCGCGCCTGCGTCCGCGGCCTGGTCGAGGACGCGCTGAACGTAGGGCGCGAGCCCGAGGTCGATGATGCCTTCGATCGGCGCGACATAGACGACGGGCCGCGTGTCCTGGGCGAGGCCCGCCGCGCCGAAGAGCGCGAGGAATGCGAACGCGACCAGGGGCATGCGCCCGACCCAGTTCATCAACTTTCGCGGCATCGTGCTCCTTCCATGACCTGAATCAGCGGATTGTATTGTGGATCCATTCCGGCAAAGCCCGACGCTAACGCGGCCATCCGACTGGTAGTAACGCCGCAGCATAGGGCGTACGATGTCGGCCCCGGTCAATAAAAACCACGACGCGCCGGCAAGGGCGCAATTCCCGGGCGTACGGAACCCAACCAACGGAGGAGACTATGGGTTATCACCTCGAAGGACGTTTGCTCGAAGTTTGCAACTGCAATGTGTTGTGCCCGTGCTGGATCGGTGAAGATCCGGACAACGGAACCTGCGACACGATCGTCGCGTGGCATTTCGACAAGGGCGCCATCGATGGTGTGGATGTCGCAGGCACGACGATCGCGATGATCGCGCACGTACCGGGCAACATCCTGAAAGGAAACTGGAAGGCCGCGGTCTACGTCAGCGACAACGCGACGCCGCCGCAGAAAGCGGCGATCCTGAACGTCTATACCGGCAAGCTGGGCGGACCGGTGGGCGACCTCGCCAAGCTGGTCGGCGAGGTGGTGTCGGTCGAGAGCGTACCGATCTCCTTCGACGTGCAGGGCGGCAAGGGAACGATCAAGATCGGCGACGCGGGCTACGCCGAGCTCGAGCCGTACGTCAGTGCCGCGGGAAAAACCACCACGCTGACCGATACGGTCTTCTCGACGGTGCCGGGTGCACCGGTGTTTGTCGGCAAGTCGCCGCGCTATCGCGCCAAGAACGAAAAAGTCGGCATCGATCTCGACATCAAGGACCATAACGCGCTGCAGAGCGGGTTCGTGTTCGACGCCTGAGCCGTACCGGCGCACAGATCCACGCCGCGCGTGCCTCGGCGCACTGAACGATGACCGTGCCGGCCCAGTCAAGCGACGGGGCCGTCGGCGCGGCGCCGCGCCTGAGCGCGCGCCGCACGATGTTTCCCGCGTTCATGGCGGCGCTGGTCGCATCGGCGTGGGCCGCGCTATGGATCGGGTCGCAGAGTCCCTACGGGCGCTATCTGGACCACGGTCGCTGGAGCGACCTGGGTTTCGTCGGCGCCTGGTGTCGCGCACTGCCGGCGGGAGACATCGTCGTCCCCGCGCTGCTGTACGCGGCGGGCTGGTTCGTGATGATCGTCGCGATGATGCTGCCAACGACACTGCCGCTGCTTGGCATATTCCAGCGCATCACCGCCGGGCGATCCGACGCGACGCAACTCCTCGCGGTGGTCGTCGCGGGGTACGTCGTTGCGTGGTTTGGCTTCGGACTCGCTGCGCACGCACTCGACTGGGCCTTGCTCAGCGCGGCGCAGGCCACGCCCTGGTTCGTCGCCAACGGCTGGATCGTCGGTGCGGCGGTCGTCGGCGCGGCGGGGCTGTTCCAGTTCAGCGCACTGAAGTACCGTTGCCTGGAGAAATGCCGCATGCCATTCGGTTTCGTCGCCGAGCGCTGGCGCGGTGGCTCGCCGGTACGCCAGGCCTTCAGAATCGGTCTGGACCATGGCCTGTTCTGCGTCGGTTGCTGTTGGGCGCTGATGCTGCTGATGTTCGTCGTCGGTACCGGCAATCTCGGCTGGATGCTGGTACTCGCCGCGGTCATGGCCGCCGAGAAAAACCTGCCCTGGGGTGCACAGCTGAGCACGCCGCTTGGCCTCGCCTTGCTCGGGTGGTCAGGCGTGATCGTGATTGCCAACAGTCGACTCATTGCCTGAGCGGACTGCGGTGGACCGATTTCCCCAACGCTCTAGATTCCCGGCTGGCGCGGCCGGGAACCTGCCGTCATGACCATCCGCGTCGCCGCGATTGAAGTGAGTCACTGGCATGCGCTTTTTGATGCCGCCTATTTACGGCACGTCGTGCGCATGCCGGCGCTGCAGCTGGTCGGCGTGCAGGATCCGGATCCGGCGATCGCGGCGCAGCGTGCCGCCGAGGTCGGCAACCCGCCCGTGTTTTCCGACTACCGAGAGATGCTCGCGACAACGCGGCCTGACTTCGTCATTGCCCTCGGGCGCCATAGCGCGTTGGCGCAGATCGCCCACCATCTGCTCGACGAAGGCTATCCATTTCTGATGGAAAAACCGATGGGCGTGAACGCGGCCGAGGTGCGCGGGATCGCGGACCGGGCGGCGCAGCTGGGCGCGTTCGTCGCGGTGCCCTTCGCGATGCGGCATCAGCCGTTTTTCGCCGCAGCGAAAAGACTGCTCGCCGAGGGCGCCTTCGGCCCGCTGTCTCACTTCTATTGTCGGAGCAACCGCCCGAGTTCGGCACGTTACCCCGCGTGGGGCGCGCCCTGGATGCTCGATCCGGCGATCGCAGGCGGCGGATGCCTGCGCAACCTCGGCGCCCATGGGCTCGACGTGTTTCTGGCGCTGACCGGGGAGGCGGCGAGCGTCACCGGCGCGCAGCTCGGCTGGGGCGCGCACCAACAGGCGGTGGAAGACTATGCGTCGGTATTGCTATGCACGCCGAGCGGTATTCTCGGCACGGTCGAGGCGGGCAATACCGTACCCGGACAAGGCGGCGATGGGGAATGGAAACTTTCCGGGCGCGACGCCATGCTGGTGATGCGCGGTGGCGCGATGCAGGTGGTGACCGCGTCCGGCGAAAAAGCGCTCGATGCGCAGCTCGCCGAACCCGTATTTGCCACCGCGCTGCGTGACACGATCGATCGCTGGCAGCGCGGCGCGCCGCCGCTCACCAGTGCCGAAGACTGCTGGCGCGTGCAATGCCTGATCGACCGCGCCTACGAACTGGCGGGCGATCCCTACGGCAATGCCCGGACGCAGGCCTGAAGCCGACGGCCGGACGCGTCGTGCCTCAGAGGACTTCGAACACGTCGTAGATCGCGGCACCCGGCTCGCGACGACCGACGCCAACGCCAACGATGCGGTTCATCCAGTCGTATTTCTTGGACGCGGTCTCGAACACGAGGCCGGTGCGCAGGTAGTACTCATGCGGCTGCACCTGCTCCCCCTGGCAATGCGCTGCATGACCTCGGGGGTTCCATGCCTGACACCGCGATAGAGGATCAGCAGCGTCTCGCCATCGTCCAGCGTCAGGATCAGGCGCACGTCGGGGCGCAGTGCGCCGTCCGCGCCGCCGAGCAGCAGGTCCATGCCGCCGGTGACGATCTCGGCCTGGATTTTGGGTCCCTTGAAGTGGCCCTTGTCGAGGCGGTCGAGCCGGCGCTGGCCAAGCGGTGAGTTGCCAAGCAGATAGCTGCCGGTGACCTCGATCTTGAGTTCGCCGATGTAAGTCGATTTGAGCTCTGGCATATGCGCCCCGGTCGGTTGATCACTGTTTGTTGAGGGCCATCATGGCCGAGGCCGGCTTCAGAGGCCAGTGTTGGGCTATAGAACGGCGCCAGGGCATCCCTGGGGCTGCCCGCCCGCCGCTCCGAGTACATACTGGAGACCAGCCAAGGAGAATTGCATGATCACCAACCCGGGTTCCGGAACCAACATTCACGAAATCGTCGCGGGTATCTATCGCATCAATACGCCGGTCGCCATTCCGGGCGCCGGCGCGTTCAACTTCAATCAGTACTTGATCGTGGACGACGCCTCGCTCGTGTTTCATACCGGCCCGAGGCGCATGTTTCCTTTCGTGAGCGAGGCGATCGGGAAAGTCCTGCCGCTGGATAAACTGCGCTACATCGCGTTCTCGCACTTCGAGGCGGATGAATGCGGCGCGCTCAACGATTTTCTTGCGGCTGCGCCGAAGTCTGTCCCGGTGTGCAGTCGGGTTGCCGCCATGGTGTCGGTAGACGACGTTGCCGACCGGCCTGCGCGAGCGCTGGCCGATGGTGAAACGCTAACGCTCGGGCGGCACGAAGTCCGTTGGTACGACACGCCTCACATGCCGCACGGCTGGGAGTGCGGCCTGATGATGGAACGACTTACCGGCACGCTTCTTTGCGGCGATCTTTTTACGCAGGGCGGGGCGGGAGAAACGCCGCTCACGGAGGCCGATATCCTTGGGCCGAGCGAAGCGTTCCGCGGCCAGATGGACTACTACGCGCATTCGCCGGACACGACGGCCATCCTCGAACGCTTAGCCAGGGAAAGCCCGAAGGTGCTTGCCTGCATGCACGGCAGTGCATGGAAAGGGGACGGCGCCGCACTGCTTCATGGCCTTGCGAAGTCGCTCGACGGGCGGAACCCTCCACGATAGGGATCAATAAGGGCGTTCGCGAATGACCGCTTGCGATCGATCGTGTCGCAAAAGAGCGGCATATCGCAAACTAGAACTTATAACCGAATCTAAGACCGATCTCGGTGGTGGTGTTCTTTGGCTCGAAGAAACGTGTCGTAAACGTGGTCCCCAATGCAGTCACCGTTGCTGACGTCGTTTCCGATTGGTCGATGTGCCAGTAACGGAACCACGGTCCAAATGACCAATTTGCCTTTTCATAGTATAGGCTGGCTCGAATGCCGTAGCCTCTGTGCTGGTCGTTGGTCTGGTCCGGCACCAGGGCAGCGGCGTCGCTTAGGTACGACTTCTGCTGGCCTTTCACAAGGTAATCAAATTCGAGCGTGGTAGACAGCTTGGCGCTGGATTCCAGTCTCAGACGATGGATGACGCCGACGGGGATATAGATATATTGGCTCTTGCGTCGGTAGCCTATGGCACCCGTGCTCGTCACGCCTCGCAAATCATCGAACGAATAGCGATAGCCGATGCCGGAGTAAGGCGACAAGCCGTAGCGATCATATTCAAAGTCTCTGCCAAATATGCCCCTGAACTCGGCATACCAATAAGGATTATCGTCTTTGGTGCCCGCACCGGTGTAGTCATTGTGGCCATAGGCGAAGCTTCCATCACCTCGTATGAACCAGTCGTCACCTGGCGTAGCAGTGAATACGAGATCAAGTCCGGCGTTGAACCCCTGTTCTGTGACGGCAACACTGGGTTCTCTATATTTATAATAGGATGCATTCAGGCCGAACTCTATTCCGGGCGACGTCATTAGGTTGACGTGCTGGGCACACGCGAGGGAAGGAATCACGAATGCGACGAAGGCAACAGCGCCTGGCATTCTCGTCTGCTTACATTGGCCAATTGCAGACATAACGCGCTTCCCGGTTGACGTAGGCATCTCGGACACTTCTGACCTGTCCGTTTTGGACGATACCACCTGGAAGTTGGAGAAGTTCAATTCCGGCCGGTAGCCGCCGATCGGGACCGGGCGCGATCGCCCCAAAGGCCGTCGCGTCACCGGTTAACGCGACGATCGATCCGCCTTGGCACTGAAGCGGAAGAATTCGGTGTGATCGGCACCTGCACCGAGCGCGGCAACCATCTTCTGCCACACTGCGACGCAATCGTGCGCGAACGGCGCTTCGATGCCCATCGCATCGGCGAGGCCTGCCGCGGTGGCGAGGTCCTTGGTCATCAATCCGGCGGAGAACCCGGAGTTGAACGCACCCGACAGCAGGAACTGCTTCACCTTGACCTCGGTCGTATTGTTCTTGCCGGTCGATGCGTTCAGCACCTCGTTCATTGCCTCCGGATCCAAGCCGAAGGCGCGCCCCACGACGAGCGCCTCGCAGACCGCGGCAAGGCCGGCGGCCGAGACGTAATTGTTCAGCGCCTTCATCGCGTGTCCCGAGCCGAGCGGGCCGGTGAGGAAGATGCGGCTGCCCATGGTTTCGAGCAACGGCCTGAGCGTCTCGATCGCCTTCGCGTCGCCGCCCGCCATGATCGAGAGCTGTGCGGTCTTCGCGCGCGCGACGCCGCCGGAGACCGGCGCATCGATCAGCGTCAGGCCTTGCGCCGCAAGTTCCTTGCCGAGCGTGCGCGTGCCGACCGGATCGGACGAACTCATGTCGAGCACGACGCTGGCGCGGGGGAGCGCCGCGGCCGCGCCGGAATCGATCAGCGCGGCGCGCACGATCTTGCCGTCGGGCAGCATCGTGACCAGGACGTCGGCACCGTTCGCAGCCTCGGCCGCGCTTGCGCAGGGCGTCGCGCCGGTGTCTCCGACTACCGTCGCCAGGGTTTCGGCGGATGCATCGTAGGCGCGCACGGCGTAGCCCGCCTTGACGAGATGCCCGCTCATCGGCCGGCCCATCTGTCCGAGGCCGATAAAGGCGACGGTCTGGTTCGCTTCTTTGTGCATCGGGTCTCCCGAAGTCGCTGGTTTCGCGCCCGCCGGGGGCGGCGCCGACGCCATCGAGGATAGCCCATGCGGCCCGACCGGCCGGCGCGGGGGTCATCGGGCCGAAATTTGATCCTGATCATGTCGCGCCCGGGGTGCAGGCGGACAGTGGACGCTGGGGTTCATCAAGCGTCCGCGCTGCGCGCGGCGCGCAGGAGACAGACATGGCGCATATCGTCATCATCGGCGGCGGCACCAGCGGGCTGGCAATGGCCTACCAAATGCTCGAGCAAACGGGGCCCGACGACCGCGTCACCCTGGTCTCGAGCAACGCGCGCCTGCAGGCGAGTACCGGCGCGCCGTGGACGGGGGGGCATGCGGGCGCGCCGCAGGACGCCGAATTCGACCTCCGTGCCGCCCTCGAGAAGAAAGGCATCGGGTTCAGCGCTGCCGGCGCGCGGCGCCTGCATCCGGAGCGCAACCGGCTCGAGCTCGGCGACGGCACGGCGCTCGACTACGACTACCTTGTCGTTACCACCGGCCCGAAGCCGGCCTTCGACGAGGTCGAAGGGCTCGGCCCGCAAGGCCACACCCACTCGTTGTGCGAAGCGGGGCATCTGCAAGGCTGCAGCCGCGGCTGGAGCCGCTTCATCGACGAACCGGGCCCGCTCGTGGTCGGGGCGGTGCAGGGCGCCTCGTGCTTCGCACCCGCCTACGAAAGCCTGTTTCACATGGACAGCGATCTGCGCCGGCGCGGCCTGCGCGAGCAGGTCGACATCACGTTCGTCACCGCGGAGCCCTGGGTCGGGCATCTCGGGCTCGGGGGCATGGCCGACGCGCGCGAGAAGCTCGAAGCTGCGATGCGCGAACGCGGCATCGCGTGGATCGTGAACGCGCGGGTGGACAAGGTGGAGCCCGAGCACATGCACGTGACCGAGTGCGACGCGGCGGGCGGGGCGCTGCGCGAGCACCGGTTGCCGTTCCGCTACTCGATGATGATGCCCGCCTTTCGCGGCATCGACGCGGTCGCCGACATTCCGGGGCTGGTGAACGAGCGTGGCTTCATCATCGTCGACGCGCATCAGCGCAATCCCAGGTTTCCGAACATCTTTGCCGCCGGGGCGACCGTCCAGGCGGTGGGCGAGGCGTCCACGCCGGTGCCGACGGGCGGGCACAAGACCGCCTACATGGTCGAATCGATGGTGAGCGCGACCGCGCAGAATATCCGCGACCAGATCGACGGTCGTGCCCCGAGCCAGCGCGCGACCTGGCGCGCGGTCAGTCTCGCCGATCTTGGCGCGGCTGGGCTCGCCTTCATCGCCGACGAGGAGCCTCCAGCGCGCCAGATCGACTGGTTCGAGCAGGGCGACTGGGTGCAACTGTCGCGCTGCTCAGTCTGCAATGTCGGGAACTGACCGGGACGGCGCAACGATCCGAGGCCGAAGCGAGGGGCGCGTACTTGCGGTAGATCAAATTTTCCATGTCGTAGCTGCTCTACCCTTGAGAAATAGGGAGTTGCAGCAATGAGCGCACCACAGCTGTCGGATTTCGAAATTGTCGCCCGGGAGGATCTGTCCCCGGCGACCTACCTGCTGGAAGTGCGCCATCCGATGATGGCCAGGGCCGCGCGGCCGGGGCAGTTCGTCATCGTGATGTCCCACGCCGAGGGTGAACGCATCCCGCTCACCATCGCCGACTTCGACCACGAACGCGGCACCATCACGCTCGTCATCCAGGCGGTCGGCAAGACCACGCGCGAGATGCAGCAGCGCTGCACGGTGGGCACGTCGCTCTACGGCATGGTCGGGCCGATGGGCGTGCCGAGCCCGATCGGCCATGCGCGGAAGGTGATCTGTGTCGGTGGTGGCTTGGGAGTGGCGCCGATCTATCCGCAGGCGCGCGGCTTCAAGGACGCCGGCGCCTACGTGATCGGCGTGCTGGGTTTTCGCTCCAAGGACCTCGTGTTCTGGGAAAGCAAGTTCCGCTCGTGCTGCGACGAGTTGATCTTGTGCACCGACGACGGATCGGCCGGGGTCAAGGGTCTGGTCACCGAGGGCATACGGATGTCGATCGAAAAGCACGCCGACATCGACGAGGTCGTCGCCATCGGCCCACCGGTGATGATGAAGGGCTGTGCGGAGGCGACGCGCCCACACGGCATCAAGACCCTCGTCAGCCTCAACCCGATCATGGTCGACGGCACCGGGATGTGCGGCGGCTGCCGGGTCAAGATCGGCGACGAGGTGAAGTTCGCCTGCGTCGACGGTCCGGACTTCGACGGCCATCGGGTCGACTTCGACGACCTGATGACGCGTCTGCGGCGCTACAAGGGCGAAGAACAGGCGGCGCTCGAGCGCTGGTCCGAGCAATGCCGCCTGATGGACAGCGCAGCCAACGACGCGACCACCGACGCGCCGCCTCAGGCAACTCCACGATGAGGCGAGGGCGGCGCGGATAGCCCGAACGCCCGAGCGCGACGAATCACCATGGCCACGAAGAAGAAGAAAAGGACAATCCGCACTATCCCGCAGGCACGCACACCGGCGCGCGAGCAGGATCCCGCAGTGCGGGTGAAGAATTTCGACGAAGTGACCTGCGCCTACGCCGCCGCGGACGCGCTCAACGAGGCCGAGCGCTGCCTGATGTGCCCGGACGAACCCTGCATCAAGGGCTGCCCGGTGGGGATCGACATCCCGAAGTTCATTCAGGCGATCAGCCAGAAGAACCTGCGCGCGGCCTACGACGTGATCGCCGACACGAATCTGCTGCCCGCGGTCTGCGGCCGGGTGTGCCCGCAGGAGACCCAGTGCGAACAGGTCTGCACGGTCGGCGACACGCTCGAACCGGTCGCCATCGGACGGCTCGAGCGTTACGTCGGCGATGCCGCAATCGAGAACGGCTGGATCAACAACCCCTATATCGAGGCGAGCGGCATGCGCGTGGGCATCGTCGGTTCGGGCCCGGCCGGGATGGCCTGCGCGGCCGATCTGGCGAAGGCCGGCTGCGAGGTCGTCGTATTCGAAGCCTTCCATCAACCGGGCGGGGTACTGCGCTACGGGATTCCCGATTTCCGCCTGCCGAATACTGTCGTCGACGCCGAGATCGAGAACCTGCGCAAGATCGGCGTGCGCTTCGAGTGCAACACGCTGGTTGGGCGCCTGTTCACGATCGAGCAGATGCGCGACGAGATGGGGTTCGACGCCGTGTTCATCGGCACCGGGGCGGGGTATCCCTCGATGCTCGGGGTACCGGGCGATTCGCTGAACGGCGTGCTGTCGGCGAACGAGTTGCTCACGCGCTGCAACCTGATGCATGCGAAAGACTTCCCCAACGTCGATACGCCGATGCCGCTCGGCCAGCGCGTGGCGGTCATCGGCGCGGGCAACACCGCGATGGACGCGATGCGCGTCTGCCTGCGCCTTGGCGCGGAAAAGGTCTATTGCGTGTACCGGCGCTCGCGTGCGGAATGCCCGGCGCGGGCAGAGGAGGTGCATCACGCCGAGCAGGAAGGCGTCGAGTTCCACTGGCTGACTGCGCCGGTTGCGGTGCTCGACAACGGCCAGGGCGGGGTGCGCGGGATGCGCTGCGTACGCATGGAACTCGGCGAACCCGACAGTTCGGGCCGGCGACGTCCGGTGCCGCTCGCGGGCAGTGAATACGATTTCGAGGCCGACATGGTGGTTTACGCGATCGGCACCAACGCGAATCCGATCATCGGCCAGACCTCCAAGCTCAAGCTCGACAAGCGAGGCTATCTCTTGGCCGACGCCGAACTCGCGACGTCGATGGCGGGCGTGTACGCGGGCGGCGACATCGTCACCGGCGCGGCGACCGTGATCGAGGCGATGGGCGCCGGGCGCGGTGCGGCGCGCGCGATCAAGGCCTACCTTGGACTGGGCGAGCCGCTGCCCGACGCGCCTGCCGAGCGCCTGTTCGGCATTCCTGCGAGCGAGCGCAACTACGCGCGCCTGCGCATTGACTAGACAGGACCCATGAAACGCACACCCAGCACGTCCCGGACTGAGACGAAGACCAAAACCGTGAAAGACGCCCCGCCCAAATCACGACCTGCCGCGGCTGCACCCGGGCCCGCCGGGCGCAGCGCGGTCGCGCCGGTCGCGCTCAGGGAACACATCATCGAGGTGATCAGCGACTCGGGCGAGGGCGCGCAACGCTGCGGGCAGTCGCTCGGCGCGATCGCCGCGCGCATGGGCAACGGCATCTGGACGGTGGAGATCATCCCGGCCGAGATCCGCCCGCCGGCGCGCAGCGTGGCGGGCGCGAGCGGCAACCGCATCCGCATCGGCGCCGAGAAGGTGACCAATGGCGGCGACGAGACGGACCTTGCAGTGGCGTTCAACGAACAGGTGCTGCTCGGACGCGTGCGCGCGGGCGAACTCAAGCCGGCTGCATCATCCTGCTCGAGAACATGTGGCGCGCGCACGCCGACCCGGTGATCTCCGCGGCCTACGTCGAGACCTACGACAAGCTGATCGAGGCCGGCTACCGCGTGCTCGAGATCCCGATGGAGAAGGCCTGCAAGGAAATCGTAGCGGACGCGAGGCGCGGCAAGAACATGTTCGCCCTTGGCATGCTATGCAATCTCTACAGCCTCGATCTGCAGCTCGGACGCGAGCAGATTGCGCTCACCTTCGGCAAGAAGGAGGCCTCGGTCATCGAGCAGAACGTGAAGCTGCTCGACGCCGGCTACGCCTGGGCCGAGGACAACCTGGACTTCCGGTTCAGCATCCCCGCCGCACGCGCAACGCGCGCCGCAGATCGTGGTCAACGGCAATACGGCGCTCGCGCTCGGCGTGCTCGCCTCGGGGATGGAAATCTGCGCGATGTATCCGATCACCCCGGCGACCTCGGCCTCGCACTACCTGTCCGACGTATTCGAGCGGGTCGGCGGCCTGGTGCACCAGGCCGAGGACGAAATCGCCGCCTGTGCGTTCGCCATCGGCGCGTCCTACGCGGGCAAGTGCACGGTGACGATCACCTCCGGCCCGGGCTACTCGCTCAAGCAGGAAGCAATCGGCCTCGCGGTCATGGGCGAGATTCCGCTGGTGGTGGTGAACGTGCAGCGCGGCGGCCCGAGCACCGGGCAGCCGACCAAGGTCGAGCAGGGCGACATGCTCGCGGCGATCTTCGGCAGTCACGGCGACGCGCCGAAGGTGGTGATGGCGCCGGCGACGATCGAGGAATGCTTCTACGCGATGATCACGGCGCGCAAGATCGCCGAGACCTTCAACATGGTGGTCGTGGTGTTGTCGGATGCGAGCCTGGCGACGTCGCAACAACCGTTCCCGCGGCCGCAGTTCAACGAGGCGTGGACGGCGCCGCCGGTCGACCAAAGCGCGGTGCCCGACGGGCTCAAGCCCTACGACTGGGACGCGGCCACCGGCCTTGCGCGGCGCTTCATCCCCGGCCAGCCGAACGGCATGCACACGCTCACCGGGCTCGCGCACGACAGCGCAAGCCACGTCGCCTACGACCCCGAGAGCAACCAGGAAAGCATCCATTTCCGCAGCCTCAAGCTCGCTGCATTGCAAAAGACGCTGAAGACGCCGCCGCTGTTCGGCGACGCGGCCGGCGAACTGCTGGTGATCGGCTGGGGCAGCACCAAGGGCGCGATCGAGGAAGCGGTTGCCGCGCTGCGCGCCGAGGGGCACAGGCTGGCGTCGCTGCACCTGTCGTTTCTGCAGCCGATGGCCGGTGGTTTGAAGGAGATCATGCAGCGCTTTCGCAGGGTCATGACGATCGAAAGCAACTGGTGCGACGATCCGAACGACGCCTTGATCGATGGCTCGAACCGGCGCTATTCGGCGCTCGCCATGCTGCTGCGCGCGCGCACCCTGATCGATGTCGATTGCTGGGGCGAGGTGAAGGGTCAGCCGATCAAGCCACGCCTTATCCGGCAGGTGCTCGCCGAACGGCTGAAATAGTGAGGGAATGCAGATGACCACGATGGCCACCGAGTGCCTGCTCCAGCTGTGCGAGGAGCGCCACGAGATCGAGGACTACCAGGGCGGGGTGCCGCGCTGGTGCACCGGTTGCGGCGACAACGCGATCCTGGCCGCGGTGCAGCGCCTGTGCCGCGACGAGGGCCTGCGCCCCGAGAAGACGGTGTTCGTTTCCGGCATCGGCTGCTCGAGCCGCTTCCCGCACTATATGCGCACCTACGGCTTTCACGGCATCCACGGCCGCGCGCTGCCGGTGGCGGAGGGCATACGCGTCGCGCGCCCCGACCTGAAGGTGTTCGTGAATACCGGCGACGGCGATTGCTGCAGCATCGGCGCGGCGCACTGGATACACGCGATCCGCTACAACATGAACATGACGGTGTTCCTGCACGACAACCAGATTTACGGCCTGACCAAGATGCAGGCCTCGCCGACCTCGCCGCGCGGCACCAAAAGCAACACCACGCCGCGCGGGTCGACGCTCGAAGCGCTGCAGCCGCTCACGGTGACGCTCGGGGTGCAGAACGTCTCGTTCGTGGCGCAGGCGGTCGACTGGATTCCGGAGATGCTCTACGACATCGTCAAGGCCGCCTACCATCACCGGGGGTTTTCGTTCCTGCGCATCGTCCAGCGCTGTCCCGAGTGGCTGCCGAAAGTCTGGGATCCCTGGCTGCACGACCCGAGCCGCATCCAGGTGCTGACGCACCCGAACGGCATCACGGCGAGCGAGGGGTTGTCCAAGGTCTACAAGACCCAGTTGCAGCACGATCCGGCCGACCTCAACCGCGCGCGCGAGATTGCCTCGGACACCGACAAGATTCCAGTCGGAATTCTGTACCGCAACCCGGAGGTGCCGTGCTACGAGGACCTGCGCGCCACGGCCGTGCCGCGCACCAGCGCGTACCTCAAGGCGGGGCTCGAGGCCGAGCTCGACAAGTTCACGATCTGGCCGCAATGAGCCACTGAGCACAGCGCAGGTCATGCACAGCGAAGCACAGGTCACGTTCTTTCTCACCGGCAAGCGCGCGGAGGACACGCTGCAGCCGGTCGATGCCAACCGCCTGCGTCCCGCCGCGCTGACGGCGTACCGGGACCTTTCGCGCCTGCGCTACGACTTTCCGCTCGTCCTGATCGACAACGCGACGCAGGGACCTGTTCTCGAGCCGCTCTCGGGCCTGGTCGACGCGGTCCTCGCGGCAGCGCCGGGCGCGGGCGAGCGCACACGGCTGCGTGCGCACGCGCTCAAGATCGAGCGCGAAATCCGCACCCTGCTGGCGAACGCGACCAACGCCGCGCCGGGTCGCCTGCACGACCTGATCGATGCGGCGGCGACGCGGCTCGCACCGCTGCCGGACATTGCGTTCACCGACAGCGTGCAGCGCTTGCATCAAGGGATGAAGGTCGATGGCGCGCTGGTCGACTGCAGCGCAGCGCTGCCGCGCCAGCTCCTGGGCCATGTCTGGCGCCGGGTGCAGGCTGGCAAGAGCGATGCCTTCCGCGCCGACGCCGAGCGTTTGATCCACCGCCTGGACGAGATTCTGCGCGCCGACCGCGCGCATTCCCGGGCGGGACGCAGTGCCGCGCGCCTGCGTGCCTCGGTCGGCGCGCTGCACGCGGATGCCTTCGATTTTGAGCGCATGGCGGGCCTGCTCGCCGCCGCAACAGCCGAGAACACCCTGCCTGCAGCGCGGCGCGAGCGCATCGAGTCGGTGCTCGCGACGCTGCGCGCGCAACGCTTCTTTCCGATTCCCGGTTCGGGCGTCGAGCCCTATGGTTTCGAGTTCGACGATTGCGCCACGGCGCTCGCCGCACTGCGCACCCGGCTGCCCGAGACGGCGGCGCTCGCCAAAGCGCTCGCGATCGGCGCGCTCGAAGCCGACGGCGAATACAACG
This sequence comes from uncultured beta proteobacterium, assembly GCA_963714925.1. Taxonomy (GTDB): domain Bacteria; phylum Pseudomonadota; class Gammaproteobacteria; order Burkholderiales; family SG8-39; genus SG8-39. The sequence goes on along the minus strand of CAVQQK010000003.1, from coordinate 313,057 downwards.
ACGCGCGCCACGACGCGCTGTTCGCCGACTTCGGCGCCGAGGGGCTCGATCCCCAGGATCTGGCGCTGTTCCCGGACAGCCTGATCATCCTAAACGAGCAGGCGCTGCACGCGCCGGAGAATCTGGCGTTGGACGAAATGCTCTCGAGCGGGCTGCCGGTCAAGGTCCTGGTGCAGACCGACGACCTGCTCGGTGCGCCGCTCGCCGGCAGCGGGCATCTCGCGATGGGATCGCGCGGCCGGCAACTGGCGACGATGGCGCTTGGACTGAACGACGTCTACGTCGTGCAGTCGGTGAGTTCGAACCTGTGCGCGCTGCGCGCGCAGGTCGAGGGCGCGATGCGTTACGCGGGGCCCGCGCTATTCAGCCTGTACTCGGGCGCAAACGTGCACGCGGGCGGACTGTCGCCCTACCTCGTCGCCGCGGCGGCGATGGATGCGCGCGTGTTTCCGGCCTTTACCTACGACCCGTCGGCGGGCGTCGACTGGGCCTCGCGTTTCTCGCTCGCGACCAATGCGCAGGCCGAGCGCGACTGGCCGCTGCATCGGCTGGCCTACGAAGACCCCGAGCAGCAACGCGTGGTCGAGGACCTCGCATTCACGCTGGCCGATTTCGTCGCCTGCGACACGCGCCATGCGCGGCATTTCGCCCAGGTGCCGCGCGCGCAGTGGAACGGCGCCATGGTGCCGTTCGAGACCTGCCTCTCCGAGGCGGCACGCGGGCTGCCGCAGCGGCTGCCGAGCCTGGTGCTGGTCGATGCCGACAACCGGCTGCAGCGCGTGATCGTCGACGACAAGCTGGTGCGCGAGACGCGCCGCTGCCGCGACATGTGGCACAGCCTGCAGGAGCTCGGCGGCATTCACAATTCACATGCCGAGCGCGTGCGCGCCGAACAAGGCGCTGCCGCGGCCCAGGCGCCGGCACCGGTCGTGGCCCCGCCGGCGCCGGCCGGAACGCCGGATGCCGCAGGGTCGGCTCAGGCCGAGGCGGCCGAGTCCGCGCCGCCCTCGGACGAACCCTATATCGAGACGCCGCGCTGCTCGACGTGCAACGAATGCACCCAGATCAATCCGCGCATGTTCGCCTACGACGAAAACCAGCAGGCGCGTATCGTCGACGTCAACGCGGGGACGTATCGCGAGCTGGTGGAGGCGGCCGAGAACTGCCAGGTCGCGGTCATCCACCCGGGCAAGCCGAAGAATCCGAACGAGCCCGGCCTGGACGAGCTGATGAAGCGCGCCGAACCCTTTCTCTGACCCGGGCGGCGCAGCGCAGCCGTCAGATTCCGCGCTCCTTGAAGACCTCCTTCGCGCAGCGGAAGCTTTCGACCGCCGCCGGCACGCCGCAATAACACGCGACCTGAAGGAACACCTCGCGGATCTGCTCCTTGGTCAGGCCGTTGTTCAGCGCGCCGTTGATGTGCAGCTTCAGTTCGGGCCCGCGTCCGAGCGCCGACAGCATGGCGAGGTTCAGCATCGAGCGGGTCTGGCGCGGCAGCCCGGGCCGGTTCCAGATGTCGTTCCAGCAGTAGCTGTTCAGCATCTCGACGAAGGGTGCGTTGAAATCGTCGACCGCGGCCATGCCCTTGTCGACGTACTCGGCACCGAGCACCTCGCGACGCGTCTTCAGGCCGTCGGTGCTGCGCTCTTTGAGGGTTCTCTTGTCCATGGGGCTCTCCTTGGTTGCAATGTGCAGAGCGAACAAGTGTAACGCCGGGCCTCGCAGGCTTGCTAAGATCGGCGCGCCGACTGGAGGAGGTTCGCATGTCCGACGCAGCAGCGCAGTTCACAGCCCTCATCGGGCGCATGACCGAGTCGATCTGCCGCGGTGACCCCGCGGCCGCCGCGCAGTGCTTTACCGAGGACGGCGTCTATCACGACGGGTTCTACGGTGCGTTCGAGGGCCGCGCCGCGATCACCGAGATGGTGCGCAAGCATTTCTATGGTGATGCGACCGACTTCGCCTGGACCCTGAGCGATGCGGTCTGCGATGGCCGCGTCGGCTACGCGAGCTATCTGTTCTCGTACACCGCGACGATGCAGGGCGCCGAGGGCCGGCGGATCGAGTTCCGCGGCATGTCCAAGGTGCGGCTCGCCGACGGCCTGATGGCGCGCTACGAGGAGATCTTCGAGCGCGCGCCGGTGCTCGTCCAGCTCGGCTTCGCGGATGCACGCATCCTCAAATCGGTGCACAAATGGGCGGGGCAATAGACATGGTCGATACCGTACGCCCCAATACGATCAAGGCCCGCACGCTCGCCGGCGAGACCGTGCTCGGCGCGCTGGTGTTCGAGTTCTTTTCGCCCGGCATGCCGCAGGTGCTGAAGGCGGCCGAGTGCGAATTCGCGCTGTTCGACATGGAGCACACCGGCCTGGGCTTCGAGACGCTGAAGATGCTGTTCGCCGCCTGCCGCGGCATCGCGCTGTCGCCGATGGTGCGCGTGCCGCGTAACGAATACCACTTCCTCGCGCGCGCACTCGACGTCGGCGCGCACGGGGTCATGGTGCCGATGGTGGAGAGCGCAGAGGAAGCGCGGCACATCGTCGAGGCGACGCATTACCCGCCGCAGGGGACGGCGCGGCGCCGCCTTCGGCATCGCGCAGGACGACTACGCGGGCGGCGACGTCAAGGCCAAGGTCGCGGCGCTGAACGCGCGCACGCTGGTGATCGCGCAGATCGAATCCGAGCGCGGACTCGCCGAGGTCGAGGCGATCGCGGCGACGCCGGGCATCGACGTGCTGTGGCTCGGACACTTCGACCTGACCAACTTTCTCGGCATTGCGGGCGAATTCGAACACCCGAAGTACCTTGCCGCGATCGAAACGATCGTTTCGACCGCGCGGCGTCACGGCAAGGGCCTGGGCTTCATGGCGGCAGACGAGGTCTGGGCGAAACGCTACCGCGAATTCGGCTTCAACATGATTGCCGCGGGCCTGGACCAGACGCTGCTGCAGGCGGCGATCGGGCGCACGCTCGCGCCGCTGCGGGAGAAGACGGCATGACGTTCAAGCTCGGCATCACCCGCGACGTGCTCGATGCGCAGGGCGTGCCCTCGTTCGGCCTGGGCGCGCTCGAGGTGCTGAAGGAAAATCCGGCGCTCGAGTGGGAGTACCTGTCCGCGTCGATTCGTGAGGTGACGCCGGATCTTGCCGCGCGCTACGACGGACTGTATGTGAATTCGCCGAAGGTATCGCGCGAATCGGTTGCACGCAGCGACTGCCGGGTGAAGATTTTTGCGCGCCACGGCGTCGGCTACGACTCGGTCGATGTACCCGCGATGACCGCGCGCGGGATCGTCGTCACCAATACGCCGCTCGCCGTTCGGCGCCCGGTCGCGGTGGCCTCCCTCACGATGCTCTTTGCGCTGGCCGGCCGGCTGTTTGCGAAGGACCGTCTCACGCGCGCAGGACAATGGACCGAGCGCACCAACCACATGGGCGACGGGCCTCGTCGGGCGCACGCTCGGCATCGTCGGTGCCGGTGGCATCGGCCAGGAGTTGCTGCGCGTCGCGCAGCCCTTCGGCATGCGCCGCGTCGTCGCCGATCCTTACGTCGCAGACGCCGTGCTCGGACCGCTCGGTGCCACGCGCTGTGCCGCTCGAGCAGCTGCTGCGCGAATCCGACTTCGTCGTCGTCACCTGCCTGCTGAACGACGAGACCCGCCACCTGATCGGTGCACCGCAGTTCGCGCTGATGAAGCCCACGGCCTTTTTCATCAACATGGCGCGCGGGCCGGTGGCCGACGAACTGGCATTGATCGAAACCTTGCAGGCCGGCCGCATTGCGGGGGCCGGGCTGGATGTCTTCGAGCAGGAGCCGGTCGACCCGGACAATCCGCTGCTGAAAATGGACAACGTCATCGTCACGCCGCACGCGCTGTGCTGGACCGACGAGTGCTTCCACGACATTGCGTCCGCCGGCCTGAAGAGCGTCGTCGACGTCTCGCTCGGCCGGCGGCCGGCGCACCTGGTCAATCCCGAGGCATGGCAGGCCGCCACATGAAGATCACCGACATTCGAACCTACTGCCTGTCGACGTCGCTCGACACGCCATTCGCCTATTCGCAGGGCTGGGTGAAGCAGCGCGGCGCGACCCTGGTCGAGGTCACGACCGATACCGGGCTCAGCGGCTGGGGCGAGTCGATCTGCATGGGGCTGCAGCCGCCCGAGATCGCGGCGGCCGCGATCGAGTATGCGCTCAAGCCCATTCTCATCGGCGCGGACCCGCGCGACCTCGAGGTGCTGTGGCACCGGATGTATCACCACACGCGGGACTACGGGCAGAAGGGCGCGATGATGGGTGCACTGTCCGGGGTCGACATCGCGCTGTGGGACATCGCAGGCAAGTCGCTTGGCGTGCCGGTGCACCGCCTGCTGGGCGGTGCGTTTCGAACCCGGGTCGAGGCCTACGCGACCGGGTTTTACCGCATCCAGGGGCAGGGCGAGGCGAAGCGGCTCGGCGCCGAGGCCGCGGCACATTGGAACAACGGCTTGCGCGCAATGAAGGTCAAGCTCGGCTTCGGCATCGACGACGACCTCGCGGTGATGCAGGCGGTGTGCGATGCGCTCGAAGGCAAATCGGCGACGCTGATGATCGACACCAACCATGCCTATGGCGTGGCCGACGCGATCCGGCTCGGGCGCGAACTCGAGGACATCGGGCTGCGCTGGTACGAGGAGCCGGTGGCGCCGGAGTTTCCCGAGGGCTACTGCGCCGTGCGCGACGCGCTCGACATCCCGATCGCCGGCGGCGAGAACGAGTACACGCTGTTCGGTTTCCGCAACTTTCTCGCGCAGGCGTCCGTCGACATCGCGCAGCCCGACCTGTGCTGCTGCGGTGGCTTCACTGCGGCGAAGCACATCGGCGCACTGGCCCATGCGCACGGGGTACAGGTCAATCCGCACATCTGGGGTTCGGCCATCGGCCAGGCGGCGTCGCTGCAATGGATTGCCTCGATCCCGGTCGCGCACCATGCGCTGTTCGCGCTCGAGCCGATCTTCGAGTACGACACCTCGTCGCACCCGTTCCGCAGCCAGCTCGTCAAGGAGCCGGTGGTGCACACCGACGGCTGGATCGAGGTGCCGCGCCGCCCGGGGATCGGGGTCGAGGTGAACCGCGCGGTGCTCGAGCAGTACGCGACGAAATAGGGCGTCTACTGCAGGTATTCCTGTGCTGCGGCGGCGTAGCCCGCGCGCTGCGCGAGCGGAACCGGTTTCCCGGCCGCCACCCGCGCGAGCAGACGGCGCACGTCGTCCGGCCGCTGCGCCTTCAGCGCGGCGTCGAGAAACAGCTGCTCGAGTACGTCCTGCTGCGCATGGCTGCCGCCGAGCTGGAACATCGTCCCCAGCACCGGGCGCATGAGATCCACGGCCGCTGCGTAATCACCCTGGCGGTGCGCGCGTATCGCTTCGCACACCGGCAGCGCGACCGCGCGCACGATCGGGGCGAGCGTTTCCTGCCCTGCGCCGAAGGCGCGCAGCGCATCCAGCATGCGCGCCGCGGCGGCATCGCGCCCGCAGGCGGCGAGCGCCATCATCCAGTGCGGCAGGGTGAAGGCCGAGCGACAATCGCCGATCCGCGCTTCGGCCTTGTCGGCGAGCTCGACCCAGCGCTCGCCGACGGTGATCCCCTGGCGCTCGAGTCGGAACAGCATCGCGGCGGCGTTCTGGACGTCGATATACAGGTCGGGCTGCGCCTGGGTGAGCGGCGCATCGAGGTTGCGGAAGCGCCGGTCGTAGAGATCGAGCACGCGGTCGGTCTCCTTGCGCTCGAGGTGGAATAGCGCGCGATGCCACCACAGATGATGCGCGAGGTTGTTGGCCGAATGCCAGTGCGGCTCGAGCTGTTTGAGGAAGCTGATGCCCTCGTCGGTCCGGCCTTGCATCTCCATCACGTGGGCGAGCGCGTGGGTGCCCCACAGGTCTTCCGGGTCGATCTCGATTGCGCTCCGCCCCGCGGGCTCGGCGGTGGCATAGTCGCCGCATTCCTCGTACGCGAAGCATTTGCAGGACAGCAACGTGCCGTAGCCGGGATGTTCGCGGCTCCAGCGTTTTTCGATGCGGTCGATCGATGCGCGCATCGCGTCGGGTCGTCCAAGCCAGAAATTGTTGAAATGCGCGAGGCGAAAGGCGAGTACGTCGAGCGGGTGTTCGGCGAGGATCTGCTCCCAGCGCGCGATGGCCAGGTCGAGGTCGCCCGCGATCCAGGCGTCAAGGGCGTTCAGATGAGTCTGTTCGCGCGCGGTGGCACCCGCGATGGCCGCGCGCGCCGCGCGCGCGGCTTCGGTGGCGGCGGGGACCTGGCTCTGATTGAACGAAAGCAGGCTGAAGTAGCCGCGCAGAATGTGCGCGAGCGGGAACCGTGCGTCCGCCTCGAGCGCGCGCGACAGGTGCGTGGGGGTATCGACGCGATATTTGAAATAGGAACGCAACGTGCAATCGAACGCGGCAGCCGCTTCGGGCGAGGCGGTCGTGAGCGGCAGGCCGTGGAGATCGTTTGGCAAGGCGGGTGAAGGGATGACGGATTCAACCGGATGACGCGTGGACGTCCGAGGTGATGCTGCGCTTCGCCAGTTCGCTGCCGAGCTTGTGGCGCAGGAACGCACCGCTGGTGTAGCGCTTGACGTCCAGGTAGTAGGTTTCCTCGACGTACTTCACGGCATCGACGTAGGGCTCGAAAACCTCGTCGTCGCAGGAGAATCGCTCGTAGTTCACGATCGAGTGCACGCGCTTGCCGAGCGGGCTCGAGCAGTCGCGTCGACCGCAGCGACGATGGCGCGAATGTCCTCTTCGTTGCGCACGCGCATGCCGGCGTAGTTCATGTAGACCGTGTTCGAGGCGGCGTCGTAGCTCAGCCGGTCGTCGATGCGGATGTCGAGCATTCGTTCGCGCAGCCCCATCGGCTGCGGCTGAAAGATCGCCGGGTCCATGCGCGCGCGGTCCGTCGATCGCGGGCCGGAACGGCATGCGCGCCAGGATGTCGCGCTCGAGATCGATGCCGGGCGCGATTTCGGTGAGCGTCAGCCCTTGTCGCCGAGCCGGAACACGCAGCGCTCGGTGACGTACAGCACCTCCTGTTCGCGGCGCCGCGCGTATGCCGCGCTGAACGTGGTCTGGCCGATCGCCTCGACGAACTTCGCGAACTTGCCTTCCTTGGCGATGCGCACCCGGCCGTCCTCGATCGCCACCTCGAGCCCGCCCGAGGTGAAGGTGCCGACGAACACGATCTTCTTGGCATTCTGGCTGATGTTGATGAAGCCGCCGCAGCCCGGGATGCGATTGCCGAAGCGGCTGGCATTGACGTTGCCCTGCGCGTCGCACTCGCCGAAACCGAGAAATGCCGCATCCAGTCCGCCGCCGTCGATGAAGTCGAACTCCGAGCAGTGGTCGATCACGGCCTGGTAGTTGACCGCGGCGCCGAAATCCAGTCCGCTCATCGGCACGCCGCCCATGACGCCCGGATCGACGGTCAGCGTGATCAGGTCCTGCACGCGCTCCTCGTCGGCGACCAGCGGCACCTGGTCCGGCACGGTGCCGACGCCGACGTTGATCACGCAGTTCGGCGAGAGCTCGAGCGCGGCGCGGCGCGCGATGATCTTGCGCTCGCTCAGTTCGACCGCCTGCGCACTTCTTCTGCGGCACGCGCAGTTCGCCGGCGAAGGCCGGACTGAACTGCGTGCCGTAGGTCTGCATGTGGTGCTCGGGCTCGGCGAGCACGACGCAGTCCACCAGCACGCCCGGGAACCTGCACGCGCCGCGCGTCGAGCGAGCCCTCCGCCGCGATGCGCTCGACCTGCGCGAGGACGATGCCGCCCGAATTGCGCGCGGCGATCGCGAGCGCCAGGTTCTCCAGCGTGAGCGCCTCGCGCTCCGCGGTGATGTTGCCGTCCGGGTCGGCGGTGGTGCCGCGAATGAGCGCGACCTTGATCGGGAACGCCTTGAAGAACAGGTACTCCTCGCCGTCGATCTCGATCAGCCGCACGATGTCCTCGGTGGTCATGGCATTCATCCGCCCGCCGCCGTGGCGCGGATCGATGTAGGTGCCGAGCCCGACGCGCGACAGCGTGCCGGGCTTGCCCGCGCCGATGTCGCGGTACAGATGGGTGAGCACGCCCTCGGGCAGGTTGTAGGCCTCGATCTGGTTCGGCCACGGCGAGCTGCTCGATGCGGGGAATCAGGCCGAAATGGCCGCCGATCACGCGCTTGAGCAGCCCGGCATGGCCGAGCCGGTTCAGGCCGCTGTCCTTCATGTCGCCCTGGCCGCCGGCGAACACCAGCGTCAGGTCGCGCGGCGCGCCGGTTTCGAGAAAGCGCTTCTCCAGCGCGACGAACAGCTGGTCCGGCGTGCCGTTGCCGCCGTAGCCGGCCGACGCGATGACGTCGCCATCGTGAATGACGGCGACTGCGTCGCTCGCCTCGACGATTTTCTTCAATCTCATGGCGTTACCTTCGGAATCGAATAGTGAATCAGGTTGGCGCGCGCGACGGCCGGGCGCCATCGTGCCACACAACCTGACGTTCGGCAGAGCCCCTGACACGCAAGACCGGAGTAGCATCGCGTTGGACCGACACTTGGCATACCGACGAGGCGCACGATGAGTGAACACCGAGCTGCGGCATCGCAGACCCCCGACGATCCGCTGCAGGACCTGGCGCGAACGATCTACACGCGACTGTGCGGCGCCATCTATTCCGCGCTGGATTCCAAGAAACCCGAACCGAAGGCGGTTGCCCAGTTGTCGTTCAAGCTTGCCGAGACGTTCATCGCGGCGAACCTCGAATTCAATCCGGTTGCCCGAGCCGCGCGCGAGGCAAAGGACACGGCCTCGGTCAAGATGGGGGACGTGGAGATCGACTTCGCAAGTTTCGGGACCAAGAAATAGCGGCCGCCTCCGGCCACGCCCACCGATCACGGCGCGCGCAGCGCGCATGCCCGGAGATCAGGTAGCCTTTTGCAATGTGCGGCCGCTACGTCTCCCCGGATACTGCGTCGATCGAGAGCGCATGGCACATCGGCCGGACGAACAGTAACCCCTTTGGCCGGCGTTACAACGTTTTTCCAACCACCCAGGTGCCGATCATCCGTCGCGCGGCCGACGCCGACGTGCTCGAGCTTACGCAGGCGCGCTGGGGTCTGATCCCGTTCTGGTGGACCCAGCCGAAGATGCCGACCTCGACCATCAACGCCCGGTCGGAGGAGGCGGCAGGAAAGCCCATGTGGCGCCACCCCTACCGAAACGCGCGCTGCCTGATACCGGCCACGGGTTGGTACGAGTGGAAGGCGATGGAACGCACCGATCCTGAAACGGGCGAAGTCAGGACCTACAAGCAGCCGTTCTACCTTTATGTGAATCGTCAGGAGCCGGTCTGTTTCGCGGGGCTCATGTCCACCTGGGCGCCAGCGGGCACCGAGCCAAGATTGACCTGCGCAATCCTCACCCGCGCGCCCTCCGAATCGGCGGCGCCGATCCACGATCGAATGCCGGTGATCCTGCCGGAAGCGGCACACGATGAATGGCTCGATCCGGAGGTGAAGGATGCGGGCAAGGTGAGCGAGATCATTCACTTCACCGCGATGGGCGACGTGCAAGAGCCACCCGGTCAGTGCGCGCCTCAACAGCACGAAAACGGACGATGCGAGCCTGATCGATCCGATGGTCGAAGCGTTCCGGCGCTAGTACCTTGGCGTCCACTTCGGGTCGGTCGCGCGCCGTCCAAACCGGCGACTATCGGCCACAACCGGACCTTCACAGCCGCCCCTCAATTCGCCCGAAAGCAGACACGCGCGGACAGACCCGGTCTATTCGATCACCCGATCGGCGCGCAGCAGTACGGGCTGCGGAATTGTGACGCATGAGCTTCCGGGCGGTCGCCAAGTTCAACGCCATGAGGAAATGCGTCGCGCCCTCCACCGGATGCGCTTCGTTCCAATCAAGACGGTCGATCAGCAAAGCATTCTGGCTTGGCACAGTGTGCGCGAGGGCTGGAAGGAAGAACGCACGGCGCTACTGAACCGGCTGCGAGGGCTACTGGCCGAATACGGGGTGGTCATCGGTCGCTCTGCAGATCGGTTCTTGGCTGCGCTTCCTAAACTGACCGAAGACTGCAGGCTTCCCGATCCGGTGCATGCCCTGCTGTTGGAGGCCCGCGAGCAGTTCGCAGCGCTGCATGCCCGTCTTGCTCGCTGTGACGCGCAGATCGCCGCTCATGCCAGGAACAGTCCTGTGGCGCAGCGCGCGGGTGAACTGCTTGGGGTTGGCCCGATCACCTCGAGCGCGCTGGCCGCGACGGTTCCCGATGCCAAGGTCTTCAAGAGCGGCCGCCAGTTTGGCGCCTGGCTCGGTCTCACGCCTCGACAGCACAGCTCCGGCGGTAAGACACGACTGGGACGGATCAGCTTGCGCGGCAACGTCTATGTGCGCACCCTGCTGATTCAAGGCGCCCGCAGTACGCTGCAGTCGGCCATCAACGCCGAGCCATCACGAGCCAACCGATTGCAGCGTTGGATCATCGCGCTCTACGCCCGCAAGGGCTACCACAAGACTTTGATTGCCATCGCCAACAAACATGCCCGCATCCTATGGGCCATGCTCGCCAAGGACGAACGCTACGATGCCTCGGCATGGCAGCGGCACCCCATGCACCAGCCACCGCTCGCCGGCACCGCTTGAGCCCGATCAACTATCGATGAATTGCTGCTCCACGCGATAGCAAGACGAGGTCAGACCGAACGAGAGAACAGCCCGGCTATTCTGTTGGCGAGCATTCCACCCGACACACGGCGATCACCGTTGCCGCGCTACGCCGAATTTCAAATAGGGTTCTCTCGGGCGGCTTATATCGTGGCCCGCGCACACCGTCGTTGCGCAACAAGGCCGTTTGCAAAGACGCAGTCTGTTCCTTCGTCTTACCGTCGCGCCCGCAGCCATCACCTGACAAACGCCATGCCAGCCTTCAACCGATCCGCGCCGACCACCATGACACCCGCTCACGCGGGCATCACAACCAATTCACTCTTGACTCGCCGGGGAAGTCCTTGCAAACAGAATAGGCCAGGAGCGGTCAGTCGCCTAGCTAACATAAAACAACCCCGCCGAAGCGGGGTCTCGGTGCGGGTGGCGCTGCGGCATGACAGCCCGCAGCACCCTCATCTCGGCTTAGGTTTACTTAAGCTTGGTTGCCTCGATCGCAGCCTTGGCACCGAAGCCGACGGTGACGGGGAATGAAATGTGATGGCCGCGCGTGGTGATGTTGTCATCGTGCACCGCGAAACCGAAGTTGTACGCCTTGCCCTCCTTCAGCATCTTGTCGTCGGCGTTGGCCAGGTTCCGCGGGCGGGCCCAAACGACCGTCCACATGCCGTCCTCCCAAGTTCCTTTTACCTGCTTGTTGTCCGCCGCAGACCCCTTGGCATCCACCCTGCTCACGACGTAGGCGGGAATCAGATCGCCTTCCTTCCAGCCCGCGTTGGGGTCGAACGGAACTGCGTTCTGCTCTCGCACCAGCGCAGTATGGCCCTTGCGGATATCCTCCTCGCGCAGCGCCTTCTTGCCGACCTTCGCCGCGTCGTACATGTACTTCGGCTGGTGCTTCTTTTTGTCCACGTTCGAGCTGAACGGATTCTTGCCGGCGTCACCATTGCGGTACTCAAGCACGTAAAAATCGTCCGCCATGCCGACCGGGTTGGAGCGGTGACCGCGCCATTGCATCAGATCGAGAAAGGCGCCGTCTGCCTTGAGCTTGTTGATTTCATCCATGCTCTTGGCCTTGTCCCAGGATGCCATCGCGTCGGTGCGCGTCGCCGGCAGGTACTTGCGTACGTCGCTCTTCTTGATCGCCTTGAACAACGGATTTGCCTGGACCGCGGCTTTCGACGGCTTATTCGGCATGTCGCGTTCGCCGTTGTGGCAAGTGAGCCAGCAGCCTTGGTTCGCGAAACCAGGCACCGAGCCGTCGTCGATCATCATCGAAAAGCGGTCTTCGTAGATGCCCGGTTGCTTGCCATCCTGGACCACCTTATCGAGCTTCGGGTAGCCGTAGTGCTTCCATTCCTTGCCGTCGAAGCGCTCGAACGGATGCGCCTCGCCCGGGAAGTTATTGCGCGTTTTCCACTGCGCGCGGAAATAAGCGTTTTGGTCGTCGTAGGCAACCTGGAGGCTCAGCTTGACGACGCCGTTCTTGTCCGTGACGGGCATGGGTTCCAGCTTGTTCGCCTTGACCAGCTTGTTGCCCATCTTCTCTTCTTTGCCCTTATGACAAGTCACGCAGGCCGTACCCGTGCTGACCATCGTTGCGCCCGGGTGCTCGGGACTACGCAGCCACTCGAAGCTCGACTGCCCCGGCCAGAATCAGCGTCAGCGTTTGCGTCGGAACGCTTTTCCAGTCGACTGTTGCAGGATCCGCTCCCAGCACAGAAGCCGGGAAGAGGGCGGCCACTCCCGCTGCTATCAATACCAAATTGGATCTTTTCATGCCCGATGTTCCTTCTCGTAAACCAAAAAATCTTGACAGTGCCTCAGTTCAATCAGTTCGCTTGAAAAAATGGTACCTCCCTGTCGGCAGCACGTATTGATTGGCATCAACACATTTTTGTTGAATTTCCAACCGGGCGTTACATAGCCCATAGCCACGACCCATCATCCAATAGCGTCTCCGGCGCGCGCTTCGGTCGAGTTCCGCGACGAGACGGTCTTCCAGCACTACCCCGAGGGACTGGTAAAGCCGCTGGAAGGGATAGGCGCAGCTCGGACGGTGAGTGCGACGGGTAGATCGCCACCCTGCGTCGACTCACCTTGCGCTAATGACCGCGTTGGGTCGGTAGGACCCGGTCGCGACGGCCAACTGACGGCCAGGCGCTGTCAGTTGTCGGCCCGTCACCGGTCAAGGCGCGCGCAGATCGCAGCCGTCGAGCCCGTCCGTCAGTTTTGCAAAAACCTCTGACGCAGTGGCATGATCGTTGTGGAATTTTTGCCACGTCCTCGTGCGCGAGTCAAAGTAGATCGTGCTGCCGTCGATGTCGATCGATCCGCCGGAGAACGAAAGCACGAATCGCTGGTTGTCGTGATTCAGCTTTGCGGCGGGTCGGTCGCGACCCGTCCGCCGGTTGTAGTTCGCGACGGCCGGGATCTCGAAATAGTGCACGGCGGAACTGCAGGATTTGGCCAGATTCATGCCGACCTGGGAGACGAACGGTGCGTAGGCCTGCTCGAAGCCACGCATCGCGAGCACACTCGCCCACGTCGCGAGCTGCACCGCGAGCAATAATCCCATCGGTATCGTCACCACCCGCGTCCAGGCGCGGCGCTTCAGTGGACGCCCCGTGCTCCGCGTGTACGCAAGGCTGAACGACTGGAACAGGATTCCCGGGCACAGGAAGACGAAAACGAGAGACGCCCAGCTGCCCTGGTGCGGCCACGCGGTGGATTGTTCGTAGAACACCCACCCCACGATCGCCACGTACGCCGAGAGCAGTACCATGGACTGCCGGCTCATATCGTTGCGCGCGCTCCCGCAGTTGAACGCTTCAGGCAGTCTATGGGAGTCTGACCTATATTGGGGGGTCGGTAGCGCCCGATCGCGCCTGTGATTTCACGCGATGCGGAAGGCGAGCGGCGCGCGCCAACGTCGGCGGATCTTGCGAAAGGATTGATTATGGCTGGTCTGGAAGCACACTATTCGGCCCGCGACATCGAAGCACGCATCCTGGCGGCCATCCGCGCAGCCGGATTGAATCCGGAGCAACGCTTGTCGCCCGGGGATCTGGGTGCGCTCGACCATTTTCACACCGGCGGACTCCGCGCTTCACGCGAGTTGCTGGCGCTGGTACAGATTCGTGCAGAGGATCGCGTTCTCGACATTGGCGCCGGGCTGGCCGGCCCCGCCCGGCTGCTCGCTTCGGAGTACGGCTGCCGCGTCGACTGCCTCGAAATGTCTGCCCGATTTCTGCGCCGGTGCCGTGCTGCTGAATCGGCTGACCGGCCTTGACGAGCGAATCGAAGTGCACGAGGGCAGCGCCCTCGCTCTGCCGTTTGCCGACGATTCGTTTGATGTCGTCTGGATGCAAAACGTCGGCATGAACATCGCGGACAAGCGCACGCTCTACGCGGAGATCTTCCGCGTCCTCAAGCCGGGCGGCAGGTACGGCTTCCAGGAAATGGCCGCAGGAAACGTGGCGGCGTCGCACTTTCCCCTGCCGTGGGCCACCGACCCGGCAGACAGCTTTCTTGTCTCTGCCGAAGAGATGCAATCGGTACTCGGCGAGATTGGATTTATCGCTGAACTCTTTGAAGATACCAGCGACATTCATTTGAGCAGGACGACCGCGAACGCCACGCCCGCTGCGTCGGGGCAGCTGGGCTTGGCTGTGTTCGTCGACAATCTCGCGCAAAAGGCCACGAACGCGCGACGCAGTCTTGAAGAGGGCCAAGTCCGGCTTGTCAGAGGCGTGTTCCGGGTTCAGTGAGCAACGGCGCGGCTGCGACTTCGACACGCGCGTCGTTGTAGCAGGCGCCTTCCGAGAGGTCGGCGCGCAGCGCCGCAGGCGCCAGTGCGGACACCGTCTGCCCGGTGGGACTCGATCCGAGCCAGGCGCCTTTCTCGGAGGACACCACGCCCGGTCGCACGCGGTCGGTGATGACCAGCGGCAACAGTACTTCGCCCAGCGCATTCCACACCCGAACCTGCTGGCCGCTCTTCAGGCCGCGGGTTGCGGCATCCGCCGGATGCATCAACAGCGGTGGCGCGCCCTTTGGAAGATGCAAGCCGCCGAACGACGAGGAGATGCGGCGATCGGACGCGGGTGTGATCAGCATGAGTGGCTCGGACGAATCCAGCGCGCGCCAGCCGGGCAGGCGCTGCGCTGCGCCCCAGCGAGCGGCAAGTGTGTCGGAGGCCAGTTCCACCTTGCCGCTCGGCGTCGCGGGTCTGACGTTGTCAAACAGCACGAACGGCTTGCCGTCGGGCGCGTTCATTGCGAGCGCCCGGTCGGTTGGAATGCGACTTGGTGCGAAGCCCTCGAGGCGCGGATCGGTCGGGTCGATCGCGTCATCCATCAATTCGGCGTCGCTCGCGAGAAAACAGGGATCGTCGAATCCGAAGCGTGCCGCGAGCCGCCGGAAGATCTCGGTGTTGGCGACCGCTTCACCCTGCGGCGGGATCACCGGTGCAGCGCGTTGCAGCCAGTGCTGGCCGTAGGCGCCATATAGATCGTCGATCTCAAAATGGGTCGCCGCGGGCAGCAGGATGTCGCAATAGGCCATGCTGTCGGTCATCACGACTTCGATGCCGACCGCGAACACGTCCTCGCGTGCGAGACCGCGCTTCATCCGGTTCTGGTCCGGATGCACCACCACCGGGTTGTGGTTGTAGATGAACAGTGCCCGCAGCGGTACGTCGAGATCATCGTCCGCGAGATGGCGTCCGATGTCGAGAATGTTGAGCGTGCGAGTGTCTGCCGGCGCGAGATCCGGGCGCTGCAGCTTCGCCGAAGTCTTGGAAAATGAATTGCCGGCGCCGAGCACGATGCCGCCCTTCGCGCCCAACTTGCCGGCGAGCGCAGGAATCGCGATCGCAGCGCGAATGCCGCTGCCGCCGGTGCGGCAGCGCTCGAGTCCATTGCCGATCGAGAGCACCAGCGGTTCGGATTCGGCGATCCACTGCGCGAAGCAGCGGATGTCGCCGACCGCCAACCCGCATTCGGCGGCGGCACGCTCGGGCGGCCATTCGCGTGCCAGTGCCATGTACGCGTCGTAACCGAGTACGTTGTCTGCAACGAAGGGCAGGTCGATGGCGCCGGTTTGCTCCAATTCGACGGCCACCGCGAAGGCGAGCAGGACGTCGGTGCCGGGCTTCAGCGCGAGGTGCAAATCGGCCTGCTCCGCGACCTTGATGCGTTTCGGATCGATCACCACGACCCGTGCGCCTTTCTTCTTGGCACGGCTCATGCAACGAACCAAATGCAGGTTGCAGGCCGTCGCGTTGTTGCCCCAGATCACGATCAGTTTCGCGTCCTCCGCCATCTCCGGGGGGATGCCGGGCACCGCGCCGTAGGTGCCGGACCAGGCCTCGGCGCGGATGCCGCCGCACAGCGGACGCCGCGACAGATGGGTTGCGCCGAGCTGGTGGAAAAAGCGCAGCGACATGCTGTCGTAGGCGAGCATGCCGTGTGGCCCGGCATAGTTGAGCGGCATGACGGCTTGCGGACCCCAACGATCGATCACCGCGCGGGTGCGTTCGTGAATCTCGTCGAGTGCGGCTTCCCAGGAGATGCGTTCGAAGCGCCCGGAACCTTTCGGTCCGCTGCGCTTCATCGGGTGCCGCAGCCGCAGCGGGCCGTGCACCATGGCGGCGGTGTCGCGCGCCACCTTGTCGCAGATCACGCCGTCGGTGAACGGGTTGGCCTTCGATCCTTTCACTTTGACGATGCGCTCGTCCGCGACCACCACGCTCAGGCTGCAGGTGTCGGGACAGTCGTAGGTGCAGACGCTGGGGCGTTCGATCGTTTTCATGCGGCGCATTCTACTGGCGCTGCAACGGCAGCGCGGGGTTCATGCATTCATCGCTGGTCGGTCGCCTGCGCGCGCAACCGGATCAGACCCATCAGGCTCTGCGTAAAGGGCGCGGGCACGCCGGCCTTGTCGGCGATCTCGAGCGTGCCGGCAAGCAACCCGTCGACTTCCAGGGTCTTGCCGGCCTCGAGATCCTGCAGCATCGAGGTCTTGAACTTGCCCAGCGCGCGCGCCATGTCGATGCGCGCCTCGGGGTCGATGTCCGCGTCGACGCCGACCGCGCGCCCGATCGCGACCACTTCACGCATGATCGCGACCATGTAGTCCTTTACGTAGCGATCCTCGATCAGCTGCTCGGCGTTCGACACGGTGAGCGCCGAGACCGGATTGAAACTGACGTTGCCGAGCAGCTTGACCCAAAAATCCTTCTCGATGAACGCGCTGCGCACGACTTCGAAACCCGCTACCTCCAGCGCGTCCGCGACCCGCGCCATGCGCCCGGTGTCGGTGCCGCCCGGCTCGCCGAGGACAAGTCGCGTGCCATGGTTGTGACTGACGAGCCCGGGTTCCGGCGTCGAGGCGGCGAGATGCACGACGCAACCGACGATGCGCTCGGTCGGCATGGCGCGCGCCAGCGCGCCGCTCGGATCAAGGCTTTCGAGCCGCTGGCTGCCGCCGCCATAGGGCAGGCGGTCGAAAAACCACCAGGGCACGCCGTTCATCGCGGTGACGATCGTGGTGTCGGCCCCGAGCAACGGCGCGATCGAGGCGGCCACCGCCGGCAGGCTCTGGCCCTTGACGCTTACGATCACGCAGTCCTGTGCACCGAGCCGCGCCGGATTGCTGTCGACGGCGGGACGGGTCGTGAGCAGTTCACCGGTCGCGAGCGTGCGTACGCGCAGGCCGTCGCGTCGAATGGCGTCGAGCGTCGCGCCGCGCGCGACGACGCTGAGTTCGTGTCCCGCGCGATCGAGCCAGGCAGCCATCAGGCCGCCGATCGCGCCGGCGCCGTAGATGCAGATTTTCATGTGGTTCGGAGCAGGGGCGGCGCGGAGAAGCTACCGGAAAGCGCCGGGTGGAACAAGCGCGGATGATGGTGGAAATGTTGGATTGTTGAATACGGCGCCGCATGAGGTAGACTCACAGCGCGACGTGCCGCCCCCGGGTCTCGCGGCACACAAAACGTCTTACCTTATGTTCGCCTTCATGAAGAAGCTGAAATCGCTGTTGCCTGTCGACAGCACATTGCCTGGCCGGAGCAACCGAATGCCGGTGCCCGAGACGCACTTCGTCAACGGTCATCGTCTCGAGCCGCCGTTTCCAGAAGGCCTGGCAGTGATGCAGTTCGGGATGGGGTGCTTCTGGGGGCGCCGAGCGGCTGTTTTGGCAGTTGCCCGGGGTGTACAGCACGGCCGTCGGCTACGCGGGCGGCGCCACACCAAATCCGAGCTATGAGGAAGTCTGTAGCGGCATGACGAACCATACCGAAGCCGTGCGCGTGGTCTACGACCCGAAGACGATCAACGAGGACGCGCTGCTGCGCGTATTCTGGGAGGGTCACGATCCGACCCAGGGCATGCGGCAGGGTAACGACATGGGATCGCAGTACCGCTCGGCGATCTATTGCAGCGATGATGCGCAGCTCGAGACGGCGCTCGCGTCGCGCGACCGCTACCAGATGGCGTTGGATGCCGCGCGTGCGGGCAAGATCACGACCGAGATCCGGCGTGCGGACACGTTCTATTACGCCGAGGACTATCACCAGCAGTATCTCGGCAAGAATCCGAACGGCTACTGTGGGCTGGGCGGCACCGGCATTGCATGCCCCAGCGGCATTGCGCTGAGCGTCTGACGGCGAACGCGGGCGTCATGCGAATCGATCAATGGCTGTGCAATGCGCGCTTCTTCAAGGCGCGGGGACTGGCGCAGACCGCGGTCGACAGCGGACGCGTGAAGGTCAACGGCGAGCGCGCCAAATCATCTGTATCGCTGGCGGTCGGTGACAAGCTGGACATCCAGCTCGGGGAATACACCTGGGAGCTTACGGTGCTTTCGGTCACCGAGTACGTCCATGGCTTCACGCCGGAGCCGCGCGAGCTGTACGAGGAGGACGAAGACAGCCTCGCGCGGCGCGCACAGGCGATGGAAGCGAAGAAGCTAACCGCGACCGAGCGCCCACACGCGCCCGAGGCGCGCGGCGAACGGCATCGCGGTGGGCGCGGCGAGCGACCGGGTGGCGAGCGCTCAGGGCGCGGGCCTGGCGGCGAGCGTTCGGGCCGTGGCGCTGGCGGCGGCGGTGGCGGCAATGCCCCTCCTGGCGGGCGCAAAGGCCGTCATCGGCGCAAGCGCCCGCGCGGTGGCTCGGATCGCGGTGGTGGCGGCGGCGGCGGTCAACCGCAGTAACGCGCCCGCGCGGCGCGCAGCCGCGCCGGTAAATCCTGCCGTTTTACGCAGCCATCAGGCCGCCACAGCGCGGCGCAGCCGCGCCCGTAAATCCTGCCGTTTTACGCGGCCATCAGGCCGCGTAAAACAAAACTCAGAATGCCACCGTGGCGGTAATAGTCGACCTCGATCGAGGTGTCGATGCGCGACTTCAGCGTGATGTCACGGCGCTCGCCGTTGCTGCGGGTGATCGCCAGCGTGATGTCCTGCTGCGGGCGCAGGTCGTCGAGGCCGACGATGTCGATCGTTTCGTCGCCCTTGAGGCCGAGGCTCGACACACTGTCCGCACCCGTGAATTGCAGCGGCAGCACGCCCATGCCGACCAGGTTGGAGCGATGAATGCGCTCGAAGCTGCGTGCAATGACCGCCTTGACGCCGAGCAGCTGGGTTCCCTTCGCCGCCCAGTCGCGCGAACTGCCGGTGCCGTACTCTTCGCCGCCGAACACCACGGTCGGCGTGCCGTCGGCGATGTAGGCCATCGCCGCGTCGTAGATCGGCATTTTCTCGCCCTGGTACAGGCTCAGCCCGCCCTCGGTGCCCTGGAGCATCAGGTTCTTGATGCGCACGTTGGCGAAGGTCCCGCGCATCATCACCTCGTGGTTGCCGCGTCGCGCGCCGTAGCTGTTGAAGTTGGCGACCGAAACGTCGTTTTCCTGCAGGTAGATGCCGGCGGGTGAGGTCGGCTTGATCGCGCCGGCGGGCGAGATATGGTCGGTGGTCACCGAGTCGCCGAAGATGCCGAGTACCTTCGCGCCGCGGATGTCCTCGACCGCGGCGGGCTGCATCGAGAAGTCTTGGAAGAAGGGGGGCTCGGCGATATAGGTGGATGTCGGCCAGCTGTAGACTTGGCCGGCCGGGGCGGAGATCTTTTTCCACAGCGGACTCGCTTCGCCAAGGTTGGAATAGAGTCGGCGAAAGGTCGTCGGGTTCATCGCGAGCTTTCTCAACGCCTCGATTTCTTCGCGCGTCGGCCAGATGTGGCCGATATAGACGTCCTGACCATCCTTCGACTTTCCCAGCGGCTCGGTGCGCAGGTCCTTCAGCATCGTGCCGGCAATGGCATAGGCCACGACCAGCGGCGGTGCGGCGAGGAAGTTTGCGCGGATGTTCGCGTGGATGCGGGCTTCGAAATTGCGATTGCCCGACAGCACCGCCGCACAGACGAGGTCGTTCTCGACGATCGCCTCTTCAATCGGCGCGGCGAGCGGCCCCGAGTTGCCGATGCAGGTGGTGCAGCCGTAGCCGGCAAGGTAGAAGCCGAGCTTTTCCAGGTACGGCAGCAAGCCGGCTTTTTGCAGATACTCGGTGACCACGCGCGAGCCGGGCGCGAGCGACGTCTTGATGTGCGGCTTGACCTTGAGGCCCTGTTCGACCGCCTTCTTGGCGACCAGGCCCGCAGCGAGCAGCACGCCCGGGTTGGAGGTGTTGGTGCAGGAGGTTATTGCGGCGATCAGAACATCGCCGTTCCTCACCTCGGTGCCGTCGTAGGCCTTGTAGACCTTGCCGAGGTTCGCGGAATTTCTGGCGAAGCCGTTTTCAGCCGCCGGCTTGCTGAACAGCTCGGTGAAGCTGCGCTTGACCCTGTCCAGGTCGATGCGGTCTTGCGGACGCTTGGGTCCGGCAAGCGACGGCATGACGCTCGCAAGGTCGAGCTCGATCACCTGGCTGTAATCGATCGCGCCGGCCTTGGGGATGCCGTACAGGCCCTGCGCCTTGAAATAGGCCTCGAAGGCGGCGATCTCGTCGTCGGTGCGGCCCGACCCGCGAAAATATTCGATCGTCCGCTCGTCGACCGGGAAGAACCCCATCGTTGCGCCGTATTCGGGTGCCATGTTCGCAACCGTGGCGCGGTCCGGCAGGGCGAGCGACGCTGTGCCTTCGCCAAAGAATTCGACAAACTTGCCGACCACCTTGGCGCTACGCAGCAGTTCGGTGACCCTGAGCACGAGGTCGGTTGCAGTGACCGCAGGGTGCAGACGTCCCTTGAGGTGCACGCCGACGACGTCCGGCGTGAGCATGTAGACCGGTTGGCCGAGCATACCCGCCTCGGCCTCGATGCCGCCGACGCCCCAGCCGACCACGCCGATGCCGTTGATCATCGTCGTGTGGCTGTCGGTGCCGACCAGCGTGTCCGGATAGCTGATGCCGTCCTTCGAGCGGTGCACGCCGCGTGCGAGATATTCGAGATTGACCTGGTGCACGATGCCGATCCCGGGCGGCACCACCTTGAAGGTGTCGAAGGCCTGCATGCCCCACTTCATGAACTGATAGCGCTCTTCGTTGCGCTTGAATTCCAGCTTCATATTGAGGTCGAGCGCGTTCTTCGAACCGTAGTGATCGATCTGCACCGAGTGGTCGACGACGAGATCGACCGGTACCAGCGGTTCGATCCGCTTCGGGTCCTTGCCCATGTTCTGCGCGACACCGCGCATCGCGGCGAGGTCGCAGAGCAGCGGCACGCCGGTGAAGTCCTGCAGCACGATGCGCGCGACAACGAACGGGATTTCCTCCGTGCGCGCGGCATTCGGTTTCCACTGCGCGAGCTGGCGGACATGCTCCTCGGTGACCTTGATGCCGTCACAGTTGCGCAGCACGGATTCGAGCACGATGCGGATCGACACCGGCAGGCGCGACAGATCGAGGCCGAGCGTTTGCCCGAGCGCAGGCAGTGAGTACAGGCGACCCGTCTTGCCGGGGGCAATGTCGAAGGACAGCTGCGCGTTGAATGGATCGGGTGAGGTCATTTCAGCTTCCTTTCGCGGCGGCGTGCCGGTAATCCTTGAACGACTGGCGGTTGTAGGCGCCCGTCGCGACGAAGCGCCCGAGGAGGAGGAAATCCGCCGGGTCGAACAGGCCGCCGACATGACGGTAGACGCGCGCGCCGTCGAGGGCGTAGAAATCAAAGGTTGGCGTGCCGCGGATGGCCACCGCACGCCCATAGGCGCTTTCGGACTGGATCTTGCCGTTCAGGTCGGTAATCGGTTGTGCGCCGCGAATGTCGATCGCGATCGGCCGGAACGTGCGCCGGTACCAGTCCTGCACGTCGGGCCGATTGAGTACCTCGCGGCGCATGCGTTGGCAAGACGGGCACTCGTCGAAGTGGTACATGACGAGCAGCCCCTTGCGTCCGTCGCTGCGCGCTTCCCCGAGCTCGTCGCGCAGGTCGCCGAGAAAGGGTTTGAAGAAATGCGTGTCGGGATCGCGTCCCTCGGCAAGCGCGGCAGGCAGCAGCGCAAGGCCGGCAAACAGCAGGACCAGACGAGCGAGCGTTCGCATCACGCGCGTCACGCGGGAGCGCCGTCGTTCGCCCAGGCATCCGCCGGGCCGCAGCCGCCGGCGCGCGCGCGCCACTGATCACGGAGGCAGGCGAGTGATTCTGCACATTGCGCGGCGAATGATTCGTCGAGATCGCCGGGTGCGAGCGCGCTGACGCAGGCGTCGAGCACCGCCAGTGCGCCGGCAGTCTCTTCGAGGCTGCCGCCGCCAACGTCGGCGCCGAGCGCCTGAAGCTGGTTGCGCGCCTCGAGCACACGGCTGCGGCGCTCGAGCAGGCCGGTCAATTGATCGTCGCAGCGCGCGATCGGCGTCGGGTAATGCCGCACGGCGCGTGCGAGTTCGCTCACGCGATGGCGCAGCTGCGCTTCGAGTGATGCGCGCAGTGCGGTCACCGAGTTGGCGGAAGCGAGTGACACGGTCATGGTTCGGGTTTTTGGCGCGGCGCGCACGAGCAATTGGATTGCCTAGATGACGAAGCGATCGACGAACGCCTGCACCGGTGTCGAATCGAGGCGCGTCGCGTCGAGGCACAGATCGAGGATCGCGGCACGCTGCTTCTCCGGAAAGCGGCGCGCGAGATTGGTCTTGAATTTCTCGACCAGCAGCGGCATGCCCTGCTTGCGCCGGCGTTTGTGACCAATCGGGTATTCGCAGACGAACTCGCCGAGCTTTGTGCCGTCCTTGAACTCGACCGTCAATGCGTTCGCGATCGAGCGCTTCTCGGGGTTGTGGTAGTCCTTGGTGAACTGCTTGTCCTCGACGCAGACGATCTTTGCGCGCAGCGCGTCGATGCGCGGGTCGTTTGCCACTGCATCCTCGTAGTCCGCCGCGGTCAGACGGCCGAACAGGATCGGCACCGCGACCATGTACTGCACACAGTGGTCGCGGTCGGCCGGATTGCTCAACGGCCCCTTCTTGTCGATGATCCGGATGCAGGCCTCGTGGGTTCGGATGGTGATCCGCTTGATATCGGCCGCGCTGCGCCCGACGCGCTGCAACTCGCCGTGGATGTCCATCGCGCACTCGACCGCGGTCTGCGAGTGGAATTCCGCCGGGTAGGAGATCTTGAACAGCACGTTTTCCATGACGTACGAACCGAAGTCGCGCTGGAACTTGAACTTCTTGCCCTTGAACGACACGTCGTAGAAACCCCAGGTCTTGGCGCTGAGGACCGAGGGGTAGCCCATCTCGCCGGTCTTCGCGATGAGCGCGAGGCGCACCGCACGGCTGGTCGCGTCGCCCGCGGCCCAGCTCTTGCGCGAACCCGTGTTCGGCGCATGGCGGTAGGTGCGCAGGCTTTGTCCGTCGACCCAGGCGAGAGAGACCGCATTGATGATTTCATCGCGGCTGCAGCCGATTATTTGCGCGACCACGGCGGTCGAGGCGACCTTGACCAGCAGCACGTGGTCCAGGCCGACGCGGTTGAACGAGTTCTCGAGCGCAAGCACGCCCTGGATCTCGTGCGCCTTGATCATGCCGGTAAGCACGTCGCGCATCACGAGCGGCTTGCGTCCCTCCGCCATCGCGTTGCGCGAGAGCCAATCGGCTGCGGCAAGGATGCCGCCCAGGTTGTCCGAGGGATGGCCCCATTCGGCGGCGAGCCAGGTGTCGTTGAAATCGAGCCAGCGGATCATCGCGCCGATGTTGAACGCGGCCTGCACCGGGTCGAGCTGGAACTGCGTGCCCGGCACCTTGGCGCCGTTCGGCACCACGGTGCCGGGCACGATCGGCCCGAGCAGCTTGGTGCAGGCGGGGTATTCGAGCGCCTCGAAGCCGCAGCCCAGGGTATCCATCAGGCAGTAGCGGGCGGTGTCGTATGCGTCCTTGCTCGTAAGTTTGCGATTCGACACGTAATCGGCGATCCGGACGAGGACGTCGTCCGGCTTGGGCCGCAGGTTGGAGACGTGGCTGGACATGAACCTACTCGACCTCCGGCAGCGGCTCGAACGTGTACTCCGCGCCACCGGCGCGCGGCGCGTGGCGATCGGGCAGGGGCGCGGTGCGCTCGGCAGCAGTCTTGTCCCACCAGACGTCGCGTCCCGTCTTTTGTGAGGCGAGTTCCTCGGGATGCTGCTCGAGGTAGCGGCGCATGAATTTGGTGAGGTCGGATTCGTACACGGCCATGGCTATTTCCTGTTCTTCAGCGCCACCCACTTCTGGTCCTCGGGACCGACGTAGTTGGCGCTCGGGCGGATGATTTTGCCGTCGATGCGCTGCTCGATCACGTGCGCCGACCAGCCCGAGGTGCGCGAGATGACGAACAGCGGGGTGAACATCGCGGTCGGCACGCCCATCATGTGATAGCTGGTCGCGCTGTACCAGTCGAGATTTGGGAACATCTTCTTCTCGCGCCACATCACTTTTTCGATGCGCGCAGAGATGTCGAAGAGCTTCATGTCGCCCGCGTCCTGCGACAGGCGCCGTGCGACTTCCTTGATGATCTGGTTGCGCGGATCAGCGATGGTGTAGACCGGGTGACCGAAGCCGATGATGACCTGCTTTTCGGCCACGCGCCGCACGATGTCGGCCTCGGCCGCGTCTGGCCCGTCGTAGCGCCCGATGACGTCGAACGCAAACTCGTTTGCGCCGCCGTGTTTCGGTCCCTTGAGTGCGCCAATCGCGCCCGTGATCGCCGAATGCATGTCGGATCCGGTGCCCGCGATCACGCGGGCGGTAAAGGTCGAGGCGTTGTATTCGTGCTCGGCGTAGAGCACCAGCGAGGTGTGCATCGCGCGCACCCAGAGCGCACTGGGCGTGCGCCCGTGCAGCAGGTGCAGGAAATGCCCGCCGATCGTTTCGTCGTCGGTCTCGACGTCGATGCGCCGCCCAGAGTGCGAGTAGTGGTACCAGTACAGCAGCATCGAGCCGAAGCTCGCCATCAGGCGGTCGGCGATATTGCGTGCCTCCGACAGCTTGTGGTCCTGGTTTTCCTGCAATACCGCGCCGAGCGTCGAGCAGGCCGTGCGCATCACGTCCATCGGGTGTGCGCCGGCGGGGATGCATTCAAGCACGCGCTGCACCGCGGCGGGGATGCCGCGCAGGCCGCGCAGCTTTGCCTTGTAGGCATTGAGCTCGGCCGCGTTCGGCAGCTTGCCATGTACCAGCAGGTAGGCGATTTCCTCGAATTCGGCCGTGTCGGCGAACGCCAGGATGTCGTAGCCGCGGTACGCCAGGTCGTTGCCGGTGCGGCCAACGGTGCACAGCGCCGTGTTGCCAGCGGGCACGCCCGACAGGGCGACCGATTTCTTCGGCTTGGGCGTCACGGCAATCGCCGCTTTGCGTGCGTTCATGCGGATTTCTCCTTCGTGAACAGCGCGTCGAGTTTGTCCTCGTACGCGTGATAGTTCAGGTAGTCGTAGAGCGCGTCGCGGGTCTGCATGCTGTCGACCACTGCCTGCTGCGTACCGTCGCGGCGCACCGACGTGTAAACGTTCAGCGCCGCCTTGTTCATCGCGCGAAAGGCCGACAGCGGATAGAGCGCCATCGCGACGCCGGCCGAGCGCAGTTCATCCACGCTGAACAACGGTGTTTGACCGAACTCGGTAATGTTCGCGAGCACCGGAGCCTTGACCGCATCGACGAAGCGTCGGTACATCGAGAGTTCGGTCATCGCTTCGGGAAAGATCATGTCGGCGCCGGCCTCGACGTAGCGTGCCGCGCGTTCGAGGGCACGCTCGAGGCCTTCGCTGGCGAGCGCGTCGGTACGCGCCATGATGCCGAATGCCGGATCCGTTCGCGCGTCGGCCGCAGCGCGGATGCGGTCGCACATCTCGTCGATCGAGACGATTTCCTTGCCGGGGCGGTGGCCGCAGCGTTTGGCGCCGACCTGGTCTTCGATGTGCATTGCCGCGGCGCCCGCTTTGACCAGCGAGCGCACGGTGCGCGCGACATTGAACGCACTGGCACCGAACCCGGTATCGACATCGACGAGCAGGGGCAGATCGCACACGTCGGTGATACGGCGCACGTCGATCAGCACGTCGTCCAGGTTGGAGATGCCGAGGTCCGGCAGACCAAGCGAACCGGCGGCCACGCCGCCGCCCGACAGGTAGATTGCGCGATAGCCGCTGCGTTTGGCGAGCAGTGCGTGATAGGCGCAGATGGTCCCGACGACCTGGAGCGGGGACTCTTCCTTGAGCGCCTGCCTGAACTTCGATCCGGGGGTCATGATCGGCCCTATCCGAGCAGTTCCCGAATGCCGTCGCGCTCTTCGTGCAGTTCGTTTAGCGTCGCGGCCATCTTGCTGCGTGCGAATTTACTGACG
Organism: uncultured beta proteobacterium; assembly: GCA_963714925.1. Taxonomy (GTDB): domain Bacteria; phylum Pseudomonadota; class Gammaproteobacteria; order Burkholderiales; family SG8-39; genus SG8-39. The sequence continues at coordinate 286,571 of CAVQQK010000003.1, read as the reverse complement.
TTCAGGCCCTGCACGACCTCGAAGGCGCCATCCTTGCAGACCACCGGCATGCCGTACAGCACGCCTTCGGGAATACCGTAGCTGCCGTCTGCCGGAACGCCCATCGACACCCAGTCGCCGCGCGGTGTGCCATGCACCCAGTCGCGCACATGATCGATCGCCGCACTCGCCGCGCTCGCCGCGGACGACAGCCCGCGGGCCTCGATGATTGCGGCGCCGCGTTTCTGTACGGTGGGTATGAAGCTGTTCTCGAGCCAGGCCTGGTCCTTGATCTGACCCCAGGCCTTCTTGCCATCGCAGGTGGCGTGGAAGAGGTCGGGGTACTGGGTTGCCGAATGATTGCCCCAGACGATCGTCTTGCGAATCGACGCCACCGGCTTGTTGAGTTTCGCTGCGATCTGACTGCGCGCACGGTTGTGATCGAGCCGCATCATCGCGGTGAATTGCGTCGGCTTGAGATCGGGGGCATTTTTCATCGCAATCAGCGCATTGGTGTTCGCCGGATTGCCGACCACGAGTACGCGCACGTCGCGCGCGGCGACCTCGTTCAGCGCGCGGCCCTGCGGCTGGAAGATCGTGCCGTTGGCGGCGAGCAGGTCCTTGCGCTCCATGCCGGGGCCGCGTGGTCGCGCGCCGACCAGCATGGCGATTTGTGCATCCTTGAACGCGTCGCGGGGGTCCGACGCGGCCTGCATGCCGTGGAGCAGGGGGAAGGCGCAGTCGTCGAGTTCCATCATGACCCCGGTCAGCGCCTTTTGCGCCTTCTCGTCCGGGATCTCGAGCAGTTGCAGGATGACCGGCTGGTCCTTGCCGAGCATGTCGCCGGCGGCGATGCGAAACAGGAGGGCGTAGCCAATCTGACCGGCGGCGCCTGTGACGGCGACGCGAATGGGGGCTTTGGGCATCGTGGGGCTCCAAAATACGCTGCGTGACGATGAATCGGGGTGGGCCGCGCAGTCCTGAGCGGGGCGCCAGCCCGGCGCCGTGATGGTATGCGTCGGCTGCGGTGAAGTCAACGCGTCTTTTATCTTTTATAAGATATGAAACAGAAGTTAGACGAGTCCCCCGATGCTATGGTCAAATAGGACCCGATGGCGTCGCCGACCTTCAGCCCGCTTTACCGTCAGATCAAGGACTTGCTGCTCGATGGCCTGCGTGGGGGCGAATGGCGGCCGGGCGAGGCGATTCCGAGCGAAATGGAACTCGCGGCGCGCTACCGCGTCAGCCAGGGCACCGTACGCAAGGCGATCGACGAACTCGCCGCCGAGAATCTGCTCGTGCGCCGCCAGGGCAAGGGCACCTTCGTCGCCACCCACAGCGAGCCGCAGGTGCGCTTTCGCTTCCTGCGCCTGACCCCGGATCATGGTGAGACCGTCGCTGCCGAGCGGCGTCTGCTCGATTTCCGGCGCGCGCGTGCGCCCGCCGAGCTTGCGCGCGTGCTCGAACTCAAGCCGGGTGAGCCGGTCATCATGCTCAAACGCCTGCTGGCCTTCGATGGCAGTCCGGTGCTGCTGGAGGAGGTCTGGTTGCCCGGTAATCGGTTCAAGGGGGTGACCGCCGCCGCGATCACCGCGCACGAGGGCGCGCTGTACAACCTGTTTGAAACTGAATACGGCACGCGCATGGTGCGCGCCGAGGAACGCCTGAAGGCGATTTCGGCTGACGCGGCTGCTGCGCAGTTGCTTGAGGTGGCGCCCGGCCATGCGCTGCTCGAGGTTGAGCGTCTCACGTTCACCTACGGCGATACGCCGGTGGAATGGCGCAAAGGCGTCTACAAGACCGACCGGCACTACTATCGAAGCGAACTCGGGTGAGACGGTCGGTTCGCGCCAGGGCCTAGCAGGCGCGGCGCGGCCTACTATAATTCGGCCTCGCGTCCGCGGCCGTCGCCGCGATGCGCGGCCTGATCGCGGGATCACCCAAAAAACCTAGAGCAATGGCGAACGCTGCAACCCGCACCGCGCGTACGACGCGCAAACAACGCCCAAAGTACCTGAGTCTGCAGGCGCTGCTGTTCGAAATCCGTCTGCCGTTGGCGGGCTGGATTTCGATTCTGCATCGCGTCAGTGGGCTGTTGCTGTTCTTCTCCCTCGTGTGGCTGTTGTTTCTGCTCGATCGCAGCCTCGCCTCCGAGGCGGGGTTCGCGTCGATCCAGCGCTACTTGAGCTTCGGGCTGGTGAAGCTGTCGCTGCTCGTGCTGGTGTGGGCGTACTGCCATCATCTGTGCGCTGGAATCCGTTTTCTATTGCTCGACCTGCACAAGGGCATCGACAGGGCGAGCGCGCGCCGCTCGGGCATCGTAGTACTCGTCGTCAGCCTTGCCTTGACGGCGTATTTCGGAATCAAGCTATGGTGACCCGGACTGTCGTCGGTGCGCACTACGGGCTGCGCGACTGGCTCGCGCAACGCGTCACGGGCCTCATCATGGCCGTGTACTCGATCATCGTGGTCGTGGCGTTGACGACCGGCGTGCCGATCAACTATGCGGTCTGGGCCGATCTGTTTTCGCAGGGCTGGATGCGCGTGGCGACGCTGTTGTTTGCGGCGAGCCTGGCTTGGCATGCGTGGGTGGGCGTGCGTGACATCCTGATGGACTACGTCAAGCCCACGGGCGCGCGCCTGACGCTGGAAATTCTCGTCCTCCTGATGATCGCCGGCACGCTCGCCTGGGCGATCCAGATTCTGTGGAGGACTACGTGAGCCTGCCGGTGCGCACATTCGATGCGATCGTTGTCGGCGCGGGGGGCTCGGGCCTGCGTGCCGCGCTCGAACTCGCGCGCGCAGGATTCAAGGTCGCGGTGCTGTCCAAGGTCTTTCCGACGCGCTCGCATACCGTCGCCGCGCAGGGCGGGGTCGCGGCGCCGCTCGCCAACTCGGCCGAGGACAACTGGCACTGGCACATGTACGACACCGTGAAAGGGTCGGACTATCTCGGTGATCAGGACGCGATCGAGTTCATGTGCCGGCGCGCGGTCGAGGTGGTGGTCGAACTCGAGCACATGGGCATGCCGTTCGATCGGCTGGAGAACGGCAAGATTTACCAGCGTCCTTTCGGTGGCCACACCCAGGACTACGGCAGCGCCAAGATGGCAATGCGCGCCTGTGCCGCGGCGGATCGCACCGGGCATGCGATGCTGCATACGCTCTACCAGCAGAATTTGCGCGCCAATACCCAGTTCTTCGTCGAGTGGATGGCGCTCGACCTGCTGCGCGATGAGCAGGACGGCGCAGTGCTCGGCGTGACTGCGCTCGAAATGGAGTCCGGCGAGATCTCGATCTTCCAAGCCAAGGCGACGCTGTTCGCCACCGGCGGATCGGGGCGCATGTTTTTCAGTTCGACTAACGCATTCGTCAACACGGGCGACGGCCTCGGGATGGCTGCGAGGGCGGGGATTCCGCTGCAGGACATGGAGTTCTATCAATTCCATCCGACCGGCGTATACGGCGCCGGCGTGCTCATTACGGAAGGCGTGCGTGGTGAAGGCGGCTATCTGCTGAACAAGGACGGCGAGCGCTTCATGGAGCGTTATGCGCCGAACGCCAAGGACCTCGCGAGCCGGGACGTCGTGTCGCGCGCGATGACGACCGAGATCAAGGAAGGCCGCGGCTGCGGCCCGGATGCCGACCACGTCTTGCTCAAACTCGATCATCTCGGCGCGGAGGTGATCAACCAACGCTTGCCAGGGATTCGTCGAAATTGCGATCAAGTTCGCCAGCGCGGATCCGGTGCGCGATCCGATTCCGGTCGTACCAACTGCGCACTACCAGATGGGAGGCATCCCGACGAATTATCTCGGGCAGGTTGTCGCGCCGCGCGGTGGAAGCGCAGAAGCAGTCGTGCCTGGTTTCTATGCTGCAGGCGAGTGTGCCTGTGTCTCGGTTCACGGCGGCAACCGCCTCGGGTGCAATTCGCTGCTCGATCTGCTCGTATTCGGCAAATCCGCGGGCGAGCAGATCTGCAAGGACATTGAAGCGTTGCCACGGTCACAACGCAGCCTGCCGCGGGATATTGCGCAACGCTCGCGTTCGCGGCTCGCGCGGCTCGACACGGCCGGGTCGGGCGAGCGCGTGGCAGACGTCGGCAACGCGTTGCGCAGGACGATGCAGGCGCACTGCGGCGTGTTCCGCTTCCCGGAGTTGCTCGCCGAAGGCGTCGACAAGATGAAGGCGATTGCGGAGCGCGCAGAGCGCATGTTTATCGACGACAAATCAAAGGTCTTCAATACGGCGCGCATCGAGGCGCTCGAACTCGACAATCTGGTCGAGGCCGCGGTTGCGACGGTGGTGTCGGCCGAGGCACGCAAGGAAAGCCGTGGTGCCCAGTCGCGCAGCGATTTTCCCGAACGCGATGACGCGAACTGGTTGAAGCACACGCTCTGGAACAAGGATGGCAGCCGGCTCGAGTACAAGCCGGTGCATCTCAAACCAATCAGCGTCGACGCATTCGAGCCCAAACTGAGAACCTACTGATGAAGGTCACGATCTACCGCTACGACCCGGACCGCGACGAGCGTCCCTACCTGAAGGACTACGAGGTTGCGCTCGAACCCACCGACCGGATGCTGCTCGACGTTCTCATTGCGCTCAAGGCGCAGGACGACACGCTTTCGTTCCGGCGCTCCTGCCGCGAGGGCGTCTGCGGATCGGACGCGATGAACATCAATGGCAGGAATGGTTTGGCGTGCATCACCAAGCTCGCCGATCTGCCCGCGCATGTCACGCTGCGGCCGCTGCCCGGCTTGCCGGTGATTCGCGACCTGATCGTCGACATGACGCAGTTCTTTACCCAGTACGAGTCGATCAAGCCCTATCTCATCAACGACCAGCCGGCGCCCGAGCGTGAGCGGCTGCAGTCGCCGGATGCGCGCGACACGCTGAACGGGCTGTACGAGTGCATCCTGTGTGCCTGCTGCTCGACCGCCTGCCCGTCATTCTGGTGGAACCCCGACAAGTTCGTCGGGCCCGCCGGATTACTGCAGGCCTATCGCTTCATTTCCGACAGCCGTGACCAGGCCACCGCCGAGCGCCTGGACGATCTCGAAGACCCGTACCGCCTGTTCCGCTGTCATACAATCATGAACTGCGTCGACGTCTGCCCGAAGAACCTGAATCCGACGCAGGCGATCGGCAAGATCAAGGACATGATGGTGCGCCGCGCGGTGTAGGCGCGCCCGGCATCGGCTATGGATCGGCTGCAGCGCGACCGCCTGAGATGGAAGTGCAGGCGCGGCTTGCTGGAGCTGGATCTCGTGCTCGACAAGTTTTTGCAGGACGAAGGCGAAACGCTTTCGGAGGGCGAGGTGGCTGCGCTCGGCGATCTGCTGGACCAGCACGACAACGACCTCTGGGATTTGGTGATTGGCCGTAGCGACCGCGTGGATGCGCGGTTGCGCGGAATCCTGGCGCGCCTGCGCGCCCATTAGACGCTGGAAGGGAACTCTATGGAAAAGAAAGCCACCCTCAAGCTGCCGGACGGAAAGGCGGTTGATTTCCCGGTCTTGTCTGGTTCGCTCGGTCCCGACGTGATCGATATCCGTTCGTTGTACGGACAGTCCGGCGTATTTACCTATGACCCCGGGTTCATGTCGACCGCGAGTTGCAACTCGACGATCACCTATATCGACGGCGACAAGGGCGTGCTGCTGTATCGCGGCTACCCGATCGAGCAACTTGCGGTGCATTGCGATTATCTCGAGGTCTGCTACCTGCTGCTCTACGGCGAGCTGCCCACGCAGAGCGAAAAGAATGAATTCGTCTCGATGGTCACGCGCCACACCATGGTGCACGATCAGATCAATCGCTTCTTCACCGGCTTCCGGCGCGATGCACACCCGATGGCGGTGCTGGTCGGCGTGGTCGGCGCACTCTCGGCCTTCTACCATGATTCGCTCGATATCAACGACCCGTGGCACAGAAGAGTCGCGTCATACCGCTTGATCGCCAAGCTGCCGACGATCACCGCGATGGCCTACAAGTACAACATGGGCCAGCCGTTCATGTACCCGTTGAATCACCTGTCGTATTCGGCGAACTTCATGCGCATGATGTTCGGCACGCCGTGCGAGGAGTACCCGGTGAACGACGTTCTGGTGCGCGCGCTCGACCGGATCTTCATTCTGCATGCCGACCACGAGCAGAATGCCTCGACTTCGACGGTGCGGCTCTCGGGGTCCTCGGGTGCCAACCCATTCGCCTGCATCGCTGCGGGGATCGCCTGCCTGTGGGGGCCGGCGCATGGCGGCGCGAACGAGGCCTGCCTGCAGATGCTCGAGGGAATCGGCGACGTCTCGAAGGTGGGCGAGTTCATCAAGCAGGTGAAGGACAAGGACTCAAGCGTTCGTCTGATGGGATTCGGGCACCGCGTCTACAAGAATTACGACCCGCGCGCGAAACTCATGCGCGAGACCTGCCACGAGGTGTTGGCGGAGCTCGGTCTGGGAAACGACCCGTTGTTCAAGCTCGCCATCGGACTCGAGAAGATCGCGCTCGAGGACGACTATTTCGTCGAACGCAAGCTCTATCCGAATGTCGATTTCTACTCGGGCATCGTGCAGCGTGCGATCGGGATTCCGACCTCGATGTTCACCTGCGTCTTCGCGCTGGCGCGCACGGTCGGCTGGATCGCGCAATGGAAGGAAATGATCGTCGACCCGGACCAGAAGATCGGGCGCCCGCGCCAGCTGTACCAGGGCGAGACCCCGCGCGACGTCGTTCCGATCGACAAGCGCTAGGCCTGCGCGCGCGACGCGACGACGGGGTGGAGCCGATGGAGGCGATGCCATGAGCGGAATGCGGGAGTTCATGTCCAATTCCTACCTCTTCGGCGGCAACGCGCCATTCGTCGAGGATCTGTACGAGCAATACCTCGCCAATCCCGGCGCCGTGCCCGAGCAGTGGCGCGAGTACTTCGACGACCTGCAGGTGGTGCCCGGCGCGACGGGTGACGGCGCCACGGACGTCGCGCACGCGCCGGTCATCGAATCATTCGTGCAACGCGCGAAAAGCGGTGCGCTGGGCGCGCGTGCGTCGATCTCGAGCGGTGCCGATGAACGCCTGCAGGTGGCCGCGCTGCTGCTGGTGACGTCCTACCGGATCGCCGGGTCGCGCTGGGCGGCACTCGACCCGCTCAAGCGCATGCCACGCCTGCCGACGCCCGAACTCGAGCCGGTGTACTACGACCTCAGCGAGGCCGATCTGGACCGCGAGGTGAGCGCCGGGTCCTTTGTCGGGCTCGACCGCACGTCGCTGCGCAACCTGCTCCAGGCGCTGCGCGAGACCTACTGCGGCAGCATTGGCTTCGAGTTCATGTTCATCAGCGAGCGTGCGCATCGCCTCTGGATCCAGGAACGTATCGAACCGGTGCGCGCGACGCCGAAATTCGCACCCGAACAGCAAAAACGCCTGCTGCAGAAGCTGACCGAAGCCGAGACGCTCGAACGCTATCTGCACACCAGGTACGTCGGCCAGAAGCGCTTCTCGCTCGAAGGGGGCGAGTCGCTGATCCCCGCGATCGATGAGCTGATCCAGCGCGGCGGCGGCAACGGCGTGCAGGAAATCGTGCTGGGCATGGCGCACCGTGGACGGCTCAATGTGCTGGTCAATGTGCTCGGCAAGATGCCGCGCGACATGTTCCTCGAATTCGAAGGCAAGCACGCGCATGCGGTGACGATGGGCGACGTCAAATATCACAACGGTTTTTCGTCCGACATCTCGACGCCGGGCGGACCGGTCCACCTCTCGCTGGCGTTCAATCCGTCACACCTGGAGATCGTCAACCCCGTGGTCGAAGGCTCGGTGCGTGCGCGCCAGCGCCGACGCGACGACAAGACCGGTGATCAGGTGTTGCCGATCGTGGTACACGGCGACGCCGCGTTTGCAGGCCAGGGCGTGGTCATGGAGACCCTGAACCTCGCCAACACGCGGGGCTACGGTACCGGCGGGACGGTGCATTTGATCGTCAACAATCAGATCGGGTTTACCACTTCCGATCCACGCGACGCGCGTTCGACGACTTACTGCACCGACGTCGCAAAAATGGTCGAGGCACCGATCTTTCACGTCAACGGGGACGACCCGGAGGCGGTGCTCTACGTGACGCAACTTGCGCTCGACTACCGCCAGACCTTCCACAAGGACGTGGTGATCGACATCGTGTGCTTCCGCAAGCTGGGGCACAACGAGCAAGACGAGCCGTTCGTGACCCAGCCGCTGATGTACAAGAAGATCGGCCAGCACCAGGGCACGCGCCGCCTGTATGCCGAGAAGCTGGTGAGCCAGGGGGTGATCGGCGCCGACGCGCCCGATGCGATGATCAAGCAGTTCCGTGCCGCGCTCGACGCCGGCCAGCACACCGGTAACCCGGTGATTTCGAACTTCAAGAGCAAGTTCGCGGTCGACTGGGCGCCGTACCTGAACACCAAGTGGACCGACGCGGCCGACACCCACGTGCCACTTGCCGAGTTGCAGCGCCTGGCCGAACGCGTGACGCGCGTGCCGGAGGATTTCAACCTGCATCCGTCGGTTGCGCGCGTGGTGCAGGCGCGGCGCGATATGGCAGCAGGCAAACTGCCGCGTGGACTGGGGCATGGCGGGAGACGCTGGCCTACGCATCGCTGCTCTCGAATGGCTACGACGTGCGCCTCTCCGGACAGGACGCCGGGCGCGGCACCTTCGCCCATCGGCATGCCGTGCTGCACGACCAGGACCGCGAACGCTGGGATCAGGGCATCTACACGCCGCTGCAGAACGTCGCGCAGGATCAGGGGCCGTTCGTGGTGATCGATTCGGTGCTGTCGGAAGAAGCGGTCCTCGGCTTTCGAGTACGGCTATTCGGCCGCCGATCCGACCGCGCTGGTCGTCTGGGAGGCGCAATTCGGCGATTTCGCGAACGGTGCTCAGGTCGTCATCGACCAGTTCATTGCGTCGGGCGAGGCGAAGTGGGGCCGGGTGTCCGGCCTGGTGATGCTGTTGCCGCACGGCTATGAGGGGCAGGGACCGGAGCATTCGTCGGCGCGCCTGGAACGCTATTTGCAGCTGTGCGCCGAGCACAACATGCAGGTCTGCGTGCCGTCGAACGCATCGCAGATCTTCCATCTGCTGCGCCGACAGATGCTGCGACCGTTCCGCAAACCGCTCATCGTCATGACGCCGAAGTCGCTCCTGCGCCGCAAGGAGGCCGCGGTATCGATCAAGGAATTGGCGGGCGGCTCGTTCGAGCCGGTCATCGGCGAGGTCGATGCGCTCGAGCCCAAGGCGGTCAAGCGCATCATCGCCTGCTGTGGCAAGGTCTATTACGACCTGCTCGTTGCGCGGCGCGAGCAGCGCCACGATGACGTCGCCATCATCCGCATCGAGCAGCTCTATCCGTTCCCGCACAAGCAGTTCGCCGCCGAGATCAAACGCTATCCGAACGCAAAAGAAGTCGTCTGGTGCCAGGAGGAGCCACAGAATCAGGGCGCGTGGTACCAGAGTGGGCACTACCTGGCGGCGAACATGCGCGACGCGCAGAAGCTGCACTACGCGGGGCGGCCCGCGTCGGCGTCGCCGGCGACGGGCTATTCCGCGAAACACAACGAGGAGCAGAAGGCGCTGGTGGAACAGGCGTTCGGCAAGTTGAAGTGAGCGTGGTGTTGAACAAGCCGGCCGCGAGGCCGGTGGCCCGGTGCGTTGCGCACTGGTTTTTGCGAACTCGGGGACGGTGGAGCCGAAACCGGGGAAAACCAAAACGGGAGCAGGGATGATTGTCGAAGTGAAGGTGCCGCAGTTGTCGGAATCGGTTGCCGAAGCGACGCTGCTCGAATGGCACAAGAAGCAGGGCGAGGCGGTCTCGCGTGACGAGATCCTGATCGAGATCGAAACCGACAAGGTGGTGATGGAGCTGCCATCGCCTGCCGACGGCGTGCTTGTGGAAATCGTCAAGGGCGACCGCGGGGCGGTGTCCTCGGGCGAGCTGATCGCGCGCATCGACACCGAAGCCAAGTCGGCGGCGGGGCCGAAGCCCGCGGCGCCGGCGGTCGCGGCGGCCCCGCCCACCGTGTCATCGCAGCCCACACCGCCGGTGATGCCGGCGGCGCGCAAGCTGGCCGAGGAGCAGGGGATCGACCCGTCGAGAATTCAGGGTAGCGGACGCGACGGCCGCGTGACCAAGGCCGACGTGCAGGCGCAGGTCGGCAAGGCCGGCAGCTATGCGGCGACCCCACCGGGACCGGGCGCGCCGGCGCCCGAGACACCCCGCGCGGCGCTGCGGCAGCCGAGCGCCCCGGTGAACATCGATCGCATGCTTGGCGAGCGCCCTGAACAGCGCGTGCCGATGTCACGCTTGCGTGCGCGCATCGCCGAACGGTTGGTGCAGTCGCAGGCGACCGCGGCGATCCTCACGACGTTCAACGAAGTCAACATGCAGCCGGTCATGACGATGCGCAAGACGCACCAGGCGAGCTTCGAGAAGGCGTATGGCGTGCGCCTCGGCTTCATGTCGTTCTTCGTCAAGGCAGCGGTTGCGGCGCTGAAGAAATTCCCGCTGGTTAATGCGTCGATCGACGCGAACGACATCGTGTATCACGGCTACTTCGACATCGGCATCGCGGTCGGCAGTCCGCGTGGACTGGTGGTACCCGTCCTGCGCGATGCGGATCAGCTGGGCTTCGCCGCGATCGAAACAACGATCGCCGATTTCGGCAAGCGCGCGCAGGATGGCAAGCTCGCGATCGAGGATCTCACCGGCGGTACCTTTTCGATCTCGAACGGGGGCGTATTCGGGTCGATGCTGTCGACGCCGATCATCAACCCGCCGCAGTCGGCGATTCTGGGCGTGCACGCGACCAAGGACCGGCCGGTGGCCGAAGACGGACACATCGTGATCCGCCCGATGAACTATCTCGCACTGTCCTACGATCATCGCATCATCGACGGGCGCGAGGCAGTGCTGTTTCTCGTCGCGATCAAGGAGGCGCTCGAGGATCCTGCGCGCCTTCTGCTTGAGCTCTGAGGAGTCGATATGGCACAACTCTTCGATGTCGTGGTCATTGGGGCCGGCCCCGCCGGTTACGTGGCCGCCATCCGCGCGGCGCAGCTCGGTCTGAGCACCGCCTGCATCGAGCAGTGGAAAACGCCGGCGGGCAAGCCGGCGCTCGGCGGCACCTGCCTGAACGTCGGCTGCATACCGTCCAAAGCGTTGCTCGAATCCTCGGAGAACTACGAGCGCGTGCAGCACAAGTTCGAGGTCCACGGCATTACCGCGACGGGCGTCAAGCTCGACCTGCGACGCATGCTCGCGCGCAAGGACGCGATCGTCACGAAGATGACGGCCGGGATTGAAGGGCTGTTCAAGAAGAACAAGGTGACCTGGCTGCAGGGCCGCGGCGCGTTCGTCAGCGGCGGCACGACCTGGAAGCTGGCCGTGGCGGGTGACAAGGGCAGCGAAGCGGTCGAAGCACGCAACGTCATCATCGCGACCGGCTCGAAGGCGCGGTCGCTGCCTGGCATCGAGGTCGACAACATCCTGGTTTGCGACAACGAGGGTGCGCTCGCCTTCGACCAGGTCCCGGAGCGCCTCGGGGTCATTGGCGCGGGGGTCATCGGCCTGGAACTCGGTAGCGTCTGGCGCCGGCTCGGATCGACGGTCAAGATCCTCGAGGCATTGCCGACCTTCCTCGCTGCGGCGGACGAGTCGGTCGCGCAGGAGGCGTGGAAGATTTTCACCACCGAGCAGAAGTTGGACATCGAACTCGGGGTGACTATTTCAGGCATAAAGAGAAATAAGAAAACTGTATCAATTCAGTACATTAACGCTGATAAGTCAACTAAAACATTAGAAGTGGACCGACTCGTCGTTTCCGTTGGTCGGGTGCCGAACAGCAGCGGGCTGGGCGCCGAGGTGATCGGCCTGAAGCTCGACGAGCGCGGGTTCATCGACGTCGACAAGAACTGCCGCGCCAGCCTGCCGCGGGTGTTCGCGATTGGCGATGTCGTGCGCGGACCGATGCTCGCGCACAAGGGCGAGGAGGAGGGCGTGATGGTCGCCGAGATCATCGCCGGCCAGCATGGCCACGTGAACTACGACGCGATCCCCTGGGTGATGTATACCGCGCCCGAGATTGCCTGGGTCGGCAAGACCGAGCAGGAACTGCGCGCGGAAGGCATCGCGTACCGCATGGGGCGGTTTCCATTCGCCTACAACGGGCGCGCGCTGGGACGTGACGAGCCGGAAGGGTTCATCAAGATGCTCGCGGACGAGAAAACGGACCGCGTGCTGGGGGTTCACGCGCTCGGCGGCCAGGCCTCCGAACTGATCGCCGAGGCGGTCATGGCGATCGAGTTCGGGGCGAGTTCGGAAGACATTGCGCGCATCTGCCACGCCCACCCGTCGATGTCGGAGGTGATGCGTGAAGCGGCGCTCGCGGTCGACAAGCGCAGCCTGAACGGCTGATGCGCGGTGCGGCGCTCGAACTCGGCGCGGGCGGTGCAGATGCCGCAACGCGACTCGATGTCGTCACACTGTACCGTCAGCAGCTCACGCGGCGCGGGTTCGTGTCGGATGCCGCGCAGTGGCGCGCGGTCGAGTGCCTGCAGCGCCTGTACGAGGAATGGATCGCGTACAAGGTGCGCCGCAATACCACGCTCAAGCGCTTTCTGATGAAACCTCCGCTGCCGAAGGGCGTTTACCTGTGGGGTGGCGTTGGCCGCGGCAAGAGCTTCCTGATGGACGCGTTCTACCTTTGCGTGCCGCTGGTGCGCAAGCGCCGGGTGCATTTCCACCACTTCATGCGCGACCTCCACCGCGAGCTCCACGCGCTGAAGGGCGAAGCCGACCCGATCGCCAAGGTGGCCGAACGCACCGCGAAGCGCTACCGTCTGATCTGCTTCGACGAATTTCACGTCTCGGACATCGCGGACGCGATGATCCTCGGGCGCTTCCTGGAACAGGTCATGGATCGCGGCGTGGTGTTCTGCATGACGAGCAACTACGCGCCACACGCCCTCTACGCAAACGGCCTGCAGCGCGAACGCTTCCTGCCGACCGTCGATCTGCTCGATGCACGGCTCGACGTGCTGCAGGTCGACAGCGGGACCGACTACCGGCGCCTCAAGATGGAACGGCTCCAGGTTTACCATGCACCGCTGAACGAATCGGCCGAGCGTGCGTTGACCGAGATCTTCGACTCGGTCGCAGACGTCGCGGACGAGCACCACGTGCTCGACATCGAAGGCCGCCGCATCCCCTTTCGGCGCCGCGCGGGCGGGGTGGTCTGGTTCGACTTTGCGGTTCTGTGCGGCGGGCCGCGTTCGTACGCGGATTATGTCGATCTGGCGCGGCGCTTCCACACGATCGTCCTCACCGGGGTGCCCCGCATGTCGCCGAAAAATGCGGACGCGGCGCGTCGTTTCACCTGGCTGATCGACGTCTTGTACGATGACCGGGTCAATCTCGTCGTCTCGGCCGAATCGCAGCCCGAAGACCTGTTCGTCGAGGGTACACACAGCGCGGAGTTTTCGCGCGCTGCAAGCCGCTTGCATGAGATGCAGTCGCTCGAATACCTTCGGTCCGAACGTGCGCGCCACTGACCGCGACGCGCCAGACCAGCAGCACTAGAGGAGCACGCCACAGTGGAAAACTTCAAGGCATTCCGCATCACCCAGGTGGACAAGACCTCGGTCAAAGCCGAATTCGTCGACTGCGTGCTCGACGATCTCGATCCGGGCGAGGTGGTGATCAAGGTCGCGTACTCGGATATCAACTACAAGGACGCGCTGGCGGCGACCGGAAAGGGGCGCATCCTGCTCAAGCCGACCTGCATCGGCGGTATCGACCTCTCTGGAACGGTGGTCAGCTCGACCGACGCGCGCTTCGCCAAGGGGGATGCCGTGCTGGGCGTCGGCCACGAGATCGGCGTCAAGCACGACGGTGGGTACGCCGGCTACGCGCGTTTGCCGGCCGACTGGGTGGTGAAGCTGCCCAAGGGCATGACGCTGTGGGAGGCGATGGCCTTCGGCACCGCGGGCTATACGGCCGGACTGGCGATCGTGAAGATGGAGCACGGCGGGCTCAAGCCGGCGAATGGCCCGGTGGTGGTGAGCGGTGCGACCGGCGGCGTCGGATCGATCGCCGTCGCGGCGCTCGCCAAGCTCGGCTATGACGTCGTCGCGCTGACCGGCAAGGAGGCCGAATCGGACTGGCTGAAAAAGCTTGGCGCCAGGGACATCCTGCTGCGCTCAAGCCTCGATCTGGCCAAGATTCGCCCGCTCGACAAGGCGACCTGGGCCGGCGCCGTCGACAATCTCGGCGGCGAGGTGCTGGCCTGGATGGCGAGCACGATGAAGCTGAACGGCGTGATCGCGGCTATCGGCATGGCGGCGAGCCCGAGCCTCAACAGCACGGTGATGCCGTTCATCCTGCGCGGCGCGAGCCTGCTCGGGATCAATTCGACCGACGCGCCGAGTCCCGAGCTCGAGCGGAGCGTGTGGAGTCGGCTCGCGACCGACATGCGCCCGCCGCTGTTGAAAGAGATGGCGCGCACCATCGCCTTCGAGGCGTTGCCGAGCGCGTTCGATGATTTCATCGCGGGCAGCGTGAGCCGGCGCATCGTGGTCGATCTGAACGCCTGAGGCGTCGGGCGCCGTTCGCAAGAGAGGAGTGTCATGGGAACGTATCAGGACTTTCACCGCCGTTCGATCGACGACCCGGAATCGTTCTGGGCCGAGCAAGCGCAGCTCGTGCACTGGGAAAAGCCCTTCGGCAAGGTGCTGGATTTTTCGCGCCCGCCGTTCGCCCGCTGGTTCGTCGGCGGCGAGACCAACCTCTGCTACAACGCGATCGACCGTCACCTCGGTGCGCGCGCCGATCAGAAGGCGCTGGTCTACATCTCGACCGAGGTCGACGAAGAAAAGAGCTTCACCTTCCGCCAGCTGCATGCCGAGGTGAACCGTGCCGCTGCAATGATGCAGTCGCTCGGGGTTAAAAAGGGCGACCGCGTGATCATCTACATGCCGATGATCCCGCAAGCCTGCTTCACGATCCTCGCCTGCGCGCGCCTGGGCGCGGTGCATTCGGTGGTGTTCGGTGGTTTCGCCGCGGCGAGCCTCGCCGCGCGCATCGACGATGCCAAGCCCAGGCTGATGGTCACGGCCGACGGTGGCAGCCGAATGGGCAAGGCGGTGCTGTACAAGTCGCTGGTCGACGAGTCGATCACGCTGGCCAAGCATCCGCCCGGGAAGGTGCTCATTTACCGCCGCGGGCTCGATCCGAAGATGCCGACGGTGGCCGGGCGCGACGTCGATTGGGAGACACTGGCCGCGCAGCACGCAAACGCAGAGGTGCCCTGCGTCTGGCTCGAATCGAACGCGCCGTCGTACATCCTGTATACCTCGGGCACGACGGGCCAGCCCAAGGGCGTGCAACGCGACGTTGGCGGCTATGCCGTGGCGCTCGCCTCGTCGATGAAACTCATCTACTGCGGCAACGCCGGCGAGACGATGTTCACCACCTCGGACATCGGCTGGGTCGTGGGGCATTCGTACATCATCTACGGTCCGCTGATCGCGGGCATGACGACCATCATGTACGAGGGCGTGCCGATCCGGCCGGACGCCGGAATCTGGTGGAAGATCGTCGAGCAGTACAAGGCGAGCGTGATGTTCTCGGCGCCGACCGCGATCCGCGTCCTCAAGAAGCAGGATCCCGCATATCTGAGCAAATACGATGTTTCGTCGCTGCGTCAGCTGTTCCTCGCCGGCGAACCGCTCGATGAGCCGACGCACGTGTGGATCTCCGAGGCGCTTAAGATTCCGGTGATCGACCACTACTGGCAGACCGAGACCGGTTGGCCGATCCTCTCGGCGGTACCGGGCGTGGAGAAGACGCCGAACAAGTTCGGCAGCCCGTCGTTCCCGGTGTACGGCTACGACCTGCAGCTACTGCGCGAGTCAGACGCAAGCGAAGCCGGGGCTGACGAGAAAGCGGTGGTTGCGATCGCGCCGCCACTGCCGCCGGGCTGCATGACGACGATCTGGGGCGACGACGAGCGCTTCGTCAAGACCTATTTCTCGACCTTCTCGACCAAGCAGGTGTACTCGACCTTCGACTGGGGCCTTCGGGACAAGGACGGCTACTACTTCATTCTCGGGCGCACCGATGACGTGATCAACGTCGCCGGCCATCGCCTCGGCACGCGCGAGATCGAGGAGGCGGTCAACATGCATTCGAACATCGCCGAATGCGCGGTGGTCGGCGTGGAAGACGCGCTCAAGGGCCAGATGCCGCTCGCCTTCGCCGTCGCAAAGGACGTCTCGACGCTGGATTCGGCGCAAGGCAGGCAGGCGCTCGAGAAGGAAGTCATGGCAACGGTCGACAAGCAACTCGGTGCGATCGGACGTCCGCGCGCGGTGCATTTCGTGACCCTGCTGCCCAAGACGCGCTCGGGCAAGACGCTGCGCCGCTCGATCCAGGCGCTCGCGGAAGGGCGCGATCCGGGCGACCTGACGACGATCGAGGATCCCTCGGCACTGCAGCAGATCAAGGACGCGCTCGGCGTCCATTGATGCGGCCGGGACGTTCGTGCTGGTTCCGGCGCTCGCCGCACTGGGTCTGGCCGGCATCATTGCCGGCGTCTTCGCGCTGCGCACGGTATCCGCGGTGGCGCGGCGGGCGACGCCCCCGCGCGGGTGGCGCCACGGCCGGATGCTTGCGTTTGCCGCGGGTGGCGTGCTTGCGGTCCTGTCGTGGGTGCTGCGTGAATCCCTGTCGTATGCGGGCGAGGGGCCCGAGGGCCCGGGCACGGTCGTCGGCCTGCCGTTCTTCGTCGCCTTCATTGACGCCGCGGGGCGCGGCGGGATGAGTTTTCTCACCGTACCGCTCGTGCTGCTGAATGCGGTCTTCTGGTTCCTCGTTCCGCAGCTCGGACTCGCGCTCTATGGCATTCTGCGACTGAAGGAGACGTCCCAATGAACGACAAGTCTACCGACGCAAAAGCGCAATCGAGCGTCTTCATCGACAACGAGCGCGTCTGCGTGACCGAATGGCGCTTTGCGCCGGGGGCGGCAACCGGCTGGCATCGCCACGCCTGCGACTACGTGGTCGTGCCGATGGCGGATGGGCGCCTCAAGATCGTCGGCGCTGGCGGCGAGGTGTCGTTTGCGGAGCTGAAGAAGGGCGTTCCCTACTTTCGCAATCTCGGCGTCGAGCATGACGTCATCAATGCGAACGACACCGAGTACACGTTCGTCGAGATAGAGCTCAAACCTCGAGACGACGCACAACCAGGAAATTTCGGAATCGGAGATCATCATGAGTAAGAACGCAGCCAAGCCGTCGGCGTCGCCTGACGCACTGCGCGGGATCGCATTGCTGCGGGATCCGGCACTGAACAAGGGCACCGCGTTCAGCGAGGCCGAGCGCGACGCGCTGGGCTTGCGCGGCCTGCTGCCCACGCAGGTCATTACGCAGGAGGCGCAGGAGGCGCGCATCCTGGAGAACCTGCGGCGCGTCTCGGATCCTCTCGAAAAGTACGTTGCCCTCGAGTCGCTGCACAACCGCAACGAAGCACTGTTCTATCGGGTCATTGCCGACCATCCGGACGAGATGGTGCCGATCATCTACACCCCGACCGTCGGCCTCGCGTGCCAGAAATTCGGCCATATCTATCAGCGCCCGCGCGGCATGTTCATCACCGCAGCCGACCGTGGGCGCATGGCCCAGGTCCTGCGCAACTGGCCCTACCGCGAGGTATCGATCATCGTCGTCTCGGATGGCGAACGCATACTCGGGCTCGGCGATCTGGGCGCGAGCGGCATGGGTATTCCGATCGGCAAGCTCGCCCTGTACACCGCCTGTGCGGGCATCCCGCCGACGCAAACCCTGCCGGTGTTGCTCGACGTGGGGACGAACAACCCGACGCTGCTCGACGATCCGCTCTATCTCGGACTGAAGCAACGCCGCATCACGGGGCCGGAGTACGACGCGATCGTCGAGGAGTTCATCGCCGCGACACAGGACGTGTTTCCCGGCGTGTTGATCCAGTTCGAGGATTTCGCCAACCATAACGCCTTCCGGCTGCTCGCCAACTACCGCGACCGCATCTGCACCTTCAACGACGATATCCAGGGCACGGCCGCGGTCGCGCTGGCGGGGCTGCACTCGGCGCTGCGCGTGAGCGGCGGGCGCATCGTCGATCAAAAGGTGCTGTTCCTCGGCGCCGGCGAGGCGGCGACCGGGATCTCGGAGCTGATCGTCATGGCGATGCAGGCGCAGGGGCTGTCGCAAGCCGAGGCGCGCAAGCGCTGCTGGCTGGTCGATTCGCAGGGCCTCGTGGTCGCAAGCCGAAGTGGTCTTGCCGAGCAGAAAAAACCCTACGCGCATCAACACGAACCCGTCGCCGGGTTCGGCGCGGCGGTAGACGCGCTGCGGCCGACGGCGATCATCGGTGTTGCGGCTGTCGGCGGTACCTTCACCGAGCCGGTGCTGCGCAGCATGGCATCGATCAACGAGCGCCCGATCGTCTTCGCGCTCTCGAATCCGACCTCGAAATCCGAGTGCACGGCGCAGGAGGCCTACCGTTGGACCGACGGGCGCGCGCTGTTCGCCTCGGGCAGCCCCTTCGATCCGGTCGACTACGAGGGCCGCAGCCTGGTGTCGCGCCAGGGAAACAATTCGTACATCTTCCCGGGGGTGGGGTTGGGTGCGATCGCGAGCGGTGCGCGCCATGTCACTGGAGAGATGTTCCTCGCGGCGGCCGAAACGCTGGCCGCGACGGTATCGGATGCCGACCTCGCGCAGGGCAGCCTGTATCCGCCGCTCGTCGACGTGCGTGAGGTGTCGGCCCAGATCGCTGCCGCCGTCGCGGCGGTTGCCTATCAGCAGGGCCTGGCACGGGCGCCCGAGCCGGCGGATCTGCTCGCGTATGTGCGTTCACGCATGTACGACCCGCGTTACCGCGACTTCGTCTGACGCCCAGGTCGTCGCACGGCGCCAAGCCGGTGGAGATCGCGGTAGTCGGGGGCGGCAATGGCGCCTATGCCTGCGCAGCCGACCTGTCTGCGCAGGGGCACGCGGTCAGGTTCTGGCGCCGCGACGGCGCGGCGCTCGAATCGCTGCGTGCGGCCGGAACGATCACGCTGAAAGACGCGGCCGGTGAGCGCCAAGTGGCGATCGCTTGCGTGACCGACGAACTCGGCGAGGCAGTGCGCGGTGCCGGAGCTGATCGTCATGCCCGATCCGGCGTTCACCCAGCTCGACAATGCGCGACGCCTCGCGCCGCACCTTGCAGACGGACAGGTCGTTTTTCTTGCGCCGGGCAGCTTCGGGTCCTACGTCATGACGCAGACGATCCGCGCTGCGGGCAACCGCGCGCAGTTCGCATTCGCGGAGACCGGCACGCTGCCCTGGCTGACCCGCAAGCACGGCGCCGAGACGGCAGCGATTACGGCGCGCGCGACCCGCCTGCCGACGGGCGTGTTTCCGGCTCGCCTGCACGAAGCTGCGTTCGGCCTGATACGGCGCGCGTTCCCGGCACTCGAACCCGTCGAGGACGCCTTATCCGCAGCGCTCATGAACGCCGGGCCGATCATCCATCCGCCGCTGATCCTGATGAACGCCGGGCCGCTCGAGCATTTCGAGCGCTGGGATATCCACAACGAAGGCACGCAAACGTCGATCCGACGCGTCACCGACGCGCTCGATGCCGAGCGCATCGCAGTGCGCATGGCGCTCGGTTATGCGGCGCCGCATTTTCCGCTCGCCGATCACTATCGTGCCGACGGCGACGAATGGATGTACGGTCGCAAAGTGCACGCGAAGCTTACCGACTCGAAGGACTGGAGCGAAAAAATCGTCCTCGCCGAGCATCGCTATATGCGCGAAGACGTCGAGCAGGGACTGGCGTTCCTGGTGTCGGTCGCGGATTGGGTGCGCGTTCCCTGTCCGGTCGCGCGCGGACTGCTGGCGATCGCATCCGCGGTGCTCGGGCGCGATTTGAGGGCGAGTGGACGGTCGCTCGAGAATCTCGGGCTCGCCGATCTGGACGCAGTAGCGATGCGTACGCTGCTGTCCGCGGGCCTCTAGCGCCCGCGCGGCGCGTCGAGGAAACAGAGAGGGCAATCCGTTCGTGGGACTCTTGGTCGACGGCGTTTGGCAGGATCAGTGGTACGACACGAAGCGCAGCGGTGGGCGCTTCGTACGCAAGGCCGCGGCGTTTCGCAACTGGATTACGCCCGACGGTGCGGCAGGGCCGAGTGGCGACGCCGGCTTCAAAGCCGAGCCCGGCCGCTATCACCTCTACGTGAGCCTCGCCTGTCCGTGGGCGCATCGCACGCTCATCCTGCGCGCGCTGAAAGGGCTCGAGGATCTGATCTGGCTGTCGGTGGTGCACTGGCGCATGTTGGAGCATGGCTGGACGTTCGAACCGGCCGAGGGTGTGATCCCGGACCCGATCCACCATGCGCAGTATCTCTATCAGGTCTACCAGGCCGCGGATCCGGCCTACACCGGGCGGGTGACCACGCCGGTGCTCTGGGATCGTGCACGCGGGACGATGGTGAGCAACGAGTCGTCCGAAATCATCCGCATGTTCAATAGCGCCTTCGACGGCGTCGGCGCGCGCGCCGGTGACTACTATCCGCTGGCGCTGCGCGGCGAGATCGATGCGCTCAATACGCGCATCTACGACACGCTCAACAACGGCGTGTACCGCGCGGGGTTCGCCACCAGCCAGGCCGCCTACGCGGAGGCCGTCGGCCCGCTGTTCGACACGCTCGACTGGCTCGAGGCCCAGCTCGCGCAGCGGCGTTACCTCTGCGGCGATCGGTTGACCGAAGCCGATCTTCGGCTGCTGCCGACGTTGCTGCGGTTCGACCTCGTGTACTACGGACATTTCAAGTGCAATCTGCGGCGGCTGGTGGACTATCCGAACCTCTGGGCGTACACGCGTGACGTGGTGCAGACCCCGGGCATCATGGCGACGTTCAATGCCGAACACGCCAAGCGGCACTACTACGAGAGCCATCGCAGTCTGAATCCAAGCGGCATCGTCCCGCTCGGACCGATGGTCGATTTCACCGCGCCCCACGGACGGGCGCCTGCGGAGACCGGCAGGTGACGCGAATCGTTGCGCTTGGCGCCGGGCGCATGGGCCGCGGGATTGGCCATGTGTTCGCCTACGCCGGTTACGCGGTCGACATCATTGATTTCAAGCCGCGCGGCGCCGACGAAGGCGCGCGGCTGCGCGCCGCGGTGCGCACGGAGATCGAAGCGAATCTCGCGCTGTTGCGTGAGTTGGGGGTGCTCGACGCGGCGCAGGCGGCGTCGATCATCCGCCGCATCACGGTGCATCCGGTGGCAGGCTGCGGACTCTGTGCTTGGCGCCGCGGATGTCGTCTTCGAAGGTGTGACCGAGACACTCGAAGCGAAGCGCGACGCGTTCGCGCGTGCCTGCGCGCATGTTCCCGATCATGCCGTCATCGCCTCGACCACCTCGTCGATGCTCGCCGATGCGCTCGCCGCGCTCGTCACGCATCCTGCGCGCTTCGTCAACACGCATTTCCTGAACCCGGCCTACCTGATCCCGCTGGTCGAGGTCAGCCCGGCGAAGACGACGTCCGAGGCCACCTTCGCACATGTCAAGACGCTGCTCGAGTCCGCCGGCAAGGTCGTGGTGCGCTGTGCCGCCTCGCCCGGGTACATCGTGCCGCGCCTGCAGGCGGCCGCCATGAACGAAGCAGCGCGTCTGGTGGAAGAGGGGGTGGCGACCCCCGAGGACATCGACCGCGCGGTTCGCGCAGGGTTCGGCCCGCGCTACGCGACCATGGGCATCTGCGAGTTCATCGATTTCGGCGGCGTCGACATTCTGTATTACGCATCGCGTTCGATGGCACAGGCGCTCGATGCGCCGCGTTACGAGCCGCCGCCGATCGTCGCGCGCATGATGCAGGAGGGCCGGCGCGGTGCGCGCGACGGGAAAGGCTTTTACGACTGGAGCGGACGCGACCTGGACGCCTACCAGCGCGATCTGGTCGGGCGTTTCGTTGCGCTGCTGAAACACATGGCGCTGTTGCCTGCGCCCGGTCAAGCGCGCGATTGACCGGCCGGGAACTGCGCTCGGGTGCTAGGCCACGACGCGCTGCGCGAGCAGGGCGTCGATTTCGGCCGGCGCAACGCCCGCGGCTGCGAGCAGCGCGCGCGTGTGCTCCCCGATCTGCGGGGGTCGCTGCGCTTGGGCAGGCGTTTGCCATCGAGCGCAATCGGCAGGGCGGGGATGTGGGCTGTCTGCCCGTTCGGTAGTTGCGTTGCCATCAATCCGCCCGAGGCATTCAAGTGCGGATCGCTCGAGCAGATCCCAGGGCTTGGCGATGGGCGCAAACGGCAGCCCGATCGCTTCGAGCTTTGCGGCGAGCTCGGCGCGGCGGGTAGCGCCGCATCGTTTCGCCCAGGCGCGGGATGAGCCACTCACGTTGCTTGACGCGTTCGCCATTGGTTCGCAGGCGGGCGTCGGCCGCCAGTTCGGGCTCCTCGAATGCGCGGCAAAAGACCGCCCACTGCGTGTCCGTGACGACGCCGATGAACAGACGATCGGCATCGCCGGTCTCGAAGATGTCGTAGACACCCCAGGCCGGGCGCTTGACCGACATCGGCGGCGGCGCCTCCCCCGTGATCTCGTACTGCGCCATGTGCTGGGCGACGAGATAGGCCGTGCTCTCGAACAGGGCGCTGGTCACGCGCTTGCCGCGCCCGGTTGTTTCACGCTCGCGCAGCGCCGCGAGCACGCCGACCGCGCCGAAGGTGCCACCGAGAATGTCGACGACCGACGACCCGGCGCGCAGCGGGCGATCCGGCAGCCCCGTCATGTAGGCCAGGCCGCCCATCATCTGCACGACCTCGTCGAGCGCGGCGCGGTCCTGGTAAGGGCCGTCGAGAAAGCCCTTGAGCGAGCAGTACACGAGGCGCGGATTGCGCCGCGCAAGCGCGTCATAGCCGAAGCCCAGGCGCTCGAGCGCGCCGGGGCGGAAGTTTTCGGTCAAGCACATCGGCGCTATCGATCAGGCGCAGGACGACGTCGCGCCCCGCATCGCTCTTCAAGTCGACGGCGAGGCTTTTCTTGTTGCGGTTGAAGATCGGAAAGAAGCCGGCGCCCGCAGCCTCCAGTCGGCGCGTGTTGTCGCCTTCGAGCGGCTCGACCTTGATGACTTCGGCGCCCAGGTCGCCCAGCACGAGGCCGCAGGACGGCCCCATCACCATATGCGCAAACTCGATGACGCGGATGCCATCGAGCGGCAGAGGCGGCGTGCTCACGCCGCGCGGCGGAAGTTTTTCGGCAGGCCGGCCTGGGGCGTATGGCCGTAGACCGGCTCATCCGGAATCGCCCCGGTGAGAATGCCTCGCGCCGCAAGCAGCCTGTCGAAGTCGATGCCGGTTGCGAGGCCCATGCTTTCGAACATGAACACGAGGTCTTCGGTGATGACGTTGCCGCTCGCGCCCGGCGCGAAGGGGCAGCCGCCCAGTCCCGCCATCGAACTGTCGAAGTGCGTCACGCCTTCTTCGTACGCCGCGAGCGCGTTGGCCAGCCCAAGTCCGCGGGTGTTATGGAAATGCGCGCCTTCGAGCTTGGCGCCGAGTTCGCGCTTGGCGCGCGCAAACACGCGCCGCACCTGCGCCGGATTGGCGTAGCCAACGGTATCCGCGAGCGCGACGCAGTCACAGCCGGCTTCTGCAAGCTGCACTGCGATCCGCAGCACATCGTCTTCGGGCACTTCGCCCTGCATCGTGCAACCGAATGCGGTCGAGACCGCCCCTTCGAGCTCGGGACGCTTGTCCGCCGGCAGTGAATCGCGCAGCGCAATGCATTTGCGCACTTCGTCGACCATCTGCTCCGGCGTCATGTGTACGTTCGACAGGCTGTGTTCACGGCTGGCCGAAACCGGGAACGTGATCTTGTGCGCACCGGCATCGAGCGCACGCTGCATGCCCTTCAGATTCGGTGCGAGCGCGACGACGCGCAGGCCGGCGATCGTGCGTGCATGCGCCACGATTTCGCCGGTGTCGGCCATCGCCGGAATGAGCTTGGGCGGCACGAAAGAGCCGACCTCGATCTCCTCGACTCCGGCGGCCGCGAGCGCGCTGATCCAGCGCTTTTTCGCGTCGCTCGACATGAGGTGTTTGGCGTTCTGCAATCCGTCGCGCGGACCGACCTCGCAGATATGGATGTCGCGTTTCATGTGCATTCCTCGCAGAGTCGCGATTCTAACGCGCGGTCGCCGCGCCGCGCGCCTCGACCCGGCCGATCGCGAGGCCCGCAGCGAGGGTGATCGCCGCGTAGCACAGCATCGCGCCGAGCGAAGCGCTCCAGGCGAAGCGGGTCGCCAGCCAGGCCACCAGCAGCGGACCGAAAAACTGGCCGATTTGCGAGACCTGCATGACCATGCCATTGGTGGTGCCGATATGCGACGGCGAGCGCGCGTGCACGGGTATGCCGGTCATCACCGCGACCGGGATCAGGCCGCCGAAGAACGAAAAACTCAGGCAGGCGACGTAGCGCCAGGAATCCGGCAGGACGTCGAGAAAGATTCCAGCCGCGGAAATCGCCTGCACCGTGGCGCCGAAGGTGATCAGCGTCGCGCGGCTGACACCGCGCGCCATGAGCGGACCGCCGAGCAGGTTGCCGGGCGCGTTGATCGCCACCATGCCGGCGGTCAGCAGGGCCGCGAGTTCGGTGCTCGCGCCGCGCTCGTCGATCGCAAACGTCGGCAGCCAGACCAGGACGGATGCCCACTGCGCCGTATACCCGATGAAGGCGGCACACAGCAGCAGGCTGCCGCGCTGGGCGAGCGACTCGGCCGCAAGGCGCAGGAAACCGACGCGCGCGCGCGGGGCGTCGGCAGGCGCCACGCGCGCGACGAGTACGAAACATGCCACCGTCAGCGCAAGCACAAGCAGCCACAGACCGCGCCAGCCGTACGCGAGCAGCATCCACGGCGCGGCGAGCAGCGCGGCCGCGGCGCCCGTCGGCAGGTAGGCGCTCCACAGCGCCATCGCACCTGGACGGTCGGCCGACCGCGTGACCTGGATGATCAGTGCCACGCCCGAGACCGAGGTCAGGATGAAACCAGCGCCTTCGAGAAAGCGCCCGAGGAGCACGGCGGCGTAGCTCGTCGCCACGACCCCGAGCAGACTGCCGAGGGCGAGTGCGGCCAGACCGGCGAGCGCCGAGCGCTTGTGCCCGAAGCGATCGGCCAGCATGCCGCCGAAGATGCCGACGAAGCCGCCGACCACGTTGAACATGGTTGCGATGAACCCACTCTCGACCAGCGTGAGGCCAAGTTCGCCACGCAGCAGCGGAAGCGCAGGCGGCGCCTTGCCGATGTAGGCGGCGCTGACGACGCCCGTCGCGAAGATGGCCCAGACCGCGCGCCAGTCGGTGCGGGTGATCGGGTCCACGTTCCGGAGCTACGCGGCCGTGACGGGTATCTTGAATTCGCGGATCTTGGCCTGCCAGTCGGCAGGACCGGTCTGGTGCACCGACGTACCGTTGGCGTCGACTGCGACGGTCACCGGCATGTCGGCGACGTCGAATTCGTAGATTGCCTCCATGCCGAGGTCCTCGAACGCGAGCACACGGGATTTCCGGATCGCCTTGGCAACGAGGTAGGCCGCACCGCCGACCGCCATGAGATAGGCCGCCTTGTGCTTCTTGATCGATTCGATCGCGACCGGTCCGCGCTCGGCCTTGCCAATCATCGCCAGGAGCCCCGTCTTGCCGAGCATGGTTTCGGTGAACCGGTCCATGCGCGTTGCGGTGGTCGGCCCGGCCGGGCCGACGGCTTCGTCGCGCACCGGGTTGACCGGGCCGACGTAATAGATCACCCGGTTGCTGAAGTCGACCGGCAGCTTCTCGCCGCGTTCCAGCATCTCCTCGATGCGTTTGTGTGCGGCGTCGCGCCCGGTCAGCAACTTGCCCGAAAGGAGGAGCCGCTCACCGGGCTTCCAAGACGTGACCGCCTTGGCGGTCAGCGCATTCAAATCGACGCGGCGCGCGTTCGCATCCGGCTGCCAGGTCACCGCCGGCCAGTCCGAGAGCTTCGGTGCCTCGAGCAGCGCGGGCCCGGAACCGTCGAGGACGAAATGCGCATGGCGCGTCGCGGCGCAGTTCGGGATCATGCCGATCGGCTTGTTCGCGGCGTGCGTCGGGTAGCTGAGGATCTTGACGTCGAGCACCGTCGAGAGCCCGCCGAGGCCCTGCGCACCGATGCCAAGCGCATTGACCTTGTCGTAGAGGTCGATGCGCAGTTCCTCGAGCTTGTCCTTCGGGCCGCGCGCCTTGAGCTCGGCCATGTCGATCGGCGCCATGAGCGATTCCTTGGCCAGCAGCATCGCTTTTTCCGCGGTACCGCCGATGCCGATGCCGAGCATGCCCGGCGGGCACCAGCCTGCGCCCATCGTGGGGACGGTCTTCAGCACCCAGTCGACGATCGAATCCGACGGATTGAGCATGGCGAATTTCGATTTGGCCTCGGAGCCGCCACCCTTGGCGGCGACGTCGACTTCGATCGTCGCACCTGGGACGACCTGCATGTGAATGACCGCCGGCGTGTTGTCGCGCGAGTTGACGCGGGTAAATGCCGGGTCGAGGAGTACCGAGGCGCGCAGCGTATTGTCGGGGTCGTTGTAGGCCCGTCGCACGCCTTCGTTCACCATGTCCTCGATCGACATCGTTGCCCCGTCCCAGCGGATGTCCATGCCGATCTTGAGGAACACATTGACGATGCCGGTGTCCTGGCAGATCGGGCGATGGCCCTCCGCGCACATGCGCGAATTGGTCAGGATTTGCGCGATCGCGTCCTTCGCCGCGGGCGACTGCTCGCGCTCGTAGGCGCGGGCCAGCGCGCGGATGTAGTCGGCCGGGTGATAGTAGGAGATGAACTGCAGCGTGTCGGCGACGCTCTGAATGAGGTCGTTCTGGCGGATCAGCGTCATGTGAGTACGGCTCCTTCGACTCCCTGCGCCTGCCGGGCGGTCGGCGTGGCAGCGTCCGCTATGATGCGCGGGCGCTGAAGAGGAGGGAATCAAATTTAGCACAGCGCAAGACGGTGGCACGCGGGTTTGCCGGTCTGCGCCACCAGCCTTTACAACCCAATGCCATGATGGTTTTATCTCGCCATAGGCCGCACCGCGGCGATCGGTTACTTGAAGGAGCGCAACCATGTCCAGTTCCACGACTGAAACCGTCCTGCATGAAACCCGCGTGTTTCCCCCGAGCGCGGCGTTCGTCAAGCAGGCCAACGTATCCGGCATGGCGGCCTATCGCGCCCTGTGCGCCGAGGCGGAAAAGGATTTCGAAGGATTCTGGGGTCGGCTGGCGCAAGAACAGTTGCTGTGGCACAAGCCATTCACCAAGGTGCTGGATGAATCCAAAGCGCCGTTTTTCAGGTGGTTCCATGACGGCGAACTGAACGCGTCCTACAACTGCCTCGACCGTCACCTGAAGACCCAGCCCGACAAGGTTGCAATCATCTTCGAGGCCGACGACGGCAAGGTCAGCAAGATTACCTACAAGGCGCTGTATCACGAGGTCTGCCGGATGGCGAATGCGCTCAAGGCGCATGGCGTCAAGCAGGGCGATCGGGTTCTCATCTACATGCCGATGTCGATTCAGGTCGTGGTCGCGATGCAAGCCTGCGCGCGCATCGGCGCGACGCACTCGGTGGTGTTCGGCGGGTTCTCGGCGAAGTCGATACAAGAGCGGATCATCGATGCCGGCGCGACCGAAGTCATTACGGCCGACGGGCAATTCCGCGGTGGGCGCGAAATTCCGCTGAAGCCGGTGGTCGACGAGGCGCTTGCGATGGGCGGTTGCGACGGCGTGCGCAACGTGATCGTCTACAAGCGCACCGGCACCGTGGTTCCCATGACGGCGCCGCGCGACAAGTGGTGGGACGACGTGGTGAAGGGCGAGGCCGATTCCTGCGAGCCGACCTGGGTGAATGCCGAGCATCCGCTATTCATCCTCTACACCTCGGGTTCGACCGGCAAGCCGAAGGGGATCCAGCACTCCACCGGCGGCTACCTGCTGTGGACGATCCTCACGATGCAGTGGACCTTCGACTACAAGTCGTCGGACGTGTTCTGGTGTACGGCGGACGTGGGCTGGGTTACCGGGCACAGCTACATCGCCTACGGGCCGCTGGCGGTCGGCGCGACCGAGGTGATGTTCGAGGGCGTTCCGACGTACCCGGACGCCGGGCGGTTCTGGAAACTCATCCAGGACCACAAGGTGAACGTGTTCTATACCGCGCCGACGGCGATTCGCTCGCTCATCAAGGCCGGCGCAGACCTGCCGAAGAAGTACGACCTCTCCAGTCTGCGCATTCTCGGTACGGTCGGCGAGCCGATCAACCCGGAGGCCTGGATGTGGTACCACGCGACCGTTGGCGGGGGGCGCTGCCCGATCGTCGATACCTGGTGGCAGACCGAGACCGGCGGTCACCTGATCACGCCGTTGCCCGGTGCGACGCCGACCAAGCCCGGTTCGGCGACGTTTCCGCTGCCCGGCATCATCGCCGACATCGTCGACGAGACCGGCGTGCCGGTCGGCAGGGGCAAAGGTGGCATCCTCGTGATCAAGCGGCCTTGGCCGGCGATGCTGCGCACGATCTGGGGCGATCCAGAGCGCTACCGCAAGACCTACTACCCGGATGATTTCAAGGGCAAGTTCTACCTTGCGGGCGACGGTGCGAGCATGGACGAGGAGGGCTACTTCCGGATCGTCGGTCGGATCGACGACGTACTGAACGTCTCTGGCCACCGACTCGGCACGATGGAGGTCGAGTCTGCGCTGGTGGCGAATTCAAGCTCGTTGCGGAAGCCGCGGTGGTCGGCAAGCCGGACGACCTCACGGGTGAGGCAATCGTCGCCTTTGTCGTGACCAAGGGCCCGCGCCCGGAGGGCGACGCGGCGATGAAAATGGCCCAGGAATTGCGCGACTGGGTGGGCAAGGAAATCGGCTCGATCGCCAAACCGAAGGACATCCGCTTCGGCGACAACCTGCCGAAGACCCGATCGGGCAAGATCATGCGTCGGCTGCTGCGCTCGATCGCGCGGGGCGAGGAAATCACGCAGGATGTCTCGACGCTCGAAAACCCGGCGATCCTTGAGCAGTTGAAGCGGGGAATCTGATCGGCGCGCGGTCGCTCAGGGGACCGCAATTGCGTTGACCACGCCGGCGCTTGCCTCGGCGAGGACGGCGTCGGCACGCAGGTCGCGCCGCAGGTCGCGGCGCACTTCCTGCCAGCGAAAGCGTACCGAGTTGCGCACGACCTCGGCATCGAGTTGCTTGAGGTCGTCGACGATGGGCGCCCACTGCACGAGCGCGTCCGGGCTTTCGACGAACGCGAATTCGTTGTCCTCGATCGAGGGCCAGTTGCACAGTGCGAGGCGGGCGCGAACGCGGTTTGCGTGCGTGGCGAATTCAGGCCCCGCGTCAGCGGGCGTACCGGCGACCGCGAGCGCGTCTTCCAACACGCCGCGCATCAGTTTTCCGATGTCGTCGGCGGATGCTCTGGTGCGGCGCAACATTAGAAAACCCGCATAAACGGAAAGATCGGACAGGCAGGCGAGCCAGATATGCCATTTCGCGATATTGATCGAAACCACGAAGGGATCGTCGTCGAATAGCTCTGGAAATCGCACCCCAGCACGTGTACGCAGGTAGCCATACAGCGACATCTGCGCAACGTAACTTGCGCGGGCCTCCAGAAACGTCCGCAGGCCCTCCCGATCGGCGACCGCGCGCGCGCGCGACGCGCTACGGGGGTCGAACGCCTTGCGTAGGGCTTCCCAGGTCTCGCGCAGAAGCTGAGGAATTCGCTTAAGGCTCACCATAATGGCCAGATGGGGTATTGATAAATGCGAAAGCTAAAATTCTGTGAAATGGGTTAAGATCGGCCAGCCTGTACCAGCGGGGAACATAAGAAGAAATCCGGGTACAGGATCGGGTAGTGGGGTCGTAGGGTCGTGCGGGCAGGGCGACCTCTCGCGTCGAACAGGAGGAGGATAGACGATGGCCGCAGATACATCACAACAAAAAGAAATCCACTGGAACCGGACGCGCAACCTGATGTTCGTCCATTTGGCGATCTGGTTCGTGTTTTCGTATGTGGTTCATTGGTTTGCCCCGCAGCTTAACAAGGCGAGCTTCATGCATTTCCCGCTCGGCTTCTACATGGCCGCCCAGGGATCGCTAGCCGTCTTCGTCGTGCAGCTATTCGTATTCGCGAAGCAGCAGGAAAAGATCGATCGCGAATGCGGCATGGCTGAAGAAGAATAAGGGGGAGAGGACAATGAGCTTTTTCAGAATGCAGGGCTCGTTCATCGACAACCTGCCCAAGATCTACGGCTTCTACACGGGCGGCTTCGTCGTCTTCATCGCGTTGATGGCGCTCGCCGAGCAGGCGGGCATGAGCGCGGACACGATCGGCATCCTGTTCGTGGCCTTCACGATTGCCATCTACGCCCTGATCGGCTGGCTGTCGCGGACGATGCAGCTCGATGCCTACTACGTCGCGGGACGGCAGGTGCCGCCGGTGTTCAACGGCATGGCGACGGCAGCGGACTGGATGTCGGGCGCGTCGTTCGTGGCGATGGCGGGCGGCATCTACATGGGCGGCCACGGCTACCTCGCCTTCGTCGTCGGCTGGACCGGCGGCTATGTGTTGGTGGCCACGCTGATGGCGCCCTACCTGCGCAAGTTCGGCTGCTACACGGTGCCGGATTTCATCGGCACTCGTTACGGCGGCAACCTGGCGCGGTTCTGCGCGGTGGTGGTGCTGGTGGTGGCCTCGTTCACCTACGTGACGGCGCAGATCAACGCGACGGGAACCATCGCGTCGCGTGCGCTGGGGATACCGTTCGGCGTGGGCGTGTGGTTCGGCCTGGCCGGCATCCTGATCTGCTCGATGCTGGGCGGGATGCGCGCGGTGACCTGGACGCAGGTGGCGCAGTACATCGTGCTGATCGTCGCCTACCTGGTGCCGGTGATCTGGATGTCGAACAAGCAGGGCTTCGGCGTGATCCCGCAACTCGTCTATGGCGACGCAGTGGCACGGCTCAGCGAACTCGAGGCCCTGCATCAGGTGGGTGTGCTCAAGCCGGGCGCCGAAACCCTGAAGCTGGTGCCGGGCGGTACGCGAGCGCTGACCGTTGCGCACTCTGTCGCGGCCGATGGCTTTATCCCGGCGGTCAAGTTTGCCACCTTGACGGCGTGCATGATGCTGGGTACAGCGTCATTGCCGCACATCCTGATGCGCTACTTCACCACCCCCTCGGTGCGTGCGGCGCGTATATCGGTCGCCTGGTCGCTGCTGTTCATTTTCCTGCTTTACTTCACGGCGCCGGCCTTGGCGACCTTCACCAAGCTGCAGGTGCTCGATCCGAATCTTGCGACTAGCATCATCGGCAAGCCGATCGCCAGCGTGATGGCGCTGGATTGGATCCAGAAGTGGCATGCGGTCAATTTCCTCGCGATCATCGACGCCAACAAGGACGGCATCCTGCAGATCAACGAGTTCTTCATGCGCGGCGATATTGTCGTGCTGGCGACCCCGGAGATCGCGGGCCTGCCGTACGTGATCTCGGGTCTGGTCGCAGCCGGCGGCATGGCGGCGGCGATGTCGACTGCGGACGGTCTGCTGCTGGCGATCGCCAATGCGCTTTCGCACGATCTCTACTACAAGATGATCGACCCGAAGGCTGATGTGAGACATCGGCTGATTGTCGCGCGGGTGCTGCTCGTCGTGATCGGCGCCGCCGGTGCGGTGGTGGCGAGCTTCCGCCTGACCAACATTCTCGGGGCGGTGGCCTGGGCGTTCGACTTCGCGATGTCGGGGTTGTTCTTCCCGCTGGTGCTCGGCATCTGGTGGAAGCGTGCGAACCGTCCGGGCGCGATCGCCGGCATGGTCCTCGGGTTCGGCGCCGGCACCTGGTACCTGTACCTGGTCAAGTGGGGCGGCATGACGCCGTGGATAGGCATCGACAACCTGCGCTTCGGCATCATCGGCGCGGGCGTGAGCCTGGTTGCCATGGTCGTGGTATCTCTGATGACCAAGGAACCGGATGCCGAGACCCAAGCCATGATCGACGAAATCCGGATTCCGAAGGGCGACACCTATCTGAGCTCGACGCACTAAGCCGGGTTCGGCTTCCAGAAACCGGGGCGAGTACATCGCCCCGGTTTTTTTTTTCGTCTTCCGGACCTCGCCTACAATTGCCGTTGAGCGTACGGGTGGAACATGGTTGACGGCTTTCCGGTCTGGGTCATCGTGGTCGACTACGTCCTGGGCGTGGTCATGTGGACGCTGATCGGCCGCTTCGGGATGAGCATCTTCCTGCCCGAGACCAGCAATTTCTTTTTCATGCGCTTTTTCGTCCGCGCGACCGATCCGCTGATCAAGCGCTTCGCGCCGATCACGCCCGAGTTCCTCGTGCCGATGCTCATCCCGCTCTATGTGGCGTGGTTCTTCTTCATGTTCCGCTTCTATGTCATGCCGTGGCTGCTCGGCTACACGGTCATGGGCATGCTGTCGTTTCCACTCGAGAGCGAACTCGCGCTGGGCGTCGCCTATCTCGTGGGCCTGGTGTTGAACTAGCACACGGTGGGTCTCGCGCACATGCCAGGCAGGCTTCCACCACCGAGTCACACGGCGCTAGGTGCGCTGTCGGTGGTCGTGCTCGACCTGGAAACGACGGGGCTCGACGTGCGTCGCGACCGGGTGGTTCAGATCGGTGCGATTGCGATGCTTGGGCCGCGCATCCTGGATGCACCCCGGATCGATCAGCTCATCAATCCCGGCGTGTCGATGCCGGCGGTGGCCGAGCGCATTCATGGATTGGGTGACGCGGACGTCGCCGCTGCGCCGAGCTTCATCGACTTCTACGTCAAGCTGCATGAAATGCTCTTGGGCCGCATCGTCGTCGGCCACAACGTGGCCTTCGATCTCGCGGTGCTTCGGCACGAGGCGGCGCGTGCCAATATTCCCTGGCACGATCCACCGGCGCTCGACATCGCCCTGCTGATCGGCGGGCTCGAGCCAGTGCTGCCGGACCTCGGGCTGGAGACGATCGCGTCGGCCACCTCGGCGTGTCGATCGCGGGCCGACACAGCGCGCTGGGCGACAGCATGGCTGCGGCCAAGGTCTTCGCGCGGTTGATCCCGCGCCTGCGCGAAGCGGATGTACGCACGCTGGGCGAAGCGCAGCTGCTGGCCGCGAAACGTGACGACCTCGTCCGACGGCAGGCCGAGGCTGGGTGGCACGCGGTTCCGGGGGAAGCACCGCCGCCGCGCCCGACGCTGCCGGTGGCGCGGATTGACAGCTATCTGTACGAACGGCGACTGAAGGACATCATGGGGAGGCCGCCGCTGTTCATTTCGGGTGACGCGATGCTACGGGCCGCGATTCAGGAAATGCACGCGCAGCGCGTCGGCGCAATCCTGGTGGGCCGCGTGGAGGCTCCACCCGAAGGCATCCTCACGGAACGCGACGTGCTGCGCGAGAGCGCTGAGGCTCGGCTGGATTTCGACCGCACGCCGGTGCGCGGTGTGATGACCTCGCCCGTCGAAACCATGGCGGGCGACGAACTGGTCTACCGCGCGCTGGGGCGCATGGACCGGCTCGGCTTTCGTCACCTGTGCGTGGTCGATGCACGCGGCATCGCTCTGGGGGTCTTGTCGCAACGCGACGTGCTGCATCACCGTGTAAGCGCGGCCATGGTGCTCGGCGACGCGCTGCAGGCGGCCGACGACGCGGTTTCAATGGCGGCCAGTCACAGCCAGGTGCCGGAAGTCGCGCGACGCCTGGTCGCAGAGGGGATGGGCGGTGCCGAGGTTGCGGGTGTCATCTCGCATGAGGTGCGCGCGCTGACGGCCCGCGCAGCCGAGCTGACGCTCGCACGTATGGCGGCCGAGGGACGCGGTGCGCCGCCAGCCGAGTGGTGCGTGCTGGTGCTTGGCTCGGGCGGGCGTGGCGAGTGCTTGCTGGTGGCCGACCAGGACAACGCCATCGTGCATGCGGGCGGGTCGCAGGACGACGCCTGGTTCGCAGAGCTCGGCGCCGGGATCGCGACACTCCTCGACGAGGCGGGCATCCCGCGCTGCAAGGGCGGTGTGATGGGCGCTAACGCAGAATGGCGCGGCACGCTCGCCGACTGGCGCCTGCGTGTGGACGGCTGGCTGCGGCGCGCGACGCCGGACGACCTGATGAATATCGACATCTTCTTCGATCTCATGCCGGTCGCGGGCGACGCGCAACTCGGCCACCAGCTGCACGCGGACGCCGTCGCCGCGGCGTCTCGCACGCCGCCGTTTATTGCGCTGCTCGCCGAATGGGTCGGCGGCCTGCGGCCACCGCTCGGCATGTTCGGTGCGCTTCGCACGAAGGAGGGCCGCGTGGATCTGAAGCGCGGCGGACTCATGCCCATCGTCAGCATCGCGCGCACGCTCGCGCTGCGCGTGGGGTCGACGGCACGGGCGACGCCGGATCGCCTACGCGATGCCGCTGCGGCCGAACGTCTGGCCGAGTCCGATGCGACGACGTTGGCCAGCGTTCACGCCGACCTGATGACCCGCGTACTGCGCCAGCAGCTCATCGATCTTGAGGAGGGCGTGCGGCCATCAAGCCGGGTCGCGGTGAACAGGCAGTCGCGCACTGCGGTGCGCAGCCTCGCACGACAGTTGCGTACGCTGGACGAAATCATGAACGGTCTGCGCAGCGCGGTCGCGGGGTAGGCAGGTCAGCCACGAGCGGTCGCAGCGCGAGCGACCGCCGAGGCGAGCCGCTACAATACGGCGCTGTCGGAGAGATGGCCGAGTGGCTGAAGGCGCACGCTTGGAAAGCGTGTATACGTTAATAGCGTATCGAGGGTTCGAATCCCTCTCTCTCCGCCAATGCGCAGAGGTTTTCGACGGCGAGCCTCCCCGCACTGCAGCCTGGTGAATCTGGTCAGATCCGGAAGGAAGCAGCCACAGCTGGTTACTGCAGGTGCCGGGGGTTAGGCTCGCCACCCATTCGATCGTGGCGATCGAGGGAGGCTGCCGCCTCCCTCGATCCCGCTGATAAAATCATTCGTATGTCCTACCAGGTGCTTGCCCGCAAGTGGAGGCCGCGCGATTTCGCGAGCCTCGTCGGGCAGGAGCACGTGGTACGCGCCCTGCGTCATGCGCTCGAGCAGCAGCGGCTGCATCATGCCTACCTCTTTACCGGCACGCGTGGGGTCGGAAAAACCACGTTGGCGCGCATTCTCGCGAAATGCCTCAACTGCGAACGCGGCATCACCGCGGATCCCTGCGGGCAATGCGGCGCCTGCACGGAAATCGACGCCGGCCGGTTCGTGGATCTGCTCGAAGTGGACGCGGCGACCAATACGCGTGTCGACGAGATGCGCCAGCTGCTCGAGTCCGCCCAGTACGCCCCGACGCGGGCGCGCTACAAGATCTACGTGATCGACGAAGTACACATGCTCTCGACCTCGGCATTCAATGCCATGCTGAAGACGCTCGAGGAACCGCCGGAGCACCTGAAATTCATTCTCGCGACGACGGATCCGCAAAAGATCCCGGTGACGGTCCTCAGTCGTTGCTTGCAGTTCAATTTGAAGCAGATGCCGCCCGCGTCGATCACGACGCAGCTTGCGAAACTGCTTGCAGCCGAAGAGATCGACTTCGAACCGGAGGCACTCGTGCCAATCGGGCGTGCAGCCGCCGGCAGCATGCGCGACGGGCTGTCGTTACTTGATCAGGCGATCGCGCATGGCGCAGGGCGGGTCTCCGTCGATAGCGTGCAGGACATGTTGGGTGCGATAGACCAGAGCGTTTTGATCGCAGTGCTGGAGGCGGTGGCGGACGGAAATGGCCGTGAAGTCATGCGTATCGCCGATGAGATGCAGCTGCGAAGCCTTGCCTTCGATACGGCGCTGGCCGATCTCGCGGCCTTGCTGCTGCAAGTGGCGCTGGCGCAGACCGTTCCAGAAGCACTCGAGGACGATTTGCCCGAGCGTCCGCGCATCGAGGCGCTCGCCGCGAAGCTCGAGCCGGAGATTGTGCAGCTTGACTACGAGATTGCCCTGCAGGGGCGCGCAGAGTTGCCTCTTGCGCCGGATGAATATGCGGGTTTTGTGATGGCGCTGCTGCGCATGGTGGCGTTTCGGATTGAGCAGCCGGGCGAACGTCCTAAAAGCAGCGCACCGACCACGAAGAGCGTTCCCGTGCGCGCGGGAAAACCCGCGGCAGGCACGCGCCCGGCCCCCGCGCCTGCCGCGGGTCTGGCAGCGGGGGCGAAGGAAGAATGGGCGGCGCTGGTCGGGCAGTTAGCGGTGGCGGGGGCGGCGCGCGAACTCGCGCGCCACGCGGAACTCAAGCAGTGCGACGGTCGGATCTACGAACTTGCGGTCCCGAAGTCAAAAGCCTCCCTCACGGACCGCGCCTATCAGGACAAGCTGAAGGCTGCGCTCGAGACGCATCTGGGACGGAGCATCACTTTGAAGATCATCGTCGGGGACACGAATGGCGCGTCGGTCGCCGCGCGCGAGACACAGGCACGCGACGCG